>CAWFLS010000001.1:0-50552 GCA_963816675.1 uncultured Chloroflexia bacterium
GCTTTGATCCTGCCGTACGGGCTGGTTGAAGCCTTCGAGACGAGCCTGAGCTGGGCAGGGTTCGGGTGGGCGGTCGGCTACGCGATCCTGGGCTTCGTGCTGCTTTCGATGGATCCGCCCCAGAGGCAGATCTCCACGTTGTTGTTCCTCGGAGCGACGGTGGGTCTCGTCGTTGCGGAACTGCTGATCGGATATGACCGCTGGGAGATGGCCTATAGCGGTCCGCTCACCTTCCTGCAGACGATCGGGCTCCTGTGCCTCGTCCGTTCCGTGCACATCGGCGATCGCTGGCATCGGCCCCTTGCGGCTGCCGCGACGCTGACGTTCGGCGTCTACCTCGTGCACTTGGTGTTCGTTCTGTTGTTCCGGACCACCCTCGGGACCACCTCGCTGCCGGCGATTGTCGTGCTTGCGGTCAGCTGGCTCGGGACTGTCACACTTTCATTCAGCGTTGTGGCCCTGTGGCATCACCGACCGACATTGGTCCGCGTCCTTGGTTAGTCCCATTTGACGTCGTCGGGCTCGATCGTTACGTCGCGCTTGTCGGTGGGCGGTTTACTTGGCGAGCAGGTGCGATGAACGGCGAACGGACTGATGTCTTGTTATCGCTGATCCGCTCGGGGGCCGCAGGCTCCCCCACGAAGCCTCGTTCCGTGACGGTCGCCGTCAAGAGGGGAGCCAGCGTATCGGCCCAGTGAGCCGACCACGGGAACCCCGACTGCGACCACTGGTCCGAGCCCGAATGCGACTGATCTCGAGCGGAAGCTGGGATGGCGGGTCGGGCTGAGGTGCTGCGTGAACGAGTCACGTAGACTCGACAGAGGGCCCAGGAACGTACGTAGAGACCGTCTTCGTGGTCATTGCCGCCCTCATCGTTAGGCGCTCGACGGACGTGCTGACAGTAGAGAGCGGGATACGATCCTCAAACCGACACGTTCGTGCGTGAACTGAGCCGCTAACAGCGTCCCCGTAGCTCAGTGGACAGAGCAGCCGCCTTCTAAGCGGAAGGTCGCAGGTTCGAATCCTGCCGGGGGCGCCAGTGACTCCCTGCGATGCCGAGTGACGGTGACGGCCGGCGAGCTCGAAGCCCGGGCTCCGATTTCGTATGCATCGACGCGGCGACCCCTTGCCGGTGCCTGGGGCGAGCAGTACCATCCACCCCCCGCCTGGACTTGACGGAGGTACCGAGACCGTACCCCGCTGCGGCGACGAGGTTGGTGGCATGACTGAAAAGCACGGGAAACCTGACGGCACGCGCGCGATCGCGCACGGCGCGGCCGACGCTCCCGACGGGAGCGACGAAGGTTCGGAGTTCCTCGCCGACCTCGCACGCGCGATGCAGGCGACTGTAGGAGCCCAGCGACGTCGGATCACCGAGGCAGCTGACGAGCGCCACAAGGCGCACGTCAACGCGATCCGAGAACGGGAGACCGCCCAGGCGGCCGAGTTCCGCGACCTTTCGGAGCGCGACGTCAAGGGCATTGAAGGATGGGCGACAGCCGAGATCGAGCGGATCCGGCTCGAGCGCGAGCGCCGAATCGCCGCGCGCAAGACGGAGCTCGAGCGACGGCTCGAACAGCACCACACGTCCGTCGAGAGCGAGATCGCGGCCGTCGAGGCCGCCGTCGGGGCGTATCACGAGGAGGTCGACCGCTTCTTCGCCCGGCTCGACGTCGAATCCGACCCCATCGCCATCGCCCAGGCGGCCGCCAATCTGCCGCCCTTCCCGACCTTCGAGGGCGTCTCATCCGGCGGAGTGTCGAATGCGTCCACTAACGGCTCGGGGCCGATCGCCGTCGCGCGCGCGAAGGACGATGTCAAGGACGCGGAGCCGGAGTCGGTGCAGTCCTCCGATCAGCCCGACGGCCAGTCTCCGAGGGAGGGCGAAGCCAGCGACGACGAGACCGCGATCGCAGCTGAAGATGTCGACAGCCCAGTCGCGGTGGCGGCGGCCGAGCCGATCGCGGTCGACGACGTCGCTGCCCCGTCGGGATCCGAAGGCCAGATGGTCGGCGTCGCGGAAACGACCGTGGCGAAGGCCGCTGCCCGGCCGGGCGAGCCCGATGCTGATGCTTCGGCCGAGGAAGACCCGGAATCCGACCCGTTGGTCGGTGTCGGGCAGAAGGTGACGCCACGGAGCTCGGGCGCGGTCATCCATTCGGTGCCTTCGCTGCGACCGATCGGATCGTGGCTGCGCCGCTCCGAAAACTCCGACAACCCGGACTGAGGCCTGCTCGTCGACTAACGGTGCGGGGCACCCTCCTCGCGCCGTTTTCGCGCTCGGATCATTCGGTCTGGGCGCTTAGGTCCGGTCCGCACGGCTGCTCCTGACCGAAGACCCTACTCACGAGCCGCCAACTTCCGCATCGTGTTGAGCGGAGGTATGGCAATGACCGATCTGACTATCGAAACAACCTCGGACCGACGGTCGCCAGGGTGGCTCGTCGCGCTGCTCGCCTTGATCGCGGCGCTCACCGCAGTCGCGTCCGGCGCCGGCGTATTCCTTCGGGGCGATCTCGCGACCAAATCGCTTCACGACCGTGCGTGGCGACACCGTGGACACCCTGTTGGGCGGCATGTACCGGTACAACGGCAAAGCGTTCGCCGCCGAAGGCGTCGGTTGGGACGCGGTGACGCTGTTCCTGGTCGTCCCGGCCCTGCTCGTGACGCTGCCGTTCGTGCGTCGTGGATCGCTTCGGGCGGCGCTCTTCGCCGCGGGGATCCTCGCCTACTTCGTCTACCAGTATTTCGAGTACGCCATGGCGCTCGCGTACGGTCCGCTCTTTGGCGTGTACGTCGCCATCGGTGCGCTGAGCCTCACGGCACTCGCGGTGCTCCTCAGCGGCATCAACGTCGCGGACCTTCGCTCGCGTGTGACAAGGCATTTCCCGCACCGGGCGATCATCGGCTTCGGCGTCTTCATGGCGGTCCTGCTCGGCGGGATGTGGTTGCCGCTCATCGCTCGAACCTTTGGTGCGGCCAACGTCCCCGAGCTCAACGGCGGCACCACGCTCGTCGTCCAGGCGTTCGACCTGGGAATCCTCGTCCCGCTCGCGCTGATCACGGCGGTGACCGTCCACCGGCGACTCGCTGTCGGGTATCTCCTGTCGTCGATCGTGGTCGTCAAGGGGATGGCGCTCGGTGCAGGGATCGCCGCGATGATGGCCGTCGAGTGGTCGGCGACCGGCGTCTCACAGCTTGCGCCCATGGTCGTCTTCGGCCTCATCTCGGTGGGGAGCGCGGTTCTCGCGGTGCGGGTCTTCAGCAGCATCGGTCCTGTCGCGGCGGCCGGGTCCGAGGTCCGTTCTGACTCGGCCATCGGCGCGGTTCCCGGTGTTGTCGGGCCGGGCGCGACCGCGCACGCGGGGTGAGCCGGCCGCGATACTGCGACCATGGACGACGCCGCATCCGTCCTCGCGCTGATCCCGGGATATCAGGCAGCGCCATGGATCGGTGGCGTCGTCACGGCTACCCGCGCCTACCTCCCGGTCGTGGTCGTGGACGATGGTTCAACCGACGATACGGCATTCCAGGCGGAGGCGGCCGGCGCGACCGTCCTCCGTCAGGTGCCGAACGCGGGTAAGGGTGCCGCGCTTCGCGCCGGTTTCCGGCACGCGCTCGCAAGCGGCGCCGACGCCGTCGTGACACTCGACGCCGATGGTCAGCACGACCCCGAGGACATCCCGGCGTTCCTGGCGGCCTTCGCAGCGGCGCGGCCCGAGCTCGTGGTCGGAAGGCGCGACTTCGCGTCGATGCCACTCGTCCGGCGCGTCTCGAACACGGTCGGCGGGTGGGTCTTCTCCGCCGCCGTCGGCCGCACCGTCCCAGACAATCAGTCCGGCTACCGCCTGATCGGGCGCCGCCTGATGACTGCGCTTCTGGACAGCAACGAGGCGGGCTTCGAATTCGAAGTCGAGATGATCGCCCGCTGCCTCGCCCTTGGACTGCCGATCGCAGACGTGCCTATCCGGACGATCTACGCCGGGGAATCGAGCCACATCCGGCCGTGGCGCCATTTCACGCAATTCCTGCGGGTCACTCGCGACGCGCGCAGGATCGTCCGCGGCGGCTGAGCGCCGGGGCATCGCGCTCGCGACCGGTGGCCGGCGTGCCGGCGCGGCCAGGTTCAGCGTTCGCGCCGGTACGGGACCGCGGCGACCAGCACGTTCGGATGTCCCAGCAGCGAATGCTCGATCCGGCGGCCGTTCTCGTTGTACAGCAGCCGCTCCCACCAATGGCGAGGCACGTACTCGGGGAGCAGGACGATCACGAAGTCATCGCTCGAGCGCTCGGCCGTGTGTTCGAGATACCTGACGAGGGGCCGGACCAGAGAACGGTACGGCGACTCGACGATCACGAGTGGCACGCCGGGGAGCTGTCGCGCGAATCGGTCGCGAATCCGCTCTCCGGCCGCGAGGTCGTCGGTGACGTGGACTGCGCTGACGTCGTCGGACATCGTGTGTCCGAACCGGATCGCCTGCACGACGTCGCGGGTCACATCGGACGCCGGCACGATCACTCGCTGATGGCGGTGGGGCGGACCGATCACGGATGCTGCCGCCACCTCCGTTTCCACCCGCCGCCTGCTGTACTGGCGGCCGACGAACAGCATCATCGCGACGAGGATCGGGATGATCACGACGACCAGCCAGGCACCCAGAGCGAACTTGGCGACTGCGAAGATGACCGTCACGATCGCGGTCGCGAAGGCGCCGCCCCCGTTGATCACGATGCTTCGACGCCAGCCGTCTCCATGGCCGCGCCACCAGTGGACGACCATACCCGCTTGCGACAGCGTGATCGAGGTGAAGACCCCGATGGCATACAGCGGGATGAGGGCCTCCACGCGCCCACCGAAAGCCACCACGACCACGATCGAAAGCACCGCCAGCGCGACGATCCCCGTGCTGAACGCCAGCCGCTCGCCCCGGAAGGCGAAGCGGCTCGGCATGTAGCCATCGCGAGCCAGGAGCGAGGCCAGCCGCGGGAAGTCGGCGAACGACGTGTTCGCGGCGAGGACAAGGATCCCCATGGTCGAGAACTGAAGAACGTAGTAGGCGACGCCCGTCCCGAAGACCGCGCGACCGATCTGCGAGATCACCGTCTCGTGCTCCGTCGGCACGGCCCCGCTGACGCCGGCAAGGTACGACGTGCCGAGGAACATGATCCCGACGAGCACGCCCATGATCGTGAGCGTGGTGCGGGCGTGCGGCGCCTCAGGTCGCTTGAAGGCAGGCACGCCGTTGGACACGGCCTCGACTCCAGTGATGGCGCTGCACCCGTCCGCGAACGCCCGCATCAGCAGGAGAAGCCCAAGCGCCTCCGGTGGAACGACGACCGGGGTGACGCCCGTGACCTGCGGAGGATCGCCAAGCACCGCGCGCGCAGCCCCCAGGGCGAGCAGCGCCAACATCGAGACCAGGAAGACATAGGTCGGGATCGCGAATATCGAGCCACTCTCGCGAATGCCGCGGAGGTTGACGAGAGCAACGACAGCGATGCTCACGGCGGCAAGCCACACACGGCTGTCGCCGAGTGCATCGGGGAACGCCGAGGTCAGTGCTGAGATGCCGGCCGCGACACTCACCGACACGGTCAGAACATAGTCCACGAGAAGCGCGGCGGCCGCGACGAGCCCCGCCATCGGTCCGAGGTTGTCCTTGGCGACGATGTAACTTCCGCCGCCGTTCGGATACGCCCGGATGGTCTGTCGGTACGACACGACGATGATCGCCAGGACCGAGACGATAACGACCGAGATCGGGATCGTCAGCCAGAATGCGGACGTGCCGGCTGCGAGCAGCGTGAACATGATCGCCTCGGTCGCGTATGCCACCGAGGAAAGGTTGTCGCTCGAGAATACGGCCAAGGCGCTTGGGATCGACAGACGCTCGCCGGCTTCCTCGTCGCTCGCGAGAGGGCGCCCGAACGCCGTCCGGCGTGCCCGCGCGAGGACACGTCCGACGCGGTCGGGCGGGGCGATGGCCGCCGGCCGTGCCGTCAGGACATCGTTTCCGACGTAGCGGAACCACGGCGACACGGGACGGTCGACGCGGATCCGGCGGTCAGCCAGGTGCCGGCCCGCGACCGCGCGCTCGCGGTCAGCCGTGGGCGATGAGCGTGAGTGTTTCAACGATGCGGTCAGGCGCGCGGCCCGATCGTGACTGACGTTGCGTCGCCGTTCCGATCCAGCCGGAAACTGATACCGGCGGCCTGGGCGTGTACGAGGCCGGTCGCCGCGATCGCGTCAACGTGCATGAGGCTCACCAGGCACACGCGGGTGGCGAGACCGCTGGCGACGAGGGCGATGGCTGCGTCGATCTCGGCGAGCTCCGGCCCGGCAACGTCGCTCGTCGGGCGTGGGAACAGGATGGGTGACTCGATCTCCATGTGACCAACGTAGGTCCGGCCTCCAAGAGGCCCTGACTCAACCGCGGCTCGCGACGCTCAACAAGCACTCAAGCTCGCGGGTCGTTCTCGCCGATCCGATAGCCGACACCCGGCTCGGCCACGATGAGGCCGCTCGCCGCCCCAGTCGGATCCGCAGCGTCAAGCTTGCGGCGCAGCCGGCTCACGTACACGTGCAGGTAGTGCGCCTCGGAGGAGTACGAGGTTCCCCACACCGCACGGAGGAGACGGCCGCGGGTGAGCACCCGGCCGGGCATAGAGACCATGGTCTTGAGGAGCTCGTACTCCCGCGGGGTGAGATCGAGCGGGGAGCCGTTGACGAGTACCTGGCGGCGTGCGAGGTCGATTGCGATCGGGCCGAGCCGGACGACGCCGGTGACATCTGCGGCCGGACCACCGGCGCGGCGGAGCAGGGCGGCCACCCTAGCTCGGAGCTCTGGAAGCCCGAACGGCTTCGTCACGTAATCGTCGGCACCGGCCTCGAGGGCGGTCACCTTGTCGGGTTCGGCACCCCGCGCGCTCAACACCAGGATCGGTGTGGTGGCATCGCGCCGGACTCGCCGGATCACGGTAGAGCCGTCGCCGTCGAGCAAGCCGAGGTCCAGCAGGATCAGGTCCGGTCGGCCCGCCTCCCACGAGTGAAGGGCGGCCGCCACATCGTTCGCCTCGAGAACGCGATAGCCGTGCGCTTCGAGATTCGCGACGACCGAGGCCCTGGTCGCGGCGTCGTCCTCGACGATCAGGATCCGTGCGCCGGACGCCTCGGTCATGCCGGCTCGTCGGATGGCGGAGCGGATGCTGCCGGCAGCTCGATCAGGACGGCGAGCCCGCCGAGTCGGCTGCGAGCGGCAGTCGCGGTTCCACCCATCGCTTCCGTCATCCCGCGGACGATCGACAGCCCGATGCCCATTCCGTGGCGCGCCCCGGATGACCGCGTCGCGCCGCGACGGAAGCGCTCGAAGATGCCAGCAAGGTCCTCGGTCGGGACGCCCGGGCCGTCGTCTTCGAACGTCAGTCGAACGCTACCGGGCGCCGGCCGGCTGACGGTGATCTCGACACGAGTCGCCGGCGGCGTGTGCCGGGCGATGTTGTCGAGGATATTTGCGAGCGCCGTGTCGAGGAAGACCGCGTCGACAAGGACGAGCGGTGGCTCGGCGGGTCCGTCGACCGTGAGTGTGCGCGGCTGGAGCATCGGCCGCGCCCGGGTGACGGCCGCGTCCACGAGGACGGCGACGTCGTGGACCTCGAGATCGGGCGTCAACGTCCCGGAGCCGATCCGGCTGAGGTCGAGGACCGACCGTACCAGGCGGTCGAGCCGCTCGACTTCAGCGTCGATGGAGCCCGCAGCCGTACGGACCTCGGCCGATGTCATCTCCGCCGCGGGGTCCGCCAGGTTCCCGGCAGTCGCCCGGATGCTGGCGAGCGGGGTTCGAAGGTCGTGGGAGACGGAGTCGACGAGGGCCGACTTGAATGCGTCGTTCCGGCGGGCGACCTCAGCTCGAACGGCGTCGTCACGGAGCCGATCTCGCCGCAGGGCGAGGGCGATCTGGTCGGCAGCCAGGGAGACGAGCCGCGTGCCTGCCGTGTCGAGGCCGGTCCCGCTGCGGCGTACGGACCCCCACAGCGATCCCAGGACCATGCCTGCCGTCTCGAGCTTGACCCGGACGATACTGGCTGCCCGCTCCCCGTCGTTCGTGGTCAGGGCGGTCGCGCGCGTCCCGGTCGGATCGGTGCCTCCGGTTCGTGCGCCCGCCGACGTCGCATCCCGGTGCCCGGTCGGATCGTGGGCGCGGACCCATTTCGCCGGCGCATCACCCGGCGTCCGGATGAGGGTCGTGATGACGGTCGAGGTCGGAAGCGGCCCCGCCCCGCTGTCCGCGATGGTTCGGTCATTGCCTGATGCCTCGAGGGTCACCCATGCGCGATCGAGCGGCACGTCACGCGTCAGGCGTTCGACGACAGCCGGGAGGATCGATGCGGTCGAGTCGGCAGTAGCGATCAGGCGGCTGATGGCGAACGACGCGGTGGCTTCCGTCGCTCGCCGGTCGGCTTCGGTGGCCCGCTCGCGACCAACGGCAGCCAGTCGCCCGACCGCCAACGCCACGATCAGGACCAGGACGAGGTTCAGGAGCTCGACGGGGTCCGCGACGACGAGGGAGAAGCGCGGTTCGGTGAACAGCAGGTCGTAGACGAGGAAGGAGCCGATCGCCGTCGCCAATGCCGGCCACGTCCCGCCGATCCAACCGACGATGACGACGGCCACAAGGTATACGGCGGAACCGTCCGGGATGGTCGTCCACGCTTCGAGTGTGGCGATGACGAGTGTCGCGAGCACGATCGCTGCGATGGCGATCGCGCCGATCGGCAGGGTCGCTCGTGACGGCCGGGGGAACTCCAGCGCTGCGGCCAACCGTTCACCCACGCCGCGATGGTACGTCTCCGAGTACCGCCACCGACGGACCAAAGTACGGCTTGGCGACGGGCACTCGCCACCCGTACGCTCTGGCACGCAGCGGGACCAACTCTACCCCTGAGCACTACGTGAGACCAAACCCATCGAATCGATTGCAGAGCGAGGCTACGAACGACATGGCAGCGATGGCCGTCAATGAACTTGGACCGATGCTCACCGCTACCGAAGTCGCCGACATGCTTCACCTGCACGTGAACACGGTCAAGCGACTCGGGGACCGCGGCGAGCTCCCCTTCTATCGAGTCTGCAAGCGGGGCGACCGCCGCTTCCGGCTCGATGACGTGATGCGGTTCCTCAGCGAAAACCGCTGACGATTGCGGGATTCGCGTTGGGCGCCTGGCGCACGCGACGCCGCCTGCGTCCGCACCGCGTGTAGGTCAGGCGCATTCGAGCGCCACCCGCGCGCGGATCGCGTCGCGCACGAAGACCGCCAAACCAGGTCGGATGTCGTCGTACACCCTTACGTATCGTGAGGGTCAAGGGGTGTCCCGACCCGGGCCGGCGGTCCGTCGACTGCGAGTCAACGAAATCGGCCGCCGTTACCGTCCGGAGGCTCGATTCAACGCCTCGGCGCCGGATTCGTCGCGTGGGACTCAACGAATCGCGGCTTCGTGGAGACATTTCGGCACGCGAGGCACGTTTCGTCGACTGCGAGTCAACGCCGCGGGCGATCTTCGGGCGTGTCGTGCGCTCGAGGCACGTTTCGTCGACTGTGAGGCGACGACCCGCGAGCGCCAAGGGGCTCAACCGATCGAGGCGAGCGACTCCCCGAAGATCTCGACGCCCTCGGCGATCTCGGCCGACGTCACGTCCAGCGGCGGTATCCAGCGGACGGCCTCGTGGCGTCGGCCGCACGTCAGGACCAGTAGCCCGTTATCGGCGCAGACCGCCATCAGCTCGTCGGGCAAGGTGCCGTCGGGCTCGCGGGTCGCGCGGTCGCGGACGAATTCGACACCGACCATCAACCCCGGCCCCCGGATGTCGCCGATGCGCTCGTCCTCGGCGGCGATCTTCGCGAGACCCGCGCGCAGCTCTGCCCCCCGGGCCTCCGCATTCGCGATCAGCCCCTCGTCGCGGATCGTCTCGAGGACCGCCACACCTGCCGCGCACGCCACGGGGTTGCCGCCATATGTCGATCCGTGGGCACCCCGCCCCCAACGCTCCTGGAGGTCCCGACTCGACACGAGTGCCGACAGCGGAAGCCCGTTGGCGATCGCCTTCGCGACGGTTACCACGTCCGGCACGATCCCCGCGTGCTCGAATGCCCACATCCGGCCGGTCCGGCCGTAGCCCGACTGGACCTCGTCGGCGATGAGCAGGATGCCGTGCTCGTCGCAGATGGACCGAAGGCCGCGAAGGAACGACGCCGGCGCGGGCACGTAGCCTCCTTCGCCAAGAACCGGCTCGATGATGATCGCCCCGATGGCCGACGGCGGCACCACGGACGCAAAGAGCATCCGGAGGCTGGCGAGCGACGCGGCGGATGCCGCCTCCTCATCTCCGCCAAAGCCCTGGTAGGCCAGCGGGAACGGCGCGAAGTGAACGGCCGGCAGGAGTGGCTCGTAGCCGGTCCGGTAGTTGAGGTTCGACGTCGTGATCGCCGTCGCGCCGACGGTCCGGCCGTGGAAGCCGCCCTGGAATGCGACGATCCCGTAGCGTCCCGTGACCCGGCGAGCAAGCTTGAGCGCGCCGTCGACCGCCTCCGAGCCTGAGTTCAGGAACATGACCGAGTCGAGCGGCGCCGGGAACGTCGCCGCGAGTTCGACGGCGAGGCGAGAGATCGGCTCCGTGAACCCGATCGGCGAGATCGGCCCGATCAGCCGGTCCACCTGGGCGTGGATGGCCGCCGTCACCCGCGGGTGCACGTGGCCGAGCGCCGCGACCGCGATCCCGTTCGCGAAGTCGAGGTGCGCCTTGCCGTCGGTGTCGTACAGACGGTGACCGACGCCATGACTCCACGACCGCTGGAAATACCGGCCGAGGACCGGCGTGAGGTTGGCCTCGGCCAGGGCGGCGGGATCCACCGCGGACGGTTCCACCGAAGAGGGTTCGGCGGTGGTGGGTTCGGCGGCGACAGGGGTGGTCATGGTCGGTCAAGCTCCTGGGAGAACGGGTACGTCGAGTATAGGTCGCCGATGCCGCCCCGCCGACCCGACGGCCGGTATCCTTGCGGCCCGGCTTCGACGCGCCAGTACCGGCGGCCCGACCGGACTCGGCGGAGGACCACGGACCATGGCGAGGCTGCGACTCGGTGTCATCGGCGCGGGGGCGTGGGCGATGGCCCAGCACCTGCCGGCGTTCGCCGCCCATCCCGACGAGATCGAGCCGCTCATCGTCAACCGCCGGGATCCGGCGATGCTTCGGGAGTGCCAGGAGCGTTTCGGCTTCCAGCAGGCGACGACCGACTGGGAGGAGGTCATCGAGGCGCGCCCGGACCTGGTCGTCATCGCCAGCAGCGCTTCGGGCCATTACGCGCAGACGAAGGCTGCACTCAAAGCCGGCGCTCACGTCCTCTGCGAGAAGCCGTTCGTGTTCCGGGCCGACGAGGCGTGGGACCTCGTCGAGACGGCTGCCGCCAATCAGCGCCACCTGATGATCGCGTACGGCTACAACCACATGCCGATGACGCGCGAAGCGCGCCGCCTGATGACGACCGAGGGCGGGATCGGCGACATCGAGCAGACGACCGTCCACATGGCGAGCCATATCCGCGACCTGCTGCGGTCAGGCCAGCCCTATCTCGGTGACAAGCCCGAACAGGCCCCGAAGCACGAGACCTGGGGCGACCCGATGACCTCCGGCGGTGGTTACGGACAGGGACAACTGACACACACGCTGGCGCTCGCGCTGTGGCTCACGGATCTTCGAGCCGCCGAGGTCTTCTCCTTCATGTACACGCCCGAGGGTCTGCCGGTCGAGTTCCACGACGCCCTGACGGTCCGCTACACGAATGGCGGGGTCGGCAGCGTCGCCGGCGCCGCCTGCCACCAGCACGAGCGGTTCCAGGTGCAGGTCCGGGCGATCGGGCCAGACGGGCAGATCCATGTCGACCTCGAGCGCGAGATGGTGTGGCGGTTCCGGCCCGGACGGGACGACATCCGCGTCCCGATCACGCCGGAGCTGACGCAATGGTCGTTCGCCCGCCTCGTCGACGACTTCATCGACCTCGCCGCGGGACGTACGACCGAGAACACCTCGCCCGGCGAGTTGGGAGCGCGGGTCGTCGAGGTCCTTGAGGCCGCGTATCGAAGCTCAGCGAGCCGGTCCATCGCGACTGTGGACACCGCGCTCGGCAGGGAGTTCGTGCCGGTGTAGCGGCCGCCGCGGCGGCGAACGCGGCCGCGTACGATTTCGGCGATGGTCGACTTCACGCTGACTGACGAGAACAAGCTCGTCCGCGACGCTGCCCGTGCGTTCGCCGAAGCCGAGATCCTGCCCTTCATTCGCGAGTGGGATGCCAACGGCGAGGTCCGCCGCGAGCTTTTCGCCAAGATGGGCGAGCAGGGCTTCCTCGGCGCGCCCATTCCCGAGCGGTACGGCGGGGGAGGGATGGACTACGTCAGCTTCGGGCTTCTGTGCGAGGAGCTGGAGCGTGCCGACACCGCGTTCCGTGTCGTCCAGAGCGTCCACGTCGGCCTCAATTCGCTGGCCCTTCTCCAGTGGGGCACCGAGGAGCAGCGGCAGCGCTGGCTGGTGCCGCAGGCACGCGGCGAGAAGCTCGCGACATTCGGGCTGACCGAGCCTGGCGTTGGGACGGACGCCGCGAACCTCGCGACCACGGCCCGTCGGGACGGCGACGTCTATCGGCTCAACGGCCAGAAGATCTGGATCTCACTGGCGGATCTCGCCGACCACTTCCTGGTCTTCGCGTCAGTGGATCGGTCGAAACGACACAAGGGCGTGACCGCGTTCATGCTCGAGCGCGGGATGGCGGGGCTGTCGACCGGCACGCTCCACGGGAAGCTCGGGATCCGGGCTGGCAACACCGGGCTCATCAATCTCGACGATGTCCCGGTTCCCGTCGAGAACCGGATCGGCGAGGAGGGCGAGGGCTTCCTCGTCGCGATGAGCGCGATCGACCAGGGCCGCTTCACGGTGGCGGCGGGTGCCGTCGGGCTCGCCCAGGCGTGTCTTGACGCGTCGGTCCGGTACGCCCACGAGCGACAGACGTTCGGGCAGGAGATCGGTGAGCACCAGCTCGTCAAACAGCTCATCGCCAAGATGGCCGCTGGCACCGAGATGGGGCGGCTGCTCGTCTGGCGGGCAGCGTGGCTCAAGAACCAAGGGCTGCGCAACACGCAGGAGACGAGCCTCGCGAAGTGGCACGCGACCGAGCACGCGGTGCAGTCCGCGCTCGATGCGATCCAGGTCCATGGCGCGAACGGCTACTCGAACGAGTTCCCGGTCGAGCGCTACCTGCGCAACTCGAAGGCGGCCGTCATCTACGAAGGTACGAGCCAGCTCCACACCCTGATCCAGGCCGACTACGCGCTGGGATACCGCGAGGACCGTCCGCTTCGCTGCGAACCGTGGCCTGCCGACGGCTGGGAGCGCCAGCCGGCGTGACCGACCGAACGAACCGGATGCGTCCTGCCCGCGTGGCGCGCACGTCCGCCATCGACGCGGCGATCGGCCTTGCCGGTCTGGTGCTCCTCGGTGCGACGGCATTCGGGCTGTGGCACGTCGTCGTCGGCGGGTTGATCAACGGCAATCCCCGGGCGGGCGCGTTCGGGCTCGTGTTGGCGTTGGCGGCCGGGATCCCGCTCGTCGTCGGTGTGGTGCTCGTCCTGGCGGCGCCGCGAACGATCACGATGATGGCCATCGACCCGCCGGTTTCGGACCAGGCTTGCCGTTCCTGACGTCGGCCGGATAGAGCCGCCTCAGCCCGTGGGGGCGCGCTCGCCCGACGGCAGAGGAGCCGCGGTGGGCGCCGGAGTGCCAGGCATGTCCTGGTCTAGCGACGGCTGGACGAGCGGCCCCTCGCGGCATAGGCATCCGACCTCGCACGGTCACGATGAGGGCGACGGCGACGAGGATGACCGCCCCGGCCACGACCGTTCGCACGTCGATGACCTCGCCGAGGACGATCGCACCCAGGACGACCGCGACGACCGGATTGACGTAGGCGTACGTCGAAACCAGCGGCAGCGGAGCCTTCCGGAGCAGCCAGCCGTACGTGGTGAACGCGACGAGGCTTCCGACGAGGGTGAGGTAGAGGAATGCCTCGAGGGATGCCGTTGATACGGCCGAAGGATCGAAGCGACCGAACTCGCCGGTGACTGCCGCCAACGCCAGCAGAACGAGGCCGCCCGACACCATCTGGAACGCCGCGTTGACGAGGGGCTTTGTCGGGAGCGTCGCGCGATGGGACGCGAACAGCGACCCGGCCGCCCATGCCATCGGCGACAGCAGGATCAACGCGAGGCCGACCGGGTCGAGGGCGCCCTGTGTGCCAAGCGCTGTCGGACCGACGAGGATCGCGATGCCGACGAACCCGATGAGGATCCCGACGATCGCCGTTCGGGGCAGCCGCTGGCCAAGGAACACGCGACCGAGTATCGCCACGAACAACGGCATGAGCGCGATCAGGAGGGCGGTGATCCCCGACGGCACCGTCTGCTCGCCGACGGCAACAAGCCCCATCCCTCCGCTGACGAGCAACGTTCCGACGATGGCCGCATCGCGTATTTCGCGCCGGGACGGCCGCCGGAACTGTCGGCCGTCGCGTGCGAGCGACCAGGCGAACAGCACCAGCCCGGCGATGAAGAAGCGACCGCCGGCCATGAGGAACGGCGGGATGGTGTCGACCGCGATGGCCACGCCGAGGTAGGTCGACCCCCACACGACGTACAGGACGAGCATCCCGAGCAGGACGGGCGAGCGGGCGACCGAGCGGCTGGCGGATGAAGTTGGCATAGTCGGCTGGTCCAAGATCGAGGCAGTGTACGTTGCGCGATCGACGGCGTCTACCGACGAGTCCCGCTCGCCGCCGACTCGCATCAGGGGCCGCCCGCCGCCTGGGGATCGTCCCCGCCATTCTCGCCAGATACTGATGAGGCTCGTGTTGTGCGAGACCTCGAGCCCTCTGAGGCCTTCGACGGGACTTAACACGAGGGACATTCATACATGGCACGGATTCCCGGGGCCGGACCGCCGAAATCTCGCATACGACGAGGCTCGCTTGTATTTGGCAAGGATTCGGTCGCCCCGGGCCTTGATCCTTCCACAGCCGGAACCCGTAACCGCAACCGGTAGTAGCTGCAACGTGATCCCGCGTCCCGGCGTCAGGCCGCGGCGTACGCTCCCGCGGGCCGGCAGACGCGGCACGCCCGGTAGCCGCGCGCTTGCCCCTCGGCGATCGAACGGAACTCGAGCCGATGGCGATCCGTCACCCGACGGGCATGCCGGCAGGTGGGCAGGCAGAAGATCTTCGTCGTATCGGAGCCGATGTAGCGGATGCCGGCGGAGGCCAGCCGCTCGAGGCTCGGGACGTCGACGCCCTCGGCCGCGAGCATCGTCCGCTTGTTCTCGGGCCCGCCGAGCGAGTACTGGCCGATCATGCCGTCGGAACGAACGACGCGATGGCACGGCACGATCAGCGGCACCGGATTGTGGCCGAGTGCCGACCCCACCGCCCGGACAGCCTTCGGGCGGCCGATCTCGGCCGCGATCCAACCGTACGGCCGGACCTCGCCGCGGGGGATCTCGAGCGCCTTCGACCAGACGTCGCGTTCGAACGCGGTGTGGCCGCGCAGGTCGAGGTCGATCCGGACGTGGCGGTCGCCATCGAGGCGCCGTCGGATCGCCGCCGCGAGTCGCTCGGGGAGGGCGTCGGCGCGGATGATCCGCCGCCCGGTCCGCCCGACATGAGCGGCCTCGAACGCGGCGTCGTCCTCACCTTGGACGGACTCCACTGATGAGACGCCGATCCCATTCCACACGACGGTGAGTGGCCCGATCGGCGAGTCCATCCGGGCGTAGCGGTCGGCGAGCCCCACTTCGACCAGCACGTCGCCCGCGAGGTTCGGCGGGGCGCTCGTGAGCAATCCGGCCATCTCGGCCTCGATCCCTCGATCTCGATCTTCGATGGTCATGCGGTCATCTCCTGGCGTTCGTGTCGCTCGGCGTCCTCGAAGGCGGTGCGAAGCATGGCGAGGCCCCGGTGGACCTGCGCCTTGACGGTGCCTTCGGGTCGGTCGAGGGCCATGGCGACTTCGGGATAGCTGAGGCCGTCGACGTGTCGCAGGACGACGGCGCTTCGATATGCGGGCGGGAGCGTCAGCAGCAGGTCGGCCCAGCGGTTGGCGGCATCGGTGCGAAGGGCATGGGCGGCCGGCCCGGCGGCTTCCTCGGCTGCCGGTTCCATCGTCCCGGCCGGCGCTGCATCGAGCGACAACGGACGCTGCCCGCGCGGCCACCCGCCTTCCGATCCTCGAGCGGCACAGGTTGAGCACGATCGTCGCCAGCCAGCCGCGCAGGCGCAGCTCGCGGATCCGCGCGGGCTCGTACCCCGCGAGCGCTCGATACGCGCGAACGAACGCGTCCTGGGCCGCCTCCTCGGCGTCGCGCGGGTCGCCGAGCATCCGCAGCGCGATCGAATAGATCCGGTCCTGGTGGGCCAGCACGAGCGCCTCGAAGGACCGGTCGAGGTCGCGGGCCAGGGCATCGATGAGCAGGCTGTCGGTATCCATCGCCCCACAGAACCGGTGCGCGCGCCGAACCGTTGCATGGCCTGTTTCGTGTCCCAACGGTACCCCGACGGCCACGCCCGCCATGCGACAATCCGGCGACGATGCCGCTCGACGACCGCTTCGACGACCTGATCGACAGCCTCGGCGGCTTCCACCGCACCTGGCTCGTCTACCTCGGCATCGAGCTCGGCCTGTTCGCCGCGTTGCGCGCCGCGGGGCCGTCCGGGCGCACGATCGAGGCCCTCGCCGCCGACACCGGCTGCCACCCTGCGGCGGTTCGGGCGTGGGCGGTCGGAGCGGACGCGCAGGAGATCGCGACGCTCGATGGCGAAACGATCGTCGGCGACGACGACGTGGCGGTGATCCTCCTCGACGAGGAGCGGCCGGAATACCTCGGCGGCCAGTTCGTCCATGCGGCGGTCGCCTCGCTCGACTGGGGCGGGATGCTCGATTTCTTCCGGACCGACGAGCCGATCCGTGAGCGTCCGGAGCGATATCGGATCGCGATCGAGCGGCTGACCGCACAGGACATCGCGGTGTTCTTCCAGGAGGCGCTGGCCGAGCTGCCGCAGCTGGTCGCCGATCTGGGCCGCGGAGGACGCGTCGTCGACATCCATTGCGGCGGTGGCCGGTGGCTCATCGCGATGGCTCGTCGCTTCCCGGGCCTGACGCTCGTCGGCGTCGAGGTCGAGGCGGATTCGGTCGCCCGCGCCCGGGCGAAGGTCGCCGCGGCCGGGCTCAGCGACCGGATCACGATCCATCAGACCGGCGCCACCAAGGCTGGCGAGCTGGGTGAATTCGATCTCGCCTACTTCCAGTACGCGCTCCATCAGCTGACCGATGCGCCCGCCGCGCTCCGAGCGGCCTGGGCGGCGCTCCGGCCGGGTGGTCGAATCCTGGTCCTCGATTGGCCACTGCCGTCCAGCCAGGAAGAAGCGCAGTCGCGGCAGGGCGCGCTCATCGCGGGCGTCCAGCTCGACGAGCTGTATCAAGGGACGGCCCTCGTCAGCCGGGAGCAGTATCTCGCCTGGTTCAGCGAGGCCGACGTCCCGCGTCCGGTGCTCGTGGACCTGCCGTCGGGCGCTTCGATGTTCGTCGCCCAGCGCGACTGACCGCGCTTCGAAGGCCGGTCTCTCGGCTTCTCGGCCGCGGAGGCCTTCTTACGGCGCCAGGATCCGCTCGCATTCGTCGGACTCGTTCGTGAACGGACAGCGATAGATGGCGTATCCCTCGGCCAGGAGGTCGTCGATCAGGTCCGGGGCGGAGTGGGGGTTGATCATCCAGCCCCAGCGATCGGCGTAGTACAGGACCGACGGTGACCAGTCGCGTCCGATGATCGCCACGTAGGTGTCGGGCGACGTCTCCCGTTTGATCTGCGCCGCGAGCGGCAGGACGCCGTTCGGGTCGGCCACGGGGTCGAATGTTCGCGTCCAGTACTCGACGTTCAGGAACCAGACGGCCGCCGATGCCACCACGGCGGCGACGAGGACGAAGCGGGCGGCGACGGAGCGCATGCCCGCCAGGGCGGCGAATCCCGACGCCGACGAGCGCCGCGATCGAGGCGGTCACGGCGGTCGGGTAGTAGTCGTGGACGAAGTACAGGTTGAAGAACACGAGCACAGGACCGGCCAGCGTGACGGCGATCCACGCCCAGAACCGCACCTGCCGGCGCTCCACGGCGTACAGCACGATGGGGATGGCGAGCAGCGGGAGCGCGATGCCGCCACCGAGGTAGATGACGTTGGCCACGACGTGCTCCCACTGGTCGGTGTCGAGTCGCTGGGCGACGGTCCCGAAGTTCCAGGACGTGAGGGCGGTGCTCGTCAGCCACGCGGTCGCGTCGGACGCGGCCTTGATCGCGTCGGCCCAGCGAGTCCAGGCGAGCCCGGCAACGAGCGGCACGATCGTGAGAACCCATGAGCCGATCCCTGTGCGGCGGGTCGCGGGCGCATCGTCCCGCCACACGCCGAGGAGCGCGAAGGGCGCTACCCAGAACGCGGCGGTCGTGATCTTCACCATCGTGGCAAGGCAGCCGATGACGAGCGCAGCGGCGAACCAGCCCGCTCCCGAGCGTTCGCGCCAGCGGAGGCCGGCCAGAGCGAATGCGATCGCGAGTCGCCAGCGCGAGGTATTCGATGAGGGCCGACCGGCTCCATTCGATCGCAAGCGGCGACGTCGCGAAGACGACGAGCGCGACGCCGGCCCCGATGTCGCCGGCCTGCCGCCGCACGAGCAGCCATAGCAGGGCACCGGCGAGGACGAACGACGCGAGACCGGTCGCCCGAAGTGCCGTGTCCTCCGGGATGCCGACATCCATCACCAGGGCGGCTGCGGCCTGGAAGAGCGGGAACTCGAACGGGACTTCCCAGGGCGGGCCGAGCACCGGCAGCTTGGGGTGGAGGAGGTCGATCCCGTCCTCGTGGTAGATCCGTGCGGTGAACGCTGTCTGGGTCTGCCGGAAGTCGTGCCGATCGACGAGTGGCGCGCTCAGGGTGGGGAGATGGGCCAGGACGACGAGCCCGAGGATGATCGCCGGGACGACGGCCGCCAGCGGCGATCGCCTCGTGCCAGTCGCATATGTGGCCCGTTCCGCCGTCGGCGGCTGCTGGGCTGATCGGTAGGACGCGTCGGGCACGGTCAGGAGCGCTCCGGGTCGGGCAGGGGAGTGCTCGATCGTACCGCGTCGAGTCTTCGGGCCCGCCGCTGTGCCCTCGCCGGCCTCCGTTGAGCGGCCCCGGTATCGTGGCCGCGATGACGACGCGAGCCACTACCGATTCGTCCCGTCTCCCGCCGGTCGACGCTTCGACGATGCGCCGGCTTCTGCTCCACGAAGCTCGAGTCCACGCGACGCCGGGGCGCGAGCTCCGCGATCTCGGCGATGCGATCCTGCTGCACGACCCGGCCGACCCCGAGCCGTTCTGGAACCGCCTCGAGGGCCTCCGCTGGCCGGTCGAACCAGACGCCTTCGATCGCCGGCTGACGGAGGCGCTGGTCCTGTTCGCCACGCTCGGACGCCAGCCGCACATCTGGGCGTCGCCGATCCACGACTCGCCGGATGACCTCGTGGCTCGTCTGAAGTCCAACGGCTTCATGGATATGGGTCCCGGCAACGTCATGGCCCTCGCCGACCCCGAGCCCGCCAGAGTCGCGATCGCCGCTGCCCTGCCGCATGACGTGACGATCGACCGGCACGGGAGGTTGACCGGTGCCGCCGCGAAGTCGGCCGCGCGGGCGATCGTCACGGTGCTCATCGATGCCTTCGAGGTCGAGCCCGAGCGAAGCGCGTCGCTCGAGGCCGAGACGATCGAAGCGCTTGCGAACCCGTGGTTCACGTACCACCTGGCACGGCTGGGAGGCATCCCGGCGGCCGTCGCGCGAGCGGCGACGTTCGAAGGTGCGACCTATCTGTCATCGATCGGTACGACCGGCTGGGCGCGCCACCGCGGCCTCGCCCAGCTCGTGACGGCAAGCGCGGTAGCGGATGCGCTCCGGACGGGAAGTGAATGGACGCACCTCGGCGTCTTTGCCGATAACGTGCCTGCGATCCGGCTGTACGAACGCCTCGGCTTCGAGCGCGTTGGAGATTCGAGCCCCGACCTCTTGCTCGTGTGATGGACGCACGTGCCCGACTGTCGCGGTTCATCGAAGACAACGAGGACGCCGTCGCGGCGTTGGCGAGGGGTGGCACGCCCGACGCCGGCCCGCCCCCGCGTCTCCGGGCGGTGGGCGTGGGTTGGGCGACGGTCGAGCTCGACCGCGCCGCTGCTGAGCTCACGGCGGATCTCGACCTCGAGGCCGGGGCCTTCGCCGCCGCGCCGAACGATTTCGCGCTGGGAGCGTACTGCCGGGTCGCGACGGTCGTCCTCGACACCGGGCGCGAGCCTTTGGCGGTCGTCCTCCTCGAGCCGTCCACGGAAGGCCGTCTCGCCGGGACACTCGCGAGACACGGCGAGGGACCCGTCGCGCTCTGGCTGGCCGCGGATGATCTGGCCGCCGCCGCGGGCAATTCCCACGCCGCGGGCGCCACCCTAAGCGCCGAGCGCGACGGCCCATTCGGCCCGGAGAGGCTGTTCCTCGACGGTCCGATCCATGGTCCCCATCGGTTCCTCGTGGCCGGCGGTCCGGGTACCATCGCTACATGACCGAAGCGCCGACGATGACGCTCCGCCCCGCGGAGCCGTCCGATGCCGAGACGATCGCCACCCTCTTCACCGACGAGGGGTACCCGGCCGGGCCGACCGACATCGTTGGGCGACTCGAGCGGTTCGAGGCGGCCGGCGCCCGCGTCGTCGTCGCGGAACACGAGGGTGTGATGCTCGGCTTCATCGCCGTCGCCGCGATCCCCAGGTTCGAGCACAACGACTGGATCCTCCGTGTCGTCGCGCTCGTCGTCGACGCCGGGGCTCGCGAGCGTGGCGTCGGCAGGACCCTCCTGGCGGAGGCGGATCGGATCGGCCGCGAGATGGGTGCGGCATTCGTCGAGCTCACCGCAGGCCACCACCGTCCCGAGGCCCGTCACCTGTACGAGTCGCTCGGCTACGACTCGAGTGTCACGGCGTACCTCCGCAAGAAGCTCTGACCGGGGCGTCGACGCCCGCCCTCATGTCCACCACCATCCCCGTCACGACAGACCCGGTCATCCGCGTTCGTGGACTGGTCAAGCGATACGGCGAGATTCGCGCAGTCGACGGCATCGACTTCGATGTCATGCCGGGCGAGGTGTTCGGCCTCCTCGGGCCCAACGGCGCGGGCAAGACGACCACCGTCGAGATCCTCGAGGGATTACGAACGCCTGACGGCGGCCAGGCGCTCGTGCTCGGGATGGACGTCGCCAAGGGTGTCGAAGGGCTCAAGCCCCGCATCGGGGTGAGCCTCCAGACCGCTTCGATGTACCCGAAGCTCACGGTCGTCGAGATCATCGACCTCTTCCGCAGCTTCTATCCGCGTCCACGGCCAACCGACGAGCTGATCGAAGCGCTCGGACTCGGCGAGCGGCGCGCGGCCCAGACGAAGGAGCTCTCGGGCGGTCAGCGCCAGCGCCTGGCGGTGGCCCTCGCACTCGTCAACGACCCCGAGCTCATCTTCCTCGACGAACCGACGACCGGCCTCGACCCGGCGGCTCGGCGCTCGCTGTGGGACCTCATCCGGGGCCTGAAGGCGAAGGGCAGGTCCGTCCTCCTGACCACGCACTACATGGAAGAGGCCGAGATCCTGTGCGACCGTCTGGCGATCATGGATCACGGCCAGATCCTCGAGCTCGGGACCGTGGATGAGCTCATCTCGGCTCGATTCAAAGAGCGCTCCGTCCGCTTCGACGCCGTGGAGGGGCTGTCCGACGGCGAGCTGTCCGGCCTGCCGGCCGTCACCGCGACGAAGCGCGACGACGATGCGATCGTGCTGTATACCAGCGACGTCGCGGCGACGATCGGCGCACTGCTCGAAGTGACCGAACGGCATGGCGTCGAACCGAAGAACCTCGGCGTCCGGCGGGCGACACTCGAGGACGTGTTCCTCGACCTGACCGGCCGGGCGCTGCGGGACTGACCTCCGACCTATGCACGCCCTGTTCGCCCTCACCCTGGCCAACATCCGAAGCTATGTCCGCGACCGAGCGGCGTTGTTCTGGACGCTGGCGTTCCCTCTCGTCTTCATCGTCCTGTTCGGGCTGATCTTCCAGGGTAGTGGCACGAATCTGACCCTCGGCTATGTCGACGAGGACGGGACACCGGCCGCGACCCAGCTCCACGACACGTTCGCGCAGGTCCCGGGCCTGAAGCTGGTCGCGACGGACGCGACGGACGCGACGAACCAGATGAAGACGGGCAAAGTCGACGGTGTCGTTGTGGTCCCCTCGGGTTACGAGGCAGGTCTCACGGGCGCGGCGTCGGGTGGTGCACCGGCAAAGGTCACGGTGTCGACCGACCCTTCGAGGCCGCAGCTCTCAGCGACGGTCTTTCAGGTCGTCGCCGGCGTTCTCGGGGTCGTCAATCTCGGCGGACGTCCGCCGCTGGTCGTCCCGGATGTCCAGACGGTCCAGACCGAGAACCTCAACGCGATCAGCTACTTCGTGCCGAGCATGCTCGGGCTCTCGATCATGCAGGTCGGCATCTTCGCCGCGATCCCGCTCGTCGCCGACCGCGAGAAGCTGATCCTCAAGCGACTCGCTGCTACTCCCCTCCGCCGGTGGCAGCTGGTCGGTTCGAACGTGCTGATGCGTGTCCTGATCGCGCTGACCCAGGCGGTGATCATCGTGGCTGTCGGGACGCTGCTCTTCGGCGTCGAGGTTACGGGCAGCCTGATCGTGGTCGTCGGCTTCGTCGTCCTCGGCGCGATGGCGTTCCTGGCCCTCGGTTACGTCATCGCCTCGTTCGCGAAGACCGAGGACGCCGCTAACGGGATGACCAGCATGATCCAGTTCCCGATGATGTTCCTGTCGGGCGCCTTCTTTCGCATCGACGACATGCCCCAGTTCCTCCAGGTCATCGCCAGGCTGATCCCGTTGACGTACCTCGCCGACGCGCTGCGGCAGGTGATGGTCGGTGGTGTCGCGTTCGCACCGCTCGGGGTGTGCGCGCTCGTGCTCGCGGGTTGGCTCGTCGTGTGTTTCGGGATCGCCGCCCGCAAGTTCCAGTGGCAGTAAGGGTCCGGGTCGCTCCGGCCCGCCCGGACTACCAGCGCTCCTGGCGCACCACGTCATCAAGCGGGCGACGACCATCCCGCCGCGGCGGCCGCGTGAGGTCGTCCGGATCGGCCGGATAACCGAACGACAGCAGGTATTCGCAATGCTCGTCCGTCGGATAGCCGAGGAGCGCTCTCGCCCGCTCGTGGTCGTACACCGTCGCCGGTACGCTGCCGATCCCGAGCTCCCAGGCGACGAGCATCATGTTCTCGGCCGCCTGGCCGAGGTCGAACATCACCGATAGCGGCTGGTCCGGCCCCCTCGGATCCGGAGTGACAAGCGCAATGCCGGCAGCGGCACCCGCGAGATGACCGGCATAGGGACCGAGTGACGACAGTTCCACGAGGCGGTCGCGGTCCCGGCAGACGATGAACGTCCAGCGCTGCAGGTTCTTGCTGCTCCCCGAGTGCCGGCCGGCGCGGAGGATGCGATCGAGGTGATCGGCTCTGAGCGGCCGGTCGGCGAAGCTTCGGATCGCCCGCTTGTGAGCGACCGCGGACCAGACGGGCGCCGGCTCCTCGCTCATGGCGCGGGCGGGGTTGGGATGGGCGCTGCGACGGGCGCTGTGGCGTCGATCGCGCCGGTCGTGCCTGTGAGATCGGTCGCTCTCCGTGGCCGAGTTCGGGGCCACCGTCGGCGCGTTCGGCGGCGTGGGCGTCCGTCGTTTCGCGAATCCGCTTTGTGGCTCCGGGGAGCGCGACCTGGGCGAGAGTCCGTAGACCGCCGTAGGTCTCTTCCATGGCGGCGAACTGGATCTCGAGGTCAGGTATGCGTTGCGAGGGCGTCGCCGCCGCTAGCTCGGCCGCAGTGTCTGGGTCGAACGGTCCGCTTAGAGCTGTCGCGAGGAAGCGGGCGACGACCTCTCGATACCCGGCATCTTCGTACAGCCAGGAGTGATGGCCGCCCGGGACGATCAGAGTCTCCACCGGCGCCGCGCCGGGCTCGCCCTGACGGCCCGCGAGAGCCGCAGCGGCCAATCGGGCCATGTGTGAAGCCGGCACGACACTGTCGAGCTCGCCGTGCGTGAGCAGGACTGGACCCGCATACCGTCCGATGGCCGACGTCGCACTCACGCTGCCCACGTCGTGGCCCCGCGGCCGGAGGTACACGCGCGTTGTCAGCCACGCCAAGGGATACGCGATCAGGTCGGGGATCGGCAGCCGCGCCAGCCGGAATGTCTGTCGGGTGAGCCGGTACGGCCCAGCCGGGGTCGAACTCGCTACGACGGCCGCGACGCGAGGATCGGCGCCCGCAGCAAGGATCGCGCCGATCCCGCCCATCGAGTGTCCGGAGATCGCTGCGACTGTCACCTCAGGCCGGGTGAGAACCGTTTCGAACGCGGCAAGCGCATCCGCACCGAACTCACCGGCACTCAACGGCAGGTCGTCGGCGGGGTTCGTACCGTGGGCCCGAACGTCAAACGTCAGGCAGTGGAAGCCCGCCGCATTCAGGAACAGGGCCATCGGGAGCGTCCGGTCACGGGCCGATTCCCAGCCATGGACCAGGACTACGGCGGGTCCGGGTGCTCCGCCCCGGGCGGGGATGAACCAGGCAGGGAGATCCAGCCCGTCGCTCGGGATCGTCAAGGGTTCGTAGGTGAGCCCGACATCGGGTGGGGTCAAGTGCGGCGGACTCCGGCGCGGATAGCCGGCGCGCACGCGATAGGCCAGCGCGAATCGGTACGCCAGCCCCGATGTCGCGGCGGCGATGGCGGCAGCAAGCCCGGCCCGGCGGATAGTCCCCACGGCGTCTAGGGGACGGCACGAGCGGTCAGGCTGTCAAGTGCCGAGTGTTCCGGCGCCTGGCGATCGGATCGCGCGCCTGATCGGTCTCGTGATCGGACGCCGTCCGATGGCGCTCTCGTCGAGGTCCCGAAGGTGCCCTAAACTCGTATCGATGGCCCCTCAGCGAGATCCTCGAACAGTCCTCGGCGTGCGTCGCGGCGCCACGCCGGCCGAGATCAAGGCGGCGTGGCGACACCTCGCCCGCCAGAATCACCCGGATCTGACCGGAGACGACCCGGCCGCGTCCCGTTCGGCGACGCGGCGGATGGCGGAGATCAACGACGCCTACGAGGTCCTGACCCGGAACGGCCGCGAGGATGCTCAGGCCGCCGGGGCCACAACGGACCGCACCTCTTTCGATACCGACACGAGCGCTCGACGCGGTGGCCCGCCTCGGCCGAAGCCGACGCGGCCCGTGACCGCGAGAGTCGACACGAGCCAGACGTTCCGGCCACGGAATCAGGCCATGGCTGGGAATGGCCGAACGACGCTATCCGGCCAGCCGCCGCTTCGAACGGGACCCGCCCACCGCGAGCCGCCACGGGCCTCGACACCCGACAGGTCCGCTGGTCCGCCATCGGCCGCTCCACCTCCGTCGGCGTCCGCTGCCGTCGCTCGGCGACGCCCAGGCGACAGTGATCTCATTCGGCAAGTTCCACGACCACAGCCTCGGAGAGATCGCCGCCTTCGAGCCGTCCTACATCGATTGGGTCGCGAGCACAGTCAACCACGACCCGGACCTCGTGGATGCGGCCCGGGTCATCCAGGCGGATCTCGACGATCGTGGCGTAGTCCGTCGAGCCCACCCGACCGTCGACCGCCGAGGAGGCCGTTCCGCCTGACACCCGTCGGACGCCGAACGGAGCGTGCACCGGACACCGTGGTCGAGGGCACATCGAGCGGTCTCGCGATACGCTTCGGGCATGCCCCTCGTGCCTCGACTCGGTTCGCTGCTGCTCGTCGCGAGCATCCTCGTGTCGTGTGGTGGTACGAGTGCAGCGTCCTTTGATCCCGCCTCCGCGTGTACGACCGACGGTCGTCAGCCGGGCGCCTACCCCGAACTCGAGGCCCGCGTCCCGGTGAGCTACCGCGGCACCGGACCGGAGCGGCTCGACTCGGGGCGGAACTGCACCGCTGCCAATCTCGGCACCCTGACCGAGTTCGGGATAACGGAGGTCCGCTTCGCCGGAGGGACGTGGACGTTCGGCGCCGAGCGGGCGGCCGTGCTTGCGATCTTCACCGCGAAGGGCCTGAAGGCCGAGCAGCTCGACGACTTCTATACCAAGAGCGCGTTGGGTGCCAGCCGCACTACCGTTACGGGACGATCGGGACCGACGCTTGCCGGCCGTCCCGGTCGGCGTCTGGACACGAAGACGGGCGAACGGACGCAGACGATCGTCGCGTGGCCCGCGCAGGATCCCGATTTCGTTAACGTCGTCATCACCAACGATCTACCCGACGCCCGCATCGACGAGGCGGTCGCCGCCTTTGGAGGACGCTGATGTTGCGGTTCATCGCCCGTCACGGGCTCGTCCGATTGATCGGGGGCCGGGCGGTCCCTGCCCTGCTGATCTGGGATCTGGCAATGCTCGCCAACAAGACCCGGCGCATCCCGGCGGTGGACCGTGGGCTCCGGCGCGGCGCGGGTGTCGCGGTCAAGGGGTTCCAGTCGGTGACGTCGAGTCGGCCGAGCGTCCCGCCGCGGCCGAGGCCTTCCGGTCCAGGGTGGCGCGACCCGGGGAAAGGTAACCGTCGGTCCTCGTCCGGTCGCGACCGCGACGCCTGACCGTTTCAGTCGCCAACGCCCGACATCTGTCCGACGACCGCCCGCGCTCGCGACCGCCGGCTTCCGCCTCGCCCGGCCGACCCGCCCGACGCCCGCCCGGCCAACCCCGCCCGGCCGACGACCCCGACCGCCGTTTCGCGACCCCATGCTAGAGTCGGCCGCATGACCGATCGATCGGCCGACTGGGCCGCTCGTCGACGCGCCTGGGAGGCCGGCCGGCTCGGCCCCGCGCTCGAGCGTGCACCGGAACGCAAGCCCCGTTTCTCCACGATCAGCGACATGCCGATCGAGCGCCTGTACGGGCCGTGGTCAACTCCCGACGCCGACCCGCTTCGTGACATCGGCATGCCCGGCGAGCCGCCCTTCACCCGCGGCATCCATCCCACTGGCTATCGCAGCCGGCTCTGGACGATGCGGATGTTCGCCGGCTTCGGTGCCGCCGAGGACACGAACGCCCGCTTCCGAGAGCTGCTGGCGGCCGGCCAGACCGGCCTCTCGATCGCCTACGACATGCCGACCCTGTACGGCTACGACACCGATGACCCCGAGGCCGAGGGCGAGTTCGGCACCTGCGGCGTCGCGGTCTCGAGCCTCGCCGACATGGAAGCCCTCCTCGCCGGGCTGCCGCTCGAGCGCGTCTCCACCTCGATGACGATCAACTCGCCGGCGGCGCCGATCTGGGCGATGTACATCGTCGCCGCCGAGAAGGCGGGCGTGCCGCGCGAGCGCCTCGAAGGGACGACCCAGAACGACATCCTCAAGGAGTTCGTCGCGCAGAAGGAATTCCTGTTCCCACCCGAGCCGTCGATGCGACTCGTCACCGACACCATCGAATTCGGGACGCGCGAGCTGCCTCGCTGGAACACCGTCTCGATCAGCGGCTACCACATCCGCGAGGCAGGTTCGACCGCCGTCCAGGAGCTGGCATTCACGATCGCCGACGGCATGGCCTACGTCGAGGCGGCGATGGCCCGCGGTCTCCGCGTCGATGACTTCGCCCCGCGACTCAGCTTCTTCTTCAACAGCCATAGCGACTTCTTCGAGGAGATCGCGAAGTTCCGCGCATCTCGGCGGATCTGGCACCGCCTCATGACCGAGCGCTACGGCGCCGAGAACGAGCGATCGGCGTGGATGCGCTTCCACACCCAGACCGCCGGCGTCTCGCTGACACCCCAGCAACCGTTGAACAACCTGACCCGCGTGGCGCTCCAGGCCCTTGCGGCCGTGCTGGGCGGGACGCAGTCACTCCATACCGACGCGTACGACGAGGCCCTTGCAGTCCCCACCGCCGAGGCGGCGCGACTGGCGCTTCGCCAGCAACAGGTGATCGCCGAGGAGGCCGGGGTGGACGCGACCGTCGATCCGCTCGGCGGGTCGTGGTTCGTCGAGGCCCTGACCGACGAGACCGAGCGCCAGGTGTGGCGGTATCTCGACGAGATCGACCGGCGCGGCGGGATGGTCGCCGCCATCACCGAGGGGTATCCGCAGAACGAGATCGCCGATGCGGCGTATCGGTACCAGCGTGAGTTCGACGCCGGCGAGCGGCGAGTCGTCGGCATCAACGTCCACGTCGACGACACCGAGGTGACGCCGATACCCGTGCTCGCCGTGCCGGAAGGTTCGCTCGAGCGACATCTCGAGCGGCTCGGCCGGACCCGGCGCGAGCGCGACCCCGAGGCCGTCGAATCCGCCCTTCGCGGGTTGCGCGAGGCAGCGAACCGACCGGGATCGAGCGAGACCAACCTCATGCCACATTTCGTCCGCTGCGCCGCCGCGTACGCGACGCTCGGCGAGCAGTGCGGCGTGCTGCGCAAGGTGTTCGGCGAGTACCGCGAGCCAGTCGCGGTCTGAGGAAAGATGTATCTCGATTCGCTCGAATACCTCGAAGACGAGCGCGACGCGTGGCGCCCGTTCGAGGCGCTGCTCGACCTGACCGACGAGGAGCTCGCCAAGCCCGTCGCGGGCGCCCACGGCTGGTCGGGTCGGCAGTTGATGGGACACCTGCTCGGGTGGCAGGAGGTCGCGCTCCAGGTCGCCACGGAGCTCGCCGTCAACGAGACGAGCCCGACGATCGCCCGCACCGACGCCGACTGGGCGGCGCGTGGTGACGAGGTCGTCAACGCCGAGATCGATGCGAAGTGGGCGGCGCTCCCGATGGACGACCTCCGGGCCCGGTTCCGGAGCCAGCCGGGCGAGTTGCGTGGCTACCTGACCGTCGTGCCCGAATCACGCTGGCTGAAGAACCCTGTCCATCTTCGGTCCATCGATGAAGAGACGAGGGCCCACTACGAGGAACACCGCGACGATCTCGCGGCTGTGCTCGCCGCCGCGGGTCGATGAACCTCGAAGCGCTGCTTGACGACGCCGCCATGGACCTCCCCGATGTGGCCGCTTCGTCCGCGGATGGAGGCCGAACGTGGTCCCGCGGCAGGCGCGCCTTCGCCGCGGTGACGGCGGACGGATCCACGGCCGAGTTCGCTCTCGATCCGGCAGTGGCCGCGGCAGCTGTCCGGACGCCCGACACCGCCGCCCTCCGCGCGCGGCGCCGGCTGGGTCAGGTTCTCGCCGGTCGCCCTCGACGAACCGGCGGCAGATCGGGCGGTCGCCTGGTTCGGCTCGGCCTATCGACGGGCCGAGCCGCGCAACTGAGGTCGCGATCGGGCGGCGACCGGCCGGAGGTCCGCACCAGGAATCGAACGACCCCGGTCGTTGACCGGGGTCGGAGCGATCGATCGAAGCGGTTACTCGACGGCGACGGGGGTGAACTCCTTGAGGTTGAAGGTCTGCTCGAGCTGCTCGAGCGGTCGGAAGCCGACGGCGCCCTGCGGCTGCGCTCCCGGCTTGAAGAAGGCGATGAGCGGGATGCTCAGGACGTTGAACGCCTGGGCAAGCCGGGGATTGGCGTCCACGTCGACCTTCACGACGTCGACCGTCCCGTCGTACTTCTGGGCAAGCTTCTCCATCTCGGGAGCAACCATCTTGCAGGGTCCGCACCAGGCGGCCCAGAAGTCGACGACCACAGGCCGCTCCGACTTCAGCACCATCTCCTCGAACGTCTGATCGGTCGCGACTTTGATCTCCGCCATGGGGTCCTGTTCCTCTTGCTTTCACGCCCGTCAGCGGGCGAATTCGACGCCCTTAGCGGGCGATGTCCTGGATGAGTCGATAGGCCTCGAGGACCCGCGGGTCCGAAAGGCGGTAGAAGACGGTGCTGCCTTCCCTCCGAGTGATCACGAGCCCTGCACTCCGAAGCACCGCGAGATGCTGGCTCATGTTGGGTACCTGGCAGCCGACCCGGGCACTGAGGTCGCCCACGGACAACTCGCCCTGGGCGAGCGATTCGAGGACACACAGGCGCTTCGGGTCCGCGAGAGCCCGTCCGACCGCGGCATAGCGAGTTCGTTCGGGTTCAGCTGAGACCGTCAGGCGTTCCAACACGACGAAATCATATCAGTGCTTGCGCAAGCACGCAAGTCACAATGCGGTGATCTGGCCGTATCAGGCACGTGGCATACTCGCCGCCATGCCCGACGCCGCGGCGCATCTCGTGCCGCTCACCGAGATCGAAGCAGCTCGGGAGCGCCTCGGTGGACGCGTCCATCGGACGGCCCTCATGTCCTCGGAGACCGCCGCTTCCTGGGTGTCGGCAGCCACCGGCACAACGCTCGGCGATGGGCGGCTGTACCTCAAGCCCGAGCACCTTCAGAAGACGGGTTCGTTCAAGGCGCGCGGGATGATCAACAGGATCGAGACCCTGCCTCCCGAGGCCAAGGAAGCCGGCGTCATCACGCTCTCTGCCGGAAACGCCGGCCAGGCCTACGCCTGGGCGGGCCGCACGGCGGGCGTCGCGGTCACGGTCACCATGCCGGCCGCCGCGGTCCGTTCGAAGGTGGACGCGTGCCTCGGATATGGAGCGAGGGTCGTCCTTCACGGCGAGCATGTCGGCGAGACGCTGGCGGAGCTCGAGCGGATCAGCGAGGCCGAGGGCCTGACCTTCGTCCACCCCTTCGACGATCCCGCGGTCATCGCGGGTAACGGCTCGGTCGGGCTGGAACTGTTGGAGGACCTGCCCGACGTCGATGTGGTGGTGGTCGGAGTCGGAGGTGGAGGGCTGATCTCCGGCGTCGCGTGCGCCCTGAAGGAGCGGCGACCGGGCATCCGAATCGTCGGCGTCGAGCCCGAAGGATCGAAGGCGATGACGCTGGCGCTCGAACAAGGTGAGATCGTCCGGATCCGGCCCGACAGCGTGGCCGATGGGCTCAACGCCCCGTTTGCCGGCGCCTGGACCGTCGCGATGACCCGCCGGTATGTCGACGAGATCGTCCTCCTCGACGATCCGACGATCCTCGCGGGGATGCGCTTTGCGGTCGAGCGTCTCAAGCAGGTGCTCGAGCCGGCCGGTGCCGCCGCCTTGGCCGCCACACTTGCCGGGCGGGTGCGAATACGGGACGGCGAACGGGTGGCGGTCGTGCTCTCGGGCGGCAATGTCGAGGTCGGCCGGCTTGGGGAGCTTCTCGCGGGTGCGACGTCGCTGCCCGGCGCCGGCGCGTGACGGAAGCGGCCGGACCGATGGATCAGGACCCGGCCGCAGCCCACGAAACGGTGCCCACCGGACCCACGGCGTCGTCGGAGCATGCGACCGAACGGGTGCCTGTCGCGGGGCCAGAAGCCGGGAGCGCGTTCGACGTCGAGCCGACCGCCGAGCCGCGACCGACCCCGGAGTCCGCTCCTGCGAATGACATCGCGCCCGCGCACGAACGCGAACCCGCGAGCGACTCCGCTCCTCCGGCCGAAGCCGGTCCCGCGGCCGAACGCAATTCCACGCCCCCTGTCTCGACAGACGCTGCGGCCGCCGCGCTTCCCGCGATGCCCGCTGTCGAGTCGACCCGCCGACTGCTCGGGGCTAGCTTCGATCTCATCGGGCGGAGCTCGGACGACATGCGTCGAGCGTCGTTCTACGTCGGGGTCGTCATCGTCATGACGGTCGCCCCTGTGGCGCTTGCGACCTGGGCGCTCGAGGTCGCCGCGGTCCACTACAGCGCAGCGGCACTGCAGGACACGGTCGGCCGGGTCGGCTACACGTGGTACGGGCTGCTGTTCTACCCCGCGTTCGCGGGCCTGGTCATCGGAGCCGTCGAATCGAGGACGATGGCCGCCGGTGTGCTCGGAAGTCACCTGATCGGGCGTCCGATCAGCGTTCGTCAGGCGTTGGCCCGGTCCCGCATGGTGTTCTGGCGCGCCGTCGCCGCCTCGATCATCGTGTTCTTCCCGGTCGCGATAGCGCAGGCGATCCTCGGGGTAGTCGTGCAGCTGCTCTTCGGCTCCCAGGTCGATCTGTCCCTGCCGACCTCGGTCGTGGCAGCTGTCTTCGCGGCGCCGTTCGGATACCTGCTCACCGGCATCGTTCTGGGTGATGTCGGGCCGTTGGAAGCCACCCGACGCTCGTTCCGGGTCTTCCGTGCCCGGAAGATCGCGGCCGTGCTCGTCGTGATCTTCGAGACCATCGCAGTGGTCCTCGTCGCGCTGGGGCTGTCGGCTGGGCTCGGGCTCGTCTTCCCGCTGTTCGATGCGCTGGGCGTCGGCGTGGAGTCCGGCCCGGCCGGACTCGCTCTCATCACGGTCGGTGTCGTCGTGCTTGTGTTCGCCTTCGGCACGTTGCTCTACACCGCGCTCGCGATCTCCATCGCGCCGCAGGTCGTCATGTTCGTCGGACTGACCCACGCGACGATCGGTCTCGACCATGTCCGCGCCGGAGGCCGAAACGATCCGGCGGTCGTCCCTCGCGGACGGCGCCGGTTCCGGTGGCTGACACGGCCCCTGCTCGTCACGTTCTTGGTCGCTCTCGCCGCGCTCGGCGTGATGCTCAGCCGACTCGCCTGAGCGCCCGCGACGACGGCGCGCCGGTCAGTCGACGCCGAGTTCCTCGAGCCGCTCTTCCTCGATGCCGAGGTGATGGGCCAGCTCGTGGATGACCGTCACCCACACCTCGTCGGCGAGTTCGCCGGGATCGGCGAAGTCCTCCTCGAGCGGGAGCCGAAAGAGCGTGATGCGATTGGGCACCATCGCCCAGTCGGCGCCCCATTCGGTCCGCGGGACACCTTCGTACAGGCCGTACAGGGTGTCATCCGGCTCGAGGTCGTTCTCGCGGAGCTGGTCGGGCGAGGGTTCGTCGGCGATGACGATGGCGATCTCGTCGAGGGCGCTCGCGAACGGCTCCGGGATCGCGGCAAGGGCGATCTCGACGAGCGCTTCGAACGGTTGGTGGCGGCTGGAGCGGGGCGGGGCGGTCCGGGAGCCGCGTCGGCGCTTGGCCATGGCGTCCCTATGCTAGAGGCGATGGACGCCCTGCCGCCTGACCTTACCGCCGAGCCGGAGGCGTTCGTCGTCATCGTCGAGCCCGGCGATCAGATCCATTTCCTCGACTGGGGCGGGCCGACGGAGGCGCCGAATGGAGGCGATCCGGACCCGGGGGTCCTGCTGATCCATGGTCTGTCGGCGACGGCATGGACCTGGGCTCCCGTGGCCCGCCGGCTACGGGTCGTCCGCCGGGTGGTGGCCATGGACCTGCGGGGGCACGGCCTGTCAGACGCTCCGACCGAGGGGTATGACCCGGCGACGTTGGCCGAGGACGTCCGGGCCGTGGCCGAAGGGTCCGGACTGTTGGCAACCCCCGCCGACTCAGTCGTGTTGGCCGGTCACGGGTTCGGGGCGATCGTCGCGGCATGGGCGGCAGAGGCGCTCGCATCGCGATGCGCGGGGCTGGTGCTCGTCGATGGCGGCTGGGAATCGCTCGAGGCGACGACCGGGCTCGATGTCGACGAGTTCCTGCGCGGCATCGATGAGCCGCCAGAGGTCATGCGATCGATCGGGGCGTTTCTCGCCGACCGAGCCGCATTCGATCCGGGGACGTGGGACGCGGACCAGGAGCGCGCCGCTCGATCGACGGTCGTCGAGACCCACGCAGGGCGCGTCGTTCCGTCCACGCGCCCGCACGCGCTGGAGGCGAGCGTCCGTGCCATGTTCGGCTACGAGCCGCTGGAGACGCTGACCGCCATCGAAGCGCCGGTCGTCGGCATCGTCGCGACCGACGACGAGGTGGGTTCGCGGCGGCGGGCGCTCGCGGAGGTCTCGGCGAACCGAGAGGCGGCGGCGGAGGAGCCCGATCGCCGTCATGGGTTCCGGCCGCGACGGGCATAACCTCATGCGATACCGACCTGATGCTGTCTGCGCCGGGATCCTCGCGGTGTCGGCGGACGCGTGACGTCACGCGGCTCAGGCGTCTCGGCGCCGTTGGACGAGGTTCTTCTTTCTCGCGCCGTCGAGCGTCTCGCGGCTCGGGACCGAGATCTCGCCGGCATCGTCGGCCGGTATGGGCCGCCGCCTCTGTGGGACCGGGAGGCGGGCTTTCCGACCCTGCTGCACATCGTCCTGGAGCAACAGGTCTCGCTTGCGTCGGCGCGCGCCGCCTTCGAGCGACTACGGACAGTCGCGGACCCGCTGACGCCGGCACGGTTCCTCGAGCTGTCGGACGCGGAGCTTCTCGCTGTCGGGTTCAGCCGGCAGAAGGCACGCTACGGGCGAGCATTGGCGGCGGCGGTCCAGTCGGGCTCGCTCGATCTTGACGCTCTGAGCGCCCTCGACGACGACGCGGTCCACCACGCCCTCCAGGCGATCCCGGGGATCGGCCCGTGGACGTCGACGGTGTACCTCCTGATGGTCCTCGGCCGCCCCGATGTGTGGCCGGTCGGCGACATCGCGCTGGCCCAGGCGGTCGCGGAGGTGAAGGGCCTCGGCTACCGGCCCGACGCGACCGAGCTGGGGCGGCTCGGCGAGGCGTGGCGACCATACCGTTCCGTGGCGGCACGGCTGTTCTGGCACGACTACCTCGCGCGACGGGGCCGGTCCGGATAGGAGCCGGGGCGCCGCGACTGTGGCGCACGACGTACCATCGCCGCCTGCACAGGAGCCAGCCGTTGTCCAGCGCCCCTGAACTGCCCAGGCACGTCCAGCGGATCGTCGACGAGATCGAGACCGAGATCGGCGATGAGCCCGGTCATCCCGAGTCGGTGATCGAGGGCCACGGAGCCGGCGGCGCACGGCGCGGCTCCGCTGCCGTCATCGACGACGGGAGGGTCGAGGCGGCGGTGCGCGAGATCCTGCTCGAGATCGGCGAAGATCCCGACCGACAAGGCCTCGTCGGGACACCGGAACGCGTCCACCGGATGTACACCGAACTGACCGCCGGCTACCACGTCGACCCCGAGCGCCTCATCAATGGCGCGATCTTCGACATCGGCTACAGCGAGATGGTTGTCGTCAAGGCCATCCCGTTCTACTCGCTGTGTGAACACCATCTGCTGCCGTTCTTCGGGACGGCGTCGGTCGCCTATATCCCGCGGGGTCGGGTCATCGGCCTGTCGAAGATCCCGCGGATCGTCGAGATGTACGCGCGGCGCCTCCAGGTCCAGGAGCGGCTCACCCAGCAGATCGCCGAATTCCTCCAGGGTCGCCTCGAGCCGCAGGGCGTCGGCGTGGTCATGGAGGCGACGCACCTCTGCGCCGTCATGCGCGGCGTCCGCAAGCCCGGGACGATCATGACGACCTCACATGTGCTCGGCCTGTTCCGGACCCGCGACCGGACCCGGGCCGAGTTCTTCGCCCACCTCGACCGGCCGGCGCCCGAGGGCTGAGCCGTGGACATGGGCCTGCGCGATCGCGTCGTGCTCATCACAGGCGCGGGCGGCGGGGCCGGGCCGACGCTGGCGCGCGCGTTCGCTGCCGAAGGCGCCGCGGTGGCCCTGCATCAGCGCTCGCCAAGCGCCGCCAATCGACAGCCGAGCCGAGCCGAGGCTGCAGCCGCAGAGATCGTGGCGGCTGGCGGTCGGGCTGCTCCGGTCGCCGCGGACCTCACATCGTCGGCCGAGATCGAAGCGATGGTCGCCGAGGTCGAGGCCCGCCTCGGGTCGGTGGGCGTGCTCGTGACGGCCACGTCGGCTTACAGCACCGACCGGTTCGCCGAGGTTACCGACGACCGGTGGTCCTCGATCATCGAAGACCTCCTCGGTGCGACGTTCCGGACGTGCCGGGCGGTCGTCCCGGGGATGACTGAAGCGGGGTGGGGGAGGATCGTGAACATCGCGGCCCGGTCGGGTGTCGTCGGCGCGTCGAAGGCCGCCCACTACGCCGCGGCCAAGGCAGGGATCATCGGTTTGACGGTGTCGCTCGCGAAGGAGCTCGGGCCGTCGGGGATCCTTGTCAACGCCGTCGCGCCGGTCCAGATCCTCACCAGGAAGGGCGGCGTTCCCTCCATCCCGGACGAGCGCGCGGCGGCACTCGCCAAGACGATCCCGGTTCGCCGCGTGGCGACGCCCGATGACCTCGCCTCGATCGTCGTGTGGCTGGGGTCTGGCGCGAACACGTTCGTGTCGGGCGAGACGATCTCGCTGACCGGCGGCGACCAGCGCTGAAGCGCTCGACGTGCACGAACCCGCGGGCAGCCTGAACCTCGTCGACGACCGTACGCGAATGTCAGCCGCCGATCTCCACGACCGAGATCCGATTGGTTCCCCCGTTCAGCTCGATCTCGAACCGGTCGCCGACCCCCGCCGCACCGGTCGTCTCGAGCAGCGCGTGACCGCCCGTCGCACCGAGCTTCTGTCCGTCGAACTCGACGCCCGCCGCACCGCCCATGAGCCGCAGCTGGATGTGAACCCCCGTCGGCCGCTCGAATCTGAGGTGGTTTGCCCCACCGTTCAGGCGGACCGGGACGACCCCAGTCGGCCGACCGAGTGTCAGCCGGAGCTGGTCGACGCCACCCGTCATCTCGAACGAGCGAAGGTCCACGCCCGTCAGCTTGCCCTGGATCTTGTTCCCGCCGCCGCTCACTTCCACGTCCCAGGGGACGTCTGTGTTCAATGCGACGTCGGCACGGCGCTGGTGCCAGTCCCACTGGAGGCGCCCCTTGTACTGGATCGACACGATCCCGTCGCGGAGCCTGACCTGCGGCACCGGCCCGTCGAATCTCGCGCGGTACAGGTCGTCGAAATCCGATGACCCGCGGATCAGCAGCTCGTTCGCGCCCGATCGGAACATCAGGCGCGCACGGCTCAACCCTCCGATCGGAGCCGTGTACTCGGACGCTGCACCCGATTCCCGGTCGGGTGCGTCGCGCAGCGCGCTCGCTTCGTCGCGCGCGATGTCGGCCATCCGAGTCAGGAAGTCGTTGATGACCGCGAGCTCGGAATCCGAGTAGCGCTTCATCTCGGACGCACTCTTGTCGCCGTAGCGGGCCATCGTCGCCTCCATCGCGTCCATCTTCTCGCTCACGAGCTCGACCACGACGCGCCGACGATCGGCAGGGTCGGGGACGCGCCTCACATAGCCCGCCTGTTCGAGCCGGTCGATCACGCGGGTGACCGCGCCCGTGCTCAGGCCCATCAGCTCCGACAGCCGTCCGGCCGTCGCTGCTCCCCGGTCGAGCAAAAGCTCGAGCGCTTCGACATCTGACGCGGACAAGCCGAATCGGATCGCCACGGTCTGCCCGAATAGCGAGCCCTGGAGGTTCACGCGGCGTAGCGATCGGATGACGGAATCGATTCGGTCACGGTCCATGGTTGACATCTTCCTCGTATTCGGTAAGTATCTGCCCGGTGCAGATATTGCACGAAGATGCTGAACCGTGCAACTGCCAGACGCGGGAAGCATATGGGACGTAGGAGATCGCCATGGCACAGCCACGACCCAGCAGTGGCCCGATGATCGAGACGCACGACCTGCGGCGGACGTTCAAGTCACGCAAGTCGGCCGTCGAGGCGGTCCGCGGCGTCGACATCACCGTCGGCGGCGGCGAGATCTTCGGTTTCCTCGGTCCGAACGGCGCAGGCAAGACCACCACCCTCCGGATGTTGGCCACGCTCCTGGTGCCGACGGCAGGGGAGGCGACCATCGCCGGGGCAGACCTCCGCCGTGAGCCGCAACAGGTTCGCGAACGCATCGGCTACGTCCCGCAGGGCGGCTCGACCGATCCGGCTGAGACCGGTCGAGGCGAGCTGGTCATCCAGGGACGCCTCTACGGCATGACCAAGGGCGAGGCCGAGGCTCGTGCGAAGGAGGTCCTGGCCACGCTCGAGCTCGAGTCGGCCGCCGACCGGACGACGAGCACGTATTCGGGCGGGATGAAGCGGCGACTCGACGTCGGTCTCGGCATCGTCCACAAGCCCGCCGTGCTCTTCCTCGATGAGCCGACGACCGGTCTGGACCCGCAGGCACGCGCACGGATGTGGGACGAGATCCGGTCGCTCCGCGCGCAGGGCACGACGGTCTTCCTGACCACCCACTATCTCGAGGAGGCCGACGCGTTGGCGGACCGGCTGGCGATCATCGACCAGGGGCGGATCGTCGCCGAGGGCACGGCCGACGAGCTGAAGCGCCAGGTCGCCGGCGACGTCATCACGCTCGGCGTGAACGGTGCGACGGAACGGGTGCTCGAGACCGTCCGCCTGCAGCCCTTCGTCCGCGAGGCGACCGGCGAGGACGGGTTCGTCCGGCTCTACGTCGATCGAGGCGAGACTGCCGTGCCCCAGCTCCTGCGGATCCTCGACGGTGCGGGCCTGGAGGCGGCGTCGATCGCGCTCCACCGGCCGAGCCTCGACGACGTCTTCCTTCGCCAGACCGGCCGGTCGCTGCGCGACGAAGCGGCCGCCTGACCCAAGCACACGAAAGGGACACCCTCGTGAAGACCATCACCGATACGTGGCTCATCTTCCGGCGCTCACTGATCCTGACCCTCCGCCAGCCGACCTGGATCGTTTTCGGGATGATGGTGCCGGTCCTGTACCTCGTCCTGTTCGGACCGCTGCTCGAAGGCGCGGTAGCGTCGGCCGGGGCGGGGACCAACGCCTTCAACTGGTTTGTGCCAGGTCTGATCATCCAGATCGCGATCTTCGGGACGGCGTTCGGCGGGTTCGGACTGATCGCGGAGTTGCGCTACGGCGTCGTTGAGCGCATGAGGGTGACGCCGATCAGTCGCGTGTCGATGCTCCTCGGACGGTCACTCCGCGATGTCGTGATCTTGATGTTCCAGGCGACGATCATGATCGTGCTCGCGATCCCGTTCGGTTTGACGATCGAGCCCGGGAGCGTCGTCGCGGTCCTCGGTCTGCTGATTCTCATCGGGCTTTCCGTCGCGCCGCTGTCGTACGCCGCGGGCCTGACCCTGAAGAGCGAGGATGCCTTCGCACCGCTCGTCAACGCGGTGGCTCTCCCGCTGCTGCTGCTGTCGGGGATCCTCCTTCCGATGACACTCGCGCCGGACTGGCTCGAGTTCCTAAGCACGATCAACCCGTTGACGCACGCCGTCGATGCCGCGCGGGCCTTGTTCAACGCGGACTGGGGCAACCCCGACATCGCGATCGGCGTGACGATCAGCGCGGTGTTTGCCGTGTTCGCGGTGCTCGTCGGCTCGCGAGCGTTCAGCCGCGCGGTCGCGTGAGGCGCTCGCGAGCCCGGCCTGGCGGCCGGCATCGCGGAAGGGCCAGGTCACCTGAGCGGCACTGGCTATGATGCGGCCATGACCGACCGACCTCTGAAGGTCCTCATCGCGAAGCCCGGCCTCGACGGGCACGATCGCGGGGCGAAGGTCCTCGCGCGCGGCCTCCGCGACGAGGGTTTCGAGGTCGTCTACACGGGACTCCGTCAGACGCCGGAGATGATCGCGACGGCGGCGCTCCAGGAGGACGTCGACGTCGTCGGGCTCTCGATCCTGTCTGGTGCGCATATGACGCTCGTGCCGCGGGTGACGCGGCTGCTGACCGAACGCGGGATGGACGATGTGCTGGTCACGGTCGGCGGGATCATCCCGGACGTCGACGTCGTCGCTCTCAAGGAAGCCGGCGTGGCGGGGATCTTCGGTCCCGGAACGACGATCGCCGAGGTCGCCGAGTTCCTGCGGGCGAACGCGCATCCGCGTGACTAGCGGCACTCCCAGGACCCGATGACGGACTCCGCCGTCCGGGCGGTCGAGCTGGCCGATGCTGCGGTCGCCGGCGACCGGCGGGCGCTCGCCCGGCTGTTGACCGCAGTCGAGAACCGGACACCGGTGGCCGAGGGCGCGATGCGTCGACTCTACCCGCAGGCTGGCCGCGCCCACCTGATCGGCATCACCGGGCCGCCAGGTTCGGGAAAGTCGACGCTCGTTGCCGCGCTCATCGCCGAGATCCGGTCGGGCGGCGGGTCGGTCGCCGTCGTGGCCGTGGATCCGTCGAGCCCGATCACCGGCGGCGCCTTGCTTGGTGATCGAGTTCGCATGCAGGCCTACGCGGGCGACGACGGAGTCTTCATCCGCTCGATGGCGTCGCGGGGTCACGCTGGTGGTCTGGCATCGACTTCGACTGCCGCGGCGGCGGTCCTCGATGCTGCCGGGTTCGACCGGATCCTGATCGAGACCGTCGGTACCGGGCAGAGCGAGGTCGAGGTGGCGGCCGCTGCCGACACGACGGTCGTGCTCGAGGCGCCGGAGATGGGCGACGAGGTCCAGGCGATCAAGGCCGGCCTGCTCGAGGTCGCCGACCTCGTGGTCGTGAACAAGGGCGACAAGCCGGGCGCGCGACGGACGGCGGCGCAGCTCCGAGCGATGTTGGTCGCCACGGCTCCGAGGAGTGATGCTCCCTGGGGCGGCGGGGCCGAGCGGCCTCGCCCGAAGCGGCCCGAGGTGCTCATCACGACGGCATCGACTGGCGACGGCGTGCCGGAACTCCTGGTCGCGCTCGATCGACACCGAGGATCGGGTCGCGACGGCGAAACCTCGGCCGCCCGGTTGGCCCGGGCGCGAAGCCAGGTATTCGCGATCATCGCCGAGCGGGTCGAAGCCGACCTGCTTTCGGACGAGCGACGGCCGTTGACCGACGCTCTCCTCGCCGAGGTCGCCGAGCACCGGCTCGATCCGTACTCGGCGGCCGATCGGTTACTGGGCGAGAGGTCCGAGCGGGAGCGCTGATCTTGACGGGGACGGTGTCGCCCCGCCCGGGCCGCGATGCCTGCGCGTACCATCGTTGCCATGACGAGCTCGACCGAACGCGTCTTCGTCGCAGGGGCGGGCCTGATGGGGCATGGCATCGCCCAGGTCCACGCGGCGATCGGCAAATCCGTCGTCCTCTACGAGCCCGAGATTGCCCGGGCAGACGCCGGTCGGGCGCGGATCGAGGGGAATCTCGAACGGTCCGTCGCGAAGGGGCGGCTGACGGCCGAGGCGGCAGCGGCGACACTGGCGCGCATCGAAGCGACTGACGAGGTCGATCGCGCCGCAGACGCCGGTCTCGTCGTCGAAGCGGTGTTCGAGGACCTGGCGGTCAAGCAGGCGCTCTGGCGGCAGCTCGATGGAGTGGCGCCGGCCGACGCGATCTTCGCTTCGAACACGAGCTCGATCGCGATCCACCGATTGGCCGAGGCGGTGGCTGCTCCACGCCGGGCTCGATTCCTCGGGATGCACTTCTTCAGTCCGGTGCCCGTGATGCCGCTCGTCGAGCTGATCCGCGCACAAGGGACGTCGGACGAGACCGTCGAATCGATCCGTGCCCTGTCGGGCGAGCTCGGGAAGCAGGTCGTCGTCTCCGCGGACCGGCCGGGATTCATCGTGAATCGCATCCTCATGCCGTTTCTCGCGGAGGCCATGCGCGCGTACGAGCAGGGAGTCGGTTCGGCCGAGGACATCGATGCCGGCGCGCGAGTCGGTCTCAACCACCCGATGGGGCCACTCGAGCTCGCCGACTTCATCGGCCTCGACGTCTGCATCCAGGTCATGCGAGTGCTCGAGGACGGTCTCTCGCTCGAGTACATGCGGCCACCGCGCGTCCTCGAGGAGCTCGTGGCAGCCGGCCACCTCGGCCAGAAGACCGGCCATGGCTTCTACACGTACCCACGCGAGGGCCGCTGATCGGTTCCAAGGAGCCTTCGCCGCACGCGGCACGGTCGTTTTTGTCATCCGTCCATGTGGTGCCCCTTCGGCTGGGTCTGCGCCGCATTTGACCCTTCGCCAAGACCCGTCGTGCCCAAAACAGCTTCCCGGTGAGCACGCCGGGTCTTCGAACGGACTCCGTTGACCCGCCTGACAGGCGCAACGGCCCGTCCAACGCTCACTGAGTGGACCGCTGGCAGGAAACCGAGCGCGTCGATGCGGCCCACGGGGTCGCGCAGCCAGCGACGCATCGGCACGCCCGTCGGACGGGAACTTCGCCCGAAGGACCGTGGAATGAGCAGCAACAGCACGCCGGTTCGTTCGGCTCTCTGCAAGGACGATCCACATCGCGATCGTGCCGGGATCCCAGCCGCGGTCGCGGGCGATAGTCGCGGCGAGCCGGCGACGTCGGTCGGCTGTTCCCATCAGGTCATTGATGTCGACGAGTTCGGTCTTGAGCTCGACGACGAGCAGGATTCGTCGGACCGGATGCCACGCGAGGACGTCGATCATTCCGCGTTCTCCGTAGATCGAGAATGAGATCTCCGGCTCGCTGATCCAACCGTCGAGACCTGCGAACAGGCCGGCCATCGCCTCATGCATAGCCGCATGCCTCGCATTCATCAGCCGACCAAGGTCACCGCCGTGCCACCGGACGACCGTGTCGAGCCTCGCATCGAGCGCTGCAGCGACTCGCCGAATCAGCCCGAGTGGCACAGAGTCGAGCCGGCCGTGCTCGATACGTCCAACGATCGTCCGAGAGACGCGGGCTCTCGTCGCCAGATCCTGTTGGCGCAGCCGCTTCCGGATTCGAATCGAGCGCAACGCGGCGCCTAGCCGGTGGTCGTCCATGAAGCGAGTGTGCGGAAAGGCGCTCATCTCCCACGTACCCGGGCGAACATGTTGCTCCTGCCCGGCCTGCGGTGGCGGAAGGCGGCCACGTTTTCGTCATCCGTCCATGTAGTGCGCCTTAGGCCGTGGCCAAGAGGTCGAGGTGCTCGCGCACAACGGTAAGTCGGGTCGTTCCAAGCACGAATGAACCGTCCGGACACTCCGAATACCGCGTCCCATCTGTCGAATCGGAGACAGGACTGGTCCAATGCGCACCACGTGGACGGAAGGCAGGAAACTGGACTGCGGTCGTCGGTCGGGAGTGCTGCGCGGCGATCGGGCGTAGCGGCCGGCCGCGGCACCTCTCTGGGGCGTCGAACGAGGGTCGAGGTGTAGATTCGCACCATGATCCAGCCCGATTCCGGCCGTAACGGCCACGTCTATCTGCGTCTCGGCGGCACGTACGCCGATCGGAAAGTTCGGCGGTGCGCTCAGCAAGGTCCCGGCCACGGATCTCGGCGGCGTTGCCATCCGGGCGGCAGTGGAGCGCGCGGGCCTGGAGCCCTCGGCGACCCCCGTCGACGAGGTCCTGATGGGCCAGGTCCTCCAGGCCGGTGTCGGCCAGGCGCCGGCTCGCCAGGCGGCTCTCAAGGCGGGCCTGCCCAACGGCACATCGGCGACGACCATCAACCGGGTCTGCGGCTCGGGCCTCAAGTCGATCATGCTCGCCGCCGCGGAGATCAGGGCCGGCGATTCGGAGCTTGTCATCGCCGGTGGCATGGAGTCGATGAATCAGGCGCCGTACCTCGTGCCGGGCGCCCGCTTCGGTCTTCGCCTCGGCAACGGCGAGCTCGTCGATGCCACCGTCCACGACGGGCTGTGGTGCTCGGTCGAGGACTGCCACATGGGGACCCACGCCGAGCGCGTGGCGATCAGCGATTCGGTCAGCCGCGAGGACCAGGACGCGTTCGCCCTGTCCAGCCACGAAAAGGCGATCGCCGCCATCGACGCCGGCCGGTTCGACGCCGAGATGGTTCCGGTCACGGTCCGCGACCAGAAGGGCCGCGAGACCGTCGTGAGCGTCGATGAAGGCCCCAGGCGCGACTCCACGCTCGACGCCCTGGCCCGACTGAAGCCCGCCTTCGCGCTGCCCGAAGGCGAGGACCGCGGCGCGGCAACCGTCGGCACCGTCACGGCCGGCAACGCCCCGGGCATCACCGACGGCGCGGCCGCGACGGTGGTCGCCAGCGAGCGGGCGGTCGAGCGCCTGGGCCTGACGCCACTCGTCAGGATCGTCGGCTACGCCCAGGCCGAGGTCGAGCCGAAGTGGCTGTTTCTCGCTCCGATCGAGGGCGTCCGCCGCCTGCTCGACCGGATCGAGCTTCCGATCGAGGCCTTCGACCTGATCGAGATCAACGAGGCGTTCGCCGCCCAGACGCTCGCCGACGGTCGCGCGCTCGGCTTCGACTGGTCGAAGGTCAACGTCAACGGCGGCGCGATAGCGCTCGGCCACCCGATCGGCGCGAGCGGCGCCCGAATCGTCGCGACGCTCGTCCATGAACTCACGCGGCGCCAGGGCCGCTACGGCCTCGCCACGCTGTGCCTGGGCGGCGGCGGCTCCGTCGCGGCGGCGTTCGAACGCGTCTGACCGCGAAGGATCAAAGACCGCTTCTCGCACCGAGACATAGGTGGCCGGCGACTTCTCGAGCCGTGCGAACGCCGAATCAGGAACTGCCTAGCGGCGGTCTCGGCACGACCCCGGGGGTACACTCCCGGCCATGACTGAGACCGCCGTCGAGACGCCCACGTTCCGCAACTTCATCGCCGGGGAGTGGTGCGATTCCACCTCCGGCGCGACGTTCGAGAGCCTCAACCCGGCTGATACGCGCGACGTCGTCGGTCGCTTCCAGCAGGGGACGAAGGCCGACGTCGCGATGGCGATCAAGGCGGCCGAGACGGCCTTCCCGATGTGGCGCCGCACACCAGCGCCCAAGCGTGGCGAGATCATGTTCGCCTTCGCGGCGTTGATGGCCGAACACAAGGAACGCCTCGCTCGCGCGATGACACGCGAGATGGGCAAGGTCATCGCCGAGGCCCGCGGCGACGTCCAGGAAGGCATCGACATCGCCTACCTGATGGCCGGCGAAGGCCGCCGGATGGCCGGCGACACAGTCCCTTCCGAGCTGCCCGACAAGTGGGCGATGAGCATCCGCCAGCCGCTCGGCGTGGCCGGGATCATCACGCCGTGGAACTTCCCGATGGCGATCCCGTGCTGGAAGACGATGCCTGCGCTCGTCACGGGAAACACCGTCGTCTTCAAGCCCGCGTCCGACACCCCGCATTGCGCGACGTTGCTGGTCGAGCTGATGGCCGATGCCGGCTTCCCGCCGGGAGTCGTCAACCTCGTCACCGGATCGGGTGAGGAGGTCGGCGACGCGATCGTCGAGAGCCCCGACGTGTCGGTCATCTCGTTCACCGGCTCGTCCGCAACGGGAAAGCGGATCGCAGAGCGCGCCGCGCGGCGCCTCAAGCGCGTCTCGCTCGAGCTCGGCGGGAAGAATGGCGTCGTCGTGCTGGCCGATGCCGACCTCGACCTCGCAACCGACGGCATCCTGTGGTCCGCGTTCGGCACGACCGGGCAGCGCTGCACGGCGGCGTCGCGGGTGATCGTGGAACGCGCCGTCGTCGACCCCCTGCTCGAGCGGCTTGAGACGAGGGCCCGCGGACTTCGGCTCGGTTCCGGACTCGACGCCGATGTGGACGTCGGGCCGCTCATCAACGCCCGCGCCGCCGAGAAGGTCGGGTCGTACGTCGAGATCGGGCGTGGCGAGGGCGAGCTCGTCCTCGGCGGCGGGCGGGCGAGCGGAAACGGGCTTGCCGACGGCCACTTCTTCGAGCCGACGATCTTCGCCGGCGTCCGACCGATGGACCGGGTCGGCCAGGAGGAGATCTTCGGGCCTGTCCTGTCCGTGATCCCGGTCGACGATTACGACGCGGCGATGATGGCGCTCAACCAGACGCGCTACGGCCTGTCGTCGAGCATCTTCACGCAGGACGTGAACAAGGCCTTCCGTGCCATGCGCGACTTCGAGACCGGGATCGTCTACATCAACGCCGGAACGACCGGGGCTGAGGTACATCTGCCGTTCGGTGGCTGGAAGGAGACCGGCAATGGTCACCGTGAGGCGGGCCACGTAGCGCTCGACACCTACACCGAATGGAAGTCGATCTACGTCGACTTCTCGGGCCGGCTCCAGCGGGCCCAGATCGACAACCAGCCGAGCTGACCGCGACCATCCGCCACGACCGACCTCACGTGGCGACCTTCGACGACGTCCGTGCCATCGCGATGGCTCTTCCTGAGGCGGAGGAGATCGTGACGTGGGAGGTCGACGTCACCTTTCGGGTCCGGAAGAAGATCTTCGCGATCAGCGGGGAGGGCAGCGATCAAGTCTCGATCAAGGCGACGCCCGCCACGCAGGCGGACCTGATCGACCTCGACCCCGAGACGTTCCGTCCGTCCGCCTACGTCGGCCGCTACGGCTGGGTCACGGCCGACCTGTCGCGCATCGACGACGAGCTCCTCCGAAGCCTCCTCACCGAGGCATGGCGGCTGACCGCACCGAAACGACTCGCGGACTCTCATCGGGCTGGCGACCCGTCATAAGCAGGTGCTCGCAGGCACCACGTCCCGCGTCGGCTACATCAGTTCGGGCTCATTCGCCCATTCCACCAAACGGCCAAGGGGTAGCGTGCATCCCGGCGCCGGCCTTTGGCGAGATGAATCTGCCGACGACGCCGCGAGGAGGGAAGCCGTGGTCGGCTCTCGAAGACACCTGGTCCGGGTCGCGCGGGCGCTGGGAATCGTCGCGTTGTCGCTATCGATGGCGACCCCCGTCGTTGCCAAGGGCCCCGCGGTGGTCCACCACGTCAGTGTGGGAGGTCCAGACGCATGCAGCGGGTTCGGATCGAAGCCGGGTTGCGATGGCGATTACGCCCTGGTGGCCAGCCAGTACGCCGACGGGAGCGCGAGCGGCCAGTACACCGATCGGTTCGGGAGACTCGGGGGGATCAGGGGCGTCATCGACTGCGTGGTCGTGGTGGGCAACGACGCCTGGATCAGCGGGTGGATCGTTTCTGGGCGCTTCGACGTCGATGATCTCGCTGGCCTGCCGTTCTCGACACGCGTCCGTGACAACGGCACCTCTGCCAAGGACGCGCCGGACCAGATCAGTACCTCGCACACCGGCGACGACACACCCTGCACAGACATGGCGCCGTGGGACCTGATCGACATGCCTCAAGGGCAGGTCGTCGTGAAGTAACGCGACGGTCCGTAGCGCGGTGTCCCCGCCGGCGGGGACCCCGCCAGCGCCGCCGTCGGCGGAAGCGCGGGTGGCGGCCCTCTCGTCGCCTGCGGTAGCATCCCGGGCATTGGCCGCGGGTAGTGATCGCGCTCTAGGAGACCCTGGCCGTAGCTCGATGGCAGACCAGCTGACGTGCAAGCACCCCCGTCGCAAAGCTGCACTGGCGTGAGTGGCGGGGGTTCGTGATTCGATCGAGTCAGCCGTAGGAGGGAGCCCGATGCAGAAGCTCGAGCCACAGTTTTGCGAGACATGCCCGGGTCAACCGCTGGGCCTTGACGAAGAGATCGTCCAGGTCGCAGAGAAGATCAACGATTCGGCGGAGCACGTGTCGGGCGTGATGGGGATGTTCGCGAAGACGCACCTCTATCACCGTGAGCATGTGCCAGCGACAGGAAACTACGAGGTCATGTACCGAGGTCCGCTCCGAGGTCTACACCAGGACGCAATGCAATAGATAGAGGGCGCATCGGGCCTGGTCCTCCAGCCGCCTCGCCGGTCGGGACGGATCGGAGGACGCAGAAGCACGATCATCCGCGCATCACCAACGTCTGGACGGATCCCAGGGAGTCCAAGCTTTTTCATGAGGGCAACTCGCAAATGACCGCGCGAGTCGTCAATGGCGACTCCCGACGCCCTTGCATCCTCGCAGTCAAGCTCCGAGTGACCAACAGCGAGAGTGTGCAGATCCCTGTGCGTTTGTTTGCTGCTAACGAGAAACGGTCGGACACTGATGGCGTGGCACGACGCGGCCTCTCCGACGCCGACAAGCACGCCCGAGCAGTCCAGGCGGCCCGGCGGATGATCAGTGGCGGCGAGCGGCCCGGCTACCGCCTCGAGGCGCTTCCAGGCGGCTCGAGGGAAGTCGTCGGGCTGCACGGTGTTCGGTGCCAGCGTCCGGCCGGTGGGAGGCCGTCGAGGCGATGCGGGCGGCCATTGCCGCGGTCCTCGAGCTGCCGGCGGACGCGTTCGACCTCGAGACGTGACGCCGGGCGTTAGTGTCCGAAACCGAGCCGGAGTCGAACGCAAAGGGGCGGGCCCTCATCGATATCGACCACGCCGGCATCCGCCAGCACGACGGCGAGCCAGCGCGAGGCGAGGGTCGGCGTGCAGTTGTCCTTGAGATATTCGTCGAGGGTCCCGGGTTCTCCGGAGTTGCTCTTCGTGCCTCCCGCACGAATCCAGCCCCGGCTTCGGAGGAAGGCAGGGATCGGCTCCAGGCACTTCTCCCAGGAGAGGCCCGCGTAGGTGCCGCCCTCCCCGAGCCCCAGGACGATCCCGTCGTCATCGATCTCGCTGAGCTTGAACGGCTTGTGCATCCCGAAGCTAAAGAGCGTGGCAGGAGCCGTGAACGTCGCTCGGATCGCGACCTCGACCGGTCCCATCTGCCGCCTCCTTCCGTGCAATACCAGCAGCCTACCGTCTCACCGTAGCCGACACGACTCGGAGGCACTTTCGCCCTCATGTCCCGCCGCGCCGATCCGACCCGTGATGATGTGGCGGGCGGCGACCTGGAACCGCCTCATCGCGAGGGCGTGGAGAGGACGCGACCGCGGACGCCTGGATCGTCTGGTGGGCGGTGGAAGCGGCCGATGATGGCCTTGAGCGCGCGGCCGGACGAACTGCTAGCGCGGCTGGGAGCGGATCGCTGTCGAGCGGGAGCGCCTGGCGAAGCCGTAGCGCCCACCCGTCGGTCGGGACAGGCTGGCCGCTCGACGCGGGATCGCGGCGGGGGCGAGCAGATGGTAGTCGCCGGATGATGGGCGAGACCGGGTTGGTACGATCGACCGGTGCGAGACGTGATTGCGACCGTGGTAGTTGCGATCGTCCTGGCACCCGACGGAGCGGATGAGGGCCGCGCGATTGGGGAAGGTGCCGACCACCGCGGTCCGTCGCTTGACCTCCTTGTTGAGCCGTTTCAAGCGGGCTCGTGCTGCGGATCTCGCGGCGGTGCGTGTCGGGGAACGGGAAGTTATCGAGCAGGTCCGGCTTTGCGTCGGCCAAGAGCTCGGCGACGGCCGGGAAAACACGTCGGATGGCGCTTTGGGCGGGCGATTTGACCCACTCTCTCCGACTCATCGCAGCGACTCGGTGGTGACAGCGTGAGTGACTGGCGACGTGTCACGGCGTGGAGCAGCAGAGTGGTGGGCACTGCCGATGCTGACGCGCTCCCGGACCGATCCAGCGTCAGTCAGAGCCCGAGAGCACCGAGTGTGCGCAATTGGGACGACGAAAGATAGGGCGCGTACGCGTCCATTAACCGTCGAAGGAGCCGCTGCGCCTCGTCCGTTGCCAGTCTTACCTCCCCCGTGGCCGTTGCCGCGGCAAAGCCGTCGCGCCGCTTCGCAGCGTGGGCCAGATCTGTGAGCGCGCCCAACTTTCGGCCATACATGGCGACCAGGTCGCCGAAATCCTCGGTGCCGTTGGCGGGCAGTCCGTCAGTCAGCTTCCGCATCGAGGCGTAGATCGTCGCGAGGCGATCGCGCGCGACCTGCGTCCGACGTGCCCATTCGGATGCCCCGTCAACGCCGGAGACCGGAAGCGGAGCAAGGACTGGCAAGGACGTCGCGTGCCAGACGGCGTCCAGCTTGACCAATTCCGGCAAGATCGCAACATTGCTGGCGATGTCCAGAGGCAATGACGAGGCCGCCACACCGATCGTTCTCTGCGATGGTCGTATGGCACTGCCGTCCCCGAGTGCCTGGACTGTCGCAACAACCGCACCGCTCGGCGAAGCGGAAGGACTCGGTCCGCGGGGCTGGTAAGCGACGAACAACCGCACGGTGAGGATGCAAGCCGGTGCGGACGTTCGCGCCCGGAACGTCAGCCATCCGTCCACGATCGCGCCGTCGCGCGGTGGGATCGAACCGTACACCGGGAACACGGCGCCGGGATCGGCGGCGCTCAGGGCGTCGGCCGGCGTCACAGAGGGACACGCGCCGGACGCGTCGGGAACAGGCACGGCCTGTACGTCGGCCCAGTCGGTCAGCGCATATCCAGCCTGCACCTCGACAGCCTTGATCCTGAATGCAACGACGGCACGTCCATCCACCGACGGCTCCACGCTCGTGTCGAGAACTTGGATAGACGCAGCCGATGGCACCTCCAACGGGGCCGGGCTCGGCTGCGGCGCGGGACCTGACGGCTTCTCCGCCGGGGCCGTGACGTTAGCGGTCGCGCTGGCAGCAGACGATGTGGCCGAGGTTGGGGGCGTCGAGTCACCGCAGCCAGCGAGCACAAACGCGATGGCAAGGGTCAACGTGCAAATCGCTGCACGCGTGCAGAACGCGCCCCGGCGCACCGTTGCGCCTGGTAGGCGGGATCGAGGTCCGTTGTGCAGCGATCCGTTCGTCATCTGAGTTGACCTCCCCATAGGCGCCGCAGTCCTCGGCGCGAATGGGGACTCTGGGCAGACATGGATCTTCTCCGTCGCTGCATTAGGCCCCCGCCTCTTGGCACGTTCGGGCGAGCATAGGGGGCCACGAACCCCGCGCGGCTGTCGGCTGTGACTTCCAGGTGCACGGGCGCACCGCGCTCGAGTCCCAGCAACGACAGACACCCCCGCCTCCTGACAGGACGGGCCGGT
>CAWFLS010000002.1:0-443076 GCA_963816675.1 uncultured Chloroflexia bacterium
ACGACACGAAGCTCATAACCCGCCTCCCCAGCCGGACTAGTAGCCCGGGAGCGCCCGCGAAGGCGACTCCCGGGCAGGCCAGTTCATCGAATGCCGCCGCTTGCGGGCTGTTCTCCGGTTGGAGTGTTCGGCGTTCCCGTGACTGCGTCCTGGGTTCGCTGCTGCAGGTTGGAGGCGAGTTCGCCGCCCTGTTCCATGGCGGTGTCGGCTGCCTCGCGGGCGACCTGTTTGCCGCTCTCGAGGGCGTCGGTTGCGGTCTCCTTCGCAGCCTCGACGACGCGGTCGGACATCTCGCCCATCTGCTCGTCTTCGATGCGAGTCGATGGAAGGAGCAGTCCCGCCATGAAGCCGACCGCGACTCCGCCGAGGGCGAGCCCGAGCGGGTTGCGTTCGGCTGTGTCCTTCAGCCGTCCGACCTGCTCGCCGTTCGGCACGGCCTGGGAGGCTGTTCCCGTGATTGCGTCCTTGACGCCGCTGACCTTGTGGACGACGGCTTGTTCTTGTCGTCGACGTAGTCGCCGACTCTCGCTGAGACGTCGGTGCGGTAGCTCAGCGCGTCGACCTCGTCGCCGACGCGCGCGCGGGTCTGCTCTATCTCCGCGCGGATGTCGCTCGGGTCTTGACCCATTCCAGGTCCTCCTTCACTGTCTCGATGGTCTGCTCGGGGATCGGCGCGCCGGCCTGCTTGACGCGCTCCTTTCCACGCTTGACGAGGACGTAGGCGACCGCCGCCAGCACCGCGGCGACGATCAGCGCGGAGAGCCAGCCGGGCATGAACGTCGCCAGCACGAGCACGGCGAACGCTGTTAGGGCGCCCGCCGCCATCAACCCGACGACGCCGGCTCCGCCGATCATCCCCGCGCCCGGCCCGGCCGTGCGCGCTTTCTGGGCCATCTCGGCCTTCGCCAACGCGACCTCCTGCCGGAAGAGCGTGGACAGGTCTCTTGTCAGGTCCTGCGCGATCTCACCGATCGGCCGATCTCGCAGGCCGGTCGTCTCGCGGCCGTTCGACTCGGGCATCCTTCTCACCCGCCCGTGGCGTAGCCGCCATGGCTTGCCGTCGAGCCCCCGTTCTCGGCCCAGCTTCCCTGCTGCCGGCGACCGGAGGCCGTCACGGTGTAGCGACGCTCTGCGGACGCCTTCAGGAATCGTGATGCGGCAAGGCCGGCCAGGAGCCCCATACCGGCGACCATCCAAGGCCGCCGCCGCGCAAACGCCTCGGCGTCTCGAAGCAGTTCGTCGCCGCTCACATGCTCGAGGTAGACCCCGAACCGTTCGACCCGCTCGGCCGCCGCGTCGGTGATACCGGCGACCTGCAGGCCGTTCCCGCCTTCCTGCGTGCGCAGCTGCGAGCCGCTCTCTCGGAGCACGCTCGCAATCTGTCGCGACTGGCCGCCGGCCTGTGTCGTGCGCTCGTCGAGCGCGTCGCCGAGCTTGCTGCGGCCTTGCTGCTGCAGTTCGACGGCCTTGTCCTGGACCGCGGAAGCCGCGTCGCCGAGGTCCGACTTGGCCTGCTCGACGACACCCTCATCCGTTTCGTGCGTGGCACTCGACATCTCAACTCCCCTCGATCGACGATCCGTGTGGAGACGTTCATGCCCCACGCCCGGACTCCGAAACCAAGGGCGTCGGAGCGGGCGGATCGGGGACGGCGTAGCGCACGCCGCGAGCCGCGCGGCGGCGGATTCGGAGATCGTCGACGGCGCTTTTTGCCGAGGCGTGGGCCGCATCGGTTCGGCCGCTCTCGGTCTACCCGGCCGGTCAGGTTTGCGCGCGTTGCAGCAGGGGTAGCGAGAGTCCGCGATGAACGGCTTCCTGGCGATCTATCTCCGCGACCATCACGCAGCCGGCCGCGCCGGAGTCGCGCTCGTGCGCCGAACAGCCGAAGCCGCCGCGGAAATCTCAGGCGCGCTGGCAGGGATCGCGGACGAGATCGAGGATGACTTCGGTTCGCTCGAACAAGTCATGGCAGCGTTGGGCATCGCCCCGAGTACCGCGAAGGACGCGCTTGCCGCAGTCGGACAGCGGGTCGGTCGGCTGAAGCCTAACGGGCAGGTCTTTGGGCGCTCACCGCTGTGCGCAGTCGTTGAGCTCGAGGCCCTCGTCGCCGGGATCATGGCGAAGGAGGCGATGTGGGAAGCGCTGGTCGCTGTCGGTGAGCGCTGGCCGCAGCTTGAGGGGATCGACCTCGATCATCTGATCGAGCGCGCACGGCGTCAGCGCGAAACGGTGGACGCTTATAGGTTGAACGCCGCCCGAGCTGCCTTCGCGGTCGCGACGTGATCTCGCCGGCCCCGCGTAACGGGTCACCGGGCGCACTCGCCTCTGAGGACTCGTCGCGCGGCGCCGGGGTGTGCCCCGGCCGCATGTGTTGGGAGCATTCGCGTCGAGAAAAGGAGAGCTGGTGAGCGAGCAAGACGCCAAACAGAAGGACTTGGGCCGGGACCGGGTCGGGACACGACGGTCATGAGGTGACGACGGATCAGGGGGTGAAAGTCGATCACACCGACGACTCGCTGGCTGCCGGAGAGCGCGGGCCGACGCTGATCGAGGACTTCCACTTCCGCGAGAAGCTGACGCGGTTCGACCACGAACGGATCCCCGAGCGGATCGTCCACGCTCGCGGCGCAGGTGCGTACGGCTACTTCGAGTGCACCGACGCATGCGCCGACGTAACTCGCGCAGCGTTCCTGCAGGAGCCCGGTGTGCGAACGCCGGTGTTCGTTCGTTTCTCGACGGTCGCCGGCTCACGCGGCTCGGCCGACACCGTCCGCGACGTTCGCGGCTTCGCGGTCAAGTTCTACACCGGTGATGGGAACTTCGACCTCGTCGGCAACAACATGCCGGTGTTCTTCATCGAGGACGGATCAAGTTTCCGGACTTCGTCCACGCGGTGAAGCCGGAGCCGCACAACGAGATCCCACAGGCTTCCTCGGCGCACAACACGTTGTGGGATTTCGTCTCGCTCCAGCCCGAGACGATGCACATGATCATGTGGCTGATGTCCGACCGGGCGCTGCCGCGCAGCTACCGGATGATGCAGGGCTTCGGCGTCCACACCTTCCGCTTCGTCGACGCGAAGGGGAAGGGAACGTTCGTGAAGTTCCACTGGCGCCCAAGGCTCGGCACGCATTCGCTTGTCTGGGACGAGACGCAGAAGATCGCGGGCAAGGACCCCGACTTCCATCGCCGTGATCTCTGGGAATCGATCGACACCGGCGCCTTCCCCGAGTGGGAGTTCGCAGTGCAGCTCGTGCCCGAGAGGCGCGAGCACGACTTCGACTTCGACCTGCTCGACCCGACAAAGCTGATTCCCGAAGAAGACGTTCCGCTGCGCGTGATCGGCCGGCTCGTGCTCGACCGCAATCCCGACAACTTCTTCGCGGAGACCGAGCAGGTCGCGTTCCACGTCGCGAACGTCGTTCCCGGGGTCGACTTCACGAACGACCCCCTCCTCCAGGCGCGGCTTTTCTCGTATCTCGACACACAGCTGATCCGTCTCGGCGGCCCGAACTTCGTGCAGATCCCGATCAACCGCCCGATCGCCGAGGTACACCACCACCAGCGCGACGGATACGGACAGCATCGGATCGACGTCGCCCGCGTCTCGTACCACCCGAACACGATCGGCGGCGGCTGCCCGGCGCTCGCAAGCGTCGACGAGGGTGCGTTCCGCCACTACACCGAACGCGTCGAAGGGACAAGATCCGCAAGCGCAGCCGAAGCTTCGCCGACCACTTCAGCCAGGCGACGCTGTTCTGGAACTCGATGAGCGGGCCGGAGCGGCAGCACATCGTCGATGCATTCCGCTTCGAGCTCGGCAAGGTCGACCGTCCCGACATCCGCGAGCGGGTTCTCGACGAGCTGAACCACGTCGACCACGACCTCGCACGGCTCGTCGCCGAAGGGCTCGGCCTCCGCGTCCCGCGCGCACGAAAACAGAGCAGCCACGATCGTCGCTCCCCCGCACTCAGCCAGGCCGGCCAACCGACCGAGCCCACCACACGCAAAATCGCCGTGCTCGCCGCCGACGGCGTCGACGCTGCTTCCCTCGCCCCTGTGCTGTCCGCGTTGCGGAAGCAAGGCGCGATCTGCGAGGTGCTCGCTCCCCACGACGGCATGCTGCAAACGGCAGAAGGCGGCGAGCTCGCGGTCGACCGTGGGCTCGTCACGATGGCGTCCGTTCTCTACGACGCCGTGCTAATCGCGGGCGGGTCGGCGTCCGTCGAGACGCTGCTCGGCAACGGCGACGCTGTCCATTACGTCACCGAAGCGTTCAAACACGCAAAGCCGATCGGAGCAATCGGCCAGGGAACACGCCTCCTCGAGCCACTCCCCAACGCCACTGACCCACCAGGAGTCACAACAACCCCCACCGACAAGACAAGCTCATTCGCAAGACGATTCCTCGAGACTCTGGCCACGCACAGACACTTCGACCGCGACGTCACAGCCGTGCCGTCGTAACGATCGACGGCCTTGTTTAGCTCATCTAGCTCGGATGTGATGCGAGAAACCGGCTGCGCAGGCATGATCGGCGGCGGCTCTCACGCTTCTGAGAACGCGGCCCGAAACGCCGACCGGTCGCAGTTCTAGGCTGGCGCCGTGCGCTTCATGTTCACGGCGTATTTCTTGCTGATCTCAGCCGGTCTCGCGTTCTACATCGTGATCGGGATCACGAACCACCAGTGAAATTCCTGCGAGAGAACTCCCTCTCGCTGTTCTTCGGGACGATCCTGCTCGCCTCGGTCGCGGGCCAATCGGTCGCAGGAGAGCACCAATACAACGCCATCGCCGAAGAGCACGGCGAGAAAGCGATCTCCTGGGCACGGTACATACTCACGCCCGAGTTCGGCGGCGACCTGCTCGAAAACTGGCAGTCCGAGTTCCTCCAGTTCTCGCTCTACATCATCGCAACGGTCTGGCTCCTCCAACGCGGATCCAACGAGTCGAAGCCACTCGATGACGCCGGCCTCGAGTCGGACGCCAAGCAGAAGGTAGGTGGGTTCGCGCGACCGGATTCGCCCGCCTGGGCGCACACGGCCGGGCTGCGCCGCTGGATCCTCTCGACTCGCTCCTGATCCTCATGACCACGATCTTCCTCCTCTCCTGGTTCGGGCAGTCGCTGAACGGCTGGCGCGCCTTCAACAACACACGGGACGCCCACGCGAGCACGCACATCTCATACCACGAGTACCTCGTCAACGCCGACTTCTGGACCCGCACACTCCAAAACTGGCAATCCGAGTTTCTCGCCGTCGGCTCAATGGCGATCTTCACCGTCTATCTACGCCAGCGCGGCTCGCCCGAGTCAAAGCCCGTCGGCGCGCCGAACACCGAGACCGCCAGCTCGGGGTAGCGGATTTCCGACGGCTCGGTCGGCGCAAGTGTGACTGGTATGCGGGCTGCGGGGGGATTGTCGATGCGTGGCGTTCTTCGACGGGTTCACGCTTCAGCGTGTCGACGGGGCGCCGGTGCGACGCTGCGCGTCCGGTACGGCGGCCACGGCCCACCCGTGGTGCTCTTGCACGGGCACCCACGCACGCACGCGACCTGGCACATGGTGGCTGCCCGCCTCGCGCCCCATCACAGGGTCGTTTGCCCCGACCTGCGCGGGTACGGCGAATCGTCGAAGGTCGCCCCGTACACAAAGCGCGCGATGGCGCACGACATCGTCGGGCTGATGCGGGCGCTCGGACACGAGCGATTCGCCGTCGTCGGCCACGACCGAGGCGCATACGTGGCAACGCGACTCGCCCTCGAACATCCGACCTCGGTCGCGCGACTCGTCGTGATCGAGAGCATGCCGCTGCTCGAACGACTCGAACGGCGCAGACTGGCGCTTCGCACTCAGCTGGTGGCACTGGTGGTTCTTCGGCCAACTAGACAAGCCCGCCGAGCGGATGATCAACGCGGATCCCGATGCGTGGTACAACGCCCACGCCCGAGCACATGGGCGAGGAGGCGTACGCCGACCTGCAAGCGTGCCCTGCACGATCCGGAAGTCGTTCACGCGATGCTCGAGGACTACCGCGCAGGTCTTGGTGAGGTTCGAGACCATGACGCCGAAGACCGTGCCGCCGGCCGGCGGATAACCAGCCCGCTGCTGATCATTTCGCTTCTCCGAGACGACCCGGACCTCGGCGACGGCACCGACATCCTGGAGATCTGGCGCGCCTGGGCCACCGACGTTCGCGGGAGCGAGTCATCGACTGCGGCCACCACGTCGCCGAGGGAGAAGCCGGACGAGCTGGCACTGCTCATCCTCGACTTCCTCGCGGGACATGAGTAACGAATGAGATGTGGGCTGCGGACGCCGGAGGAGGGCAGACGAGCGCAACGTGACAGACCGGGACGCCTACCAGTCCGCCGCCGGCTATTACGTCGTCATCGACGGCAAGAAGACCGGCGAGGACTACGTCTACATGCACATGGAGAGGAAGGGCCGCCCGAAGGAGGGCTCCCGGGTCAAGACCGGCGAGATGATCGGCCGCGAGAGCGACACCGGCGACGCCCAGGGCTGCCATCTCCACTTCGAGCTCTGGTCAGCCCCGGGCTGGTACGAGGGCGGCCACGTCCTCAACCCGACCCGCCCCCTGAAGAAGTGGGACAAGTGGTCGTAACCGCTTCGGCTGACGCCGGCGGTGGGCAAGTGGCAGAGAGGGCGGCCGACACACATGTCATCCCGTCCCGTTGACCGCGCCGACCGGCCGAAGCGGACGCGAAGCGGAGCATTCGGCCGGGGTGATCTATTCGGCCGGGGTGATCTACTCCCACTCGATCGTGGCCGGCGGCTTCGAGCTGATGTCCAGCGCCACCCGGTTGACCCCCGAGACCTCGTTGATGATCCGGCTCGAGGCGCGCTCGAGGAGGTCGTAGGGGAGGCGGGCCCAGTCGGCGGTCATGGCGTCGTCGGAGGTAACGGCGCGGATGACGATCGGGTAGGCGTAGGTGCGGCCGTCGCCCTGGACGCCGACCGAGCGGACCACTGGAAGGACGCAGAAGGACTGCCAGAGGTCGCGATAGAGGCCGGCGGCACGGACCTCCTCCTGGAGAACGGCGTCGGCTTCGCGGAGGATCTCGAGGCGCTCCTCGTTGACCTCGCCGCCGACGATGCGGATCGCCAGGCCGGGGCCCGGGAAGGGCTGGCGCCAGACCATCCGGTCGGAGAGGCCAAGCTCGGAGGCGACGGCGCGGACCTCGTCCTTGAAGAGCATCCGCAGCGGCTCGACGAGCTCGAACTCGAGGTCCTCGGGGAGGCCGCCGACGTTGTGGTGCGACTTGATCGTCGCGGTGCCGGTGCCGCCGCCGGACTCGATCACGTCCGAGTAGAGGGTGCCCTGGACGAGGTAGCCGACGTCGGGGAGCTTCAGCGCCTCCTCCTCGAAGACGCGGATGAACTCCTCGCCGATGATCTTGCGCTTGCGCTCGGGCTCGTCGACTCCGGCGAGGCGGGCGAGGAAGCGCTCGCGGGCGTCGACGTGGATCAGCTTGATGCCGAGGCCCTCGCGGAAGGTCTCGACGACCTGCTCGGCCTCGCCCTTGCGGAGCAGGCCGTGGTCGACGAGGACGCAGGTGAGCTGGTCGCCGATCGCCTCGTGGACGAGCGCCGCGGCCGTGGCCGAGTCGACGCCGCCTGACAGCCCGCAGATGACGCCGCCGCCGCCGACCTGCCTGCGAACCCGGTCGATCTGCTCGTCGATGACCGACGCCGCCGACCAGTGCTCGACGCAGCCGGCGACCTCGCGCAGGAAGCGCTCGAGGATCGCCTGACCATGGGGTGTGTGGACGACCTCGGGATGGAACTGGATGCCGTAGAGGCCCCGCTCGGTGTCCTCGCAGGCGGCGACCGGCGAGCCCGGGCTCGAGGCCAGGGCGCTGAACCCGGGCGGCGGCTCGAAGACGCAGTCGCGGTGGCTCATCCAGCACTGCTGGGTCTCCGGCAGGCCGGACATCAACCGCCCTCCCTCCTCGACAAGCGACAGCTCGGTGCGGCCGAACTCGCCCCGCTCGGCGCCCTCGACCCGGCCGCCGAGGGCCCGGACCATGACCTGCATCCCGTAACAGATGCCGAGCACCGGGATGCCGAGCTCGAGCAGCTCGGTGCGCAACGACGGCGCCCCCGGCTCGTAGACGGATGCCGGCCCGCCGGAGAGGACCAGCGCGCGCGGCTTGCGCAACCGGATCCGCTCGATGTCGGTGTCGTGGGGCAGCAACTCGGCGAAGACCCCGCACTCACGGAGCCGGCGCGCGATCAGCTGCGAGTACTGGCCGCCGAAGTCGAGCACGAGGACCTCCTCGCGATCGACCCCGACCGCACCCGCCTCGCCACCGGACGGATCGACGACTGGGGCGTCGATCGGGCGTTCCGGCGAGAGCGCCTCCGCCATCGTCAGTCGTCGGAGACCGCGACGGCGTTGGCGACGGCGGACTTGCCGTTCGAGCCCATGCCGACGGCCTGGCTGCGCTGCAGCTGCTTGCCCTCCGTCTGCAGAGCCGGCGCGACCATGACCTCGGCCCGGTGGAACGAGGGGATGTCCTCGTAGCCGGTCGTGGCCATCGACGTCCGCAACGCGCCCATCAGGTTGAACGTGCCGTCGTTCTCGTTGGCCGGCCCGAGCAGGATCTGCTCGAGGCTGCCGTCCTGCTTGGTCGTGACCCGGGTCCCGCGCGGCAGCGAGGGATGGAACGTGGCCATCCCCCAGTGATAACCGCGGCCTGGTGCCTCCTTGGCTCTGGCGAGGGGCGATCCGACCATCACTGCGTCGGCGCCACAGGCGACGGCCTTGGAGACGTCGCCGCCGGTCCGCATGCCGCCGTCGGCGATGACGTTGCAGTACTGCCCGGTCTCGAGCATGTGCTGGGAGCGAGCCGCGGCGACGTCGGCGATCGCGGTCGCCTGCGGGACGCCGATCCCGAGCACTCCCCGCGTCGTGCAGGCGGCGCCGGGCCCGACCCCGACGAGGACGCCGACGGCGCCGGTCCGCATCAGATGCAGGCCGGTCGAGTAGGAGGCGCAGCCACCGACGACGCAGGGCACCGGAGCGGAGGCGATGAACTCCTTCAGGTTGAGCGGCTCGGAAGTCGACGAGACGTGCTCGGCCGAGATCACGGTGCCCTGGACGACGAGGATGTCGAGACCCGCCTCGAGGGCGGCCTCGTGGTACCTGCCGACCTTCTGCGGTGTCAGGGACCCGGCGCAGACGGCGCCCTCGGCCTTGATCTCCTCGATCCGCTGGGCCATCAGCTCCGGCTTGACCGGCTCGGCGTAGATCTCCTGCATGAGTCGGGTCGACTGCCCGGGGGGCGCCGCGGCGATCCGCGCAAGCTGCTCGTCGGCGTCCTCGTAGCGGGACCAGATGCCCTCGAGGTTGAGGACGCCGAGGCCGCCAAGGCCGTTGATCAGCGCCGCCGTCCTCGGGCTGACGACGCCGTCCATCGCAGAGGCGAGCAACGGCAGCTCGAACCGGTAGGGCCCGAGGTTCCAGGTGATGTCGATGTCGTCGGGGTCCCGCGTTCGCCGCGAGGGCACGATTGCGATGTCGTCGAACCCGTAGGCACGACGAGCCTTCTTTCCCCGTCCGATCTCAACTTCCAACTGGTGGCGCTCCCTCGGTCGACTGCAGAGAGGAGATTGTAGGCGCCCCCGATGACGGGCCGGAGCAGCCCCGCGTCCGGAAACTGCGGGGAAACGGGCGCTCCGGCGGACGCCCGACGTCCGCCATTACGGCTAGGCGACCCGCAGCGGTGCGGTGAGCCGCTCGACCTGGACGCGGCTGGTCAGCTTCGCTGCCTCGACCCCGTCGATCGTCCCGGCGCCGAGGTGCTGGGTCGACTCCGCCCCGCAGGCGACGCCGTAGGTCAGGCAATCTTCGATCGGCCGGCCGGCCCGGCGGGCGGCGACGAAGCCGGCGAGGAAGGCGTCGCCGGAGCCGACGCTGGCGACCGTCGCCAGCGACTCGATCGTCGCCTCGTAGTGGCTTCGGGCGTGGCCGTCGCTGACCATCGCCACGCACCCGGAGGGGGTCGTGATTATCGCTTCCCCGGCGCCCATCCCGACGAGGCCGTCGACGGCGGTGATCAGGTCCCCGGGCTCGGTGAACTCGTAGCCGACCGCCTCCTCGGCCTCGGTGACGTTGGGGACGACGACCGAGGGCTGGGCGCGCAGGCCGACCCGCATCGGCTCGCCGTCGGTGTCGAGCAGGGTCGGCACGCCGGCGGCACGGAGGCCGGCGATCAGAGTTGCGTACTGGTCGGCCTCGGAGCCCGGCGGCAACGAACCGGCGATCACGCAGAACTCGGCCCCGCCGGCCAGGTAGAGGAGCCGCTCGGTGAATCGCTCGAGATCGGCGGCGGTGACGCTCGGGCCACGCTCGTTGATCTCGGTCTGCTCACCGGTGGTCGGGTCGACGATCGCGAGGTTCGTACGCGAGTCGCCGGCGACCTCGACGAAGTCGTGGAGGACCTGCTCGGCGTCGAGCAGCTCGCGGATCCGCGCGCCGGTCGCGCCGGCCGCGAGCCCGGTCGCGATCACCGGCTCGCCGAGGCTCTTCAGGGCACGCGCGATGTTGACGCCCTTGCCGCCCGCGGCCCGGCGGGCATCGACCACGCGATGGCGGTTACCGAGCGCGATCCGCGGCACTGCGACCGTCCGGTCCAGCGCGATGTTCAGCGTCACCGTGAGGATCATGCGCCCTCCCCCATTCGTCTCCGCTCCTCGCGTCTCCTCATACTCTCCTCCGCCTCCGATCGTCCCCGTCGTCGCCCTTGCCGTGGCGGCGCAGTGCGATCGCGGCTCCGGAAAGTATGACGATCACGACGAAGACGATCAGCCCGACGACCAGCGGGCCCCCGATCTTGTCGATGACGGTCGGCGCCGCGATAGCGCGGGCCGCCACCAGCGGCACGCGGTCGACGAAGCGGCCGTCGACGGTGACCGTCGCCCGGCCGAGCCGCTCGCCGTCGGCGATCGGTCCCTCGACCTCGGCCGGTGACTCGGCATCGATCCTGACCCGCTGGTCGTCGCGGACCTCGACCGTGACGCCCTGCTTCGCGACCAGCGAGAGCGGCTCGTCCTCGTAGCGAACGCCGGCGCTTGCCTCCTCCCCGCCGCGATCGACGGCGACCTCGCGGTCGTAGAGCGAATAACCGTAGTCGAGCAGCTGCTCGGTCTCGGCGTCGCGGTCCGCCTCGGTCGGCGCTCCGAGCACGGCCGCGAGCAGCGGTACGCCGTCGCGCTTCGCCGAGGCGACGAGGACGTAGCCCGCGTCGGTCGTATGACCGGTCTTGATCCCGTCCACCGTCGGGTCGCTCAGCAGCAGCGTGTTGGTGTTGGTGACGATCCGGTCGCGGGACCCACTGGTCAGCTTCGCCTTCGGCATCGCCACGATCCGGCGGAAGCGCTTGTCGGCGAGCAGCTTCTGGGCAAGTGCGGAGAGATCCTCGGCGGTCGAGTAGTTGCCCTTCGCGTCGAGCCCGATCGGGTTCGCGTAGTGGGTGCCGGTCAGGTCGAGCTCCGCCGCGGTCCGGTTCATCGCGGCGACGAACGCGGACTCCGAGCCCGAGACGCCGTTGGCGACGGTGACGGCTGCGTCGTTGGCGCTCGGCAGCATCATCGCCACCAGCAGGTCGTGGACCGTGAGCTGCTCGCCCGCGATCAGCCCTGCAACCGACTCCGCCGGCGCTGCCTGATAGTCGGGGACCGTGAGGCGGTCGCCCATCTTCAGCTCGGCGAGCGCCAGATAGGCGGTCATCAGCTTCGTGGTGCTCGCGATCGCCCGCTCGCGGGCCGGAGCGTGGGAGGCGAGCTCGGCCTCGTCCTCGAGATCGATCAGAAGCCACGAGGCGGCATCGAGCCGCGGTGGCTCTGCCGGCTTCCGGCTCGCCGCGCTCGCCGCCCCCGGGACGACTGCCACCACCAGCACGCTCAGCAGCAAGGCGAGCCGCAGGCGTGCCCGGCCTGCCGTTCCGGTCGTCGTCGTCGGCATCTAGTTGGGTGATTCCGCGGAATCGATCATCTAGCGGATCTTCAGTTCCTGACCGGCGCTGAGCGTCTGCGGATCGGTGTCGGGGTTGAGGCGCTCGAGGCGCTTCACCGACACGTCGAACTTCTCCGCGACGCCGCTCAGCGTGTCGCCCTCCTCGACCACATAGGTCTTCGGGTTCTCGGCGCCGTCGCCGTCGCCGCTCTTGCCCTCGGAGTCGATCTTCGCCTTCGTGACCTGCTCGGCCTTGTTGCTGTCACCCGTGTTCTCGGTGACGATCACGAGGACCGCTATCAGGACGAGGATCAGCGCCAGCGGCGCGAGCAGCCGATTGACCCAGGAGATCCGCCTGGGCGTTTCGCCCGGTGCGCTCGATGCCGCCACGGTCGCGATGGTACGGAACCGGCAACGGACCGGCCGGCGAAATCCGCTGCTTGCGGGGCGGATTGCGGCTCCGCACGGCTCAGCGGGAGGCCGTGGCGACGATCGCGACCGGCGCCCCGGCGAGCAGGTCCCCCGCGTGGCCGAGCTCCGCGGAGCTCGCGTCGGCGCCGACGAGGACCACGACGTCGTCGACGAGTCCGGTGACCGCGTCGGCGTCCTCGCTGCCGAGAACCGGCGGTGCGACGTAGATGACCAGGTCGTAGACGCGGGCGAGCCGGTCGACCAGCGCCGCGAATCGCGGCCCCGCGACCCGGGCCCCGGCGACGGCGTCGCCGGCCGGGACGCAGGCGAAAGCGTCGGATTCCGCCCCGGCCGTGTGGACGCTCCGCAACACGTCGGGCGGGGAGGCGTCGTCCTCGAGATAGTCATGGAGGCCCGGAGCCGAAGCGACCCCGAGGCGGGCCGCCAGGGAGGGCTCGAAGAGGTCGGCCTCGACGACGAGGACGTGCCGCCCCGGGCCGGCGACGGCGATCGCGAGGGCCGTGCAGAGCCCGACCGCGTCGACGGCGTCGCCGACGGAGGTCACGGCGAGCGATCGCGGGCCGCTCCCGGACCGCACCCCGAGTAGGTCGGCAAGCGTCTCGACGTCGGCGGCTGCCTGCGGCGGGATCGCCACCGTGCCGACGCCGTCTCCGGTTACTGCGGCACCGCCGGGATCGAAGCCGGCGACGGCGGCGCCGAGGCGGTCGGCCAGAGCCGCGAGTTGATCGGCGTCGCCGGGCTCCGGCCCGGGCGGCTCGGCAACGTCGCGCCGGTGCTCGACCGGCAGGGGATCGCCGTCCCGCCGCCGCGGCTGCCGCAGGATCGCGGCGACGATCATGCCCGCCAGCAGCCCGACCAGCAGGCCGATTCCCGCCCAGAGAGCGGCCGGGCGATCATCGATCGGCCCGGATGGAATCGCCGTTGCCTCGCCGAGGGCCAGCGGGTGTCCCTCGACGTCGACGAGCGCCCGCTGGAAGGCGTCGGCGGCCGCGGCCGCCACGTCGGGAGCATCGGCCGTCGCGCTGACGACGACGAAGCCGCCGTGCGGCGCCGGCCGGACCGTGACGTCGGAGAGCAGGTCGGCGCCGGGGACGTCGTTGCCGAGCAGCCCCGCGGCCCTGGTCGCGACCTCCTCGCTCATTCCGCGCTGGGCGAAGCGCTCGAGGCGCGCCTGGTCGGATCCCTGCGAGTCGCTCTCGACGGCGACCGTTGCGGTCGCCCGGTATTGCGGCTGGTCGGCGATGCCCCAGCCGAAGCCGAGCGCGGCGCCGGTCAGCGCCAGCGCGAGGACGATCCGCCATCCCCCTGCAAGCGAGCGCCCGTCATCGCCATCCGGCGTCAAGCCCTCACATCTCCTCCGGCGCCGCGACCCCGAGCAGGTCGAGGAGGGTCGCGATCACGTCGCGGGACGCGGCGCAGACGGTCAGGCGAGCCTGCTCGAGTCCGGGCCCGGCGCCGACGACCCGGCAGTCCCGGTAGAAGGCGTGGAAATCGGCCGCGACCTCGCGGACGTAGGTCGCGATCCCGTGCGGCTCGCGCTTCGTCACCGCCCGGCCGATCTGGTCCGGCATCTCCAGCAGCCGCGCGATCAGGGCCCGCTCGGCGGGCTCGAGGGTCCCCGCCGGTGCCGGATCGTCGCCGTCGGCGGCCCCGCGCTCGGCCGCCATCCGGAACAGGCTGCAGATCCGCGCATGGGCGTACTGCGCGTAGTAGACCGGGTTGTCCGACGAATGCGTCCGCGCCAGCTCGAGGTCGATGTCGATCGGCGTCTCGTGGCTGCGCATCAGCATGAAGAAGCGGGTCGCGTCGACGCCGATGTCGGCGAGCAGGTCGTCGAGGCGGGCGAAGTCGCCGCGCCGCTTCGACATCCGCGCCCGCTCCCCGCCCTCGACGAGGTTGACCATCTGCATGATCGCGACCTCGAACGCCTCGGCCGGTGCCCCGAAGGCGACGACCGCTGCCCGCATCCGGTCGACGTAGCCGTGGTGATCGGCTCCGAGGACGTCGATCAGCAGGTCGAAGCCGCGCTCGAGCTTGTCGCGGTGATAGGCGATGTCGGCAGCGAAGTAGGTCGGCGAGCCGTCGGCTTTGATCAGGACCCGGTCCTTGTCGTCGCCGAGCTCCGAGGTCCGCAGCCAGACCGCGCCCTCGTGGTCGTAGACGAGCCCGCGGCCGCGGAGGTCGGCGATCGCCTTCTCGGTGGCGCCGGCGTCATGCAGCACCCGCTCCGAGGCCCAGCTGTCGAAGCTGACCCGCGAGCGCTCGAGGGTTTCCCTGATCCCGCCCAGCATCAGCTCGACGCCGATCGCCCCGAGCTCCTCGGGACTGAGCCCGGAGCCGTGCTCGGCGACGATGCGGGCGCCGAGATCGGCGACGTAGTCGCCCTCGTAACCGCCCGCGGGGACCTCGGTGCCGGCGATCCGGGCCGCGAGCGAGGCGCCGAAGAGCTCGATCTGGCTGCCCGAATCGTTCAGGTAGTACTCCCGCCGGACGCTGTGACCGGCGAATTCGAGCACCCGGGCCAGCGAGTCCCCGTAGGCGAGGTGCCGCCCGCTCGCGACGGTCAGCGGACCGGTGGGGTTGGCGCTCACGAACTCGACGAGCACCGAGGAGGGACGGTCGACGACGGCGGAGCCGAACCGGCGGCCGCGGTCGGCGATCAGGACTGCGGCGTCACGGAACCACGCCTCCGACATGTGGAGGTTGAGAAAGCCGGGGCCGGCGACCTCGACCCGCTCGACGCTCTCGCCGAGTCGCTCCTCGACTCCGGCGGTCAGCTTCGCGGCGACGTCACGGGGCGGCTCCCCGATCAGCGGTGCTGCGAGCATCGCCGCATTCGTCGAGTAGTCCCCGAACTCGGGACGAGGGGGACGCTCGAGCCCGGCCGCGGGCACGCTCGGATGGAGGTCGGCGGTCGCGGCGGCGATCGCCTCGCCCAGGGCCGTCGTCGGGCCGGCGCTCGGGTTTCGGGCCACGTTCACCGGGGGACTCTAGATGGCTGATCAGCCATCCAGGGGCGGCGGCTCAATCGCCGGCGATCGACCAGACCTGCGCCCGCAGCTCCTCGGCGGCGGCGCCGGGATCGGGCGCCGAGGCGATGCTGCGGGAGGCCGTCACGAGGGCCGAGCCCGGCCCGCCGAACGCGGCGGCCAGGCGCTCGGCCGATCCTCCCTGGGCCCCGACCCCGGGCAGCAGGAAGATCGCCCGTGGCATCAGCTCGCGGAGCCGCGCGAGGAACCGCGGCTCGGTCGCGCCGACGACGGCCCCGGCGCCGCTGAACGCCCCGGAGCCGGCGAGGCGGTCGGCGAGCCCGGCGACCGAGCGGGCGATCCGCTGGTGCAGGGGCTCGCCGCCGGAGTCCGCGTCGAGGAAGTCGGCGGCGCCGGGATTGGAGGTGCGGACGAGCACGAAGATGCCCGCGCCAGCGCCGGCAGCGGCATCGACGAGCGGCTCGAGGGAGTCCTCCCCGATCAGCGGGTTGAGCGTCGCCGCGTCGGCACCAAGGCCGTCGAACGAGCCCCACGGCGTCTCGGTCGAGCCGAACAGGGCGTCGGCGTAGGCGGCGGCGCTGACCGGCACGTCGCCGCGCTTGCCGTCGGCGATCACGAGCAGCCCCGCCTCGTGAGCCGCCGCGACGACCGCCTCGAGCGCCGCCCAGCCGGGTGCCCCAAGCGCCTCGAAGCGGGCCAGCTGCGGCTTGACGGCGACGCAGGCCGGGCCGGCGGCCACGATCAGGTCGCGGCAGCCGGTCTCGACCGCGACAGCGGCCCGGTCACGGGCGCCGGAGCCGCCGCCCTCCGACCACGGCCCCTGACCCGGGATCGGGTCGAGCCCGAGACAGACCTGGCTGCGGCGCTCGACCTCGAGCGCCGCCAGCCGGTCTGCGAATGGTGTCGGGCTCCTCAGGAGCCCTTGACGGCGCTCTTCAGTCCTGCGCCGGCAGAGAACTTCGGCACCTTGCCGCCGGGAATCGTGATCCGCTCACCGGTACGGGGGTTGACACCCTGGCGAGGCCCGCGCTCGTTGACGCTGAACTTGCCGAACCCGGTGAAGTTCACGTCCTCACCGGACTTCAGCGCGCCGACGATGTTGTCGAGCACGGTCTCGACTGCGTCCGACGCAGCCTTCTTGCTGTCGATCCGGTCGTCGCTGGCGACGCGATCGATGAATTCAGCCTTGGTCACTGTGATTCCTCCTGTCTGGATGCAGAGCGGGCGCCACCCTAACAAGGCTCTCCGACGACGTCAGCGCGCGGGGGGGAACGTCGGTTCGCCCGGGTCGCTCTCCTCCTCCTTCGCATAGGCAAGCGCCGCGCCGATGCGCTCGACCGCCGTGGGATGCGTCAGCAGCACCTCGTTGAGGGCCCCGGACGGATTCGGGTCGCTGTGGTTGGCGGCGACGAGGCGCTGCTGGAGCTCGATGAAGCCGCGCGGATCATGGGTCAGCTCGAGCGCGAAACGGTCGGCGCTCGCCTCGACCTTCCGGGACAATTGGTTGCCGGCCAGGTTGAGGCCGAAGCTGACGACGGCGATCAGCAGCGCGTAGGCGGGGATCGCCGCCGGCATGCCCGGCCGGGTCCCGCCGCGCTCCGCCAGCGCCCTGCCGCCGACCGCGACGAGCAGCATCCCGAGCGGGGTGATGATCGCTACGAACAGCAGGCCCCGCCCCAGGTCGTCGTGAGCGACGTGGCCGAGCTCATGGGCGACCACCGACCGCAGGACCGGACCATCGGCTCGGTCGATGAGGTTGTCGTAGAGGACGACCCGCCGGCTCGAGCCGATCCCGTCGACGTAGGCGTTGACGCCGGTGCTGCGCCGGGAGGCGTCGACGACGTAGACGTGGCCGACCTCGACCCCGGAGCGGTCGGCGAGATCGAGCACGGCGCGTCGGGCAGGACCCGCGGGAAGCTCCTCGAAGTCATTGAAGATCGGCGCCAGGACGATCGGCGCGAGCCAGGTGCTGACGACGGCGTAGGCGATGACGATCCCCGTGCCGGCCACCCACCAGAAGCGCGGCAAGCGGCGCTGGAGAGCGACCAGGATCATCCCGCCGGCCGCTGCCAGCAACGCGGCGATCGCCGCCCCGCGTGCCCGGTCGCCGAGCCAGCCGCCGAGGTCCTGGGTCGAGAGGCCGACGTCGACCGCTCGCTCGTGCGCGATCAGCCCGGTCGGCAACGCGAGCACCGCGAGCAGCAGCGAGATGCCGGCCGCGGCCGCCGCGGCCCCGAGGACGGGCCGCCGACCGAGCCGGTCGAGGAGCCGTCGCGGCGGCCGCGGGCGACCGAGGGCGAGCGCGGCCAGAGCGATCAGCTCGACGGCGAACCCGATCAGGAAGAGGTTGCGCTGCCCGGTCCGGAAGTCGGCCGCGGCGGCGCTCTTGGCGGGGTCGAAGTACTGCGACGGATCGACCGGGACCGGATTCGGGCCGATGTCGTCCGGCGACAGGAGCAGGACGGCGATCTCGGCCACGGCGGCGGCTGCGACCGCGATCGCGACGATCGTGACGGCCGTCACTGCCGAAGCGGATCTGCCGCCCGAGGGTCCGCGCCGAGGCATCCGCACCTACGATAGTCGCGCCCGGGCACGGCGCCGACGCGTCGCGAGTCCGCCGCGCCCACCCTCATGCAGGTAGCCGTCTTCAGCGACATCCATGCCAATCTGCCGGCCTTCGAGGCGATCCTCCGCGACAGCGACGAGGTCGGCGTCGCCGAGCGCTGGTGCCTCGGCGACGTGATCGGCTACGGGGCCGACCCGGATCTCTGCGTCGAGCTGGCGCGGGAGCGCTGTGAGGTCTGCCTCGTCGGCAACCACGACCTTGCCGTGCTCGGCGAGCTCGACACGTCGACGTTCTCCTCGGCCGCAGCCGCGGCCGTCGAGTGGACCACCGAGCACACCTCGAAGCCGAACCTCGACTTCCTCGCCGGCCTCTCCCCCTCCGACATCTCACACGAGGCCGCGCTCTACCACGCCTCGCCGCGGGACCCGGTCTGGGAGTACGTGCTCTGGCCCGAGCAGGCCGCCGACTGCCTGGCCGTGCAGGACAAGCGGGTCAGCTTCGTCGGCCACTCCCACGTGGCGCTGTTCTTCTCGGCGGCGGCGGAGAACGAGGACGGCAACGAAGCCCACGGCTGGCAGGCGGGTGCCGGCACCCGCCTCGAGATCGACGAGGGGCGGTGGCTGATCAATCCCGGCAGCGTCGGCCAGCCCCGCGACGGCGACCCGAGGGCGGCGTGGCTCGAGCTCGACACCGAGAGCTGGGAGGCCACCTACCACCGGGTCGGCTACGACATCGAGCGGGCGGCACGTTCGATCGAGGTCGCAGGGCTCCCGGAACACCTCGCACGCAGGCTCTTTCTCGGGCGATGAGGCCGCAGCTACACTCGCCGCCGATGTCGTCTGCCGGACGTCTGATCGCGTCGTGCCTGGTCGTTCTCGCGGCCGGTCTGGTCGCGCTCGGATGCGGGTCCGGCAGCGACGGCACCAGCGCCGACATCGACCCGCAGATCGGCAGCGACCTGACCGGCCAGCTCGACAGGATCGCGGCCTTCTTCGGGGACGGGAACTGCGACCGCGCCAGCGGGGCCGTCGAGACGCTCCGCAAGGCCATCGACGCCCGCTCCGACGAGACCGGCGAGCAGTTCACGTCCGACGCTCTGGAGCTTGCCGACAACCTCGAGCAGCAGGTCGACGACGAGTGCCAGCCGGCCGACAAGCCGACGAGCTCGACGACCGAGCCGACCACGACCATCCCGACGAGCTCCGACACCGTCCCGACCCCGACCGAGGCGACCACCTCGACCGACACCACGAAGAGCACGACGACCACCACGACGAGCACCAGCACCACCACGACCCCGCCGACCGGACCGCCCGGCAACCCGGACAACCCGAATGGCAACGGGCCCGGCGGCGGCGTGATCCCCGGTGGCGGCAAGAAGGAGAATCCCGGCGCGACCAAGAAGCCGAAGCCCAAGCACCACAAGCACCACAAGGACAAGAAGGAGCGGGGCCGATGAGCGGTTCCACGATCGCCAATCGCTACGTGCTCGGCGACCGCCTCGGCAGCGGCGGCATGTCGACGGTCTACCAGGCCACCGACCGCGTGCTCGAGCGCACGGTCGCCGTCAAGGTTCTCGCCGAGCATCTCTCCGACGACGAGAAGTTCGTGGCCCGGTTCCGGCGCGAGGCGCTGGCCGTCGCCAAGCTCGTCCACCCGAACATCGTCCAGGTCTACGACACCGGCGTCGACGCCGGCCGCCACTTCATCGTCATGGAGTACGTCGAAGGGCGCTCCGGTGCCCAGCTCCTACAGCGCGACGGCGCCCTCGAGTCCGCCACAGCCGTCGAGATCGCCGCCCAGGCCTGCGCGGGCCTCGAGTACGCGCACCGGATGGGGATCATCCACCGCGACGTCAAGCCCGGGAACCTGATGGTCATCGGCGGGCCGGCCGGCGGCCCGCCCGAGATGACCGTCAAGCTCGCCGACTTCGGGATCGCTCGCGCCGCCGAGCAGACCCGCCTGACCCAGGTCGGGTCCGTGGTCGGCACCGCCGCCTACCTCTCGCCCGAGCAGTCGCGAGGCGAGGAGGCGACGCCGATCTCCGACGTCTACTCGCTCGGCGTCGTCACCTACCAGCTGCTCACCGCCCGGCTTCCCTACGAGGGCAACAGCCTCGCCGAGCTGGCGATCCGGCGCGAGAACGAACGCCCCCTGCCACCGACGAGCTACGAGAAGAACATCCCCGAGGGCCTGTCGCAGGCGGTCCTGCGGGCGCTCGAGAACGAGCCCGAGGACCGCTACGTCGACGCGCTCGCCTACGGGGCCGCGCTCCGCGCCGGGCTCGCCGGGATCGCGCCCGCCGCCGAGGCGACGACCCGTCTCATCGACCCGCGCAGCACCGCGGCCACCCGGGTCGCCCCGCGCGAGCCTCGGACGCCGACGTCGCCGGCCCGCGCCGCACGGCCCCGGCGGACCTCGCCGCCGCCCCGCCGCCCCGCGACCACGCCGGCGGCCAGGCCGCCCCGCAGGCGCTCGCGGTTCAGCAGCTTCCTGCGCGCCGTGCTCGCGATCCTGATGATCGCGATCGTCGCCGGGCTGATCGCCGCGGTGATCCTGCTCGCCACCGACGCCGGTCAGAACACCGATCTCGGTCAGTACATCGGCGACCAATTCGATCAGTCCGTCGACGGCTTCAAGCAGTTCATCCAGGACAACCTCGGTAACTAGGCCGGCGACGCCTCCCAGGGCGCGGCGCCGGCCATGATCGCGTCCCGGTAGCCGCCGAAGCGGCCGGCGACGATCGCCTCGCGCGCGCCGGCGACCAGCTCGAGCGAGTAGACGAGGTTGTGGATCGTCAGCAGCCGCACCCCGGTCAGCTCCTCCGCGCGCGAGAGGTAGTGGACGTAGGCGCGGCTGAAGCCCACGCAGGCCGGGCACGGGCAGCCCGGGACCAGCGGCCCGGGCTCCTCGGCGTTGCGCCGCTTGCGAACGTCGTAGCGGAAGCGACGCTCGGGAAGCGGCGCCAGCGCCATCCCATGGCGGCCGAGGCGGGTCGGCACCGCGCAGTCGAAGCTGTCGATCCCGATGCCGATCCCCTCGACGAGGTCGTCGGGCTCGCCGATGCCGAGCAGATGGCGCGCCGGATCGGCCGGCAGCATGCCGACGGTCGTCGCGACGACGCCCCGCATCTGCTCCTTGTCCTTGCCGAGGGTGCCGCCGATCGCGATCCCGTCGACGCCGGCGGCCGCCACCGCAGCCGCCGATTGGCGGCGCAGATCTTCGTGGGTGCCGCCCTGGACGATCCCGAACACCGCCTGGCCGGCCGGCCCGTTCGCGGCGTGCCAGTCGAGGCAGCGATCGAGCCAGCGATCTGTGCGCTCGGTCGAGCGCGCGGTGTAGTCGTAGTCGGCGCGGAACGGCGTGCACTCGTCGAAGACGAGAGCGATGTCGGAGCCGAGCGCGCCTGCACCTCCATCGAGCGCTCCGGCGAGAGGAAGTGCTCGCTGCCGTCGATGTAGGAGCGGAACGCGGACCCCGTCCTCGCCGATGTCGAGCACGCCGCCCTCGAGCGGCGGTCTCCCCCGCCGCCCCTTGACCTCGTCGGCGACGCTCCCGAACGCGAGCGAGAACACCTGGAAACCACCGGAATCGGTGATGATCGCCCGATCCCAGCCCATGAACCCGTGCAGACCGCCGAGGCCGGCGATCCGCTCGCTCCCGGGCGCCAGCATCAGGTGGTAGGTGTTGCCGAGGACGATCTCGTAGCCGATTCCCGACACCTCGTCGGGCAGCAGGCCCTTGACCGAGCCGCGGGTCGCGAGCGGAACGAAGCACGGCGTCTCGACCGGACCGTGGGAGGTCCGGAGCACCCCCGCCCTGGCGTCGCCGTCGCGGGCGACGATCTCGAAGCTCAGGCGGGCGGGGTCGTGCCGCATGGCGCCGGCTCCCGCAACGTGCGTCCCGTCATTCCCTCTGGCTGCTCGATCCCGAGCAGATCGAGCGCCGTCGGCGAGACGTCGGCGAGGATCCCCTCGCGCAGCGCGATCCCGTGCACCGTCGTGATCAGCGGCACCGGGTTCGTCGTATGCGCCGTGTTCGGGGAGCCGTCGGGCTCGAGCATGTGCTCGGCGTTGCCGTGGTCGGCCGTGACGATGCAGGCTCCTCCGGTCGCGTGCACGGCGGCGATGACGCGGGCGAGGCACCCGTCGACCGCCTCGATGGCGCTGACGGCGGCCGGGATCGAACCGGTGTGCCCGACCATGTCGGGATTGGCGAAGTTGATGATCCCGAAGCGGAAGTCGCCTTCCCCCCAGGCCGAGCAGAACGCATCGGCGGCCTTGGCGGCGCTCATCTCCGGGCGGTGGTCGTAGGTCGGGACGTCGCGCGGCGAGTCGGCCATCCGTCGTTCCTCGCCGGTCCACTCGTCCTCGCGGCCGCCGTTGAAGAAGTAGGTCACGTGGGCGTACTTCTCGGTCTCGGCGACGTGGATCTGCCGGCCGCCTCCGGCGCTGATCACCTCGGCCATCGTCGTCGCCGGGGCACGGGGCGGGAACGCCACCGGGTAGGGCCAGCCGGCGCGGTAGCTGGCCATCGTCGAGACGTCGAGGCCGGGATCGCCGCCGCGCTCGAAGCCCTCGAAGTCGGGGTCGCCGAGGGCCGCGACGATCTGGCGCATCCGGTCGGGCCGGAAGTTGAAGGCGATGACGACGTCCCCGGGCCGCATCCCGTCGTAGTCGCCGATCACGGTCGGCTTGATGAACTCGTCGGTGTCGCCCGACGCGTAGGCGTCGGCGATCGCCTCGGCGGCGGTGTCGGCGCGAGGGCCGGCGCCGTGAGCCATCGCGTCGTAGGCGAGCTTGGTCCGCTCCCAGCGGTGATCGCGATCCATCCCGTAGTAGCGCCCGCCCACGGTGCCGATCCGGCCGGCGTTGCGCAACCAGCGCTCGACCTCCTCGAGATATCCCGATCCGCCGTGCGGAAGCGTGTCGCGGCCGTCGGTGAAGGCATGGAGGACGAGGTCGGGCACCCCCTCGCGCGCCGCCAGCTCGATGCAGGCCTCGATGTGCCCCCAGCCGGAGTGGACGCCGCCGTCGGAGACGAGCCCGATCAGGTGAAGCCGCCCCCGCGGGCTGCTGCGGGCGCGCTCGCAGGCGCCGACCAGGACCTCGTTCTCGAAGAAGCTGCCGTCGGCGACGGCGCCGTCGATCCGCGCCAGGTCCTGCTTGACGATCGCGCCGGCGCCGAGATTGAGGTGGCCGACCTCGGAGTTCCCCATCTGCCCGTCGGGGAGGCCGACGTCGTGGCCGGACGCCGAGAGCCGGGTGTGCGGGTACCCGGTCCAGAGGGCGTCGAAGGTCGGCGTCGTCGCCTGCGAGACCGCGTTGCCCGGACCCGGCTCCGCGAGGCCCCAGCCGTCGAGGATCACCAGCGCAAGCCCGGGAACCGGGAGCGCGTCGGGCCCGTTCGGGAGGTCGGCCATCGTCATCCCCTCACGCCGCCGCCACGATCGCGGCGAAGTCCTCGGGATCGAGCGCGGCGCCGCCGACGAGCGCCCCGTCGATGTCGCTCTGCCCGAGCAGCTCGGCGGCATTCGCGGGCTTGACCGAGCCCCCGTACTGGATCCGGATCCGCTCCGCGGCGCCCTCGTCGCGGGCGGCGATCAGCGAGCGGATGAAGCCGCAGGCATCGTTCGCCTGCTCGCTCGTCGCGGTCTTGCCGGTGCCGATCGCCCAGATCGGTTCGTAGGCGACGACGACGCCGGCGAGCTCGTCGTCGGCGACCCTCGAGAGCGCCGCGTCGGTCTGGCGGCGGAGGACGCTGTCGGTCTCGTCCCGCTCCCGCTCGTCCTCGCTCTCGCCGACGCAGAGGATCGGCAGCAGTCCGGCGGCGAGCGCCACCGGCACCTTCCGCGACAACGCCTCGTCGGTCTCGGCGAAGAACTGACGCCGCTCGGAGTGACCGAGGACGGCTCCCGTCGCGCCGGCGTCGAGCAGCATCGCCGCCGAGACCTCGCCGGTGTAGGCGCCGGCGTCCTCGAAGTACATGTTCTGGGCGGCGACGCCGACGCCGCTGCCCTCGCAGAGCTGGGCGACCAGCGGCAGCGCCAGGTACGGCGGGCAGATCACGACCTCGGGATCGTCGCCGCCGCGCCCCTCGACCTCGGGCAGGAGCTCCTCGCAGAACGCGCGGGCCTCGCCGATCGTCTTGTTCATCTTCCAATTGGCCGCAATCAGCGGACGCCTCGCCATCTCAGCTCCCATCCTCGTCGGAGTCCCGGAGCGCCTCGACGCCGGGCAGCGGCTTGCCTTCGATCAGCTCCAGCGACGCGCCGCCGCCGGTCGAGAGCCAGCTCACCCGGTCGGCGAGGCCGAACTCGCTGAGCGCGGCGCCGGAGTCGCCGCCGCCGACGATCGTCGTCGCGTCGCTCGCCGCAACCGCCTCCGCGACGACCCGGGTGCCGGCAGCGAACGGCGGCAGCTCGAACGCGCCCATCGGGCCGTTCCAGAAGACGGTTCCGGCGGCGGCGATCGCCTCGGCGTAGGCGCGCGCGCTGGCGGGGCCGATGTCGAGCCCGATCATCCCGGCGGGCACATCGACGCCGTCGGTCGCGACCGGATCGGCGTCGGCCGAGAAGCTCGCGCCGAGGACGAGGTCGGTCGGGAGGTCGAGGTTGCAGCCGGACTTCGACGCGAGCTCGAGCGCCCTGCGGGCGAGCTCGATCCCCTCCTCCTCGACGAGGGACTCGCCGGTCTCGTGGCCCTGGGCGCGGAAGAAGCTGAAGCACATCGCGCCGCCGATCAGGATCCGGTCGGCGATCTCGAGGAACCGCTCGATGACGCCGACCTTGTCGGTGACCTTGGCGCCGCCGAGAACGACGACCAGCGGCCGATCCGGGTCGGACAGGACCGACGTCAGCTCGCGGACCTCGCGCTCGAGCAGCAACCCGGCGTAGGCGGGAAGCCGGTGGGCGACGCCCTCGGTCGACGCGTGGGCGCGGTGAGCGGCCCCGAACGCGTCGTTGACGTAGACGTCGGCGAGGGCGGCGAGGCGCTCGGCGAGAGCACCGTCGTTGGCCTTCTCGCCGGGCTCCCAGCGGGTGTTCTCGAGCAGCAGGACGCCGCCGGGCTCGAGCGCCCGGGCGGCGGCCTCGACGTCGTCGCCGACGACGCCCGGGGCCAGCCCGACCTCGGTCCCGAGCAGCTCCCCGAGCCGGGCCGCCACGGGCGCCATCGAGAGCTCCGGGTCGCGCCCCTGCGGGCGACCGAGGTGCGGAGCAGAGGACGATCCGGGCGCCACGTTCGCGGAGCAGCTCGATCGTCGGCAGCGCCGCGCGGATCCTCGTGTCGTCGCTGACGGTGCCGTCGGCCAGGGGCACGTTCAGGTCGGCCCGCAGCAGCACGGTGCGGCCATCGACCTCGGCATCGCGTACCGATGCCTTGCCGAATCGCCCGCGCTCGGACACGTCGCCTTCGGCCGCGGCCCTAGAGGACGCGGTCGGCAAGCTCGACGAGGCGGTTCGAGTAGCCCCACTCGTTGTCGTACCAGGAGACCACCTTCAGCAACGTCCCCTCCATGACCATCGTCTGGCCCGCGTCGAAGATCGACGAGTGCGGGTCGGTCGACGATGTCGGTCGAGACGATCGGGTCCTCGGTGTAGGCCAGGATCCCCTTCAGCGCGCCCTCGGCGGCGTCCCGGACGGCCGCATTGACCTCCTCGACGGTCGTCTCGCGGCCGACGTTGCAGGTCAGGTCGACGACCGAGCCGGTGGCGACGGGCGCGCGAATCGCGATGCCGTTCAGCTTCCCGTTCAGCTCCGGCAGGACGAGGCCGACGGCCTTGGCGGCGCCGGTCGTCGTCGGGATCAGGTTCAGCGCCGCCGCGCGGGCTCGGCGCAGGTCCTTGTGCGGCATGTCCTGGAGGCGCTGATCGGCCGTGTAGGCATGAATCGTCGTCATCAGGCCACGCTCGATGCCGATCGTGTCGTTGATGACCTTGGCGAGCGGCGCCAGGCAGTTGGTCGTGCACGAGGCGTTGGAGATGATCTGATGGGCGTCGGGGTCGTAGTCGTCGAAGTTGACGCCGAGGGCGACGGTGACGTCGGGCTCCTTGGCGGGGGCCGAGATGATCACCTTCTTGGCGCCGGCCTCGAGGTGCTTGGCCGCGTCGGCGCGGGCGGTGAAGAGGCCGGTCGACTCGATGACGACGTCGACGCCGAGGTCGCTCCACGGCAGCTTCGCCGGATCGCGCTCCTCGAGCGCGACGATCGACCTGCCGTCGACGTTGATCGTCCCGTCGCCGACCGTGACCTCGCCCGGGAAGCGGCCGAGGATCGAGTCGTACTTGAGCAGGTGGGCGAGCGTGTCGTCGTCGGTGAGGTCGTTGACGGCGACGATGTCGAGGTCGGTGTCGGACTCGTATGCGGCCCGGAAGAGGTTCCTGCCGATCCTCCCGAACCCGTTGATGCCGACCTTGACTGCCATTTCTTCCTCCTGGTTGCGAGCTGTGGGGGGTGCGGCCGCGTTCGAATCAAATGATGAGCGGCCTGCCCGCTAAGCCTATGCAGGTGCGCGAGATCCTGCCCCCGTCGCGACTACGGAGGCGCCCACCGGACTCACCCCTGACGGGGCGACCAGCGGAAATACCGCATCGTCACGAGGATTCCGGCAACCCCCCAGGCCACGACCACGGCGAGGTGCCCCCAGTCGAAGCCGGCTCCCGCGGTCGCCGGGTCGTAGGCGGTCAGGAAGGCCTGGAAGAACGGCCTGATCGGGAACAGCGACGCAAAGGCGAGGACGCCGTCGGGAATCTCGCTCTCGGGCACGAAGACGCCGGAGAGGAAGTAGAGGGGCAGCACGGTGAAGTTCGTGATCGGCGGCGCCGCCTGCTCGCTGGGGATCGCGATGCTGAGCGCGAGGCCGAGCGAGCAGAACGCGAAGGTGCCGACGAGGAGGGTCACGAGCAGCGCCGGGATCGTCTCGGTCGGGACCGCGACCCCGTAGAGGATCCGGCCGAGCAGGGTCACGATCACGACCATCAGCAACGAGACGACGAAGGCGTTGCCGATCCTCCCCCCGATGTAGACCCAGGTCGGCAGCGGCGTGCCGTGGAGCCGCTTCAGGCGACCGCTCTCGCGCATCTCGACCATCCGCATCGCGACGTTGACGAGCGTTGCCGATACGACCGCGAGCGTGATGATGCCCGGCACGTAGTAGGTGGCGGCGTCGATCCCGAGCGAATCGATCCGCTCGTCGCCGAACAGCGAGGCGAACAGCAGCAGGAAGATGACCGGGAACATGACCGTGAAGAACACGGCCGCCGGGCTGCGCCAGAAGACCTTCTGCTCGAAGCGGAACTGGTGGAGGACGAGCGCGGCGCCGCTCACGAGCCCGCCTCCGTCCCGGTCAGCTCGAGGTAGACGTCCTCGAGGCTCGGGCGCTTGACCTCGAGCCGCTCGAGCTCGACGCCGTTGGCGATCGCCCAGCCGGTCAGCTCGTTCAGGCTGCGGATCGGCTCGCCGGTCCGCAGGCTGAGGCTGCCGTTGGCGCCGCTCCACTCGCCGGCCACGGCGGCGCGGACGCCGTCGGCGTCGCCGGCGGGGACCTCGAAGCTGATCATGCTGGCGGCGTCGCGACGGCCGCCGAGGTCGTCGGGCGTCCCGGTCGCGATGATCTCGCCGGCCGCGATCACGGCGACCCGGTCGGCGAGCGCCTGCGCCTCGTCCATGTAGTGGGTCGTCAGCAGCACCGTCTTGCCGAGCTCGCGGAGTCCCTCGATCACCTGCCACGCGGCGCGGCGGGCCGAGGGGTCGAACCCGGTCGTCGGCTCGTCGAGGAAGAGCAGCTCGGCGTCGCCGATCAGCGCGACGGCGACGTCGAGGCGGCGCTGCTGGCCGCCGGACAGCCGCCCGGCGCGGTCGTCGGCCTTCTCGGCGAGCCCGACCAGCTCGATCGTCTCGTCGACCGGCCGTGGCCGCTGGTAGTAGCCCGCGTACATCTCGAGCGTCTCGCGAACCGTCAGCAGCTCCTCCATGCGGCACTCCTGAAGGACGAGGCCGACCCGCCCGCGCCAGCCGCGGCCCGCCTCGGCCGGGTCCTCGCCGAGCACCTCGACCTCGCCTCCGTCGCGATCGAGATACCCCTCCATGACCGAGATCGCCGTCGTCTTGCCGGCCCCGTTGGGGCCGAGGAACGCGAAGATCTCGCCGCGCCGGACATCGAGGTCGATTCCGCGCAGCGCCTCGAGCTCGCCATAGGACTTGCGCAGCCCCTTGACGCTGATGACCGCTTCAGGCACGGAGGGGGATTATGAAGGGCGAGGGTCAGCCGGCCTTGTTGAGCTGCCGGTGGATGTCACGGGCCAGCTTGCCGGGGATGCCCGGCACCGCCTCGATCTCCTCCGCGGAGGCGTCCAGGAACCGCTCCGGCGAGCCGAAGTGGCTGAGCAGGGCACGCTTCCGGGCCGGGCCGACACCGCGAAGCCCGTCGAGGACGGATCCCGTCATCGCCTTGCCGCGCCGCTTGCGGTGGAGGTCGAGGGCGAACCGGTGAGCTTCGTCGCGGACCCGCTGGAGCAGTCGCGACGCCTCCGAGTCGGCGCGGATCGGCAGCGGCGCCGAGCGGCCCGGGACGTAGACCTCCTCGAGCCGCTTCGCGAGCGAGATCACCGTCGTGCCGCGTTCGATCAGCGGCTGCAGGGCGCGAACGCCGGCCGCGAGCTGGCCCTTGCCGCCGTCGATCATGATCAGCCCCGGCAGCGCCGCGAAGCTCGCGTCGAGCTCGGCGTCGTGAGGCGACTTCTCGCTCTCGTCCAGGTAGCGGGCGAGGCGCCGCGAGAGGACCTCGTTCATCGAGGCGAAGTCGTCGGAGGTGCCCTCGACTCCGCGGATCCGGAAGCGCCGGTAGTCGGACTTCTTCGGGGCGCCGCCCTCGAAGACCACCATCGACGCGACCGTGTGCTCGGGCCCGAGGTTGGAGATGTCGTAGCCCTCGATCCGGATCGGGACCTCCTCCATGCCGAGGGCGCCGGCGAGCTCGGCGAGCGCCTCGGTTCGCTCGCGGCGGCGGCGCTCGCGGCGCAGCTTGTCCTGGGCCAGCGCCAGGCGCGCGTTGCGCTCGGCGAGCTCGCGCAGGCGCCGCTTGTCGCCGCGCTCGGCGGCGCGCACCTCGACGGTGGTGCCGCGGCGCTCGCTGAGCGCCTCGCCGAGCAGCCCGGTCCGCTCGGCGAGCTCGGGTCCGACGACCACGAGCGGCGGCACCGTCGGCGACGCTTCGTAGTACTGGGCGATGAACTGCTCGCCGACCTCGGCGAGGCCGTCCTCGCCCCTGTTGTCGAGGTAGAAGCCCTGGCGCTCGCTCAGCACCCCGTCGCGGACCTGGAAGACCTGGGCGTTCGCCTCCTGGCCCTCGACGGCGACGCCGATCAGATCAGCGGTCCCGACCTGCTCGCCGGCCACCTGCTGACGCTCCATCAGCGACCGGATCGCGGCTACCCGGTCGCGGAACAGCGCTGCCCGCTCGAACTCCTGGGCGGCCGCGGCGTCCTCCATCTTCGCGATCAGGTCGCGCTCGACCTCGCGGTAGCGGCCTGAGAGGAAGCGACGGATCGCGTCGATGTTGCGGCCGTACTCGGTGGCGTCGACGTAGCCGACGCAGGGCGCCCCGCAGCGCTTGATGTAGTAGTCGAGGCAGGGCACCCCGGAGCGGCGCCCAGGGTCGGCGCCGTCGCAGGTCCGGTACTGGAACAGCTTGCCGAGCAGCTCGAGCGTCTCGCGGACGCGACGCGCGTTGGCGTAGGGGCCGAAGTAGACGCGGTTCGGCCGGTGGCGCTCGCGGGTGAAGTAGACCCGCGGGAACTCCTCGTCGAGGCTGATCCCGATGTAGGGATAGGACTTGTCGTCGCGGAGCTTGACGTTGAGGATCGGCCGATGGCGCTTGATGAACTGCTGCTCGGCGATCAGCGCCTCGGCCTCGGTCCCGGTGACGAGGAAGTCGATCGACTCGATCTCGTCGGCGAGGCTGCCGAGCGTCGAGCGGGACGAGAAATGACTGGCGACCCGCTTGCGGATCGACCGCGACTTGCCGACGTAGACGACCCGGCCGTCGCCGTCGCTGAACATGTAGACGCCGGGCTGGTCGGGCAGCCGCTTGCGCTGCTCGGAGATGTCCTCGCGGCGTTGCTCCCTGCGCTTGTCGTCGGTGCCGGCCATGTCCGGAGAACTGTAGGGAGGGGCCGCCGCCATACACTCGCGCCTGACCCGACCCCGCCGACCCCGTGGAGTGAGCATGAGCGACCCCGTGACGTCACCGACCCCGCCCGAGCTGAAGACCATGCGGTTCGAGACGGAAGGGCCCATCGGCACGCTGACGCTGTCGCGGCCGGACGCCATGAACGCGATGAGCCCGGAGATGATCGGCGAGCTCGCCGTGATCGCCCCGTGGCTCGCCGACCGGGCGCCGATCCGCGCCCTGATCGTCACCGGCGAGGGCCGCGCCTTCTCGGCGGGTGGCGACGTCAACTGGTTCCGGCGCGGCATCGAGGAACCCGGCGCCGACCTCGTCCAGGAGGTCCGCCGTGGCGCCGACGTCCTCCACCAGGCGATCGTCGACTTCAAGCGGATCCCCTATCCGGTGATCGCCGCCGTCAACGGGCCCGCCGCCGGGGCCGGCTTCTCGCTGGCGCTGATGTGCGACATCCGGATCGCCTCCGAGGCGGCGTTCTTCGTCTGCGCCTACGGCCGGATCGGCGCCTCCCCCGACGGTGGGATGACCTACTTCCTGCCTCGGGTGATCGGCCCCGCGGCGGCTGCCGAGCTGATGCTCGAGGACCCGAACCTGACCGCGGCCGAGGCGCTCGGGCGTGGCCTCGTCTCCGCGGTCGTCGGCGCCGACGAGCTGCTGCTCGCCGCCGGCGGCAAGGCGGCCGAGCTAGCCGCCAAGTCCCCCCACTACCAGCGGATGGTCAAGCAGCTCGTCTGGGAGAGCCTCGACAACTCACTCGCCGACCACCTGCAGATCGAACGGCACGGGATCGCCGAGTCGATGGGCACCGAGGACCTGCGCGACGGCGTCCGCGACTTCCTGGCCGGCGAGCAGCCGACGTTCCAAGGCCACTAGCAGGCCGCAGCGGCCCACAAGAGTAGGGTCTGCCTGTCCTACCAGTCACAGGAGGCAATCCCTTGAAGAAGCGATTCATGACGCTCGCAGCGGTCGCGGTCCTCGCCGTCTCGGCGCTGGCCCTGGCGGCCTGCGGCAGCGACGACGACTCGAGCAGCACGGCCGCCGAGTCGACGACCAGCGCGACCGAGACCTCCACGTCGGCAGCAGGCGGCGCCACCGTCAGCTTCGCCGCCGATCCGAGCCAGCTCGCCTACACCGAGACCGACGTCTCGGCCAAGGCCGGCAACGACACGATCGAGTTCGACAACCCGTCGACGACCGGTCACGACGTGGTCATCGAGGACCAGTCGGGCAAGGAGGTCGCGAAGACCGACGTCATCACCGACTCGACGACGAGCACCACGGCCGACCTGAAGCCGGGCACCTACACGTTCTACTGCTCGGTCCCGGGTCACCGCGAGGCCGGCATGGAGGGCACGCTGAACGTCAAGTAGGCGCATAGCGGGACGGGCCGGGGCCCCCGCCTACGGGGCCGGTGGGGGTGCCCCTGCCTCCGCTGAACGAGTGAAGTCGACGAACGTGGCGCCAGGCGCAACGAAAGTAGACCTCAGATCCGGGCGGTGGTGGCGCCCTACCGACCCCCGGCGCCCCCACCCACCTCCGTCGCAACCTCGCTAGTCCTCGACCAGCACCCGGCCGACGCTGTCGGCCACGCAGCACGGCTTCTCGTTCCCCTCGACCTCGACCGTGAAGCGGGTCACCTGCTGGTACCAGCCGCCGCCGATCTCGTCGAGGGAGACGATCTCGGCAGTCGCGCGGACGCGCGAGCCCGCGGGCACGGGCGCCGGGAAGCGGACCTTGTTCCAGCCGTAGTTGACGCCGAGCTTGAAGCCGCTCGTCTCGACGAGCGCCAGGCGCATGCCGTCGATCAGCGAGAGGGTCAGGTTGCCGTGGGCGATCGTCTGCCCGAACGGGCTCTCCCGCTTGGCGCGCTTGACATCGACGTGGATCCACTGGCCGTCGCCGGACAGGCGCGCGAAGTCGTCGATGTCGGCCTGGGTCACTTCGCGCCACTCGCAGGGCCCGATCGTCTTGCCGACCATCTCCTTCGCCGCTTCGATCCCGTCGATCCTGACCAGCGCCATGGCGAGGCAGCGTATCGGGCCGAACGTCGCGGTCGGGGGCGGAAGCTTTGCCGCTCACGCGACCAACCGGACCTCCAGCGCCGGCGGGCCGCCGAGCAGACCCCCGGTGCCGTCCAGGAGGCCGAGGATGCGGGCGACGTAGGCCTGGGTCTCCGGGTAGGACGGGACGCAATTGCAGGCCGATACCGCTCCCGGTCCGGCGTTGTAGGCGGCGAGAGCCAGCTCCACCGATCCGAACTGCCCGAGCAGCTCCGCCATCAGCCGGGCCTGCGCGTCGATCGCCGCCACCGGATCGAACGGGTCGCGGAGCCCGTAGGCGGCGGCGGTCGCCGGCATGAACTGGGCAATCCCCTGCGCGCCGGCCGCTGAGACGGCGCTCGGGTTGAAGTTCGACTCGGCCAGGAGCTGCGCCGCGAGCAGGGCCGCCGAGACGTCGTGGCGCGACGCCGCCCCGAGCAGGGGCGCCCTGAACCGCGCCGGGACGAAGCCCGGGAGCCCGGCCCCTCCCCCGCCCCGCCCGTCCGGCTCGCTCCCGCTCGCCGCGACGCGGTCACCCTCGGCCGAGCACGGCGCCGGACCGGCGTCGAAGCCGTAGTGCCACGCTTCCCACGAATAACGCTGGACGAACCCGAACCGCGACGCGTTCGCAGCCAGCCAGCCGTATGCGGTCGCCGGGCCGAGGTCGAGCTCGGTGCCGCAGCGGTGCAGGGACGTCCCCGGCGGCGCCACCCAGCGCGGATCGGGATTCGCATCCCAGAGGCGCTGCTGCTCGGCATCGGAGCGGTAGGCGGAGTTGATGACGATTGCGACCCCGGCCGCCCGTGCCGCCCGCTCCATCCGATCGAAGGCGACGGCGACATCCGGGCGCATCGGCTGATTCTGCCGATATGCCAGCGGCCCCGAGTAGCCACCACCGCTCGCCGTCGCCGGCCGGCCGGTCGCGCCGGTGCCGGCGGCGATCGTCACCTCGGCCTTCGCCGAGGCCGAGGTCGAGGCGACACCGGTCTCGCCGGTCCGGCCGTCCAGCCCGATCCGGGCCGCCGCCACGACGCGGACCCGCAGGGGCGCAAACGACCCGCCATCAGGGAAGCCGACGTCGATCAACCGGGCGTCGAGGTCGTTGCGCCCGGCCGCGACCGCGGCCGCGTCGCGGGCGCGGTCGAGATACTCGCCCCTGTCGAGGTGGGCGGGGTTCGGGATGCCGTTCGGCAGCGTCGCCGGCAGGAACAGCCGGCTGAAGTCGTCCCGCATCGAGCGGGCCGCCGAGATCGCCGCGAGATCGACGGACCTCTGCAGCCGGCCCTTGGCGGTCGCCGCGCCGCCGATCGCGACGAGGATGAGTGCAACCGCGACGACCAGGATCGCGATTGCGAGGACCGCGGGCAGCGCTTGCGCCCGTTCGGCCCGCAGGCCGGCGAGCAGATCACCGCCGCTGCGCCGGGTGGGCAGCGAGACCAGCGCCCGCGCGAGCCGCTCGGCCCGGCGACCGCTGGCGCCACCCGGCTCGAGGCCTGCGAGCGCCCGCCTGGCGCCGATGGCCCCCAGTGGCGGGATCCAGGCCTTGAACGGCGTGGCCGCCGACCTCAGCTCCGCAGCCAGCAGGGCGATCAACGGCCGGTCGCCGCCGCGGTCGGCCTTGAGCAGGACCGAGCGTCGCGCATCCGACCCCGCTGCGAGCAACGTCCGGAAATCGCCGCGATCGCAGACGGCCACCACGAGGTCGGCCGCGAAGTCCTCGAGCGCCTCGCCGAGCGCGGCGGCGCGACCATCCGCATCGGCGGCATCGGGTGCCGTCGCGAAGCAGAGCCTCCCGCGGGCGGCGCCACGCAGCGACTCCGAGGCCCGGCATGCGCCCTCCAACTCGCGCGCCGCCGCACCCGCAAAGACAGTCCCGCGTGGTGGCCGCGCCTCGCCGCGGAGATCGACGAGCAACGTCCGGACGTCGGCCTCGGGCGGTGTCGCCGCCACCCCGACCGCCGCCGCGGCGGCGGCGAGGCCCCGGCCATCGCCGGCGGGGGCGCAGAGAAGCAGCCTCGGCGGCCCGCCCATCACCCCGACTCCGGCCGCGCGTAGGCATCCGATCCGACGCCGAGCCGGCCGCCGAGCCCCGGCAGCAGTGCCGGCGGGTCCAGCTCGACCTCGACACGACCGCCCTCGACGTCGACCTCGATCCGCCGCTCCGCCCAGCCCGGGAGGCCGGCACGAGCCGCGGCGGCGGCATCGCGGCCGTCGGCGACGGCGATCGCGCCCGCCTCGGCGGCGCCGTCGGCGAGCGACTGCGCGTATCCGACGGCGAGGATCTGCAGGGCGATCAGCGCCGCGAGCCCGAGCAACGGCAGGCCGGCGATCAGCTCGATCTGCGCCTGCCCCGACCGGGACGCGAGGCGCTCAGCCACCGGGCACCCCGTCGGCCGGCCCGAGCAGCGCCGACGCGGCGACCGGCGGCCGCGGCCCGACCGGCAGGCTCCGCGGCGCCCGGATCTCGACCTCGACCGCGTCCGCGCCGACGTGCACCCGGGCGTCGGCGCGGAAGCTCTCGGGGCAGGGCGCGCCGCGCCGCTCGCTCGGGATCGCCACCGGTGTAGTCGGCGCGGGCGGCGGCCCGGGCGGCGGCCGCGGCCGTCAGCGCGGCATGGCCGGCGAGGGCGAACTGGATGAGTCCGAGCGCGACGAGGATCAGGACCGGGACGACGGCGACGAACGCCACCGCCGCTTGACCGCTCTCGTCACCGCGCCATCGTCGCCTGCGATCCCGTCTGCCGTCCATGGACCGAACCTAGGCGGCCCGGCGATACGCGTGGGGTCACTCATCGCAACGATTGCGGAACGGAACCGGAGAGATTCACGGAAGCCTCCGGCGCGAACCTCGGATGCGAAGCTCAGATGCTCTGGGCGTCCCGCCAGGTGTTGAAGATCAGCCAGCCCGAGCGATCAGGATCGCGACCCAGGCGACGGTGCCGGGGCCGCTCGAGAGCATCTCGTCGGCACCGACGACCATCAGGGCGATCGCGCCGATGCTGCCGTAGATCAGCCAGCGCTGGCGATCGGTCAACGTGTCGCGCTGCAGGCTCGTCTCCCTCCAGAGCCGGACCAGCATGCCGCCGATCGCGACGGCGAACAGCAGCGAGAGCGTCACGAGGATGCCCTCCGTGACGTTGCCCCCGGCCGGAAGGACCGTCAGCGCCAGTGCCAGAAGCACGATGATCGCGACGTTGCGAGCGGTCCGCATGCCACCAATCGTGACGGATCGACGCCGCCGACGGAAGCGCCGGCTCAGCCGTTGATGATCAGGTAGAGGCCAACGCCGATCGCGCCCATGAATGCGAGGCTGGCAACGACCGCCAATGCACCGGCGCCGACCGCCGCGACATCCCGCCCGACCCGCTGCATCTCCGCAGCCGTGGCGAAGCCGTAGATCGCCAGCGAGCCGGTCAGCGCGACGAAGACGCCCGCGACCAGCGAGGCGACGGCCGTGTCGAACAGGGCCTCGCCGTCGATCAGCGTCGCGGCGACCGTCCCGATCAGGGCCGCCGGAGTCATACCTGCGGCACCGGCTGGCCGCGGCGGATCCGCTGCGCGAACAGGGTGAGCCCGAGGAAGATCGCCAGGCCCGAGAGGATGACCGGACCGGTGGCACCGTCGCCGAAGATGCTGACGAAGCCGTAGCAGGCGGCTCCGATCGCCGCTGACGCCGGCAGGGTCAGGAACCAGGCGACGACGATGTTCCCGGCGACCCCCCAGCGGACGGCGGATATGCGCTTGCCGGCCCCCGAGCCCATCACGCCGCCGGCGATCACCTGCGTCGTCGAGAGCGGGTAGCCGAAGTGGGAGGACGCGAGGATCACCGCCGCGCCGGCCCCCTGCGCGGAGAAGCCCTGCGCGGAGTCCATCTTGATGATCCGCGTGCCCATCGTCCGGATGATCCGCCAGCCGCCCGTGTAGGTGCCGAGCGCGATCGCCGACGCCGAGGTGACGATCACCCAGGTCGGGACGTCGAAGCCGGTCGAGGGCAGGTTGCCGTTGGCGATCAGCGCCAGCGTGATCACGCCCATCGTCTTCTGGGCGTCGTTGGTGCCGTGCGCGAGCGCCAGCATCCCGCCGGAGACGATCTGGCCGAGCCGGAAGCCGCGCGTGACCGGACCGGGCCGGAGCCGGGCGCAGATCCGGTACGCGATGATGATCGCGATCGCGCCGATCACGAACGCCACGATCGGCGCGACGACCGCCGGGATCAGGACCTTGCCGAGGATTCCCTCGCCGTCGACCGCGGCGGTGCCGACGGCGGCGATGACGGCGCCGACGACGCCGCCGATCAGCGCGTGCGACGAGCTCGACGGCAGCCCGAAGTACCAGGTGATCAGGTTCCAGGAGATCGCACCGACGAGCCCGGCGAAGATCACCGTCGGCGTGATCGCGCCGGCGTCGACGACGTCGGAGGCGATCGTCGCCGCCACCTCGATCGAGATGAACGCGCCGGCGAAGTTGAGCAGTGCCGCCATTCCGACGGCAACGCGCGGCGACAGCGCATGGGTCGAGATCGACGTCGCGACGACGTTGGCGGTGTCGTGAAAGCCGTTCGTGAAGTCGAAGACGAGCGCGGTCGCGACGACGATGACGAGGACGACGTCTCCGTCCACGCCTCCCTACCTGCAGCTGCCGTCTCGTTCCTGGTCCTGGCAAGAACAATGCGTTAGGCGTTCTTGATCGCGACGCCCTCGATGATGTGGGCACAGGTCTCGGTCGCGTCGATCGCCCGTTCGAGGACCGCGAAGATGTCCTTCCAGCGGATCACGACCATCGGGTCGATGCCGTTCGCGAACAGCGATGCGACCGCGTCGCGCGAGATCCGGTCGCCGTCGTTCTCGAGCCGGTGGATCTCGATCAGGTGGCTGTCGAGGTCCTTGAAGCCACGGAGGCCGTCGAGCGCCGTCGACAGCTCGCCGCAGCAGCCGACGAGGACGTCGGCGAGCGCGATCGCCTGCTGCATCGGCGCCTCGATCTGGTAGAGGCCGAGGAAGTCGCGCGGCCTCCTCGATGTAGTCGACGACGTCGTCGACCTTGGTCGCGAGGCCGTAGATGTCCTCGCGGTCGAACGGGGTCACGAACGTCGAGTTGAGGCGGCGGATGATGTCGTGGGTGATCCGGTCGCCCTCCTGCTCGGCCTTGAGGATCTCGCGGTTCAGGCCCTCGGCACCGTCGGGCCAGGTCTTGATCATCTCCTGGAGCAGGCCGGCGGCACGGACGGCGTTGCGGCCGGATTCCGAGAGGAGGTCGAAGAAGACACGGTCCTTGGGCGCGAAGCTGAGGCTGACCACGGATCGCAATATCGCAGCTTCGCGGGCGCAGTCGCGACCTCGAACGGGCGGAAACGCCGCAAACGGCGGATTGATCCGGAGGCGAGCCGCCGTGGCGCTCGGCGACGACGCGGGCGAGGCGCTCGGCAGCGTGGCCATCCCAGAGCGGCGGCGGCTCCGGCGCCGTCGCCGGCGCCTCGGCGACGAGCTCCGGCACGTCGACGATCCGCTCCGGCTCGAGCCCGAGCAGGTGGTTGGTGCCGTGCTCGACCGTGATCGGCCGCTCGGTGTTCGCGCGGAGCGTGAAGCAGGGAACGCCCAGGTAGGTCGTCTCCTCCTGGATCCCGCCGGAGTCCGTGAGGACGGCACCGGCGTCCGCTTCCAGCGAGAGGAAGTCGAGGTAGCCGATCGGGTCGATCAGCCGCAGGCCCGGCGGCAGGCCGGCGGCTCCCTCGCCGAGCGCCGCCCGCGTCCGCGGATGGACCGGGAAGAGGACCGGCATCGACTCCGACACCGACGCCAGTGCCGCGATCGCGGTGTCGAGCAGCGGCCCGTCGACGAGCGCCGGGCGGTGCAGCGTCACCAGCAGGTAGGTCCCCGGCTCGAGGCCGTGCCGGTCGCAGGCGCGGCGCTCGCGGAACCGGTCCTTCGAGCGCGACCAGCGAGTCGATCATCGTGTTGCCGACGAGGTGGACGCGGTCGCCGGCGATCCCCTCGGCGGCGAGGTTGCCGGCCGCCTCGGGCGAATGCGTGAAGAGCAGCTCGGCGACCTGGTCGGTGAGGACGCGGTTGACCTCCTCGGGCATCGTCCGGTCGCGGCTGCGCAGGCCCGACTCGACGTGGGCGACCGGGATCTGCAGGTGCGCGCAGGCGAGCGCCGCCGCGAGCGTCGAGTTGACGTCGCCCGGCACGATCACCAGGTCGGGCTCCTCGGCGGTCAGGATCGGCGCGATCGATTCGAGGACGCCGCCGATCTGGACCGCGTGCGAGCCGGATCCGACGCCGAGCATGTGGTCGGGCTCGGGCACGCCGAGCTCGTCGAGGAAGATCTCCGACATCATCCGGTCGTAGTGCTGACCGGTGTGGACGAGCACGTGCCGGCCGTCGGGGTCGATCGCGCGCAGGGCGGCGATGACCGGCGCCATCTTCACGAAGTTCGGGCGCGTCCCGACGACGTGGAGGAGCCTCATCGGACCCATGCGGGTCAGGCGAGCGCGTCGATCCGGGCGGCGAGCTCGAAGTCGGCGGCGGTCAGTCCGCCCTCCGAGTGGGTCGAGATCCGGACCGTGACGGTCGCCCAGGAGATCTCGAGGTCGGGGTGATGACCGATCTCCTCGGCCGGCTCGACGATCGCGTCGACGAATCGCGACCGAGCCGACGAAGTCGCCGCGCTCGAACTCGCGGACGATCGCGTCGCCGTCGCGGCTCCAGCCCTCGACGGTCCCGAGACGGGCTTCGATCTCCTCGTCGCTGAGCAGCATTCGTCGATCCTATAGTCAGCGGCGATGCGGATCGCAAGCCTCGTCCCCTCGGCCACCGAGATGTGCTTCGCGCTCGGCCTCGGCGACGACGTCGTCGCGGTCACCCACGAGTGCGACCACCCGGCCGCGACCGCCGCGCTGCCGCGGCTGACGCGGAGCTGTCTTCCGGCCGGCCTCGAGCCGGCCGCGATCGACGCGGCCGTTCGCGAGCGCATCGACGCGGGTGAGTCGCTCTACGCGCTCGACGCCGGCGCGCTCGCCGGCCTCGAGCCGGACCTGATCGTCACCCAGCAGGTCTGCGCCGTCTGCGCCGTCTCCTGCGACGACGTCCGCGCGGTCGCCGCCGGGCTGCCGTCACGGCCCGCGGTCCTCTCGCTCGACCCGGCGAGGCTCGACGACGTCCTCGCCGATGCCGAGACGCTCGCCGCGGCGGCCGGAAGCCCGCCGCGGGCCGGGATCTCGCGCCGGGCGCGCTCGCAGCCCGGATCGACGCGGTCCGCTCGGCGTCGCCGCCGCGCCGCGCCCCGCGTCGCCGCGATCGAGTGGCTCGACCCTCCCTATCGAGCCGGCCATTGGCTGCCGGAGATGATCGCGGCGGCCGGCGGCATCGACGCTCTCGCCGCACCCGGCGAGCGCTCGCAGGAGACCGGCTGGGACGAGATCGCCGCCGCCCGCCCCGACGTCGTGGTGGTCATGCCCTGCGGCCTCGACGCCGACGCCGCCGAGGCCGAGGCGCGGCGCCACGCGGCGGCGCTCGGCCGAGCTCGGCGCCGGAGGCGCCTTCGCCGTCGACGCCGCCGCGTCGTTCTCGCGGCCGGGCCCGCGGCTCGCCGACGGCGTCGAGCTGCTCGGGCACCTCCTCCACCCCGACGCTCGTTCCCGCCTCCCGCCGGACTGGCAGCCCGCCGGCTCATCATCTAGCCGGTCGGCGGGGTGGGAACCCCCCCCGCTGCCCAACGTGGCCTTGGGCTGATGACGGGGATGTGTGGAAGGGCGCCGGTTGGACGAATTGGCAGCGAGCATTCAGGTGGCACGGATTTCATAGCTATGGACTGCAAAATTCGTGCCACCTGCGGCGCCCGACCCCGGCTGGGGGAGACACACATGTCATCCCGCCCATTAGCACCGCGCCGACCGGCGGAAGCGGACGGCGAAGCCAGAACCGTTTCCGGTTGTACCCAGCGTTGTTTTTCGTTTTTTTTTTTTTTTATTGTGGTTTCGGCTCGGTTGGTATTGCTTAGACGTGCAGCCAGTGGCGGCAACAGCGACCGCGATGCTCGGCAACGCGATCATCTTGCCCATGACCCCGGCCGCCAGTTCACCGACGCCGTCAACACCAGGATTGAGTCCGATCTGGTTGGCCGTGATCACCTGCAGGTTCCCGAAGAGGGCGTTGGCCGAGGAGTCGCTGCCCGTCAGGAACGCGCCAGCCACCCGAGAACTGCGCTGAAGAACGGAAACGTGACGCCGGTTGTCGCCAGCGCGATGCCCATCGTGGAGGTCATACCGGAGTAGTTCATCAAGTAGGCCAGCGCCAGCATGGCCGCAATCGTCAGCATCAACTTCGCCAGCTCGCGGAAGAAGGTCGCCCAATGATGTCCACGAACCGCCGCGGGCTGACCCGCAAGCGGATCGCCAGCACAATCGCCGCCAGAAAACAGGCGGTGCCGGCACTGCTCAGCCAATTGAGGATGTAGACCGCGGCGACCGGTGCCCGCGCTGGGACCACCGGCGGCACCCGCATGATCAGGTTGTGCAGACCTGGCACCGTCAGCCCGTTGAGGGTCGTGGGGCTTTTTGGCGAAGACGCGGGCAGCATTTAACTGTTCGTGAACGCGTCGATCGCTTTCTTCACGCTCGCCTCTCCCAGGTCACCACGAAGAGCACGAGCAAGAGGTAAGGCAGCCAGGCCGCGAACAGTTGGCTCGCGGTGTGACGATGGGGAGTCTCGATTGCCGGCGTGTCCCCCTCGAGCCGAAGATGGCGCGCGGCTTCCAGAACTTCAGGACCAGCACCATCAGCCGATGCAGCTGAGCGCGCTGAGAATGTCGGTCAGTTCGGGGCCGACGAAGTTGAGCACGTAGAACTGCACCGCGGCGAACGAACGACACCCGCACACGACGACGGCTGGCAGCACCTCGAGGTTCTTCGCCACCCCGCCATGACGACCACCAGGTAGGTGGGGATGATCAGGGAAATCAGCGCGCACCAGCGCCCGACCATGGCGCTCAGCAGCAGCACCGGCAGCCCGGTGATACCGGCCAGCGTGGTCACGGGAATCCCGATCGAGCCGAACGCGACCAGCACGGTATCGGCCATCAGACAGATGCCGGCGGCATAGAACGGCGAGAAGCCGAGCCCGGCAGACGCGCCGGCGACCGCGACGGGGGCCCCGAATCCGGCCGCTCCTCGATGAACGCGCCAAACGAGAAGCCGATGAACGATGCTTGCAGTCGGCGGTCGGTGGTCAGGCCACCAAGCCGGTCCTTGATGATCTCGAACTTGCCGGTGTCGACAGCGAGTCGATACAGGAGGATCGACGAGAACGCGATCCAGGCAATGGAAACCGCCAGTACGCGGCGCCGGTGGAGTGCGGCCATCAGCGCCAGCGACGCCGGCATCCCATACGCCCCCAGGGCCAGGGCAAAGGCGACGCCAAGCGCCGTCAGCGCGGCGATCCGCAAGAGCTGCGCCACACGCCCAGCATGAAGAACAGCACCGCGATAGGAATCGATGCGGACAGAGTGCCGACCAAGCCAGACTGCCGCCTACCGGCTCGTAGTTCTGCTGCCACATGACTTAGCCTCGATGACGTGAGCGGTATTCGGTGAAGGCGCGACCGGTCCGGAACGGTCGCAACACTGACGGCGGGTCTGGCTGGGTGGCAACGGCCCGAGAGCCCGCCTCTCGCGGCCGCCGTCGTGCGCCCAAACTACTGCAGCGAGTACCGAGGAACTCCGCGCCGTCGAGACCGCTGACGGCAGCGGCGATCTCCTGCTTGCCGTTGATCATGTACATCATCGGCGACCCGGTTTGCTTGTCGGGCATCTCCACCGCACCGACGTCCGCTCCGTGGCCTTGTCATAGGCCCGCAGCAGGGCGACCCGCTGCTCGGCCTCGTTCCGGTGCACGCCGCCTTCGCCGGCGATGAGCAGCGTCTTCGTGGTGAGCGTGCCGACAAACGTGCGGCCAGGCTGACCGAGGCGAGGCAGGTTCAGTCCCTTCAGCGCCGGATGATTCTTGATATCGTCGGGCGTCGAGCTGTGCGTCTTCTTGCCGACCATCTCCCCCGTCGCCATGTCGTAGGCGGTAATACAATCGTAGGGTGGCTTGATCAGCGGCAGGCCCTGCACCGACAAGCCGCCGCGTCCGCCGCCACCACCAAGGCCGGGCCCGCTGCGGCGCCGCATCGGGATCGACCGCCGGGGCCGCGCCTCGCGCACCGGGACCAGCCGCCGCGCGCCTGGCCCGCCACGTAACCGAAATCCGATGTCGCGGGATGGGCGACCACCGCGGCGGAGTAGGCGCGGTCTGTAGAAATGGACGAACAGGCGGTTCGTCTGGGGGTCGAACGACCCGCCGGGCCAGTTGCGCGCCACCGGTGTCGGCCGGAAGCTGGATGGTCGCCAGCGGTCCGTCCACGCTGCTTAGCACCGGCGGCGTGTCGAGCGGACCGATCTTGTAGCGTTTGACGAGCTCGAGCGCTTCCGCGCGCAGGGCTGGCGTGAAATCAATCAGGTCGTCCTCCGACACGCCCTGGCGGTCGAAGGGCGCCAGCTTTGGTCGGGAACGGTTGCGTGGGGCTGGTCCGCTCCTTCGGGACCGTCGACTGCGGGACCGGGCGCTCCTCGATGGGCCAGATAGGTTGGCCGGTTTCACGATTCAACACGAACAGAAACGCCTGCTTCGTCGGCTGCGCCAGCGCCTTGATGCGACGGCCGTTCTGGACCACGTCGAACAGAATTGGCGCGCACAGCAGGTCGTCGTCCCAGACGCCGTGGTGCGTCAGACTGGTAGTGCCACTTGCGCGTGCCGGTCTTGATGTCCAACGCGACGAGGCTCTCGTCGAACAGCGTATGACCCGGCTAATATCGCCGTCGTTGATGGCGGCGTTTTTCAGCGGGGACGATGACGAGCCGGATATCGAGGTCCGCGCTGAACTGGGCCCATGCGCCGGTGTTGCCGTTCCGCTCGGCACCATCCTCGAGCCAGGTGTCGTAGCCGTACATCGCCGCTTTTGGGAACGGTGTGGAAAATCCACGGCACTTGCCCGGTCCGGACATCGAAGCCCCGGACGTATCCTCTGGCGTTGTTCATCACCTTGGGCGAGCCGCTGAAACGCTGCGCTGCCCGGACCACGACCACGTTGCCGGCGATCAACGGCGTCGCGTCGAATCCGAGATCCGCAGTAAGGAATCCAGATCCTGATCGTCATCAGCCTTGAGATCGACCACGCCGTTCTGCCCGAACGACGACACTGGCGCGCCGGTCCTGGCATCGAGCGCGATCATGCGGTAGCCGGGCGTCGACGATCTCGCCGATCGGCGCCATCGGGGCTGGCCCGGTACGCGACTCCGCGTCCGGCGCCGCCCCGGGCAGCGTTCTGTCCGCGCGGCCCTTCATCCTCGACATGCGTCCAGAGCACCTCCCCGGTCTGCGGGTTGAGGGCGACGACGGTTCGCGCGGTGCCCGCGGTGGTGTAGAGCGCGCTGTAGACGACAAGGGGGTCGCCGAGTAGATCTGTGTCCGGTCAGCAGCCCGAACTCGGTGGTCTTGAGGCGCCAGGCGATCTTCAGTCTCGAGAAGTTGCTCTGATCAATCCGTCGAGGGATGAATAGCGAGTGCTGGCGAGAAATGCACGCCCATACGTTCGCCATTCGACATGAGCCGCGGCGGCAGGGGCGCTAGCTTGGGCCCCGTCGCCCGGCCTGCCTGTCCAAATGCCATGCAGAGAAGGCCGAAGCCCGCGACGACTCCGGCCCGTGACGGGTGCGATGCTGCATGACGTCCCCTTCGACTGGCAACGGCGGCCGTTACTTCGGCCGCTGGCTCGTATAGATGATCGCCGCGAGTGCGTCCTTGTCCGGGTCGAGCGTTGCCGTGCCCGCAGGCAGATCGTTCGCACTCAACAGGAACGCCAGAACGTCGGCGTTTCTGCGGCGTCAGGCGCGCCGCCGGATCGTACGGAGGCATCTGCTTCGAGCCGTTCGAACAGCTTCTTCAACGTGGCGCCGTCCCACCGCTGGCCGAACGTTCCGCCGGCCAGGGCCAGCGCGTCGAGGCCGCCCAGATCGTCCCCGTGACACTTGGCGCAGGCAGCGAAATCGATCGCTTCACCACTGGTCGCCTGGGGTGCCGTGTAGACGCCGCTCCAGACCGATTCGTCGATTGCGCGAGTGCGGCCGTGGCAAGCACAGCAGCAGCACCGCGAGGTATGCACTCTGCCTCGCATCCGTGCGGCAGAAGCTACCACGAAAACGCGATCATCCGAATCGATAATTGATTAAGATGCACGCCGTCGGACGCACCGGCCAGGAGATAAGTCGATAGAACGAACATGCCGCGCACTGTTGAGACATCACGCCGACATGCAGCACCTGATACACGAGGAAACGCCCGTCGAGCAACTGTGCACCGGGTACAGGTTCAGCGAAGAGGCCAATCTGGAATCCCCAGGAACAATGCCTCTACTTCAGCGACATGCCCAACGACATCCGCCAACACTGGAGCCCGCATGAGGGCGTCGTCAAGGTGCAACCCGAGCAACAAATGTAACGGCATGACCTACGACGCCGCCGGCAATCTCTACGTCTGCGAGCATGTCACGAGCGCGCTGGTGATGGAGACACCCGCCGGCGAACGCAAGGTCCTCGCGACGCACTGGCAGGGTAAAGAGCTGAACAGCCCCAACGACGTCGTCCTGCAATCGGACGCGACGATCTACTTCACCGATCCGACCTATGGGCGGACCGCGATGTTCGGGCGCGAGCGAAAGCCGGCACTGGACTTCGCCAGGCCGTCTACCGCCTTGCACCCGATGGCCGGCTGCACTGCGACGCGAATGACTTCACCCAGCCGAACGGGCTGTGCTTCTCCCCCGACGAGCGGACCCTCTACGTCAACGATACCGAGCGTGCGCACATCCGCGCCTTCGAGGTCGCCGCTGACGGATCGCTTAGTCGCAGCCGGGTGTTCTTCGGCCGGTCGGCACGGCCAACTACGACGAAGGGGTCGTCGACGGCATGAAGTGCGACGAACGGGGCAACGTCTACGTCACCGGCCCGCGCGGCATCTGGGTGATCGACCCCCAGGGACGGCATCTGGGCGTCATCGTCATGCCGGAGGTCGCCGGGAATCTGAACTGGGGTGGGCCGGACTGGACAATCTCTATTGCGCCTGCTCGACATCGCTCTATCGCGTGCGGATGAAGGTACACGGCAATCCGGTCGCGTCCATGCGGATGGCCTGAGCCCGGGCGCGAGGCCCCGTGACCCTCGATCTCTCTCGACGGAGCATCTTGCAGTTGGCGATGGCGCCGGCGTTGTTGACGGGGGCCGGGCGCAGGGCGAGGACCTGGCCCCGACCGCGTCCAAGGTTTACCCCGGTCCGGACGGCAAGCTGGTCTACGTCCCCGACGAGCTGGGCAACACGATCCAGGATTGCTCGCATGCGGGCTACGGCGGTGGCGGGGTGCCGATTCCGACGGTGCCCGTCAAGGAAACGATTTGGCCGGTTCCCGGCGACAACACGGCGCATGTCCAGGCCGCGATCGACAAGGTCTCCGCGCTGCCACTCGACAGGAACGGGTTCCGCGGCGCGGTGTTGCTGCGGGCCGGGCAATACCGGCTGGCGACGTCGTTCACGATCCAGGCCAGCGGGGTCGTCCTTCGCGGTGAAGGCATGGGGGACACCGGCACGATCCTCTCGGGACAGGACCGGGCGGCCGCTGCGCCGGTGGCCTGCCTGCGGCTCCCCCGGCGCCAGCCCCGACGCGGCCGGTGGCGGTCGCGGCGCCGCGCCCGGCGGCGCGGGCGGCCGCGGCGGCGGGCCGGGCGGCGCTGGGCAGGGCGGGGGGCCGGGACGCGGCGGCGGCGGGTTCGGTGGTGGTCCGGCCACGCTCATCCGAATCGGGGGCACCGCCGGGGCCGTGCCGAAGGACGACACCAAGCAGCTCGTCACCGACAACTACGTGCCGGTTGGCGCGCGCAGTTTCACGGTCGCGTCGGCCCGCGCCTTCAAGGCGGGCGATGACGGTGATCCTGCGCCGGATCGGCAATCAGGACTGGATCAACGAAGTCGGCATGAACCTCGACACGCCGGGGGGCCGGTGGCAGCCGTTCAACATCGACTACGACCGCGTGGTCACGGACGTCCAGGGCAACACGATCACGGTCGACGCGCCGCTCACTCTGCGCGATCGACAAGCGGTGGGGCGGCGGCGAAGTTGATCGGTACGACAATCCCGGTCGCATCGAGAAAGTCGGGGTGGAGAACCTTCGCGCGATGTCGGAGTTCGATCCGACCGTCCACGACGGAATACGGCAACATGGAGCGCAACAACTACGTGGCCGAGGAGTACTACTCCGACGAGAACCACTGGAACAACTTCATCGTCTTCGACAACACGAAGAACGGCGTGGGTGAGAAATGCGACCGCGCTGCATTTCGTGACCAGCATGGTCGGGACGCTGCCGCGGCGCCAAGTCGATCACCATTCAGGACTGCGTGTCGCGCGAGCCGATCTCGCAGCGTCGCGGCGGCCGGCGATTCATCTTCGCGTCTCCGCGGGCAACTCGCGCTCGTCCAGCGGTGCCTGTCGGACAAGGGACGGCACTCGTTCATGTGCGGGCAGCCGATCGGCAGTGGCAACGTGTTCCTCGACTGCAAGGCGACGAGCCCGTATTCGTCGAGCGAGCCGCACGAGCAGTGGACGACCGGCAACGTCTACGACAACGTCGAGGCGCCGCTCACCGCCCGTTTCTGGAAGAACATCAACATCGGCTGGGCCGGCGCCAACACGGTGTTCTGGAACTGCAAGGGCGATTTCCTGGTGCAGAAGCCGCCGACGGCGCAGAACTACACGTTCGGGCACATCGGCGTCGACGCGTCTCGTTCAACATTCCGCTCCAGGACCCGACGAAAGACCCCGGTCACTTGGAGTCGCTCGACCGGCACGTGACGCCGCGCAGCCTGTATCTGACGCAGCTGCGTGAGCGCCTCGGAGAGATGGCTGTGCACAACATCGCGGCGCCCGGTCAGCTCGGCTGACGGCAGCGCCTGCGTCGCGAGGACGACCGTTTGCCGCACCGACGTCTTCGATCGTCGGCGCGCCTGGAGGATGTGTGACGAGACGAGAATTCCTGGCCGCCGCGGCGGCCGCAACCGCGACCCTGCGGTCGGCCGGCGCCGCATCGAATCCGCTCGGACTGCCGTTCGGATTCCAGGCGTGGGAGATTGCGCCGGACATGCGCAAGGATTGGGACGGCACGCTGAAGGCGATGAAGGAGTGACGGGTATTCCTACATCGACCTGAATCAGGTGCCGCCGTTCACCGAGCGACCGGCAGCCGACCTCAAGGCGTCGTTCACCTCGCACGGCTTCACCTTCACGAACGCCCTCTGGTCCTATCAGGCCTTCTGCCCAGCGCTTCGAGCAGACGGTCGCGGACTCGCAGACTCTCGGGCTGAAGACGATCGTCTGCTCGCCACGCCCGCGGCTGCGAACGACCGACGACTGGAAGAGCATGGCCGACGAGTTGAACAAGTACCGGCGAGCGGACGAAGGCCGCCGGCCTTCAACTCGGTTACCACAATCACGAGATCGAGTTCGTCAAGACACCCGAGGGGGACACGCCGTGGGACCTCCTCGTGCAAGCCACCGACCCGGCCCTCGTCCAGTTCCTGCTCGACGTCGGCAACTGCGCTTTCGGCGGCGGGGATCCGTACGCCTATCTGGACAAGTACAAGGCGCGCTACTACGGCGTGCACGTGAAGGATTTGAAGCCCGGCAAGGCCGCGGTCCCAGTGGGGTCGGGGGATCTCGACTGGAAGCGGATCTTCACGCTGGTCAAGGCCGCCAACATCCGCTACATCGTCGCCGAGGTCGGGGCGTACGGCGCCAGCACGCTCCAGGGACAGCCGCTCGCCCCGCCGGATTACAGCGTGCTGGAGCTGTACCAACGCAGCGCCGAATATCTCAAGGCGTTCACCGCGGTGTAGGCACAGCGAGACGGCCATGCAGAAGCGCCTCACGCTGGTACTGCTCTGCGGTCTGCTCGCGATCTCCGGCCTCGCCGGGACCGCGTCCCAGAAAGCTCCTCGGACAACGCTGGACATCTACTACATCGATACCGAAGGGGGCCAGTCCACCCTGTTCGTCAGCCCCACGGGCGAATCGCTGCTCGTCGATACCGGCAATGCCGGCGGACGCGATCTCGATCGGATCATGGAGGCGATTGGCGCCGCGGGCCTGTCGCGCATCGATCACCTGTGGACGACGCACTATCACGGGGATCATGTCGGAGCGATGGAAGAACTGGCGAAGCGCGTGCCGGTCGGCCAGTTTTATGACCACGGTCCGCTTGCGGCAGGCGACCGTGCGACGCCACCGACGTTCCTCAGCGTCTACGAGGCCTTGAGCCAGGGCCGCCGGACGACCGTGAAGCCCGGCGACAAGGTGCCGATGGCCGGACTGGAGATCGTCACCGTCTCGTCCAACGCCGTGCCCCTGCGGACCAGCCTTCCCGGTGCGGGTCGCGCCAACCCGGCGTGCGCGAGCGTTCAGAAGCGGGACGAGCGCGTATATCGATCCCGACAACGGGGCGTCGGCCGGATTTCTGCTGTCGTTCGGCAAGTTCAGGACCGTCGATCTCGGCGATCTGACCTGGAACGGCGAGTACAACCTGATGTGCCCGGCGAACCGCATCGGCACCGTCGATGTGTATCTGGTGTCCCATCACGGCATCGATCGCTCGAACTCTCCGGCGCTCGTGCACGGCCTCCGGCCGCGCGTGGCAATCATGAACAACGGGACCCGCAAAGGCGGGGCGGTCGACGCCTTCAAGGTCCTCGAAAGCTCTCCTGGGCTCGAGGACCTGTGGCAGCTGCACTGGTCGTACAACGCCGGCGTCGAGCACAACGCGGCCGGGGCTTTCATCGCGAACGTCGACGACAACGAGACCATCGCCGGCGTGCTGACCGCACCGCCGGCAGCCGCCGGCCGCCAGGGTGGCGCCCGTGGTGGCGGCGCCCAGGCGCACGTACCGGCCCATTGGCTCCTGGTATCCGCATCGCGTGACGGGTCGTTCACCGTGACCAATCCGCGCAACGGCTTCAGCAAGACCTACGCTGCCACCGCGCGATGACGGTCATAGGGAGCCGAGTGCCGCGTGGCTCGACGTGACTGCAGAGAAAGGTCCGGGAGCGCCGGCTACGCCAGGCGCAATGAGCTGCGGAACAACTCGGCCAGGACCGCGGCGGTCGGATCGATCGGCGACAGCTTCAGCAGGCGAGCCTGCACGAGTGTGCCCTCGACGAGCCTGGGGATGTCAGCCTCGGAGTAGCCGAAGGCGGCAATCCCCATCGGCTGATCGGTCATCCGCATGAAGTGGAGCACGCGGTCGGCGAGCACGTCGCCGGCCTTCGACAGCGGTAAGGCGGTCACGTCGGCGCCAAGGGCGGCGGCCGCTCGAAGGTAGCGCTCCGGCGCGGCGTGCGCGGTCAGGCGGCACACGGCCGGCGTGTGCACGATCACGGACGTGCCGTGCGGGATCATGGCGTGGTCGGTCGAGTATACCGGACGGCACGTAGTTCTCGACCTGGCCCGCCACCGGATAGGCCATCGCATGCGGCAAATGCACGCCGGCGTTGCCGAAACCGATCCCCGCGTAGGATGCGGCCAGCAGCATGCGGCCCCGCGCCTCGTCATCCGAGGCGTCGCGGTACACGCGCGGGAGGCACTCGGCCATGATGCGGAGCGCCTCGAGCGCCCACACGTCGCTGATCGGGTTCGCCCCCTGGTAGGCGGCTCGCAGCGACGGCCGTTCCGGCCGTTCGCGTTGGCGGTAGGGCCGCGCGGTGAATGATTCGAGGGCGTGGCTGAGCACGTCGAGCCCGGCACTGGCGGCAACCGCCTTCGGACAGCTGCGCGTGTTCTCGGGATCGAGGACGCCGAGCGTGGGACGCATGTATCGGTTCGCGATGCCCGTCTTGACTCGCTCGCGTTCGAAGTCGAACACGGCGACGGCGGTCGTCTCGCTGCCGGTCCCGGCGGTCGTGGGCACGGCGATGAGCGGCTTGAGCGGACCAGGGGGCGTCTTCCCCCGACCAAGGGTCGGGTTGACGTACTCGAGGAAGTCAGCCGGCCACGTGGCGTAAAGATTGGCGGCCTTGGCGGTGTCGATGGTGGACCCGCCTCCGACCGCGAGAAACCCGTCGAAGCCGCCGCTCGAGGCGGCCGCGATCGCGTCGCGGAACGACCCGTCGGTCGGTTCGCACCGGATGTCGGTGAAGACGTCGAAGTCCACGCCGTCCGACTGCAGCGACGCCAGGGCCGACTCGCCCGGATAGGACGCACGGACCGCGGGGTCAATGAACGCCAGCACGCGGCGGCAGCCGAGATCGGCGAAATCCGCGCCGACTTCGCGCGTGGCGCCCTCGCCGAACCGAACCGTCGAGCCGGTCATCTGAAAGATTGAGTCTGTGGGCATACCCGGAGTGAGGTGTACCGGTGGTATCGTGCGCCAGCCGCCACTCTGTAAGCGGCACTCGATAATCGAGCCGGGCAGGACGCTACCATGAAACACTCCCCCGCGGAACCCGTTCGACGCGCCACTCTCACGGCCCCGGCTTCAGGTGCAGCCCGCCGCCGGGGCGGATGGGAGCCGAGGTCTTGTGAGTGTCCAGCTCGGTCGTGCGGTGATCGTCAGTCTTCTCGCCGCAGCTGCCGGCCTCACCCTGTCGGCGCAGGATCCCGCCCAGGGCGGTCACCAGGGTGGCGCCGGGACGCGGGTCCCAGCCGCCAGGCACCCTGGTCGGCGGCACGCTGACCCCGAACAGAGCAATTGGCCGAAAAAAAAAAAATGTACTTTTGGCTTCGTTCAGCGTATTGCTCTTGCGGTCACGACCGCGTAGTTGCGCACGGCCGACATCAGGCGCTCCTCTCGATCACGATGGTGGCGAGATCGACCATGCGGCAGGCATAGCCGACTTCGTTGTCATACCAGGCATAGACCTTGAGCAGCGTCTCGTCGGTGACCATGGTCGAGGGGCCGTCCACGATCGCGCTGCGCGTATCGTTGACATAATCGGCCGACACCAAAGGCCGCGTCTCGAAACCGAGAATGCCGGCGAGCGGCCCTGCCGCGGCGCTGCGGAAGAGTTCATTGACTTCGGCAACCGTCACCGGCCGCGCCATCTCGAAGACGCAATCGGTGAGGCTGGCGTTGAGCACCGGTGCGCGCACGGCATGGCCGTTCAGCTTGCCCTTGAGCTCGGGATAGATGAGCGCGATCGCCGTCGCACTGCCCGTCGTGGTGGGCGCGAGCGAGAGCATGGCCGAGCGCGCGCGCCTCAGATCCTTGTGCGGCGCATCGATCACGACATTCGTGTTGGTCGGATCATGGATGGTGGTGATCTGGCCGTGGCGAATGCCGATCGCCTCGTGAAGCACCTTCACGACCGGCGCCAGGCAATTGGTGGTGCAGGACGCCGCCGTGAGCAGCCGGTGCTTCGCCGGCTCATAGAGATGATCGTTGACGCCGACCACGATGTTGAGCGCCGCCGCTTCCTTCACCGGTGCGGCGACGATCACCTGTTTGACGCCGCGGTCGAAATACCCCTGCAGCTGTTCCATTTTGAGGAACTTACCGGTGCATTCGAGCACGACATCGCAGCCGAGATCGGCCCAGGCGACGGCATCCGGCGTTGCCGCGTCACTGAATCCGATGCGGCGATTGCCGATAAGGATCGCGCGATCATCCTCGACGCCGAAACTCTCGCGCCAGCGGCCATGGATGCTGTCGAATTCGAGGAGATGCGCCGTCGTGGCAGCGCCGCCCTTGAGCTCGTTGATATGCACCACATCGAGCCGGTTCTCCCCACGCGGATCATCCGCCGCGCGATAGATGCCGCCCATGGCGGCGCGGAGAGCAAGACGGCCGATGCGGCCCATGCCGTTGATGCCGATGCGCATATCAGCGGCTCCCCACCGATACGGGCAGGCTACCGCCGGCGAGCTCATCGAGGCGCGCTTTCAGCGCCATGCGATCGAGCGAGGCGAAGGGCAGTGCCGTGAAAATCTCGATACGCCGGCGCAGGCTGGCGTAAAGCTCGTTGAGCAGCGCCGCGCGCTCGACCGGGCTGCCCGTGAATTTTGCCGGATCGGGCAGCGGCCAGGCGGCCGTAACCGCCATGTCGCCAAAATCCGGGCATTCCTGCCCGCGCGGCGTGTCGCAAAGCGTGATCACAAAATCCATGTGCGGCGCGTCGGGTCCGGTGAATTCGTTCCAGGATTTGCTGCGCAGATGATCGGTCACGTGGCCGAGCACGCGCAGTTTTCCATCACCTCGGCATGGGGCTTGGCGATGGGCTTCGATCCGGCCGAGTAAGCCCGGAACCGCCCCCCGCCGTGTTTCTCCAGAATGGCTTCGGCCATGATGGAGCGCGCCGAGTTGTGCGTGCAGAGAAAGAGCACATTGAAAGCCGGCGTCATGCCCTGATCCTCTTCTGGCCATGGGGGAAGAAGGGTCGCGAGATCGCCGCACAATTCAGGACGGCCGCCGCAGCAGGTCTCGGTGAGAAAGCCGAGCACCCGCCGCAGGCCCGCGATGCGCGCCGCATGGATGATCTGCCGCCCCTGACGGGTCGATTGCGTGAGCCCTGCCCGTTCCAGCGCCGCGAGATGAAAGGAGGTGGTCGAAGCCGGCAGCCCGAGGCGGTTCGCGAGCTCACCGGCGGCCATGCCGGTCGGACCTTCGGCCATCAGAAGGCGCATGAGGTTGAGCCGCGCATCCTGCGAAAGGGCAGCAAAAGCCGTGGCGGCTTCCGATGATTCCATATTTCCAGTTAGGCAGAAATATAGAGAGAAGCGCAAGCCGGTGCGCTATCCGGCTTTCGCCGCGGCCTTCCAGGCCGGCGCCGCGGCACTCAGGGTGAACAGTGCGAGGAACGACAGAGCGGTGAGCGCGCCGGAGAGCAGTAAGGCCATGAGCGGCCCTCCCCGATCGAGCACGAGACCGAACAACAGCGGCGCACCGCCCTGCAGAATGCGTGCGGGCGCCGAGAGGATGCCGGTGCGCAGGCCATAGCCGGCCGGGCCAAAGAGCGCGAGCGGCACCGTGCCGCGCGCGATCGTCAGCATGCCGTTGCCGGCGCCATGCAGCAGCACGAAGGGCACGGCCGCGACGGGACCGAAGATCGCCAGCAGCACGGCACCTATCGGATGCAGGCCCGTCGCCAGGCGCGCCGAGATCATCGGCGAGAGGTTACGCAGCAGGGTGAATTCGACCATGCGCGCCGCGACTTGCGCCGGGCCGACGAGCGAGGCGGCGAAAATGGCCATCGCCGGCGCCGCTCCCATGGCTTCCAGAAGCCGCGGCAGATGCGCCGCCAAAGCCGTCGAGACAAACCAGGTGGCGCCGAAGACGGCGGCGAGCACGATCATCGTCCAGGGAATGCCGGACGGCACCTCATGCTCCGGCGTCACCTCCGCCGCGTGCGGTTGTGCCTTCGGGATCAGAAGCCGGTTCATCGGCAGGCCGATGACGAGATGCAGCACCGCCCAGGCGAGGCAGGCCCCGCGCCAGCCAAAATGTTCGATGAACAACGCACTCGCCGGCCAGCCGACCGTGCTGGCGAAACCGGCGAAGAGCGTGATGCCGGTGATCGCGTTGCGCGCCTCGCGGCCGTAGAGGCCGGCCGCCGTGGCGAAGGCCGCCTCATAAAGGCCGAAGCCCATGCCGATGCCGATGAGCGCCCAGGCGAGCGCGAGCGTGCCAATGCCCGAGGCGAAGGAGAGACAAACGAGCCCGGCCGCGAAAACCAGATTGGTGGCCGCCAGCACATCGCGCCCGCCATGCTTATCGATCATGCGGCCGGCGAGCGGGCCGAGCAGCCCCGAGAGCAGCAGCGCCGCCGAGAAAATGCCGAAGAACCAAACCTGCGGCAGCTGGAGCGTTACCGAGATCGGATCAGCGAATACGGCGGCGAGGTAATAGGTCGATCCCCAGGCGAGTGTCTGTGTGATGCCGATGGTGGAGACGACGACGCTGCGGCGCATGATTACTCGGCCGCTTCGCCGAGCAGGCGCTCGACGATCACACAATCCCGCCAGGCGCCATCGAGCTTGCCGTGCCGCTCGGTAGATGCCGACTTCGCGAAAACCGAGTTTCGCCATAAGAGCGCGGCTCGCCGTGTTTTCGGGGAAAATGCGCGAGAGCAATTTCCAGAACCCGGCCGCGGCTGCCGCCTCGAGCAGCGCCGCCATCGCGACACTGCCCGGCGCCCGCGCCGCGGCGATTGCGCGCGACATAGACCGAGAATTCCGCGATGCCGGCGTAACACGGGCGGCGCGCGATAGGTGGAGGTGGAGGCGAAGGCCACGACCTCCCTGCCCTCTTCGACCACGATGATCGGATGCCGGCCATCGAACCAGGCCGCGATCTGTTCCGCGCTGCGCGGCTCGGTCTCGAAGGTGCCGATGCGATCGGCAATGCCCTCGTTGTAAATCGTCGCAATGGCTTCGGCGTCTGCCGGGGACGCGGCCCGTGCCGTAAGCATCATGCCGGGGATTGCCCGCGCTCATACCAGCCGCGCGAGCGGCGCACGATGCGCACGACCGACAGCATCACCGGCACTTCGATAAGCACGCCGACCACGGTCGCGAGCGCCGCGCCCGACTGAAAGCCGAACAGGGCGATCGCCGTCGCCACGGCGAGCTCGAAGAAATTCGAGGCGCCGATGAGCGCCGAAGGGCCGGCCACACACCACTCGACGCCGAGCTTGCGGTTAAGCCAGTAGGCGAGGCCGGCGTTGAAATAGACCTGGATGATGATCGGCACCGCGAGCAGCAAGATCACGAGCGGCTGGTGCATGATCTGTTCGCCCTGCAAGCCGAACAGCAGCACGAGCGTGAGCAGAAGTGCGCAGAGCGAAAGCGGGGCCAAGCGGCTCAACATACGCGAAAGTGCGGCAGGCCCGCCCTGCCGCAAGAGCGCCGTGCGCCAAAGCTGCGCCACGATCACCGGCACGACGATGTAGAGCACGACGGAAAGAATGAGCGTGTCCCAGGGCACCGTGATCGAGGAGAGGCCGAGCAGAAGGCCCACGATCGGCGCGAAGGCCACCACCATGATCGTGTCGTTGAGCGCCACTTGTGACAGCGTGAAATGCGGCTCGCCATCGACCAGGTTCGACCACACGAACACCATGGCCGTGCAAGGGGCGGCGGCGAGCAGGATGAGACCGGCCGTGTAACTCGCGATCTGATCCGCCGGCAGCCACGGCCGGAAGAGATGCGCGATGAAGATCCAGGCGAGGACGGCCATCGTGAATGGCTTGACGAGCCAGTTGACGCCGACCGTCGACGCAATGCCGCGCCAATGCTCGCCCCACCTGCCCCAAGGCGGTGAGATCGATCTTGAGCAGCATCGGCACGATCATGAGCCAGACCAGCACCGCCACGGGAATGTTGACCTGCGCCACGGTCGCTTCACCGAGCGTGTGAAAGACGCCGGGCAACAGCTGGCCGAGCGCAATACCGACGATGATGCAGAGCGCCACCCAGAAGGTGAGAAAGCGCTCGAACACGCTCATCGCGGGCTTCCCCGCCGACGCGTGGCCGGCCGTGGCGACAGATTCACTCATGAGGCGATCCTCTTGGGGAGGCGGGACGCAGGCGAGACTCAGCGGCGAGCCTCGCCCGACCCGGTGTCACGCACGCAGCGGCTTGCGGGCCTCGACCATGGCGGATGCCACGCACTTCTCGATGCCGCGGCCCGGCGCCCAGGATGCGACCGTGTCGCGGCTCTTCGGACTGACCGCAATCGCCACATCGACGAACCCCGCCTCGCGCAGCAAGGTCTCGGTGCTTTCGGCGGAGATGGCCCCCGCGACGCAGCCGCACAGCAGCGCGGGATCGGCGCGCAAATCTTCGGGCAGCGGCGCGATGTTGAGGACATCCGAAATCGAGACACGGCCGCCGGGCTTCAGCACGCGAATGGCCTCGCGAAACACCTGCCCCTTGTCGGGCACCAGATTGATCACGCAGTTCGAGATGATCACATCCGCCGTATCGTCGGCGATCGGCAGATGTTCGAGCTCGCCCAGCCGGAATTCCACATTGCCGGCGCCGACCTTGCCGGCGTTATCGCGCGCCTTCTTGAGCATCTCGTGCGTCATATCGACGCCGATCACGCGCCCCGTCGCGCCGACCTGGCGCGCCGCCAACAGGCAATCGAAACCCGCGCCGCTGCCGAGATCGACCACCACCTCGCCGGCCTTCATCGCCGCGATGGCGAGAGGATTGCCGCAGCCGAGGCCGAGATTGGCGCCTTCCGGCACGGCCGCGAGCTCCTCATCCGAATAGCCGATATCCCGCGCCTTGGCGTCGAGATCGGGCGCCACGGCCGTCTCGCCGCAGCAGGATGTCGTTGCCGGCGCGCAGCATGAGGAGTCCGCGCTGGCGGCGATGCCGCCGTAGCGCGCGCGCACCATGTCCTTGATCGTGTCCGTTGGTCATGAGATTGTCCGACATGTTCAGGCGCTCCTGTTCGGTTGTCGTGTCTTCGCGCATGGCACGACGCGGCAGGCATGCGGGCACGCGGACGGAGACAGGCCGGCCGCAGCAGTTCTCGGTGAGGTAGGCGAGCAAGCGCGTTCATGGTGGGATAGATCGCGGCGTAGATGAGCGACCGCCCTTCCCGCGTGAACGTCACCAGCCCCGCATGCTTCAGTTCCTTGAGATGGAAGGCGAGCGTGGCCGAGGGCAGCCCGAGCTCGTCGCCGATCTTGCCGGCCGCGAGACCCATCCTCGCCGGCCTGAACGAGCAGCCGGTAAATATCGAGGCGGGTCTCCTGCGCGAGGGCGCCAAGGGCCGCGAGCACTTCTGACTTCTTCATGTCTCCATATAAATGGAGCAATAGGTCGGAGTCAAGCCTCGTGCAGAAGAACCTACGGAGTGCCAGCAATGGCCCGAACGGCTTTCGAACTACTTCTCGGCGCGGGCCGCAAAGCTCTCCGACCCCAGACCACGCGAAAGAAATGCGGTTGCGATGGCACCGATCAGGCAGGCAGTTGCGCAGATGCCGAATGCCACGACCCAGGCCGTTAGTTGCGCCGTTCCGCCGAACCAATCGAGAGACAGGCCAAACAGCAATGTACCGATGAATCCTCCGGCGAAGCCGATGCACGAGTACACGGCCACAGTTGCACCTCGCAGCCGGGGCTCGGCGACCGCGAGCAGGCCCGAGGTGAGATTGGAAAAATTGCCTTGCACGACAAAACCTGCGGCCATCGCCAGGGCGACAACCGCGCCGTATGGCAGCATCGCGGCAAAGCCGAACAATGCGTTCACCAGCGCTGATAACAGGAACACGACCATGGCGGTGGTACGCAGGCCAAGGCGTAATGACAGCTCGTTGCCGAACAGGCCCGCTGGCACGCCCAACAAGCCGACCAACGCGCCGGTTATCAGCATGCTCCATCCTTGCGTCGCATCACCCCCTTGGTGCGCCACGCAGAACGCAAGGAACACCACGATCCATTGTCGCAGCCCGGCAGTCCCCCAGATCGTCGCCGTGTAGCCGATGGTCAGCACCAACACGTCGCGATTACCGAGCGCGCCGGGGAAGTTTGGCATCGTGCGAGGTCGTTCGGCGGGGGTCTCGGCGAGCATGTGTGGTAGCGCGGCCCAGGCGAGCAGCAGGCCAATTACGCCGAGCGCGGCACTCACTATGAATGCACCGCGCCAGTCCCACATAAGCCCCGCCTGACCAAGCAGGAAGGACAGCGAGGAGCCGAGGGTGAAGGAACTGGTGTACCAGGCGGCCGCACGCGCACGGCTCGCCCCCGCCATCCCATCGGTCAAGGCACGCAGGCCCGGCATGTACATCCCAGCGACCGCTATGCCGCTTATTGCGCGCCAGATCAGCGCCGGAAGCAGGCCGTCGCTGAAAGCAATGCCGAAGCACGACAGCGCATTCAGTGCGCTACTGGCGAGAAAGATCGTGCGGGCCGGCATACGATCAGTGAGGGCAACCAACGGCAGCACGGCCGCCATGTAGCCGGCGGACATTATACCGGCGAGCCAGCCGGCCTCGGCGTTACTCAGTGACCAGGTCGCGATGAACTGCGGCAGCAGAGCGGGGACAAGCGAGAAGCCAGCCAATCCAAAGATTTCCGCGGCGCATACGAATGCAACGAGGCGAGTCTCAGCAACCATCACCTAGAGACCCACAAGCAATGCATGGCCGCAAGCTTACGCGCAACGGCCCGCCGTGCTAAGAATTTGCCTGATAAGTCGGCCCCGGCGCGGGCCGCACTGCTTTGTCGCGGGTTTCAGAATCCCAGCTCGCTATGCGAGCCGTGGCATATCAGGCGCAGCGCGCAGCCTATGCGCCCATCACCAAATCCGGTCTGACGGAACAGTCTGGAAAACCGCTCAGCGTGGCAAAGGTCGCAAAGTCACCCGACAGGCAGCGGCTCGAGGTTTTCAACATATTTCTGCTTTCGTTCACCTTGGCAGGCGAGAGCGCAAGGTCTGCAATCGCGCATGGTCAAACCGCCGCCGCGGACAGACGAGGAAATCGCCAAAGCAGCTATGCTGGATATCGCCGGTAATGTAACCGGACGCGATCAGTGGAAAGACTACGACGAGCGCTATGTCACGCAGCGCATCTTACGCGCGATACGCGAGGCCAAGGGCGCAGCGGCGCTTGCATTCTTCCTGATACCGTTCGCGGTTCACGCTCAGAACTTCACCTATAAAGGCGTAATAGTTCATCAAGGCACTGCCACCAAATGCATAGGCCCGGAAGTCCACGCCCCGCCGTGCCTGCCGGACGATGTCGGATACATCGACGATCAGCAGCGCATTCACTTTACGAAGAACCTGTCAGAAGCCGAACAATGCGAGCTCATCAGCCGGCTTAGCCAGCGATAGGTGACGCTATGGTATTGCATCTCATTCCAATCGATCGTGACGATCCGTTCGATGCCTTGCGCGACGAAATCCGGCTATCGCCTACCGACCCAAAACCTTCGCCGCCGCGCATGAGCGAATGGACGGCGGATACGAAGGAACAAACCATCACGCATATAGCCAGCGGATGCCGGTTTCACGCTCCGCTTCGTCGGGATGGCCGACAACGAATTAAGTGTTTCTGCGGCGCGAAGCCGACGCAGAAGGTCCAACGAATTAAGAGCTTCTGCGGCGCGAAGCCGACGCAGAAGGTCCAACGAATTAAGAGTTTCTGCGGCGCGAAGCCGACGCAGAAGGTCCAACGAATTAAGAGTTTCTGCGGCGCGAAGCCGACGCAGAAGGTCCAACGAATTAAGAGTTTCTGCGGCGCGAAGCCGACGCAGAAGGTCCGTTGGACGAACGCGGAGGTTGAGGTGTGGGCGGGGCTGTATGGAGATTTTACCGCGGAGGCTTGGCGTTTAGACTGATGATCGCGCTTCAGCCAGTACGGCCCAGAGGCACGGGCACAAAATCACGGTTGGAAGCGGCATTTTCGAGATGGTCGGCGGCGTCATAGTGGCCAAGGCGGGGGCGTAGGGTTGCGTTGGTGACACGGATCTTCACGGCGTGGCGCGGCACGCGGCAACAAGACCAGGACGGTGGTTGGTGTGCGGGTGCTGCGGATCATGGTGCCATCGCCTGCCGTGACGTGAGCGTGCGGATGAAGATCAGCCGCCCTTGGCGACAGTGCGGACAGATCAGCGGCTCGGGGAGCGGCGTGGCATCCGCGCTGGGCGGCTCACGTGGAGGGGCGACGGGGTCCATTGGTGGGTCGAGCTTGGGTGGCGCCTGGAGTTGCAGCATCTGACGGACCGAGGCGGCGTTGCGGCGTTGAGCGGGGTGCCAGAGGCCGTAGTATCGGACCTTGTGGAAGCCGCGTCGGCAGGACGTGCTGGAGAAAGCGCCGCATGAACTCGTGGCCGAGGCACGGTCTCGCGGCGCTGGCGCTTGGTCGCCCGATCGGTGTAGCGCCAAGTCACGGTGTCGGCGTTGACGGCCAGGATGCGGTTGTTGGTGATGGCGATGCGGAAGACGTATCGGGCCAGATAGTCGAGCACGGCCTGCTCGCCGTGGCCCCACGGGGTAATGTGGACGACCCAAGGGATTTTCCAGACGCGTTGCGGCACCACGAGGTGGGGGCAGAGCTCGGCGAGGGCGTCGCGGAAACGGGCGCGGACCACGCTGGCGAGGGCCGATTTGGGGAACAGGAAGGTGTCTGCGGCGGACTTCCAGACAGCGCCGTCGTCAGCCAGGCCGCCGCCGGTGACCAGGCAGTGGACGTGGGGATGGAAGATCAGCCTTTGCGTCCAGGTATGGAGCACGGCGAGCACGCCGGGCGTGCCGCCGAGCCAGCGCGGATTGCGCGCCAGATCGACGATCGCGCCTGCGGTGAGCTTGATCAGCGCGCCATAGCCGACCTTCTGATGGCGGCGCAGAATGGCCCGCAGTTCCTCGGGCACGGTGACGGTGACGTGGAAGTACGGCACCGGCAGCATCTCGGCCCGGCGCCGGTCGAGCCAGGCCTTGGTCTGCGGGCCATGGCACTTCGGGCAGGCGCGGTTGCGGCAGGAATGGGAAGACATGGATCAGGCTGCCGCAGTCGGCGCAAGCCCACTGCTGGCCGCCGAGCGCCTCGGTCCGGCAGGCGATGATGTCGGCGATGGCGCGACGATGCGAGGGCAGCATCGTCGCGCCATGGGCCTCCAGATAGCCAGTCGCGAACTGGCGGAAGACGTCCGCCACTTCGGGCATGGCGTCTCAAAGCTTGGTCATCACCCTGTCGAGCAACTGTTCGCAGCGCCGCCTGCGCCGGCGCGGTCAAGTGGGTGTAGATTGTCGTCGTGCCGATGCTGGCGTGGCCGAGCAGGATCTGGACGGCACGGATATCGACCTTCTGCTCGAACAGCCGGGTCGCATATGAGTGGCGCAACGTGTGGGGCGTCACCCCACGCCGGATGCCGCCTGACGGCTGCCTGCGAAGGTGCGGGCCAGGACGCGGGTTGACGGCGAACCGACCGCTGTGGTTGGGGAACAGCCACGTCCGGTCGCGATGCTTCCGCCTGCCATGCGAAGGCTCTCGTGAACCGGCCGTGGCACCGGAACGAGCCGCTCCTTATTGCCCTTGCCGACGATCCGCAGCAGGCCGGCTGGCCTTGTCGATGGCGGTGACCGCCAGCGGGGCGGCCTCGCTGATCCGCAGGCCGCAGGCATACATGACGGCGAGGCACGTCTTGTGGACCGGGTTGCGAATACCGCCGAGCAAGCGCCGGACCTGATCCTCCGACAGCGCTTCAGGCAGCCGCTTCTGCCTGGGCGCGGCGAGCCTTTTTTCCCCGAACAACCCCCAGGCACGGCCGAGCGTATGGCGGTAGAGGAAACGACAGACCGTACTGGCTGGTCTTGAACGTGCCGCGTGCCGCACCTCGCTGACGCAAGGCGAGCAGGTAGCCTCGCACCTCCTCCTCGCTGAGCTGATCAGGTGAGCATCGGTAGTGCGCGGCCAATCGGCGCACCGCCTGGGTGTAGATCCTCTGGGTCCCCGCAGCCAACCCGGCCAGGGTCATGTCATCGATCATTCGCGTACGTAGTGGCGACATGGTGGTCTCCCTTCGTTGAGATCTCGGCGAGCTGTCTCACGCGCGCCGGTTCAAAGGGTAAACCCCATCATCAACTCACTTCAGATCCCCCTACCTGCACACTCGGCGAAGCCGTTCCGTCCAACGCCAATCTTCCGTCGGTTGAGCACGCAGGGCCGGCTTTGGATCACAACCTTCACCGCCGAAAGCGCGCAGCATAAGCAATGAGCTTCGGGCAATTCGCCAGATCATTGAGTAATACCAGCGCGCTTAAAGGTTGACCCATGCCCAGTCCCGATAGGCGATTGACCGTATCCGATCCGGATCGTCAATCAGAAAGCGCCATGCGTTCGCGCATGCTTGGACAATCGCTTCATACGTGTCCCACACTGTGTGGCTGAGTTTGTTGCCACGCAGGGCCGAGTTGGCCCGGGGAATTTCACCCCGAGCCGCTCACAGATCCGGACTTGACACTCTCGCGTCATCCGGCTCGTGCCACCAACCGAAGGCTGCCGCCTTCCGTCGAGAATTGGAGCTCCTCCTGTCGCCAGTTGGCCCGCTCCCGACCTCAGTGACCTGCCCCCTTTGCTCCACGGGCATTACCCCGCTTCATCACTACTACGGAGCAGTCCGCCCCTGGCCGGCGCATCAGTACTTTCGGCCTCGCGGTTGGGCCGCTTGCGCCTTTTCCCTTCGCATCGCCGACCAGGTTCTCAAGTTCCATGCAAGAGCCCAGATGAGAGTCACGCCTCCTATACACCGGACACCGTATGGCCAGTAGGTAGGTTTCCGCCATACCCTTCCCGGAACAGGACTAAGGCTCCGGTTTTGATGTCGCCTAACGTATTTCGATGCTTGGTCAGAGGTTCGCTTGCGCTCGTCTCTCTCATCCATACCTGACGTGATCTAAGCCACGCCTTTTGACCATGACGTTCACGACCGCGGATTTTGTCCGTAGCCGCTCATGGCGGTTTGAAGCCTCCCCCTACAGAGCGGCTTCGAAGGGTCCTCCTTCATCTCTCACACAGCATGACGCTCACGCGTCTTCTTGACACAATAGTCCCATACATTTTCCATTGGATTGAGCTCGGGGGAATATGCCGGTAGCGGCAGCAACGTGATGTTGTCCGGGACGGTCAGTTTGTCCCCGCGCTGATGCCATCCGGCCCCGTCGCACACCAGGACAGCATGCGCGTCGGGCGACACCTGAGTGCTGATCTCCTTCAGATGCACACACATGGCTTCGCTGTTGGCGGCAGGCATGATGACGGCGGCTCCAACGGCGCGATACGCACAGAGTGCGCCAAACAGATAAACCGAGTCATGGCGGTTATCCCGCACCGCCCGCGGGCGCGAGCCAACGGGCGCCCAGATATACTCCAATGTTCCTTTCTGCCCGACCCTGGCTTCATCCTGAAACCAGATCTCGATCGGTTTACCCGTCGCCGAAGCGGGCAGTGCTTCCTTCACCAGGCTGGCGAAGTTTTTTTAAAAGCCACCTCGGCTTCCAGATCCTTCTTCGGGTGGTAGGGTCGCGGCTGCAGCCGGGTCATTCTAAGCTGGCGCAGCCATTTGCCCATGGTCTGCTCACACACTGTCACCGACCATCGCGCCGCGACCTCTTCGCAAAGGTCGATACGTCGCCAACGCACCACCCGGTGCCGCTCTGGATCAGGCCCCGCGAGGACGATGGATTTCAGTTCCTCCCTGCGGGTCTCATTCAGTGCCGGCGGGCGGCCAGGGCTGGCCCGCGATCTCAACCCTGTCACGCCATCGGCGTTGAAGCGATGAACCCAGTCCCGCAACGTCTGCCGCGTCATGCCGTTCGCCACCGCGTTGGTGCATGAATACCCGGACACTGACCGTCATTCCGGACGGCAAAGCGCACATCGCGCGAACGAAGGCCGAATTGGCGATCCTGATGCCCGAACGGTAGCGTGGCAGACTGTCCTATGCCCCGATGCAGGAACCCATGCCGTACAAGTTCAACGAATCGCGTCGCCACAAAATCCCCACCGCGAAATATCGTGTCACGAACTGGCCTGACTATGACGCAGCTCTGGTGCGACGGGGTGCACTGACGGTGTGGTTCACCGACGAGGCGATTGCTGAGTGGCGTGCACCAGCCACCGGAAGGCGTGGCGGTCAACCGATCTATTCGGCAATAGCCATCGAGACCGCGCTTACGCTTCGCTGGTGTTCCACCAGCCGCTGCGTCAGACTGAAGGACTGCTGCGATCGATTGCGGCTCTGCTCGACATCGATATTGCCATTCCCGACCATACGACATTGAGTCGTCGAGGGGGCGGGTTGACAGTTCTGCCAAGAGTCGATCGATCGTGACGAACCACTCCATCTGGTATGGACAGCACCGGTCTGAAGATCTATGGCGAGGGCGAATGGCTGGATGCAGAAGCGTGGTATTCGTTCCCCGCGACGCTGGCGCAAACTGCATCTCGGCGTCGATGCCGATACGCATGAAGTCGTCGTCGTTGAATTGACGCAGGACGATGTCGGCGACGTATCTGAAATAGTGGGTCTTCTTGATCAGGTCGCAACGCGGGTCGCGTCGGTGATAGCCGACGGCGCATATGATGGTGAGACAGTCTACGACGCTGTGACGGATCGACATCCTGAGGCTGACATCATCATTCCACCGCGGGCCACAGCAGTCCCGAGTACGAGTGGGACGACGCAGCGCGATCAGACATATTGCCACCGATCGAAAAGCATGGTCGCATCGGCTGGCAGCGTCGTTCTGGCTACAACCGACGAAGCCTCGTTGAGACAGCGATGTATCGGTACAAAACCATCATTGGCCGACGACTTCTGCGCCCGGACTCTGTCCAGTCAGCAGGTCGAAGCAAAGATTGGATGCAACGTGCTGAACCGAATGACAAGCGTTGGGTATGCCAGCCACCACGAGGATCGGTTGATGCCTCGACTAGCTGGCATGCCCGTCGGCGCAGGAGTTCGCGCAACAAAGCGTCTCTACAATGCATTCTCTCCTGCCTGGGGCCAATGTGACGCCGAGCAGATCTGGGGCCAGGCCCATGCCGACGTGATCAAGAATGGCATGACGCCGGCAGCGGCCATCGATAAGGCGTTCAAGCGATGCAACCAGATTTTCGCGAGGATCGTGATATAGTTTGGATAGTTTGGTCAGGCGAACATGTGCACCGGACGGGACGCCCGCCCGGTGGCTGGAAAACCCTTCACGCTTAGCAAATCTTCAAATCTCAAACCGGCCTCCGGAACCACGCCCGCGCCAAGTGCTGAGGCTTTGGCCGGCGGGGACTTGTCAGCGCCCATCGTGGTCTTCTGCGTCAACTCGGAGCGATACCCATTCTGTGACAGACCGAGAAGGCCACTTACCGGAAGCCAATGACTGACCAAGCCGCCATCCCCGCGCGGATCGGTCCCGCGGAATTCAGCGAGTTCGGCAGGCTGATCGCCGTCCGCTGCCCGCACGATTTCGACCACCTGATGCGCAAGGCTGGCGGCCAATGGGAGCCCGGCTCGCGTCGCTGGCTGGTCGAACGGCGGCGCATCCGGCCGGTGATCCGCGCGCTTGCAGGCGGCGACCGATCCGCTGTTCCGGCGGGCCGGCATCAGCCTGGAATAATGGGAGCAGGGACGCCTATTCCTATTCGTAGCCCAACGAAAAAGGCCGGCTGTGTGCCGGCCTCTCCGCTACCTACCGTGGGTGGGATTAGCCGTTCTGCGCCGCCCTGGTGGGGCGGGAACAGCCACGTGCCGTGGCTCGACTGGGTGACGTAGGCCCGAACCGCCTGCCCGTTCTGCGCCGTCGCGACGGCCGGGGCGTTCTGCACCGGCGCCTGGGCGAGGAAGCCCGGGAGTCTGGGTGAACTGGGTGTTGGCGTTCTGGCCGCCCTCGCTGTCGGCGTAGGCAGTGCCGATGCTGGCAATGCTCAGGATGGCGATGGCGGCGCGAATGGCGATGTTCATGGTCAATCTCCCCGAGGATTGCTCCCGCCTGGCGGGAGGTCTTGGGGGAAGAATGACGATCCGGCAGATCGTCCGCGATGAAGCGCTTCACTGTGCTGCCGGGCACGGGCAGCCGAGTTGCGAACTCGGCGCGGAATATCCCGTTCGCGTCCCGTTCGGCTCTCCGGCAGTTTTGCCCCGCCATGGGGGGCGAATTGTAGCGCGTGTTACGTCCGCACCGCTGCGGCGAGGCGGGCACGTCTCGTCGGTTATGGCGACGGTTCGCCATGGCCCCCCTGCCCTGCCAGCTTTTCCTCGAGCGCCTGCAACGCCAGTTCGAACGTCTCGCCGATCAGCCAGCCCTGGGCCTCGGCGACCGCGTAGAAGCGGTTGGAATGCTGCGGCGTGGTCTTCAGGGTGATCGTGACCGTGCGGCCTGTGCGGTGAGCCCCGCGCCTGAGCAGCGGCACCGAGGGCGAGGGAGCCTTGGCGTCCTTCGCCTCGTGGCTAACGAATTTTGTCCGTTCAGCGATGCCGCGCAGGTCCTGTGGCGTCGGCCGGTTGTCGGCCGAGGCCGACTTTGGCTTGAAGCGGTCGAGGCTGAGATCGCCGGCCTCGGCGGCGGGTGGATGGAAACACGAGGTGGCTCGCCCCGCCAGTTCGGCGATATCTCGGTTGCGTCGCCCCTCGCTTCGGCAACTGCCGCGTTCTTCGTCGGCTTCCAGTTCTACAGCGTCATCCGGCAAGCGGGCAGAGATCCGAACTGTGGTGCCCATCCCGGGCTGGCGGGAGGGCGCGTCGGATCGTCCGACAACCGCTTGCCGGTCAGCGATCGGCATTTCGAGGCTCGTTTGCGCAGGCGCGCTAAACTAAACCCTGCAACGGGCTGACTGCCCACGCCCGAGCCTGGGCCGGCACCTGACGCGGCAGTCTCCATTACGACTTCGCGGGAATTTCTACGTTCCTTGGACTCTTGCGGACCCGAGCGCGGCATGAATGCGGGGAGCAACCGGAGGTCGCGAGGGGCGAAGCAAGACACCGGTCGGGTTGATCTCCACGTCGGCATCTCGGTAGACGGCGATGGCAACCTTCAGCGCGTCGACAAATCTTTCCTTGAAATGGTCGAGCCGCTTGTATGAGGCGCCGAATTGGCCGAACAGAGCTTTCCAGCTGACGTGTCTTGGTGCGGACAGAACATGCAGCCGATAGGCAAGCCAGCAGTACACGTCCAATGCCTGTGAGTTGTTCGAGATTGCCCTGATGGCTGCCTCCTCCAATGGCACAGGATGCTTTTTTAACTGCTCGAAGAAGGTTTCGGAGAGGCGCGCCGTCTCAAGAAACAGAGAACCCTGGCCGGCAATTTCGGGATCTTGCACGAACATTGCCGTGTCGACGATATTTTGGTTCACGAGGCCGGCACGGCCGCCCTGCTGGATGTGAAAGGTGAGGCGGCATCGGGAGAGGCGCTCAGCCTGTTCCCGAACGTCCCTGAAGCTTTTACCGCCAATCGGGATCCCGAGCCTCACAAGCCATGCGTGGAGACTGCGCCCGAGCTCGATGTCGCGCGAGTTCGTCCTGAGACCTTCGGTTTGCAGGTAGAGCAGGATCAAGCGCGCCCGGCTGCCATAGGGGACGCCTACCCATTCGGTGGCGCCACCCGGTATGTTGCGCCTGCCGGGTTCGACCACGAGCGCCACTCGCTCGGTCTCGATCTTCCAAACCTGGTCGTTGCTGAGCTTCTTATGCGGCAGAGCGGCTTGGCACCAACCGCTGTAGAGAAAACCGACGCCGACCTCTTCATCGGCCATGTACTGGATCGCTGCTTCGACCGCTCGGCGGTCGGCATTGGTTTCAGCCCATTTCAATGCCTCTTGGCGGCCGACACGCTCGATCAGCTGGTGGACGGTACCCACGGCGCTCCCTGCCTTGATGCCCGTTCAATTCGCTGCGGACGTTGTCGATTGCGCGCCCTGCCGTCCACTTGGACTTTTGCGGGAGGAACTATTTGAAATGGTAATTGGAATCTCTACTAGGACTCGCCCGCAGGAATCCAGGGGAAAAGACCGTAACTCATTGATTCATAAGAACACCCGGCCCGCAAGAGTCCAGGAGAGAACCGCAGCAATCCTGGGGATTGGTGGGGTTTTGAGCTACAGCCCATGTGCGGCGACCGCCGAGTCGCGGACGGCGCGACTGTCGAGTCGGCTCCCGCAAGAGTCCAACCCCGCAGGAATCCAGTTTCAGTGGTTGGGCTAACCGGACCTCAGCTGGTAGCTAGCTGGTAGCTACTAGGTTGGGGGCGCCCTTTTGATATTGTCCAGAACCTGCTCCACGGTATGACCGGATGCCTCTGCGACAGCGGCGAGCCTGAGGTAGGCATTCAGCGCCCTCTCGAGAGCCTCAACAATCAGGATATTTTCGCGGTCGGCGAGCTCCCTTAGCTCGGCGTTGAATTGGGAGCTAACCTTGACGTTGATTTGCTCGATCCTTCCAGTACGGCGACGAGAACGTCCGTCGACGTATCTTCCCGCCCCTATGATGCCCATCGGGGCTGGGGCGGTCGACTGAGACGGCGGCGGGACGGCGGCTGGCGGTGCTGTTTCCGTCAGTGGTCCGGCTGCCATGACGATGGATGCGGGCACAGCAGTGGAAGCGGCTCCGGAAGAGGGGGTGTGAACGGTTGTGGGCTCGGACAACTCTGGATTGGAGTCCGTTGGTGGTTCACCGAGTTTTCGTACCCCGCGCCGCAATCTCGTTGCATCGATGGCCATTTCAGGCTGCCTCCTGCGCGGCCTGCGCTGTGTCGATGATCGATTGGACCAGCATCTCCGCCGCAGAACGCAATCCTGGTATCTTTGCCTCTGTGATCGATTGCCCGGCGTTGTGGAGCGTCCGATAGGTGAGGCGCTCGGGGAGCCATCCGTTCGCGCATGCATATCCAGCAACTTCGAGATAATCCCGCGCGTTGCTTGCCTCTGCCTCGGAGCCGACGCGAACCAGCGCCATGAGGAGCCGGTCCCTCGGGACGCCGCGATCGATAAGGCCATTGAAGGTTCTAATAGCCGGACGCAGGTCATCCAGTCCGCCGCCGCAGGGCTGCACGATCAGATCGGCCACCCTCGCCAAGGCAAGGGTCTCCACATCGGCTTTCGCCGGACCGTCGACCAGAAGAAGATCCACCTCCCCTGCCCCATCGAGTGCTTCGGTGGCTGTCCTGCACAATCGGACTGTTACAGGCGGCTCGAGGCCGAGCTTGGCTCGATCCTTCGCCCACTCATGGACGGTGCCTTGTGCAGCGTCGAGATCGCTGACGATTGTCTTCAGCCCGGCGCGGATTGCCTCGACGGCGAGCGCTCGGCATAGGGTACTTTTGCCCACGCCACCCTTCTGGCTTGCAAATGCGATGACGGCCATTCCCATTAACCCTACTTCGGTGACTCAGTACCGGGTAGCTAGCTCCTATCTAGAGGGTAGCGCGCCGATAGTTACATACTAAATATTGGCAGCGCAAAGGAAGCGCGCAGGGAGTCAGCGCACCGGTATCTTCGGGACAATGACAAGATGTCCGCCGTGCTAGCCAATCTGGCCGGCGACGTTATCGCGCGCTTCCGCAGGGAAGGGCAGGGGGCGGTGCGGGATGCAACCGAGGAGGGGATGCGCATCACGGAGGCGATGATCACCGCGGCTCGGAGCCGAATTCGAATAACCACCAGATGGGCAGGCCGGCCGGGCACCCGCCTTTCCGATTCATCCCCGTTGCCGTGGAGCCATGAATGATCCAGAAGGACTCGGCCAGGAGCCCACAAGCCCCAAGCATCGCACTCAGAGCTGAGTTTCTGTGACCATCGATGAGATTTGCCTAATTTCTATGCAAGGGTGTGCGGCTCAAGAAAGGACCGGTCCGGTAACTTATAAAAACAGAAGAAGGACGAATAAACGGTCGTTTGCAGGAGTGGCCGAAGATCTAAGGCCACCGTGGCCAGAGCGCATCGACACCACAAAAGGGCAGGGGTTTGGGCCGGTGGCGACCCCATGAGTAACCTTGTGGCACGTGGCTCGCCATGCGTTCGGCCAGACATTTGCTTACCACGCCTTAATAAGGCTTGCCCCAATCCGAGCAAGTGGCGAGAATCGCTTGGGATTCGCGGCGCCCGGCCCGGCTACCGCATCTCTGCCCTGGCGCTCGCTTGCCCCTCCGCGGCAAGCGTGGTGATCATTTCAAGGGCCTGAATTGGGACGGCAGCGGGATGTGACTGATCGCCAAGCGTCTTGAGAAGGGCCAATTCGTCTGGCCGCCGATTGTCGATGACACGATGACGCTGACGCCGGCGCTCCTGTCCGGTCGCCGAGGCCGAGCGGGACCCGGCACCCGCGAAGCGTGTGGCCGAGGTGAAGCGCGACCAGCGCCAGCGCGGCCGGTATCTCGGCGGTGCCGTCCCCATGGGGCTATCGCGTCGGCGAGGCCGGCGAGCTGGTGCCCATCCCCGAGCAGCATGCGGCGATCCGGCGGATGCGCAAGCTGCGGGACCAGGGCCTCGCGCTGCGGGCGATCGCCGACCGCTTGGCCGCCAGATGCAGGGGTCAGTATTTCATCCCCCGATCGCCGAAGAAGCGTGGGTTCATGCGAGACAATTGCTGCCGCCGGAGATTGAAGACCCACCGCGCTATCTTGGGGCCGCGCTGTTCCAGGATGGTCTCCGTTTCCTCCACCACCTTCTGCGCCAGCCCGATGTATCCCTCGGTCTGCATGAATTCGAACGCACGGTTGAACCCTGGATCATCGCGTCGCCAGTTGTAGACCGTGCGCCGGCTCGGCATCCCCGGGGAGCGACAGATCACCCGCAGCGGCACGCCGTCGCCCAACAGCTCAAAGATGCGGTCCCTTATTTCCGGAGTGTCGACCGTTGGCCGGCCGGGTGCACGCCGCGGCCTTAATTCCGGGCCTCCGTTGTGACCCATCGGCGGAGGGTCAGACCAAAGGGGCGGCAACTCCGGCAGCTCGGTTTTCATCACGGCGATCCCGGTTGGAAAGCATCATGCGATCAGTCTCACGCGCACGCGCGCGCGTAGCGGTATCGAAAACCCTGCCCCCGATCGGGGCGCGCGTGTCCGACACTCGGCTGGAAATGGCTGCAATGCAGCCATGTAGCTTGGCTGCGGCTGCACACACCTATAGGTGTGCAGCCTTGCAGCCATTTGGCAGCTATGAAGCGAGCCATACGAGGTCAGCTCTTGCAGCCACCATCTTCTTGTCGAGCAACCCCTGGAAGGCGCGTCGGAAGGCCAGGCTGCGGTTCTTTGTTGCTTCGGCGGTGGACAGGTGACGGGTCTCGCATTCATCCTGCCATCGGGAGGTCGCTACTCCGAGGAGGGGTTGGCCTCCGACGGGAGAGGGGAACCCGCCGCCATACGGCAGAGGCTTACCTTCGGCGACGATCAGGTCGGCGAGGAAGCGGTTGGCGGCTCGTTCCGTCTTGGTGAGACTCTGGTCCGTGTTCGCGCGCTGGTCGTCCGGCACCAGGACAAGGCTGCTCGGGGTTTCAGGCTGCCGGCGATCAGCGGCAGGTTCACCACCTGTGCCTGCAGGTGGGTCTCCTGACCGTCCTCGATGTCCTTCTGCTTCTCGACCCGCAGCGTGACGCGCGATTGTCGGTTCGACTGACCCGAATGATCGTGTCGGCGGCGCCTGGGAGGCCGCTGGAGCCGCGCAACCCCCGTTCGGCGTCCTTGCCGCAATGATGAACGGGTAGCATGGCGCACCCCAGGCGCCGTTGGATCAGCGCGGCATTGCTGATGGCGATGCCCATATCCTCGGGCCGAGTTCTCGTCTCCGCCCGGCATGCTGCGGTGCAAGGTATCGACGACGACTAGCTTGGGATCGAACCCGTCTGCCTTCTGTTCCTCGACCACGGTGAGGATCAGGCGCTCGGCTTCGGCCTTGTCCATCAGGTTCACGGCGAGAGGGACGATCCGGAAGCCGGGGATCGGATCGGTGATGCCGTGGTGTTGCTTCCAGGCGGCGACCCGCAGCTTGAGTCCACCGACGCCTTCGCCGGCGATATAGAGCACATCGCACTGCTTGACCGTGCGGTCGCACCAATCGGTGCCGGTGGCGAGACAGAGCCCCCAGTCCAAGGCGATGAAGCTCTTGTACGATCCGAACAGGCCGTACAGGCAGCAGAGGCCATCGGTGATCACCAAGTCGCGGATGAGCCACTCGGGGTGTGTCACGTCGGCGAGCTTCGCCCTGGTCAGGACCGGGAACGTCGCCGCGGCCGCGGGCTTGACGTCCATCACGTCATCCACACCATCCGGCGCCGATTCGTCCGCTGATCGGCGCTGTCGTCGGGTGCGAACCCCTTCGCCGCGCGCCCTCGATCATCTTGACCAGCTCGTCCGGGTCTGGGCTCACGCGTGTAGTCCGGCCAGGTCAGGTGCGTCGGCCATGGCCAGGATCTCGCAGTCCTGCCGACCGCGGTGTCACCAGCATGGCGACAAGGCGCATGACGGCTCGTGCCAGAGCGGGCCAGCGCGCACCTGATCGATCAGCGCCTTGATGGGGTTGAGGTGCACGGTGGTATCGCCCGCACCCGCTGTACCCGTTCCAGAGGGCTGCAACCGGGCTCTTCGTCGGCGACCGGCGGGAAGCCCAACCGCAACGCATCGGCGTCCAGCTATCCTGGTGCCGGTCCGGCGTGATCCACTCGGTCAGCTCGGGGACGCGGCCTGGTTTTTTCGGCCACGCGATCGATCCTGGCAGGCGTAGGAGTGTCGATGGGTTGATGACCATCGTGTCACTGCCGCAGGCGGCAGCAGCCTGCCGGTTCAGGGTGCGCACCCAGTCGCCGGCGAGGATCGGCTCAGTGAACTTGTACAGGAATTGCGACCGCAGGCCCGGAACACGACCGGTGATCACCTGGGCAGACGGTGCTGGACCGGGACCTTGCAGGACGCGCTCGACCGCTTCTGCCTCATCGCAATCAACCCAGCAGCCCGGTATCTGAATGACGTCGCAGTCCTTGGTGAACACCGTGGAGGCATCGACGGTCGCCGGCCTGAAATAGACGTTGCAGCCTGGGATTGCGTTGACGGTGGCCGCGTGAAGCACCGCTTGCGAAACTTCGTCAATTCCGAAGCGGCGGAACAGATTCAGTGTACCGGTTGCCGCGTTAGTCCAGGCGATTTCGATGTGCCCTTATTGACTTCGCTCGAACCACCAGGGAAGAAACCGATGCATCATATCATCGTCCGGCTCCAGGTCGTCACCAACGATTGCATCATCGACCATGGTGATCACCGGACCACAGAATACGCTGAGCGGCACGCGTGATGGACATGAACTTGTCGACCGCAGCCATGCCGCATTCTTGCTCATCGCGGCGGGGCGCATGACGCTCACGGCTTGCGCGCCTGCAACGGCCATCCAGCCGATTTCGCAACATTCTCCTGTTGTTCCGCACACCTTTGTTCGCGCGTCTGCGGCGCGATGAAGCGGGGTGAAACGCAGGCGGTGGCGCGGTGTAGTCGACTGATCAAGTCCTGTTTGTGAGCCTCGGCCTCTTCGCGGGTGCTAGAAAGTCCTTATGCTCTGGCTTGGACTTTCGTTTCTTGGAGGTCGAATTATAACCCTGCCAGTACACCCAGGAGACTGCGCCACGCGACCGGCCCTTCACTTATCAAGCTTGTATCCACAATTGTCCCCATCTCAAATGTTCCTCTAAAGATGAACTGCGGGACCCTTCGGCCCCGCAGTGTGCGCTATCAGAACGGAATTTCGTCGTTGAGATCGTCGTTCGCGCTGCGTCGGCGTGCCGGGGCGCCTTGGCGTGGGTGCTGGCGTCTGCTGCGCAGCTGTGGCCTGACGGAGTGGTGCCGGAACAGTTCGTTCGCCCATCGCATCGACGCGATCTGTCCACCCAGACGATCGTGAAAACCGGTTTGTAGGTGGCGGATGCCTTGGCGCCGCTCCCCATCGTTATGGGGGTGGTGACGGTGAGCTCCACGATCGGGATTTGGAAGCGGGCGGCCTCCGGCGCGGCCTTGAACTCTGTATAACTCTTCGATGCACTCAAGTACACATCCGGCTGTGCTGGAGAAATCGCGCAGCCCATCAAGCACGCGACCATACAACTTCACCCGAAACCGGCCCTATAGAGCAATCGGTTCTGGTCATCGCGATCTTCAGGTTGGCGAGGGATCGCGCTCCCTCCGGGACGACTTTGAAATCAGGTCCCGTTGCCGAGTACTTGATGTAGCCGACCTGCCAGAGAGCCAAAGTCAACGCGAACTTGGCGGTGGTACCGTTATGTCGATTGAGTTTTCTCGCGTGTAATGTGGTCATACTCGACCATGAACAACCTGCCGGCGCGCGCATCGTATTTGACGATGTCCGGGAAATCACCGGCTTGCGGGACTGTAAGTCCGAATGGCATTTTCTTTACTCCTGGTATGCGCGCACAGTTATGCGGCCGTGCGCATCGCCGATGCGCCCGTGATGGGCGAATTCTAATTGTAGGTTGTGTGCTAGGTCGCTTGGCTTGGTCTACGGCCCGCTCGACGAAGGCGTCGACGTCGTTTTCGGAGACGCCGACGCGGCGGACGCTGATGCGGACCTTTTGCAGTCCGGATCCGGCATCGGCGGACAGTCTATCGATCGTCCGCTCGGTCAAGCCGAGTCGCGCCGCAGCGTCCTTGCGACCAAGAATTCGTTTTGCCGTCGGTGGGCATCTCTGTAATCTCCTGTCACACCGCGCCGCCCGGTGTTTGTCGTGACGGGAGGTTACTTAGCGCGTCATCGGGGGGGGGGTAGTCATCGAATTGGAGCGCATGTTGGATTACGTTTTAGATCGCTGTGTCGCGCGGCGTGCCTTCGAGAGACGGTTCCTGACGGCTTCGTGGCGATGCGCTCAGTTTTCTTTATGTGATCGACAACTGTCCGCCGATATTTCGTCTGTAGATCGGGGTCGTCGTATATCCTGAGATAATCAGCATCACGCGTAGACCGGTCATGGCGCTGAAAGGCAGTCACACCTTTCCGCACAAATCCCAATGCCGACGCAACATGCTTGATCCGAACGACCTGCGAAAACGGCGAAGGCAGCCGAAGAAGACGAGGTCCTCGAACGTCCCGGAGCGAGGACACGCGGCATCCGTGTGCTGGTGGTCGACGGTGACCTGGAGCCGCGTGAAATGCCAGGCCGGAAACAGGACGATAGGGGTCGGCCCGTTCGCGTGAGGACCGCCCGCGGAGGTCGCGACCGGCAGGGCGAGGAGGATGGCCGCGACCACCCCCACGACGAATAAATCCGAGGAATTCCCCGCTTCGAGCCACGCGGCTTGCCCAAGTCCGGCCTCCTCTCCAACCCCCGCCGCGCCGAGTCTACGCCCGGTGACTCGCACGCTGTAAGCGGGCTCACGTTATCGTTGACTGATGAACGAAAAGATCAGCGCCTCACTGGCGCGCGGCCACACGATCGACATCACAACGACCGGGCGTCGAACGGGCGAACCCCGCCGCATAGAGATCGTCTTCCACAACATCGACGGCCGGCTGATCATCACGGGTTCGCCTCGCTCGGATCGGCAACGAGCCTGGCTACTCAACCTCGAGACCGACCCAAACCTCACGCTCCACCTCAAAGGCGGTGTGAAGGCCGACCTGCCGGGAACGGCCCGGGTGATCACCGATCCGAGCGAGCGACGCGCGCTCGCCGAGTGGGTCGTCGCGAACGCCTGGCCCAACCAGCAAGTCGACGCCATGACTGCCTACTCCCCGATGATCGAGGTCACTCTTCAGGACCTCGCCGCCTGACCGGTCGGTCACGCCTCAGGGCTTGACCGATGCAGACCGTCTTCTTCTCGGGTGTACTGGTCGAAGGCCTCGAGGCCCTCGTCGCGGCCACCGAAGCCCGACTCCTTGAAGCCGCCGAACGGCGTCGTGATGTCGCCCTCCGAGTAGGCGTTGACCGAGACGGTCCCGGCACGCAACGTGCGCGCGGCACGGGTCGCGGTGTCGAGGTCGTTCGTGTAGACCGCGGCGTGGAGGCCGTAGTTGGTGGCGTTTGCGATCGAGAGAGATCGATCCTTAGGGCAGGTTCGTCCAGGTCTCGATGATCTTCTTCTGGGCGTCGAGTTGCTTACGGCTCGTATTCGGGTCGATGCGCAGGCTCTCTGCCCGCACCATCGCGGTGAGGAACTGCGTGTCCACGCGCTTGTCGCTGTTGGTGTCGACGAGTTGGTTCCACTCGATCGCGCCGTTGGCGAAGTTGAGCCAGTTGGCGAGCAGCTGCTGGTCGAACAGCTCCTCGATCACGCTGGTCGAGCTGGTGTCGAGCACGTCGTACGCCTGGGCTGAGGTGGCCGCGGCGGTCCGCTCGTTGAACACCCGACTCATGTACGCCGTGATCTTCAAGTAGCAGGCAGCCGTGGTGGCGTCGATGTCGGGGCCGGCCCCGACCCGAACGCGTAGTAGCGGTACTGCTGCTTCCAGTAGCCGTGGGGTCGGTTCGGGTGGTTGTTGCCAACGATGATGACGTTGAGCGAGCCGGTCGCCGCGCCTCCGTCGTCATCGGCGATCTGCAGCGCACTGGTGTACGCGCACGCCTGAGTAAACGCGTGGTCCAACGTCGGGTTGATGTCGCGGGGTTGTATCGAAGGACTCTTGGGCGGATCGGGGTTGGGCGGGTTGACGAGGTTCGACGTCGGTGTGGGCGTGCTGCCGTCGCCCCAGTCCCATGTGACGGCGAGGTCGTCGCTGCCGGGATCGGTGATCCTCACCTTGAAGTCGACCTTGGCGCCGGCGTGCGCGATGACGGTCGGGACGCCGTTCACCGTGACGGTGTTGGTGGTGTCGATGACCGCGGTCGGGTTCACGTTGGTCACCGTCGCGTTGAGGGTCTTGCATGGGGTGGTGTCGTCGTCGGCTGCGCAGACCTTCACCTGCCAGGTCCCGTTGTCGCCGTCGATGTGCGTCGTGCTGAAGCTGAACGTGGCGTCTGGGCGGACGTTCTCCAGGGTACCTGTGAGGTTCTGGACCGCAGAGCCGTCACCCCAGTCGATCGTGGCCGATAGGGAGTCGAGCCAGCCCGGGTCCCGGATCGTGCCGGCCACCGTCGTCGTGGTGTTCTCGGCCACTGCGGCGGGGTCGTTGACTTCGATGCTCGGCGCGACGTTGGTGACTGTGACCGTGGCAGTGTCCTCGGAGGTCAAGCCCTGAGGGTCGGCAACGCACACTTTCACTGTCGTCGTCGCGTCGTTCCCGACGGTGGTGAAATCAGGGGTCGAGTCGCCGAAGGAGTCGTCGCACAGGCCGTCTCCGTCGAGGTCCCAGGAGTAATTGAGGGCACCGCCCTCGGGGTCGAAGGATCCCGTCCCGTCGAGCGTGATATCGGTGCCCTCGGGGGTCGTCCGGTCGACTCCCGCGTTCGCAACGGGCGGGAGGTTGGGGACGAATACACGGAACCTCACGCGGGCTCGGTCCGAGGACTCGATCAAGGAGTCGCTGTCACCGGTCACGTCGATGGTCTGACCGCAGGTGCTGGTGATGTCGCCGGTGATCGCCCCGGGCTCCTTCTTGATGCACTTGGCCATGTCGACGTTGAGGTTGAGCCCGTGGATCTCCTCGTCGTCGTCGGGAGAGATGTCCATCATGTCGTCGCCGAAGTTGAGTGACGGTACGAGGGGGCTCTCGCCGTCCTCATCCCAGATTTCGACGTGGATCGGCACGGTGCCGGTCAGCGGGACCGTCGCGCCGTACGCCCAACCTGGATTCGTCACCTCTTCCTGGTCGACCTTCTCCTCGCCACGGTTCTGACCCAACTTCCCGTTGACGGTGACCTTGGCGTACATGTCAGCGTCGTCGAAGGTGTCCACGTCGTCGTCGTCATCCTTGAGATAGTCGATGCCGACGGCGAGGGTGGGCTGCCTGACGGTGCGCTCGAAGTGGCGGTACAGGCCCGCTATCGCGCGGATGCCGTAGAAGTATGTGACGTCCCGGACCCGGCCCAGGTCACCGTCCGAGTTGTTGATCTTCTCGAACGGGCCGTCGTTGTCGTTGTTGTCCAGGTCGTCCTGCACGCGCGGACTGCTGATAGCCGTATTCATCTTGTTGAGCTCGCCCGAATCCAGTCGTGGCGGTCGAACGTGTCGCCATCGACGTCACGGGAGGTGAAGAAGTCCGCGATCTGGTTCGTTGTGTAGAGCAGGTAGTAGAGCGGATCGACGCCGGCCGGCACCCTCTCGTCCAGGTGGCCCGTCACATCCGGGTGGTTCGAGTTGCGGATCTCGTCGGCGTGCAGCCTGTCCACCTCTGCAGATGTGAGGTTCATATGCCCGTGGTCGTTGTCGACCAGGTCGCTCATCCAGTTCTCGTACGGGTCGGCGTCGAAGAAGGGCTTTCCGTGCGCGTCGTTGTGGACGTGGGTGGGCACCGACTGGTCGCCCATGAGGTGCACGATGTGGCCGAGGTACTCGTAGGCCTTGTGCTTGTCTCCGTTGGCGTATGCCCCAAGCGCCAGCGTCCAGAAGTGGTTTGACTTCTGCAGAGCGTTCTGGGTGGTGATGAGCGCGATGTCGAAGTCATCACGGTCGAACAGATCGAGCAGATCGAGGATGTCCAGCATGTCCTCGATGACGCTCACCACTGCGGGCGGGTTGAACGCGCCGTACGTGCTGGGAGCATCGTCCCTGACGTCGGAGTCCCAGAAGTGCGGCATCGTGATCACGGCTTCCTTGAGGATCGGCAGGTACGGGTAGCCGTAGATGTGGTCGTCGACTTCCGGCGGGTTGCCGACCCCGTCCTCATGGCCGGCCCCGTCCCAGATGTCCTGGGCGAAGAGCGCCGCTTCCGAGCCCGGGGCGAGCAGACCGAGGGCGAGGGCCGACATCTTCTCGTGGACGCACGCCTGGTCGTCCGAGCAGACGTTGTAGGCCTGCGCAGGCCGTGGCTGTACGGCGGTCAGGCCGAACGCCATCAGCGCGGCGACGGCGAGGGCGGCGATCTTGCCTCGGGGGTTGCGCATCTGGGACACCTCGGAATCCATGGTTGATCCGGAAGGCACCGACCCCCCACGCCGACAGGATCGACTATGCCAGTGGCGCGTTATTCGACGTCTCGGTTTGGTCGACCGGACGCCGGGAGGAGGCCGGCCGCCCTCAGGACTTGACCGAGATCCAGACAGTCTTCTTCTCGGTGGTGGCTCGATGGCCGCCGGCGGACGACAGCGTCGGTTGGTGTCGAATTCCGAGGCGGCGATGCAGTTCCCGACCAAACGCGCCGGTTGCTCTCCCGTTGGCGGGTGCGAGTGATGCGAATCGAAGTTGCACCCGCGGGTGGCGCGAGCGTATCTTCGGCGCCGACCCCCAGAAGTCGCGCCGATAGACGGGGAGGAGGTGCGCGGGTGAGCACGAATTCGAACGGCCGCGTCTCGCGTTGGCGGTCGATGACCGTCCGTCTTGCCGCCATCATCGGGATCGCCGGAGCCACCATGTTCGTCACCGGGCCAGTCACCGGCGCTCAGCCCGATCCGATCCTGCTCGTCCACGGCTATCGCGGCAGTCCATCGACCTGGGCCGACATGATCGCCCGGTTCAACGCCAAGGGCCGGACCGCCGTCGCCATCGACCTCCCGTCCGAGAACAACGTCACGAACGCGACCGCGATCGGCGACTTCATCGCCGCCCGCGGCTGGAAGCGCGTCGACATCGTCGCTCAGAGCATGGGCGGGCTGTCGGCGCGGTAGTTCGTCAAGTTCGGCTGGACGGCCGCTGTCATCGACAGCTACGTCTCGCTCGGGACGCCGCAGTACGGCATCTACTCGGCCTGCGTCCTGCCGCGCTCGTACGGCGGCCAGATGTGTCCGACGAGCACCTTCCTGCGCGACCTCAACCGCGGCGACGACACGCCCGGGCAGCACGGCGTGGACGACGATCTACAGCACAGGAGACGAGTTCGTCCCCAACTCGTCGTCTCGCCTCGACGGCGGCGCGTGCCACATCCGGGTGTCAGGCGTCCGCCACAACGACATGGACAACGACGCGAGGATCTTCACGCACGTGCTCGCGGCCGTGGATGGCACCTGCACCGGCACATTCAAGTAGGACGCCGGGTCAGCGGGACCCAGTCACCGTCGGTCGAGTTGGACCACGAAAGCCTCGATGAGCGACCAGTAACGGTCCGGCGTGTCCAGCCACGGGAAGTGACCGGCGCCCTCGATCACCTCGAGCCGGCCGACGCCAGGCGACAGCGCATCGAAGATCTCGCGTGCGGCCGAGACGGGGGTGATAGGGTCGAGCGCGCCGACGCAGACGAGCGTCGGGCAACTGATCGCGGCCAGCTGGTCGACTACGTCGAACTCATCGAATAGCTCCATCCCGCGACCGCGACTTCCGTGTTCTTGATTTCGGCGGTCAAGTTGTCGCGTGTCGGGGACATGCGGTCCGAACGCGGTATAGACGCGGGCCCATTCAGCATCACTGATCGGATCGCCGCCGTAGTCACGACGCGCAAGCTCGGCCACCTCGTCGCCGGCGACACCGCGAACGGCTTCGACCAGCCGCTCCAGGTCGAATCTGGCGTGGGTCGATTGCAGGATCAGCCTCCCAGCGTGGCCGGGATGGCGCGTCGCGTAGAGCATCGCGACGAAGCCGCCCATCGAGTGCCCGTAGACGATCGGACGGGTGATGCCGACGCTGTCGCAGAATGCCTGCACGTCATCGGCGCAGGTCTCGAAGGTCCAGTCCGCCGCATCATGGCGAGCCGACCGCCCGTGGTCCCGCAGGTCCAGATAGACGACCTGCGCGTGGCTCGTCAACGCGGCGAAATCGGGTTTGAAATACGAATGGTCGTAGCTGCCGGGCCCGCCGTGGATAAGGACGATCGTCGGTCGCTCCCGCATGGCGGCTCCGTCCGGGACCAGGACGGCGCCATCGACGTCGAACCACAGCCGCGTCCCGTTCACCGTCACCTGCATCGATCGACCTCTCGTGCCGTCGTGTCGCGACGATCAGCGCGCCACCTCATCCTGCACCGAGCTACGGCGGCGGTGCAAACGGGCGCGCCAGATCTCCTCGAACGGCCACTGCTCCGACCATTCGCGCGAAAACGCGTAGTACGTGTGGTCGGGCGTGTTCTCGTCGGCGAACAGCTCGACAAGATCGATCAGCTCGAAGCCATTGGCGCGCAGGAGGCTAACCCAGTCGCCGTGACCGAGCGCGAACTCGATCTCCGGTTCGGGCTCGGTCCATTCGAGCTTGTGCAGTCCGCGCTGCGGACGCTGCAGCGTCTTGGACGCAGGTCCCTCGGCGGTTGCGCAGAGGATCGCAAGCGTCGAGTTTCGGAGAAAGACGAGCTCGCCGCCGTCACGCAGCAACCGCGCGGCCTCCGAAATCCACTTGTACGGGTCGCACCAGATGGACGCGCCGTACTCGGAAAGCACCAGGTCGAATGACTCGGACGGCAGCTTCGTGTCCTCGGCATTCGCCTGAACGAACCGGAGCCCGTACTTGAACTCCTCCTCCATCCGCCGCGCGGTCTCGAGTTGCGCCGGGGTCACGTCGACGCCGACGACGCGCGCGCCGCGGCGGGCGAGCCACGCGCCGAAGTACGCGGTGCCGCAGCCGAGCTCAACGACATCCTTCCCGTCGACGTCGGGGAGCACCTTGACCTTCGCTTCGGGCGCCTGGGCCATCCCCCAGGTGATGTCCTGCTCAGCCCACCGGTCGTGCGCACGTGCGTCGGTGTACTCCGTGTTCGCCTTGGTCCACGCCGCGCGGTTGACCGCGACGTAATCCGGCTCAGACAAAGGCGTCGTGGACTGGGGCGCGATCTCGCGCGCGGCAGACTCGCGCCCGCCATCTTCGGTGGCCATGCCCGTTATCCCTCCTGGTCGGGTGTTCTCGAACCCCATCATCGCCAATCGTCGCCGCTTCGAACGGGCGTCACGGATGGTGTCGACGCCGTCAGCGTGTGATGGCGATCTCAAGCAACCAAAGACACGAGGCTTTACGGCTACGGTCCGAGATGCCGGGCTGCTATCGTCCCGCCGCCGGCTCACCGCGAAGGGAGGGGCGATGTGGGCTGGCGTGGCGGTCGCCATTGCCCGCGTCTCGGGCGGCGAGGCTGCTGAAAGGCTCAGCGCCACGCGAAGGTGATATCCGGCCCGACTCTAGAGTTCGAGTTCAAGCTGAATTGCGCCGGCCTCCGCATCAGCGAGCCGCGCCATCAACCGCCGCTGCGCTGCAGAAAGTCGACGGAGCGCGGCCGCTCGCTGTGGTGCTCGGACTCGCCATCCACGGGCATGTATTGCGATGGCACGAGCGACCAGTCGAATTCCAGCGTCGGATCAAACAGCGCGGCTATGCCAGCCTGGTGGAATTCACTTCGAACCACGGACAGGCCTTCAGGGACAACTGCGAGCAGAGGAAAATCCGGGCTCACGTTGTCAATTCCGATCACCAAGCGGTCTGCGTTTGCGCTCTCGCCTCCGATGCAAATGCAATGCGAGAGTGCCGAGTCCTCGGGAATCGAGGCACGCCGCCACCATCCGCCGCGGTGCTTGGTCCGGCGGAGCGAGCAAGCTGATCTTCCTCAGCATTCGCGACGCTCTTCCACTCGAACAGGACCGCATGACCGACGTCGCTAGTGCGAGATCGGTCTGTCCCGAATCAACTCGACCTCCGTGCCACCTCAGATCGAGAGGATAGCGATAGGCCCCCAGACTACGCTGGGGGCCTGGTCGAGGTTCGCGGACTCCCTCAGCTGCAGCCGCTGGTGCTCCCGCAGTTGAGGCACTTGTAGCAGGACCCGTTGCGGATCATGATCGAGCCGCAGTCCATGCAGCTGGGGGCGTCGGCCTGGGCCTGGAAGCTGACTTTGGTGGCGCCGAAGTTGAGCGTGATGCCGCCGGTGCTCTTTCCGTTCGAGGCCTTGCCGTTGCCGTTGGCGGCGTGACCGTTGCCGTTCGAGAGGATGGGGTTCGTGGCCATGACGGCCATCCCCGGTGAGGCGGGCTTGGCGGACGGCTCAGCAAGCGTCTCGGCGGCGACGGCCGTCGACTTGGGCACATCGGGCTCGGTGGCCCGAGGCTCCGGAGACGGCGCGGGCGCCGGCTCCGCAACGGCCGAGGTGGGCGCCTCGGCCGAGGCTTCCGAAGCTGAACCCTCCGGTCGGCGGCTCGTCCACGACGGCTGACCGGTCGATGAGGCCGAGGTTCGCCTTGTCGTCGGGGGACAGGAAGCGCGAGCCGAGCCAGCGGAAGATGTAGTCCACGATCGACTTGGCGATCGGGATCTCCTGGTTGCCGGTGAAGCCCGACGGCTCGAACCGGACGTGGGCGAACTTGTTGACGAGGTCCTTCAGCGGCACGCCGTACTGGAGCGCCACGGAGATCGTCGTCGCGAGCGTGTCCATCAGGCCCGAGACGGTCGAGCCTTCCTTGGCCATCTTCAGGAAGATCTCGCCGGGCTGGCCGTCCGGGTAGAGACCGACCGTGATGTAGCCCTCGTGCCCGGCGATGTCGAACTTGTGGGTGACCGCCGCGCGCTCGGCCGGGAGCCGGCGTCGATGGGGGAGGCCGGCCTCGATCTGGGCCTTCGCGAGCTGCTTGCGCAGCTTCTCGACCTCTTCGGAGTCGATGGCGGCGCCGGCGTCGCCGGTCTTCTTGCCGGTCGAGAGCGGCTGGCTTCGCTTCGAGTTGTCGCGGTAGATCGCGATCGCCTTGAGGCCGAGCTTCCAGCCCTCCATGTAGACGCGCTCGATCTCCTCGGCGGTGGCGGCCTCGGGCATGTTGACGGTCTTGCTGATCGCGCCCGAGAGGAACGGCTGGATCGCGCCCATCATCCGGACGTGGCCCATGTAGTGGATCGACCGCTCGCCGTTGGCCGGCTTGAACGCGCAGTCGAAGACCGGCAGGTGCTGCGGCTTCAGGTGCGGCGCACCTTCGATCGTCTCGTGCTCCATGAGGTAGGCGAGGATCTCGTCGACCTCTTCGGCGCCATAGCCGAGCTTGCGCAGCGCAGCCGGGACCGTCTGGTTGACGATCTTGAGGAAGCCCTCGCCGACGAGCTTCTTGTACTTGATGAGCGCGATGTCGGGCTCGACCCCGGTCGTGTCGCAATCCATCATGAAAGCGATGGTCCCGGTGGGCGCGAGGACGGTGACCTGGGCGTTGCGGTAGCCGTGCTTCTCGCCGAGCTCGAGCGCCTCGTCGAAGACCGCGGTCGCGTTGGCGATGAGGTCCTTCGGGACACCCTTGGTCGGGATGCGATAGGCGGCGTCGCGATGCTTGCCGATGACCTTGAGGAAGGGCTCGCGGTTGAGCTGGTACTGGGCGAACGGACCGCCGTGGTCGCGCGCGACGATGGCCGACTGCTTGTACGCCTCGCCGTGCATGATCGCCGTGAGTGCGGCCGCGAAGTTGCGACCCTCGTCCGAGTCGTACGCGAGCCCGCGCGACATCAGCAGCGCGCCCAGGTTCGCGTACCCGAGGCCGAGCGGCCGGAAGTTGTGGCTGTTCTCCTCGATCTTGGGCGTCGGATAGCTCGCGTTGTCGACGAGGATCTCCTGCGCGGTGATCGTGACCTTGGCCGCGAACCGGTAGGCCTCGACGTCGAACTCGCCGTCACGCACCGACGAACTTCATCAAATTCAGGCTTGCGAGGTTGCAGGCCGTGTCATTCAGGAACATGTACTCACTGCAATTGTGAATTACGAGCCCATTTGCCACGAAATGACTGGTTGCTCGCTCGGTCAGGTCGAATACCGGCTCTACGCCGAGCGGCGTGATCGGTCGCAACGACGTCCGTCATCGCATCCGCGTACACGCCGATCCCTGCGTTGAGCTCCGAGCCGCTCGCGGCCTTCGGGCTCTCGGCGGCAAAGCCGATCTCGCGCTCGAATGTCGCCCGCGCGAGCTTCGAGTGACGCGCAGCGAGTGCATCTCCCGGACAGCGTATTACTTCGAGCCGCCGCGACCGTCCGGCAGCAAGGCCGTGAATTTTCCGGCCCGGCGATTCTCGTACAGCTTCGCCTTGATGCCGAACCCCAGCAGCAGTCGCTGGACCTGCTCGAGAAGTTCGAGCGAGGTGGAGTCCAAGCTCTACGAATGCGTTCGTGCCGGAGCGACCACCGTTCCATCGGCGGTGAAGAGTCCCCGCAGCATGCCGGCGATCGAGGATCGGTCGAGGCCGTAGACGGCAGGCTTGAATTGCTTGAGGTGCCGCCCTCGTCGAGGACCGCGTATGACATGAACTGTTCGATCACGGGTCGCGAGGCGAACGCCAATCGCGACCCCGTGGCCTCATGGCCACGTGGACGTCAGTCGTTTCGTCCGACGGAACCGACGGCCTTGAGCTTCGCTTCTGCTCGTTGAGCTCGACGGCGACGGCCTCGAGGACGCCGGCCTCGTCGCGTTCATCGTGAGATGGATCATCGGCCGCTCGCCGTTCGCCGTGGCGTCCAGACCATGCATCCGTCACCAACGGCGAGGCCGATCGCCTCCGCGAGGCTGGCGCCGACTCGAGGTGCGTCCGAAGCCGGGCGCGTTCAGGAAGATCTCGGTCACCGGGAAGCAGGTCACGCACGGCGACGTCGCCGCGAGTCGTTGCCACCTTGTGATCGGCCGTGATCCGGACGCGATAGCCGGCCTTCGTCTTGAGCTCGAAGACGGGCTTCTCGCCGGTCGGGAAGATTTCGATCACGGGATGCGGCTGGCCGTCCGCGCCGATGACGTTCGACATGCTCGCCAACCATCGACTCGATCGAGCGCCAGCCCTCGTCGGTGGCCACGAGGGTGTCGCCGGTGACGCACGGGTTCGACGCGTGGATCCGGTCCGTGTTCGCCGAGGTGTGCCACTCGTTGATCGTCGTGTCGTACTGGATTCCCGGGTCGCCGCAGAGGTGGGCGGCATCGGCCATGCGCCGGAAGATGTCGCGGGCCTTGTACGTGTCCATGGGCGCGTGCGGCGCGACGACGGCGTGGGTCGTCCAGTCCTTGTCGTCGACGACGGCCTGCATGAACTCGTCGGTGACGCGGACGGAGTGGTTGGCGTTCTGGAAGAAGACCGAGCCGTAGGCCTCGCCCGTGAACGAGGGGTCGTAGCCGGCTTCGATCAGCGCCCAGGCCTTCTGCTCCTCGTGGGCCTTCGAATCGACGAAGTCGAGGATGTCCGGATGATCGGCGTCGAGGATCACCATCTTCGCCGCGCGCCGCGTCTTGCCACCGGATTTCACGACGCCGGCGAATGCGTCGTAGCCCTTCATGAAGCTCACAGGTCCTGAGGCGGTCCCGCCGCCAGCCATGTTTTCCTTCGAGCTTCGGATGGTGCTGAGGTTGCTTCCGGCGCCCGAACCGAACTTGAAGAGCATCGCCTCGGTCTTCGCGAGGTCCATGATCGAGGTACATCGTGTCCTCGACCGAATTTATGAAGCATGCCGATCCTTGCGGGCGCTCCTCGATGCCGACGTTGAACCAGACCGGCGAGTTGAAGCTCATCTTCTGGTGGACGAGGAGATGAGTCAGCTCGGCCTTGAAGGTCGCAAGGTCCTCGTCGGTGGCGAAGTAGTGCTGGGTCTCGGCCCAGGCCGTGATCGTGTTGACAACGCGATCGATGAGCTGGCGGACGGAGGTCTCGCGCTCCGGCGTGCCGAGGTGGCCGCGGAAGTACTTGCTGACCACGACGTTGGTGGCGAGCTGCGACCAGAAATCGGGGACCTCGACGTCCTTCTGCTCGAAGACGGACTTGCCCGACTCGTTGGCGATGCCGGCCGTCCGGAGCTCCCAGGTGATCTCGTCGTAGGGATGGACGCCGGGACGGGTCCAGCGGCGCTCGAAGGTCAGGCCACGGACCGGAGTCTTGCCATCTGCCTCCGTGCCATCGAAGGAAGCCCCCCACGGACCGGCATGACGACCGGTATGTCGGGTGGCCTTGGTGGTGACCTTCGTGGCCTGGTCACTGGCTGCGACGGTGGTCCCGTTCCGTGCCATCTGCCGCTCTCCTCCATCCCTGCCTGCGAGTCCGCGTGTAGCTGCGACTCACGCCCGTCGTCCGCGCCATTGAGGTGTTCCTGGGGGCGCTCCACGGCCGGCGGACTGGACCGGTTGGGAGAGTGGGGGACGCCTCGGTTCGATCAAACGACCTCTAGAACGATACCCGGCCGGGTGGGGTAAGTCAACCCTGAAACACAAGATGTTGTGGTCGGTGACGTAGCAACGACCCTACATGTGGTGGTTTGGCTCATCCACGCTTGTCGAACGGTGGTCCACGCTCGGAGGTCGGTTGTCCACGCTCGAGCGGCGGATCTCCACGGGTTCATCCACCGCGGTCACGCGGTTATCCACGTTGTGTGGTCGCTGACTGGTATAGCACAAGTGTTCGGAATAGGGCACGGCTGGCCGGGTTCGCGGCGTCGGTGGCGTGGCGCCAGGAGGCGCTGTTCCGCACGGAACGGCTTTCGAACGAGTTCCTCGTGGACCTTCGCGCAGACTGCAGGGAGATGTCGTTTCTGCGCAGATCCACGAGGCGTTCATCAGGAAACCGTTCTGCTAGGAACGGACACCACCGGTGGACGGCCCCGAGAAACCTTGACGCTGACGGGTCCGCGCCTCATATCCTCTTGCATTGACGGCGTCCGTCCACGCCGTCCGACAGGGGGAGGTACCACATGTCCCGCATCATCGGCCAGGAACTAGCCGCCACCGGCGTGGCACAGGTGATCGTCGTGCTCAAGGAAGCGCCGGCCGCCGACATCGGTGCCAGGGCGACGCGTTCGGGACCCATGGTCGAGGAGCCGCTCGGGGGCATCGAGCGCCACTTTCGCCATTCGGAGCTGAGCCAGGACGCCGCGCTGGCCGCCTCCGACCGCACGGTCGCGCCCGCGGTCCGCTATTACCCGAACCTCGGCGTCGCCCTCGGGACGGTCGATCGCGCGGGCTTCGCGCATTGCGCGCCGATCCGGCCGTCGCCTCGGTGCAGGGAGCGCCCACGCTGAGCCTCATCGCGCCGGAGCGGGTCGCCGACGCAAGGCTCACCACGAACGAGACCTGGGGTCTCAAGGCCCTGAAGGCGCCACAACTCTGGGCCAAGGGCTTCACGGGCAAGGGGATCCTCGTCGGGCACCTCGACACGGGGGTCGATGGCAACCACCCGGCCCTCAAGACCGCGATCGCGAGCTTCGCCGAGTTCGACATGCTGGGCTTCGAGATCACTCCGTCGCCGGCTGCCCGCGACAGCGGAGAACACGGCACGCACACGGCTGCGACGATCGCCGGCCGCGCCGTCCAGGGCCGGAGCGTCGGGATGGCGCCTGAGGCGATGCTGGCATCGGCGCTCGTCATCGAGGGCGGCAACGCCGTCGCCCGGGTCCTCGGCGGGATGGACTGGGTCGTCGGGCAGCGGTGTCGAGTCCTGAGCATGTCGCTCGGTTTTCGCGGCTGGTGGGAGGACTTCATCCCGATCACCCGCATCCTCCGTCGACGTGGCGTCTTGCCAGTCTTCGCCGTCGGCAACGAGGGCCCGGGCACGAGCCGGTCGCCCGGCAACTACTACCAGTCGCTGTCGGTGGGGGCGATGGATCGCAATCGGTCGGTCGCCTGGTTCTCGTCCAGCCAGCGGTTCCAGCGGCGGCGCGACGCGCTGGTGCCCGACATCATCGGCCCCGGCGTCGGCATCACCTCGGCGAAACCGGGCGGCGGCTGGCAGGACATGGACGGCACATCGATGGCGACGCCGCACATCGCCGGCCTCGCCGCGCTCCTCATCCAGGCGCGACCGAACGCGACGATGGCCCGCATCGAGCGAGCGATCTTCGAGTCCAGCGTGCTCGAGTCGACGATGCCCCACGATCGAGCAAACCGCGGCCTGCCCGACGGGCTTCGCGCGCTTGCGCTCCTGACGCCGTGAGGCCGGCTTCCGCCTGACGACCCGCGGCCGCCGCCGGGCGTAGAGTGCGCACGGGCGCGCAGCAAACGAGAGGTCGCAATGGCGGGACCGTCGAAGGAGACACGGGTCGATCCCGAGCTGGCGCGCCAGCTCGACGAGGCGGGAGCCGACGACGGCCCGGTGCAGGCGGTCGTCTACCTCCGCAGCACTCGATCGCTGAACCCGGACTCCGTCAACAAGACTGCGCAGCGGGTGATCGAATCGGCGAGCACGAAGGCCGGGACCGCGCCGGCGCGGGTCAACGTCATGCGCTACATCGGGACGGTCGCGGTCGAGGGCCCGGCGTCGTTCGTCCGTGCGCTTATCGACGAGAACGACGTCACGTCGGCGCTCGCGAATGTGCATCCCGACGAGGATCCTGCTTCTCGGCACGGTGAGCGGCGCGGGAAACCCGCGGGCGACCATCGAAGACGCGGGGTCAGCCGACGAGGAGACCTCGCGCGACGATGCGGCAGCCGACCCTGACCAGCAGCCGACGACAAGGCGATCCGCGAGCCGCCCAAAGACGCGCGTCAAACGCGCCGCCGCCTCAGACGACGCGGACCCCGGAGCCGACGCCGACGATCGCCGCGGCGAGCCCGCGAAGGGCGATGCGGCTCGCGCGGCCGAGCCCGCGAAGGAGGACGACTCCACGCCGACGGAGCTCGCGGACGACGACGGCGTCGTCCCCCTGACCTGACCGGCCCTCAGTCGAGGGCCGCCATCGCGTCGCGGATCGGCTTGGGGATGTTCGTCTCGGCCGCGATCCGACCCCAGTAGCCCGGCTCGTCGGAGACCGTCAACGGGTCGAGCTCCATCTTCCCGAGCAGCTTCGACAGCGGGATCGACGCCAGCCCCAAAGGCATCTCGACCATACCGGTGGGTTGGCCGTCGGGACCGGGTAGGTGCGGCCGGGTCGCGGTGCCGGCCGGCTCATCGTGATCGAGCTCGAGGAACCACTGCGGCGTCGTGTCGGTCAGGGCGGCCAGCGCAGCCCCCGGCGGCGGGTCCTCGAGCAGCTTCGCAAGATCGGCGAGCTGCGAGAGCGCGCGCCGCAGCGCCGACCGCGCCGTCCCGAGCGTCAGCGCTCCCACGAGCGGATCCGAGTCCGCTTCGACGAAGTTCAGGCGCCGATCGAGGCCCCCGATGCTCACCGACTCGATCGCCCCTCCTGGGTTGAGGTCGGCCATGAGACTCGGCCGCCCGAACCGCGCCACACCGTCGACGACGACCAGGGCGATGTCCCGCTCGGTCGCCGTTAGAAGGTGGTCGTACGGATCGCGATCGGTGCCGGCGACCACGAGGAGATCGGCGAAATGGCCCGCCGCGAGGGACCCGAGCGCGTTCTCCCAGCCGAGGATCTTCGCCGGGTTCCGCGTCGCCATCGCCACGATCTCGCGGTCGGTGAACGGCGACGGCGAAAGAGTCTCGTTGACGATACGGGCGACCTTCAGCTCGGCCAGCAGGTTCCGGCTACCGCTCGGCGACCAGTCGGAGCCCAGCGCGATCTGGACCGACCGAAGCCGAGCCGCGGCGACATCGGTCGTGCCGCCATAGAGCAGCAGATTGCTCAGCGGCGACCACACGATCCCCACGCCGTTGTCGTTAAGCGCATCGAAGTCTTCGGCTTGAAGCCCGTTCGCGTGGATCGCGACGAGCGACGGCGCGAGCGCCCATCGGCCATCGGCGAGGTGGAGCGCCGTGAAGTGCTCGCGAGCAGTGTCACCAAGCCCTTCGGCGAGGTGAAGGATCAGCCGACGCCCTTTCTGGAGCCGGATCAGGAAGTCGGCAGCGTTGGTCGCCTCGACGTCGGCGATCCTCGTGCTCGCGTCCTCGAGCTCGACCTTGCGGGTGTCCTCGACGTTGCGGATGCTCCCCCGATAGAACTTCTGGATCCCGTTGTTGCTGTAGAGCGCCACGCCCTGCGACGTCGTGACGCCTGCCACCAGGCACTTGGCCTCGACGTAGCGAACGACAGCCTGCGGCAGCCCGAGCGTCTTGCCGAGGACCGTCATCGGCCCGCTGATCGACTTGCGATAGGCCTCGATTCCCGCCCACTGACCGCGGTTCTGATAGACCTTGGGCGGCGGCCACATCGGCAGGACGTTGTAGCTGAGGTGGTTGTGCAGCTCGATCAGGCCGGGGTAGATCGTGCCGCGCGTCGCGATGCGAGGCGCACCCGCGAAGCCGTCGGGCGCGGCGACCGAGGCGTCCTGGACGCGGACGAGCTTGTCACGGTCGACATAGACGGCGCCGCGCTCGATGACGGTCCAGTCGTCGTCGACTGTGACTAGCCGGCCGGTCAGGACGTAGCGGTCGGGCATCAGGCCGTCGGCTTCTGGGGCGGGCGGTCGGCGAACAGCGACGCCAGGGACATTCGAGGTCCCGGGTCGAATTCGGGGGAGGCCATCGCCGGCACTCTACCGGACTGCGGTGCGCGTTCGCAACGCGGGCGGGCAGGGTCGAGGACGTGCGTGGCGGCCGCCGCCGGCTTCGACGGTTGACGGTCGGAGGTCATCGTCCGAACATTGCCGCCTGCGGAAGACCGTACGACGCGGTGCCGGCATGGACGATCGAGGAACCTCAATGGCATCCGGAGGCGATCCGGAGCCGATCCTTACGCAGCCCGTCGTTTCGAGGGTCTCGGTTCGAGCCTTCGAGAGTCAGCCGCCGTCCATCGTCGACTTCGGCGATCTCGACGGAACCGACGTTTCCGATCTCGACGGAGGATCGCCGTCTGCAGGTGCTCGGCTTGCGTCGGCGGTCCCATGGCTGGATGGCCTGCCCTCGACGGCCGAGCTGCTGAGACGCCTCCCGATGGCAGCATTCGAGGGCGCTCTCGGCGCCGTCGCGATCATGCTGATCTCCCACGACGAGCGACTCAGCGTCGCCGGCGGCATCCTCGTCGGTGTCGCGGCCATCCTGCGGACCATCGATCGGCGGATCACGTTCTCGTTCGGCGCCGGGTTCCTCGGCTATCGCTCGGACATGGGCTGGCCGCAGGGCGTCCAGGAGGACGACGACGTCCACTGGCGGTGGCGCCCGGCTGACAGCGGGCAGGTCAACCAGCCTTCCTGAGCCGGCTCTTGACTTCGACCGGACTGGTCCGCGTCGAATGCGACAGATGCACACCAGGCGAGCAATCGGCACGCTCTGATTTCGTCGTGCTCGGGGCGGCTGAGCACGATCGAGCGCGTGCGGCGAGCTCGATTTCGGTCGGATGCTCTCATCAGGCGAGAATTTGGCGACGAACGTCTGCCGATCGCTCGCGTGCCGTGCATTTGTCACAGAACGGGCCGCGCGCGCCGTCCGCGATGTGTAAAAGATTCTTTGTAAAACCTATTTACAAAGTTCGACAGCGCGGCTAGCATCCGGCCGTACTGACTTTGCCAATTCGATGGACAAAGTCCGTACGAGGGGTCTGAGGAGGCCAGCCGGCGCTGCATGGCACGCACGGGATTTCCTACGAAGGCGACCCACGCCCAGACGCGGGCCCACAGCGCGGGCCTCGTCCTTCGTGCGATCTACGACCTCGGCCCTATCTCCCGCGCCGAGATCGCCCGCCTCACCGGCCTGACCCGGACTTCGGTCGGAGAGCTGGTCGGCGAGCTGGAGACGGAGGGCCTCGCAGCCGAGACAGGTCGCGGCCCGAGCACCGGCGGCAAGGCGCCGACGCTGGTCTCGCTCGTGGATGACGCCCGGAACGTCGTGACCCTCGACCTCGGCGAGCGGACGTTCACCGCGGGCCTCGTCGACCTCAGGGGCCAGATCTGCCGGCGGGTCACCCGCAACCTCGACGGCGCCGACGGCGACGCCGCGGTCGTCGTTGTCCATGACCTCATCGACGACCTCTTGGCAGGCCCGCACCAGCCGATCCTCGGCATCGGCGTCGGGACGCCCGGGATCGTCACGACGGACGGGACCATCCTCTGGGCCGTCGACCTGTCATGGGCAGACCTGCCGTTGGGTGCCAGCCTGCGCACCCGCTACGGGCTTCCGACCGTGGTCGCGAACGACAGCCGCACGGCGGCCCTCGCAACGTACCTCTTCCTGCTGGATGATCGGCCGCGGAACCTCGTCGCGATCAAGGTCGGCCGAGGCATCGGCGCGGGACTCATCCTCGACGGCGAGCTCTTCACCGGGGATGGCGACGGCGCCGGCGAGATCGGCCATATCGTCGTCGAGCCGGACGGGGCGAAATGCCACTGCGGGCGGTTTGGCTGTCTCGAGACCGTCGCGAGCGCGCCCGCCATCCTGCGCGGAGCGACCGAGGCCGGCGTGCCGGCGACGACGCTCCAGGAGCTCGCCGAGGCAGCCGCACGCGGCGACGAGATCGCGCTCGGCGTCGTACGCGCGGCCGGACGAGCCCTGGGCGCGGCCATCGCGAACCTCATCGGGATCCTCGACGTCCGCGAGATCGTGGTCCACGGCACGGTGACCGTCCTCGGCGAACCGTGGCTGGCCGCGATCCGTGACGAGGCCACCCGACGAAGCCTCGGTCCGCTCGCACGCGCGACGCGCATCCGCGACGGTGGCCCGGGCGACGACCTCACGCTCCTCGGTGCCTGCGCGCTGCTGCTCACGAGCGAGCTCGGCCTCACGGTGCACCGATGACCGGCGACAAGGCTCTGCTCACGGCACAGGACGGGCCACCGGCGACCGCGGAGGCATCCGCGCGACCGGCGGCGCGCCCGACCACAGCCGACCGGACGCCCGCCGCCCAGGACAGCGCTCCACGCGACCGCCCGCTTCTCGTCGGCGTCGACGTCGGTGGAAGCAAGATCGCGGTCCTCGTCGTGGATCGAGACGAGCGTGTCCTCGCCCGGGACTCTGCCCCCGGCTCGGCCCGACCCCAGTCCGAGGCCGGCAACGTCATCGCCGCCGTCGTCGAACGCGCGCTCGCAACCGCAGGCGCAGTCCCCGACGACATCGCGGCGATCGGCATCGGTGTCCCGGGGCGCGTCGACCCGCTGACGGCGAGGTCAGCCTCGCGGTCAACCTCGGCTGGTCCGGATTTCCGCTCGGCGCGGGAGATCGAGGCGCGCTTCGGGCGCCCGTGCATCGTCGAGAACGACGTCCGTGCGGCCGCTCTCGGGCTTCACCGCCGTCACGTCGTCGGCGGTCGACGACCTCGCCTATCTCGCCGTCGGGACCGGGGTTTCGGCGGGCGTGATCCTGCACGGTCGGCTGCATCGCGGCGCGCGCGGGCTGGCGGGCGAGATCGGGCACGTCGTCGTCGAACCGGGCGGCGCGCGATGCGCGTGCGGGGCGCTCGGCTGCCTGGAGACCGTCGTCGCCGGGATCCGGCATCGCCCGCCAGGCACGCGACGCCGTCGCGGCCGGCCGCCACGACACTCCTGTCCGAAGCCCCCGCGCCCACCGCGATCGACGTCTATCGCGCGGTCGCCGCCGGGGATCCGCTCGCCATCGAGATCGCCGACTCGGTCGGTCGTCACGTGGCGTGGGCGGTACACCTGCTGGTCATGGCCTACGACATCGAGCGCGTGGTGCTCGGCGGCGGGGTCAGTCATGCCGGGGTTGCCTTCGCGCGCCCGATCCTGCGGGAGCTGGATCGGCTACGCGCGACGTCGACGCTGGCGCGGGAGCAGCTCGTCCCGGGGATCGTGGACGTGCTGCCACCGAGCGCCGACGCCGGGGCATGGGGTGCGGTGACGATCGCCGCCGCCCATGCCGGGACCCAGGTTGGCCAGGGATGGAGGGAGGTGGGCCACGTCCGTGATCCATAGGGCCCAGCCATCGAGATCAAAGACCCAGGCAGATCATCGAAAGGAGCCAGACCGAGCATGAGAACCCCTCGAATCGTCGCCCTCGTCGCCGTCGTCGCGCTGTTGGCAGGAGCCTGCAGCGCCGGCACGCCGTCGGTGGCTCCACCTCAGTCGGCGAGCGCCGCGGCCCCGGCCGCGACAGCTGCGGCGAGCCCATCGGCTGCGGCTTCGCCCTCGGCGTCGCCGCGTCCGCGTCGGCGTCGGCCTCCGCGTCGGCAGAAGCGTCCCCATCGGCATCAGCCGCGGCGGCCAGCGCCAGCCCGACCGCACTCGCGCCTGATCCGGCCGAGGCCGTCATCACCGGACGTCGAGCAGGGCGCGTCGATCACGTTCTGGACGTTCTACCTGTCGCCGACCTTCGACCAGTACATCAAGGACACCATCGACCGCTTCAAGGCGACGTACCCGGGCGTCGAGGTCAAGTGGGTAGACCATCAGGCCACGTTCAAGGACGACCTCAACAATGCGTTAATGCCGCGAAGATCGCGCCGGACGTCATCAACCTCTCGGTCAGCGAGGGCTGGGTCAGCGAGTACGCCGGCAAGGGCCTGCTGCTCGGACTGAATGACGTCGTCCCGAAGACCGTCCAGGACATCTATTTCCCGGGCCTCTGGAACGAGCAGCTCGTCGATGGCCAGAACTTCCAGTTCCCGTGGTACCAGGGCCTCAGCGTCGAGCTCATCAACAAGGCCATCTACGACAAGACCGGCCTGACTGTGGACGCGTTCCCGAAGACGGTCGATGGAGCTGCCGGCCGCTCTGCAAGACGATCCTCGACAAGACCGGGCACCGTCTGCACCATCCGCCTGACGGTCAGCGACCTGCTCGCCCAGATGGTCTACGAAGGCAACGTCAAGGTCTACAACCAGCGACAACACGGCATTTGCGTTCAACTCGCCGGAAGGCGTCGCCTGGCTCCAGATGTACGTCGACATGGTCACCGCCGGGACGGTCGATAAGACGGTCCTCGTGACCAACGACGACCGCGTCGGGCTCAACGCGTTCTCGGCCGGGGCCTCCGCCTTCTATCAGACCGGACCGAACCTGGTCCGGACGATCAAGGACACCAATGCGACGCTGTACGGCGACCTCGGCATGGTCCAGGCGCCGCTCGGCCTGTCGGACGTCGCCGGCAAGGGCCTGATGTCGATCTCGGTCAACAAGGACACGAAGTACCCGAACGCCTCGATCGCGCTCGCCCAGTTCTTCACGAACCCGCGGAGCATGGTCCAGTTCTCGAAGCAGGTTGCGATCTACCCGTCGTCCGCGAAGGCGTACGACGACCCGTACTTCACGCGAGCCCCCGACCACGATCGAGGACAGCGCTCGGCCGCTGGCCGAGAGCATCGTCTCGACCTACGCCGACATCGTTCCGACTGTCGAGAAGAAGGCGGACGTCAACCAGATCGTCCTCGCAGGCGGTCCAGTCGGCCCTCTTCAACAACGTCCCCGCCAAGCAGGCGCTCGACAAGGCAGTCACTGACGCGAACAAGCTCATGAAGTAATCGGATCACCGACCCCCAGCGGTTCGGATCCCGTCGCTGGCCCGCCCCGGCCTCCTCCGGGGCGGGCCAGCACCCTGCACTTCCCACCGTTCGCGCCGGGCGCGAAACCGAATCAGCAACAGGACAGGAGTGATGACCAGGAAGCGCTCGATCACCCCGTACACGTTCCTCTTGCCGGCGCTGGTGCTGCTCGGGATCTTCGTCGTCTACCCGATCATCGCGGTCGTCTACTACAGCTTCACCGACTACGACATCGCGACACCGCCGGTCTGGGTCGGCCTCGACAACTACGCGCGGCTGCTCGAGGACGAGACGTTCCGGCTCGCTCTCGTCCACTCGTTCGTGTACCTGCTCGTCACGCCGATCCTGATCTTCCTTTCGATCGTGCTGGCGATCGTCGTCAACCGCCGGTTGCGCGGCGTGCATATCTTCCGAGCCCTGTATTTCGTGCCCGCGGTCAGCGGCAGCATCGCCATCGGGCTCGCCTGGAGCTGGCTGTTCGACCGCAACGGACTCATCAACAGCGTCCTGTTGTCGTGGGGAATCATCGATACGCCGATCCAGTGGCTCGGGACACCGGCCCTGGTGCTGCCGATCGCGATGCTGCTGACGATCTGGGCGGGCGTCGGCTTCTACTCGGTCATCTTCCTGGCCGGGCTCCAGAACATCCCCGAGGAGCTGTACGACGCCGCCCGGATCGACGGCGGCACCGACTTCCAGAAGCATCGCCACGTCAGCCTGCCGGGGCTCCGGCCGCAGATCGTGTTCGTGGCGATCATCTCGAGCCTCGCCGCGCTCAAGGTCTTCGACGAGATCTACGTCCTGACGAACCGCACGGGCGGGATCCTCGATAGCGGGGTGACGATGGTCTTCTACCTCTGGCGACAGGCGTTCCAGCTCGAACCACGCGGGCTACGCGTCGGCGATCGCCATCGCCCTGCTCGCGGTCACGCTCGTCTTCTCGATCTTCAACGTACGGATCCTCGAGCGCGGCGAGGAGGGCGCGGCATGACCCACGCATCGATGGCCCAGGTCGCGGAGCCGGTGGCGGTGATCCAGCGCGCGCGTCGACGGCCTCGCCGGCGGGCGGTGGTGTCGAGCAGCCTCTGGTACGTCCTGCTGGTGTTCGTCGCTGTCATCACGGTCTTCCCGTTCTTCTGGATGCTGATGACGTCGCTGAAGGGCCCAGGCGACCCGGTCTACTCGATCCCGCCGCAGTTCATCCCGTCGGATCCGAGCCTTGCGCGCGTACCAGCGGGTCCTCGCAGACGCTGCCGATCCCGACGTTCTTCTTCAACAGCATCGCTCGTCGCGGTCGCCGTCGGCGGCCTGAACGTCCTGGTCGCCGCGATGGCCGCCTATCCGCTCGCCAAGATGCGCTTCTTCGGCCGCGATGCCATCTTTTACGCGTTGCTTGCCACGCTGATCGTGCCCGCCCAGCTGACCTATATCCCGAGCTTCGTGCTGGCCGTGAACGTCTTCCACTACTACGACACGCTCGCCGCCCTGATCTTCCCGAGCCTCGTGAGCGCCTTCAACATCTTCCTGTTGCGCCAGGCGTTCCGCGGCGTTCCGAACGACCTGATCGACGCGGCCCGCGTGGACGGGGCAGGGGAGTGGCGGATCTGGTGGTCGATCCTCCTGCCGATCGTGCGGCCCTCACTCGCTGCCGTGGCGATCTTCACGTTCGTCTCGTCGTGGAACGACTTCCTGTGGCCGTCGCTGATGCTGCATACGAAGGACGGCCTCACGCTGCCGGTCGGTCTGGCGGCGTTGCAGAGCTTCTTCCAGTCGGACGCCCGGTCGATCGCCGCGGGGGTGGTCATCACCGTCGTACCGATCCTGCTGTTCTTCGTGCTGGTCCAGCGGTACTTCGTGCGCGGCCTGGCCGGGGCGGTGAAGGGATGACCGATCGCTCGATCCTCGGCCGAGAGATCCTCGCCTTCGAGGGCACCAGCCTGCCGCGGTCGATCGCCGCTCGTTTGCGCGAGGGGCCTGCCGCCGGGATGACGCTGTTCCGGCACTCGAATGTGCGGACGCCGGGGCAGGTGTTGGAGCTCACCTCGGCGTTCCAGCGGGCCGCGGCGCGCAACGGCGGTTCTGCGCGCGCGGGTGCGCTCGGCGCCGCGCCATGGGCGGAGCCGGGACCGCTGCTCGTCGGTGCCGACCAGGAGGGTGGCCAGCTGATCGGTCTCGGCGATGCCACGACCGCGTTTGCCGGGAACATGGCCCTCGGCGCAGTCGATGACGAGGATCTGGCCGAGCGGGTCGGGCGGGCGATCGGGCTCGAGGCGCGGGCGATGGGCGTCAACGTCGTCTATGCGCCGGTCCTCGATCTCGCGACCGAACCCGACAACGTCAGTCTTGGCATCCGCGCGTTCGGCGACCGCCCGGACGAGGTCGCGCGGCTGGGCGCGGCGATGGTGCGAGGGCTCCAGTCGGCCGGGGTGGCCGCCACGATGAAGCACTTCCCCGGGCTGGGCGAGGTCGTCACCGACAGCCACATCGGCCTCGGTGTCGTTCGCGCCTCGCGCGAGGAGCTCGAAGCCGGGTCGTTCCTGCCGTTCCGTGCCGCGATCGCGGCAGGCGCCAAGTTGATGATGTCGACCCATGTCGCGGTGCCCGCAATCTCGGGGAGTGAAGGGTTGCCGGCGACCCTCTCGCCGGCGGTGATGAACGGCCTGTTGCGCCGCGACCTCGGGTTCGACGGCGTGAGCATCAGCGACGCGCTCGACATGCAGGCGATCGCCCAGGGTGCTGCGCAGGCGATCGAGGTCATCGCCGCGATCCGGGCAGGCGTCGACGTGCTCCTCTGCTCACCGTACCCACGGTCGCGGCGGCGGGTCGAGGTGACGCTCGAAGCGGCCGCCGCGCGCGGGCTGTTCGACCCGGATGAGGTCGCCGCCTCGGCGGCGCGGATGCTGACTCTTCGCGCGTGGCTGGCCTCGGCCGGACCCGTGCCCGATCTCGACGTCGTCGGCTGTGCGGAACACCAGGAGCTTGCGCGCGAGCTCGCCGAACGGTCGCTCACGCTGGTCGCCGGGGACCCGGTGTTGCCCAGGGACGCGTCGATCCTCGCGGTGATGCCGCGTCCGGTGGACCTGACACCCGCCGACACGTCGTCCACGGTGGAACCGGGTCTCGCGCGGGCGCTTCGCACCCAGTTCGCGTCGGTCGAAGAGATCGTGGTGGGGATCAGCCCCTCGGACGAGGAGATCGCGGCCGCGCGGGCGCGCGCGAGCACGGTCGATGCTGTCGTCGTCGGCACGATCGACGGCCACCGAGCGCCGCAACAGCTCGACCTTGTGCTGGCGCTCGCGGCGAGCGGGACTCGAACGGTCGGCGTCGCCCTGCGCACGCCGTGGGACGTGGGCCGCTATCCCGCCGAGCGTGGCCGCGATCTGCACCTATTCGGTCCTGCCGGAGTCGCTCGAGGCCCTCGCGCGTGCGCTCGCGGGCCAGATCGGCTTCCCGGGCCGGCTGCCCGTCGGGGTCCGCGGAGTCGAGCCGAACCTGAGCTCGAGGACCGGGCGGAGCGCGGCCGCGTCGACCGCGACGCGCCCGGCCGACGCCCGCGCGATGACCCTGCTCGACGAGATCGTCGAGCAGCCCGAGGTCGCCGCCCGCTTCCTTCGGACGCAGATGGGCGCGATCGAGGCCGTCGCCGCCGACATCGCCGCCCGATCCGAGCCGATCCGGCACGTCGTCATCGCCGCCCGAGGTACCTCGGATCACGCCGCGATCTACGCCCAGTACGTGCTTGGCGTCCGGCATGGCCTGACCGTCGCTCTCGGCACGCCGTCAGTGGTGTCGCTGTACGGCGCCGACCCCGACCTCCGCGACTCGCTCGTCATCGGGATCAGCCAGTCGGGCGCGTCGCCGGACATCGTGGCGGTGGTGGCGGCGGCCCGTGCCCAGGGAGCACCGACGGTCGCGATCACCAACGAGCCGAACTCGGAGCTGGCGCAGGCCGCCGCACGGACGATCGCCCTCGTCGCCGGTCCCGAACTCGCCGTCGCCGCAACGAAGACCTATACCTCGGAGCTGCTTGCCGTGGCGTGCCTCTCGGTGGCGCTGTCCGGCGACCCGGTCGACACCGCGGCGGTCGCGGCCATCCCCGACAGCCCTCGGGCGCGTGCTCGACGCACGAAACGGAGATCGAACGGATCGCCGCGGACCAGGCGGCCGCCGCCCGAACGCTCGTGATCGCCCGAGGCTACGAGTACGCGACCGCCCGCGAGTGGGCACTCAAGCTCAAGGAGCTCGCCCGGGTTTTCGCCGACCCGTACTCGGCAGCGGACTTCCAGCACGGGCCTGTCGCGCTCGTGGAAGCGGGCGTGCCGGTGCTCGCGGTGGCCCGACAAGGACCGACCCAGACCGATCTTCTGGCGCTTCTCGAGCGACTCCGGACCGACCTCGATGCGGCGCTCATGGTCGTCTCTGACGTCCCGGACGCGCTCGTCGCTGGCTCGCTGGCCCGTTCAGCTCCCGGACGGAACGCCGGAGTGGCTCGGGCCGATCGTCTCCATCGTGGCCGGCCAGCTCCACGCGTACCACCTGACGCGAGCGCGTGGCATCGATCCGGAGCGGCCGCGCAATCTGAGCAAGGTGACGCGTACGACTTGACCCGCGGCGCCACCCGGCGACGGCCTCGACGCCCTAGGGTGTCGCCTCGAACGTCAGCTTCGCGTCGAACGCCGGCTCGCCCTCGACGTAGACCGGTCCCGACGGGCTCGCGTACGCGGCCATCAGATCGGCCCATCGGAGACCCGGGCACGTCGCGCTTCCTGCCAGCCCCGTCTCGTCGACGCGCGTCACGGTGATCTGGCACGGGGTCGGATCGCCCACGGTCCAGTGCTGACCGCCCACGATGTGATCGAAGGAGACGAACGCATCGCCGCCGAACTCCGAGGCGGCGAGGTTGAGCCCGAAGCGCCTGGGCGTACCAGCCGTCTCCGTTCGTCCACGACGCCTGGCCACCGAACTGATCCGCCGAGAAACCCGTTCCCGACGAGCCGGTCGAGCTTGATGACCTCGGTGCCGATGGTGAGCGTGGCACGTGCCGTGCTTGAAGACCGCCTTCGGTGGTGCATCCGTCGCATCCGGATCGAACGAGAAGCCCGGATCATTCGGGTCGACCGACGGGCGGCGGCCGTTCGGATCGATCGACGCCGGCGGCTCGGTTCGATCGAGGACGGCGGCTGCCGGGCTCGATCGAGGGCGGCGGCTGCCTCGGCTCGATCGTGGGCTCTGTGATGACGGGCTCGGACGGGACCGGCGCGATCGGCGTCATCGACAGCGACCGCAGGTAATCGCACCCGCCCACGACGAGCGCCACCGCGACCAGGGCGATGACGAGCCCGCCGGTTCGTCGCCCGGCCCGGATGCGCCCCCCTCGCGGTTCACCTAGAGACCGCTGTACGCGTGCAGGCCGCTGAACCAGAGCGATCCCGAATACGTCACGAGGACCATCCCGAAGCCGACCACGAGCAGGAGCGCCGCCGGCCGCCCCGCCCACGAGCGCTGATTGCGAGCGTGGAGGTACACCGCGTACGTGAGCCACGTGACGAGTGCCGCCGTCTCCTTCGGGTCCCAGCCCCAGTAGCGCGACCAGGCGATCGACGCCCACCACGAGCCGAGGATGATCATCGTCGCGAAGATCGGGAACCCGATGATGACCGCCCGGTAGGCGACCTCATCGAGCACCTTGTGCGACGGCAGCCACGCGAACCGGTCCTGCTGCCCCTGGACGAGGTAGGCGACGCCAGCCGCGAAGCTCGTCGCGAAGATCCCGTAGCTGATGACCGCCATCCCGACGTGGATCGTGAGAAGCGGCGCGTTCTGGAGGGCCGGGACGAGCGGGGCGATCTCGGAGGGCAGGCTGCTCGCGTAGAGCAGGATCGCGAGGGCGACGCCGGTCGGGATGAAGCCGATCGAGCGGATGGCGTAGCGGCGCTGGAGGAACAGGTAGCCACCGATCATCGAGAACGCGAAGGCGACGCTGAACTCGAACATGTTGCCCCACGGCCCGCGTCCGACGACGTAGGCCCGAAGCAGCATCGAGGCGCCGAGCGCGAGCCAGCCGGCGAAGGTCAGGCCGATCGCCGCGCGCGACAGCGGGCTCGGGGCGGCGAAGGCGTCGCCCAGCGAGGAGCTCGCACGGGAGCGGGCGGCGACGAACGAGCCCGTCACGACTCCCGCGTAGGCGGGCTGCTGGGCGGGCGCGAAGAGCGGGCAGCAGACGCCGGCCGTTGGCGAGCATCACGGCGTGACCGACATGCGCCGCAAAGCCAAGCGCGACGAGGATCACGCTCAGGGAGAACAGGTTCGACGAAAGGACGGCCACGGTCATCGCCTCACGGACGCGCGAAGGGAGCGAGCGGTTTCGCCGGTCTGCACGCGACGCCTACGCGGCTGCCGCGCCGCCCGGCTTGGGACCGGCTGTCGGGCGCACGGCGATGGCTCGAGGCTTGACCTTGAGGACGAGACCGCAGTTCGAGCACGTGTCGACGAGGGCCGAGCGCCCGAGCCCGCACATCGGGCAGGTGACGGCGAGCTCGTCGTGGCAGCGCTCGCACCTGAGCGTGCCCGACGGGTAGACGAGGCCGTCGCGCCGGCAATGCGGCAGCCCGACCGGGTAGACCGGCTCGCCGCCCGGACCGATCTCGGCGACCCGCGGACCTTCCTCGAAGGCGACCTTCGACGCGCGGCTTGCGAGATCATGTAGACGAGCGCGCCAAGCATCGTGAACGTGATGAACGGACCGATCAGACCGAGCACGACGAGGACCGGCAGGAGACCGATCAACCCGCCCCAATCGGGCATGACGAAGATCTGGGTGACCTCGAGGATCCGGGTCCAAAGCTGGTTGAGCGTGTCGATCAGGTTCACGGCCGCATCCTACCAGCACCGCCTGTTCTGGGCGCCTTTTTGGGATTGCCGCGCTTGGTCGTCGCACCGCGTCCGGGCTTCCATCCGGGGCGGTCGTCGGCGTCGCTGTCGGTGCCGTCGGACGCGTGCCCGCCGATCGCCGGAATGGCCGCCACCCGTGCTGCGACTGCCCGCGGAAACCGGCCGCGGCGGCCGCTGATTGCCGATCGATGCCGGCTGCAGCCGACCCGCCCCGAGGCGGCCCGAGCAACCACTTCGATCCCGCGGTCCGGGCGCCTCGGAGGCGGACGCCGTAGCGCAGGTCGCGATCGTCGGTGACGACCAGGAGGGCCGCCGTGTCCTCCGCGTCGCCGGCTTTCCGGACGCCGTCGACGATCGCGAGGATCAGCGCATCGGCGGTACGCCCGCCGCTGTACCGGACCGTCACTCCCGACGCGATCCGCTCGCCGCGCAACCCCGGCTCGGCCGGCCCGTCGAAGACGAGCTCGATCGCGATCGGCGCCGGAATGACGGCGCGGAGGCGACCGATGAGGGCCGCAGGCGGCGCCGCGCCCGCCGTTCGGGTCATCGCATGGAGCAGGTTCGTCCCGTCGATGAGCAGTCGGACGGTCGCGGCGAGGGGGTCGCGGTCGGGCGCGGGCATCGAGGCCATCGTACGCGCCGGGGAACGCGCGGCTACGATCGGCCGCGTGAGTCTGCTGCTGCTCGTCGACCTCGACGGGGTCGTCTATCGAGCGTCCGAGCCGGTGCCCGGGGTCGCCGCCGTCCTGGCCGATCGCGTCTCCCGCGGCGACGACGTCGTCTACGTCACGAACAACTCGATGCACTACCGCGCCGACTACCAGACCCGCCTCGCGGCGATGGGCGCGCCGGTGACGCCCGATACCGTCGTGTCGTCCGCGCGCGCGACGGCCCTCTACCTGCGCGAACACGACCCCGAGATCCGGCGCGTGCTGGTCCTCGGCGGCAGCGGCCTCGAGCGCGAGCTGCGCGACCTCGACTACGACGTCGTGACGTCGGGCCATGCCGCGACGCGGATGAGCCAGGAGGGCATCGATGGCTTCGCGGCGGCCGGCCAACCCGACGCGGTCGTCGTGGGACTCGACCCGAACCTCACCTACATGCGGCTCGCTGTCGCGTCGGACTGCATCCGGGCCGGCAGCCACTTCATCGCGACGAACCGCGATCCGGTCTATCCGACCGAACGCGGGTTCCGGCCTGGAGCAGGCTCGATCGTGATCGCGCTGGAGGCCGCGACCGGGATCGTGCCCGTCTCGATCGGCAAGCCGGCGCCGTACCTGCTCGAGGCGGCCGCGCACGCCGTCGGTCGCGAGCCGTCCGAGGCGGTGATGATCGGCGACGGGATCGCGACGGACCTTGCCGCGGCCCGCGCGGTCGGCGCCCGCTGCGTGCTGATGCTCACCGGGGTGACCAGCCGGACCCAGGTGGACGCACTGCCCGAGGCCGAGCGCCCGACCGAGGTCGCCGCCGATGCCGCCGAGCTCGCCGCCACGCTCGACCGTCTCGCCGCGGGCTGAGCCCGGTCAGCGGGTCTCCGACTCCAATTCCGGGATACCGGCGCCCCACGCCTCGAACTCGGCACGCAAGGGCTCGAGCACGACCTCGTCGGCGAAGGCCACGTCGAGGGCTCGCCGGTCGATCGTCCAGAGTTCGGGCACGGTCAGCCCGACGGTCTCCACCGCGCGGACGTACTCCTCGGACAGCGTGATGTCGCTGACCGTCGTGTCGTCCGTGCTGAGCGTGACCGGCACGCCGGCCCGGTGGAGGCGGGCCAGCGGGTGCGCCGCGATGGACGGCACGATCCCGGCCTGCCAATTCGATGAGGGACACAGGTCGAGGGTGACGCCCCGGGCGATCAGCTCGACGCACAACGCCGGGTCGTCCACCGCTCCCGGACCGTGGGCGATCCGCTCCGGCCGGACGGCGAGCGCCCGACGGACCTGCGCCGCGCCGCCCCATTCGCCGGCGTGGAGGGTGATCCGGAGGCCGCCCGCCCGGGCTGCCTCGAACGCCCGGGCGTGCACGAGCGGGTCCGGGAACCGGGCTTCGGGACCCGCCAGATCGAAGCCCGTCAGCCCGTCTCCGAGGAATCGAGCCGCCGTCTCGGCCAGCCGGACGTTCGCCTCGGGGTCGTGTGACCGAAGCGCGGTGCAGATGAGCCGGACAACAGTCCCTGTCCGGGTCGCCGCTTCACGCGCGCCCGCGCACACGGCCGCGATCCCGTCGGCGAGGCCGAGCCCGCGTGCCGTGTGCAGCGCCGGACCCCAACGGATCTCGAGATAGCGGACGCCGTCGGCGGCCTTCGTCTCGACGAGCTCGGCGGTGACGCGTTCGAGCGCCTCGGCGTCCTGGAGGAGCGCGATCGGCAGGTCGAAGGCGCGGAGCAGCTCGGCCTGGTCGAGGCAGGGCATCGGGGCGACGAGCGCGCGCCGACATCCCGGCCCACGTTCGCGGCGCCTCCACGCGGCGCGTCCGGGCGAGGTCGAGCGCGGTGGCGACCCGGAGCGAGCCGTCGAGGTGGAGGTGGAGCTCCGTCTTCGGCATCGCCTCGATCAGGCGCCGCAGCGGCTGGCCCGTCAGGGGGTCGGTCATGTCCTCGATGCTACGATTCCGGCGCCAGCGCGGTCCGCCCCATCCGCATCTCGGCGGGGGCCGAACCGTGGCTGACGGCCGCTCGCAGGCGCGGCCCCCACCGAAGGGACCCACCCACCATGTCCACCGTCCTCGTCACCGGCGCCAGCGGCTTCGTCGGCAGCCACACAGTGCCGGCGCTGCTCGCGGCGGGCCACCAGGTCGTCGGGCTCGTCCACAGTCCGGAGGGCGGCGAGAAGGTGCTCGAGCGGACTCCGCGACGCCGAGCGCGCGCGCGTCGAGATCCGGGAAGGCGACCTGACACGTCCCGAGACGGTCGGTCCGGCGCTCGCCGGCGTCGATGCCGTCGTCCACCTCGCGGCGATCCCGAGAGACTTCCGGGGCGGCGCCGACCTCCGCCTCATCAACACCGAAGGTACCCGCGCCCTGGTCGTGGCGATGGCCGCCGCCGGCGTGCGCCGCCTCGTCCACATGGGTGCGATGGGCGTCGTCGACGACCCGCAGCTCCACTACGCGAGCTCGAAGGCGAAAGCCGAGGCGCTCGTCGCGGCGTCCGACCTCGAGTGGACGATCCTCAAGCCCTCCCTGCAGTTCGGCGAGGGCGACGGCTTCTTCAACATCATCGCCGGCCTCGTCAGGATGTCGCCGGGCGTCGTCCCGGTCCCAGGCACCGGCTCCGCTCGCTTCCAGCCGATCCACGTCGACGACGTCGCGGCGATCGTCGTCAGGTCCCTCGAGGACTCCGTCGAGCGTCGGCGAGTCGTTCGAGATCGGCGGGCCGCGCTACTGGACGTATCGGGAGATCGTCGAGGAAGTCCTCTCGGCCCTCGGCAAGCGCCGCGCGATCGTTCCCGATGCCCGTCCCGCTCATCAGGCTCGTCGCGGGTACCGCCGAGCTGGTCCACCTTCCGTTCCCGGTCGCCACCGACCAGCTGCGGCAACTCCGCCTCGACAACATCGGCCCGCTCGACATCGTGCGAGACGCGGTTCGGGTTCACGCCGCGGCCGATGGAGGGCGCGCTCGGCTATCTCCGGACGTCCCGGCGCGCGATCAGATCCGTCAGATGGCCCAGCCCGGATGAGGCGGCGCGTCCTCGGCGTGTTCGGCGCGCTCGGGTGGCTGGTGCTCATCGTGGTCATCGCGCTCGGCGCTGCGGGCCTCGTCGCCGCGATGGACCATCCGCCCGGCAGTCCCGGCCGGCCCGACCAGACGCCTCCCGGCGACCCCGAGGTGACCCAGCAGCTCGATGCCGCCCAGGCCGAGATCGAGGCCCTGTCCGAGGAGGTCGAGGAGCTCGGGACCGCTGCGCGAGGCGCGTTTGCCGCGCTCAACGGGGCTGACCCGGCAACGGCCCAGGAGGCGATCGCGACTCGGCGACCGGCTTGTCGACGACATCGATGCCAAGGTGGCCCGCATCCGAGCGTCGCTGGCGACGGTCCCGTACGTCGGCACGCCCACCCAGGACCTCTGGATATCGAGGGACCTCGCGACCCGCCACGCCGGCCTCACGGCCACGCTCGAGGCGACGAACGGGCTGAACGCCGCCTGGACACGGCTGTCCCAGGGCTCGATCGCCGCGACGAAGATGAGCGTGCTCCTCGCCGAGCACGACCGCCTCGTCGGGGCCGCGGCCGAGCAGGGACGGGCCGGGAAGTACGACGAGGCATTGGCGAAGCTCGACGACGCAGCCGAGCAGATCGCCGGTGCCAGGGCGCTCCGCGACCAGCTCGCGAACACCGTGGACGTGACCGTCCTCGACCAGTGGCTGTCACGCAACGAGGACTACGACAAGGCGCTCGGAGCCCTGTACACCGCCCTCTTGAAGACCGATGGCAAGGTGACGAACGAGGTCCGCGACGCGGTCGGTGGCGAGAATGCGGCGAAGGCGCGGCTTCCACCGGACAGCCGCGGGCTCGTGGTGATCATGTCGGAGATCGGTCAGGGCGGGATGAACGGGGCGGTCATCGCGATCGAGGAAGCGCGAGGCAGGCTCGTCGCCGCCCTCGATTCGGTGAGTCCAGAGCCGTCAGCACCGACGGACGCCGGCGATCCCGGCGAGGAGCCGGCCGACTCCCCGACGTCGTCAGGAGCCGCTCCGCCCTGACGACCGTCTCCCGCCCCGTGGCCGGGAGCGCGGGCTACACTGGCGTCCAACTCGCCCTCGACCATCCCGGCACCTTCCGCCGCGTCGGTCGTCGATCCCGGAGGACCCCTTCCGTGCAGCTTCGTGTCGTCACCGATCAGCCGTGGGACGTTCCCGCGGACGTCCTCGTCGTCCCGGTCGCGGCTGACCCAGCGTTTGACGGGCCGCTCGGCGAGCTCGACCGGCGGGCGGGCGGCGAGCTGGGTCGGCTCCACGAGTTCGGGGAGCTGAAGGGCACGCGGTTCGCGACCGGCCCTTGCCTCGAACGGCGGCGAGGTCGCTGCCGGCCGGGTGCTCGTCGTCGGCTTCGGCGATCCCGACGGACTCGACCGTGAGGCGATCGTCCGGGTCGCGGCAGCGGCCGAACGGCGACTCGGCGGACGGACCGTCCATCGCCTCGCCGTCTGGCTGACTCCGCTCGCGGACGCCATCGATGGCGGCGCCGCCGTGGCCGCCGAGATGGTCGCCCGAGGCATCGTCCAGGGATCGTTCGACCCGCGGACGATCTATCGCGACGAGGTCGAATTCTGTCCCGCCGGTCCTCGACGAGCTGATCCTCGTCGCACCCGACGCCGACGCCGCGGCGCTCACGAAGGCGGCCGAGCGCGGCGTCATCATCGGGGAGGGTGCCAACTTCGCCCGGGCCCTCTCGAATCGCGCCGCCAACGACGTCAGCCCGGCCGTCCTCGCCGACGAGGCGCGCGCCGTGGCCGACCGGCACGGCCTGTGGATCGACGTCCTCGGGCCGGAGCAGGCGACCGAGCTCGGGATGGGCATGTTCATGTCGGTCGGGCGGGGGAGCGACAACCCGCCGCGGATGATCGTCATGCGGTCGGGCGAGGAGGGTCAGCACGATGCCCTCGACCGGCACCTGGCGATCGTCGGGAAGGGCGTCTGCTTCGACTCGGGCGGGATCAGCATCAAGACCGCCGAGCGGATGGACGAGATGAAGATGGACAAGACGGGCGCGTGCACGGTCATCGCCGCGATCGCGACCGTCGCCCGTCTCGCGCCCGGCACCCCGCTGCTCGCCCTCGCGCCCGCGGTCGAGAACATGCCCGGACCCCATTCGACGCGGCCCGGCGACATCGTGACCGCGCTCAACGGCAAGAAGGTCGACGTCATGAACACCGATGCCGAGGGCCGGCTGATCCTCGGCGACGCGATGACCTACGCCGAGCGACTGGGCGCCACCCACCTGGTCGATGTCGCGACGCTGACCGGCGCCGTCGGCGGGCGCTCGGCTACCTCGTGACCGGCGCCTTCGGCACGCCGCAGTCGTTCTACGACGAGGTCATGGCCGCAGCCGACCGCGCCGGCGAGCGCTACTGGCAGCTGCCGCTCGTCGACGAGTACCGCAAGGACCTCGACAGCTGGACAGGCGACATCCAGAACTCCGGGACGGTCGAGGCGTCGCTGGTCAAGAGCGGTCTGTTCCTCCGCGAATTCGTGACCAAGCCATGGGTCCACCTCGATATCGCCGGCACCGCGTACTTCCGCAAGGCTCTGCCGTTCGCGCCGAAGGGCGCCACGGGCGTCGCCCACGCCACGCTCGTCGAGCTCGCTCTCGCGGGCGCGCCAGCCCGGCTGACCGCCGCCACCACCGGCACTTCTCGGCACCCCCAGACCGAACCCGGGCCGCGACGACGCAGCCAATGGATCTGCTGTCGGGCGTCCTCGGGGTGGCGGGCTTTGCCTTCGGTATCGCCGCCGACCGGTTCTCGACCCGCTGGCCGGAGCACGACGAGGAGCATCCGCCCGGGCGCAGGGTCGACTGGCGGACCGGCGTCGTCGCCTTCGTCGGTGCCGCTCGCCTTCGGGCTCCTGCCGATCCGGTTCGGGGGTGATCCGGTCGCGTTCGCGGTGTTCGGAGCCTGGTTCGTCACGCTGGTCGTCGGTCTCGCGACGGACCTCGATCAACGTCTCCTGCCCGACCTGCTGACGCTGCCGGTGATCCCGGTCGCACTCGTCTACGCGCTCACCGGCAGCAATCCGTTCGTCGGTTCGGACATCGTCCCCGCGGTGCTCGCGGCCGTCGTCATCCCGGCCGCCCTGTATCTGCCGTCGATCCCGTTCGGAGCCGGTGCCTTCGGGATGGGAGACGTCAAGCTCCTCGCGGGCGTCGGGCTCCTGGCCGGCGGCGAACGTGCGCTCGGGAGCGTCGTCTTCGCCCTCGTTCTGAGCGGCGTCGTGCTGATCACGCTCCTCGCGACGAGGCGGATCGGCCGGCGAACCTACGTGCCGTTCGGTCCGTTCTTCATCATCGGAGCGCTTTGGGCGGTGCTGATCCGCCCCTGAATCCGGTGCCGAGCACTCCGAAGACAGGACCAACGTACGGGTACGGCCTCGCGTCAGAGCCCGATTAGGCTTGAGGAGGTATCATTCTTCGAGCCGGTGCGGAACTGGTCATCCAGTTTCATGCCAAGTCACGCGCTGACTCACCGGCGGGGCGATACCACAGGGAGGTCGACCTATCGGTCGACGCGGAGGAACCTCGCACGATGACCACGCCTAGGTGAGAAGGCGGCAGTCCGATCCCGCACTCGTGCCCCCGGGGCATGGCTGGAGCTTCAGCCGCGGATCGGCGACCCCACGACGACGGCTCGGTCGGCAGATGGCGACCGTCCTCCTTCTTCTCCCCCTCCTGATCGGACTCGTCGGGACGCCCACGGCTCCCCACGCGCAGGGCGACGAGCTGGAGGATGCGCAGGCGCGCCAGGCGGAGCTCCAGAAAGAGGCTGACAAGCAGAAGGAGCAGATCGCCCAGCTCGAGCAGCTGCAGCTCGTCATGTCCGAGGACATCAAGCAGACGACGGGCGAGCTCAACGGCATCAACGCCGACCTGGCCGCCGTCAGGCTCAAGATCACCGACGATGGAGGACCGGATCGAGGTCGTCGAGGCGCAGTACGACGCGCTCGTCGTGCAGCTCGCCGGTCTTGACGCGGAGCTGCTCGAGGTCCAGGCGCAGGAGGGTGCGAAGAAGGTCGAACTCGCAGGGCGCAAGGCGCTTCTCGCCCAGCGCGTACGGGCCGCCTACGACACCGGTCGGACGTCGCTCCTCGAGTCCTTCCTGTCGGGCGGGTCGTTCGCCGACATCCTTACCGACGTGAGCTACTACGTCGATGTCGGTGAGCAGGACAAGGAGCTCGCCGACCAGATCGTCCACGACCAGGAGACGCTCGCGGCGATCCATCAGACGGTCGTCGACACGCAGGACAGGATCGAGGAGCTGCGGCTCGAGACCGTCGACCAGAAGGCCAAGCTCGACAAGAGCCTGACCGACCTCGAGGACGCCAAGACGGCCGCTCAACACGCTCGAGCAGCAGACCGCCAAGGCCCTCGCCAAGCAGAAGGCGTCCTACGCGAAGCTCGCCAAGAACAAGGCGGCTGCAAAGAAGGCGATGGAGCGGTCTGTCAAGGCGCAGACGAAGCTCCAGGCCGACATCGCGGAGATGATCCGCAAGCAGGTGGCGGCGCAGAAGGCGGCCCAGGCTCGAGCGATGGCCGAGGCCCGGTCACAGGCCAACTGGGGTGGCGGGCGGATCGAATCGGCCTTCAACGGGACGCTCGAGTGGCCGATGGCCGGCGCGGTGACGCAGCCGTTCGGTTGCACCGGGTTCTCGTGGGAGCCGCCGCTCGGCGCGTGTGACCATTTCCACAAGGGCATGGACTTTGTCGCGCCGGCAGGGTACTCCGGTGAAGGCGGCCGGCGACGGGACGATCGCCTACATCGGCTGGAACTACGCCGACGGTGCCGACCCAGCCTGGATCGTCGTCATCGTCCACAGCGAAGGTCTCCAGACCTGGTACGCCCACATGGAGCCACGCTATCCCGGCGGTATCGAAATGGGCAGCCACGTCGACAAGGGCCAGGTGATCGGGTTCGAGGGCAACACGGGACACTCGACGGGGGCACATCTCCATTGGGCGGTGATGCTCAACGGCGACTTCGTCAACCCGCGTCTGTTCCTCTAGGCCGCGGGTCCAGGCCGCGGGCTTCGGGGCTGACCGCTCCGCCCAGCCGTACCGAGACGTAGACCGTCCCGAGACGTTCCGTTGACCGTCGCTCGAGGTTCGCGTGCTAGCATCGAACCCGTGAAGCGAACGATGGCGGTCATCCTTGCAGGCGGCGAGGGCGAGCGCCTTTCGATCCTCTCCCAGGTCCGCGCGAAGCCCGCCGTGCCCTTCGGTGGGAAGTACCGGATCATCGATTTCACGCTGTCGAATTGCAGCAATTCGGACATCGATGACGTCGTCGTCCTGACCCAGTACAACCCTCGATCGCTCAACGACCACATCGGACTTGGACGCCCCTGGGATCTGGACCGCAACAACGGTGGGGTCAAGCTGCTGCAGCCGTACATCTCCCGCGGGCGGCTGGCCGAGTGGTATCGCGGCACCGCCGATGCCGTGCTTCGCAACCTCAACGTCCTCGAGCACGAGCCGGCGGACACGATCCTGGTCCTCGCCGGCGACCACATCTACAAGATGGACTACGAACCATTCGTGGCTGCCCATCGCCGCCATCGCGCCGACGTGACGATCGCGGTGCGTCGCGTGCCGATCGCCGAGGCGTCGCGGATGGGGATCCTCGCCCTCGACGACCAGAACCGGGTCATCGACTGGCAGGAGAAACCCAAGCAGCCGAAGAGCGACCTCGCCTCGATGGGCGTGTACGTCTTCTCCAAGAAGGCCCTCCGCCGCTGGCTTTCGGAGGATCGCGCCGATTTCGGCGCCCACGTGATCCCCGCGATGCTCGATGCCGGCGCGCGCGTCTACGGCTATCGCTACAACGGCTACTGGCAGGACGTGGGCACGATCCAGTCGTTCTGGGAGGCCAACATGGCCCTCCTCAACGACGACCCCGAGCTCGACCTGTATGACCAGGACTGGGTCATCCACACGCGGTCCGAGGAGCGGGCGCCGGCCAAGATCGGCCCGACCGCGCAGGTCCATCGGAGCCTCATCAGCCACGGCTGCGTGATCGCCGGGACCGTGGTCAACTCGGTCCTGTCGCCCGGCGTTCGGGTCGACATGGGCGCGGTCGTGCGCGACTCGATCGTCATGTTCGACTCGGTCATCCGGTCGGGGGCGGTCATCGACCGGGCCATCATCGACAAGGAGGTCGTCGTCGGCCCGGGCGCCGTCGTCGGCGACGGCCCGATGGACGACCGGCCGAATGCGAAGGAACCCGGCCGGCTCAACACGGGCATCACGGTGGTCGGCAAGCGCGCGGTCATCCCGCGCGGCGTCCGGATCGGCCGGAACGTCAAGGTCGCGGCGGCGGTCCGCTCGTCGGACTTCCCCGGTCGCGTCGTCCGCAGCGGCGAATCGGTCGAGCCACGGGTCGTCGTCCGGCGCGTCGAGGACGATGACGACGAGACGGGCCCTCGGAGGCCGTGGTCGGTGGGAACTCGGCCGCGATGCCGGCCCTGTCGTCGGCGTCGGTTCGGGGCCAGCGCGGGCTCGAGGCGGACTGAGGGTTCGCAGCGAGGCTCGCGGACGAGGGCCGCAGGCGCGTTGAAGGCCGTCCGGAGCGACATCGGCTAGACTCCGCGGGCCATGCCATCCGCCGATCTGGGCGCCCCGAGTGTGCGCCCGGCCGATGTCGAGGACTGGTTCGCAGCGCTGGGACTGACACCCGCTGAACGAGCCGACCGCGACGGGATCACCTCGTGGGATCTCGTCCTCGACGGACGCAACCGCTTCGACCTGCGAATCACGGTCATCTGTGACCCGTCGTTCGCGCTCATCTGCTGGGCCCACTACGCCCCGCCGATCACCGACATGTTCCGCAAGTCGTACCGGCGGCTGCTGCGCTGGAACGACGAGTATCCCGTTCGCGAAGTTCTCGGTCAGCGAGGATGAGCGGCCGCTGCTCGCGGTCGAGCTGCCGATCGCGGCCGCTGACGCCGATGCCCTTGGCCTGGCGATCGCCCGCATCCTCGGCATCGCCGATCGGCTCGTCGACGAGTCGAAGGACTGGCTCTGGCCGGGCGGCCGGCGGCCCGACTCCGCCGACCGGCCCTCGCGCAACGCCGTCTTCCTCGACCGGTACGCGAGCCGGCTGCCGGAGCTGATCGAGGCATGAGCTTCGTGGGCCGCAGGCGCCGCCATCTCCTGCTGGTCGTCTTCGCGCTGGTCGCGGCGACGGGCCTCCTGACCGTCCCCGCGGGCGCGCCGGACGTCCGGGCCGCCGCCCCCGACCTGACGATCGTCACCGACGCGACCTACGAGGTCCAGCCCGAACAGCATCGGGTCCAGGTGACGGTGGACATGGTCCTGACCAACCACCTCCGGGACACCAAGACGAGGCGCTACTACTTCGACCACGCGTTCATCGCGGTCCTTCCCGACGCCTCGAACTACCAGCTGACGTGGGCGGGCGCCGGCAAGCCCGGTGTCAGTGTCTCGAAGAAGAACCCCAAGTACACCGTGCTCGACCTCAAGCTCGGCGCCCGGATCTACAGCGGCAAGACGGCGAAGTACCAGTTGCGCTTTTACCTCGTGGACGATGGCGGCACAGCGACGCGCGACGTCCGGATCGGGGCGGCGCTCGCATCCTTCCCGGTCTGGGCGTACGCGACGGATCAGACCTCGGGCAGCACGGTCCGGGTCATCTTCCCGCCCGGGTTCGAGACCGAGGTCCAGGCCGGCAAGATCCCGACCGCCGACGACCGATGGCGCCGGGCGCGTCGTCTTCCAGACCGAGAAGCTCGCACAGCCGATCGACTTCTTCGCGTACCTCGTCGGTGATCGACCCGGTGCGTACGCCTCGCAGATCGTCACCGCTCAGCTGCGGCGCCGAGGAGGTCAAGGTGACCGTCCAGGGCTGGGCCGACGACAAGGCCTGGACCGAACGGGTCGGCGCTCTTGTCAGCCGGGCGCTGCCCGTTCTCGCCACGAAGATCGGCCAGCCGTGGCCGCGGGTCGGAGGACTGACGATCCAGGAGGCCGTCGGACGCTCGACCGGGGGCTATGCCGGCCTGTTTGACCCCGACGCGGGCGAAGTCGAGATCGGGTACTTCGCCGACGACCCGGTCGTCCTCCACGAAGCCGCGCATGCGTGGTTCAACGGATCGCTGCTGGCCGACCGATGGGCGAATGAGGCGTTCGCGTCGTATTACGGGTTCGAGGCGGCGGCGGACCTCGACATCGAAGGCAAGCCCGACGAATTGACGCCCGAACTGGAGGCCGCCCGCATCCCGCTCAATGCCTGGCGAGCGGTCGGGGTGGAGGAGCGGAAGACCGAGGACTACGCGTATGCGGCCTCGCTAGCGCTTGCACGGGCCATCGCCGAGCGCGCCGGCGACGAGGGCCTCAAGGCGGTGTGGACCGACGCGACGAAGCACGTTGGGGCGTACCAGCCACCGGCCGGCGCCGGGGCGGCGGCGGCCGCCGGGGACGCGGCGGTGCCGGCGCCGGAGACCGTCGAGGATCCGCCCGACTGGCGCGGATTCCTGGACCTCCTCGATGCTCACTCGGCGACGTCGTTCGAGGATCTGTGGCGGAAGTGGGTCACTAGGCCGGAGGATGAGTCGCTGCTCGACCTGCGACGGGCGGCCCGGGCGCAGTACGACGAGGTTGTCGCCAAGGCCGCCGATTGGCAGCTTCCGAAGCCGGTCCGCGACGCTATGCGGGCATGGCGCTTCGGCGACGCCAGCGGGCTGCTCCGCGAGGCCTCGACGCTGCTGGACTCGCGGGCGACGATCGAGGCCGCGGCGGCGAAATCCGGGCTGACGCTGCCGGGGACTCTGCGGACCGCCTTCGAGGCGCCGGGCGGGTTCGCGGCGGCGACCCAGGAAGCGACCGCCGAGGGGGCAGCGATCGAGCACTACGACGCCGCCGTCGCCTCTCGCATCGCCGAGCCGAATGTCTTCCAGACGTTGGGGCTGTGGGACACGGCGCCCGAAAGCAGCCTCACCGAGGCGCGCGAGGCGTTTGCCGCCGGTGACCTGGCTCGCTCCGTCGAGGCGGCCGGGTCGGCGTCGGCCATGTGGGCTTCCGCCGAGGAATTGGGTCGCGGTCGGGCGATCAGCATCGGGGCGGGCGCGCTTGCGATCCTTCTTGCGTTGGGGCTGCTCATCGTGGTCATCCGCGGCTGGCGCCGACGGCGACGGACCGCTGGGTCGCTGGTGGCGGCGGCGGGTGGTGTCGGCGCGGCAGGGTTCGCGCCGGGCCTGGCGTGGACGCCGACCGATGCCGCCGCAGCGGGCTTCTCGTGGACGGAGGCGGCGAGCATTGACTCGGCGTCGGCGTACTCCGCCGCTGGAACCGCCGACTCGGCCGCCGGCGTCGCCGGCCGGACTCGGCCGCCGGCACCGCCGACTCGGCCGCCGGCACAGTCGACCCGGTGGCGGCCGCGGACGCGCGTTCGTCGACCGATTCTCCTTCCCCGACCGCGGCCTCCCGATACCGACGTTCCCACCGAGCGCGTCGTCGCGCTGGACGATACACTCGCCGCCACCTCGGCGCCCCCCGAGGCCCAGGCGGGGGACGAGGCGCAGACGGGAGCCGGATCCGGACTGATGGGGCTCACCCGCACTCGCCCGTCGCACGAGATCCTCTCGGGCGACTCGGCCGATGTCTACTTCGCGCGCGCCGACACGATCCTCGAGCGGGAAGGCCGCGACCCCCTCGTGACGATGGAGGTCTTCGCCCGCCAGGACGGCGTCCTGTGCGGCATCGATGAGGCGCGCAACCTCCTGGGACACGTCCTCGCCCGCGCGGACCCGACGGAGACCCAGCTCGAATCGCTCCAGGACGGGGACGCCATCGGGCCAAAGGAGATCGTTCTCCGGATCCGGGCGCGCTACCGCCGATTCGGGCTGTATGAGACCGCCGTCCTCGGGATGCTCGCGCAGTCGACCGGCTGGGCCACCGCCGCCCGGGATTGCGTCGAGGTCGCGGCGCCCGAGCCGGTGATCAGCTTCGGCGCACGGCACGTCCACCCCGACATCACCGACATCCTCGACTACGCCGCGATCGTCGGCGGCTGCGTCGGCGCATCGACTCCCGCGGGTGCCCGGCTGGCGGGTCTTGCCCCGACCGGGACGATGCCCCATTCGCTCGTCCTGATCTTCGGCGACACCGTGGATGCGGCGCTCGCGTTCGACCGTCACGTCGAGTCGGACGTCCCGCGGATCGTGCTCGTCGACACCTTCAAGGACGAGGCGGAGGAGGCGCTGCGGGTCGCCCGCGCCCTCGGCGACCGTCTGTATGGCATACGGCTCGATACTCCGGCCGAGCGTGGCCGGGTCACCGCCGAGCTCGTCCACGAAGTCCGGGCACGTCTCGACCAGGCGGGTTTTGGCCACGTCCAGATCACGGTCTCGGGTGGTCTCAACCCCGACCGGATCCGCTACTTCAAGGAAGCCGGCGCCCCGATCGACTCGTACGCGGTCGGCTCGTACATCAGCGGTGCGACGCCGATCGACTACACCGGCGACATCAAGGAGATCGACGGCGTCCCGATCGCCAAGCGCGGCCGGATCCCGGGTCTGACCGATTCGCCAAGGCTCCAGAAGGTCGATCTGTCGCCGTATCGGGACGCGTAGGCGTAAAGACCGAACGGCGGACGCTGTCCTGGTCGACGGCAGCTCGGTTTCTGCCAGACGATCGCCACGCGGGCACAAGCCACGGAACCACCGAATTCGGCTGACTTGTCGTGCATGTCTATGCACGCGGCCTGCATACCGATGCCACGACCCGTTCGAATGCTGCATCGTCATGCAGTGCCACGCGCCGGATCAGTCCGATCCGTCGTCTACTGCTCACCTGAAGCGCAAATGGCAGAAAACGGGATTTGGACGCTTCGCGCCTGTGGGTCACCGACCGGTTGGCCGACCTATACCGCCCGGCCGAGGCTGGAGAACTTCTAGTTGGAGCGGACCGTCAACGAATCCCGGTCGCAGGCCACCGAGATCGAGCGCTGGTTCCCGGGCTGCAGGCCGCAGGGTCGTTGACTGGCGATCAACGAAGTCCGGACCCGTGGCGCCGCGCGGATTCGGGAGAGCGGTTTTGGGCTGCTGACGGCGCGCTCGTTGACTAGCCGTCAACGAAATCCGGGTCGGTGGCGCCAGTCGCGATCGTAGGAGTCGTTTTGGAGTTGCGGACCGCAGGATCGTTGACTGGCCGTCAACAAACCGGGGGCACGGAGGCCCGGTCGAGGAGCGAGGTGCCGCGGACGTTATCTCGGCCGCCGAATCGTTGACTGGCCGTCAACACGCGGCCTTGACTGCATCGGTCGACAGTTCGTGCCACCATTTCCGGGATGGAATCGAACCCCGCTGGCGAGGACCAGACAGCCGACAGCCGCTCCGGAGATGCCGGGACATCCGGTGCCGGCCGGCGCGAAGAAGAGAGCGCCTACGACCTCCTCCAACGCGGTCATGCGTTGCTCGAGGGTCGACATCACGCCCAAGCGGCCATCGTCCTCGAGCGTGCCGACCGCCTCGAGCCCGGCAAAGGCTCGATCATCGAGGCGCTCGGGCGTGCGTACTTCAACTCAGGTCAGACGGAACGGGCTCGCTCCGCGTTCGCCGCGCTGCTGGAGGTCGACCCGTCCTCGCACTATGCGCATTACGCGCTGGGCCAGAGCCTCAAGCGGCTCGGACGACGCAAGGAAGCCGGAACCCACCTGCGATTGGCGGTGGCGCTCAATCCTCGATCGACGCTGTATCGAGACGCCCTCGCCCGGCTTGGGTCGGGTCCGCCGCGGCCGCCATCGGACAAGGGCTCCTGACGGCCGCCGACCGAGGAGGACCGGCGGAAGCGCGCCTTCGCGGGTGATCGTACCGCGGCGACGGCCGCGGCTGTGACACCGACCGGCTGCCACGCGACGGCCGGCGGCTGTGACACCGAGCACGCGCGGCGGACGAGATCGCCGTCGACGGTGATCGACTGCGGCGGCTGTGACACCAGACCGCGGCTGCGACACCGACTGGCGCCAGCGACGGCCCGCGCCGTGACGCCGACCGCCGCGGGCCCGCGTCGTCGGCTACGGGTCCTTTCGCGGGCCAGGCGTCGACCCGTCCTCGCCCTGCAGGCGCGCCAGCCAGAACAGTCCCGCGACCGACTTGGCATCGCGGATCTCGCCCCGCTCGGCGGCGGCGACGGCCTCTTGCCAGGGCATCCAGGTCAGGATCAGATGCTCGTCCTCCTCGGGACCAAGGCGATCCTCCTCGGCCGGAGCGAGATCCGTTGCGAGGAACAGGTGGATCTCCTCCGAGGTGAACCCGGGCGCCGAGAAGAAGCTCCCCAGATGTCGCCACGACCCGGCGCGTTGACCGGTCTCCTCCTCCAGCTCGCGCCGCGCGGCCGCCTCGGGCGCTTCCTTCGAGCCGTCGGCGTTCAAGTCGAGACCGCCGGCCGGGATCTCCAGCAGGACATCTCCGACCGCAACTCGATACTGGCGCACCAGGGCCACGCGACCATCGGCGTCGAGCGCGACGATGGCGACCGCACCTGGGTGAGCCGCGATGTCTCGTTTCGATCGCGACCCGTCGGCGCGCTCGATGGTGTCGATCCGGAAGGTCAGGTACCGACCCTGGTGGAGGACCTCCGAATCGATGACACGCTCGACGAGATCGGCCCCGGAGGGATCCTCCGGGGCCGTGGGCTCGCTGTCGGGCGATGGAGCGGTCAGGCGGCCGCCTGGACCATGTCGGGCGCCATGGTCATCCCGGTCTCGCCGTCGAAGACATGGAGCTTCTCGAGCGGCAGGACCATCGTGACGATGTCGCCGGGGCGGACCCGATGCGACGAGTCGACGATCGCGACGATGTCCGAATCGGCGGCGTTCAGGTGGAGGAGCTCCTCGTTGCCGAGATACTCGACGACGTCGGCGCGGGCTCGGAACGAGGCGACGCCAGGGCCTTCCTGACCGATGTCGAGATGCTCGGGCCGGAACCCGACGACGATCGTCTTGCCCTCGTGCGGTGTCGCGGCCTCGCGATATCGCGGCGGGAGCGGGATCGACCACTCGGCCGGCCCGGCGAGCCGTGCCTGGGGCCCGGAGCCGTCGAGGTGAACCTCGATGAAGTTCATCGACGGGCTGCCGATGAACCCGGCCACGAACCGGTTGATCGGTGTGTCGTACAGCGCCTGCGGCGTCCCGACCTGCTGGAGCAGGCCTTCGTTCATGACCGCGATCCGGGTGCCCATCGTCATCGCCTCGACCTGGTCGTGGGTGACGTAGACCATGGTCGTCTTGAGGCGCTGGTGGAGCCGGGCGATCTCGGCGCGGGTCTGGACGCGCAGCTTCGCGTCGAGGTTGGACAGCGGCTCGTCCATCAGGAACACGGACGGCTCGCGGACGATCGCCCGCCCGAGCGCGACGCGCTGACGCTGGCCACCCGACAGCTCCTTCGGCTTGCGGTCGAGCAGCTTCTGCAGCTGGATCGTCTCGGCCGCCTCGTTGACCCGCCGCTCGATCTCCGCCTTGGGCGTCTTGCGCAGCTTCAGGCCGAACGCGAGGTTCTCGCGGACCGACATGTGGGGATAGAGCGCGTAGCTCTGGAACACCATCGCGATGTCGCGATCCTTCGGGGCGACGTCGTTGACGACCCGGTCGCCGATCCGCAACGTGCCCGAGGAGATCTCCTCGAGACCGGCGATCATCCGCAGGCTGGTCGTCTTGCCGCAACCTGATGGTCCGACCAGGACCATGAACTCGCCGTCGCCGATCTCCAGGTTCAGGTCCCTGACCGCATGGAAATCGCCGAAGACCTTGTTGACGTTTTCGAACGTCACAGTCGCCATGGCGCGATCCTCCGCTCTCGGCCGGTCATCGCGGGCCCATGCATCCTGTCACCGAAGTGAACCCGGACGAGCCCCGTACGTGAACAGCTCGAGCACCGGCATCGTAGGTCGACCGGCACCGGGGCGCAACCCGGAGGCCCTACCAACCGTGGCCGATGGATAACGGATTCGTAGCGGTTCCGGCTCAGACCCCTCCCGCCAACCCGGCCTGCAACCAGGTGACGAGCTTGTCGGCTACCTCCTTCTTCGCGAAGTAGCCGGAGTGCTCGACGCCCTTGGTCTCGTCCAGCAGGAACTGCTCGGTGACGGTGCCGAACTCGCCGTCGGCGCCCGTCCCGACGACGCTGTCGATGCGGACCATGCTGTCGTTGGGCTTCTTGCCGAAGATCTCGTCGGTCACGATGTCCCTGAAGAACGACTTGAGCTTGGTGTCGTTCGGTTCGTAGTCCGACGCGATCGCGAGGTATTCGTTGTCGCCGCGCGGCTGGCCGTTGAGGGTCGTCAGGAACTTCCCGCCCGGGACCATGCAGGCGAGCCCGCGCAGGTGCGGGTAGGCGGCGACCGCGACCTGTCGGACGAACGAAAGCACGAGGTCGACGGTGTCGCCGACCGCGAAGCCCACGGTGTTCAGGACCGTCGAGAGCGTGTCGACGAGGTCGTTCCAGTGCTTGACGTCGGCGAGGATCGTGCCGTTGTTGACCGTGCCGACGAGCGCGGTCCGATGGACCCGGATCTTGCGCGAACCCGGCATCGCCTCGGTTCGCTCGGTCAGCGATCTCGCAACCAGGCCGCCGCGCGAATGGCAGACGATGTCGAAGTCGAGCGTCAGGCCGTCCGGGATGGTGTCGAGCAGCCAGGCGATGTTCTCCGTCGGGTCGCGGCTGATCGACTGGTGGTCGAACGCGATGACCCGATCCTCGTACATCGCCTGGAGCGCCTTCATCGAGTCGATCGGCAGCCCGTTGAAGGCCCCGCTCGCCCGGCTGAAGGTGCCGTGGATGAACAGGAGGGTCCGGCCCTTGGCCAGCTTCTCCCAGCGCGCGGCATCGCTGTCGAAGTAGGGCGCCGGTTGCGTGTACGAGTCCGTGGCGTAGTCGCGGATGCCGTAGCCCTGGTGCGCCCGCTCCCACTGGGCGAGGTAGCTGTTGGCGATCTCGCCGGCGGCATCGCCGACGGGAAAGGCGATCACCTTGAGCAGCTGCTTGCCGGCCTCGCCGAAGATCGACCGGTCGGCTCCGGCACCGGTCCTCGGCGGCGCGCCCGGGGTCCGGCGCACGGTGAACGTCCTGGTCCCGCCACCGCCACGCGTGCTGCCGGCCGCGCTCGGGCGGCGGCGCGAACGACCACGTCGTCACCCCGTGCGCGTCGACCGAGAGCACCGCCTGTTCGAAGCCTTTCGGCGGCTGCGGGACGTCGAGCTCGAGCGCCCGTCCGGCAGCGGCACGGCCTCGCCTGCGACCCGGCGCGCCCGGCAGCTCGGCCGCCTCGATCTCGACGACGTGGGTCGTCTCCATCTCGGCCCGGTCGAGTGCGGCCTCGAACTCGCGGCTCGTGCCACCAGCAGCGCGCAGGCCCGGCCCGGCCATCGCATCGACCGAATCGGCGGTCCCGGTGAGGTTCGGGGTTCGAAGCCCGAGCTCGCCCGATCTGGATGGTCGCGCCGGTCGGGTCGAGATCAGCCATCGCGGTGTCCTCCGTTCGCGTCGGCTCCGCGCCACGACAGGCGGAGCGACGGGTGGCCATAGAACTGGTAGGCGAGATAGGTCGAGGATTGGGCGGCTGCGTTCTGGACGAGGCCGGAACGCGCCCTGCGGAGGAGGTCGGCGACGGCTGGGCGGTCCGTGTCGGTGCCACGGTCGGTTTCGGCGGGGGTGTCGGCGCCGGACTCGGTCCCGCCGCCGGTGACCGGCGTCATGTCGGCCGCGAGCGCCTGCTGATAGAACTCGAGCGCGATGTGCTGGGCGATCTCGTCGTCGATCGACCACAGCGGCGCGATCACGGCCGACGCCCCGACCTGGAGGAACGCCTGGGCGATCCCGCCGTAGCTGCCGAGCAGCTCCTGCGCGCTGCCCACCTGGCAGGCATTGAGGAACACGAACGGCGACCGACTGGTGAGATCGGAGCCGCGGATCTGCAGCGGGTCGATCGGCGGTCCTTCGACGAGGTAGATCCCGTCGCCGGCGCCGAGCGGGTCGTATCGACCGTGGACGGCGAAATGGAGGATGTCGGCCGGCGGGTCGCCGCCCAGCAGACCGAAGACCTCCTCGGGCCGGGCATCGATCGATGTCGCGCCGTACAGCTTCTGGATCCGCTTCGCCTCTTCCTCGGCAGCCTCGAGCGGCGGCAACGACGCGCTGTGGTAGACGCCCCAGACGACGGCCATCGTGGCCGCGTCGACACGGCGCGGAGGATCGGTCGGCGTTGCGCCGCCATCGAGCACCCAGCGACCGACGTTGGCCTGGGCGCCGAGGTAGGGCGGCGCCATCGGGTCGAACGGATGGGCGATCCAGGCGAGCTCCCAGGGGACGTACGGCTCCTCGGTCAGCAGCAGGACATCGAGCGGGCGCGGGGCGACGGCGACATTTGCGGCTGCGAGCGCGTTGCGGACGGTCAGCGGCATCAGCTGGGCGATGGTCTTGCCGATCCCCTGGAGCAACTGGAACACCCCGACCTGGTTGTCGTGGATGAAGAGGTTCTTGACGAGTGCCGTGGCGAAGTCCTTGGGGTCCTCGCCGATGTCGCTCATCGCGGGATGGTCGTGCGGGAGCTCGACGCCGGGCAGCTTCGAGGTGATGGCCCACTGGAGGACACCGCGCTCGACGCCGCGCGTGATCGTGATGGTCACGTCGGCGGGCGGCTCTCCGGTCGGCGCGGTGACGTTGGTCCCGGTGGTCGTCGGCGCCGGAGCGACGAGCTCGATGTCCCCGGCGTCGGCGGTCACGATGAGCTGGCGAGTGGCCGCGCCGAGCGTCTCGCCGTCGATCGAGAAGGTGGCGGTGATCGTCCGGGTCGCCCGGCGCTCGGGGATCGGCCTCGCGATCGAGGTGAACGACCGCGGTGGGATAGAGGTCCTCGGCTGAAACCGCTCAGACCGCTGCTGCCAGCTCTCTCCGGCGGCGAGATCGAACCCATCGGCGAACAGCTGGATGTCCAGGTAGTACGACTCCTGCGCCACCGGGCGGGTCAGCTCGAGCGGCGGCCCGGCGACACCCTGCGGCGACGACGGTGACGAGTCCGAGCTTGAGATCGAACGGACGGCCGACCAGGACGGTCTCGTCCGATTCGAGGAGGCCGTAAGCGCGATATGTTCGGCGTTCCGGTGGGGCGGCCGGGGTGGCGCCGCCTGGGGTGCCGCTGGGAGGCTCGGCGCCGGCTGGGGCCTCGGCGCCGCCGCCACCGTTCGCGGTCGGGCCGTCGTCCGGAGCGGCGCCGACCGGGGGGCCACCATCGTCCGTGGCCGTCGGCGGAAGGCCGCGGGTGGGCCGTGGCGCGGCTGTGGGCGGCAGGCCGCGGGTCGGGCGTGGCGCGGCTGTCGGCGGAAGGCCGCGGGTGGGCCGCGGCGCGGCTGGCGTGGGCGGCGGCGGTTCAGGAGCCGGCGGCATCGCTCGCGTCATCCCTCGGGTGTGCATCCCGCGGGTCCTCGGCGGCGCAGTGTCGGTCGCTGGGCCGGTCTCCATCAAGGCGGCATCAAGATCGACGGTCAGCCGCGCGCGGAGGTCCAGCGAACGCGCGTCCATGCCGACCGTGGCGAACACCTCGTTGCGTGGCGTGTCGCGGAGGAGGACCGCGATGAGCCGGGCGAGCGCCCCGCGCGCTGGATCGGCCATGACCGAGCGGTAGGTCGCTACGAGAGCGGCGACGTCGTGTTCGACCGGGATCGGTCGGTCGTCGCTGTCCTGCAGGAGCCGTTCGATGGCGGCTGCCGCTGCTGCGCCTTCGTCTGGGCGAAAGGCTGACGGCCTGGCGGACGAGACGGACGACCGCCTGCCCCAACGAGGTCGGGTCGAGCTTCCGTAATCGGTCGGCCGTGCGCTTCGGCAGATCGCCTTCGGACGTGAACGGCGAGGCGGCATCGAGCTCCTCGAGGACTTTGCTATCACCGGCTCGTTCGCTCTCGTCGAGCCCGCCGCCCTGTGATCCCCCCGCTGACGTATGCCTTGTCTCCGACATCGGCGTCACCCCCTTTCCCGATGCCGGGATTGTTGCACGCAGCAGTGTGCGCTAGCGACCCCGATGCATCGAGTCGAACTGAGGTGTGTCATCTCGGGGCGGCCGGCCGCTGGACGTGTCGCGTCCGTCCGGCAGGGTGAGGCCCACGCGATCTGTGCCAGATATGAGCCGGGCTCGTGTTATGCGAGACCTGTCGCACGACAAGCCTCCGGGGCGACGTTATTACGACGCTGATCAGTAGCCGGCAAGGATTCCGTGCCTTCGGCTGGGTGGAGTTCGCATAGCACGAACGAGGATGGTATTTGGCAGGCATCCGGGTCCCCGCCGCCCGGGAGTTCGCATACGACGAGCGAGGGTTATATCTGGCAGACATCCCGCCCGACGGACCCTCGGAAACCGCGATGGATGGCCGACCGCGTGCCTCGGAGCGTAGTATCCGGGCGCTGCTCGCCATCGGGGCATCGTCGCGAACCATTGGTCCGAGATCGGGGAGGATGTCGATGAAGTGGCCACCCACGTCCCAGGTGATCTGGGGCGTCCTGGGCGCGATCGCCGCGGCCTGGTTCGCGATCTGGATGCTCTTCTTCCCGCAATACGTGCCCGGGTACTTCGCCTGGGATGCCCAGCCGCGCTACGCCCAGGCCTTCATCGGGGCCGGCTACATCTTCCGGACGCTGTTCTTCCTCAACGTGGCCCGCGAGTCGAACTGGATCCGCCTGCGCTGGATCGTATGGGGCAACCTCGCGTTCACCGGCACGCTGCTGCTCGCGACCTTCTGGCACATCGACCAGTTCACCTGGCCGCAGTTCACGCCTCCGACGGCTCACATCTGGGTCGTGCTGTACATCTTCGAGCCCGTCGTGATGATCTTCCTCATCCCGCGTGGCGCCCTGCGAGCCGAGGCGCCCGTCAGCGGCGGACCGCTGCAGCCGGCGTTCAAGTGGTTCCTCGTGCTCGTGACCGGTCTGCTGCTGATGCACGGCCTGCTGCTCATCGGCAATCCGGAGTTCGCGACGAAGCGGTGGGCGTGGGAGCTGAACCCGCTCGACGCGCGGATCGTGGCCGCGTGGTCGATGGGCTGGGCGTTCTGGGCCGGCACGATGGCCAAGGCGAGCGACTGGGACGAGATACGAACGGCCGCCCGCCTGTTCATCGTCAACGGCGTCGCGCTGATCGCGACGTTCGTCGTCTTCTACGGGGACCTCACCGGTGCGACGAAGAACGCCTACATCGGCGGTGTCGTCTTGATGACCCTCGGGATGGTCGTGGTCCACGTGGTCCAGGAGCGGCGCCGGCCGGCCGCACTCGAGGCGCCGAATCAGGAGCCCGTGCCGGCCTGACGAGCCGGCGAAGGAGGCAGTTCACGCCGTGGCGGGCTCGACCACCTCGGCCCACCAGGCACTGATCGCGGCCACGATGTCGTCAGGCGCGTCCTCGTCGACGAATTGGCCGGCATGTTCGAGCACGACCGTCCTCGCCCCTGGTAGCAGTCCTTGCCAGCGGGCGAGTTCGGCCTTGCCGAAGCCCGGGTCCGAGTCCGGCCAGAGGATCAGCGCCGGCTTGCCGGCCAGCATCGGCAGCGCCGGCCTCGACCTCGCGGAAATACGCCCGGCCGGTCACGATCTCGCGGGGCATGACCGCCATGACGCGATCGACCGCCGGGCGGCCACGGCCCCTCGTAGGCCGCCCGTTCGCGGTCGGTGAGTGGCGCCCGCTTGAGGTTCATCGGCAGGTACAGCCGAAGCATCAGGTTGAGCCGCTCGACGAGCAGCGGACTCAGCGGCCCGCCCATCAACGCCGAGAAGAGCCGGACCTTCAGGCGGCCGTCGGGCCACGCCCACGTGTTGCCGATGATGAGCGCCCGGATCAGCTCAGGCCGCCGACCCGCCAGCCCAAGACCGATCGGCCCGCCCCAGGCATAGCCGTACACGGTCAGACCACGCAGCTCCAACCGGTCGACGAGCGCCTCCACGACCGCCGAATGCGACGGCGGCCGAAAGTCGTATCGAGGCGACGGACGCGATAACCCGAAGCCCGGATAGTCGACCGCGATGCAGCGGAACCGCTCGCGCAAGCCGAGGACGACATCACGCCAGCCGAACGACCAGCTCGGGTTGCCGTTGAGCAGCAGCAGCGGCGGCCCGGTGCCCTCGTCGAGGTAGTGGACGAGGTTGCCGTCGATCGTCGCCCAGCGGTCCTCGAACGGGTACAGCTCGTCGGGCACCCACTCGGGACGACTGGGCGCGGGCGCGCCATCGATCACCCGTTGGGATCCGCTTCGCCGGGATGCCAGCGCGCGAAGTGCTGCGACGTGAGCGTCGGTGTAGGCGCCCTCGCGGTAGAACTTGTCGTAGAAGGCCGTGTCGATGTGGTGCGCCTGGAACGCCATCAGCGTCCGGAACGGACCGTACTTCGCCGGGAACTGACCGTAGTGCTTGTGGACGTACTCGCAGTAGGCGATCACCGCCTGGATGTTCTCCTCGGAGTACCGCGGGATCGCCGACTGGATGGCGGCCGGATCTCGCCACGGGCTGGGCCCGTCGTTTCGGAAGATGCCGGTGCCGGGCGCGAACTTGTAGTCCACGAAGGCGCGCACCGCGGCCTCCATCGTCGGGTAGTAGGGCGTCGTCCACGGCTTCCAGATCGGCTGGCCGTCGTGGTCGATGCCGACGGCCTGCGGGATGCTGACGTTCTTCTTCATCAGCTTCATCAGAAGCGTCCCGACGAACCCCTTGTGGAGCACCTGGGCGAAGGTCCGCTCGTGCATCCGGAACCCGAACGCGCGCGTCCACCCGAATCGATGGGCTCCGTAGTGCGGGAACCCGCCGAGCCCCAGCGCCTCAGCGGCGAGCGCGATGTTCTGGATCATCAGGCCCTGTTCGAAGCCGCACAGCTCGAGGAGATACGTCTCCATCTCGTCGATCGTCCCGACGCGGCCGTCCGTTCACGTCGTCGCGCAGGACGCCGCCCTTCGACTTCGCGAAGCGGTCGATGCCGGCCGGCCGCATGAGCGGGATCCTTGTCGTCGTGGAAGAAGTACGCGAACTCGGGCCCGAGCGCCGCGAACAGGATCGTCAGGTAGAGACCCGGTCATCGTCCGAGACGGGGACGAAATAGGTCGAGCCCGGGATGTTCGCCGACCACTTGTTGAACGGCGGCGTGTACGGCAGTTCGCGCGGGATCTCGGCTCGCTTGTCGCTCAGCCGGATCCGGCTTCGCTCGTACATCTCGGTGAATCGATGCTCGCGTCCGAGCGCCGCGAGCTCATCGAAGACCTCGGGCGGATAGTCCTGGGGCTTCGGCATCGCGAACGTGCCGTCGTCGCGGGTGATGAAGAGGGCGGCGGTCGCGACCGCATCCGCGCTCGAATGCGTCCGGCCGACGGTGCCCATCATGACCTGGCCGCCGCCGGTCTCCGGTCCGGCGGTCGGCTGATACGGCAACTCCCCGTAGACCCGACCGGTGACCCCGGCTCCCGCGAACGCGAGGACCGCTTCCTCCTGGATGCTCAGCGGCACCGGCGCCTTCTCGCTCTGGTAGGAGAACTCGCCGCCCTGGAGGTGGCTCGCCAAGGGCGAACCTCCTCGCCCGGCGCCGCACCATGGCGTCGATCAGCGAGTAGGCCGCCAGCTGCTCCGGGCCTGTCGCCTCGTGCCCGGCGGTCGTCGGCTCGGATCGGGGCTCGTCGCCTCGAGCCGTCGGCCGTTCGCGTTGCGTGCGTCTGCATATCGCCCTCCCCGCCGCGATGGACCACGTCCGCCGGGTCCTGCAACTTCGCGACCGTATCACGTGGACGCCACGGAATTGAGGGCACCGAGAGGGAAACGCGCCGAGGCGCGGGCGTCAGGGGGTCGCGAGACGTTGCCGGGGGATGCCCGGCTCGCGGCGGAGCCGGAGACGGCGCAGCAGCTGGGCATTCAGCGCAACGACGATCGTCGAGACGCTCATCGCGATCGCCCCCACTGCCATCGAGAGATCGATTCCCCAGGGCACGAACAGCCCTGCCGCCACCGGGATCGCGATCAGGTTGTAGCCCGAAGCCCAGACGAGGTTCTGGACCATCTTGTTGTAGGTCGCGCGCGACAGCTCGATCGCCCCGATGACATCGCGTGGGTCGCTCCTCACGAGGACGATCCCGGCCGATTCGACCGCCACATCCGTCCCGGCGCCGATCGCGATGCCGACGTCGGCGGTGGCGAGCGCCGGCGCGTCGTTGACGCCGTCGCCGACCATCGCGACCTTCCGCCCACCCTCCTGGAACCGCCTGACGGCCGCGGCCTTGTCTGCCGGAAGGACCTGTGCCGCGACCTCATCGATGCCGAGCCGCCGCGCGACGGAGTCCGCCACCGCTTGCGCGTCGCCGGTGATCATCGCGACCTTGACGCCGATGGCGTGGAGCGCGTCGACGGCCTCCTTCGACTCCGGCCGGATCTCGTCCTCGACGGCAACGGCGCCTACGATCCGGCCGTCGGCGATGACGTGGAGGACGGTGCGTCCCTGGGCGTCCCACTCGGCGCTGGCGGGCAGTGGAGCGAGGGACAGCTCGGTGAGGAGGGCCGGTCCCCCGACCGTCACAGCCCGGCCTTCCATCTGTGCCCGCACGCCGCGCCCCGGAAGCGCCTCGAATGCCGTCGCGACCGGAATATCCGAGCCCGCGCCGGCGGGCGCCCTCGACGATCGCGCTCGCGAGGGGATGTTCCGAGTCCGCCTCGACGGCCGCAGCGAGCCGAAGTGCCTCATCGCTCGTCGACGCAGCCAGGATGGGCTCGACCCTTCGTGAGCGTGCCGGTCTTGTCGAAGATGACGACATCGACCTCGCGCGCGCGCTCGAGCGCCATCCGGTCCTTGACCAGCAGCCCATTCCGGGCTCCGAGCGAGGTCGAGATCGCGATGACGAGCGGGATCGCCAGCCCGAGTGCGTGGGGACAGGCGATCACCAGCACCGTCGCCGTTCGCACGAGCGCGCTCTCCGGGTCGCCCTGGAGCCACCAATAGACGAGCGTCACGATGCCCGAGCCGAGGGCGACGTAGAACAGGAGAGCGGCTGCGCGGTCGGCGAGAGCCTGCGCTCGCGAGCCGGATGCCTGGGCGGTGGCGACCATCCGCATGATCCCGGACAGGGCGGTGTCGGCGCCGATCGCACCGACGGTGACGCGCAGGCTGCCGCCGGCCACGACCGACCCCGCGATGACGTTGTCGCCAGGTGCCTTTGGCACGGCGGCGGATTCGCCGGTGATGATCGACTCGTCGACGTCGGCCATCCCGTCGGACACGCTCCCGTCGACGGGTACCCGCGCGCCCGGGCGCACGAGCACGAGGTCGCCGACGGCGAGGGCGGTCAACGGCGACGGTTTCGAGCGCGGTGCCCGTGACGCGCTCCGCCGTGTCGGGGAGCAGTGCCGCCAGGGCAGCAAGTGCGCCCTGCGCCTGGGCGATCGAGCGCATCTCGAGCCAGTGGCCGAGCAGCATGATCGTGATGAGCGTCGCAAGCTCCCACCAGATCTCGACCTCGAACAGGCCCAGCGTGCCGGCCCACGAGGTAACGAACGCGACGATGATCGCCAGCGAGATCAGGGTCATCATCCCCGGCTGGCGATCGCGGATCTCGGGCACCGCTCCGCGGATGAAGACGAGCCCTCCGTACAGGAAGATCGCCGTTCCGAGGACCGCCGGGACGTACTGGATCCCGGGGACCGCCGGGATCGTGTAGCCGAACCATTCGGCCACCTCGGGGCTCAACACGACGACCGGGATCGTCAGCACGAGCGAGAGCCAGAACTTGTCGCGGAACATCGCGACGGAGTGACCGGCATGGCGATCGTGGCCGGCCGCCGACATGTCGTGATCGGCCATCGACATGTCGTGATCGCCCATCGGCTCGGCGCCATGGGGCATCGCGTCATCGTCGCTCGCCATGGGGTGATCCGCCGTCGACATCGCGTGGTTGCCCATACGCATCGACTGCGAGAACTTGGCTACGTCGTCGTCGCGGTTCGTCCCGCGCGACGCGTCATCATGCGTGTGCGTGGTGCTCTCTCCATTGCTGACCGATACTCCCTGGGGGTATTTTCTCGGATGCAGTCAAGTGCGGCAGCAAATCGAGGAAGAAAGAGCACGTGCCGGAGGTGACGGGCGGTCAGCTAGCGGCGCGGGCTGCCGCATGACGCCGTTGCCGAAACGCGACCGAGACCGGCTCGCGGCGAAACCCGCGGCGCGGTCCTGGAGAGTTGAGGAGTTGGGGTGGCCTACGGGTTTCGAACCCGTAACCTTCGGAGCCACAATCCGATGCTCTGCCGTTGAGCTAAGGCCACCGCGGAGTCGCTCGTCGTGGCGGTCCACCTGACGGCGACCCTCACGAGCCACGGCAGTATACCGGTAGGCCGATGAATGGCGGAACGGCCGGACCCGTCGTGGGGAACGCCTGCTCGGCGGCGGGCCGTGATCGAGTATTGGAGGTTCGAGCACTTCTCGGACGTCGACCCGCGACCTGCCGACGGTCCGGCACGAGTGGCTGCCTGCTAGACTCGTGGCGATGGCCGCCCGCATCGGCGGCCGCCGGACGGAGAGTCGATTGACCATCGCCCTGCCACGGCTTGACCGCTCGACGGCCGCCGAACGTGGCCTCACGATCGCGGATTTCCTGGTTCCCATCCGCGTCGGTGAGCACCTCAACACTCGGGTCCGCGACATCGCCCTCGTCGTCGTCGGTGCCCTCTTCATTTACGTGACGGCGCTCTTCGTGGTCCCGCACGAACCGGTGCCGTGGACGGGCCAGACGTTCGGTGTCCTGTTCGTCGGTTGCGCCCTCGGGTTCAGGCGCGGGCTCTCATCGGTCGCGCTCTACGTATTGCTCGGCGTGGTCGGACTGCCGTTCTTCGCCCAGGGCGAGGGCGGTCTCGCCGTAATTCGCGGCGCGACCGGGGGCTATCTCATTGGGTTCATGGTCGCGGGCGCGGTCGTCGGACGGCTGGCGGAGCTGGGCTGGGACCGCCGTATCGGCGGAGCGATCGGCGCGATGCTCATCGGCAGCGTCGTCATCTACGCGATCGGCGTGCCGTGGCTGAAGGTCGTCGACCGGGATGAGCTGGTCCGACGCGATCGCCGCCGGGCTGACGCCGTTCTTGCTCTGGGACCTGGCGAAGCTGCTGGTCGCCGCCGCGTTCTTTCCGACGATGTGGTGGCTCGTCGGGAGGCGGCCGGACGACCGGTAGGTCGGGGTGGCCGCGTCCGGCCGGGGAGGTCGTAGAGGCGATGCTTCGCGCTACGAGCATCGGCGACTGACCGCACTGGCCATCGAGCAGAAACCGTCCGACGCCCGCGCCGATGCCCGAGCGTGATGCGATCGTCTAGATGTCGGGCTTGAGGCAGGTCTGCTCGTCCGCGAGGGACATCACTCGCGCCCTGAGGCGCTCCTCTTCCTTGATCAGGTCGTCGTGCGCCGGTGTGCCGCGTCCGGCTGCGTGACGCTTCTCCGTCGCGTTCTTGAGTTGCACGATGGCGTCGGCGAGCTCGGCGGTCTTGTCCTCCATCGCGGGAGTCTGCGACTGGCGCGCGAGCGGCGCGACCCCCGGTTCCGGCGCTTTCGTTTCAGTGGCGCGTCACACCGGCGATCGCCGTCACGGTCGGTCGAACCGCCACGACTCGCGCTTGTACCACGACTCGTCCTTGACCTTCGTCCAGCCGGCGCGCGAGCGGCCCGCGTAGGCCGATCGGTGAGCTGCCCGGGTAGGGTCGAGCCGCGTGTAGGGGCGGGCGGCGACGTCGGACGGTGGACCGGACGCAAAGCCGGTGGATCGGCACGTGAGAGGGGCGGTTTTCTAGAAAACGCGGATGGCAACGATGCGCACAACAGGGTCGCAAGCCCGGCCGCCGGAGCTCGGCGCTACTCGTACTCGGTGGTCCCGGTATCCAGGGCCATCCGCAGGCTCCGGTACGAATCCCGGAGGAGTTTCGCGACCTGCGGCCAGTAGGCTCGTCCCGGGCCTGTCGAGCCGTCGGGGTCGGTCGCCGCCCCGCGGTCGCGAACTTCGGCGGCCAATCCGCGCAGGCGACCGGCCTCGGCGACGCGCTCACGGGGGACCGAGTAGAGCGCGGCGTATAGGTCGGCGATGACCTCGCCAGCGGCTTCTCCGGAGGCCAGCCCGATCTCTCGCCGGAGGACCCACCAGCGAAGCTCGCGGCGGGCGACCTCCTCGACGTCGACGTCCTCTGGAAGCCCGAGGACCCGGTAGGCGCGGACGATGTCCGGCGCGAACCGCTCGTAGTCATCCTTCGCACGTGAGAACCCGGCCGCGGCGCGCGCGAGGAGCATGGCGGCCGCGATCGCACGAGCCCACGAAACGCCGACCTGCGCATGAAGCGCCTGGACCAGCGTTCCGAACATCCGGGCCCGTTGGCGGCGGTAGTACGCCTTCCACGCCCTGGTCTCGAGTCGCGCGAGCTCATCGGGGTCGAAGTCGCGGCCCCAGCCGTGGTCCTGAGTCATCGGCAGCGTGTCCTCCGCATCCTCGGCTATGGTGCGGGAATGGACCGCACGCTGTCTCGCGTGACAACGGATCTCGGCGCGCGTGTGGGCGACGACGAGCCCGAGACCGGCCACCCGATCGCGCACGACCCCGCGTCCGACCTGGGTCCGCGCCGGCGCCGGACCACCCGAATGACGCCCGGGGTCGGCTTCGACCCGATCCGGGTCTGTACGGGCCGGATTCAGAGGCGTGGCGGCTCAATCGCGAGGCGATACTCCTCCTCGGTGCCGGCCCTCGGGCTCTTTTGCTGCAGCTGGCACACCCCTTGGTCGCGGCCGGCGTCGCTGACCACTCGGACTTCCGCGCCGATCCGTGGCGGCGGCTCCTCGGGACGCTCCGGAGCTATCTCAAAATCGTGTATGGCACGACCGATGCCGCCCGCGCCGAGATCCGCCGGCTGAACGCGCTCCATCGGGCGATCACGGGGGCCGGGCTACACCGCGCGCGATCCGGCGCTCTCGCTGTGGGTCCACGCGACCCTCGTCGACTCGACGATCGTGGCCGCCGACGCGTGGCTGGAGCCGATGCCGCGCGCCCGCGCGGAGGCCTATTACGCCGAGACGCGGCCCATCGGGCGCGCGTTCGGCATTCCCGAGGCGATGCTCCCCGACGATCTCGCCGCATTCGAGGCCTACCTCACGCGGCAGCTCGGGCCGAGGGGGCAGGTGACCGTGGGACCGCTCGCACGGGACCTTGCGACGACGATCCTGCATCCGCCGCTGCCCGGGCGTCCTCGGCTCGGCTCGGCATCCCGACAGTCGCCTACGACTGGACGATGTGGCCGGCCGTCGGGCTCCTGCCGCCGAGGTTCGTGAGGCGTACGGCTTCCGTGGAGCGCGCGCGAGCAGGCGCGTCTCGGCCTGGCTCGTCGCGGGCTGGAAGGCCTGGCGGCCGGTCCTGCCCGCGATCGTTCCGGCAGATGCCGCAGGCCCTCGCCGCCGACCGTCGGATGGCGGACGGCTGATCCGGCGCAGCCGCGGGCCGGTCAGCGGCACCAAAGGGGACGTGAAGCGCGGTCCGGCGAGTCAGTAGAGCGACGGGAAGCGCGCCACGAAGAACGTCCTGCGAGATCGAGCGGCGTCGCGGCATCGAGGGCGTCGAGCAGCGATCGGGTCGTCGCGATGCCATTCCGATGCGACGCGATGTACCCGCGCAGGGCGGTCCAGAACGCGTCGCATTCCCCATCTGCCGCCGGGTCGTCGTCGAGCAGGTTTCCGCCACCGATGTAGACCGTCTCGTAGTAGCAGGCTGCGGTGTAGGCATAGATCGAGCGATCGAGACGCGCCGTCGGGCATCGGCTCGCGCGCCGCTGCGAGAGGACGTACCGTGCGACGAAGTCGGCGGCGGCCTCGTCCGCGAACGGCTCGCGCGCCTGGTCGTTCCCGACGATGCCGTAGAACCACTGGTGTGCCGCCTCGTGCGCCACCAGGTACCGCAGGTTGGTGGCCGCGACCCCGGTCGGGATCCAGATCAGCCCCGGCGACTCCATCCCGTAGCCGCCGGCCGACTGGACCACGTTGAAGACCCGGTGTGGGTACGCTCCGAGGCGGTCGGAGAGCGCGGCGAACGCGTCCCGGCGGCGTTGAGCATCGCCGCACCGGGCGCACCCGGGCGATACCAGACTCGGACCGTCGTGCCGCGGACGACCCGCGAGCCCGTCCGGTAGTCCGTCGCGGCCGTGACGGTGAAGTCGCGAACGTCACGTGCTTCGAAGACCTGCGTCAGCCCGCCGGCGGAGACCGAGATCGCGTTGGCCGGTCGTGGCAAGGACAAGCCTCCGGTCGGCCACGATCCGGACCCGGACGCTCCGGCTCGAAGGCGTCTGGAATGGGTCGCCGTGGTTCGGCCGGTCGAAGGCGATCGCGCGGCTGACCCACGGCAGCCAGCGGTACAGGTCGACGATCCCGTTCGCCTTGGTGAACAGCCAGTTCGAGCCAGCGCAGCGCTGGTGCGCAGGGTGGCCGAATACGTGACGCGGCAGTCGGGTCGTGGCACCATCCGGCAGGATCCCGCCGAGCGGCACGATGATCGTCTGGTCGCTGACTCTCCCGGGGACGGCGGCCGCCGTCGACGGAGACCGATCCTCAGCCGCATCCCACCGAGGCGGGCAGCGATCGTGTTCAGCTCGACCCGGTCGATCGGACCGCCCGAGGTGTTCCGTGATCGTCGCATCCGACACAACCGAGATCGCACGGGTCGCCCACGACAGCTCGCAGGGTGACGTCGTACGTTGCGTCCAGTCGAAGGCTCGTCCGCCCGACGGAGCCCGGGACGATGGCATATCCGGCGGTCCGGATGACGCCGCCGGATCCGTCGCGGACTGCGTGGCCGTCGTCGGCGGCCTCTCCGTCAAGCCCTCACGACCGGAGGCTGCGCCGAGCGGCAGCCCCGTCATACCAAGAGCGAGAACGGCGGCGAGCAGCAGCGGCGTCTTGCCGACCATGAAGGCCATGGTACTCCCGCCACCGCTAGACTTCGCCGCGTGACGACCTCGGCCGACGCTCGCCCGGGCCTCCGGCCACTACCGCGCTGATCGCGGCAATCGCGGCCCGCCTGCCCGAGCTTCGCCTGCTGACCGACGCGATCGATCGCGCGAGCTACCGCACCGACGAGACCGCCTATCTCAAGGGCGGGCCTGCCCGGCGCGGTCGCACTGCCGACGACGACCGCCGAGGTCCAGGAGCTCGTCCGGATCTGCCGCCGAGCTCGGGCGTCCCGATCGTCCCGCGCGGCGCCGGGACCGGCCTGTCGGGCGGCTCCGCCGGGATCGAGGGCGGCCTGACGATCGCGTTCACGCGGATGGACAAGATCATCGAGATCGACCGCCCGAACCTCGTCGCGGTCGTCCAGCCCGGCATCATCAACGCCGCGCTCAAGGCAGCGGTCGCCGCGGAAGGCCTGTTCTACCCGCCGGACCCGGCCAGCTTCGAGCAGTGCTCGATCGGCGGGAACCTGGGCACCAACGCGGGCGGGCTGTGCTGCGTCAAGTACGGCCAGACCCGCGAATCGGTGCTGGGTCTCGAGGTCGTGATGGCCGACGGAACCGTCATCCGGACCGGCGGCAAGAACGTCAAGGATGTCGCCGGCTACTCGCTGACCCACCTGATCGATCGGCAGCCAGGGCACGCTCGGCGATCATCACCGAGGCCACCCTCCGCCTCCGGCCGTTGCCGCCGCCGCGCTCGACCATGCTGGCCTTCTTCCCGACCCTCGACAGCGCAGGCGACGGGGTCGCGGGCATCGCGGCCGCCGGCCTCTCGCCCGTCACGCTCGAGCTGATGGACCGGTTCACGATCGCGGCCGTCGACGACATGAACAACCTCGGCCTCGACCGGACCGCGGCCGCGATGCTGATGGTCGAGTCCGATCTGCCCGGCGCTGCCGCGCTCGATGAGCTGGAGCGGGCCGAGGCCGCCTGCCGGCTGGCCGGTGCGACGGACGTCGTACGCGCCGCCGACGCCCAGGAAGCCGACTGGCTGCGCCAGGCCCGACGGTCCGCGCATTACGCCCTCGAGCGCCTAGGCGAGGTCCGGATGGAGGACGTCGGCGTTCCGCGCGCCCGCGTCCCCGACATGCTCCGCGCCATCGAGGCGATCGCCGCGAAGCACAACGTCCGGATCGGGACGTTCGGTCATGCCGGCGACGGCAACCTGCACCCGGACCTCGTCCTCGAGCGCGACGACCCCCGCGGCGAAGCGATCGACCGATGCCGTCCGCGCCGACCTCTACCGCGCCGCGCTCGACCTCGGTGGCACGGTCACCGGCGAGCACGGGATCGGTGTGGCGCGTCGCGACTGGCTCGAGATCCAGCGTGGGTCCGATGCCGTCCGGGTCATGCGGGCGATCAAGACCGCGCTCGATCCGCTGGGCATCCTCAACCCGGGTCGCGTCGTCTGATGGGTGACATGCAGATCGTGAACCCGCCCGAGGCGGTCGTCGCGCTGACGCCCCGGAACCCGTTCGGCGGCTTCCCGACGGGCGCCCGCACGTGCCCGACGACCTGCTCGAGCGGATGCTCGCGATCACCAGCGAGCAGGCGTGGGCCATCCTCGATCGCGAGGGCTACCGCTTCCAGTTCGAGGGCGGCTGGACTGCGGACCCACCCCGACCGCGTCCTGGTCGGGCGCGCGGTGACCGCCCAGATGCTGCCGTTCCGGCCCGACCTCCACGCGGTCGTCCAGGCGGCCGGCGAGGCCGACGGTCGCGATCGGTGGCCAGAACTCGTGGGTCATCGACACGCTCGAAGTCGGCGACGTCATGGTCGTCGACATGTTCGGCAAGGTTCGCGAGGGCACGTTCGTCGGCGACAACCTCTCGACCGCGGTCGCCGCGCGGACCCAGGCCGGCGCGGTCATCGATGGCGGCGTTCGCGACCTCGACGGGATCCAGCGAGCCTCGAGCGATGTCGCGTTCTTCTACCGCGGCGCGGACCCGACGCCGATCCGGCGACACGACCCTCGGCGGCATCAACATCCCGATCCGGATCGGCGGCGTGACGGTCCTGCCCGGCGACATCGTCCTGGGCACGCCGACCGGCGTGACGTTCATCCCGCCGCACCTCGTCGGCCGAGATCGTCGAGGTCGGGGAGGACGTCCACCGCCGCGACACGTTCGGCAAGCAGCGGCTCGCCGAGGGCCGCTACACGCCGGGCGAGATCGACACGCGACGTGGCGCGAGGACATCGAGGCCGACTACCAGGCGTGGCTGGCGGATGATCGCCCGGCTCGACGCCGCGACGCCGCCGCCGAGTCGACCGCCGAGGACCACGTCAACCGAGCCTCACGGCCGATCGGACGCTCCGGATCACCGACATGCGGACCATCTCGCTGATCGGCCTGCCGATGGACTGCACGATCATCCGGATCGACACCAACCAGGGTACTCTCGGGGTACGGCGAGGTCCGCGACGGCGCCAGCAAGACCTACGCGCTCGTCCTCAAGAGCCGGTTGCTGGGCGAGAACCCCTGCGACGTCGATCGGCTCTTCCGCAAGATCCGCCAGTTCGGGTTCCACGCGCGCCAGGGCGGCGGCGTGTCCGCGGTCGAGATGGCCCTCGTCGATCTCGCCGGCAAGGCGTACGGCGTCCCCGCATACCAGCTGGCCGGCGGCCGCTTCCGCGACAAGGTCCTGTGCTACGCCGACACGCCGTCGCGACTCGACCCCGATGTGATGGCCGCGCTCATCCGAGCACCGTATCGACCAGGGGTACCGGTTCCTCAAGATGGACGTCGGCATCGATCTCGTGGCCGGCATCAAGGGCGCCGTGAACGCGCCGCCCGACGCCCTCGGGCGCGCCGACGTCATGCACCCGTTCACCGGGATCCAGCTCACGACGATCGGCATCGATGCGCTCGTCGAGTACGTCGGCCGCATCCGCGACGTCGTCGGCTACACACTGCCGCTCGCCGCGGACCATTTCGGTCATCTCGGGCTCGAATCGTGCATCCGGCTTGGGCGCGCGCTCGACCAGTTCACGCTCGCCTGGTACGAAGACATGATCCCGTGGCAGTTCACCGACCAGTACGTGCGGCTGTCGGAGTCGGTCACGACACCGATCTGCACCGGCGAGGACATCTACCTTCGTGACGGCTTCCGCGACCTGGTCGAGCGGCGCGCGGTCGGCGTCGTCCACCCCGACATCATGACCGTCGGGCGGCATCCTCGAGACGAAGCGGATCGGCGACTACGCCGGCGAGCACGGCATCGCGATGGCCCTCGCACATGGCGGGGTCGCCTGTCGCCGCGCTGGCGAGCGTCCACGCCGCGGCCGCGACCGAGCACTTCCTGGCGCTCGAGAACCACTCCGCCGACATCCCGGAGTGGAGCAGTCTCGTCAGCGGGCTGCCGCAGCCGCTCGTCGAGGACGGGTCGATCACCGTGCCGGACACGCCGGGCCTCGGATTCACCGATCTCGACAAGGACGCGTGCGAACCCGTTCCTCGACCCTCGCGATCCCGGGTGGTTCGCCCCGACGCCGGGCTGGGACACCGAGCGAGCGCACGACCGGCTCTGGAGCTGAATCTCGGCTTCGCGACCGACGGTGGTCGCTCATCCAGCGGATGCCTCCGTGCGTATCCCCGCCATGACGACCAGGACGCGTCGCGCCGCCATGCCATCGATCATCGCGGTGCTTGTCATCGGTGGTGCCAGCGGCGTCGCAGTCGTCGGTGCCCGCGCAGTCCGTGGCCGCGCGCTCGGACGCAGCGGGGCCGAGTGCCTCGACGGCTGTGATTGCGTCTCCGGGCCTTTCCGAGCGCCCGACCCCGACGGCGACCGAGGCCGGGACCGAAGCCGCAACCTCCTCGGTACGTCCCACGTCGCCGACCATCGCCACCGTAGCCCGACTCGGCGCCGCCGTCGCGTCCGACCCTTCGGACGAAGCCTTCGCAACGCGACCTCGGTTTCGCCCTCCTCCAGAGGATCCGCGAGACCGCGGACCCGTCGCTCTACGCGCCCGCCGAGGCCGCCTTCGAGGCCGCCCGCCGGCTCGCACCCGGACGACGCGCTGGTCTACGTCGGGATCGGCGGCCTTCAGCTCGGCAAGCATCAGTTCGCCGACGCCCTCGTCACCGGGCTGCCGCGCCGTCGAGCTTCACCGAACCTCGACACGGCCCACGCGGTCGTCGTCGACGCCCTGGTCGAGCTCGGGCGATACGACGAGGCGCAGGCGGCCTGTGACGAGATGCTCGGCATCGCGCTCGACCTGACGACGCTCACCCGGGCGTCGTATCTCGCGGAACTCCACGGCGATCTCGAGGCCGCGCTCGGCGCGATGCGACAGGCGGTCGGGGCGCCGAGTCTCGCCCCCGAGAACGCGGCCTATGTCGGCGCTCTCCTCGGCAACCTGCTCGTCTACTCCGGCGATCCCTCGGGCGCCGCCAGCGCATACCGCGACGCTCTCGCAATGGTCCCCGCCCACCCGCCCTCACTCGCCGGCGAAGCGCGGCTCGCGATCGGAGCGGGCAACCTGGACGAGGCGATCGACCTCTACCAGCGCGCCGCCGACGTCGTGCCGCTACCCGAGTACGTCATCGGCCTCGCCGAATCCCAGATGGCTGCCGGCAGGACGGACGACGCGACACGCAACTTCAAGCTGGCTCGCGCCGAGATCGACCTGTTCAAGGCGACCGGGGTCATCGTCGACCTCGATCTCGCGCTGTTCGAGGCCGACCACGGTGACCCGGCGAAGGCGCTCGAGTACGCGGAGGCGGCCTACCACACCGCACCGACCGTTCGAGCAGCGGACGCACTCGCCTGGGCCCTCCACCGACTCGGGCGCGACGCGGAGGCCAGGACTCGGTCCGACGAGGCGCTTCGCCTCGGCTCGGTCGACCCGCTGTTCCGCTACCACTCCGGGTGCGATCGACGCCGCGCTCGGCGATGCAAAGGGCGCTCGCGCGGACCTGACGCTGGCCCTGGGACTGACCCCGGATTCTCGGCCACCGGAGCCGCCGAGGCCCGCCGGATCCTGGCCGTCGCTGGCGCTCGATCCGGTCCGGATTCATCCGGAACCGTCGCGGCCTGCGCACCACCTCGCGAGACGCCCTGGCGAGAGTCGCGACAAGCCGAGGGACGTCCGCAGGCGGAGGGTCCTGCCCTACCAACCCTCGCCCACATGGAGGGACCAGTGTCCAGGAGAGCCATGGCGGCTGGCATCGCCGGCGCCCTGTCGATCGCGACCACGTCGGTCGGCGGCGTGTTCGCATCCAGCCACCGGGAGGCACCGCTGATCGCGGGCGATCCGGGCGCCGACAACACGGACCTGTACGCGTTCGTGAGTCCGGACGATCCGAACAGCCTGACCATCATCGCCAACTACATCCCCCTCGAAGACCCGGCCGGCGGCCCGAACTTCTTCCCGTTCGACCCCGACGTCCGCTACGAGATCTACGTCGACAACAGCGGCGACGGGAAGGCCGACGTCAGCTACTACTTCACGTTCAAGACCACCCGGACTGCGAAGAATTTCGCGGGCATCCCGACCTTCCTCTTCAACGACGGCCCGATCACGAGCCTGAACGACCCCAACCAGCTCGCGAAGCAGACGTATGACGTCTACCGCAACGACAAGAAGATCGCGGCGGGCGTCCGTACCCCACCCCCGAACATCGGACCTCGCTCGACACCGATTCGGCGGACCTCGCGGCCCAGGCCGTCACGACGCTGGGCGACGGCACCATGCTCTTCGCCGGGCAGCGAGACGACGCGTTCTTCGTCGACCTCGGCTCGATCTTCGACCTTGGCGGGCTGCGACCGTTCAACGCGGCACATGCCATCCCGCTCGCCGACCGATACCGGCCATGACGGCGTCAGCGGCTTCAACACCAATTCCATCGCGATCAAGGTGCCGCTCCAGAACCTGACCAGGGATCACGCGCTCCCGACGGGGCCGAACGATCCGGAGGCCGTCCTCGGCGTCTGGGCCGCGGCCAGCCGCAAGCAGAACCGAACGATCCGCAACGACGGCACCATCAAGACCAACGGCCCGTGGAAGCAGGTCTCCCGGCTCGGCAATCCGCTGATCAACGAGGTCGTCATCCCGACCGTCAAGAAGGACTACTGGAACAGCCAGAAGCCCGACAAGGACTCCCAGTTCGCGACGTACTACCTGAACCCCGAGCTGACCGCGGTCGCCGACTACCTCTACTCGGCGGCGCTACCGGATCAGGCAGCCACGTCGAACCGCGGTGACCTGGTGGCGATCCTCCTGACCGGGCTGAACATCCCGGACTCGGCGGTCGTCCCCGGTGGGCTGCAGTACACCGGACCGGCTCGAAGCAGGCCGACATGCTCCGGGTGAACACCGGCATCAAGCCGAACGCGGCCGGTGCGCTGCGTCTTCGGGGTCGCCGACGGTGGTTCCCCGAGCCGCCTCGGCGCGATCGACGGCGACCTTGCGGTCTTCCCAACGGCCGTCGCCTCCTCGACGACGTCACCGACATCGAAGTCCGCGCCCTCATGGAAGGCTACGGACCGACGCTCAACGCCGTCCTCGGCGTCCCGAACCGCACGCCGAACAATCTGCTCGGTGACGGGGTCGACGCCAACGACCAGCCGTTCCTCTCGAGCTTCCCGTACATCGGGACGCCGCAGCAGGGCTACTCCCACAGTCACGACCACCACGGAGTCGGCGGTCCCTAACCGCTCCTCCCTTCAGCGAGACGGCCCGGGCATCGCCCGGGCCGTTCTGATTCCCGGGTCGTTGACAGCCTGGGCCAGCACCGGGATGATGCGCGGGCATGGATGCACATCTGTCAAATACAAACGTGCAGGCTCGATGATGGGCGACTTCGACGCAGCTCGTCCGGGCCAGCCGGCTGTACTACGAGCTGGGTGAGACCCAGAACGCGATCGCCGAGCAGCTCGGCGTCACCCGGCCGCAGGTCTCGCGTCTGCTCAAGCGCGCCCGCGCGGAGGGCATCGTCGAGATTCGGATCGTGGACCGGACGGCGGTCGACAGTCCGGCTGCGGACGCGCTCCGTCGAAGCTACGGCCTCGACGCCGTCCATCTGGCGCCGACGATCGCAGGGCCGGAGGACCTGACCAGGCGGATGGTCGGTCGGCTCGGCGCCGAGGTCCTTCGCGGCGTGCTTCGCGCGGGTGCCATCGTCGGGATCGGTGACGGCGTGGCGGTGTCGGCCACCGCAGCCGCGCTGGAGGAGTCCGCGACCCCGGTCGCCGTCACGGTCGTCCCGCTGTGTGGCGGCTTCTGGACGACCGGGCTCGAGCGCGAGCCGTACCGGCGCGTCGCGGATGCCCTCGATGCCCAGGCACGCGGCCTGATGGCCCCGGGGCTCGTCGACGACGCGGACACCAAGCGGGCGCTCGATGAGTCATGCGGGCCTTGAGGCGATCTCGGAACTCTGGGAACGGCTCGACGTCGCCCTGTTCGGGATCGGCGGCCCGTCGTGGACCGCCGCGCGGGTCGGGGACGAGATCGAGGGCCAGCTCCTGGCCGCCGAGGCGGTCGGCGAGGTCCTCGTCGCGCCGTTCGACATCGATGGCCGCTTCGTGTGCGACGCACTCCGCGAGCGGGTCATCGCGGTCGATGCCCGCCGGCTCGGCACGGATCCCGGTCGCGATCGGGGTCGCGTCGGGCGAGAGCAAGGTCCGGCCGATCCTCGGCGCGCTTCGCGCGGGCGTCGTCCGGACCCTCGTCACCGACGTCGCGACGGCCGAGGCAGTCGTGGCACTCGATGAGGTCACGCTCGCGCCGGCCAGCGGACGGCCACGATGACCGATCGGCGACCGGCGGTCCTGGGCATCGATCTCGGAACGAACGAGACCAAGGCCGGGTTGGTGAGCCTCGACGGCGAGATGCTCGGCGCTCGCCCGCAGCGGCTACGGCCTCGACGTGACCGGCGGGCACGGCCGCGCGGAGCAGGACCCCGGAACGTGGTGGTCGGCCGTGGTCAGCGCCGTTCGGGCGCTCCGCGCTTCCGAGAACGCAGAGGTCGTTGCGATCGGCGTCGATGGGCACGGTCCGACGCTGGCTGCGGTCGACGCGCGCGGCGAGGCGACGCGACCGGCGATCACGTTCCTCGACTCCCGCGACGCACAAGAGGCCGCCGAGCTGGAGTCTGCGACCGGTGTTCGTGGCTGGGCCCTCGGCGGGCTGCCCGCGGCGCTGTGGGTCGAGCGGCACGAGCCGGCCGTCGCGGCCGCGACCTGCTGGTATCTGTCCACGTGGGAGTGGCTCGCGTTCCGGCTGTCGGGCGTGGCTGTCGCGCCGCTCGTCCCGGACCAGGTCATCCCGGACATCGCGCTCGTCGCCCGGGCCGGGGTGCCGATCGACCGGCTGCCGCCGAGCGGTCGTGCCGGCACGGTCGTCGGCGAGCTGACCGACGCTGCCGCCGACGCCCTCGGTCTTCGTCCGGGGATCCCGGTCGCGGGCGGCATGGTCGACGCGTTCGCGAGCTATGTCGGAGCGGGTCTCCTCGAGCCCGGCGACGCGTACGACCCGGGCGGGTCGGCGGGAGGGTTCGGGGTCTACTGGGATCGCCCGGTCGAGGTCGCCGGAGGGTTCGTGACGCCGGGACCGCTCGCCGGACGGTACAGCGTCGGCGCGGCGATGGCAGCGACGGGCCGGTCGCTCGACTGGTATCGCGAATCGATCCTCGGCGGGACGATCTCGATGGAGGCGCTCCTCGACGAGGCAGCGGCGACGCCGCCCGGCGCCGATGGTCTCGTGTTCCTGCCGTATCTCGCCGGTGAGCGCTCGCCGATCTGGGACCCAGAGGCGCGCGGCGTTCTCGCCGGCCTGACCCTCGGTCACGGCCGCGGACATGTCGCGCGGGCGATCGTGGAGGCGTCGGCGCTCGCGATCCGCCACGTCGCCCGGCCGATGCTCGGGGCCGGTGTTCGCGTGAACGAGATGCGCGTCTGCGGCGGCCCGGCCCGGAGCACGTTCTGGAATTCGGTGAAGGCCGACGTCACGGGATTCCGAGTGGCGGTGCCCGCGGTCCTCGAGACCGCGGTCCTCGGGTCGGCGATCCTCGGCGCCGTGGCGATCGGCGTGCATCCGCGACCTTCGGACGGCCATCACGGCGATGACGTCCGTGGCGAGCCGGATCGAACCCCGGACGGAGCACGCCGCCGCGTACGACCGGCTGTTCGAGGCCTACGTCGACCTGTATCCGGCCACGGCGCCGGTCCTCCGACCGCTGGCCGGGGGCGTGTCGTGACGGCCTCGCGCGGCCGCGGACAGCCGGAGTCCCGGGTCGCAGCCTCGGGCGCGGTCCATCTCGACGGGATCGACTTCGCGTTCCCGACTCGCGACGGCGGCTCACTGCCGGTCCTCGACGGCCTGGACCTCGCGATCCCGGGCGGTGGGATCGTGGCCCTCATCGGGCCCAACGGCTGCGGAAAATCGACCCTCCTCCGCGTCATCGCGGGCCTCCTCACTCCGGTCCGTGGCACCGCGAGCCTCGATGGCGTGGTGATCGAGGGCCCCGACCCGCGGATCGGTCTCGTATTCCAGGAGCCTCGGCTGCTGCCGTGGCGGACGGCGGCCGCCAACATCACCTACCCGCTCGAGCTCGCCGGCTGGGACGCCGGGCGCCGGCGGGAACGCCTCGACCGCCTGACCGATCTCGTCCGGCTCGACCCGGCGGTCATCTCGTCGCGGCCGTCCGAGCTCTCGGGTGGCACGCGCCAGCGGGTCGCCCTCGCACGTGCGCTCGCGCTCGAGCCGGACGTGCTCCTGCTCGACGAGCCGTTCAGCGCGCTCGATGCGCTGACCCGCGAGCGCTTCGACCTCGAGCTCCTCCGGCTGTGGGAGCGATCGGCCACGACGATCGTGATGGTCACCCACAGCATCCCCGAGGCGATCCTCGTTTCCGACCGCGTCGTCGTGATGTCGCCGCGTCCGGGCCGAGTGGTCGCCGACATCCCGGTCGCCATCGAGCGTCCGCGCACGATCGCCGACCTCGACGCAGCCGCGGTCTCGGCCACTGCACGCCGGATACGGGCGGCCCTCACCGACGACGAGGGAGGCTCCGAGCCGTCCGAGCCGGCGAGCCGTTCCCGGCCGATCCCCTCCCGGCCGAGCCGCAGTCCACCGCGGAGCCGGAGACCCCTGCCCGCACGGGCGCCGCATCGAAGGCTCTCGCATGACCGCTCCGGACCCGCTGGCTGCCGGTCATCGCCGTGTTCGTCCTCTTCCTCGTCGGGTGGAAGGCGGTCGTCGTCGTTTCGGGGCTTCCGCCGTTCATCCTTCCGCCACCCGAGATGGTCGGTTCGCGGTTCGTCAGTGCGTGGACGGACGGCACGATCGAGCCGCACCTGGCCACGACGCTCCTCGAGATCGCCCTCGGGTTCGTCGTCGGCGCCGGACTCGGCCTGATCGCGGGTTACGCGCTCGCCAAGAGCGCGCTCGTCGAGCGGGTCCTGTCGCCCTATCTCGTCGCCGCCCAGGCGACGCCGATCCTTGCGCTCGCGCCGCTGCTCGCGCTGTGGTTCGGACCGGGGCTGCTCGGCAAGGTCCTCATCTGCGCCCTGATCGTGTTCTTCCCGGTCGCCATCTCGACGATGGTCGGGATCCGCTCGGTCGACGCGCGGCTTCTCGAGCTCGGCCGGAGCCTTCGGGCCACGCGCCGCCAGGTCCTGCTCACGCTCGAGATCCCGGCCGCCATGCCGAACATCCTCGGCGGGCTTCGGGTCGGCGTGACGCTCGCCGTCGTCGGCGCCATCGTGGGTGAGTGGGCAGGCGCCGAGAGCGGGCTCGGCGTCCTGATCAACCTGGCACGCGGCTCGCTCTTCGATACCCCGCTGATGTTCGCCACGCTCCTGACGATCGCGCTCGTCGGGATCGCCCTGTACCTCGCCATCGTCGCCGTCGAGCGCCGTCTCGTCGGCGCCCGCTGATCCGCAACCGCTCGGAGGTCAACGTGTCCCATCGTCGTTCTCGTCTCGCGCTCGCCGGAGTCGTCATCGCGTCGATCGTCGCCGCGTGTTCGAGCGCCGGCACGTCGCCGGCGTCGTCCACCGGGGGTCGTCATCGGCCGTCGCGCCGTCCGCGGCCGGGTCATCGGCGGGGGGTTCGGCGGCTTCGGCCGGGACATCCGCCGCGGCGTCCTCGAGCGCCACATCGAGCGCCGGCTCGAGCGCCGCCCACACGAAGCTCACCGTCGGGCTCGGCTATATCCCGAGCGTCCAGTTCGCGCCGTTCTACCTCGCCGACCAGAAGGGGTACTACGCCGACGCCGGTCTCGACGTCGAGTTCCAGAGCAAGTCGGACGACAACCTGATCCCGCTCGTCGGCCAGGGGGCGATCGACGTGGGGATCGGCGACGGGACCAGCGTGATCCCGGCGGTCAGCCAGGGGATCCCGGTCCGGTACATCGCGACCATCTACGGCAAGTTCCCGAACGTCGTCTTCGCCAAGGCATCGTCCGGGATCAAGGGCGCAGCCGATCTCAAGGGCAAGAAGATCGGCACGCCGGGCCGCTACGGTTCCGGATGGGTGATGCTCCAGGCGCTCCTCGGGTCCGCCGGGCTCAAGCCGACCGACGTCCAGATCGTCGAATACCCCGACTACACGCAGCGCGCCGCGGTCGCCCAGGGAGCGGTGGAGGCGGCGACCGGGTTCGCCAACAACGAGCCGGTCCAGCTGGAGCACGACGGGGACCCGGCGGTCGTCCTGCGGATCGACGAGATCACGCCGCTGCCGGGCCCAGGTCTCATCGCGGGGACAGGGACGCTCGAGACCAAGCGTGACGCGATCGCTGCGTTCGTCGCCGCGACCTTGCGCGCGATGACCGACATCAAGGCCGATCCGGCAGCCGGGCTTGACGCCGCGATCGCCGAGGTTCCCGAGCTCGCCTCGCAGAAGGAGCTTCAGACGGCGATCCTCGCCGCCACCATCGATTCATGGACGGGCGCGCCGCAGGCGGCCGATGGACTGGGAGCCATCGACAAGGCGGGCTGGGGCAAGTCCGTCGACTACCTGCCAGTCGCTCGGGCTCGTGAAGTCGCCGGTCACGGTCGACGACCTCGTTCGGGAAGATCTGCTGCCGTCCTGAGATGGGCCGTCCGGGAGGTCGAGGGCGCCGCTCGGCGCGCCGTTCCGCGCGGCGTCGGGCGCGTGAATCCACGCAATCGGGTACAATCGGGTCTCCCCGCTACCCAGCCGTTGTGCGGAGCCTTTGATTCGCGCAGGAGTCCTTGTGAACAGTCGCCCGCCCGTCAAGACCTCCACCACGATCGAGCCGTTCAAGCACGTCATCGACGAGTACAAGCACCAGGCTCAGACCATCACCTGCACCTGCGGGTGGCATGGCAGCTCGGCGACGATGGACCGCGGCGGCTCCGAGTGGACAGCCCACCTGTTCGAGGTGCGCGGTAAGAAGCGCTAGACGCGCTCACCCCTGATTTCGACGGTCGACCCGGATCCGCCCGATCCGGGTCGTTCCATGTCCGGCGTCGGTCGACGCGTATTTCGAACGCCTGGTTCGCGGCTCTCGAAGCCCACGGCCCGCTGCTAGCCTTCGCCGGTGGACCTGCCTCTGACCCCGCCGTTCGCGATCCGGGCACGCCTGCTCACGCCGCTCGCGGCGCGGTGGCACGCTCCATGAGGCCGACGCTGTCGTCGCGGTCGGAGGTGATGGTCGCCTCGTGTACGCCGGGACGACGGAAGGCGCCCCCGGCACCACCGCGGCCGACGCGATCGACATCCGCCCGTGGATCCTCCTCCCGGGCATGGTCGACCTCCACGCCCATCTGCCGCAGCTCCCCAACGCCGGCCTGGGCGCCGGTCTCGACCTCCTGACCTGGCTCGACCGGTACATCTTCCCGCTGGAACGCGCCTTCGACGTCCCGACGGCCGAGCGGCTCGCGCCGGCGGCCTGGCGGGCATTCGCGGCGGCAGGCACGACGACTGCGGTCGTGTACGGCGCCGTCTACGAAGCGAGTCTGGATGCCACGTTCCGGGCCGCCGAGGAGCACGGCATTCGAGCGGTCATCGGCAAGGTGATGATGGACCGGCTGACGTACGACCCGACGATCGAGCCGTCCGCGATCCTCGAACGGACGCTCGCGGAGTCGGCGCGGCTCATCGAGCGCTGGGACGGCCGCGACGCCGGCAGGCTTCGGTACGCGGTCACGCCACGATTCGCGGTTTCCTGCACGGCCGACCTCCTCCGCGAGTCCGCGGCGCTGGCGACGGCGACAGGCACGTACTGGCAGACGCACGTGTCCGAGGACCGCGGCGAGATCGCCGAGGTGGCCCGGCTGTTCCCCGACGCTCGGGACTACGTGGACGTCTACGACAGTGCGGGCGGCCTCGGCGATCGGACCGTCCTTGCCCACGGCATCCACCTCTCGGATCGCGAGCTCGACCGGCTGGTAGAGACTCGAACGACCGTCGCCCATTGCCCGGCCTCGAACCTGTTCCTCGCCTCGGGGATGATGCCGCTCGGCCGGTACGTGGATGCCGGTCTCTCGCTCGGTCTCGGGACCGATGTCGCCGGCGGCCCGGATCTGTCGATCTTCACGGTGATGCGCGTCGGGGCGTACATGCAGAATGCCCGCCGCGTCGCCGGCGTCGAGGGCGGGACGGTGCTGAGCCCGCTCGACTGGATCCGCCTTGGGTCGTTGGGCGGCGCCACGGCGCTGGGGATCGGCGACCAGATCGGGTCGCTGGAAGCGGGCAAGGACGCGGACGTCGATCGCGGTCGATCCGGCGTACATCGCGCCCGTCCCGGGCATCGAGGACGATGAGGCCGCCGACCTCGCGAGCCGGCTCATCTTCCGTGCCCACCCGGACATGGTTCGCGCCGCCTGGGTCCGCGGCCGACGGTTGGACGGGCCGGGCCACCGCGGTGCCGTCGAGACCACGGTCTGAGCGAGGTCCGCGATTTTGTCATCCGTCCATCAGGTGCGCGTTAGGCGACCTGGTCTGTCACGCGCCTCCGCGGCGTGGGTGCCGGTCCGCGCTGAGCATCAGCTGCGCGAGTCCTGACTTCAGCAGCGCGCGGGCTGACCGCGTATCGATGCGAGTCGTGTCGGCGACTCGCGGTCGCTTCCAGCGGCAAGAGCGCCGGGTCGCCACGTACGAGGGCCGGATCGCCGTCGGCCGAGGTGCGGGTCGCTGGCGGGGAGCCGGGTCGGCGACGGACGATACGCGAGTGCCGGCAGACGCCGCGCCGGCCCGACATATCGACCCGCGCGCTCGCCGGCAGGTGGGCTATCGTCGCGCGATGACCGAGCACGCCGACCTCCTCATCAGCGGTGGCACGATCGTGGACGGCACCGGCACGCCGGGCCGGCCCGGGACGGTCGCAGTCACCGACGGTCGTCTTCGAATCCTCGGCCCGGACGAGACACCGCCGGCCACCGTCGGCCGGACGATCGATGCGACCGGGAAGGTCGTCGCTCCGGGCTTCATCGACCTCCACAGCCATGGCGGCCTGGTGATCCTCGAGGATCCGCGCCACGAGCCCAAGGTCCGCCAGGGGGTCACGACCGAGGTCGTCGGTGTCGATGGCAACGGCTTCGCGCCCTTCGAGCGGCGCGAGGACCTCGAGGCCTTCGTTCACCTCGACTCGGGGCTCGATGGGCGGCCCGACATCGACTACGACTGGTCGTCGGTCGGCAGCTACCTCGACCGGTACGACGGAACCGTGAGCATCAACATCGCGACGCTCATCGGCAACACGCCGCTGCGGGTCGCCGCCCTCGGCTGGGAGGATGTCCCGGCCGACCAACGGGCGCTCGACCGGATGTGTGGCCTCATCCGCGACGGCATGGCCGAGGGTGCTTTCGGCCTGAGCTCGGGGCTCGACTATCCGCCGGGCGGCTACGCCACGACCGAGGAGCTCGCGACGCTGACCGAGGAAGCCGGTCGGCATGGCGGCTTCTACCACACCCACGTCCGGTATCCGCTGGGCGACCGCTACCTCGACCCGATCCGCGAGGCGATCGACATCGGCCGACGTGCCGGCGCGCCGTCGCACATCACCCACTTCTACCACCGTGAGACGCACCCGGGCGGCGCCGACCGCCTCCTCGCGCTCGTGGACGACGCCCGCGCCGAGGGGCTCGACGTGACGTTCGATACGTATCCCTACGAGTGGGCGTCCACGCGACTGCTCATCCAGCTGCCGCAATGGATCCAGGCCGGCGGTCCAGGCCCGCTTCTCGAGCGGCTCGCCGACCGCGCGACGCGCGACCAGCTGCGGGCCGACTTCCGAGCCCGGGGCGCTGCCTATGCGAGCCGCGAAGGGTGGGCCGACGTCCGCCTCGGGCGCCTTCCGCCGGCCCGAGAACCTGCGCTGGGAGGCGAGGACCGTCGCCGATGTCATGGACGAGACCGGTCACGACGCGCTCGACGTGATCTGTGACCTCCTCCTCGCCGAGGACCTCGGCGTCAGCCAGGTGACGAGCGGCCCGTGGGGCGAGACGTTGCCGCTGTTCGTCGCTCATCCCATCGGCATGGTCGGCACGGACTCGACGTTCCTTGGCGCCAAGCCGAGCCCCCGGACGTACGGCAGCTTCCCGCGGATCCTCGGGCAGTTCGTCCGCGACGAGGCGCTCCTCAGCCTCGAGGAGGCCATCCGCAAGATGACGTCGGCGCCCGCAGCGCGACTCGGCCTACGCGACAGGGGCGTGATCCGGGACGGCTACGTCGCCGATCTCGTCGTGTTCGACCCGGCCACGGTCCGATCGACCGCCACGTACGACGAGCCGCGCTCGTTCCCGGTCGGCATCGAGCACGTCATCGTGGCCGGGACGCCGGTAGTGAGCGACGGCGTCCACACGGGCGCAACGCCCGGGCGTGCCCTCCGGCACGGGCGCGACTAGGGCCGCCGGGGCGACCGCGAGCCGACCGCCGACGATGCGCCTCCGACTCCACGAGCCCGCCGTGGCCCTGACCGATCTCGCGATCGGCGTCGAAGCCGGCTTCTTCGCTCTGGCGCTCGGGCGTGCGCGCTCCGGCGACGCCGCGCGAACGGGCCGCGAGGTCTCGCTCCGACGCTGGTTCGTCGTGTTCTTCGCGGCGACCGGACTAGCGGCGATCGTCGGTGCGTTCCTCCACGGGCTCCTGCCACCCGACGACCGAGAAGCACCTGCGCGTGTCCGGGCGTGGCGCCTGTCGCTCGGCTCGATCGGAGTGGCCGGGCTGTCGGCCTGGTGCCTCGCGGCGCTGCTCGCGCTCCCTCGTGCGAGCGGCCGTCGCGTGACACGCATCGCGGCGGCCGCGCACCTCGCGTACCTGGGCGCTGCTGACCCGTACGAACCCGCCGTACTCCGTGGCGATAGCGACCTATCTGCCGGGCGCGGCCGCTCTCGGTGCGGCGCTCATTCGCCGGACGCGGGACAAGGACGAACGTGCCCCCGCGTCGCTGGCCCTCCTCGGCCTCGGCCTGACGTTCGTCGCCGCAGCCGTCCAGGTCCGGCACATCGCGGTCCATCCGCGGTTGTTCGATCACAACGCCGACGTACCACGCCACCCAGGCGGTCGCAGTGGCGTGTTTCTACGCGGCTGCGCGGCGGTTCGTCGGCATCGGTCAGGACGACCGGCCGGAGGTAACCGCCGAGCACGATTCGGAGCACGGTCGCCGGTCACGGGACACCCGGGGCCGGTGATAGAGTCACGGCCGGAGGAGGATTGTGCTTGCCCGACATGACGACGCGGACGGAGGCCCCCGGTCCCGGTCACGTTGACGCCCGGTACGACCTCGCCGGGGCTCGCCCGTGGCGTCCCGCCGCTTCGGCGTGAGGGTCCGGCCAAGCTCACCGGGGCTGCCAAGTACGCCGACGATCTCATCTTCCCGGGCGCCTGGTACGGCGCGACGATCCGTTCCCGCGACGCGCATGCCCGGTTCCGCGAGTTGCGTCGCGACCCCACCTTCGATTGGTCGACGGTGGTCGTCGTCACTGCGGCCGATATCCCGGGCGAGAACGTCGTCGACTCGATCAAGTCGGACCAGCCGATCCTCGTCCCGATCGGCGGCGAGATCCTCCATCATGCCGAGCCGCTGGCCCTCGTCGCCGCGGCCGACCGAGCGACGCTTCGGGCCGCTCGTCGGGCGCTGACGGTCGACACGGAGCCACTTGCGCCGGTCTTCGACCCGCGCGAATCGGATCACGTGTTCGCGGCCTACGACATCGACCAGGGTGACCCGGACGCGGCGTTCGCGGCCGCGGATCTCGTCCTCGAGGGCGAGTACCGTGTCGGTCACCAGGAGCAGCTCTATATCGAGAACAACGCCATCATCGCGGTGCCCTCCGAGGACGGCGGGGTGACGATCCACGGGTCGCTCCAGTGCCCGTACTACGTTCACAGCGCGCTCAAGCGCGGGCTCGGTATCGACGGCATCCAGGCCCGCGTCGTGCAGTCGGAGACGGGCGGCGGGTTCGGCGGCAAGGAGGAGTATCCCTCGGTCATCTCGCTGCACGCGGCGCTTCTCGCGCGTGCCGCCAACCGGCCGGTGCGGATGATCTACGACCGTCACGAGGACATCGCGGCGACCACCAAGCGCCACCCGGCGATCGTCCGTCATCGGACCGGCGTGACGCGCGACGGACGGCTGCTGGCCCAGGACATCGAAGTCGTGATGGATGGCGGCGCCTACTGCACGCTGACGCCGGTCGTGCTGTCGCGCGGCGCGCTGCATGCCGGCGGGCCGTATCACTGCCCGAACGTCCGGATCCGGGCCCGGGCGACACGCACGAACACGCCACCGAACGGCGCCTTTCGCGGGTTCGGCGCGCCGCAGACCGAGTTCGCGGCCGAGACCCACCTCAACCGCATCGCCGAAGAGCTCGGCGTCAGCCCGCTCGAGATCCGGCGCCGGAACGTCTACCAGCCCGGTGACACGACGCCGACAGGCCAGGTCCTCCGCGACAGCGTCGCCGGCGAAGAGGTCCTCGAACGAGCCGCCGAGGCCGGCGAGTTCGAGCGTCTGCGCGCGCGCCACGCGGCCGGGCGGGACCGTCGCGCCGGCTCCGGGACGATCCCGGCCGCGCCTCTGCGCTCGGCACGCGAACGGGTCGCGAGCGGCGTCGGGCTCGCTCTCGCCTGGCACGGCGCAGGCTTCACCGGATCGGGTGAGGTCAGGCTGGCATCGGTCGCCTCGCTCGAGCTGACCGCCGAAGGCGAGATCCGGGTCCTCGTCGCGTCCACGGAGATGGGTCAGGGCACGAAGACGATCCTGCCGCAACTCGTCGCCGAGACCCTCGAGGTCGGGTTCGACGACGTGGTCTTTGCGCCGCAGGACACGGCGTACGTCCCGGATTCGGGCCCTACCGTCGCCTCCCGGACGGCGATGGTCGTGGGTGGCCTGCTCGTCACCGCCGCGCGGCGGTTGCGCGAAGAGGTCGAGACGGCGACCGGCGGATCCTTCGCGGCGACGTACCGGGACTACGCGCGGAAGAACGGTGCCCGCCGGATCGACCAGCGGTTCGAGCCGTACCCAGGAGTCGGCTTCGATGACGCGACCTACCGGGGCGACGCGTATCCGGCGTTCGGCTGGGCGGCGTGCGTCGCATCCGTCGACGTCGATCTCGACTCGGGCGAGGTCCATATTCGCGATGTGGTCGCCGCGGACGACGTCGGCCGTGTCATCCACCCTGTCCTCGCCGAGGGCCAGGTGGAGGGCGGAACGCTCCAGGCGATGGGTTACGCGACCATCGAGGAGATCAAGCTTCGCGACGGGCGCTATCTGAACGACAGGCTCGCGACGTACATCATCCCGACGTCGCTCGACGCGCCGCGGATCACGACGATCCTCGTCGAGGCGCCGTTCAGCGCCGCGCCGCACGGGGCGAAGGGGGTAGGGGAGCTGCCGATGGACGTCGGCGCGCCGGCCGTCGTCGCCGCGATCGCCGACGCCACCGGAGTCTGGATCACGGACCTGCCCGCTAGCCCGGAGCGCGATCCTCGCCGCGCTTGCGGGCGTGCCCGCAGCCGCGCCGCTTCCGCCGGGAGCGTCCGAACCCGCCGTGCCTGTCGCGACGGTCCCGGGCACGGACGAGCCGGCACCCTCGCAGCTCCCCGGATCGGCGCGTTGAACCGTCCGTGACGCGCTACACCTTCGTCGTCAACGAGGCCCCCGTCCAGGTCGACGTACCCGGGATGCGGCGGCTGCTCGACGTCCTGCGCGAGGACCTCGGCCTTACGGGGACCAAGGAGGGCTGTGGCGAGGGTGAGTGCGGAGCGTGCACCGTCCTCCTCGACGGCGACCCAGTCGACAGCTGTCTCGTCCCGGTGTGCCAGGTCGAGGGTTCGACGGTCGCTACGGTCGAGGGCCTCGCCGAACCGGGGGCGAGTGACGATGCGCCGCCGGTCCTCGACGACCTTCAGGCCGCGTTCCTGACCGCGGGCGGCGCCCAATGCGGCATCTGCACGCCCGGGATGCTGATGGCGGCACGCGCGTACCTCGACGACGGCGGCGGGCCCGACGAGGACGCCATCCGCGAGGCGATCGCGGGCAACCTCTGCCGTTGCACCGGGTACACCAAGATCATCGAAGCGATCGCGCTGGCGGCCGCCGCCGGTGGTTCGGCGATGGCGCCCGGCGGCTTCAGCGGCCCCGGCGACCGGGGCGGCCCGGGCACTCCCTCCGCGCAGGTCTGACCGATGCCCGTCGAGCCGCCCGTCACGAGCCCGCAAGACCTCGCCGACGCCTACGCGACGATGGCCCAGGCGCCGATCGCCCGGCCGATCGCGGGTGGCACGGACCTGATGGTCAACCTGACCGGCGAGCTCGGCGAGCCGCCGGAGCGAATCGTCGATCTGTGGGGCCTCGACGCCCTGCGCGGCATCGCGATCGAAGGCGACGCCATCGTGATCGGCGCGCTCACGACGTACACGGACATCCGCCGCTCGGCGCTGTGCCGCGAGCATCTCCCCGTCCTGGTCGAGGCCGCCGCGACGATCGGCGCGGCCCAGATCCAGAACCGAGGGACGATCGGCGGGAACATCGCGAACGCATCGCCCGCCGGCGACACGCTCCCCGTGTTGCTCGCCGCCGATGCCTCGTTCGTCCTCGGTTCAGTTCGCGGTGAGCGCACGGTAGCGGCCTCAGCCTTCTGGCCGGCGTATCGCCGGACGGCGCTCGCGCCCGACGAGCTCCTCATTCGGATCAGCATCCCGCTCGCGGCCGGCTACGAGCTGCGGTTCAGGAAGATCGGCACGCGCCGTGCCCAGTCGATCAGCAAGGTCGTCATGGCGCTCGGCTGGCGAGACGGCGGCCCGGCCGCGAGAGGCGCTCCGTGGCGGGATGTCCGCCTGGGGCTCGGCTCGGTCGCGGCCACGCCGATCCGCGCCGCGGCGACCGAGGCAGCGCTCGAAGGTCAGGCACCGACCCCCGAGACCGCCGACCGCGCGGCCGAGGTGCTTGCCGCGGAGCTCGCGCCGATCGACGACGTTCGCTCGACCGCCGAGTATCGACGGCTGGTGGCCGCCCGAGTGCTCCACCGGTTCATCCGCGAGGCTGGTGGCTGGTGAGCACGATCCCGGCCTCGAGCCGGCAACCGATCCAAAGTCCCGCGGTGCCCGCCCCGGCCGTCCCCGTGCCGCCCATCGAGGCCCTCGACACCATGGCACCCGAGGACTTCGTCGCGGGCGTCGCTCCGCTGTTCGAGGGCGCCCCTTCGTTCCTCGGCAGACTCGCGGCGGCGCGGCCGTTCGGTTCGAGCGAGAGGTTGTTCGAGCGCGCGCGGACGATCGCCCACGAGATGCCCCCTGCCGAGCAGATCGAGCTGATCGACGCCCATCCTCGCCTCGGCGCGCCGCCGGCGACGGTCTCGCTCGCATCGTTCGTCGAGCAGGGCTACGCGCAAGACGCGGCCACACGTGCGGCGCACGATGCGGACGAGCAGCGTGCCCAGATAGCCGCCGAGCTCGAGCGACTGAACGGGGCGTACGAGGCGAGATTTGGTTTCCGCTACTGCGTCTTCGTCGCCGGGCGACCTCGGGCTGCCCTCATCCCGGGCATGGCGACCGCTCTCGACGCGGACCGCGACGTCGGAGATCCACCGCGCGCTCGACGCGGTCGTCGACATCGCGATCGACCGCTACGCCAAGTCGCGCGCGAACGACACTCCAGAGACTCCAGGCACTCCAGGCACGAGGAGATGACCCGACGATGATCGAGCTCGGAGCGAACCGCTACGGCAAGGCCGCCATCCGCGTCGTCCGAGTCCATCGCGACCCTGCCGGTCATCGGCTTCGTGACCTGACCGTGGCGATCGCGCTCGAGGGCGATTTCGCCGAGGCCCACACCGACGGCGACAACGCCCTCGTCGTCGCGACCGACACGATGAAGAACACGGCCTACGCCTTTGCCAAGGACCACCTCGACGGCACGCTCGAGGAGTACGGCCGGGCGCTGGCGGAGCATTTTCTCGAGTTCGACCAGGTCGACCGCGCGACGGTCAACATCCGTGGTCACGAATGGCGTGCGATCGATGTCGGTGGGGCGCCGTCACGCGACGCGTTCGTGCGGGGCGGCGAGGGAACGCGGGTCGCCACCGTTTCGGCCGCCCGGGGTGAGACGACGGTCGAGGCCGGCGTCGAGGACCTCGTCGTGATGAAGACGACCCGCTCGGCGTTCAGCGGCTTCCCGCGCGACCGCTACACGACGCTGCCCGAGACCGACGACCGGCTGATGGCCACGAAGGTGACCGCGATCTGGCGCTACGGCTCGCCGGATCTCGACTTCGACGGCACCTTCCTCGCCGTCCGGACCACGCTGCTCGAAGTCTTCGCCGACCACGACAGCCCATCGGTCCAGACGTCGATCTGGATCATGGCCAAGGCCATCCTCGAGCGTCACGATGAGGTCGAGGAAGTCCGGATGGTCCTGCCGAATCTCCACCACTGGCACGTCGACCTGTCGCCGTTCGGCATGACGAACGACGGCGAGGTGTACGTCGCCACGACCGAGCCGCACGGTCTCATCGAGGCCACCGTCCGCCGCGGCACGGCCTGAACCACGCCATCAGTGCCGACACTTTCCAGCGAGGAGCGCCCGATGACACTCCCAGGAATCGAAGTCCGCGGACCCGCCGTGCCGGGCAGTGACCGCATCCTGACCGACGAAGCCCTCGCTTTCGTGGCGGACCTTCAACGGCGGTTCGGACCCGTCCGGCTCGACCTCCTTCGTCAGCGCGAGGAGCGCCAGGTCGAGCTCGACGCGGGCGTCCGACCGGGGTTCCTCGTGGCGACCCACGACATCCGCGAGGACGACGATTGGCGGGTGGCACCGACGCCGGCGGACCTCGAGGATCGGCGAGTCGAGATCACCGGGCCTGCCGAGGCCAAGATGATGATCAATGCCCTGAACTCCGGGGCGCGCGTCTTCATGGCCGACCTCGAGGACGCGCTGTCCCCGACGTGGGCGAACATCGTCGGCGGCCAGGCAGCGATCGCCGATGCGACGCGCGGCGTACTCACCTTCGACTCGCCCGAGGGCAAGTCCTACCGGCTCGGCGAGCATCCGGCGACGCTCCTCGTCCGGCCGCGCGGCTGGCACCTCATCGAATCGCACGTCCTCGTCGATGGCGCACCGATCTCGGCCTCGCTGTTCGACTTCGGGATGTACCTCTTCCATTCGGGCGCCGCCGCGCTCGAGCGGGGCAGCGGCCCGTACCTGTACCTCGCCAAGCTCGAGTCACACCGCGAGGCACACCTCTGGAACGAGGTGTTCATCCACGCCCAGATCGCGCTCGGCATCCCGCGCGGCAGCATCCGCGCGACCGTTCTCATCGAGACGATCCTGGCCGCGTTCGAGATGGACGAGATCCTGTACGAGCTGCGCGAGCACGCCGCCGGCCTCAACGCGGGTCGCTGGGACTACCTGTTCAGCATCATCAAGAAGTTCCGGACGTCACCTGAGCTCGTTTCGCCCGACCGCGCCCAGCTCACCATGACCGTGCCGTTCATGCGCGCCTATACCGAGCTGCTCGTGAGCACCTGCCATCGACGCGGCGCGCACGCGATCGGTGGGATGGCGGCCTTCATCCCGAACCGCCGCGACCCCGAGGTCACCGACCGGGCGATGGCTCGCGTCCGCGACGACAAGGAGCGCGAGAGCGGCGATGGGTTCGACGGGACGTGGGTCGCCCACCCCGACCTCGTGCCGCTCGCGACCGAGATCTTCGACGGCGTCCTCGGCGACGCGCCGCACCAGAAGGGCCGGGTTCGTCCCGAGGTCGCGACGTCGTCCGATGACCTGCTCGATTTCCGGGTCGAGGGCGGACGGGTCACCGAGGCGGGCGTTCGGGCCAACGTGCGGGTCGCGCTCGCGTATCTCGACTCGTGGCTGCGCGGCATCGGTGCCGCGGCGATCGACAACCTGATGGAGGACGCCGCGACGGCCGAGATCTCACGGTCCCAGCTGTGGCTGTGGATCACCCAGGCGGTCACGCTCGACGACGGCGTTCCGTTCGATCCCGATCGTTATGCGTCGATCCGCGACGAGGAGCTGGCGAGGCTCGGCGGGGCAGGGGAGGGCAGGCTCGCGGAGGCCGCCGAGTTGCTCGATCGGCTGGTCCTCGACGACGATTTTGCCGAATTCCTGACGCTTCGGGCCTACTCGCTGCTCGAATGACGTCGCGCGGCTTTCCGCTGGCGCCCCGCACACGTTGAGAACGTCGGCGCATTGACCGGCTGTGCATGATTCGGTGGCAGCCGGATCGCCGCGTCGAGCGGCCGGCCATCAACCGTAGTTGAAGGGAGGACCCGTTCGATGGAGTCGACCTCGCAAGGCGCGCACAAGCCCGACGCTCTCGATCATCCGCTGTACCGGATCGCGCACCTGCACGGGTCCGAATGGGTCACCCTCCGTCCCGAAGAGCAGCACACCGGCCACCACGCAGACCTCGAACCTGGGTGGGAGGGCGCGACCCTCTACCGCTGCGAGGATTGCGGCGAGCAGGTGATGGTGGCGTCCGCCTGAAGCGTCTGCGCGGTGCCTGACGCGTGCGCTCGGCCCGACGCGCTCGCGGCCGTCGGGACCCATCCGCGGCCGCGTTGCGCGCGCTCGCGCCTCCGCCGGGCGCGCGGCCTGAGGCGCTCGCCGGCCCGCGACGCATCCGCGGGCGTCTGACGCGTCCCCGCCTCGGGACCTCTCCGCGGGTGTGCTTCCGAGCGACCTCAATCGACCCGGCCGCGCTCCACAAACCGTCCGGCGCCACGCCGACCGACGAACTCGCCACCAGCGATGACCGGCTCTCCGCGAACCAGGACGTCGCGGACGGCGCCCTCGACGTCCAGCCCTTCGTACGGCGTGTAGTCGCTGGTGTGATGCAGGTCCGTGGCGCGGATCGTTCGACGGGCGCTCGGGTCGAACAGGACGACATCAGCGTCGCGTCCTATCTCGATCGCGCCCTTGCCCGGCATGCCGAAGCGGCGCGCTGGGGTCGTCGCGATCAGGTCGACCATCCGCTCGACCGTGATCCGGCCCTTGGCGACGCCTTCGGAATAGAGGACGGCCAGCGAGGGTCTCGATGCCGGGTGCTCCGTTGCTGATCTGGTTGAACGGGACGCCTCGTCCGGCATCTCCCTTCTCGAGGGCGAGGCTGTCGGGCACGTGGTCAGTCGCGACGAGGTCCAACGACCCGTCCGCCAGGCCCTCCCAGAGTGCGTCGCGATCGGCCGCTGAACGAAGCGGCGGGGCGATCACAAACCTGGCGCACCGTACCGGGTCGGGTTCGTCGTATTGCTCGTCGGTGAAGACGAGGTAGGACGGGCATGTCTCCGCGGTCGCCCGAACGCCCACCGCCTTCGCACGACGGACCTCGTCGAGCGCTGCCCTCGACGAAAGATGGACGACGTGCATCGGTGCGTCAGCCTGGCGGGCGAAGGCGAGCGCTCGTGCGGTCGCGATCGCCTCGACGTACGGTGGTCGCGTAGTAGCGTGGTAGCGTGGTGATACGTCACCACGCTGCAGCGCGTCGCCGATGGCCGCGTCGAGCAGGACCGGGTCCTCGCAATGGACCTGCAGCATCCCGCCGTGACGACCCATCACCCGCATCGCGTCGAACAGGCGCTGGTCGGGCAATCGGAAGTCGAAGACCATGAACGCCTTCGAGGTCGCTACGCCCGCATCGATCGTCTCCGGCAGCTCGGTGATCGGGTCGTCGGCGCGTCCACTGACCGCGAGGCTCAGGCCGTAGTCGATGGCGCTGTCGTTGTCGGTCGCTGCCCGCCATTCGCGTACACCCGTGATGAGCGAACGCTCGGCTGCGGCGCTCGAACCGGTGCCTGGGTTATTGAACGAGAGGAATGTCGTCGTGCCACCGAAGGCCGCGGCGACAGAATCCTGGAAGAAGCGATCCGGCTGGGCATCGGTCGCGACCCGGGTGTGCGTGTGCGCATCCACAGCGCCCGGGAAGCACCAGCAGCCCGGTCGCATCGATCGTTCGTCGCGCATTCGCCCCAAGACCGCTCAGGTCCGAGTCGATCGCCGAGATCGTTCCGCCAGTCACGGCGACGTCCGCTCGACGCGATCCAGTCGCTGTGACGACGGTGCCGCCGGTGATCAGGAGGTCCGGAGTGCTGGTCATCGGCGCAGGATAGCGGCGCCTCTCGTGTGCGAGGCCGCGGCCTTCGAGCTCAGCGCGGCTTCTCCGCGATCACAGCCTCGAGGACCGGATCACGACCGGCCAGGTAATCGGCCGACGAGAAGGCGAACCGGGAGGTCCGGCTCGATCGTGAGGCGTGGATCGTCGGCTGCCGCCAGCTCCCAGTAGCGCTTCGCCACATACACCTGCTGCTCGCCGTACGGCAGGCGGTTCGGGACGGCGTCGCCGTAGAGGTTCGGGCTGCCGCCCATCGCCTCGCCGGCGAATATCGCCGTCGTGTTCTTCTCGAGCTCGGTTGCGAAATTGGCCGCGGCGGAGAACGTGAGCCGCCCGGTCAGCACGAAGAGCCTGCCCGGCCGGTCGATCGCGGGATCCTCGAGCGCGCCGAGTAACCGACCGTACGTCGTGTTGTCGCCACCGCCGTTGTGGCGCAGATCCACGACGACTCTATCCACGTCGCCAGCCGCAACGCGCGCGACGATCTCGTCGACGACCGAGTTGATGCCGCCCTCGACGGCGTTGTACTGGACGTAGAGCGTGCGCGAATCGGTCAGATACGACCACCACAGCGTCGAGCTGGTCCTGCTGAGCCACAGCGGAGTCCCGGGTGGCAACCGTGTGGGGTTCCCGCCGTGCCAGGCGATGTCGAGGTCGGCGGAGATCGGCTCGATCGTGACGTCGCGACGAGTGCCGTCGGCGCCCGCGACCGTGAACGTCGCTGGACCCGCCGATCCGATGACGCCGAGACCGGCCAGGAGCTCACTGACCCGCATGTAGAGGGGCACGTACGCGAGCAGGGTGGAGGGGTTGTCGCGCGGGACCAGCGGCTCGACGAGCGCCAGGACGTCCGCGATCGGACGCCCTTCGATGGCCTCGATCCTCGAACCGATCAGGTCGGCATACGGCGCCCTCGCATCGGTGATGAAGAGGCCGTCGCTGAATTGCCACAGCCGGATCGGGTATTCGTGGGTGCCGCTTCCCGGGATGAACGGGAAGATGCCGGTGTGCCCGTCACGTCCGCCGAGGCCGGGCATGTTCGCCAGCCGGATGAGCTCGGTGAGGGCCTGGTCGTCGGTGAGTGCCGGGATCTGCGCCTTGGTGGCGTCGGCGGCTGCGAGCCATGTCGCTCGGTCCATGTTGTGCCACGGGTTCGGGTGGATCCGCTCGCGAGCTTCGAGAAGAGCATCGATGTCGGCGCGCCAGCCGGCGTCTCGGGAAAGGACTGCCGGCGAACCGGTCGCGGACGGCCGGGTCGTGGCGGTCAGTGGATGCCGAGGGCACCGACGGGGCGACTGACGACGGCTGGGTCGAAGCGGGTACCGTCGAGGCGGACGCGGTCGACGCCGCGCCGTCGAGCCCGGCGCGGCCGGTACGGTCGAACTTCCGGCGCTCCCGCTTGGCGCAGTCGAGCGAACCGTCGACGCGCAGCCGACGACGATCGAGGCGAGGATGGCGGCCGCCGTCAGCCGGCTCGTGCGTGCAGGGCCGTTTCGGCGTCGGACGCCCACGTCAGGCCGTCGCTTCGATGGATTCGATAGCGAGTGTTTGTTCTGCCGCCGCCGCCGCTTCACCGATCGCCGCGAGGACCGTCCGCGCCGGACTCCTCGTCGATCGGCCAGTGCGTCGCCGAACCGGCGATCTGCCTCGGCGAACGCGCGGCCCGCAGCCGCGTGCACGCGAAGGCCCGCGGCCGTCAGCGCGAGCCGGTACGACCGTCGGTCCCCCGGCACGATCTCTCGAACGGCGTGTCCCCGTTCGAGCAACGCTCGGACGTAGTGCGACATGGTCGTGGGCGGCATACCGACCCGCTTCGCGAGGTCGCTCGGCGTGTGCGGGCCCTCGTCGAAGAGGACGCTGTAGACCGCGTACTCGTCGGGTCGAAGCTCGGCGTCGGCCATGGCGCGCACGAACCAGCGTGCGAACACGCTGTTCAGTGGCGAAGAGGTCGAAGAGCAGCGAGAGGCGAGATCCGGCCGGCACGGCGAGATACTACCACGTGGTAGCATCTGGCGGGCGACCTGGCTCGGCCGGTGCGAAGCGTGGCCGGTGCACGATGGGTGTTCATTCTTGCCGCTTCGGCGCCCTCACCGAGCCGGCACCCGGTCCAACGGTTGGTTCAGCTGCGCGCTATCCAGCTCTATTCGATGATGCATTTGCAGAGACGCCGTCACGGGCGTGTTGGAACGGATAGGTCGGTCGGGGCCGCCCGGGCAACCGCGGCGGATGAACATGCAGCGTGCGCAACACTGGACACTGCCGCGTTGAGGGGGATGCCACGAGCCGCCACAACGGAACGCGACGTCGGGCTGCCAGCCCGAGGCGCCCGGCTGCAGCCTGCGATCGCGGTTCCGGGCTGTCGCTCCGTCAAAGCGGTCAACGATCCCACGTCGGCGCCGTGGGCCGGTGTAGCGAGCCGCCCACCAGTGCCGGGCAGGAGCCGCCGCTACTCGACCTCGCGGATCGAGATCGGCTGCGCGCCGTCCCACAGGCATCGCCGCCCGACCTCCCGCAGTCGGTCGTCCCAGCCCTCGTCGACGATGACGGAGGCGAAATGGTTCGCCGCGAGCTGGCCGACCTTCGATGCCGTCGTGCAGCCGCCGTACGGGAAGAAGATCTCGCACTCGCTGATGCCGCCGGGGTAGATCGCCAGATGGCCCGGCGCGGGGTGCGACGTGTGGTTCTCGTACTCGAGCCCGGGTCGGAAGTCACCGAACGGGATCCACGTCGATTCGCCGGTCCAGCGGCAGTGGATCAGCTTCGATTCGATCGGCAGCATCCGCCGGATCGCCTCGATCGTCCGCGGCGCGGCCGTCTCCCAACGGGCGGTAAAGTGAAGGTCACCGACCTCGATCTGCAACGTACTCATCCTCGGAGGATAGCGTGGCGCAGGGCGCGAATCACCCGTCACCGACCATCTCGACCCACGTCCTCGACACCGAGCTCGGGCTCCCGGCGGTGGGGGTCCACGTCACGCTCTATCGAATCCTCGACGACGGGCGGGCGATCCGCCTGACCCAGGCGCTGACCGATGCCGACGGCCGCGTGCGCGACCTGCTCGAACGACCCCTCGCCGCCGGCGACTATCGTCTCCAGTTCAGCCTGGGCACGGGCACGTTCTTCGAGCGCCTGAGCCTCGACCTGCACGTGAACGACCCGACGCGCAGCTATCACGTGCCGCTGCTCAAGAGTGGCTTCGCCCTGACGACGTACCGCGGCAGCTGACCGACGCCGCCGTGACAGGCTAGTTGTCACGGAGCGGGTCCATCGTTTCCGGCATGGAACGAGCCACGCTCCCGCCATCGCTCACCGTCGTCCCGGGCGGGGACACGACCCCGGCCGCGACGCGTATCCGAATCGACGGTGATCGGATCGTCGTCGAGCGGCTGGTCGTCACCGACCGGGCGCTGGTCGGGTTTCTCACCGAGCGCGCTGCGGACGACCGCCCCGACCTGATCGAGCGCGCCGTACGAATCGGCCTGCTTGCCCTGCAGGACGCGGGCGTGACCGTCAACGTCGACGTCGTGCGAGCCGAATTCGAGAAGTTGGTCCGGCAGGCCGAATCGGTCAACGAAAAGGCGGCCCTCACGCTCGAGCAGACGCTCCGGACGAACTTCGCCGACGGCGACGGCCGGCTGCCGCGCACCCTCGAGAAGTTCCTCGGCGACCGGGGTGCACTGCGCTCGATGGTCGAGGAGCTGTTCGACGAATCGAAGCGGGACAGCGCGATCGGCCGGATCGGCCGGATGCTGGAGCGCTACTTCGACGGCGACGCTTCGAAGCTCGCGCTCCTCCTCGACCCCACGCGGCTCAACTCACCGATGCACCAGTTTCGGCAGGAGATGTCGGCCGGGTTCAAGTCGATCGAGGAGCGCCTCATCGCCATCGAGGCCGCTGCCGCGGCGCGTGGCGCGGAACGGGCTCGGTCGGCGGCGAAGGGCGGTGACTTCGAGGACCTCCTCGAGGGCATGCTCGCCGATCTCGCGCGCGGCGCTGGCGACCTCCTCGACCGAACGGGCACGGAGCCGGGCGCACTCATGAAGTCGAAGAAGGGCGACTTCGTGCTGACCGTCGACGCGCGGGTGGCGCGCGGGTGCGACCTGCGGATCGTCGTCGAGGCCAAGGACCGCCCGATGTCCATGCGGGCGATGCGCGACGAGCTCCGTGAGGCCCGCGAGAACCGGGGCGCGGCGGTCGCGGTCGTGGTGTTCACCCCGACCCATGCCCCGAGCGGCGTCTCGCCGTTCGCGCTCGTCGGTGATGACGTCTATTGCGTGATCGACCCGGAGGCGCCCGAGCCGGCCACGCTCGAGGCTGCGGTCCGCCTGGCCCGGCTCCTGGCCCTCGCTTCGCTCGTCGAGCACGAGGTCGAAGTGGACGCCGCGGCGATCGGCGCGGCACTGACGGCGATCCGCGAGCAGCTCGAGGTCGTACGGTCCCTGAAGTCCCAGCTGACGTCGATCTCGACTGCCACGAAGGCGGTCTGGAGTGGTCTGGATACGATGCGTTCGAACATCCTCGCCAAGGTCCTGGAGGCGGAATCTGAATTGAATCCGTAACGTTCGAACGGCCGCGAGTATGCCGCGCGCAGGGCTATACGTGACCCGGACCAACGAAGGGGTTGCATAAGGGGTCACAATAGCCAGCATGGCCGGTATGCCCCAGCGACCAGCCGCCGTCTTGCTTGCGCTCCTAATCGCACTGCCCGCAGTGGGACCGGTTGCCGCCGGTGAGCCCCTACCCCCTCCCGGCGGGACCACAGCGGCGGAGCCTGTCGCCCCGACCGCCTCCGCTGGGCGCGTCCGTCCGGACGCGACCGGACGGTACATCGTCATCCTGCGAGACGGCGCTGACACGACGGCCGTCGCAGACAAGGCCAGCAAGCGCAGCGCCGTCAAGGCGGATCAGAAATTCTCAAAGGCGCTCAAGGGTTTCACCGCGAAGCTCGACGCCCGCCAGAAGCGTGACGTCGCCGCAGACCCGAATGTCGTCGCCGTCGTCCCCGACGAGGTCACCGAGATCACCGCCCAGACCGTCCCAACGAGCATCTCGCGGGTCGGTGCTCTATCGAAGGACGTCAGCCGGGTCAACACCGCGAGCGCGCCGTCGAAGACGAATGTCGATGCGGACGTCGCGATCGTCGATACGGGTATCACTGCCCACCCGGATCTCAATCTTGCCGGTGGCTACAACTGCTCGAGCACGGACCGGTCGGCCTGGCGGGACAAGAACAAGCACGGCACGCACGTCGCCGGGACCGTGGGGGCCATCGACAACGGCTTCGGCGTCGTCGGGATCGCGCCCGGTGCCCGCGTTTGGGGCGTCAAGATCCTTAACGACGACGGGTACGGCCTGCTGTCGTGGTACGTCTGCGGCCTCGACTGGATCCTGGCGCAGAAGGACCCGAAGGACCCGTCGCGGCCGCTCTTCGAGGCCGTGAACATGAGCGTCACGAAGACCGGCACCGACGACCACAACTGCGGATACACCACGAAGGACGTGCTGCATCGGGCGGTCTGCCGGGTCGTCGCGGGCGGCATCACGATCGTCGCGGCGGCCGCCAACGATCACCACAACGCGAGCACCAATATCCCCGCCAGCTACGACGAGGTGATCACCGTCTCCGCGCTGGCCGACACGGACGGCAGGCCGGGCGGCCTCGGCGGGAACCGCTGCTTGTCATGGGGCGGCTACGACCAGGACGACACGTTCGCGGACTTCAGCAATTACGGCGCCGACGTCGACATCATCGCCCCGGGCAAATGCATCTGGTCCACCGTCCCCGGACCCGGATACCAGTACCTGTCGGGCACGTCCATGGCGGCCCCCGCGGTCGCCGGAGCGGTCGCGCTCTACAAAGCCAGCCGACCGAAGGCCACGCCTGCCGAGGTCAAGGAGGCGCTCCGCTATCTCGGCAACTCCAACTGGAAGACCTGGACCGACCCTGACTCGGTCCATGAGCCGCTCCTCGATGTTTCGCGGATCTGGGCCCTCGGCGACTTCGACTTCGCCGACGCGGGCGCGACCAAGGTCGAAGCCAACACCACTCGCGCCGTACCGATCGCCCTCGAGCGGACCGAGACCTTCTTCGAGCGCGTGCGCCTCTCGGTCACGTCCATGCCGGAGGGTTGGTCCACGTCACTGACGCCGACGAGCCTGATCGGCTGGACCGCGAACAAGGCGAGTGTCGCCGTGACCGTGCCGGCCGGCACGCCAGTCGGTACGTACGAGATCGGCGTCAAGGGAACGAACGAGGGCCGGACGGTGACAGGGAAGGTCGCTGTTGAAGTCGTGCAGGATCTGCCGACCGCCCGGCGACCTGTCGCCTGGATCGCGCCGAGCCTCCGGGCCGGGCTGACGTCGGCAGGGGTCACCGTCTCGTGGCCGGCAGCGACCGATCCCACGAGCGCCATCGATGCCTACGAGGTCGAGATCCAGCGAGGCGCGGAGCCATGGGGCGGCACGATCGCCCGGACCGCGGCGCCAGCGCGACGCCGCGTACACCATCGATGTCGGCGTCGCGAACAGCTTCCGGGTCCGGGCCCGAGACACGGCCGGCAACTGGAGCGACTGGGCCGTCGCGGCGGCGGCCACCCAGGTCTTCCGGGTCGACGACCGCAGCAGCTCGATCACGTACCGCGGCACGTGGAGGCGCACCGCAGACGTTGGATCGACCAGCGGGACGGTGTCGACGTCGAGCGCCACCGGCGCGTATGCCCGCCTGACGTTCAACGGCCGCGGCATCTCGGTCGTAGCGCCGCGCGACGCGAGCTACGGCTATGCCCAGATCTTGATCGATGGCGTCGTCGTCAAGAACGTCCTTCTTCGGGCGCGGCCGTCGGGCGATCGCTGGATCGTGTTCGACCGACGCTTCCCGACATTCGGCACGCACACGATCGCGGTCCGGGTCTACGGCGGCACGGTGCGGACGATCGCGCTCGACGCCTTCCTCGTCACGAAGTAGTCCGTTCCGGCGCGATCGCTGCAACCCCGCGCGCTTGCCCAGGTGCGCTATCGTGACCGTCGGTGGCGGCGGGTCCGGGTCCCGACGGCAATCACAACACCTCGGAAGGATCAGCATGGCGCGTGCGATGTGGAAGGGTGCCATCCAGTTCGGATTGGTCACCATCCCGGTCAAGCTCTATCTCGCGACCGAGTCGAAGGGCATCAGCTTCAACATGCTCCACAAGGAGGATCTGTCGCGGATCCAGATGAAGATCTTCTGCCCGGTCGAGGATGAAGTGATCTCGCGCTCGGAGACGGTCAAGGGCTACGAATATGCGCCCGGACAGTACGTCGTCATCACCGACGAGGACCTCGAGCGGGTGCCGCTGAAGACCGTTAGGTCGATCGAGATCGAGCAGTTCACCAAGGCCGAGCGCGACGACACTGCGGTTCGTTTCGTCAAGAGTGCGTACTACATCGAGCCGGACAAGATCGGGCGCAAGGCGTTCCACCTCCTGAAATCCGTGCTCGAGGAGGAGGAGCTCACTGCCATCTGCAAGGTCGTGATCAAGGACCGCGAAGCGCTCGCGGCGCTCGACCCGTTCGACGACACGATGCTGCTGACGACCCTCCACTGGCCCGACGAGATCCGCTCGACTGCCGACCTTGACCTCGGCGATGAGGACTACGACTTCAAGCCCGCCGAGCTCAAGATGGCGCAGCAGCTCGTCTCGGCGATGACCGGCGAGTTCGACCCCGCGCAGTACAAGGACGAGTACCGCGAGGCACTCGAGACCATCATCGAGGCCAAGGTCGAAGGCCAGGAGACGGTCGCGATCGAGGCGCCCGAGGAGAGCGGCAAGCTCATCGACCTGATGGCCGCGCTGGAGGCTTCGGTCAATGCCGCGAAGGCATCGCGGTCCGAGCCGACGTCCGTCGCCGATGCCAAAGCGGCCAAGGAGGCCAAGGCGGCCGGCGAAGCGAAGGCGGTCGGTAGCCGGTCTCGGAGCGCGAAGGCCGCGAGTGGCGGTGACGGCGGCCGCAAAGGTGCGGACGCAGACGACGACTCGGACGCCGAGGAAGAGAAGGCCGCCTCGCGGACGACAGCGAAGCCGGCCCGGAAGCGCAAGACGGCCTGACGGTCCGGGTTTCGGGCGGCGCGGGGACGGATGTCGCGGTTTGCCCGCCGCGGCGCGCCTGAGCGTCGTACGTCGCCGGCGCGAACTCGACTGCCGCGAACGTGCATCGAGCGCAATCGCCCGCCCGGGGCTTGCGTCAAACGCACGTACGGTCGGCCACCTCCGTCGTCTGGTGCATCTGACGCAATTTGGCGGTGTCTGGCCCGGCGAACCAGCCCCGAATAGCAGACCACCGTCCGATTCGTGCCCGGGATGCACGGTTTGAACCCGTGAATGGTCCCTTGAGAGATCCCACCGACACGACGTGCATCGGACGCAAGCACCAAGGGCCCGGAAGCACTCGCCCGCTCGCACGACTTGCGGCACACTCCGCCCATGCCCCTCGAGGAATATCGCCGCAAGCGTGACTTCGCGATCACCCCGGAGCCGCGCACCGGCCGAGCTGACCGGCGCGACCGGGCGGTTCGTCGTCCAGCGGCACCGGGCGACGAGGCTGCACTACGACTTCCGCCTCGAGATCGAGGGCGTCCTCGTGTCGTGGGCCGTCCCGAAAGGCCCGACCCTCGACCCCGGCATCCGGCGCATGGCGGTCCACGTCGAGGACCACCCTGTCGAGTACTTCGACTTCGAGGGCGTCATCCCCGCCAAGCAGTACGGGGCGGGCGACGTCATCGTCTGGGACTGGGGCACCTGGACGCCCGAGGCGCCGACCCTCGACCCCCGCAAGGCGATCGAAGACGGCGAGCTGAAGTTCCGCCTCGACGGCCAGAAGGTCAAGGGTCGTTTCACCATCGTGCGCACGAGCGGCCGCCGCCACGGCGCCAACGACCCGAGCGCCCGCGCCTTCGAGGACGACCAGGGCGACCAGTGGCTGCTGATCCACAAGCGTGACGAGACATCGCAGCCCGGCTGGGACGCCGAGGACTACCCGCAGAGCGTCAAGACCGGACGCACCAACGACGACGTCAAGGCCGACCGCGATGCCCTGTGGAACGGCCAGGCTCCTGCGGCCACGGCCGAGATCGACCTCGCCGGCGCAGTCACGGCCCCGATGCCGCAGAACATCCCGCCGATGCTCGCGACCCTCGCGTCCAAGGCGTTCACTGACCCCGACTGGCTGTTCGAGATCAAGTGGGACGGCTTCCGGGTTCAGGCCGTCGTTCGCGACGGGAAGGTCCGACAGTGGACCCGCAACCTGAAGGACGCCGAGGCATATTTCCCGGGGCTCCTCAGCCCGCCGAGCTGGATCGATGCCTCGGAGGCCATCGTCGATGGCGAGGTCGTAGCCCTCGATGACGAGGGTCGGCCCGATTTCAGCATGCTCCAGGAGCGGCTCGGCGTCCGTTCCAAGGGCGGACTCGTCTACCAGGCGTTCGATCTTCTGTACCTCGACGGGCGCTCGTTGCTTGGCGTCCGACTCGAAGACCGGAAGCGCCTGCTTCAGAGCGTCCTTCGGCCGAACGCGCAGGGTCCGCTACGCTGCGCATATCGAACGGGAAGGCAAAGCCTTCTACGAGGCGGCCAAGGCCCAGCGCCTCGAAGGCATCGTCGCCAAGCTGCGTCGTTCGCGGTACGAGCCCGGCGCGCGCACGTCGGCCTGGCTCAAGCTGAAGATCCGTCCCGAGCAGGAGCTTGTCGTCGGTGGCTGGACGCCAGGGGAGGGGAATGCCCGCGACCTCGGTGCGGTGGTGGTCGGCGTCTACGACGATGACGGCCGGCTACGCTTCAGCGGCAAGGTGGGCTCCGGCTTCAACGGGGCGACGCGCAAGGAGATGCTCGCGCGCCTTGCCCCCCTGGCTGTGGACGAGGCCCCCTTCGATCCACCCCCGCCGACCAACTACAAGGGTCGGTGGGGTGGCGAGCTCAATGGCGTCACGTGGGTACGGCCCGAAGTCGTCATCCGAGCCGAGCTCGGTGGCTGGTCGCGCGACGGGATGGTCCGCCAGACGTCGTTCAAGGGCTTCGAGGAAGGCCGTGACCCCAAGACCATCGTCCGCGAGACACCCGTGGAGACCGCTGCTGCGGTCGAGGAGGCCGAGGCTGAGGCGCTCGACGGGACGGATCCCGACAACGGTCTGGACGGCGACGACCGCGACGGCACGAACGGCACGAACGGCACCGAGGTCAGCGCGACCAGGTCTCGAACGAAAGCGGCCGGCAAAGCGCCAGCGCCCTCGACGGCCGACGCCGGCCGAACGGCAACCGCCACGAAGACTCGACGGTCTGCAACGACCAAGAGCAACAAGAGCGGGGAGGATGGTCACTCGATGAAGACGACGGCGAAGGCTGGATCCAGCGCGACGACTCCCGCTCGCAAGCGCGCGAAGCCCTCAGCAACCGAGCAACCGGCCCCGTTTCGGCCAGTCACCGATGCCGAACTGACAGCGCTCGACGCCCTCGGCAAGGAAGGCGTCTGGCGCATCGGTGAAGACGAGCTGAAGCTGACCAACCTCGACAAGCCGCTCTTCCAACCTCGGACCACGGTCGAGGGCGAAGCGCGCGTGGGCGAGGGCCCCGACGCGAAACCGATCACCAAGCGCGAAGTGATCGCCTACTACGCCCGGATCGCGCCCGTGATGCTGCCGCACCTGCGCGATCGGCCACTGAACCTCCATCGGTTCCCGAACGGCGCCGGTGCGCCCGGGTTCTGGCAGAAGGACATCCCGTCGACGGCCCCCGACTGGCTCACCCGCTGGAACGAGACCGGGTTCCAGGAGCGCGAGGACCGGGATGCCAACGTCCATCTCCTCGCCGACCGCCCCGCGACCCTTGCCTGGCTCGGCAACCAGGCGAGCTTCGAGATCCACGCCTGGACCGGTCGCCTGCCCGAGGCCTGGCAGCCGACGTTCGCCTACATCGATATCGATCCCGGCGAAAAGACCACCTGGGAGGAGACCCTGATCCTCGCCCGGCTCTATCGGACGGCGCTCGAGCACCTCGGCGTGCGGGGCTATCCGAAGACGACCGGCCAGCGCGGCATCCAGGTCTGGATCCCCATCGTGCCGAAGTACGACTTCGCCGACACGAGCCTGTGGGTGGAGAAGGTCTCGAAGGCAGTCGGCTCGACCGTGCCCGACCTCATCTCGTGGGAATGGTCGAAGGAGGCCCGCAAGGGACGTGCCCGCCTCGACTACACCCAGAACGCGAGCATCAAGACCCTCGTGGCGCCGTATTCCGTTCGCCCGGCCCCCGGCGCGCCCGTCTCCGCGCCGATCACCTGGGACGAGCTCGACGACCCGGCTCTACGACCCAACCGCTGGACCGTCCGGACCATCCTCGATCGCGTGGCCGAGGTCGGCGACCTCTTCGCCGACGCTCAGACCGACGCCCAGGAGCTGCCCAAGCGTCTGAGCGCCGGCCTCAGTACGGCGGCTGCAGTCCCGGAAACATCGGAAAATCGCGAACGTTCAGGGTGGCCAGGACGCCACCGAGCTCGATAGCTGTTGCGGCGATGATCAAATCGACGGCACCAATGCGGTGCGTCCGACGATATGGAGCACCCAGACGGCCGGCCTGATCGGCGATGACTGACGTCACTTCCCGCCACAGGATCTGCTTCACCAGGCGCGCGAGGCGATCTTCCTCGCCGGGGAGAGACCCCACCAACAGCTCGGTTCGAACGACGACCGAACTCCAGAGAGCGCCCGAGTCCGCCGCCCGCTCAAGAAACGTGAGCGCCGGCTCTCGGTCTCGAATCGCGTCAATCAGGACGTTGCTATCGACGATCGTCAGAGTCACGCGCTTCCGAGCCGTAGTCCGGGTAAAGCCGTTGCATCCTGGCTCGATCTGCCTCCCGCATCGACTCGCGGAGGTCATCGAGATCGTCCCGATCGGCCCACATACCGGCGACGCCGTTGAGCGCGGCCTTGAATGCCTCCGGATCCCAATCGGGAGCGAGGTACTTCTCGACCGCCTCGCGGATCAGATGGGATCGAGTCGTGCCTTGTTCCCGGGCGCGCGTGTCGAGTTCGTGCGTCTGCTTCGCGCTGAGGTAAATCTGGGTCCGTTCCACGACGATGTATATGTACATCGCGAATGCCCGCCACGTCAAGGTGGCACGATGGCCCGATGCAAGACGACACTATCGAGCTCCGCCACCCGGCGGACGACACCGACGCCCTCAAGGCGTACCTGAAGCCCATCGCGACAGCCTTCGGGGACACCTACGATGACGCCGAATTCGAAGCCGATCGCCCGGTCTGGGAGCTCGATCGAACGATCGGCGCTGTGGACGGTGAGACGTGGGTGGGCGGAGGCGGTGCCTACTCGTTCCGTCTGACCGTGCCGGGCCGGCGTGAGGTACCGGCCGCCGGCATCACCGGGGTCGGCGTATCGCCCACCCATCGGCGTCGAGGCATCCTCACGAAGATGATGCGCTGGCTGTTCGACCAGGCCGCCGACCGAGGTGAGCCCATCGTCATCCTCCACGCGTCGGAAGGGCCGATCTACCCGCGGTTCGGATTCGGTCTCGGCACGTTCCAGGGCTCGTTCGACATCGCGCGGAGTGATCTTCGATTCCTTCAATCCGCCGAGCCGCTGGGTCGCGTCCGACTGGTCGATGCCGATGAGGCCCTGGGTCTCTTCGCGCCGATCTTCGACGAACTGAAGCCCGACCGGCCCGGAGAGGTGAACCGGACCGCGGCTCGATGGCGCGCCGGGCAACTTGCCGACGCCGGGTTCCACGGCCGGTTTGGGACGAAGTACCGCGCCGTCCTCGAGGTCGATGGCGCGCCGCGCGGCTACGCGATCTACCGCCTGAAGCCCGAATGGGACGAGCGCGGACCGAAGCACGAACTGAACGTGTTCGAGCTTGCCGGCCTCGACGCCGCCGCCGACCGTGCGCTCTGGGAGTGGATCGCCGGCATCGACCTCGTCGGCCGCATCAAGGGCTGGCGCACACCCGTCCCGCATCCGCTCTTCCTCCAACTGGCCGACCCCAAGCGGATGGGCCTGATCGTCGGCGACGGCCTTTGGGTCCGCCTCCTCGACCTCCCCCGCGCGCTAGAGGCACGCGCATACGAGGGCTCAGGCGCGATCACGCTCGAGGTGACGGATACGTTCGTGCCCGCCAACGCCGGCCGCTGGCGCGTCGAGGTCACCCAGGGCGAGGCGGCTGTGACGCAGACCAACGAGGCGCCAGATCTGAGCCTCGACACAGCCGACCTCGGCGCCCTCTACCTCGGCGCGTTCTCGTTCACCGACCTCGCCCGCGCGGGGCGTGTGCGTGAGTGCCGCGAAGGCGCGCTCCTCGCCGCCGATCGCCTGTTCGCGACCCACACGGTCCCGTGGTCCTCAACGATGTTCTGAGGTCGCTGATCGAGCTCGCTGCGCGGACTGAGACGTCACCGACGGGCTGTTGTTCAAGGCCGTCGGCAACTACGATTGACGCGATCGACGTCAGAGTCTTGAGCTAACCAGCCGCGACCTTGAATTCTTGGAAAATGTCGGCGGGCATCGGACGCTCGAGTTGCCATGTCACGCGCATCGGCCGTGACGACTCGTGACGGACGTATTCCGCCGGTCCGAGGCATAGATATGGCGCAGAGACGCCGCGATCGTCGTCGCGGTTCTCGCGGGCGAAAAGGATCACACGTGATCCGCGCGACGAGTGATTTATGTAGCGCTGGCCCGTCGGAGACTCCGGTGCAGTCCTTGACTGCGATTCCCAGTGGAACAGCGTCGGCGAGATCGGATAGTCCTGGTAGAGCGTCGTCGGCGTGTAATCGGACTCCGACTTGTTCAGCGTGATGAGGAACAGATCGGACGCGTGTTGTGGCGCCCAAACGACGCCCTCGCGAGTCTCACGAAGGACGTCTTTCGACCACGAGCCCGTAGGCGGCAATGAGCTCGTACAGTGCATACGTGGCATGGCTGTGGATGGGTACGACTCCGCGAGGGTCGATTGGCCTGGTCTCGAGACGGGAGACATCCCGTAGGACAGCAAGAGCTCGAGGAGCTCCTCTCGAACCGGATCCGTGTCCCACAACTCGTGCGAGTGCCTCAGCAACCTCCGAGACTGGCCGACCTCGATAACCCAGAGCAGCGAAGAGCATCAACTGGAGGCGGCCATCCCGCGAATCGAGGTCTCACGCCGTAGGTGGGCCATCGCTCTGGAGCCATCCGCGCCACCTGTCGTATCGCTCGTCGTCGTCGACATGGAGCATCCTGCCGAGCGGGCGGGACAAGGCATCCTCGGCGGGAACGCGGTCGCGACGCTCATAACCAACGGCCCGGCGCATCGACGTGAACGTGTAGTTCGGCCCGGGCTTCGCGTAGATGTCACTTAAGTCATATGTGCTGGAGGCCAGAAACTCGCTCAGCGTGGTCGTCGGTGGCAACCCCCGCAGGTCGTCGAGGATCCTGCGTCTCGTTCCCTGAAGGCTGGAACGAACGTTATCGAGGACAATCTTTTGCGAAATCTCGTCGAGCCGAATGGCGCAACCCGGTGGCATGAGCGGAAACCCAACCGCGATGGACTGCTCGAGTTGCCGCCGCGTGCCGCCGATCAAGGCCCGAAATCGGACGTCGAAGCGGTAATTCGCGTGCGCTTGGCCGATGAAATCCAGGACGGTGAGGACCGACTTTCCCTCTGTCCAGCGAAGTCCTCGACCAAGCTGCTGCAGGAAGACCGTCGCGCTCTCAGTGGGACGCAGCAGAAGGATCGTGTCGACCGAGGGGATGTCGATGCCCTCATTGAAGATGTCGACCGTGAAGATGGCCCGCAGCTCGCCCGCGCTTCAATTTCTCGACCGCCTCGATGCGATCGGCTGAAGCCGAGGACCCGTCGAGAGCTACGGCGGGCCAGCCAACCGCATTGAATTGCTCGGCCATGAACCTTGCGTGCGCGACGCCGGCGCAAAACCCCAGCGCGCGCATCTTGTTCGGATCGAGAATCCATTCGGATACCGAATCGATGATCCTTCGCGCGCGGACGTGGTCTCCGGTGAGGACATTCTCGAGGTCCGCCGAAACGTAGCGACCACGATCGAACGGCACGCCCCGGAGGTCGGTCCCGTCAGCGACGCCGAAATAGTGAAACGGGCAGAGAAGCCCTTGATCCAGCGCCTGCCATAGCCGCATGTCACACGCGACGCGGTCATCGAACCAATGAACGATGTCTTGCCCATCCGCTCGCTCGGGCGTCGCAGTTAGGCCTACGAGGACCTTTGGCCTGAGGTGCTCGAGCAGCCGGCGATACGTCGGCGCTTCGGAATGGTGGAACTCATCAACGATGACGACGTCCCATGCCTCCGGGTCCATGGCCGGCAATGTCCCGATGGAGGGACTGAATCGAAGCAAAGACGTGTGTACCGATGATCGGGCGTTCAGCACCGACGTGGCGCTCGCCAAACGAGCGGTCCTTCAGGACGAGTCTGAATACCTCCTGGCTCTGGCGAAGGATTTCGTCTCGGTGGGCAACGAAGAGCAGGCGGTCCCAGCCGTTGCTCGCGTAACCGCTTGTAGTCGAATGCGGAAACCCACGTCTTTCCGGTGCCTGTGGAGACACAACGAGGTTTCGGAAGTGCCCGCGCTGGCGCTCCGCCGCGAGTGCCTCGAGCATTTCGATCTGAAATGGCTTCGGGCCGACGTCGATGTCTGACTGGGGGATCGGGTCGCCGAAGCCATGGGCCCCCTTCTGCTCATCTAGCGCCTGCTGGAGGCGGGACGCCGTCGACCCTCGGGTCGTAGGACAGAAACTCAGGCTCGTTCCAGTACTGCTCAACGTTGCCGAAATTCGCTGGACGATCGCGGAGTTATCGATCTGCGCGGCGCGCACGTTCCATTCCAAGCCGTCTACGAGGGCGGAGTGAGTCAAATTCGATGACCCAACGTACGCAGTCGCAAAGCCAGTGTCGCGCTCGAACAACCATGCTTTCGCGTGGAGGCGCGTCTGAGCGGTTTCGTACGAAATCTTGACCTTCGCCCCAAGTCCGACGAGCTCGTCAAGCGCTCGACGCTCCGTCGACCCGGTGTAGACGCTGGCGATGACACGCATCTGGCCACCGCGGAGGAGGAACTCCTGCAGCTCGCGCCGAATGAGCCGAACTCCGGCGAAGCGGACGAACGCGCACAGCAGGTCTATGCGGTCGGCGCTCTGGATCTCGAGGGCTACCTGAGAACCAATCTGCAGGTCATTGTGGCCGTTGACTAGCAGAACGCTGTCTCGGAGCGGAATATCGGGTCGTCGAGTCGGCGACCACGTGCCTAGTCCTGACGTCGGGCGCCGGACCTCGAGCAGCAAGCGTGCCTCAGGGTCGATCGACGACGGTTCCAGCCCTTCTTCTGCGAGAACATGCAGCAGGCGATTGGCAAGCTCGATCTGCATGGTCGCGCCGCCCAGCGGCGGATGCTGGAATCTCGGAGATTGACGCAAGTACCTGGTCGTGAACGTGCCGCGCAACGATCTCGGCGATGGCCCGGTCGTCGACGACTCTTCCACTCGATCGACCAGCCTTGATCGCGCGCGCGCTCGATCCGCTCGAGAAGCTCATCCGTGACGAGCTCTTCATGTAGTCCAGGCGTCAACTCTTCCGACATTGGCGGCCAGGATAGACGGATGCGGGAGCGCCAAGATGCGATCCACCGCATCAAACGTGGACTCGAACGGCGACGCCAGATTGACCGTGACAAGACAATCGTCGCGCCCGGGCCAGTTCGGGTCGTAGATCCGGAGCGTGACGGCGTCGCCCGCGAGCTCGTAGGCGTACGCGAGGACCTGGTGGCTCTCCATGAGGCGCCACGGGCTCAGGCCGCGGTGGCGGACCAGGCCGACCATGGCGAGGCGGCCGGCGTCGATGTCGGCGCGGATGCGGGGCCATTCGATCTCGCGGGTGCGGCGGGCGGCGCGCTCGGGGCCGATCGCGCCCATCCACCAGAAGCGGAGCGGCGTGCGGAGCCAGTCGAGCGAGAGGATCTGGCGGCGGACGAGCGCCCGAAACAACGGTGAGCCGTTCGCCGGTGGCTCGGTCGCGGTCGGCACGGGCAGCCCGGCCTCGAATCGTTCGCGGACGAACCACGCCATTCCGCCGCACAGACCGGCCGACGCGTCGCCGATCCCGATCCAGCGTGGATCGAGCGAGCCGAACCGAACCGTCGGTCCTGGCGGGAATCGGTTCGAGAACCGGAGCCCGTGGGTGCTCGGCAGGAAGCCCGGGACGGCGTTGGACTCGATCATCGGCGCAAGAATAGCCCTTGACGAGCCATCATGACCGACTATCATGACGGACTATGAGAACCGTGACGGCGATGGACATGCGGAAGCGACTCGGCGAGATCCTCGACGCCGCTTCGGCGGGTGAGCGGATCCTGATCGAGCGCGACCACCGGCCGCTGGCGTACCTCGTCTCGGTCGAGGAGGGTCAGCGCATCGGAGCGATCGACGAGGAGCGGAGAAAGCGACGCCTGGCGGCGCTCGATCGACTCGAGGCCTTCGCTGCGGAAATGGCGATCAAGTACCCGCGACAACCGGGGGATCCAGATGCGGCGACCGCGGTTCGAATGGATCGTGATCGGGACGATCCCAAGCCGGGGTCGGAGTTGTGAGCGGCCTTCCACCGGTCATCGTCGACGCTTCGGTCGGGATCGCGCTTGTGCGTCGCGAGCCGATCGAACCGACGATCCGAGCCGCCGCCAGGCAGTGGGCGGAGAGCGGGCGGGAGCTCATCGTGCCCGCGAACTTCTGGTTCGAGGTCGTGAACTCCCTGAGCCGACGGCATCGATACCGCGGCCTCGATCTCCTTCGGGCAGTCCACGAGCTCGATGAGCTCGAACCGATCACCGTGGATCCAGACAGGCCGTTGCTGCTGTTGACCATCGACTACGTCGAGCGGTTCGGACTTACCTCCTACGATGCGTCGTATCTCGCCTTGGCCGATGTCCATGGCGGCGACTTGGCGACGTTGGATCGCGCTCTCCAGGTGGCGGCCGGACGGCGCGCGATCGACTTCGATGCACGACACCGCCTTTCGGAACCTTCGCCGCCCTATGAGCACGACGTGACGTGGCCGTCGTACAAGCGCGCGTCCGCCTACTTGGCGCAGCTACGGGCCGACGCGCGGCAAGCCGGTCCCGACTCGTAGCGCGCCGTGTAGCTGCCCCGGATACGTAGCCTCAGCGTCGGGAGACACGGCGGTCCGGTATCTGCCCTCGGCGCGCGAGCGCCCGTGTCTCGCTATGCGACGAGCGGCCGCACCTCGTTCGCGAACCGGTCGACCGTCTCCTCGTCGTACGGCGGCGCGAGGTGGTAGATGACGTTGGTGAAGCCGCACGCCTGGTAGGCGCGGATGCGCTCGGCGAGGAACTCGGGCGATCCGTGCAGGACCGGCCGGGTCATCCCCGTGTTGCGGTCGTGGATGCCGGCGATGACGCGCTCGGCTTCGGCGTCGTCGTCGCGGATCAGGACCGGCCCGAGGCTCACGCTGAGCTCGATCTCGGCGAAGTCGCGGCCGATCGCATCGCAGTGGCCGCGCAGGACGTCGACCTTGTGGGCGGCGGCCTCGGGATCCACGTTCGCCCCGTTCCAGATGTCGGCGTATCGGGCGACGGTCCGCAACGTCTTCTGCTCGCCACCACCGCCGATCGCGATCGGGAGATGGGCCTGGACGGGTGGCGGGTCGTTGCGAACGCCATCGGCGTGGTAGTAGGTCCCGCGTGCCGTCGCCTGACCCTCGCGAAGCATCCCGTGCATCAGGTCGACCGCCTCGTCAAGCCGGTTCAACCGGTCGCCGACGCTGGTCCCGAAGTCGATGCCGAAGGCGGTGTGCTCCGTCTCGAACCAGGCGCCGCCGATGCCGAGCACCGCACGACCGCCCGAGAGGTGATCCAGCGTGGTGATCTGCTTGACGACGAGCCCGGGGTTCCGGAACGTGTTGGCACCGACCATCAGCCCGAGCGTCGCGCGCTCCGTGACACCAGCCCAGCCCGCGAGGAGCGCATACGCCTCGAGCATCGGCCCGTCCGGTGAGCCGACGATGGGGTAGAGGTGGTCCCATGTCCACAGCTGGTCGTAGCCCAGCCGGTCGGCGCGGACGCCGATGTCGCGGAACGACGGCCAGTCGGTGTACTGGTTCCACACGAGCAGGCCGAGGCGAAACGGGCGAGACGAAGACGCGGACACGGGCTACCTCCGATGGGGAGGTCCCATGGTAGGGCTTACGGAGCGGCGGTGACCGTGACCCGGATCAGGGCCGGCTCCCAGCCCGAGGCGGCGAGTGAACCGCGCTCCGGCGTGACGACGTCGAGGAGGAGCAGGTATTGGCCCGGGGCCGCCGGCACGGTCAGGTTGATCGAGGCGGCGACCGTGGCTCCTGCCTTGAGCCCGATCGGAAGGTCGGCGCGTCCTTCGACACTGGCCGCGTCTGACGGGAGGGCAGCGGCGCCAGACAACGGGATCCAGCGGGCGATGACCTGCGCCTGGCTGTCGACTACGGCATCGTCGGCGGCGTCGGGATCGAGGCTAGGCACGCCGGGCTGTCCCCAGGCGATCGTGCCGAGATTGGCGACTCGCACCGGCAGGTCGACCGACGCACCGGCGGTCAGACTCGCCGTCGGATCTGCGAGGACCGCGCCGTCGAACTCGCCGGTGACCCGGATCATCAGTCCGGGGACCATCGCCTGCGTCGGCGCGTCGAAGGCGACGCCGTCCGAATCGTGCAGCGTGATCGTCAAGCGGTATTGGCCGGGAGCGGCCGGCGGCGTGACTGGGATCGCCATGTTCTTCCGACCGAACTTGGCCGGGACCAGCTTGACGACGTCGCCGATGCTTTCGGGCTGGACGAGGTCCACGCCGGCGGGTGGCTCATCGAACGTCGGTTCCGCCGACGGCTTCGCGTCGGGCTTTGTCGCGGAGTTCGCCGCAGCGTCCGTCGCGGCGTCGGCCGCAGGTGAGGCCTTCTTCGCGGCCGCGTGCCGCCGCCTTCTTCGCGGCGGCGGTCTGCTTCTTGGTCGTCGGCTTCGACTTCGCGGTCGTCGTCTTCTTCGCCGTCGCGTTCGTATCCGCGGCCGGCTTCGTGTCCGTCGCGGAGGCGGCAGGCGCCACGTCCGTCGCCGCGGCATCCTCGCCGGGCGTCGTGGCCGCCTGGGCGGTGTCGACCGCGGCCGCGTGATCGGCAGCGCCGGCCGCTCCCTCGACCGGAGCCGCCGGGGTCTCGCTCGTAGTCTCAGCGCTCGGCTGCCGGATCTGGCGCGGCCGGAACGGTCGCGGTCGCATCAGTGACCGCGGGATCCGTCGTCGCAGCCGGTTCGGTTCGTTCGGGCGCGGCCGGCGCCCCAGGAGCGGCCGCCTCGATGAGGTCCCAGCGGACGCTCGCCTGCACGCCGGTCGGTGGCTTCTTGCCGTCCTTCAGCTTGTAGGGGACCAGGAGCATGCCGGCCTTCCCAGCCGTCGGAAGGCCCGAGATGTCGGCGCCGCCGAGGGTGAGACCCGTTTCCTTGAGCGTCGGGATCGTCGGGACGACCGGCTCGGGACCCGCTGGCGAGCCCGCGGCATCGGCGATCACGTGCTTCCGGGCGAGTCCCGACTTGAGCACGATGGAACGACCGAACCCGGACGTTGCCGTCTCGGTCTGCATCTGCGCGGTGAAGCCGGAGCTCCGCGCGCTCTTGAACGCGAGGTGATTGCCGAGCGCACTGGGAGCGTTACGCCAGGCGGCCTCGACCGAGTCGTCGCCGCCCAGGACCGCTTTGACCATGTAATTGGGACTCGCCCATGCCTCGGCGATCACCGCCGAAGCGCCTGCCCGGATAAACCCGGCCGCGTAGTTGTCGACGCGCTGCTTCGCCATGTCGAGGGTTCCTTCCGGGAGCCCGGGCTCGGAGTTGCCGCTGGCGTAGCACAGGTGGTTGAGGAGGACGACCGCGTTCTTCGCGAGCTTGACCTCGCGGCCGATCGACGTCTCGCCGAAGTACTGGTGGCTCGAATCGCCGCCGCCCGCGACGGGGTTCAGTCCCAACCCGTTCTGGGTGATCGGATAGAGCTGATCGCGGTATCGGCTCGGCCAGCCGTTGCCGTGGCCCATGTAGATGACGAGCGACGCCTTGTTGAGGGCCTTGCTCACGACGGGCCAGGTGGCATCAGGCGAATAGAGCTCGACGACGTCGGGGGTGTATTTGCGGGCTACGGCCGCCGCCGACCTGGCTTCAGCCCGATACCGGTCTGTCGCGGCTCCGGCAGGCCCGACGACGATGACGACCTTCGGGACTGCGCCATAGACCATCGAGGGCGCGAGGAATCCCGCTGGCACGACCAGCCCGAGAGCGAGAAACGCAGCTATGGCAGGCGCAGCGAATCGTTTCACGCGACGGAACACTCCCTGTGGGAAAAGTAATGTAGCGGACCGGCGTCACATGGACTATACCTGTCACGTCTTAACCCAACATTTTCACGTTCCTGGTGGTGCACGACCGCACCACTGACCGCTGTCGCCGGGTACCGCCGGGTACCATCGCGGCCATGCCGAACCGGCTCGCCGGCGAGACCAGCCCGTATCTCCTCCAGCATGCGCACAACCCCGTGGACTGGTTTCCCTGGGGTCCAGACGCGCTTGCGCGCGCGAAGTTACTGGATCGGCCGATCTTCCTGTCGATCGGCTACGCCGCCTGCCACTGGTGCCACGTCATGGAGCGGGAGTCGTTCGAGCACGAGGCGACCGCCCGGTACCTGAACGACCATTTCGTGTCGGTGAAGGTCGATCGCGAGGAACGGCCCGACCTCGACCAGGTCTACATGGCCGCCGTCCAGGCGATGACCGGCGGCGGGAGGCTGGCCGATGTCGGTCTTCCTGACGCCCGGACGGGCGCCCGTTCTACGGCGGCACGTACTTCCCGGACGAGCCCCGCCACGGCATGCCGTCGTTCCGCCAGGTCCTCGAGGGCGTCGCCCGTGCCTGGCGCGAGGACCGCGCCGCGGTGGACGCCGCCGGAGGCCGGTTGGTGGCGAGCCTCGTCCAGGCCAACCGGATCGCACGCCGGCTCGGCGGATCCGACGCCGTCATTGCTCGAGGCGGCGCGCGGCGGCCATCGAAGCCGGGTTCGATGCCGCCAATGGCGGCTGGGGCGGCGCTCCGAAGTTCCCGCAGCCGATGACGATCGAGTTCCTCCTGCGCCGCCACGTCGCGACCGGCGACGCCCGGCCGCTCGCGGTCGCTCGTCGCTCGCTCGACGCGATGGCCGACGGCGGTCTCCATGACCAGCTGGGCGGTGGCTTCCACCGCTACTCGACCGACGCCGAGTGGCTCGTCCCGCACTTCGAGCAGATGCTCTACGACAATGCGCAGCTCGCGCGCGCGTACACGCACGCGTGGGCACTCACCGGTGACGCGCGGTATCGCGCGGTCGCGACCGGGACGCTCGACTACATGCTCCGCGAGCTGCGCACCTCCGACGGTGCGTTCGCCGCAAGCCAGGATGCCGACACCGAAGGCATCGAAGGGCTGACGTTCACCTGGCGAGCGGCCGAGATCGCCGAGGTGCTCGGTGACGACGCGCCGCTGTTCGCGCGCGGCATACGGCGTGACCGAGGCCGGGAACTGGGAAGGCGTCACGATCCTGTCGCGGGTCGAGGACGACGAGGCGCTGGCCGAGCGGTTCGGGCTTCCGGTGGAGGACGTCGAACGGCGACTCGCGGAGGCCCGGGAGCGGCTCCTCGCCCGACGCGCGGAGCGGCCACAGCCGGCACGCGACGACAAGGTGCTCGCGGCCTGGAACGGGCTTGCGATCGCGGCCTTTGCCGATGCGGCGGTCGCCTTCGAGGCGGTCCACGAGCCGGGTCCTCGCGGAGCGGTACCGAGCCGCCGCCGAGACCGCCGCGCAGACCGTCGTCGACGGGCTGCTGTCGGCCGACGGCGCGCTTCGTCGGTCGTGGAAGGACGGCCGGGCCGTCGGCCAGGGCGTGCTCGAGGACTACGCCCACCTGGCCGACGGGCTCCTCGCGCTCTACGAGGCGACGTTCGATGAGCGCTGGTTCAAGGTCGCGCAGGGCCTGATCGATCGGGTGCTCGCGCGTTTCGCCGATCCGGCGGGCGGGTTCTTCGACACCGCGGACGACCACGAGCGGCTGGTGACGCGGCCCAAGGATGTGCAGGACAACGCGGTCCCGTCGGGAAACGCGATGGCCGCACGGGTCCTGCTTCGGCTGGCCGCCTGGACGGGCGAGGGTCGGTACCGAGATGCGGCGGAGCGAGCGATCCGGACGGTGGTCCCGTTCGTCGCGCGGTACCCGACCGGCTTCGCCCAATGGCTTTCGGCGATGGACCTCGCCCTGGCGCCGGCGGTCGAGATCGCGATCGTCGGGGCGCCCGACGAGCCCTCGACGGCTGCCCTGCTCGACGAGGTCCGGCGCGGCTTCCGCCCGAATCAGGTGGTCGCTGTGGCGCCGGATCCGGCCGCGAGCGTCGTGCCACTGCTCGCCGACCGCGTCGCTCTCGACGGGCGACCCACGGCCTACGTCTGCCGGGGCTTTGTGTGCCGTCTCCCGGTCACGGACCCCGAGGCGCTGCGCGAGCAGCTCGACGCCGCGGTCGATGCCTGAATCGGTGACGGCGCCGTTCACGATCCGGGAAGTGCGGCCTGAAGACTACGAAGCATTGGGCGAGCTCACTGTCCGGGCATATGCCGCCCTGCCCGGCGAGCACGACGTCGGCTATCGCCGCGAGTTGCGCGACGTAGCCCGCCGAGCGCGACGCGTCCCAGTGCTCGTCGCAGTCGATGAGGACGGAAGGGTGCTCGGCGGAGTCACGTACGTGCCCGGTCCAGGGCCATACGCGGAAGCCGAGCGGGCGGACGAGGCCGGCTTCCGGATGCTCGCCGTCGACCCGGTCGCGGGCGGGCGCGGGATCGGCCGCGCGCTGGCGGAGGCCTGTATCGCGCGGGCTCGGGCGGGTGGCCGGCTCGGGATGGCGATCTACACCCGACCATTCATGACCACCGCGCATCACCTGTACGAGTCGCTCGGGTTCACCCGCGACCACGATCGCGACTGGGAGTTCGAGCCCGGTGAATGGCTGTGGTCGTACGCGATCCGGTTCGAGCCCGAGGAGTGACGGGCGGATCGGGGCCGGTACCTCGACTGGCTGGGTCACCTCGGCCGCGGCCCGTGGGTACGGTCGACGCCTTGCCGGCGGCGACGGTCGTGCTCCTTCGGCCGGGACCGACGGGGCTGGAGACGCTCCTCACCCACCGGCCCCCGACGATGGCGTTCGCGGCGGACGTGCACGTATTCCCGGGCGGGCGAGTCGACGACGCGGACCACGACCCGACACTTGCGCCTCGGTCCGTTCGTGCGCGCCGATGCGGCGGCCGCGGCGCTCGGCGGGGATCTCGACGCGGGACCGGCCCTCGCTGCCCACGTCGCGGCCATCCGGGAGCTGTTCGAGGAGGCGGGAGTGCTGCTCGCCGACACGCCCGCGCCCGCCGAGCGCGTCCGTGAGGCTCGATCGGCGCTCGTCAAGGGCGAGGCCGCCTTCGCTGAGATCGCCGGGGCGCTCGATCTGCGATTGCGGACGGACCTGCTCGTGCCGCTGTCGCGCTGGGTGACGCCGGTCGGCTTCCCGCGGCGGTTCGATGCCCGGTTCTTCGTCGCGTCGCTCCCGGACGGCATCGAGCCCACGTTCGAGGGAGGTGAGGTCGCCGCGCACACGTGGCTTCGACCGACCGACGCGCTCGACGCCATGGCCGACGGCCGCCTCGCGATGTGGCTGCCGACCAGCACGACCCTCCAGCAGCTCGAGCACGCGACCTCGATCGAGGAGATCGCCGAGCGCCTGGCGCCCAGGTCGCTGGCGGACGTCGAGGTCGAGCCGCTGTCCGGGGACGTGACACGCATCGTCATGCCGGCCGGGGGCGGTGTCGCGGGTCAGCCGGTCTGCTCCTACCTCGTCGGACACCGCAGGTTCGTGCTGATCGATCCCGGCGACCCCACCGGCCCAGCGCTCGAGCGGGCGATCGAGCTCGCGGCGGCGGCAGGCGGAACCATCGAGGCTGTCGCTCTCACGCATGTCGACCCGGACCACGCCGCCGGTGCCGAGGCCGATCGCCTGGCGACTCGCGATCCCCGTCGTCGCCGGACCGGGAGCCGGCCGGCCGCTCCCGTACCCGGTCCGCGAGCTCGCCGACGACGAGGTCGTTCCCTTTGGCGATGTCCGTCTTCGAGTGGTCCACACACCCGGGCCGCGACCCGAGCATCTCGCCTTCATCGTCGGCGATGGGACGTGCGTCGTCGCCGGCGATCTCGATGGCGTTCGAGGAGCCCGGATGCTCCCTGCCGAGCCCGATCCGCGCTGGGCCGGCGTCCCTCGAGCGCCTCGAGAAGCTCGTGCCGCGGACCGCGTGGCTGTCCGGCCATCCTCGAGGGGACGGGGTGCTGTAGCTACGGTCGGTCCGTCGGCAGGGCGGTGACGAGATTCCGAAGGAAGTTAAGGCCCTCGGCCACCTGCTCGGCCGGTGCGTACGGCCCGGGCATCAGAACGCACGGGCGCCCGGCGAGCGCGACGTCGGCGAGCCGTCCCCAGCGCTCGTCGAGCGGGCGCCCGGCCGAGATCGTCGCGACGCGCTTGTAGATGAACACGATGGCCGCGGGCCGCCAGATCGCGATCTTCTGCCAAAGCGGGCCAACCCCCGCGGTCAGGGCGGCATCAGTGGCGACATCTCGCGCGGTGGGGAGCTTCAAGAGGTCGGTGATGCCATGGCCGGCGGCCATCAGTGCGTCGTCGGCGGTTTCGACCTCGGTGGCTGGTGGAAGCACGCCCGCTTCCATCAGCCGCCGCCAGAACATGCGTCCCAACCGGCCCTGGTGGTAGTGCCCGGCCGCGACGCTGACAGGCGACGGGTTCAGGCCCACGAACAGCAGTCGATCGCGCGCCGGCGGCAGGTCGGCCAGCGTCGTGACTGAGCGGCCGTTCACCGACATCGTGGTGAGGTGACGACCCGGACCGGGTCGATGGGTGAGGGCGAGAAGGTCGTCGTCAGGTGTCATCGCGCGGCGCCTCGGGACGTCGCCGCCCGTTCCGCGACGAGCGGGTCCGAACGTGCGGTCAGGCAGGGCGATCCGGGCCTGCTTCGCCGTCGGAGGTCGACTCGCCGGTGGCCCGCGCCTGGATCTCGGCCTGGGCGATCTTCGCCTCGGTCTTCGCTTCCTTGACGCCGCGCCCAAGCGCTTCGCCGATCTTGGGAAGCGTCTTCGGACCTCGCCAGATCACGACGAGCACGAGGATGACGAGCAGGATGATGAGGATGTCGGGACCCATGGGGTGGATGGTACAGCCGCGGTCACGCTTCGATATCGCGCGAGACGGTCGCTGCGAGCACCCGTGGAGCCATCGGATCGTCGCCCGTCGCCGCCCACTCGAGGCAGCGGACGACCTCGAGCGCGTGCAGGGTCCTCGCGGACGCGTCGCCGGACGGTACGCCGGCGGATGCGAGCATCGACGGCCACGCCGCCGTCCACGCTTCCGGGTGGAACGTCCGCACGACCCAGCCCCACCACGCGACGTCGAGCCACGGGTGGGCGATCCGCCAGGCACCGAGGTCCAGCACGCCGGCGAGAGTGCCGTCGGGGCCGAGCAGGACGTTGACGGGCACGAAGTCGCCGTGGGCGAGACACGGCTCGACGCCGTTGTAGATGTCGGCGAGGGTGTCGATGACGCGCGAGATGCGCTTCGGCGGTTTCGCCGCGCGCGTGCCGCCCGTCTCAGCGTCCAGGCGCGGCCGGAGCCGCTCGAGCCACCCGGTCGCTGCGTCGGCCAGTCTCGCCCCGTCTGACCACGGTCCCCGCGACGCGTCGTCCGCGTCGCCGGGTTCGACGCGCACGTGGCGGAACCGGATCGCCAGGGCGCCCATCGTCTCGGCCAGGTGGCGTGCGCGGGCGTCGGCGTCGAGCCATTCGGCGCCGTTCGTGCCCTCGATGTGCGAGAGCACCATGATCGGCGGGTCGCCGTCGGGATCGGCCGAGAGGATGGCCGGCGTCGGGATCCCCGCTGTCGGCAGCCGATCGGCGAGCGCCACGGCTCGGCGGACCTCGGCGCCGCCATCGCCACCTTCGAAGCGCTTGACGACCACCCGCCGTCCGTCGGCAAGGGTGACGAGCTCGGTGTGGTGGGCGAACCCCCATCGGAGCGGCGCGACGCTGGCCACCTCGCCGCCGACGACCTCCGAGAGATCGCGCGACGGGCCGGTCACCGAGGCCGCCGCGCCACCGGGATCACGAGGCGCAGCGCCGTGTGCGTCGCCGAGAAGGACGCGACCTTGTTGTCGACGAGACCGGCCGACTTCGCCGCCTCGATGACTTCGACGTCTCGAAGCGTCGCCGCCTTGCCCTTGCGTGAGACGACCCAGATCGCGCCGTTCGGCCGGATGCGCGTCGCCAGCTCCTCGAGTGGCGCGAGGGCGTCGGTGGAGTCGGCGCCGAGGAGCACGACGTCGGTGTCGGGCAGCGGCCAGCCTTCGGTCACGTCAGATGTCCGGTCTGCGAGCAGCGACCGGATCGAGTCGTCCTCGATATCGATCAGCGCCACGCGCATCCCCGGACGGATCCCGAGCTTGTCGAGCAACGGCGTGGTGTAGACCCGTTCCATGGCCGGTATCGTGCCATCTGATGCTGCTCGTGTATGGACCGCGGTCCACCTCGTATGACTTCGGTCCTGCCCATCCACTGACGCCGCGCCGGTTCGGGCCCGGCATCGACCTGCTGAGGGCCGTCGGAGCAGAGCCGGGCCTCGCGCCCGAGCCGGCCAGCGACGAGGAACTGCTCTGGTGCCACACCCGACGCTACATCGAAGTCGTTCGGCGGTTCTCGAAGGATCCGTACGGCGGCTCCGGCTGCCGGGATCGGCCAGGGTGGTGACGACCCGCCCTTCGAGGGGATGCACGAGGCGGGGGCGATGGTCGCCGGCGGCTCGCTCCGGGCGATGGAGGCCATCCTGCGGGGTGAGGTGGAGCACGCCTTCCATCCCGGCGGTGGGCTCCATCACGCGATGGCCGACCGGGCGTCGGGTTTCTGCATCTACGACGACCCGGCGCTCGCCATCGCCCGCGCACGACGCGACGGGCTGCGAGTCCTCTACGTCGACCTCGACGTCCATCACGGCGACGGCGTCCAGGCGATCCACTGGGACGACCCAGGCGTCCTGACGCTGTCGTTCCACGAGACCGGCCGGTATCTCTTTCCGGGCACGGGCGGGGTGGGGGAGCTTGGCGAGGGGACAGCCGCCGGGACGGCGATCAACGTGCCGCTCGAACCGGGGACCGGCGAAGGCCCGTGGCTCGACGCGGTTCGCACGTTGCTCCCCGAGGTGGCCGCCGCGTTCGGGCCCGACATCGTCGTCTCGCAGCACGGCGCCGACTCGCACGCCTGGGACCCGCTCGCGCACCTGCGGGTGACGACGACGGCCATGGGCGAGGCGGCCCGACTGGTCGACGCCGTCGCGCATCGATGGGCCGGCGGTCGCTGGCTGGCGACCGGCGGCGGTGGATACGACGCCTACCGAGTCGTTCCTCGGTCCTGGAGCCTCGTCTGGCTCGCCGGTGCGCATCGCGAGGTCCCGGCTGCGACGCCGGCCGCGTGGCGCGACGCCTGGGCGGACGAAGCGGCGCGATACGGCCAGACGCCGCTGCCCGAGACCTTCACCGATCCGCCGAACGCCGGCGAGCCACTCGACTGGGGCCAGGACGAAGCCGAGGCCGTCTCGCGCAGGACAGCCTCTCTCGTCCGTCGACTCGCGGTTCCCCGGCTCGTGCGCGAGGCGATCGATCGTGGCTGGTGGAAGCCCCTGGATCGCCCCACCGCGGCCGGGTTGACACCCGGGGCCGCGGCACCCGAAACGGGCGACCCCACGGTCATCGAGACCGTCGACGCGACGACGTGGGCCCGACTGGCGCTGTCGCCTGGCGTCATCCCGCCCTTCGACCCAGGTGACGGGCACGATCTCGTGGCCGCCGGCCTCCAAGACGGACTGGCCGTCACCGCGGCGGTTTCGGGGACGACGGTCCTCGGGATCGCGGCTTCGGCCACCACCGCCGCCTCACCGGATCGCTTCGACCTCCTCGCCCTTGGTGTCGCTCCCGCGTGGCGCCGCCGCGGCCTCGCCCGAAACCTCCTCGCCTCGCACGTCGCGGCAACCCCGGCCGCCTCCTTCGCGGCCGAGGTCACGGTCGCCGAACGAGACCCCGCCGACCCACTCGATCGTGGCGTCCGGAGCGCGGTCGCCCGCCGCCTGCTGGAGCGGTGCTGGCTTCCGGCACCTGACGCCTTCGACGCGACGCTCCGATCGGCCGATCCGGGCGCCATACGCGCCGAGCGCAGCGCCGGGGCATAGCGATGACTGAACCGCTCGCAACCGACATCGTCGACGTCCGCCTGCTCGAAGCGATGCGTGGGTCCGGCTGTCCGCTCTGTGCGATTCGTGCCCGTTCCGAAAAGTCGGTCATGGATTCGATCATCAACGAGCGTGTGCTCGACCTCGGCTTCCGGGCCGACCTCGAGCGTCGACAGGGCTTCTGCCGCCGTCACGTCGCCGAGCTCGTCCCCACCGACCGCCGGGAGACAGGCGGCATCCTCGGTTCGTCGATGCTGCTGGCCGCCGTCATCGACCGCCGACTCGCCGCGCTCCGCGACAATCCCGGCGAACGAGGCAGGAAGCAACGCGACCGCCTGGCCCAGGCGCGCAAGCGGCCGCCGTGCATCGCTTGCACCCAGGGAGTGTCAGCGGTCGAGACGGCGCTCGCGCGTATGACGGCGAGGGCGCACGATCCGGGCTGGACCGAGGCGCTGGCGGCCGCCGCCTTCTGCCTCGATGACTTCCTCGAGCTGTGGACGGCCGCCCGAGACGACAAAGCGTTCGAGGCGGTGGCGCGGCGCCAGCTCGCCCGCTTCGAGGCCCTCCGCCTCCGTCTCGATGGCTTTGCCTACCACTCGAGCGCCGACCGGCGGCAACTCATGACCGAGGACGAACGAACAGCGGCCGATGAGGCGACGCGCGTCCTCGGCGGCGACCGCTAAAGCAGGCCCGCCGCGGGATCGCCGGGCATGACAAAGCCCCGGGTCCTGAGGGAAACCCGGGGCTTGCCGATATGGGCGGTGGTTTGGTTCAGGCGGTCATCGGACCCGGCTGACCGGTGGGCTTCACGTCTCGTGTTCCGAGGACCCGCGGCTCCCACGGGGTGCCGAGCATCGGGAGGAGGTATCGGTCGACGCCGTAGTAGCCGGCGACCTTCCAGGCGAGGATCAGCCCGATGGCCAGGGCGAACATGACCGGGTTCGTGGACGCGGAGCCCGCGAGCAGGAAGGACATGTTCATGGTGGCCCCGAAGAAGGCCGCGATGCCGGTGAGGAGTCCGATGATCAGCGCGATCCCGACGGCCATTTCACCGAAGGTGATGACCCAGGCGAACCACTGGGCGTGCCCGCCGTCGAGGAGCGTCTGGATGAAGGACTGATACCACTCGTACGTGATGGGTCCCTTTCCGCCCTCGGGGATCGTCGTTGCCTTGGTCCAGTAACCGGCCAGTGCCGCGCCGCCGTTGTTGATCCAGCCTTCACCTGTGAACTTGTGGAAGCCGGCCTCGAGCCACGAGAACCCGAGGAACAAGCGGACCGGGAGCCAGAGCAGGCCGGCTCGGGAGTTGCTGAACAGGAAGCGAGTGAACGCGGGACCCTCGACGTCGATGGTCTCGCCGCCCGGCTGCTTGCGCTCCTGGAACAGGAGGACGAGCAGGGCGATCGAGCTGATCCAGAAGCCGACTGTCACGAGCTGGCTGATGGTGCCCTCCGGCACGGCGAACCATGGGTTCACCATCCAGAAGAGCAGGACGGCCGAGATCGCGCCTGCGATACCGGCCAGGTTGCGTGTGCTTGTCATGGGACGCCTTCCCCTTCCACTGTCCGTCACGGATGTGGCGGTTCTTTCTGCCTGAAGCGATTGAACCGAATCCGGACCCATCGAGGATACGGCCATGTGGAAGGTCCTCCGGGCCATTCGGCCCCTCGTGGGCCTGTCGTGTGGCCTGCCTCCTGGAAATTCATCGTTGCTCAGCGCGTTGTCGGTGCGCCGGCTTCCTGTCGCGCCGTCCAGTACTCGCGCCAGCCGCCGTACGCCGTGATGTCGGGGTGGATACCCTCGGCCATCTCGCGCGGAAACAGGATGCCCGGCACGATCCCGGCCGTCCTCGAGCTCGACGGGGCCGCGGTACAGCCCCGGCGGCTCGCCGGCCTCGACGCGTGCCCACACCTCGTCGGGCAGGTCGTACAGCTCGCCCGGCACGGAGATCCCGCCGGACTCGACCTCGTACATCCCGGGGTGGACGTCCCCGATCGAGTGGAGCCGGTAGCGCGGCGCGGTCCGGAACTCGCCGAGGAACGTCGCGCCGTCGAGGTTCGCGTTGAGCTTCAGGCCGCGCATGAGCGTGCCGTTGACGAAGAGCAGGGTGCTCATGGTCGAGCCTCCCGGTGCATGGTCGCCGAAAACGAGGTCGGCGGCCCCCTCGCGGACCGCCGATCCGCGACAGCGTCAGGCGATGCGAGGGTCAGGCAGCCTCCTCGAGCGGGACGGCCGACCTCCTGGCAGCCCCTTCGCGTTGAGCTGCCCGGCATTCCACGCGGCGATGACGAACGACCCCGGTCATGAACAGGTACCCGCACGGTCACCGGTCGGTGACGCGTTGAGCCCGACCTGGTCGCTGCCGTTGATCAGCCCGACGAACGACGAGCGCCGCCGCGATCAGAGCGAAGCAGCGATCGCCCGGGTGAACTGCCGGTCGATGACGAAGACCGCGATCGCGCCGAGCATCAGGCCCGCCAGCACGGCGCCCGCCCGCGAAGATCGACATGCCCTGGTAGAGCGACGCCGGCGCCGGCCAGCTTGTCGAGGCCGACCGTGTTCACGTCGGTGCCGGCCGACCGCGAGCGTGTTGTCGACCAGGCCCTGCGCCCACAGCGCGAGGTTCGGCAGGATGCGCGAGCACGACCGCCGGCGCGTGCCGCGCGGGCGACGCCGTGGAACGCCTGCGCGCCGATGACGAGCCCGATGAACAGCAGGATCGGCACGAGCGCTGCGAGCGGGATGATGGCCAGCAGCAGCGCGGCGAGCCCCAGGAAGCAGATCAGCCCGACGAACGACGCCGGTCGCGAGCGAGTAGCCGATCCGACCGCCGACCGCCTTCCAGCCCGGATGGCCGATGTACACCGCGGGCGGGAACGGGCTGCCGAGGATCGAGCCGACCACCGCGCCGATGCCGTCGGCGAGCAGGATGTGGCGGAGGTTGTAGTTGTCGCCGGCCGCCGACGCGCTCTCGACGTTGTTCATGCCCTCGGTGAAGTTGTAGATGCCGAGCGGGATCGCCGTCGCGAGCAGCGGACCGATGTTGCTGAGCCCGGTGAAGACGTCGGTGCGAGGGCAGCGGCAGGCGCAGCCCGATCTGGTTCGACCGCATCCGAGACCGGGGCCAGCGTGTTCGGCGTCTGGCCGATCGACGACGTGCGATCCAGTACGAGGACCGATGCCGACGACGATCGCCGCCAGACCGCCCGGGATCCCGAACGGCAGGCGGACGTTCGGCGGTCCAGCTGATGAGGATGATGCGCGAACGAGGCGAACGCGATCGAACGGGATCGGGTCCCACATCTGGAACGCGGGCCGCATCGAGATGAACGTGATCGAGATGCCGGCCAGCGTGCCGAGCATCGCGGCGCGCGGCGTGAACTTGCGGATGTACGGGCCGACGAATGCGCCGATCAGCACGATCACACCGATGATGAAGCGCCCACGCGAGCCCGGCCTGCCAGGCCTGGATCGGGTCGTTCGTCTTGAGGAAGACCGGCAGGATGATGACGAAGATCACGATGAACATGTGCGGCACGCTCGGCCCGTACGGCATCGCCGCGACGTCAGTCGCGACCGGTCCTGCTTGGCCAGCCGGTAGGCCAGGTAGGCGTAGAACAGGTTGCCGAGCGGCAGGGCGATGCCGAGTGCCGGCAGGATCCGGCCGAAGACGGTGTCGGTCGGCATCTGGACGACGCCCAGCGCCAGGCCCGCCAGGACGAGCACGTTGAGCAGGACGTTGGTGCCGAGTCCGAAGAAGGCGTTCAGGTCTCCGGCCACCCAGAGCTTGGGCCTGAACGCATCCGTGTTCGCGGTCACGCGGTGATCCTCCTTGTGCCCCCTCTATCCCTCTACCGCTCAGCCCTCGAGCCACCTGGACGGATTCAGCTCGATAGGCATCACGCTCCGGCCGCCATGGCCGCCTCCGGCCGCCGGCCGAGCGTCGAGGGCGGCCAGGAAGCGCGTCGAGTCGCTGACCCAGCCGAAGATCCCGCCCTGGGCCTTGATCATGTCGAGGGCGACCTTCTGGAACTCCGGGAAGTACGAGCCGACGCAGTCGGACAGGACGAGGCGTCGTAGCCGCGGTCGTTCGCCTCGCGGACGCTCGTCTGGACGCACACCTCGGTCGTGACGCCGCAGAAGACGAGCTTCTCGATGCCCCGCGTCTGGAGGATCGCCTGCATGTCGGTGGCGTAGAAGGCGCCCTTGCCCGGCTTGTCGACGACCGGCTCGCCCTGCGATCGGGTAGACCTCCTCGACGATGTCGTGGCCGTACGAGCCGCGGACGAGGAGCCGGCCCATCGGTCCCTCGTCGCCGATGTGGATGCTCGGGTTGCCGCGCTCGTACTTGGCGCGGCGGGCAGGTCGGACAGGTCCGGCGCGATGGCCCTCGCGGGTGTGGATGACGTAGATGCCCGGCGGCGCGGCACGCCTCGAGCACGCGCTCGGCCGGCGGGCAGGGCCTTCAGCAGGAACGAGGTGTCGTTGCCCGAGCGACTCGCCGAAGCCGCCCGGGTACACGAAGTCGCGCTGGAAGTCGATCATCACGAGCGCCGTGGTCGTCGGGATCGAACTCGAAGTCGTAGGGTTCGGCGTTCACGGAGCAGCATCGGCCGTACCTCCTTCAGGCTGGCAGCGCGGAGCGGGCTCGGCGTCGCGGACGACCCTGCGTCCCGGTCTCTCCGGCGATGGCGCGCGCGAGCGCCGGCGGCGTGGTGATGAGGACCTCCTCTCCGCCGTGCTCGAGGAAGCTGATCGCCGCCTCGATCTTGGGCCCCATCGAGCCCTTCGGGAACTCGCCATCGTCCAGGTAGCGCTGCGCGTCGGTGACGCCGATCCGGTCCAGCCACTGCTCGTCGGGCTGACGGAAATGAACCGCCACCCGCTCGACGCCGGTCGACAGGACGAGCAGCGGGACGCCGAGGCTCGCCGCGAGGAGCGCCGAGGCCCGGTCCTTGTCGATCACGGCCTCGACGCCCCGGTACTCGCCCGGGCGCGGTCTCGACGACCGCGATCCCGCCGCCGCCGACGGCGATGACCACGAAGCCGGCGTCGACGAGCGTCGCGATCTGGGCGCTCTCGACGATCCGGATCGGGACGCGGCGACGCGACGACGCGACGATACCCGCGACCCGAGTCCTCGACCATCGTCCAGCCGTTGCGCGCGGCGCCGGTCGTCCGCCTCCTCCTTCGTGTAGAACGGGCCGATCGGCTTCGTCGGGTGGGCGAAGGCGGGGTCGTCGGATCGACGACGACATGGGTCAGCACGCACACGACGCGGTCGCGGAGGCCGCGGATCGCCAGCTCGTTGAGCAGCGCCTGGCCCAGGATGTGGCCGATCCCGCCCTGCGAGTCGGCGACGGACATCTCGAGGTTCAGCTTCGGGACCGGCGCGTCTCCGGGACGAGCTCGGAGCGGAGGAGGATGAAGCCCGACCTGCGGGCCGTTGCCGTGGGTGACGACGACGCCCCAGCCGGCGGCGACCAGCGTCGGCGATGTGGCTGGGCGGTCTCGCGGGCGTTCGTCGTACTGCTCGGCGATCGTGCCGCGCTGGCCGTCGAGGATGAGGGCGTTGCCCGCCGATCGCGACGACGGCCCGCCGATCATCCATCAGGCGCTCCACCTCGACAGCTTCTCGGCGCAGCCCGAGCGTCGCGGCCAGGCCGACGAGCGCGCGCGCCGAAGCAGGCCAGCGGCGCGCGCGCGATGCCCGCACCGATCTGACCGACGCCGGCCTGCTTGTGGGCGATCCCGGTGTTGATCACCGGGGCGATGCCGGAGTCGACGACCCGCCGCGCGTCGATGCCGGTCGGCGTCCCGATGAACCCGAGCGGCGGCAGGGCGTACGACGGGTTGCGCGCGAGCGTGATCCGGCCCATCAGCCGGGTGAACTCGAGGGCGTCGGCCGCGCTGCCGCCGACGAAGCGGACGATCGCGGGCGCGGCGGCCATGGCGAAGCCGCCGATCCCGAACGTCTCGGTGATCGCGCTGTCGCCCAGGTCCGGGTTGGCGTCCTCGGCGCCGTAGCCCGGGAAGTAGAGGCCGTCGGGGACGCCGACGGGTTCGGTGAACCAGGTGTCGCCGGTGCCCGACATGCGGACCCCGAAGTCGACGCCGTTGCGGGCCATCGCGGTCACGACCGTCGAGCCCTCGATGCCGTGGGCAGCATCGAGCGCCGACTTGCAGGCGGCCATCGAGAGGTTGAGGAAGAAGTGGTCGTTGCCGCGCAGGAAGTCGAGGACGGCGGCGGCGACGTCCGGTTCGCCGAGCGCACGAGCGCCGGCGCGATCGAGCGGGTGAACAGCGACGTGCCGGCGATGTTCCGGTTGTGGCCCTCGTCGCCCATCTGCAGCGCCTGGCCGGTGAGGCTCCGCAGGTCGATCGGACCGCCGGCCCGCAGCGCGGCCGAGAGCGCCGGCCCGAGCGTCTCGGCGAACCAGCGAAGCCGGCTGAGCACCGACTCGTCGTAGGCGCCGAACCGCAGGACCTTGCCGAGTCCCTCGTTGAGCGTCGCGTGGGCGACCGTGCCGCCGGCCGCGTTCTCGACGACGACGACCGGCATCGACGGGCTGATGACGCCGGCCATCGGACCGACGGCGCCGTGGTGGTGGCACGGCGAGAGATCGATCTCACCGGAGCGCGGCGAGCGCTGGCGGCCTCGTCGGGCGTGGAGGCCCAGCCTTCGAACAGGATCGCGCCGGTCACCGCGCCCTGGACCGGCCCGCACATCCGCTCCCAGGCGATCGGCGGCCCGGAGTGGAGCAGCTGACCGTTCCGCAGGCCGAGGGCGTCGCGCGCCGGGCGGACGTCGACGAGCATGGGTTGGGCAGCCGAGCAGCCGCGCGATCGCGGTGGCATTCGCCGCGGCGACGCGCCGCCCGATCGGATCGTCCGGGTCGTCCTCGAGCCGCGCGAGGAGCAGGCCGAGTGCGCGATCGCCTTCGGCCGGCGGCCGCCAGTCAAGCGCGAGGACGGTCGCGCCGGCGGTCTGCGGCGGCCCGGCGAACATCTCGAGCCCGACGTTGACCGCGCGGACGCCGTCCGGGAAGAGCACGGACGCGGCCGACTCGGTCACGCCGGCTCTGCCGCCGGCACGCCGGCGGCCTTCACGATCCGGGCCGCCACGCGACGCCGCTCGAGCGTTGCTGGCCGCGACGATGACGTCGGCGGCCGCGAGGCGAGACTCCTGGGCGACGAGGCCCTGCGGATCGGCGGCGGTCCCGCATACCGACGCGACGACGAAGATCCGGCGGCCGTCACGCCGGGCGGCCTCGCGCGCGGCCTCGATCGCGGGGACGAGCGCGCCCGCTGGATCGGGATGCGAGCCGTGCCCGAGGACGACGTCGAGGAGGATGACGGCCGTCGCCGGATCGGCCCCGGCGGCGGCGACATGCTCGTTGCGCAGTCGGGGTCGATCATCGGGTGGGGGCGGCCGACGGTGTATTCGTCGTCGCCGAGGTCGATGATCTCGTGGTCGTGCGCCCGATCGGCGCCCAGCTCGTCCTTGAGGATGAGCTTCGCTTCGCCGGCGAGCGATCCGCCGCTGAACAGGCCGCGGATCCGCCACTGGCCACTTCCGAGACCCGCCACGGCTTCGTCGACCGCCGCCCGCAACGCGTCGTCGCCGTGACCGTCGCGCTGGTCGGCCGCGGCTGTCCGAGCTCGGGCGATCGCGGCCGTACCGCCGAGCGCGATGTCGGCCGCGATCCGGGCTGCGGTCTCGAACGTCGCGGCCGGGATCGCCCCTGCGGCCTGGATCGCCGCGGGGTCGCCGCCGAGGAAGTTGACCACGACCGGTTTGTCGAGCCGTCCGGCCGCAGCCAGGACCTTCGCGGTCACCGATTCGGCGGGCGGCTTCGAGATCAGGACGATCACGGCTCGTGCCCGGGTCTGCGGCGAGCCGCTCGAGACCGGCCAGCATCATCGCCCCGCCGACTCGCTCGTCGAGGTCGCGGCCGCCGACGCCGATCGCCTGGGACACCCCCGCCCCCAGCCGGTCGATCAGGCAGCTGACCTGCTGGAGCCCCGTCCCGGACGCGCCGATGAGGCCGATCGTGCCGCGTCGGACGACGTTCGCGAACCCCAGCGGGACGCCGTCGAGGATCGCCGTCCCGCAATCGGGCCCCATCACCAGGAGTCCCTTGCGCCTGGCGATCGCCTTGAGCTCGACCTCGTCCTCGATCGGCACGTTGTCGCTGAACAGGAAGACGTTCATCCCATGCTTGAGCGCCTTGAGCGCCTCGGCCGTGGCGTAGGTCCCGGGTGTCGAGATCAGCGCCAGATTCGGCTCCGTCGACCTCTGCGGCGGCCTCGGCGATCGTCCTGAGCACGCGTCCGGGTCGCCTCTCCCGAGCTCGAGGCGCCCGAGCCCGACAGGCGCGCTGCGGCAAGATCGAGCCCGGCATCGGCAACGCTGGCATCGGCGGCTGCCACCGCGACGACGAGGTCGTTCGGCCCGGCGGCCGCGGCCGCGTCGGACAGGAGCCCGGCCGCGGCGAGCACCTCGCGGTTTGCCGGCGTCGCCATGACGAGACCGGCGCGATCGATGCCCTCGAGCGCCTCGAGCTCGGCCGCGATCTGCATCAGCTCGACCGAGTCGCGGTAGCTGTTGGCGAACACGCGAGCGTGGACCGCGGTCATGCGGCGAGGTCCGTCTCCGGCTCGGGCCGCGAGGTCGAGGCCGTACAGCACGCCGACGAGGCAATCCGTCCCGGACGTGGCGCCCCAGGCGACGGCGCGCTCGATGGCGGCCCGGAGCGTCGTCGTCGTCGGGACCCGAGCAGCGCCGTCGAGGAGACGATGGATCCGTTCGGCGAACTCGCCGCGGGCCGCGTATCGAAGCAGCGTCGCGGCGATCGGCGGTGGTGCGGACGTCGACGTCGGCGACGCGCCGCCGCGAGGAAGCCACGGCCCGGTGCGCCCAGCGCGTGCAGCGCGGCCTCGAGGCCGACGAGCATGTCGTCGCCCGAGGGCGTCAGGCCCGGTCCGAGCCCGATCAGCTCGTGCGCGGCGCCCGCGGCGGCCAACCGATCATCATCGGCGAGCGCCTCCGACAGCGCCGACAGCGCCTGGCGTGCGCGCTCGGTCACGTCGAACGAGCATCGACGCGCCGCACGATCAGGCCGGGTTCGAGCAGCAATCCAGCCAGGCCACCGGCGAGTCCCGCTGTGGAGCGCGATCATCCGCGCCTCGCGCGCTTCGACGGCGCCATCGGGCGGCCAGGTGATCCGCCCCGCTCGACGATCGAACGAGTCGCGGCGACCAGGGCACCGCAGCCGAGAGGTCGAGGCGGAAACGAGCCTCCGGGATGCTCAGCTGCATCGAGTCGCCGTCGACGCCCATGCCCGGGCGCGATCCCGAGCGTCCGGAAGTCGGGCCCCGAGGTCGGCGACGATCCCGTTCGGCAGGCCACCCACGGCGTCGCTCGCGATCGTCAGCAACCCATCGGGGGTCGAGATGTTCACTGCCGATCGGAAGCAGCTGTGGACCGTCGACCGCCGACCGCGGCCGGTCCGGTCGAGATGGGGACGGCTGTCGCTGGCGCGGGTGGCGACGTGGACCCGGTCGGACGCAGCGATCATCGCCGGTCATCGTAGAGAGCCGCTTCCGTGGCTGTCACTGTCCGAACTCGACATTGACACGGCGCTTCGGCTGTCGAGTATCCATAGCTCGTGATCGACGCCGTCGAACTGGCAGAGGTGCTTCGCCTGCCTGCGCTCGCACGGGCGCGCGTCGTCGGCGGCCGCGGCGGCCTCGGTCGCGTCGTCCGGGCCGTGAACGTCATGGAAGTTCCGGACATCGTCGACTGGGTCAAGGCCGACGAGCTCCTGCTGACCACCGCCTACCCGCTGCGCGACGATCGGCTCGCCCTCGACGCGCTCGTACCGCGGCTGGCGGACCGCGGCCTGGCGGGGATCGCCGTCAAGCCGGCCCGCTACATCAAGGCGATCCCGGCCACGATGATCGAGGCGGCCGACCGGCATGACTTCCCGCTCATCGAGCTGCCGCCCGAGGCGTCGTTCAACGAGATCATCCAGTCGATCCTGACGGTCATCCTCGATAGCCAGGCGGCCCGACTGCGGCGCACGGCAGCGATCCACGACCGGTTCACGGCCATCGCCCTGTCCGGTGGCGGCCTCCGCCAGATCGCCGAGGCGCTGGCCGAGCTGATCGACCGGTCGGTCACGATCCTCGACGCGCAGGGCGTCGCGCAGTGGCGCACGTCGGACGACGCGCCGTCCGGCTGACGACGCCGGGCGGCGCGCTCAACAAGGCGATCCAGGTCGGGTCGCGAACGGTACGGCGCGATCCTCGTCGGCGAGACAGGCCCGACGCTCGGGCCCGACCAGCTCGAGGCGATCGAGTACGCCGCCACGGTCGCCGCCCTGCGCCAGGTCCAGACGCGCGTCGTGGCCGAGGCCGACCATCGCTTCCAGACGGTCTGCCTCGAGGAGCTCATCACCGGGCACGTCAACGACCGGAGCGTGCTGATGGAGCGCGCCGCCGCGTTCGACTGGGACCTCGCCACGCCGCGGGCCGTTCTGCTGGCCGAGATCGACTCGCTGGCCGGCGTTCCGTTCGCCGATCTCGTCGGTACGGCCGAGGAGGGAGCGCTCGCGGCATCGACTCGCTGACGCGGCACGAGCGAGCCTCGGCCCGGGAGCCATCGTCTGGGAGCGAAGCCGGGCGATCGGTGCGCTGGTGGCCGCCGTCCGGCGTCCGGGACGCGGCGCGGCTTCGGTGCACCCGTCCTCACCCTCGGCCGAGCTTCGTGCAGCGGGCGCCGCCCTCCAGGCCGAGGCGGCCCGGCGTCTGCCCGGCGCGGTCGTGAGCGTCGGGATCGGTGCGCCTCGTCCTGACCCGCTCGAGCTCCAGCGCTCCTTCGGCGAGGCCCGTCGCTCGCTCGAGGTCGGACGCTGGGGGCAGGGGACCGGTGCCGTCGCGGTCTTCGACGACCTCGGCCTCGATCGCATCCTGGCTCGCCTTCCGGAAAGCGAGGTCGCCGCGTTCTGCGGCTCGATGCTCGACCCACTCGAGGCCTACGACGATGCCCACGGCACGAGCCTCGTGGAGACGCTGGAGACCTTCCTCGCCACTCGCAATGCCGCCGTGGCAGCCCGCGAGCTGTTCGTCCACTACAACACGATGAAGAACCGGCTCGACCGGATCGAGGAGATCATCGGGCCGTACCTCGCGGATCCGGGTCGCTGTCTCAGCCTGGGTCTCGCGCTCCGGCTTCGGCGGCTACCGCGGGCGTAGGGGCCCGCGTAGCGGCCGCGCGGCGTGACGGCCGGCAGCCGCGAGGAGGCGGTGTTCCGCAGGGAACCGGTTTCGAACGAGCTCCTCGTGGACCTCGCCCCAGACTGCAGCCGGACGTCGTTTCTGCGTTGGTCCACGAAGGGCTCGTTGGGAATCCGTTCTGTGGCGAACGACTCAAGACCATGATCATGGCAGGTATAGAACATCTGGTCTAAATCGTCTCGCGAGCGATATACTGACGCCCCGTGGCCCGACCTCCTCGCGCTCCGTCTCCGGCACCCCCGCGCGATGCCCTCGCGGCCTTCTCGCCCGCCGTCCGCGATTGGTTCGAATCGAGCTTCGAGGCTCCGACCGACGCCCAGGCACAGGGCTGGTCCGCGATCGCCCAGGGTCAGCACACGCTGATCCACGCCCCGACGGGCAGCGGCAAGACCCTCGCCGCATTCCTGTGGTGCCTCGACAGGCTCGCCACCGATCCACGCCCCTCGCCGACCCGCGAGACACCGGGGAGTGTCCGCGTCCTGTACGTCTCGCCACTCAAGGCGCTGACCTACGACGTCGAGCGGAACCTGCGGGCGCCGCTGACCGGGATCGCGATGGCGGCCGAGCGGCTTGGCGAGGCCGTTCCACGGATCAGCGTCGCGAGCAGGACCGGTGACACGCCCGCCGAGGACCGGCGTGAGATCGCCAGGCACCCACCGGACATCCTGATCACGACGCCCGAGTCGCTGTATCTGATGCTCACCAGCGCGGCCCGCGAGGCGCTCCGTCGCGTCGAGGTCGTCATCGTCGACGAGGTCCACGCGATCGCGGGCACCAAGCGCGGCTCGCACCTGGCGCTCTCGCTGGAACGGTTGGAAGCGCTCCGCGCGGCCGCGCGACGAGAAGCCCATCCAGCGGATCGGCCTGTCGGCCACGCAACGTCCGCTCGAGGCGATCGCCCGGTTCCTGGGCGGCGTCGGTCCCGACCGAGACGTGACCGTGGTCGATGCCGGCACACGCAAGGCCCTCGATCTGCAGGTCGTCGTCCCGGTCGACGACATGGCCGCGATCGGCGAGGTCCTGCCACTCGACCAGCAGCCGGGCGGGCCGGCGACGAATGGCGACCTGCGGACGAGCATCTGGCCATCGATCCATCCTCGGATCCTCGAGCTGATCCGGAGCCACCGCAGCACGATCGTCTTCACGAACAGCCGCCGCCTCTCCGAGCGGCTCGCGCAGCGGCTGAACGAGCTGGCAGGCGAGGAGCTCGTCCGAGCCCATCACGGCAGCATCGCCCGCGAGCAGCGGCTCCAGATCGAGGAGGAGTTGAAGGCCGGCCGGCTTCCGGCGTTGGTCGCCACCTCGAGCCTCGAGCTCGGGATCGACATGGGCGCCGTCGATCTCGTCATCCAGGTCGAGAGCCCGACGAGCGTCGCCCGGGGGCTCCAGCGCGTCGGGCGGGCCGGACACCAGGTCGGCGCGCCGAGCAAGGGCGTGATCTTCCCGAAGTACCGCGGCGACCTGCTCGAGTGCGCGATCGTGACGCGCCGGATGCACGAGGGCGCCATCGAGACGACCCAGATCCCGCGGGTCCCGCTCGACGTCCTCGCCCAGCAGATCGTCGCCATGACCGTGATGGACCGCTGGACCGTGGATGACCTGCTCGCCACGCTGACCCGGGCAGCGCCATACGAGACGTTGAGCCGCGAGGTCCTCGAAGGCGTGCTCGGCATGCTCGCGGGCGCCTACCCATCCGACGAGTTCGCCGAGCTCAAGCCACGCGTCGTCTGGGATCGGGTGACCGACACCGTCGAGGGCCGCCGTGACGCTCGGGTCGTCGCCGTGACGAGCGGCGGGACCATCCCCGATCGTGGCCTGTTCGGTGTGTTCATGGTCGGCGAGGCGGGGACGCCGGGCCGGCGCGTCGGCGAGCTCGACGAGGAGATGGTCTACGAGCTGCGGGCCGGCATGCACGGCGACGTGATCATCCTGGGCGCGAGCAGCTGGCGGGTGGAGGAGATCTCCCACGACCGCGTGACGGTGAGCCCGGCCCCCGGCGTCCCGGGCAAGCTCCCCTTCTGGAAGGGCGACGCCGTCGGGCGGCCGATGGAGCTCGGTCGGGCGATGGGGGCGTTCGTCCGCGAGCTGGAGGCAGACCTGTCGCGCGGCGAACGCGGTCGCGCGGCAGCCGGAGCGCTCCTCCGCGAGACGCACGACCTCGACGAGCTCGCCGCCACCAACCTGCTCGCCTATCTCGACGACGAGCGGGAGGTCACCGGCGCCCTGCCGACGGACCAGAGGATCGTCGTCGAGCGGTTCCGCGACGAGCTCGGCGACTGGCGGCTGTGCATCCTGACCCCGTTCGGTGGCCGGATCCACGCGCCATGGTCGCTCGCCCTCGAGGCGCGGATCGGCGAGCGCCTCGGTCTCGAGGTGCAGACCATCTGGTCGGACGACGGGATCGCCATCCGGCTGCCGGAAGGCGACGCGCCGCTCGACGGCATCGAGGCGCTCCTGTTCCCCGATCCGGATGAGGTCGAGGACCTGGTGGTCGGCCGGCTGGCGTCGTCGACGTTGTTCGCGAGCCGGTTCCGCGAGAACGCCGCCCGAGCGCTTTTGTTGCCCCGTCGGCGGCCCGGGACGCGGACGCCGCTCTGGCAGCAGCGCCAGCGCGCGGCGGACCTGCTGGCGGTCGCGTCGCGGTACGGCAGCTTCCCGATCCTGGTCGAGACGTACCGCGAATGCCTGTCGGATGTGTTCGACCTGCCGGCGTTGCGGGAGATCCTCGGTGGAGTCGCGCGGCGCGAGATCGCCGTTCACAGCGTCGAGACGGCGCGGGCGTCGCCGTTCGCGAGCAGCCTGCTGTTCGACTACGTGGCCGCGTACATGTACGAGGGCGACGCGCCGCTGGCCGAGCGACGGGCGGGCGCGCTCACGCTCGACCGCGACCTTCTGCGCGAGCTGCTCGGGCAAGAGGAGCTGCGCGAGCTGCTCGATCCGGAGGCGCTGGCCGACCTGGAGCTGAGCATCCAGGCGCTGACGGAGGATCGGCGGGCGACGACGATCGATGGTGTCCACGACCTGCTGCGACGCCTCGGGGACCTGTCGGCCGACGAGGTGGCGGCGCGGACCGAGGGTGGTGCAGCGGTCGCGAGGCCGTGGCTCGAGGAGCTGGCCGCTACCCGACGCGCCGTCCGCGCCCGGATCGCCGGCGACGACCGCTGGATCGCGATCGAGGACGTCGGCCGCTACCGGGATGGGGTAGGGATCGCGCCGCCGGTGGGCGTGCCTGCGGCGTTCCTCGGCCCGGCCGCCGGAGCGCTCGACGGGCTGCTTGCACGCTGGGCCCGGTGCCACGGGCCGTTCGTGACGCCCCAGCCGGCCGCCCGCTGGGGCCTGCCGCTGGGCGTGGTCGGTGATGCCCTCGAGCGGCTGCTGGCGGCCGGCACCTTGTTGCGCGGCGAGTTCCGTCCGGGCGGCGCCGAGCGCGAGTGGTGCGACCCGGACATCCTGCGACTGCTCCGGCGGCGCTCGCTCGCTCGCCTGCGCCGCGAGGTCGAGCCGGTCGATCCGGCGGCACTCGCCCGGTTCCTCCCGGACTGGCACGGGGTCGCGCCGATCGGCGCCGCCGACGCCGCAACTCCGAGGGTCGGCCGCTCTCGAGCGCCTCGCCGAGGTCGTCGACCAGCTCGCGGGCGTGCCGATCCCTGCGTCGGTGCTGGAGCGCGACGTCCTGCCGGCGCGTATCCCCGGGTACCAGCCGCGCCTGCTCGACGAGCTCGGCTCACTCGGCGAGGTGGCGTGGGTCGGGCGCGGCAGCCTCGGCCGCGACGATGGCCGGATCGTGCTGGTCCGGCCGGGGCGCGAGCTGCTCCGGCCGACCGAGCAGCCCGACGGCCCGCCACCCCCGACCGGACCCCGCCACGACGCGCTCCGGGCGCATCTTGCTGCCCGCGGTGCGTCGTTCTATCGCGAGCTGTTCGCGGCTGCCGGTGGCGGCAGCGACCGCGAGGTGCTTGACGCGCTGTGGGACCTCGTGTGGTCCGGTGAGGTCACGAACGACACGTTCGCGCCGCTGAGGGCCCTCCGCTGGAAGCGGACGGCCGGCATGGGCCGGCCGAAGCGGCCACGGGGCGGACGGCTGACCGCGCTTGGTCCACCCGAGGCTGCGGGCCGCTGGTCGCTGGTCGCGACCGGTGACCGCGCCGGCCACGGAACGGTTCCACGCCCGGGCGCTCGCGCTGCTCGAGCGGCACGGCGTGCTGACCCGCGAAGCAGTGGTCGCCGAAGGCATCGAAGGTGGCTTCGCCGGTGTCTACCCGGTCCTTCGGGCGATGGAGGAGGCGGGCCGGATCCGCCGCGGCTACTTCGTCGACGGGCTCGGCGCTGCGCAGTTCGCGCTTGCGGGTGCGCTCGACCGGCTTCGAGCGGCACGTGACGCTGCCGAGCCCACGTCGAGCGGCGGCGTCCATCTCCTGGCCGCTGCCGATCCGGCGAACCCGTACGGCGCGGCGATGCCGTGGCCGCGTCGGGGCGAATCCGATCGGCGGCCGCTCCAGCGCGCGGCGGGAGCATATGTCGTGATGGTCGACGGAGTCGCGGCGCTCTACCTGGAACGCGGCGGGGCGACGCTTCAGACGCTGCCGGCCTCGGACGATCCGGCCACCGCGGCCGCGGCCGCCCGGGCACTCCGCGCGCTCGTGGGCGACGGCCGTTTCCGCGAACTCGTCATCCGCAAGGTCGATGGCGAGGATGTGGCGGCATCGGGCTTCCGCTCGATCCTGCTCGACGCTGGGTTCGTGGCCGGCTATCGCGGCCTCGTGCTCCGAGCCGATCGTCTGGTGAGTGCCAGGTAAGGCCCAACTGATATCATCGCCAGCATGAGCCCCAAGACTGCGGACGAAAAGCGCCACATCACCACCGATCGTCGGTACACCGGTCGGCATTCGCGAGTTGCGTGACCATCTGTCCGCTTACCTCGAGCGTGTGAAGGCTGGCGAGACGATCACGGTGACGGAGCACGGCCGACCTGTCGCGAGACTCGTGCCGGATGAACCTCGCTCCGCCCGACTGCTTGAACTCGCCGCGCAGGGACGGGTCACCCTTGCCACCAAGCCGTTCATGCGCTGGGCTGATGTTCCGCACGTCAAGTACGACGGGTCGATCGAGGATCTGATGGACGAGATCCGCGAGCGAGTGATCGCCTACCTCGATTCCTCGGCCATCCTCAAGCAGTACCTCACGGACGAGGCCGGGGGCGTCGGACCTCGACGCCATCCAGGAAGGGGCGACGGAACTCGCCACGTCGCGACTGTCCTATGTCGAAGTCCGGGCCGGGCTCGTCTCGGCCCGCCGAGCCCGACGTCTGTCGCCGACGGAGCACGATCAGAGCAGTCGCCTCCTTCGAGTTGGCCTGGGCGACGATCGACGTGGTCGAGTTCGATCGACGTCGATGAGTCGTCGAGCCGCCGACGATCGCCGACGCATTCGGCCTCCGAGCAGGCGATGCCATCCAGCTGGCGACCGCGCTGGAGCTCGACCCCGATGAGATCGTCTTCGTCGCGTGGGATGTAGCGCCTTCGCACGGGCGGCGCGTGCCGCCGGCCTCGCGACGCTGCCGCTCGGGGCCTGAGTGCCCGAAGGCGACACGCTCTACCGGACGGCGGCTGGTCTCCGGCCGTACCTCGTCGGCCGTACCGTCACTGCCGCGAAGACAGGCGGGCCTGGTCCGGTGCCCCAGGTCCAGCGGGTCGTGGGCCGCGACATCACGGCGGTCGAATCGGTAGGCAAGAACCTTCTCGATCCGATTCGACAACGGCCTCGTCATCCGTTCGCACCTCCGCATGAACGGATCGTGGCATCGCTACCGGCCGGGCGAACGGTGGCGCCGGCCGGCGTCCCGGGCACGTCTCGTCCTCGAGGTGCCGGGAGCCGTGGCGGTCTGCTTCGATGCCCCGGTCGTCGAGTTGTTCGAGGAGCGCGCCGAGGCGCTTCATCCTCCGCTGGCCGGTCTCGGGCCGGACATCCTGGCGCCTGAGTTCGACGCCGCCGAGGCGATCCGCCGCCTGCGCGAGCCCGCACGCGCCGAGCGCTCGATCGCGGAGGCGCTGCTCGATCAGCGCGCGCTCGCGGGCATCGGCAACATCTACAAGAACGAGACGCTCTGGATCGACAAGGTCTCGCCGTTCAGCGTCGTCGCCGAGGTGGATGAGGCGACGCTGAACCGGCTCGTGGCCACCGCGCGGCGCTTGATGCTCGCCAACGCCAGCCCGGGTCGCGGCCCGGAGCGCATCACGACCGCCGGCGACCGAACGGCCACCGGCGCTCTCTACGTCTACGGTCGCACCGGACGCCCGTGCCGGCGCTGCGGCACGCCGATCCGGAGCATCCGTCAGGGGACCGATCTTCCTCGCACCACCTACTGGTGTCCGACGTGTCAGCCCACCGCGCGCTGCGCTACCGGCGGAGGTCGCGGCAAGCCGGGGCAGGTAGCATCGGCCCGGATGTGCGAGCACTTCATCGCCCGGGCCGCCGAACCCTTTCGCCTCGACGAGATCTGGCCGTTCGCCGAGCGCCTGGAACGGTTCGGCGTCGCCGGCTTCGGCTGGGGCGTCTCGTGGCTCGCCGCGGATGGGCGCCTCCACGGGTATCGCGATGTCCGGGCCTTTCGCGACGACCCCGGTCGGGCCACGGTCGGCTCGGTCGAGACGACTTCGGCCCTCGTCCATCTCCGCCGGCCGTCGAGGCTCTCCACGCTCACGCTGGCCGACACGCAACCGTTCGCCGATCCGGCGGGTCGCTACGCCTTCAGCCACAACGGCGATCTTGCCGACTACCGGTCACTCCGTGCGACGTATCGGGGGGAGGGGCGGATCCACGGCCGGGCCGACACCGAGGTGGCGGCCCGCTGGCTCGAGGATGCGTGGCGCGACGAAGCGCCCGTGCCCGAGGTTCTCGGCGCCCTTCACGACCGGTTCCGCGGCCAGGCGAATCTCGCCGTCCTCGCCGCCGATGGGACCCCGCACCACTACGCCGGCAACACCGAGAACCCGGTCTTCGCCTTCCGCATGGGTCGGATCGGCGTGGTTTCGACCGGGATCTATTCGCTGGACCGGTCCTTGTTCCGGTATGTCGCACCCGGGGCGACCGACCGGCAGCTGCTTCGCCAGCACACGACCGCCAGTCTCGACCGTAACGGAATCGCTATCACCGCGTCGTAGGATGTGACCCGGCTCGCAGCCCGAGCCTGAACGAGGTGGACCGATGTCGGTGGCCGCAGAGCCGAGCGTCTCGAGCAAACCTCCGACTTCGATGCATCCGGCCGACGACCAGCCGGTCACCTCGCTATCGATGGCGAGCCTCCTCAGGCTGTCGGTCTACTGGCTCGGACTCGTCGCGGTCTTCGGCGGGATCGGGGTCATCCTCCAGGAACGCTCGAAGGTCCTCATCCCGGACGAATCGGTTCGCTTCACGACCATCGGCATCGTCCAGGCGCTCGGCGTCGCCATCGCAGTGCTCATCCAGCCGACCGTCGGCTCGATCAGCGACTACACGGTCTCGAGGTTCGGGCGCCGAAAGCCGTACATCCTGATCGGAACCCTGCTCGATCTCGTGTTCCTCATCGGCGTCGCCACATCGAACGCGCTGTTCATGGTGGCCGCATTCATCCTGCTGCTGCAGTTCTCCTCGAACTTCGCCCAGGGCCCATTCCAGGGCTATGTGCCCGATCTCGTGCCTCCCCAGCAGGTCGGTCTGGCGAGCGGGATGGTCGGGCTGTTCCAGGTGCTCGGCGTGGTCACGGGTACGGCGCTCGCGACGATCGGCACCCGGACGGGTGACTTCACGATCCCGACGATCATGCTCGGGGTCATCGAGCTCGTGACGATGCTGTCGCTGTTCTTCCGGCTCGAGGAGGGGCGGCGCGCGAAGGACCGGCAGGGTCGGCCGTGGCGAGCGATCGCCGGCGAGGCCTGGGGGACCGACATCCTCAAGGAGCGGAGCTTCGTCTTCCTCGTCTGGTCGCGCTTCTTCATCCTGGGCGGGAGCGCGTTCCTCATCGTCCTGTCGGTGCCGTACCTCGAGCGCTCGCTCGGGCTGGTCGACGCCGACGAGCGGGCGAACTGGCTGCTCGGCGTGACCGTCGTCGTCGCCGCATGCACGGCACTCGCGACGCTGCCCGCCGCCCGTCTGTCGGAACGTCTTGGCCGCAAAGACGGTGATCTACCTGGCCTGTGCCCTCGGCGCGACCGGCATGACGATCTGCGCGACCGCCCCGGCCGTGCCTCTCCTCGTCGTCGGTGCGACGCTCGTCGGCATCGGCGGCGGCAGCTTCCTCGCAGTCGACTGGGCGCTCATGACCGACATCATCCCGAAGGCATCGTCGGGCCGGTACATGGGGATCTCGAACGTCGCGACAGCCACCAACGGCGTCGTCGCCGGGTTCATCGGCGGCTACATCGTCGATCGGCTGGCGGCGTCAGGCGATCCGGCGCTCGGACCTCGCCTCGCCTTCCTCCTGGGTCCGATCTGGTTCGCCATCGGCGCCTTGCTTCTCCATCCGGTGGACCAGCGTCGTCGCGAAGACACGCCCGTCCCGGAACTGGCAGTGGCCGTCAGTTCGCAGCCGGCCGGGTGATCCCTCTGCGGGAAAGACGCCGGCGCAGCGTGGCCGGCACCTCGTCGGCCCACCGCCGCCAGGTCGCTGGTTTCAGGAAGTCGAAGGGATCCGGCCGCCGGTAGAGCCAGGGAACCCAGGACCAGGCGTAGACGATGTAGTCGAGGCGGACGGGCCTCGCGCCAAACCCGAAGAGCGCCTGCATCTGGATGATCGTCAGCGGCAGCGTGACCAGGCTGAGCGCGATCGACACCGCCAGCCAGAGGAGGCCCCACTGCCTGCGTCCGGCCCGGCAGGATGAACCAGTTCAGCGCGGGGATCCACTTCATCCAGGTCGCAAGCGCCCACAGCAGCCCGCCGAGCCGTGGTCCGGTGAAGTTCGCCGCCCACAGCATGAGGGTGAGCTGGAGGTTGATGTTGCCGGTGTCCAGGTTCGCCCCGAACGGAAAGGCGAGGATCGCCACGATGACCGCCGTCGTCAGCGGCCGGCGACGGTACGCCCAGTGGATCGTCCAGAGCAGGACCAGGATCGTGCCGACTCGCCACACGAACCATGCGACGTCCCAGGGCAGCACCGCCCACGGGGTGAACCCGGGAAGCATCCACGGCGCGTAGACGTACGGCAGGAACGGCCCGGTCGGGTGGTACGGATCGCCGCCGTTGAGCCAGATCCGGACCCCCGCCCAGTACGCGCGGGCGTCGGCGCCACCCGCCTCGCCCCTGGCGATCATCCCCGACAGGACCAGCGCGAACGCCAGGCTGAGCAACATGATGGCGGCGACACGTCTGGGGTCGCGGAGCCGGGAGACTTCGCGCCGCAGTGCCCGCCGGAATACGCCCGCCCGGCGGCGCGTGCCACGATCGACGACGTCCGACAGGTCGACGACGATCCGCCCACGACCGCGGGCGGTCCCGGGGACGGGCCGCAGGCCGGGTGGTGGCGCCGACTCGCTCATCGGGCGCATTCTCGCACTCGAGGTTGGCGGTGTCCGACGCACCTGCTGCTCGGAACCCATACGGCTGGTGACGGTCGCACCATGGTCGAGGTCGGCTATCCTCTCCGGAGCCGTTCCCATGGGGTTGATCGTTTTGGCCGATGGAACCGTCATCATCATCGGCGGCGCGGAGGACAAGGTCCGCGATCGCGTGATCCTGAGCCGATTCGTGGCCCTCGCCGGTGGCGATGGGGCAAGGATCGCAGTCGTCAGCACGGCATCGTCGCTCGGCCTCGAGGCTGGCGAGAGATACCGGGCAGTCTTCGGCGAACTCGGCGTAACGCACGTCCGGCCGCTCCACGCGGTCACCCGGCCGCAGGCGAACGATGAGACGGCGGTCACAGCCGTCCGAGATGCCACCGGGATCTTCCTGACCGGTGGCAACCAGCTCCGACTGTCGTCGACGATCGGCGGGACGCGTCTGGCCGACGCGATCCTCGACCGTTTCCAGCACGGCGCGGTCGTTGCCGGCACGTCCGCGGGCGCGTCGGCGATGTCGAGCCACATGATCGCGTTCGGGGCATCCGGGGCCACGCCGAAGCATCGGATGGCCCAGATCGCGGCCGGACTCGGCGTACTCCCCGGCGTCATCGTCGACCAGCATTTCCAGCAGCGGAACCGGCTTGGCCGGCTGCTCAGCCTGATCGCCCAGAACCCGAGCCTGCTCGGGCTCGGGGTGGACGAGGACACGGCCGGGGTCGTCGGCCCGGACCACATCATGGAGGTCATCGGCCGGGGATCCATCACCGTTGTCGACGGCGCGGCATCGGAGACCGACGCCTGGGAGATCCACGGCCACCGGCCGCTGATGATCAGCGGGGTCGTGCTCCATTCGATGCCGGCCGGCTATCGATTCGACCTTCGACGCCGAGAGCGCGTCGCCACGCCAAACCTGCACGCACTCCCCGGCGGCGAGGCCGCCTCCAGCTAGCGTCGGCCGGGTGGCCTGGCTGCCCGGCGAGGAGGAGTCGCATGGCCGACACCATGGCCCGCACCACCGTCGCGACCCGTAGCCGCCGATCGACTCGCCCCGGTGGTCCGGCCTCCGGTCCGGCGCCGACGTTGCGGATCCTCGACACGCGCGTCCTGCGTGGCCCCAATTACTGGGCTCGGGAGCCGGTCATCCGCCTGCTCGTCGACCTCGGCGTCCTCGAAGACTTCCCCTCGAACAAGATCCCGAACTTCAACGACGCGCTCATCGCGCTGCTGCCGACGCTCGAGGACCACGCCTGCTCACTCGGCCGGCGGGGCGGGTTCATCACCCGCCTGCGTGATGGGACGTGGGCCGGCCACGTCGCCGAGCACGTCGCGCTCGAGTTCCAGAACCTCGCCGGGCACCGACGTCCGCCATGGCAAGACCCGGGCCGCGGGACCCGTGGGCCAGTACAACTGCATCTTTGAGTACCGCGAGGAGACGGTCGGTCTCGAGGCCGGACGGATGGCCGTCGCGCTCGTCAACCATCTCGCGGCTCCAGACGATCCCGAGTTCTTCTTCGACTTCGCGCCGCAGCTCGAGAACCTCATCCGGCTTGCCGAGCGGCAGGCCTTCGGGCCGTCCACCCAGGCCCTCATCGACGAAGCGGTCAGCCGCGACATCCCGTTCATCCGGCTCGACCGCCATTCGCTGGTCCAGTTCGGCCATGGCATCCACCAGCAGCGGATCCGGGCCACGATGACCTCGAAGACCTCGGCCATCGGGGTCGACGTCGCGTCCGACAAGAGCCTCACCAATCGACTGCTCGACTCCGCCGGCCTGCCGGTCCCGCGCGCCGATGTCGTGACGACCGAGGATGCGGCCGCCGCAGTGGCGAAGCGTCTCGGGTTCCCCTGCGTGGTCAAGCCGCTCGACGGCAATCACGGCAGAGGCGTCCACCTCGACCTGCGCTCGGAGGAGGCGGTCCGGGCGGCGTTCCACGGAGCGCTGGGGCAGAGCCGGTCGGGCGACGTCGTGGTCGAGTCGTACGTGGCGGGCAACGACTATCGATGCCTGGTCATCGGCGGGAAGGTCGCGGCCATCGCCGAGCGCGTGCCGGCGTCGGTCACGGGCGATGGGGTGCACACAGTCCGCCAGCTCGTCGAGATCGCCAACAGCGACCCCCGCCGGGGGATCGGCCACGAGAAGGTGCTGACCAGGATCAAGGTCGACGACGCCGCGGTCTCGCTCGTGCGCGAGCAGGGCTACGACATCGAGCAGGTGCTTCCCGACGGGACGTCGGTCAAGCTCGCCCTGACCGGGAACATGTCGACCGGCGGCACGTCGATCGACCGGACGGTCGAGGCCCATCCCGACAACGTGGAGATCGCCGAGACGGCGGCCCGGATCGTCGGGCTCGACGTCGCCGGCATCGACTTCATCTGCCCCGACATCGCCACGCCCGTCCGCGAGACCGGCGGCGCGATCGTCGAGGTCAACGCGGCGCCCGGCTTCCGGATGCACACCCATCCGACCGAAGGCGAGCCCCAGTACGTCGCCCGGCCGGTGATCGACTCGCTGTTCCCGACGGGGTCGTCGGCGCGGATCCCGATCATCTCGGTGACCGGCACGAACGGCAAGACGACCACGGTCCGGATGATCTCCCACATCCTGAAGCTCATGGGCCGGCGGGTCGGGATGACCTCGACGGACGGCATCGTCGTCGACGGCCGCCTGATCAAGAAGGGCGACATGTCGGGGCCGAAGTCGGCCCAGATGGTCCTCCAGAACCCGACCGTCGACACGGCGGTCTTCGAGGTCGCCCGCGGCGGCATCCTTCGCGAGGGGCTCGGCTACGACCGCAACGACATCGCGGTCGTGACCAACGTGACCGGCGACCACCTCGGCCTCGGCGGCATCGATTCGCTCGGCCAGCTGGCCAACGTGAAGGGCGTCGTGGTCGAGGCGGTGCCGCGGTCGGGTTCGGCGGTCCTCAACGCCGACGACAGCCACGTCTATCGGATGGGCCGGCATTGTGCGGGCCGGGTCGTCCTCTTCAGCATGGCGACGCAGAAGGGCGAGGACGGCTACGACCGATGTGACGGGCACACCTCGCGTGGCGGCGCCGCGTTCCGCCTCGAACCATCAGCGGAGGGCGAGCTGATCGTCCTGCGTCTCGGGTCGCGGACGATGCCGGTCCTCTACACCCACCTGATCCCGGCGACGTTCGGGGGCCGTGCCCGGATGAACGTGGCAAATGCGTTGGCCGCGGCTGCTGCGGCGTGGGCCGCCGGCGCGCATCTCCACGACATCCGCCAGGGGCTTCGAACGTTCTCCACGTCGTTCTTCCAGGCTCCCGGGCGGCTCAACCTCCTCGAGGTCGGCGGTGTCCGGGTCGTCATCGACTACTGCCACAACGTCGATGGCATGCGCCAGCTGGCTGACTTCGTCGGCCGGATGATGGTCGAGAACCCGACCAAGTCCGGCCGGCTCGGCTCGTCCGGAAACGCAACCCGTTCGGGGCGGGCGATCGGCGTCATCGGCATCCCGGGCGACCGCCGCGATGACGACCAGCGGATGTACGGCGCGGTCGCTGCGACCCAGTTCGACGAGATCATCGTCCGCGAGGACAAGAACCTGCGCGGCCGGCGAGCCCGGTGAGACGGCGACCAACGTCATCGAGGGCATCCGGCAGGCACGGGCCGACGGGACGGCGCGGGCGACGAGGTCCGACAAGGTGCTCGACGAGATGACGGCGGTCCGCACGGCGCTCCGCCGGGCGATCCCAGGCGACCTCGTGGTGTGCTGCGTCGACGACGCGATCCGGGTCTATCGCGAGGCGATCGCTGCCGGCGGAACGACCCACAGCGGGATGGCCTTCGCCGACCCGGGCGAGCTCGAGGCACCGGAGGGGTAGGACTTCGCGGTCCTTCGAAGTCAAGCGTCAACGCGGGCGATTGATGCGCGCCTCCCTCATCGGTGCGTCGGTCCCGACACGCTTCGTCGACTACCGTCGTGTCGATGGGCGACGACCGGCTTCGTGAACCGCCGTGGGTCATGCGGATGCGCTGGATGGACCTGCTCTTCGCGCATTGGCCGGTCTCCGTCGAGGCGTTGCGGCCGCTGATTCCCGCCAAGCTGGAGATCGAGACCTTCGACGGGACGGCCTGGCTCGGGATCGTCCCGTTCCGGATGGAGGACGTCGCGCCGAGGTTCCTTCCGGCGCCGCCCGTGGTCGGCCACTTTCCGGAACTGAACGTTCGAACGTACGTCCGGCATCGCGGGCGAAGCGGCGTCTGGTTCCTGAGCCTCGATGCGGCGAGCCGGCTTGCCGTCGAAGGCGCGCGGCTTGGATTCCACCTGCCGTACATGCATGCCCGGATGTCCGCGAGCCGGGTCAACGGCTGGATCGAGTATCGGTCGGAACGGGTCGATCGACGGGGAGCGGCGGCGGAGTTCGATGCTCGCTACCGGCCTGTCGGACCGGTGGCAGAGTCGGCCCCGGGGACCCTCGACGCGTGGCTCACCGAGCGGCGCGCGCTCTTCGCCGTCGACAGCCGGGACCGCGTATTCGTCGGGCCGATCAGCCACCCACGCTGGCCGCTGCAGCCCGCCGAGGCCGAGATCCGGGTGAACACCATGGCGGCTGCGCACGGGATCGCCTTACCCGCGGTCCCGCCGCTCCTTCATTTCGCCCGGCGGGTCGATGTCAAGGGTTGGTGGCCGCGCCGGGTCGGGTAGTCGAGGGCCGCGCGGTCAGCGGACCATGTTCGATTGCACGGTCCGGATGACGAACACGATGATCAGCACCGACAGCACCATGAGCACGATGCCGGCCGCCATCTCCACGGTGTCTCCTCCACTCGCGCCGCCGAGTCCGGCGGGCTGCGGGCGATGATGCGCTGAGCCACCGCCCGGCGCAAGACCGATACCCGAGGACGAACGAGCGACGCACGTCCGCGAGCACTGCCCGTGCCGCCGTCGGTCAACCCCGTCGCGGCCGGCCCTGGAGCCTCGGAACGAGCTCGGTCAGCTCGGTCGCAACGTCCACTGGTCGGGCGCCAAGGCCTTCGAGCACCTCGAAGACGCCGACGCGGTCCTCGTGGCACATGAGCACGACGACCCGCGGCGCGTTTGCTCGGCCGCCGTCCGCGGCAGCGCCGGCCGCCCCGTTCAGCTCTGCCCGCAAAGCGACGGTCTCCGACTCGTAGACGGGCACGTCGGCGGTGGCCATACCGCCCTCGGCGACCCCGGCCATCAGCTCGCCGATGACAGAAGCGGCGCTGCGACCTCGCAGGTACGCCAGCGTCTGCTTGATCGCGACCCGCTGCGCGCGTGAGGCCGCGATCCGTCCGATCCCGCGCAACGTGTCGTCGGGTCGGTCGCCGGCGGTGCCGATGATCGCCGTGATCGGTGCCGCCCGCCCGGCCGCACCGCCGGCGATCCCCTCGGCGACGTCGAGGACGGCCGAGATCCCGGCCTCGTTGTGGGCGAAATCGACGATGACCACCTTCGATCCCAGCCGGTACAGGTTGAGCCGGCCCGGTGACCGTTCGGAACTGGGCGCGAAGTCGACCAGGCCGTCGCGAACGTTGGCGATCGTCAGGCCGAGGCCACGCGCTCCACCGGCGGCCGCCAGGGCGTTGGCGACGTTGTGGCGAGCCAGTCCGCCTATGGCGATCGGCACCCGGACTACCTCGACGATCCGACGCTCATCGGCCCCGTTGGCCTCGACGAGCCAACCGTCGCGAACGAGGTACGCGCGCCCTCCGCCGGCGCGATGGCGACGGACGACGCGAGACGAGTCGCCAAGCATCGTGAAGAAGGCCACCCGAGCCCGGACCCGACGCGCGGTCGCTGCGACGTGCGGATCGTCGGCATTGAGCACGACCCAGCCATCGGGTTTTGTGATCCGGCAGATCACCGACTTCACCTCGGCGAGCTCGGGGAGCGTGTGGATCCCCTGGAGGTCGAGGTGATCCGACGAGACGTTGGTCAAAACGCTCGCGTCGTTCGACTCATACCCGACGCCACGAAGGACCATCCCGCCGCGGGCAGTCTCGAGCACCGCCAGGTCGATGTCACTTCGGGCGAGGATCTGGTGGGCGCCGCCCGACCCCGTCCAGTCGCCCGGATCGACCATCCGCTCATCGACGAGGACCCCGTCGGAGGTCGTCGTCCCGACGTGGCGACCGGCTCCCATCGCGATGTGCGTGATCAGCCGTGTGACGGTGCTCTTCCCGTTCGTGCCGGAGATCGACACGACAGGCACGCGGCGGTCGGCGTCGCGGATCCATGTCGGCGGTGTGGCTCTGGCGCTCGCGATCCGTTCGGTCCAGCGGGCGAGCTGGCGGTCCTGCGCTCCGGTGAGGCGCGCGGTCCGCGACGGTGACACGTCCCGCTCGGCGAGCGCGAGGGCGGCCTCGGTCAGGGTCAGGGCACGCTCGGCACCGCGCCACGGGAACGTGATGAGCCAGTGACCCGGGTCGGATGAACGATGGACAACGACGCCGCCCCGTCCTTCCCCATGGTCGACGCGAAGCCTGCGAACCCACGCCACGACTGCGGCGACCCGGTCGGGCCAGTCCCGGGCCGAGACATGCGCCCCGAGGTGGACGAGCATGTGCCGCTCCGGATCGCGCTGCCCGTACCAGGTGCGGCGCCGGCCGAGGGCGACCTCGACCTTGACGACCGGCTCGAGCCGGTAGACGTTGGGACCTTCGAGGAGGCGCGTCTCGACCAGTCGCACGGTCCCGGCAGGATAGCAAGCCGCCACGGGCGCGACCGCGCGTCCTAGACTGCGCGCCATGGACGTTCCGACGGCACTGCCCGGCACACCTCCGACCGTCGAGCTGACCGCGCTGCAGGTCGCGGTCGCCGGCGACTTCCAGGCGTATCTCGAGGACCTCCGCGAGCTCGTGGACATCGACTGCGGGAGCTACACGCCCGAGGGCGTCAACCGCGTCGCCGACTGGGCGGCGGAGTTTCTCAGCGGCCTGGGTGCCGCAGTCGAACGCCGGCCGGACCCCGACGGACGGTTAGGGGACACCGTCGTCGCGACGTTCTCCGGTCGCGCCGACGGCGCTCGGGTCCTCCTCATCGGCCACATGGACACCGTCTTCGACCCGGGAACCGTCACCGAGCGACCATTCCGTATGCAGGACGGCTTTGCATACGGCCCCGGCGTCACCGACATGAAGTCCGGGTTGCTCGCCGGCTGCTACGCACTCAAGGCACTCATCGACGAGCGCGGCGGACTCCCCTTCGAGCGGCTGGTCTACGTGTGCAACCCCGACGAGGAGATCGGTTCGCCGACATCCACGCCGCACATTCGCGAGCTGGCTGCCGACGCCGACGTGGCCCTGGTGCTCGAATGCGCACGGGCGAATGGCGACATCGTGTCGGCGCGGAAGGGGATCCTCGACCTGCGGATCACCGGTCCACGGCCGGGCGGCGCACGCGGGGGTCGAGCCGGAGAAGGGCCGGAGCGCAGTCCTCGAGGCGGCCCGGATCGTCCGCGACCTCCACGGCCTGAACGGTCACTGGCCGGGGGTGACCGTCAACGTCGGCGTCATCGACGGCGGGACACGGCCGAACGTCGTCGCCGAGCGGTGCTCGCTCGAGGTGGACGTCCGGGCCGTCGAGCGGAGTGCGCTCGAGATCGCCGAGGCAGAGATCCGCCGCATCGCCGCCGCCACCGAGGTGCCCGACACGACCGTCGAATTCGAGGCGATGGCGCGTTGGTGGCCGATGGAGAAGCTCGAGCGGAGCGGTAGGCTCGTCGAGCACGCCCAGGCCGTCGCGGCGGCACTCGGGTTCACCGTGCGCGATGCTTCGACCGGGGGCGCGTCCGACGCCAACACGACAGCCGGGATGGGCATCCCGAGCCTCGACGGGCTCGGGCCGATCGGCGGCAACGACCACGCCCCGACCGAGTACCTCGAGATCGATTCGATCGTGCCGCGGACGACGATGCTCGCAGGGCTCCTTCTGGCGATCTCGGCCGATCCGGAGATCATCGCCTGGCGCGGCGACCGGGGCTGAGCGGCGTGGGCGAGCGGCAGCGCATCTCGTCGGGAGGCCCGTGGGAGTCCGTCGCCGGCTACAGCCGGGCCGTCGTCATCGGCGACTCATGCTGGGTCTCTGGCACGACCGACGCGGGTCCGGATGGGCGGTCCCGCCACCCAGGTGACATCGCGGGGCAGGCAAGGGCGGTGCTCGAGATCATCGAGGCAGCACTCGCGGAGGGTGGATTCGCGCTGTCCGATGTCGTCCGGACTCGGATGTTCGTCACCGACATGTCGGCATCGGACGCCGTCCTGGCCGTGCACGGCGAGGTCTTCGCGGAGATCCGGCCGGCGGCGACCCTCGTCGAGGTGCGGGCACTTCTCGAGCCGACCGTACTGATCGAGATCGAGGCCGAGGCCCGGCGAGCCTGACGGCAGGTCAGGTCAGGGCATCGCCGCCAGGCCCGCAGCCCGGGCGATAGCCACGATCGCGACGGCCGCGACGAGACCAAGGAACAGGTTCCGCGACCGCCCGACGATCGCCAGGCAGACGAACACCGCCACCCATTCGATGCCGACGTGGAAGCTCGGCGCACCGTCGTCATCGACCACGACCATCACGGCCACTGCAGCGAGACCAGCCAGCACCGCGGGCCCGACGAGCTGGAGGTAGTCGAGGGCTGGTTTTGGCAGCCGGTCGAGCCCGGGCGTCAGCAGGCCGACTGCGCGAGACGGATACGTGACCGCGAACATGAGGATGGCAAGGAGGACGAGGTTGGTGTTCACGGCGGCCTTCGTCGGGCGCCGGGCATCGAGTAGCGCGCCGCGGACGGCTCGGTCCCGATCTGCGCGGTCTCGTTCGCCAGCCGGGCAGGCACCAGCAGACCAGCGAACGGTCCGAGGATGCCGCCGGCGACGATGCCGATCGACGGACTCGACAGAAGCGCCACCGCGACCGCGATCGCGGCACCGACGATGGCCGCGACCAGCTCGCGCCTGCCGGTGATGAGCCCGACGGCAAGACCGATCATCGCGGCCGGAAAGATGATGTCGATGCCGACGACGGCCGGATCCGGGATCTGGGCGCCCAGGACGACACCGCCCAGCGTGGCGAGATTCCAGGGAATGAACGTCGCGCCGATGGCAGCGAGCCAGTAACCGCGAGCGTCGGTACGGCCGATGCGGCGGAAATGGGCGATCGACAGCGCGAACGCCTCGTCCGTCAGCAGGTGCGCCATCACGGCTCGTTTGCCGAACGGGACCGCGCGGAGCCACGGCGACAGGGCCGCCGAGTACAGCAGGTGACGGGCGTTGAGGAGCGCCGTGAGCAGGATGATGCCCGGCCAGGCGAGCCCGCTCGCGACGTACCCGACCGCGGCAAACTGGGCGGCGCCGCCGAACACGATGGTGCTCATCGCCATGGCTTCGATCGGCGAGAAGCCGGCCTGGCGGGCAGAGAGCCCGTAGACGAACCCGAACCCGAGCGCGGAAACGGCGATGCCGAGGGCATCGGCAGCGAGTTGGCGGCGGCTCGCGGCCAGGGCCGCGGCGGGGACCTCGGTCAGCTCCCCGGACGGATCGTCGCTCAGCGCAGGAAGGTCTTTGCGCAGGTCCCGTCGCAGACGACGTAGACGGCGTGCTTCTCGACGGCGTATCCGGCGACATGGAGCAGGCCGGGGCAGCCCTTCGTGGGGCACTTCCAGACCCACCACCGGGCGTTGCCATCGAGGGGCGTCGTCTCGGCCGCCAGCTTGCCGGCAAGGTCCTCGCGCGCGGTGACGAGCGAGGCGATCGCAGCGGACCGGTCAGCCTCGGTCTCGCTCGTGTACGGGTAGTTCTGGCCGACGTTCGAGGTCACGTGCCCCTCCGCTGCGCGTGCCGGGCGGCAGACCGGTGGCGGCGTCGTGTGAGCGCAGCCCGCCACCGGAGCGCCGAGTATCGCACAGCCACGGCCACCGGCAAGGTGGTCGAAGGGGTTGCGCCGCCTACCAAACGGCTGGCAGTCCTGCGCTCCGTGGATCGGTCGCGGCGGCCACCGAACCGTCGGGCGCCGCAGGGCCGCCGCCGACCAGCTCGATCGCATGCTCGTGACCGAGGTCGCTATCGAACGCCGCGGTCGCCCGAAGGGGATGGCCGAGCGCCGCGAGCGCCTCCGCGACCCCCGCGGCGTGCCGAGGCTCGAGCCGGACGTCGACCGGCGGCGCGAAGTGGCCCGCGGGCTCGACGTACCAGCGCGGTGCACCGACCGCGGTCCGCACATCAACGCCGCCATCGACCATCGCCGACACGAGCTGGGCGTGGATCTGCGGCTGCGCGTCGCCGCCCATCGACCCTGCCACGACCCACGGGCCCGGGATCCCGTCACGAAACAACATCCCGGGGAGCAGCGTGTGCAGCGTCCGCTTGCCGGGCACGAGCGTGTTGGGATGGTCGTCGTCGAGGCTGAAGTAGCTGCCCCGGTTCTGGTAATGGATCCCGGTCGCCGGGTCCACCACGCCCGAACCGAACCCCATGTAGTTCGATTCGATGAGACTGACGGCGTTGCCCTCGCCGTCGACCGTGGCGAGATAGATCGTCCCGCCGCCCGACGGGTTGGTCGCGGAAGGAGGCATCGCCGCGCGATGCGGGTCGATGAGCTCGGCGAGGTCCGCGGCATGGGTCGGGTGGAGCAGGCGCCCGACCGGAACATCCTCGAATTCGGGGTCGGTCAGATGGGCGTCGCGGTCGGCCATCGCGAGCTTCGCCGCCTCGATGCCGATGTGGATCCACCGCGGATCGGTGACCCCATCCGGGCCGAACGCCGACGGCGGAGGCGGCTCGAATTGGCCGAGGATCGACAGCAGCTCGAGGGCGACCAGACCAGAGCTGTTCGGCGGGTGCGTCGTCACCCGGACGCCGCGGTAGTCGATTCCGATCGGCTCGCCCCATGTGCACGTGTGGGCCGCGAGGTCACTCGCCGTGATGGACGAGCCGCTCGCGGCGAGCGCCCGGGCCTGACCCTCGCCGACGTCACCCTCGTAGAAGGCATCGAAGCCATCGACGGCGAGCGTCTCGAGCGTCCGGGCAAGGGCCGGCAACCGGACCCGCTCGCCTGGGCGCCACGGCCGGCCCAGCGGCCGGAAGACCTCGAAGAACCCGGCATCGGCGCCGAGCGTTTCGGCGACCCGCGGCGCCATCCCCTCGACCGATTCGATGAAGCCGTCCCAGGCGGGGAAGCCGCCACGGGCCAAGTCGATCGCCGGCCCGAGGATCGCGTCTCGGGATAGCCGTCCATACGCCGCGTGCGCATCGCCCCAGGATCGGACCGCGCCGGGCACGGTGATCGCGAGCGGCCCGCGGGCAGGGATCCTGGTCAGGCCTGCGTCCCGGAGTGCCCGCGCATCGGCGGACGCAGGAGCGCGTCCCGAGCCGTTCAGCGCGACCTGACGACCGGTCGCCGCGTCCCAGATCAGCCAGAAGGCATCGCCGCCGATCCCGCAACTGCTTGGCATGACCACGCCGAGGACCGCGTTCGTCGCGATCGCCGCGTCCACCGCGGAGCCGCCGGCCCGCAGGATCGCAACCCCGGCGCTCGAGGCGAGGTGATGCGGCGCGACGACGGCGCCATGCGTCCCCCGAGCGAGGGGGATCGGGACCCACGGCCGGCCGTCGGTCACGCTCGGGCCTCGCCGTGGCTCACGCCGACCTCGCCGTGGCTCACCCGAGCCTCGCCGGCGGCCTCGCCAGCCGCGGGCGTCATGACCATCCCGATCTGATGCTCCTGGGCCCGCAACCGCGACAGCGGCAGGATCGCGACGATGAGCAGCACGAGCGTCGCGATGAGCATCCCGTCGATGCCGCGCCACTCGGCCGCGAACCCGCCGATGATGCTCCCGATGATCTGGCCGATGGCGAGGAAGACCGAATACAGGCCCATGATCGCGCCTCGGTCGGCGGGGAAGCGCTCCGAGACGTCGGCGAGCAGGCCGAGCGCGGCAGGGGTGGCCCCGGCGAGTACGAAGAGGCCGAAGCCGGCGGCCGCGACCCCGGCGATCGGCACGATGGGTGACATGCCGGTCGAGTGGTTCACAAGCGCAGCCGCCCCGACCAGCACGAACCCGCCAAACACCCCGTACAGGATGATGGTCGTGCGGCGGAGGATCTGGAAGCGGTTGCCCCAGTAGAAGAGACCGGCCGCGAAGACGATCGCGATAGCGACCATCGCGACGGTGATCTGGTTCGCGTCGAATCCCTGCATCAGGATCTGGTCAGGGAACGCCGGATTCCCCTTCGAGAACTGGAAGAGCGACTGGCTCAACCACAGGCCGATGCTCGCATTGACCGCGATCCACGTCGGTGCGAGCAGCAGCACATGGGAGGACCTGATGAGGTTCAGGTAGCGGGTGACGCCGACGTGCGGCGATGCCACAGCGGTCGCCTCGCCGGTCGGGTCCTTCACGCCGCGCCAGTAGATGAGGAACGAGCCGCCGTACAGGAAGGCATTGAGGAAGAAGGCATTCGGACCGATCGCCTCGAACAGCTTCGGGGCGACGATGAGCCCGACCCCGAGCCCTGCGAGGGTCGCCGCCTCGAAGCGCGCCGCCACCCTCCCGCGAAGGGCCTCGTTGCCGGCCGTCGCCAGCGCGATGAAGCCCAGGATCGACGGAACGCTCGCCGCTGTCGAGGCACCCTCCAGGATCCGCGTGACTCCGAGAACAGGCAGCTGGATCCCCAATGCGAGCATTCCGGTCAGGCCCGTCAGGACCACCGCGATCGCGCCGAGGACCGGGCCGTACAGCATCACCCGGTGATGACCGACGCGATCCGAGAGGATCCCGAAGATCGGCGAGAGAACGAGCTCGGTGAGGTAGAACGTGGCGGCGAACACGCCGACCACGCGTGCATCGACCTCGGGTCCGCCGTGGGCAGGCAGCGACGCCAGGTACAGGCCGAGCATCGCACCGGTCAAGCCGGTGCTGAAGCGGAGCGTGAAGGTCCCGAGAAGGACGAACCGAAGCGACCGTTCCATGGCCGCGAAATGGTAGCGGCTGCGTCGGTGGCGCGGTCTCGGCGCGGTCTCGGGCCGGTCTCAGGCGCGGGTCCGGGCAGTCTCGCGGCCCGAATCAGGCCGTCTCAGGCCCGTATCATGCCGAGGACCCGTCGAGTGCCGACGCGTGGAGGAGTCCCTTGAGCCGCATCGCGATCTTCACCGATTCGGCGTCTGACCTCGAGCCGGCCGAGGCAGCACAGGATGGCATCACGGTCGTCCCGCTCCTGGTGACCTTCGGCTCCGAGACGTTCCGAGCCGGCGTCGACCTCTCGACCGAGCAGTTCTGGGAGCGGATGACCGCGCCCGACGCCCCCTGGCCGACGACCGCCGCGTCGTCCCCCGGCGTGTTCAAGGACGCCTACGAAGCGGCCTTCGCCGATGGCGCCGAGGCGATCATCTCGGTCCATGTCGCCGGCACGCTGTCGGGGACGATCAAGAGCGCCCAGATCGCCCGGGACATGCTCCCCGATCGCGAGATCCACGTCGTCGACTCGCTCGGGGCATCGCTGGCCCAGGGGATCCTTGCCCGACTCGGAGTACGCCTGGCGGCTGAGGGCCGGCCGGCCGCCGAGATCGCCGAGGTGCTCGAGACTCGGGCGCCGGACATGCGGATCTACGTCGCGCTCGAGACGCTCGAGTACCTGCGCAAGGGCGGTCGGATAAGCGGCGCGAGGGCGGCCATCGGGACGCTGCTTTCGGTGAAGCCGATCATCGCGGTGAAGGACGGCATCGTGGATACCGCGGACCGGGTGCGGACCCGGACCAAGGCGCGTGAACGCCTCGTCGAGCTGATCTGCGAGCGACCGATCGAGGAGCTCGCCATCCTGCACACGATGAGCGCCGACGTTGAGGCCTTCCGCGACCTCGTCGTGTCGCGGGCTGAAGGGCTGGATCCCGCCGGTGTCTCGATCAACCTCGTCGGGTCATCGGTCGGCCCGCACATCGGCCCTGGCTGCGTCGGCGCCGCGATCCTGTATCGAAGCTGAACACGGCGGCTCGCGACCGCCGGCCAGGTGTCAAGGGCCACCCGGCCCGCCGTTTGTTACAGCCGTCTGCCTCGGGGCCACGTTGCGGCAAGGTTGCGGCAACCTTGCGGCCCAGTACCATCGGGAAGGCGCCAAGCGCCGGGTCGCGGCTATACTCGCCTCCAGGATGAGTCGCGCGTCAGCCGTTCCGGCGACCGGCATGGAAAGGACAACGCGCCCCGTGGAGTCGTCCGGGAGACGGCTCGAACTGATGGCGGTCGGGGACCGCTCGACACGGAGGAACTCCGTTCAATGACCACCGAACACGTCACGGCGCCGATCAGCGCCTGGAGCGTCGCGCAGCAGCAGTTCGACCTCGCGGCGGAGCGCCTCGGGCTCGACGAGGGCATGCGCCTCGTGCTCCGTGAACCTCGCCGCGAGTTCACCTGTCATTTTCCCGTCCACATGGACGACGGCTCGGTCCAGGTCTTCACCGGCTACCGGGTCCAGCACAATCTAGGTCGGGGTCCGGCCAAGGGCGGGATCCGCTACCACCAGGACGTCTCGCTCGACGAGGTCAAGGCCCTCGCCATGTGGATGACCTGGAAGTGCGCCGTCGTCGGGATCCCGTACGGTGGCGGCAAGGGCGGCGTGATCGTCGATCCCAAGAAGCTCAGCCAGAAGGAGCTCGAGGGGCTGAGCCGTCGCTTCTTCACCGAGATCGAGGTGCTCGTCGGGCCCGAGAAGGACATCCCAGCCCCGGACGTCAACACGAACGCCCAGGTCATGGCCTGGTTCATGGACACCTATTCGATGCACGCCGGCTACACGGTCCCGGGCGTCGTGACCGGCAAGCCGATCAGCCTCGGCGGGTCCGAGGGTCGCAACGAGGCGACCGCCCGCGGTTGTGTGTACACGATCGTGGAGGCCGCCCAGCACATGGGTCTCGACCTTACGACCGCGAAGGTGGCCGTCCAGGGCTTTGGCAACGCGGGTTCGATCGCCGCGCGCCTCATGGTCGAGGAGGGTTCCGTCGTCGTCGCCGTCTCCGACTCGACCGGCGGCATCCACAACCCGGCCGGCCTCGATATCGGCAAGGTGATCGGCTGGAAGCAGGAGCACGGCACCGTGCAGGGCTTCCCGGGTGCCACCGACGTGACCAACGCTGAAGTGCTCGAGGTGCCGTGCGACATCCTCATCCCGGCCGCGCTCGAGAACCAGATCACTCCCCGAAACGCACGCAACATCAAGGCGCGGCTCGTCGCCGAGGCGGCCAACGGCCCGACGACGCCGGAGGCAGACGAGATCCTGTTCCAGAACGGCGTCTTCCTGATCCCCGACATCCTGTGCAACGCCGGGGGCGTCACAGTCAGCTACTTCGAGTGGGTCCAGGACCTCAATCGCGATCACTGGAGCGAGGCCGTCGTCAACGCCAAGCTCAAGGACATCATGGTCAAGGCGTTCGATGAGACGATCACGATCGCCAAGCGCGAAGGAGTCAACATGCGGACAGCGGCGTACCTGCTCGCGGTCAAGCGGGTCGCCGACGCGATGGAGATGCGCGGCCTGTACCCGTAGGCCCTGGCTCGAATCAGGAGCCCTTCTGACCGAATCACGAGCCCCCGACCGAAGCGATCGGGGGCTCGTTCGCGTATGGAGCGCTATCGACGCCCGGAGGTCAGACCGGGACCGGATCGATGGCGAAAGCTCCTTGTGGTCAGGTCTCTGAGCGGCCGTTGCGCCGGAGGACCATGGAGGCTCCCGCGACGACGAGGACGAACGCGACGCCGGCCTGGATCCAGTCGAGGGCCACCGGCTGACGGGCCGCGAAGGCCAGACCGATCAGACCGAGGACAATGGCGGGGACGAGCGGCCAGGGATGTGTCGTGCGAGGCAGCGCGGCCAGACCGAGCGGCCAGATGGCGGCAAATCCGGCGGCCATCGAGAGGAAGACGACGGTGGTGGTCGAGCTGGGATCGATCGAGCCGCTGGTCACGAGGTAGACCATCGTGCCGATGCCGCCGGTGATGCCGGCCGGGATCGCAAAGCCGTATTCGCGGGTGGCGACGAATGCCGTGAGGAGGATCGCGCTGATCGCGAGAAGGCTGAAGCGCTCGACTGAGGGGACGACAAAGCCGGTCAGGACGACCGTGCCGATGGCTGTAAGGGTCAGGCCGAGGACGACGCGTTCAGGGATGACGCCTTCGATGCGGCGGGAACGGGGCTGGGTCGTGGTGGACATGGTCTCCATCCTTTCTGATACGATGTTGCCGTAACGACTACAGTGTTGCTGTAGTGAAATGGACACTACGGTACCGAAATGACCGAGGGCATGGACAAACGTCGCTATCATTCGCCGCTTCGCCAGGAGCAGGCCTTAGCGACTCGGACCCGGATCCTCGACGCTGCGTTGACGCTCTTCGGAAAACAGGGGTACGGCGCAACCACCATCGCGGCCATCGCGCGGGAGGCTGGCGTCGTCGCCGAGACTGTCTACGCGACGTTCGGCTCGAAGCGCGGAATCATCGATGGCCTGGTCGAGCGGGCCGCGCCGCCGACGGTCGTCGGCGAGATCAAAAGGGCGTGGGCGGAGGCCGGCGGCGATCCCTCAGCCCAGCTGGCGGTCGTCGCCCACTTCTCGACGTCCTTCTGGGGCCGGAACGACGTGCTCGCCAGCGTGTTCCGGACAGGGACGGGTGACGCGGACATCGCCGACGAATGGTCGAACCGTCAGCGCGCTCGGCGCGATCTGTTCGCCGACATGCTCGCCGACTGGCCGGCGACGGCCTTTCGGGCGGGTGTCGGTCGCGATCGAGCGACCGATATCTTCTGGGCCCTCGCGACGGACGAGGTGTTCCACCTGTTCGTCCGCGAACGAGGCTGGACACCCAAGGCCTTCGAGGCGTGGTTGCTAGCTGCTCTTCGGCGGGAGATCCTCGCCGAGCCGGCCTGATCGGTTCCAGCCGGCGGTCCTCGCTTCGGCCGGTGCTACCATCGCCGCCATGCTCGACCACGAAGAAAAGTTCCTGTTCAAGGAGGAGATCCTCCACCTCTCGAACTCGGTGGCGGAGCCGGGCGTGCTCGACAATGTCGAGGACCTCCTGACCGACGTCATCACCAGCCCGCGGTTCGATTCGGAGGTGTTCACCCTCGAACGCAGCCTCCAGGTGATGCTCGGGCCGCGGGCGGGGACGACGCTGGTCGGCCTTTTGACGGTGGCGCCCGAAGTGTTCGACGAGGTCGCGGAGGTCCGGATCCCCTCGGAGGTCCACGAGCGGCTTGTCGCGTGGCGCGCCCGCTTCGGCCTTGCCATCGACAACGCCCTCAACTTCCTCAACAACCCCGACGGCATCCAGGGCCACAACTTCGCGACGCAGATCGCCCACGTCGACGAGCGCCGTGTGCTCCAGGGCCGCCTGACCCTCGTCCGCTACAACAACGAGCCGCAGTTCTTCGTCGCCGACGCGAGCGTCTTCCTTGGTCTCGTCGCCGACGTGATGGAACGGCTCGGGCCGTACCTCGAGTCCGACACCGTCGACAGCGAGACGCTCACCCGGCTGCGCGACGCCCTGAGCCTCATCGAGCGCAAGACGGCCCACACCTGAGCCAGCGGGCCAGCCGCGTCCCCGGATGAGACACGTCTATCTGGCCGCGACCGGGCAGAACCGGGGCAAGACCACGGTGAGTCTCGGCGTCATGGACGGCTTTCTCAGGCGGGGGTTGTCGAGCGGGTTCATGAAGCCCGTCGGCCAGCGGACGATCATCGAGGATGGCGTGCCCGCCGACGAGGACGCGGTCCTGATGCGCCAGGTCTTCGGCCTCGGCGAGCCGCTCGGGCAGATGAGCCCCGTCCACATCCCTCGCGGCTTCACCCAGACGTACATCGAGGGTGGGGTCGTCGAGGACCTTCCGGCCCGGATCCGGGCCGCCCATGCGGCCTTCGTGGCCGATCGCGACATCCTGCTGATCGAGGGGACCGGTCACGCCGGCGTCGGCGCGGTCATCGGGCTGTCGAACGCCCGGGTCGCCGCGATGCTCGGCGCTCCGGCGGTCATCGTGTCAGAAGGCGGTGTCGGACGGCCGATCGACGAGATCGTCCTGAATGCCGCCCTCTTCGAGCGGGACGGCGTGAAGGTGGCCGGGGCGATCGTGAACAAGGTCGACCTCGATGCCAAGCCGGGGCTCGCGAAAACGCTCGAACACGGACTCGCCCGGCACGGGATCCCCCTCCTTGGCGTGCTGCCGTACCGGCCGATCCTCTCGAACCCCACGCTCGCCATGGTCGTCGCCGGCGTCCCCGGCGAGACGATCCATCCCGGGCCGGACCTGGATCTCGTCATCGGCGGCGTTGCGATCGGGGCCATGGAGCCGGACCACATGCTCCAGCGGATCGGCCCTCGGAGCCTGGTGATCGTGCCGGGCGACCGGGCCGACGTGATCGGTGCGATCGTCGCGGCACGTGCCGACGGGTCCGAGGGGGAGAGGGCGCTATCGGGCTCGTGCTGTCTGGCGGCTACCGGCCGGACGATGGTGTTCTGGACGCGATCCGCCGATCGGACCTGTTCGCGACGCTTGTGCCCGAGGACACCTACCAGGTCGCCTCGGAGGTGCACGACCTGCTGGTCAAGACGCACCCGGCCGACGCCGGCAAGATCGCCGAGATCAAGGACCTGCTGTGGCAGTACCTGTCGATCGACCGGGTGCTGGAGGTCGCCGAGGAAGCGCGGGGCGACTAGGGCGTTGCCCAGCGTCGCGTCGCTATCGCCGTCGTGACGCACGTGCCATGTTCATCGTCCGAGGTTCAGGCACGACACGGGCGTCACGAGGGCCGAAGCGCCACCGATGTGACGCAGATGCACACGTGATGTTCGCGACGTCCGCTTCGGACGTCTGTGGCATCTGATGGGCTTATCCGCCTCACGGATCCGTGAGCCGAAGCACGGCGGATGAACACCCGCCGTGCAAGCAACGGCTGATCGGGTCGTGGCGGTCGCAGATCGTGTTCGGCGGCATCGCGGTTCGGCAGACCTCTCGCGCCTCGAGAAGCCGAGCTACATGGTCGGCTGCGGACGTCGCCCGCGGAGGGCGAGGCCAAGGCCGAGCGAGACCAACACCAGCGCCGCGACGATGACGAGCGGGGCGAGCTCAAGGGCGCCTCCGACCGACACGATCGGCGTCGCGGCCGGTGCGATCACGGGGTTGATGGCAGCCGCTGAAGGCTTCGCGCCCGCGGCCTCACCTGCGAGAGCCGGGTCGACGCCCGCGGCCGCGCCCGGCCGGAGCGGGTCCCGCGGCGATCCCCTCACCGCCCGCGCGCACCAGCGACCGCCCCCGCCGAGCGCGGCGTGTCGGCGATCCGGAAGAAGTCGTCGGCCCGAGTGCACGCGGCGTTCACCCGGCACGCAACGCCCTGGAGACCGACGGCCACGGTCCCGAGGCCGCCGGACGGGACGGTGCACCGTCGCGACGAAGTGGCCATCTCGGTCGGAGCGCGCCGGGACCTCGATGGGCTCGCCCTTCGGAGGCGTCAGGCGGATGAAGACGCTTTCGGCGAGGAGTGGGTGGACCGATCCGTCGTCGAACGTCATGGTCACGGTCCACCCGATGCGGACGGTCGTCCCGGGCGCGGCGTCGACGGGCAGCGGAGTATCGAAGGTGGCGACCGCCTCGCCGCCCTTCCCCAGGGCCGCGCTCGAAGTGCCCAGGGCGAGTCCCAGGGCGAGCAACCCGGCGACGATGGGTCGAATACGGCGCATGGCTGGGATCCTCCGGCTTGATGTGGCTGTCGATCCCCTTACACCGCGGCGCCGCATCCGGTTCCCGGGTTCCGGTCAGGAGCGGGCAACGGTCGCCGGGACGACGCGACCCGGCCGAAGCAGGGCCGCAGCGACCACGAACGTCCCGATCAGCCCGACGCCGGCGCCCACGGCGAACAGGCCCTGGATGCCCAGGATCCCGGCGATCGCGCCTCCGGCGAACGAGCCGATGATCGAAGCCAGGCCGGCACTCGCCGAGAAGAGTCCCTGGGCGGTGCCGCCCATCCCGGCGGGCGATCTCGCGCCGAGGACCGTCACGCCGCCGACGTACACCGCTGCGAACCCGAGTCCCTCGAGCGGCGCGATGGCGACGAGCATCGCGGGGCTTGTCGCGAGAGCCGACAGCGCCGACCGCAGGACCAGCGAGATCGTCCCGAGCACGACCAGCCGCTCGGTGCCGAACCGAGCGCCGAGTCGTGGGAACGCGAACATGAACGGCACCTCGAGGACCGCCCCGACTGCCCAGGCGACCCCGACCAGCGACGTTTCGCCACTCAGCACGACGATCTGCACCGAATAGAACGCGTTGACCGCGGCGAGCGCCGACCAGATGATCGCGAAACCGACCAGGAACAGTGCCACGCCGGGATAGCCGACGATCGCGCGGGCGCCCCGCAGGACGTTCACCGACCGGCTCTCGCCCCTCCGCGCGATCGTCGCGGTGACGAACATCGTCAGGACGAGCGCCGGGACGAAGACGAGGAAGAGGTCGCGCGCACCACGGACATCGAGCAGCAAGCCGACGAACACCGTCGAGACCACGAACGCCAACGACCCGAACGCCCGGACCTGGCCGTACAGGTCGCGGCGAGCCGGCCCAAGCGTCTCGAGCGTCCGGGCATCGAGGCTCGGGGTGACCCCTGACAATCCTGCCGAGAGGACGACCGTCCCGATGAGTACGCCTTCGAATGCGCTCGACGTGAACATCACGACGCCACCGGCAGCGGCCACCGCACACGCCAGCGGCAGCGTCAGGCGGGTACGCGGAAACCGGTCGGCGAGACCGCCCCACACGGGCGCCAAGGCCAGTTGGACGGCGGCACTGAGGGCCGACAGGAACCCGATCTCGGGTAGCCCCAGCCCGGTCTCGCGGTAGAAGACCGGACATGTACGGGAACGACGCCCCGAGTCCCGTGAAGAAGACCAGGTAGGCGAGGAGGATCCGACGGCCGGCAGCCACTCCCGGTCAGCGAGAAGGCGAGGGCGAAGGCGGAGATCCGGGGAGTGGCTCGTTGTCGATGAGCCGGGTCGTCCCGAAGCGGACCGCGAGCGACAACAGGGCCGGACCCTCGACGCGTTCGAGTTCGGTGAGTGTGGTCCCGTCGGCGACGGACACGTACTCGGGCTCGGCAAGGGGTTCGTCGGCGAGGACGGTGCGCATCGTCTCCCGGAGCGCGTCGCCCGATCGCTGGCCCGTCTCCCAGTCCGCGCGTGCACCGAGGAGCGCGCGCCGCAGGACCGGCGCCGCCGCGCGCTGCTCAGGTGTCAGATGGACGTTGCGCGACGAGAGCGCGAGCCCGTCCGACTCGCGGACCGTGGGGCAGGCGATGACCTCGGTCGGGATCGCAAGGTCCAGCGCCATCCGGCGGATCACCATGATCTGCTGCGCGTCCTTCTGGCCGAAGTACGCGTGTTCGGCGCCCACGAGATCGAACAGGATCGCCACGACCGTAGCGACACCCTCGAAGTGCCCCGGTCGAGCCGCACCCTCGAGCGGCTTGGCGACCGCACCGACCGAGACGACCGTATCGAAGCCGGGTGGATAGATCTCGGGCGCGTCCGGTGCGAAGACGATGTCGATCCGCTCCTCCTCGCAGATCGCGATGTCACGCGCCTCGTTGCGGGGGTACTTCGTGTAGTCCGCTGCGACGTTGAACTGGCGGGGGTTGACGAAGATCGAGGCGACCGTCGTTGCGTCGCTGGCGCGCGCCTGTCGCATCAGCGCGCGATGGCCGTCGTGGAGCCAGCCCATCGTGGGAACGAGGCCGACCGGGCGGCCGGCCTCGCGAAGAGCCTCGCGCAGTGCTGCGCGGGTGCGCACGACCTTCATCCGGGCACCCTCAACGGGCGCTAGCCACGCCCGCTCCGAGGTCCGAGGCTGAGCCCCGCGAAGCCATCGGCCCGAGGATGGCTGAGCTCGCCCGGAGAAGCCACCGGTCCGAGGATTCAAAGGTCCCGGTCGAGCGGGATCCCACCGATCGGGATCTCGGCCGCCGGGCGGTCGTACGAGCCGCGCCCGAGCGCCTCGTCGAGCACCGTCTCTTCCATTCGAACCGTCTGTTCGGCGCCCGGGAACGTGCCGGCGGCGACGTCCGCCGCGTAGGCCGAGGCTGCCCCGGCGATCGCCTCGCGTACGTGTGCGTACGGCTTCGCGTGACGCGGGACGAAGTCGCCGAGACCGATGAGGTCCGTCACGACCTGGACCTGGCCGCTGCAGCCGGCCCCGGCGCCGATGCCGATCGTCGGGATGCGGAGCCGCTCGGTGATCGCCGAAGCGAGCTGCTCGGGAACGAGCTCGAGGACCATGCTGAAGGCACCCGCCTCCTGCACGGCGAGGGCGTCGGCGACGAGCGAGCGGGCCTGCTCGCGGGTCTTGCCCTGGACCCGGACCTTGCCGATGGCGTTGATCGCCTGCGGGGTCAGGCCGATGTGGCCCATGACCGGGATGCCGGCGCGGACGAGCACCTCGATGATCCGGGCGCTTCGCACGCCGCCTTCGATCTTGACGGCCTGCGCTCCGGCGTCCCTCAGGAACGTCCCGGCGTTCTCGAGCGCTTCCTCGGGGGTGGCGTATGTCAGGAACGGCATGTCGGCGACGACCAGCGCGCGCGCAGAGCCGCGGATGACGGCCCGGGTGTGATGGACCATCTCGGCCATCGTCACCCGAACGGTGGATTCATAGCCGAGCATGACCTGACCGACCGAATCGCCGACGAGCAGCATCGGGATACCGGCCTGGTCGAGGATCTGGGCGGTCGGGAAGTCGTACGCGGTGAGCATCGGGATGCGGACGCCGTCGGCGTGCATCTTCGCGATGTCGACGACGGTCAGGCGACGGACGGTGTCGGTGGTGGCGCTCATGCTGGCTCCGCTGCGGGCACGTTCTCTCTCGTGGCACCAGTCTGCGGCGCGGCGTCGCGCTCGTCCAGCGCGCGAGCTACGTGGTCGAGCAGGCGCTCGGCAACATCGCGCTTGCTCTGGAGTGGTAGGTCCTCGCGGGACCCGTCGGCCGCCAGGATCGAAACGCGGTTGGTCTCCGTTCCGAAGCCGGATCCCGCTTCGGCGACGTCGTTGGCGACGAGGAGGTCGACGCGCTTGCGGCGGAGCTTCTCGGCTGCGCGCTCGAGGGAGCCCGTCTCCGCGGCGAACCCGACCAGGATCGGCGCCGGGTCGAGCGCGTCGCGCGTCGGTGCGCCTTCGCTGTCGAGGCCGCGGGCGATCCTGGCGACCTCGGCGATGAGGTCGGGCGTCGGCTCGAGCTCCAGCGTCAGGTTGGCTCCTCGTTCCAACTTCCGGTCGGCATGGGTGGCCGGCCGGAAGTCGGCGACTGCGGCCGCCATCACGAGGGCATCGAAACCCGGCGCGCCATCGGGTGCGTGGAGCGCCCGAAGCAGCGCCGCCCGGAGGTCGGCCGTGGACTCGACACGAAGGACCGCCGCAGCCTCGGGCATCGCGACCTCGACGTTGGCTGCGATGACGGTCACGCGCGCCCCTCGGTCGAGCGCTGCGGCCGCGATGGCGGCACCCATCCGGCCGGTCGAGCGGTTGCCGATGAAGCGGACGGGGTCGATGGCCTCTCGAGTCCCGCCGGCGGTCACGACGATGTGCCGGCCGGCGAGGTCGGCGTCGCGGGCCTGTGCGACGAGCGGCGGTCGGGCGGCGGGGTCGGCGGCCCGGACGGGCCGATCGTCGACCGCCGCGACAACGGCATCCACGATCGCGGCGAGGTCGGCCAGGCGGCCGACCCCGGACTGGCCTGACGCGAGCGGCCCGCTGTCAGGCTCGACGATCTCGTAGCCGTACTCCCGCAGCCGCGCGACGTTGGTCTGCGTGGCAGGGTGTGTCCACATGTCGCCGTCCATCGCCGGCGCGACGACGACCGGTGCCGACGTGGCGAGGCAGGTCGCGGTCACGGCGTCACCTGGCATCCCGTTGGCCATGGTGCCCAGCCAATGTGCGGTCGCAGGCGCGACGACGATCGCGTCGGCAGAATCGGCGAGGACGATGTGTCCGATCCGGCCGTCGGGCAGCAGGTCGAGGACGTCCGTCTCGACGGGGTGCCGCGACAGAGCCGCGAACGAGAGCGAACCGACGAACCGTTGGGCCGAGGGCGTGAGCATCACCGCAACGTCGGCCCCTTCGGCGCGCAGCAGTCGCAACAGCTCGACGGCCTTGTAGGCGGCGATCGACCCGGTGACACCGAGGCCGATGAGCCGCCCTTCCAGCCGGCCCGGCGACGGACCGTCGGCCGTCACGCGAGGCCCAGCGCGAGCGGTTCGCCGCCCCCGACCTCGGCGTGGAAGATGGCCAGACCCTTCAACGTCAGGTCCGGATCGATGGCATCGATGCCCTCGAGCGCTCGCGCCCAGGGTGCCGCGGAGAGACCGCCAGTCAGGATCGCCCGGACGTCGTTTGGTTGGACTCCGTTCGCGTCGGCCAGCTCCCGCCGGATGCGCTCGAGCAGCCCGGCGGCGAGCGCCTGGTGGCCGAACACGGCGCCCGACTGGATGGAGGTGACGGTGTCGCGGCCGATCGCCCGGTCGGGTGCGCGAAGCTCCACGCGGGGCAGTTTTGCGGTGCGCTCGGCGAGCGCCTCGAGGCCGAGCTGGAGACCCGGCGCGATCGCACCACCGACGTAGGCCCCGTCCGCAGCGACGCAGTCGAACGTGGTGGCGGTCCCGAAGTCCACGACGATGGCCGGCTTGCCGTAGAGGCGGCCCGCCGCGAGGACGTTGACGAGCCGGTCGGCCCCGACATCACCCGGACGGTCCACACGGATCGGGATGGGGACGGTGCCGGCACCGCGACCACGAGCGTCCGTTCTCGGCGGGCGGCGACGGTCTCGAGCGCGGCTGTCACAGCCGGCACGACGGAGGCGACGACGATCGCGTCGGTGTCGGCCAGGGCCAGGCCGTCGAGCCGGAGCAGCCCCTCGAGGAGGACTTCGAGCTCGTCGGGCGTGGCGCGAGGTTGCGGTCGCCGCGCGACGCGTGGTCACGAGCGCGCCCGCCCGGAACAGGCCGAGCGTCACGTTCGTGTTGCCGACGTCGAGCGCGAGGAGCATCGCGAGGATGATACGCATGCGGGCCTAAGCGCCGAACCGGGCGGTGCCCGGGCCCATTGCGCGTACGGGCGGAACCGGGCCAACTCGACAAGCGGCGTTTCCGCCGGCAGCTCCGGCGATCCGGATCCTCGCAATTTCCGAGCCAGGCTCGTGGTATGCGAAGCGGCGACGTCCGGCGATCGACACCGTTGCCACCTACGAGCCACCGTCGTGGTATGCGAGGTCTCGGGCGCAAAACGACGCCAATCCCCGCCACCTAGTGGTGACTCTTGCTATTAGCCGCCGGAAAACCGGCTCTCGGCAGCGACCCTCTTGCACAACACGAGCCACGCTGCTATCTGGCGAAGATCACCGCGACATCGGCGGGCACGACGAACGCTTGGTCGAGGCGGCGCCGCGGCGTCAGGACCACCGGCCACGATCTCGACGGCGCCGTCGGACCCCTTCGCGCGACGGCCGCCGTGGGGTACCATCCGAGCCGTCCCTCTCCCAGTGCCCCCGAGGAGACGCCCCGTGTCGACCCTTCCGGCCGCCAAGTTCTTCGTGAACCAGGGCGTCGTCTCCAGCCGCACGGACATGCTCCATCTGCTGCGACCCCTGCTCAAGCAGACGGTGACCTACCGCTACCTCCGCGGCCGCGATGTGATCTCGCACGGGACGGGGTGGGTCGAGCGGCTCGTCGTCGATGATGACGACGCCTCCACGTACTTCACGCCGCTGGCGATCACGCTCAACATCGACTCCTTCGAGCACCTGGAGTTCGAGACGAGGGACGACCAGTTGCTCGTCTACACCCTCGTTCAGGGCGATGAGCGCGTCATGGTCGAGTTCGCCCCCGTCGGGCCGGGAACCGGGGACGCCTCGCCGTTCGCGCCGCGCCAGCTCGAGTTCGACACGAGCGCGTACGTCCAGATGGAGCTCCTCGGACTCGACGTCCGTCCCGAAGAGGACTGACGCTCAGGCGCCGCGCTCCCCCCGGATGTACGGCCGGCCGAGCGCAGCCGGCGCCCCGATCCGCTTCCGTACCGCCTCGCGAGAGCCGATCACCACGACCAGGATCACCGCGAGATAGGGCAGCATCGCCAGGAAGAACGTGGTCGACCGGCCGGCTGTGAACGGGTTGGCGAAGCCGAGGATGAAGTCGACGCCCTGGATGTCCAGGATGAACCGGAATATGGCTCCGAAGAGCAGCGCACCAAAGGCGACTCGAAGCGGGCTCCATTGGGCGAAGATCACGAGTCCGACAGCGATCCACCCGCGCCCGCTGACGGTCTGGTCGCCGAACCAGCCCGGTGTGATCGCGACCGTGATCGCGGCGCCGGCGAGGCCCGCCAGCATGCCGCCGAGGAGCACGTAGGCGTACCGCGTCGTGTAGATCCCGATGCCCTGGGCATCGGCGGCGGCCGGCGCTTCACCGACCGCTCGCAGGTGCAGACCCGGACGCGTTCGCGAGATCCACACCCACGCGATCGGGATGAGCAGGTAGCCGACGTACGCGAGCACGCTCTGGTCGTGGAAGAACACCTGCCCCAGCACCGGGATCTGCTCGAGGACCGGGATCGTCAGGCGCGGCAGCTCGGAGATCTCACCGGCGCTCGAGAGCCCCTCGCCGAGGACTCGCGCGAGGCCGGTCCCGAGGAATGTCAGCGCGAGCCCCGATACCACCTGGTCGGCCCGGAAATGGATCGTCATCACGGCGTGGAGCATGCTCAGGAGGCCGCCGGCCAGCATCGCGACGAGGACACCGAGCCACGGGTTGCCCGTCGCCGACGCGATCGAGAACGCCGCCACGGCGCCGAAGAGCATCATCCCCTCGACGCCCAGGTTGAGGACGCCGCTCCGCTCGGCAAACAGCTCGCCGATCGCCGCGAACAGCAGGATCGTGCCTGTCCCGACCCCAGCGGCGAGGATGTTCGTGAAGTCCATCAGGCGACGGCCAGGCGGCGATCGAATCGGATCCGGTACCGGATCAGCACGTCGCTGCCCACGAGCGAGAACAGGATGATGCCCTGGATCATCGCCGGGACGCCGGACGGCTGGATCTCGCGGCCGGCGAGGATGAGCGCACCGAAGAGGATCGAGGCGAGGATCACCCGGAACGGTCCGAACCGGGCGAGGTAGGCGATGATGATCGCCGTGAACCCGTAGCCCGGCGAGATGCGGTCCTGGAGCTTGTGGACCACCCCGCTGACCTCGCTCATCCCGCCAAGGCCCGCGAGCGCGCCCGAGATCACGAACACGATGACGATCTTGCGGGCGATATCGATGCCGGCGTAGCGGGCGGCACGGGGGCTGTCACCGATCAACCGGATCTCGTAGCCCCAGCGGGTCCGCTCGAGGGCGATCCACATGATGGTCGCCGCGATGATCCCGAAGAGGAGCCCGAGGTGGGTCGTCAGGCCGCCGAGGACGGGAAAGGTCTCGGCGAAGTCGGTCAAGCGGGGGAGCACGCCCTCGGGCGGAAACGCGACGGTCTCCTGGAAGCCCCGGTTGCTCCACGGCCCGAAGACCCAGTACTGGACCCAGAAGAGGGCGATGTAGTTGAGCATCAGGGTCACGATGATCTCGCTGACCTCGAGCCGCGCCCGCAGGATCCCCGGGATGAACCCCCACAGGCCACCGGCCAGCGCTCCCGCGAGCATCATCGCCGGGATCACGATGATGCCCGGCGTGCCGGGCGGAAGCAGAGGAACGAGGACGACGGCACTGGCCCCCCAGGCGCCGAGCAGGAACTGACCCTCGGCTCCGATGTTCCAGAGACGCATCCGGAACGCGAGCGAGCAGGCGAGCCCGGTCAGGATCAGCGGTGTCGCCTTGACGAGGGTGTCGCTGATGACCCCGACGCTGCCGAAGGCGGCGGTGACGATGTGGGTGAACGAGCGGAACGGGTCGCCGCCGACGAGCCAGATGACGAAGCCGCTCAGGATCAACGCGAAGACGAGGGCGGCGAGGGTCATCACACCGCTGAACCAGCGAGGGGCGTCCGTTCGCGGCTCCAGGCGGAGGTTCACGGGGCGTCCCTGCGTCGCGGCGCCGGCCCCTGGGCCACGGGTGCGGCCGCGACGGCGCTAGCGCGACGGCGCTACGTCCGCATCCAACGCATCGCCGCCGGTCATCAACACGCCGAGCGTCCCGATGTCGGCCTCCTCGACCGGGAACGAGCCGACGATGCGGCCCTCGTACATCACGTCCACGCGGTCGGCAAGGGCAAGGATCTCGTCGAGATCCTCCGAGATCAGGAGGATCGCGGTGCCGGCTTTCCGGCGTTCGAGCAGCACCCGGTGGACCGCCTCGATGGCCCCGACGTCCAGTCCGCGTGTCGGCTGGACCGCGACCATCACCCGCGGTCCCGTATCGATCTCGCGGGCGAAGATCAGCCGCTGGATGTTTCCGCCAGACAGCAGCCGCGCCTCGGTGTCGATGGACGGCGCCGCGATCGCGTAGGTGTCAGTCAAGTGCTGGGCGAGGCCGCGCGCCGCCGCGTCGTCGACGAACCAGCCGCGGGCGATCGGCTGCTCGTGGTAGCGCTTCATGATCAGGTTGTCCGCGACCGACAGATTCGGTGCCGTGCCAACGCCCGTTCGGTCCTCGGGAACGTGGGCCATGCCCTTGCGAATCGCTGTCCCGACCGAGCGGTTCGCGACCTCGCTCCCTTCGATCTTTACGCTGCCAGCAGTGGCTGGCCGCAGTCCCGTGATGACCTCGGCGAGCTCGCCCTGGCCGTTGCCTGCCACGGCGGCGATCCCGACGATCTCGCCGGCTCGGACGTCCATCGACACGCCTCGAAGTGCCGGCAGGCCTCGGTCGTTCTCGGCAGAGACGTCACCGATCGCGAGCACGACCGGTCCCGGCTCGAACGGCGACCGGTCGAGCACCTCGAGGACTTCCCGACCCACCATCCGTCGGGCGAGGTCGGCACGCGACGTCTCGGACGGGGCGATACCCGCCTCGGTGACCTTGCCGCGACGCATGACCGTGATCCGGTCGGCGATGGCCATGACCTCGCCGAGCTTGTGGCTGATGAAGACGACGCTCCGGCCGTCCGCCGTCATCGAGCGCAGCGTCCGGAACAGCTCGTCGATCTCCTGCGGGGCGAGCACGGCCGTCGGCTCGTCCATGATCAGGATCCGGGCCTCGCGGTAGAGCAGCTTCAGGATCTCGACCCGCTGCTGCTCGCCGACGGACAGCTGCCAGATCCGTGCTCCGGGATCCACGCGCAGGCCGAACCGCTCCGCCAGCCGCCCGATCTCGTCCTCGGACCGCCCCGGCCGCATCCAGAACCGCGGCTTCGACAGGCCGAGCAGCACGTTCTCGGTGACCGTCTGCGACGGGACGAGGGTGAAGTGCTGATGGACCATCCCGATCCCGGCAGCGATCGCCTCACGAGGCGACCCGAAGCTGACCGGCTTGCCGTCAAGCAGGACCTCGCCGCCATCGGGCCGGTACAGGCCGTCGAGGATGTTCATCAGCGTGCTCTTGCCGGCGCCGTTCTCGCCGAGCAACGCGTGGATCTCGCCCGGGCGCACGTCGAAGTCGACAGCGTCGTTGGCGACCACGCCGGGAAACGTCTTGACGATGCCGCGAGCCTCGAGCGCGGGCACGGGCACTGGCACGGCGCGGGCGGGCGTCGGTCATCCCGTCGTACCGGACAGCAAGGAGGCCCGCGAGCGGTCGCCCACGGGCCTCATCGTCCTGGTGAGCCGGCTTATGAGCCGGTGAGAGCCGGGAGCGGCACGGTGATCCCGTCCGCCCACCAGTACATGCACGTCTTGCAGGGGTTGGTCGGCGCGCCGGGCGGGAACTGATCGAGGTCCGACTGCTCGAGCTTGCCGCCGGCCGGGACGATCTCCTTCCCGGTGTTGTCCTTGATCGGACCGGCGAAGACGTCGAACCGGCCCCACTGTCCGGCCAGCGCCTTGGCGAGGTTGTCCTTGACCTTCTGGACGTCGGCCTCGGGAAGGTCGGTGATGCCCTTCTGCGGCGTCTGGCCCTCCATGAACCCGAACAGCCCCATCGCCTTCGAGTCCGCGTCGAAGTACTCGTAGCCGGCCTTGTACGTCTTGTCCTTGACCTGCTTGGCGATGCGGACGTACTCGGGACCCCAGATCCAGTACGGCGTCGTCAGGCACGCGTCGTTCTTGCAGGAGCTCGGGTGGTCATAGGTGACGGCCCACTTGCCCTTCGCCTTGGCGGAGTCGGCGACTGCCGGGGTGTCGGCGCCGGTGAAGACGACGTCGGCGCCGCCATCGAACAGCGAGTCGGCGGCCGTCCGCTCTGCCTGCGGGTCGTGCCAGGTGTTGATGAATCGGACGTCCATCTTGCACTCGGGGCAGGTCTGCTTCGCGCCGAGCATGATCGCGTTGCCGAGGCGCAGCTCCTCGGGGATCGGGAACGTGGCCATGTAGCCGATCTTCGGGACGCCGTCCTTCTTCGCGCGGGACCCGGCGAGCATCCCGGCCAGGTACTTCATGTCCTCGACGGCACCGAAGAAGTTGCCGAAGTTCTTGCCGTTCGACTTGTACCCCGTCAGGTGGAGGTACGTGATGTCCGGGAACTCCTTGGCCACCGCGTCCATCGGGTCCATGTAGCCGAACGAGGTGCCGATCACGAAGTTGAAGCCCTTGCGCGACAGGCTCCGGAAGACCTGCTCGGAGTCGGCGCCCTCGGGGACGTTCTCGATGTAGGCGATATGGGATTCGGGCATGTTCTCGCAGAGGTACTGGAGGCCCTCGTAGTGGGCCTGGCTCCAGCCGCCGTCGTCGTGCGGCCCGATCAGGACCATCGCGACGTTGAACTTGCCCGACTCGACGTCGGGGATCTGGAGGTTGGCGCCGCCCTGCGTTCCGGTACCGGCACAGGCACTCGAGGCCGTCGAACCGCTTGGACCTGCCGAGCCGCCTGCACCGGCAGATCCGCCTGCACCGGCGGAGCCGGCTGCCGCGCCCGACCCTGCCGGGGCTGCGGAACCTGTCGTGCCGCTACACGCTCCGAATGTGAGCGCCGCGATCGCGAATAGCGACAGCAGTCTCACCGGCCTGACGCGCGTTCCGAGCATCGATGACTCCTCCTCAGCGTTCTCATCCCATCCGCGGCGGGGACGCCTGGCGAAGGCCGCCGGTCGCATGCCGTGGATGCCGGGCGGCGCGGTTCCCGTGTTCCCGCGGGGCCGTTCGAAGGATAGTGTGCAAAGGCGTCCCCCGTCCGTCACCCGGACCCGAACCGGCAATCCGGTACCATCCGCCACGTGTTCCAACGGACCGCGCTGCCCTCGGGACCGCGCGTCATCAGCGCCCGGTTGCCGGCGGCGCGCTCGGTATCGATCGCCGCGTACGTCCTCGCTGGATCGCGCCTGGAGACTGCGGGCCAGACCGGGGTCGCCCACTTCATGGAGCACATCACCTTCAAGGGCACGACCGCCTATCCCACGACGCGGCTGATCAGCGAGGCGATCGAAGGCGTCGGCGGCTCGTTCAACGCTGCGACCGACCGCGAATCGACGGTGTACTGGGTTCGCGTCCCTGGCCGCGAGGTCGCCCGGGCGATGGACGTCATCGGCGAGCTCATCGTCCGGCCGCGCCTCGAGGCGCCCGACATCCAGAGTGAACGCGCGGTCATCATCGAGGAGATCCGCTCGTATCTCGACGATCCCGCCGAGTACTGCCAGATGCTCTTCCAGGCCGCGATGTTCGGCGACGGCCCGCTGGGTCGCGAGATCTGTGGCGAGGAGAGCGACATCCTGGCGCTCCCCGAGGCCGCGATCCACGACTTCTGGAAGACGATGTACAGACCGGCCAACACGGTCGTCTCGGTGGCCGGCGACCTGGGCCACGATCAGGCGGTCGAGCTTGCGGCCGCAGCGTTCGGGACGGGCAACGGGACGATCCCCCGCGCCGACCCGGCCCCGGCCCTCCCGGCGGGCCAGGTGGCGCGGTTCGGCAAGCGCGACACCAGCCAGGCCCAGCTGTGCGTCGGCGTCCCGGGGCTTCGTCGCGACCATCCCGACAGTTGGACGCTCGCTGTCCTCAACACCGTCCTCGGTGACGGCATGAGCAGCCGGCTGTTCCTGTCGCTGCGCGAGGAGCTCGGACTCGCGTACGACGTCTCGTCCGGTCTCGTCGAGTACGCCGACGCCGGCTGTCTCGAGGTGTCTGCCGGGGTCGACCCTGCAGCGTTGCCGGCGGCGTTGGAGGCCATCCTTCGAGAGCTCGTCCGACTGCGTGACGAGTCGGTCGGGGAGGCCGAGCTGTCCAAGGCGAAGCGCTACCTCTCGGGCGGCCTCGAGCTGCGGATGGACGACACGCGGCACGTCGCGTCCTGGATCGGCGGGCAGGAGGCGCTCCACGACCGGGTCCTGACGCTCGAGGATGCTCTCGCCGCGGTGGCCGCTGTCGATGCCGCAGCCATCCGACGGCTGGCCGGCGACCTGTTCTGCGACGACGCGCTTCGGCTGGCTGCGGTCGCGCCGGCGCGATCCCTGCGGGGACTGGACCGCCACCTCCGATTGCCATGACGACGCCGACGGTCCCGCAGCGGACCGGGGCCCGTCCGACCGACGGCCGCCCGCGCCGGGTCGATCTGGCGATGGCCCGTGCGCACCTTCGCCTCGGGTCGCTTGCGCTTGCCCGTGCGGAGCTCGAGACACTGGCGGGCCTGGCCACGCTCGACGGGCCGGGACTGGTGGATCTGGCCGAGGTCCGCTGGCGGACCGGCGACCTTCCTGGCGCCGGCGAGGCGGCGGCTGTCGCGCTCGAGACCGGCGCCGACGAGCCGGTCGCGCTCCTCATCGCGGCGGAAGCAGCGTCGGCCGATGGACGCCCCAGCGAGGCACGCCGTCTCGCGAGACTCGCGATGTTGCGGCTCGATGGACAGATCGACCGGGTCTTCGCGGGGATGCCGCGGTCACCGGTCTGGCCGCCTGACGCTGCCGAGCCGCCGCCGACCGCCGCGACGATGTTCCATCGCGACAACGACGAGGAGGTCGCGCTCGCGGCCATCCGCCGGGGCGCTGCGAAGGTGCAGGACGGTGGGGCCGTCCCCACGGCCGCGTCCTCCCGTCCCGTGACCGAGCCGTCGAGCGACGGGGCGGATGCGGCCGACGGTCCAGGCGGCCCGTTGACCCTCGGGTTCTGGGACACCGGCAGCGGCGAATCGCCTCCGGCCGAAACGCCAGATCCGGACGAGGCCTTCCAGGCCGGTCGCGCAGCGCTGATGTCTGGGTCGTCGGAGGAGGCCGCGTTCCGGTTCGGCCTCGCGATCCGGTTCGCGCCGGCGCTCGCCCCGGCTGTCCTCGAGGCGACCGAAGGTGCTCGGAGCGTGCCGCTGATCATGGTCCGCGGCGACGCCTACCGTCTCGTGGGGCACGAGTCCGAGGCACGCCAGGCTTACACCCTCGCGGCACTCGGGGGACCGCCCGAGCGGCGCCGGCGGCCGCGAACCGAACAGCGGCCCGACCAGCCGGCCGGGGCGCCCGATCCGGGGCCGCTTGCGGCGGTCCAGCCGGACCCGGCGCCGGGCGGTGATGCGTGCCGGTTCGCCGGACGCGGCGGCTCCGACTGTCGCAGCCACTGCCCCGACGCCGGACGCGGACGCGGCCGCCCCGTCGACGCGCACGCCGCACAGTGCCGCGACGCCGACACGGACGCCGCCGCGGCAACGCCGGACGCGAACGCGGCCGCCGCGACGACGCTGCGCCGGCCGCTGCAACCAAGGCGGCGACCGTCCGGCCCAGGCGGCGTACGCAAGGCGGCGATCGCCGCCGGCGCGACCGCCTCGATTCGCGGCAACGGCGAAATCGACGCCCCGGATCCGAACGAACGCGCGGCCGCCGACGTCGCGCCCGAGGGCTGACCGCGGCCCGACATCCGATACAATCCCGCCCGTCCAGCCGAACCCCTACCCAAGGTACACATGCCAGCCAGCGAACGGACCCTGATCCTCGTCAAGCCCGACGGCGTCCAGCGCCAGCTCATCGGCCGCATCCTTGCGCGCTACGAGGAACGCGGCCTGAAGGTCGCGGGCCTGAAGCTCGTTCACATCGATCGCGACCTCGCTGAGCGCCACTACGCCGCGCATCGCGAGAAGCCCTTCTTCACGGGCCTGGTCGACTTCATCGTGTCCGGCCCGCTGGTCGCGCTCGCCGTCGACGGTCCGAACGCCATCGCGGTCGTACGGGCGATCAACGGCGCGACCCGCCCCCACGAGGCGGCACCCGGGACGATCCGGGGCGACTTTGCCCTCGAGACGGGTCAGAACATCGTCCACGCCTCCGACAGCCCTGAATCGGCGGCGTCGGAGCTCGAGCTTTGGTTCCAGCCCGATGAACTGCTCGAGTACGAGCGTGATATCGACCTCTGGGTGATCGGGCCGAACGCCTGAGGCTCGGCGCCGGGACCTAACGGCCCCGCCGATTTCGCCTACGGCTCGACGTTCTCGACCGGCGCCTCGGGGCCTGTGGGGAACCTGCCGCCGCCTCCGGCAGCCCGAACGCGCCGGCCGCGGTCGCGAGCGCGAGGGTTGCCATCAGCGTCGCGATGACCGCCGCGCCGAACGCCCGGTTGTGCATCGTCGTCGTTCGCGCCCCCGCGGCACTGCCACCAGCCACCTCGGGCACCTCGTCGACGTCGGGCGGCACGGCCCCGCGCCCGTCCAACGCCCGATCGGGACCCGGCCGCGACAGGCCCACCACGAACAGCCGCGCGTAGTACAGGGCCGGGAGCAGCGTCGCGACGAAGACGACGACGGCGACCGGCCCATCGAGCGCCAGGCCGACCACCGAAGTCCGTGCATCGAAGGCGAGTAACCCCGGGAACCCGACGGCGGCGAGGGCAACCAGGCCGAGCGCGACGGCAAGGATCGGCGAGCTCGCCGCCCAGCCGCGAAGGTCGTCCAGCGTGCCGGTGGAAAATCTGACCCGGATCCCCGCAGCCCATGCGGCGAATGCCGCCCTCCCGACGACGAAGGCCATCACCCAGATCCTCGCCGGTGCCCACGCCGCCGGATCGAGCACGGCCAGGGCGAGGACGATGATCCCGGCGTCACCGACGATCGAATAACCCACGACGTGCTCGACGTCCTCCTGCACGAGCGCGGCCAGTGCCGCCAGGACGATCGAGGCGACGGCGATGACGACGATCACAGCGCGAGCGGCACCCAGGTCCACGAGCAGCGGGGCCACCGAAGCATCGATCCAGGCAAGCGCGACGAGAGCGAACGCGGCCGGGGCCATCGCCGTCAGGATCGGCAACGCGGTCTCGGGGGCCGCGTCGGCGAGACGCGCTGCCCACAGGTGGAACGGGATGGCTCCGAAGCGGATGGCGACTGCGACCGCGAATGCGAGATAGGCGAGCCCGAAGACGGCCGGCTGGGCGGCGAGCTGGCCGAGGTCGCGACCGAACCATGCAGTCGCAGCGATGGCCAGTGCGCCGGCGACCACGACCGCACGGACCTCGCGGATACCGACCGCCGAACCCGATGTGCGCCCGGGGGGAGCGAGCGTCACGACGACCCCGAAGAGGCCGGCCAGGGTGCCGGCAAGGACCGCCGCCCGGGCGTCGGTCAGGGAGAGCGTGAGGGCGCACGCGCCGAGGATCGCCAGCGTCGCGGCCGGTGCGTCCTGCCCCGAGCCACGCAGCAACCCGGCGACTGCCAACCCAAGCCCCGACGCCGACCCGAGCACCAGGAACATCCGTGTGTATCCCGAAACGGCGAGGCTCCCGTCGCCGATCACGATCGCTTCGGCGGGGTCCAGGCCGGATGCGACGACGATCAGCGCCACGAGCCCGCCGATGCCGATCACCGCCGCGGCGGCCGGCCGCGCCCGCACCAGCAGCGCCGCGCCCGCCGCCGCGAATGCGACGAGGACGAAGACCACCAGCGTCATCGACGTTCGGTCGGATGCGTATCCGCGCGGCCGCGCAGGCGTCCCCACGCTGGCCCCAGATCGAAGTCGCCCGGGCCATCGGCTCGGGCGGCGTCGACGAGGACCGCGACGACGGCGCCGAGTGCTGCGACCACACCTGCCGTGATGAGCTGCTCCATGGGATCCGGCGTGCCGCCGAGCCCGACCCGGATGAGCAGGGCGCCGGACAGGAGCAGCCCGAGCCCGAGCCCGACGCGGAGGATGTCTCGCCCGGTGGCGATGGGCAGGACGGAGAGGGCCGCCAGCGCGAATCCTGCGGCAGAAGCCGCAGCCGGGCCGGTCGTCGGCGCACCCAGGCCGTGCACTCCCATACCCGACTACCACCGCGGCTCCCGCGAGCAACGCGTCCGTGGGCCAGCCGACCGGCGACCCGCCGGTCCGCGTCCCATGGCCGCGCGCCGCGATCCAGAGGACGTATCCGGCCAGCACCGCACCGACGATGCGAGCACCGAGCGCGGCCGGCTCAGGGAGGGGATCGGCCAGGAACGGAGCGCCGAGGAGGACGACGACGAGCCCAAGGACGGCGGTCCGGGCATCCCGGGTGGCGGCGGCGATCAGGCCGCCGACCACGACCGCGAGCGCGACCCCCGCAAGGGCCGGGTTCACGGGCGCGGGCTCATGGGGAGGCGGGCGCCAGCTCCGGATATGTCGGCGTCGGGAGGATGCCGAAGACGTTGAGCGGCCAGTAGCGCAGCCATGCGCGGCCGATGACGTGATCTTCCTCGACCGGCCCGAAGACACGTGAATTGGCCGAGTTCTGACGATGATCGCCCATCAGGAAGAGCTCGTCGGGCGGGATCACCCAGCGGCTCTCATTGCTGGACGTCGTAGGTTGCGAGGGGTCGCCGGGCGCAGTCGAATAGAGGTATGGCTCGTCGATCATGGTGCCGTTGATGAAGACCTCGCCGTCATGGATATCGACGGTGTCGCCGGGAAGGCCGATGACCCGCTTGATGAACGGCGTCCCGTCCTCCTGCGCCCAATCCGCGGGCGGCGTGAAGACCACGATGTCACCGCGCGAATAGTCGTCGAACCGGGGCGTCAGCTTGTCCACGAGGACGTACTGGTCGGGCTCCAGCGTGTGCTCCATCGATTGCTGCTGGACCTTGTACGGCTGAGCGACGAATGTCTGGATGACAAGGAAGATGATCAGCGTGAGGACGAGCGTCTCGACGATCTCGAAGAGACACCCGAAGAACGGTCGTCGGGTCACAAGAGCGGCAGTATAGGGGCGGACCCGGCCGCCCGCCGTTGGCGTCGCGGGGTCTCTGGCGCCGTGTATATCGCGGGTCGCCGGCGAGTTTGACCCAGCTTCTCGCGACTTGTTACACTCGCCGCCGCCTGCACGGCCTCGTCACGAACGCTTCCGATGGGTCTCGAGCCGGCATCCCCGTCGTCCGCACCCGAGCGGCGCACGCCACGCGCCGGGTCGGAACCCGGTCATCAGCCCAAGGTGGAGGACCTTCTGTCCTGATGGACGCCAGCACGCTTCAGTTGATAATCCTGCCGGCAGGGCTCATCGCCGTCCTGTTCGCCATCTACCTCGCCCGAGATGTCCTCGCCCGGGACACGGGCACGGTAGCGATGCAGGACGTCGCGGGCACCATCTACGAGGGCGCGACCGCCTTCATCCGCCGCCAGTACACGACCATCGGGATCCTCGCCGCTCGTCGGGGCGGTCGTCATCGGCATCGTCATCGGCATCGTCGAGACGGCCGATGTCGCCGATGTGCCGAAGCTCGCCGGTCTGCCCATCGGGGTGTTGACCGGCATCGCGTTCCTCATCGGCGCGGCGTGCTCGATGGCATCGGGGATCATCGGCATGCTCGTCGCGGTCAAGGCCAACGTCCGGACTGCATCGGCGGCACGCCGCAGCCTCGTCGAGGCGGTCCAGGTGGCGATGCGCGGTGGCGCCGTCTCCGGCTTCCTCGTCGTCGCCCTGTCGCTCCTCGGCGTGTGGGCCATCTTCACCGCCTACTCGACCTTCGTCGGCGAGGTGACAGTCGCCCAGGCGCCATTCCTGATCGTCGGCTTCGGCTTCGGTGCCTCTTTCGTGGCGCTCTTCGCCCAGCTCGGCGGCGGCATCTACACCAAGGCCGCGGACGTCGGCTCCGACCTCGTCGGCAAGGTCGAGAAGGGCATCCCCGAGGACGATCCTCGGAACGCAGGCGTCGTCGCGGACCTCGTCGGCGACAACGTCGGCGACTGCGCCGGCCGTGGCGCGGACCTGTTCGAATCGACCGCCGCCGAGAACATCGGCGCGATGATCCTGGGTGTCGCGGTCTTCGCGATCGCGGAGAAGGCCGGCTGGCCGAACCCGCAGGCCTGGATCTTCTTCCCGCTCGTCGTCCGTGCCTTCGGACTCCTCGCCACGATCGTCGCGATCTTCTTCGTCCGCGGCAAGGAAGACGAAGACCCGATGAATATGCTCAACCGGGGCTACTGGGTCACGACTCTTCTGTCCGTCGTGGGCCTGTTGATCACGACCTCGATCATGATGAACACCGCCGGCGGGACAGGTAACGGCGGCCTCCCGACCTGGGTCTACTTCTTTGCGGCCGGCATCGTCGGCCTCGCGACCAGCGTCGCGTTCGTCTACATCACCCAGTACTACACGGCGGGCTCGTACAGGCCCGTGCGTGACATCGCCGAGGCGTCGAAGACGGGCCCGGCGACCAACATCATCTCGGGCACTGCGATCGGATTCGAGACGACGGCCGTGACCGCCATCACCATCTCGCATCGCGCTGTTCGCGAGCTACTGGCTCGGCTCGCAGGCGAACCTCCTGTCCGAGAGTGGCGCCAATGTCGGTGGCATCTTCGGCACTGCAGTCGCCACGATGGGCATGCTCATGACGACCGCCTACATCCTGGCGATGGACACGTTCGGTCCGATCACCGACAACGCCGGCGGTATCGCCGAGTTCAGCCGCGCTGAGGCCGGGGCGCGAGAGATCACCGACCGGCTCGATGCCGTCGGGAACACGACCAAGGCCCTGACCAAGGGCTACGCGATCGCCTCGGCGTCGCTCGCGGCGTTCCTGCTGTTCAGCGCCTACATCGACAAGATCAACCTGATCCAGGGCCGGCGGATCGAGGCAGGCGTGCCCGGCGCCGAGCTCCTGAATTCGGTCAACCTCGCCAACGTCAACGTGTTCATCGCCGCGCTGCTCGCGGCGACGCTCGTCTACTTCTTCAGCTCGCTGGCGATCAAGGCGGTCGGCACCACGGCCCAGACGATCATCGTCGAGGTCCGCCGCCAGTTCCGCGAGATGCCGGGGATCATGGACTACAGCCAGCGGCCGGACTACGCCCGGGTCGTCGACATCACCACCCAGGCGGCCCTCAAGCAGATGATCCTGCCGGGCGTCGTCGCCGTCGCCACACCTATCGCCATCGGGGTCCTCCTCGGCTTCGAGGCGGTCGCCGGCATGCTGATGGTCGGGACCATCTCGGGCGTCCTGCTCGCGACCGTCCTCAACAACGGCGGCGGGGCGTGGGACAACGCCAAGAAGTACATCGAGTCGGGCAACCTCAAGGACGACGATGGCAACGTCCTCGGCAAGGGCTCGGAAGCGCACGCCGCGGCGGTCGTCGGCGACACGGTGGGCGACCCGTTCAAGGACACCGCCGGTCCTTCGCTCCACGTCCTCGTGAAGCTGCTCGCGACGATCTCTCTCGTCTTGGCCCCCTTGTTCATTCGATAGCCGGCGCCCTGGCGGCCGATGCCGTGTTGCCGACCGGCGTGGCCGCGTAGATGGAGATCTACATCCAGGCCCTGATCATGGGGATCGTGCAGGGACTCACCGAGTTCCTGCCGATCTCCTCGTCGGGGCACCTCATCGTCGTGCCGTTCCTGGCAGGCTGGGACGACCCGTTCATCACCTCGCTCGCGTTCGGGGTGATGCTTCATGCGGGCACCCTGCTGGCCCTGCTCGTCTACTTCCGGGCAGATTGGGTCCGGCTCGTCCCGGCAGGCTTCGCCGCGATCCGCGACCGCTCGTTCGGCGGCGATCCGGACCGCCGCCTGGCGTGGCTGCTGGTGGCCGCGACGGTCCCTGCCGCCATCGCGGGCTTTCTCCTCAGCGATGTGATCGAAGAGCTCTGGGCCAACGCCGGCGCGGAAGGGCATCGGGACGTTCCGTTCGTAGCGCTCACCCTCGTCATCGGGGCCGCCATCCTGTGGGCCGCCGACCGCTTCGGGCCTCGGACGAAGGGCGTCGGCGAGGTCACCTTTCCGGTCGCGATCGCGATCGGGGCCGCCCAGGCGCTGGCGCTGATCCCGGGCATCAGCCGATCGGGCATCTCCATCTCGGCCGGGCGGATCGCCGGTCTCGATCGTGAGGCGGCCGCGCGGTTCGCATTCCTCATGGCCACGCCGATCACTGCCGGAGCCGTCGTGTTCGAGGGTCGGAAGCTGGCGTCGGGTGAGGCCGGCGTGGACGTCGCGTTCGGTCCGTTGCTCGTGGGGCTCGTCGCGGCGTTCGTGTCGGGGATGGTTGCGATCAACTTCATGCTGACGTATCTGCGAACGCGCTCGCTGAACATCTTCGTGGTCTACCGCCTCGTGCTGGCCGTCGTGGTCCTCGTCCTGTGGGTCGCCATCGAGTGGAGGTGATGAAGCAGCTCCGGCAGCGCGCGATTCGCGACCTGATCGAGCAGCGACCCATCCGGACCCAGCAGGAACTCGCCGCCGCCCTTCGAGAGCGAGGCTTTCGGACGACCCAGGCGACGATCTCCCGCGACGTCGCGGACCTCGAGTTGATCAAGGCGACCCGCGACGGCATGGCCGTCTACGCCCTTCCGCCTCGGTTGATCGAGGCCGAGAGCTCAGGCGAGGACCGCCTGCGCAAGCTCCTCGCCGACCTGCCCATCGAGATCCACGATGCGGGCCTCATCCTCGTGGTCCGGACGTTGCCGGGGTCCGCCCACGCGATCGCGGCGGCTCTCGATCGAACCCGGTGGCCGGAGGTCGCCGGCTCGATCGCCGGCGACGACACCCTCTTCGTCGCCTTTCCCGACCGTGGTTCGCTCCAGCGCATCAAGCGACGCCTGGTGCACCTCGCGGGCGGCGAGCGGCCCGACGGCCGATGACCGGCGGCGGTTCGATTCGCCGCTTTGACACCGTCACGGCCCGCGACTACCATTCGCTCCCGGTCGGAACTTCAGGCGCGCGGCAGGGCCGCTGGTCGCCTGGAGTTCTTTCCTTTATCTCGACCGGCAAAGCCAGTTTGACCAACCGCATCGCGGGGGCCTGCACGTGAACAACAAGCCCACCTATCTCTCGAAGGACGGTCTCGAGAAGCTCCGCGCGGAGCTCGACGAGATGGTTTCCGTCCGGCGCCCGGAAGTGGCGAATCGGATCCATGACGCCAAGGAACACGGCGACCTGTCCGAGAACGCCGAGTACGAGGATGCCAAGAACGAGCAGGCGTTCGTCGAAGGCCGGATCCAGACGCTCGAAGCGCTGATCAAGAACGCGATCATCATCGACGAGCACCACTCGACCGACCACGTCCAGATCGGCTCGACCGTCAGCGTCGAGAGCCCCGATGGCTCCGAGGCGTTCACGATCGTCGGTTCGACCGAGGCGAAGCCGTCGGAAGGCCGGATCTCGAACGAGAGCCCGGTCGGCCGGGCGCTGCTCGGCAAGAAGAAGGGCGAGAAGGTCGTCGTGAAGGTCCCGGCCGGGCGACTTCACCTACAAGATCGTCGGCATCACCTAGGGCGGTCGCGAGACCCCATGGATTGGGCTGACGAGCTCGCGGCCCGGGTCAGCGGCCCGCAGGTCGTCAACGACTCGAAGACGCCGTCGGGGACCGTCCACGTGGGGAGCCTGCGTGGCCCGGTCATCCTCGACGTCATCGTCCGTGCCCTGCGTGCGAACGGGCACGAGACGACCCTGCTATATGGCGTCGACGACCTCGACCCCATGGACACCCAGTCGCTCCTTACACCCGACGCCATCGAACGCGAGATGGGACGTCCTCTTGCGTTCGTCCCCGATCCGGCCGGCGACTGCCACCAGAGCTACGCGCGCCATTTCGCAGGCGTGTTCATCGAGACGTTCGCCGGCCTCGGCATCCACCCGGACCGCTACTACTGGATGAGCGACATCTACCCGACCGGCGCGATGGATGGGTACATCAGGACGGCCTTGGACCGGGCCGCGCTGGTCCGCGAGATCTATCGGCGGGTCGCGAATGTCCAGCACCCGGATACGTGGCATCCCCTCGGCGTCATCTGCCCGACCTGCGGCAAGGTCGGTACGACGATCGTTACGGCGTGGGACGGAGAGCGAGTCTTCTTCGAGTGCCGCGAGCGGCTCGTTGAATGGGCTCGCGGCTGCGGCTCGTCCGGCTGGATCAAGCCCGTTCGGTGGCGCGGCGAAGCTCCCCTGGAACCTCGAGTGGGCCGCCCAGTGGTCGCTGTTCGGCGTCACGATCGAGCCGTGCGGCAAGGACCTTTCGACGGCCGGCGGCTCGCGCGACCGCTCGGACGCGATCGCCCGCGAGGTGTTCGAACGAGAGCCGCCGCTCAACGTGCCGTACGAGTTCCTCAACATCGGCGGCAAGAAGATGTCGACCTCCAAGGGGCTCGGCGCCGCCGCCCACACGATCGCCGAGGTCATCCCGCCTGAACAGCTCCGGTTCCTGTTCCTCCGGCCGCGGCCGAACCAGGCGATCGAGTTCGCGCCCGACGGGACTGACGCGATCCCGCGCTTGTTCGACGAGTTCGACCGGTATGCGGCTGCGACGTCCGGCCGCGAGGTCAAGGGCGAGATTCCCGGCGGGTTTCGAAGCGACATTCCGCTACGCCCTTCTCGACCCTGACGCGGACGTCGCTGCTGAAGCGGCCGCCTTCCGGGCGCCCTTCGCCCACCTCGCCCTCCTCGTGCAGATCCCCGGCGTGGACGTCGTGGCCCGGGTCGAGTCGGAGAAGGGGAGTGCACTGACCGCTCGGGAACGGGCGATCCTCGACGAACGGCTGGTGGCGGCGCGGGCGTGGCTCGACGCCTACGCTCCGGAAGCCGCTCGTCTCGCCGTCCACCGCGATGCCGTCCCGGCCGAGGCGGAGCGGCTGGACCCTGACCAAACGGCATTCCTCCTGGCGCTGGCCGACGCGGCCACCACCGAACTGCCTGCTGGCGGTGACGACTGGCAATCGGCGATCTTCGCCGCGGCGTCGGGGATGAGCCTGCCAGCCGGCCGGGCCTTTGCGGCCCTGTACCTGGCGTTCCTTGGGCGGACCAATGGACCGCGAGCCGGCTGGCTGCTAGCGAGCCTCGATCCGCGCTTCGTGGTCACGCGGCTGCGCGATGCGGCGGGCGCCGCGGCCGTCGGAGGCGCCGATGCCACGCCGGTCGGGGGCGCCGCATGAGCGTCGGCCTCCAGCGCCTCCGCGACGACCCCGAGGTCATCCGCGACGGCGCGATCCGCAAGGGCGAGGACCCGGCGCTCGTCGATCGTGCACTCGAGCTCGATGCCGAACGCCGCCGTCTCCTCAACGACGGCGAGGCCCTCAAGGCCGAGCGGAACACGGTCTCGAAGCGCATCGGTGAGGCGATCAAGGGCGGCGCCGCGCCAGACGGCCCCGAAGTGGCCGACCTTCGGGCGGCGTCGACGGCCGCGGGCGAGAAGATCAAGGACATCGATGAAGCGCTCGCCCGGGCGCAGGCCACCCTCGACGACCTCCTGCTCCGCATCCCGAACCCGCCCGATCCCGACATCCCGGTCGGTGGCGAGGAGGCCAATCTCACGATCCGGACGTGGGGCGAACCGCTCCAGCGCGAGTACCGAAAGCCACACTGGGAGCTCGGCGACGCCCTCGGCATCCTCGACAACGCCCGTGGCGCCAAGATCGCGGGCTCGGGCTTTCCGGTCTACCTGGGCGCCGGGTCGGCTCTGCAACGCGGGCTGATCAACTGGTTCCTCGACGTCCACACCCGCGAGAACGGGATGACCGAGGTGTGGCCGCCGGCCGTCGTCAACACCGCGAGCGCGACCGGCACCGGCCAGATCCCCGACAAGGAAGACCAGATGTACGTCGTCACCCGGGACGACCTGTACCTCGTGCCCACCGCCGAAGTCCCGGTCACCAACCTCCACCGCGACGAGATCCTCGACGCCGCCGACCTCCCGATCCGATACGCGGCCTATACGCCCTGTTTCCGGCGTGAGGCCGGCGCCGCCGGCAAGGACACGCGAGGGATCCTCAGGGTCCACCAGTTCGACAAGGTCGAGATGGTCCTGTTCGAGAAGCCCGAGGACAGCCCGGCGGCCCTCGAGTGGATGACCGAACGCGCCGAGATCCTCCTCCAGCGACTGGGCCTCGCCTACCGCGTCCTCCTGATGAGCACCCGCGAGATGGGCTTCACCCAGGCGCGGAAATACGATCTCGAGGTCTGGTCGCCCGGCGTCGAACGCTGGCTCGAGGTCAGCTCATGCTCGAATTTCCGCGACTTCCAGGCGCGTCGGATGGCGATCCGCTACCGACCCGAGGCCGGCGCCAAGCCGGAGCTGGTCCATACGCTGAACGGATCCGGTCTCGCGCTCGCTCGAATCGTCGCGGCGCTCCTTGAGACCTACCAGCGTCCGGACGGCTCGATCGAGGTGCCCGAGGTGCTTCGACCCTATCTCGGGCGCGCTACCATCGATTGACGAGGGAGGTGCCGCCCATGGATCAGTCCGTACCGCCAACCGAGTCCAGGCCCACCGAACCACAGCCCGGCGGAGCGCCGCCAGCCGGGACTCCGCCGCCGGTCGAGCCCGCCAACGCCCCAGCCTGGGTCACCGCGGAACAACCGCCACCGCCCGCCCAACCGGCCGTCATGTGGGCGACGCCGGCGGAACCGACGGGCCCGGCGCCTGGAGTGGAGTTCGCGCCGCATGGGGCGCGCCTCGTCGCGTACATCATCGACTCGATCATCGTCACCTTCGTCGTCCTCGCGTTCGCCTTTATCGGGTCGGCGGTGCTGTTTTCCGGTACCACGGTTCAAGGCAACGAAGTCACCGCCGTGAGCGGCGGCGCTGCGGGCGGCTTCCTGGTGCTCTTGCTCATCGGCGTGATGATCGGGTTCCTGTACTTCCCGTTCTTCTGGGCTCGTGGCGGCCAGACCCCGGGCATGCGGCCGTTCGGCCTGCGGGTCGTCCGCGACCGCGACGGCGGCCGCATCGGGTGGGGGACGGCCCTCCTGCGGTTGATCGGACTGTGGATCGCCTCGGCTGCGCTCTACATCGGCCTCATCTGGATCTTCGTCGACTCGCGACGACGCGGCTGGCAGGACCTCATCGCCGGCACGGTCGTCGTCAAGCAACCCTGAGCGAGCACGGACCAAGGGAGAGGGAGAATGAGCGAGTCGCCAGTCGCCTGGCAGGCACCTGAACCGGTCGGCGGCCCGGCGCCCGGCCTCGAATTCGCCAGCCCGGGCTCGCGGCTCGTGGCCTACATCGTCGACGTCATCGTGATCAGCGCGGTCTGTTTCACGTTCGCGATGGTCGGGTTCATCATCGGGTTCCTCCTTCCGATCATCTGGTTCCTGGCCTTCATCGGCATCTTCGCCGTCACGGTCGGCTACTTTCCCTGGTACTGGAGCCATGGCGGCCAGACCATCGGGATGAAGATGATGCGGATCAAGGTCGTGCGCGACGCCGACGGCGGCCCCGTCACCGCTGGCCCGGCGGTCATGCGGCTGATCGGGTTCTGGGTGTCGACCCTCGCCTTCTACATCGGGTTCATCTGGATCTTCATCGACGCCCGCCGACGCGGCTGGCCGGATCTCTTCGGCGGCACCATCGTCGTCTCGTCCGAGCACTTCTAGCCTTCGGGCCATCGTCATGGGCCCTGTCGCGCGACGCTGGTATCCTCGGACCCTGGAGAGGTGGCCGAGCGGTTGATGGCGGCGCTCTTGAAAAGCGTTGAGTCGAGAGACTTCGTGGGTTCGAATCCCACCCTCTCCGCCACGTCGATATGACGTCGGGTCCGCCAATGCGAGGCACTGGTGCGGTCGTCCCGCCGCCAGGTCTCTGCGGCGACTGCATCCACTCTCGGCGACTCGAGACCCGCCCTGGATCGGTGTTCCGTCTGTGCGAGCGCTCGGCGACAGACGCGCGATTCCCGCGATATCCACCATTACCCGTGGTCCACTGCGCAGGTTTCGACCCATCGGCGGTTCCGACCGTTCGGCGGCCGTAGGTTTGCCACTTACGAGCGTGGCTCGTGTTATGCGAGATCGTGGGCGCCGGACACCGGAGATCTCTGCCTCCTAGCTATCAGCGTCGTATTAGGCCCCGCCCGACCGCCTCGGGAGGCCTCCAGAAGCGTTGGAGCGCCCGCGGTCTCGCCGAACACGAGCGACACTGTTATCCGGCAAGGATCGGCGAAGCTCCACGGACCTGCGGTCTCCACCGGCCGTCGCCGCGCGCAGGCGCTTGACGCGCCCGGCCAGGCGACGGCATACTCCCGGCCACATCACGAAGAACGGGCTGTGAACGGGACGAGTACCCGTCGCACGTCGACTCAGAGACCCGGCGGCTGGTGCGAGCCGGGACGGCGACGACAGGGAATGGACCCGGGAGCCTCCGGACCGAACGCGAAGGGGTGCGAGCCACGACGCAAGTAGGCTCCGGCGCAGAGCGCCAGCGATATCGGGCAGCGCCGATCGGCGGCGGTGGAGACACCAGCCGGCCCGTCGGTCACATCGAGTGCGGCACACGCCGAATCAGGGTGGCACCGCGGAAGGCACGACCTTTCGTCCCGGGACGAAACGGTCGTTCTTGATTCTCGAGGCGGAGCACCCGATGACCACCGCAGACCCCATCAGCCTGGCACACGCCCAGCGACTCGCCGCCAACGCGGACACGATCCTGCTGCGCGCGACGCGCCCGGCGGACCTCGAAACACCCATCGGCGCCTTCCTGCGCCTTGACGACGGCGGGCCGGCCTACCTCCTGGAGTCCGTCGAGGGTGGTGAACGGCTCGGCCGCTACTCCTTCCTGGGCGTCGGCCCCCGGCGGCTGCTCGAGGTTCGTGACGGCGTCGCCCGGACCCAGACGCGGCCCGTCACCGTGCCGGCCTACGCGCCCGACCTCCCGGTCGAGACGTCGCCGGCCTCGGACCCACTGGCCGCCATCCGCGGTTTCGTGCCCCGCCGCCGAGTGGCGCCGACCGAAGGGATGCCGCGGTTCACCGGCGGCGCTGTCGGGGCACTCGCCTACGACGCGGTGTCGGCATTCGAGCCGACCGTCCAGCGTCCAGACCGGGATCCGGTCGGCGTCCCGTTGGCCGCCTTCATCGAGACGGACCTCGTCCTCGTCTTCGACCATCTGACCCACACGCTCTCGGCGATCGCTTCCCTGCACACCGAGCGGCCCGACCTCGAAGGCCGCTACCGGATCGCGGAGGAAGCCGTCTTCGAGGCGCTCGAGCGGACGTCACGGCCGAGCGCTGCCGAGATGAACGGGAGCCGGCCGCGGTCGGCGGGAGCAGCCATGCCCGGCGCTTCGACCAACGGCGCCGGCCCGACCGGGCTCGGGCGACCGATCGAGACGAGCCTCGGTCGCGAGGCGTACGTCCACGCCGTCGAGGTAGCCAAGGACGCCATCGCGGCCGGTGAGGCGATCCAGGTCGTCCTCGCCCGCCGTCAATCGTTCGACCTGCCGCTCGATCCCGGCACCGGCGCGCCGCTCGACGGCATCGCCCTCTACCGCGCGCTGCGACGGGTCAATCCGAGCCCGTACCTGTTCTTCGTTCGAACGCCCACCTTCGAGGTCGTCGGCGCGTCACCCGAGCTGCTCCTCCAGGTCGAGGGCGACCGCCTGACCACCCACCCGATCGCCGGGACGCGGCCGCGCGGAGCAGATGCCCGCGAGGACGCCCTGCTCGCCGAGGAGCTTCAGCGCGACCCGAAGGAGCGCGCCGAGCACGTGATGCTGGTCGATCTGGGACGCAACGACATCGGGCGGGTTTCGCGACCGGGGACCGTCACCGTGAGCAAGTACATGGAGGTCGAGCGCTACAGCCACGTCCTCCACCTCGTGTCCCATGTCGAGGGCCGGCTCAAGCCAGACCTCGATGCGCTCGATGCACTGCGGGCCGTCTTCCCTGCCGGCACGTTGTCGGGCGCGCCCAAGGTCCGGGCGATGCAGCTGATCGCCGCCGCCGAGGGCGAGTGCCGAGGCCTCTACGGCGGTGCGGTCGGCTATCTCGGCTACGACGGCAACCTCGACACGGCCATCACCATCCGCAGCGCGGTCCTGAAGGATGGCCAGGCTCACGTCCACACCGGTGCCGGGATCGTCGCGGGCTCGGTCCCGGAGCGCGAGTTCGAGGAGACCGAGCACAAGGCGGCCGCTCTCCAGCGGGCGATCGAGATGGCGGCCGGGATCCCCGAAGCCCCCCGCGCGGCCCAACCCGAGCCCGAGCCGGCGGCGGGAGTGGGACAGTGATCCTCGTCATCGACAACTACGACAGCTTCACCTTCAACCTCGTCCAGGCGCTTCAGGCGGCGGGCGCCGAGGTCGTGGTCGTGCGCAACGACGCGATCGAGATCGATGCCCTGACCGAGATGGCCGACGACCCGACGGCCGAGCTCCGCGGGATCGTGATCTCGCCTGGTCCGGGAGATCCGGGGGACGCCGGCATCTCGGTGGGGTCGGTCGGGGTCGCCGCGGACCGCCGGCTGCCGCTCCTCGGCGTGTGTCTGGGGATGCAGTCGATGGCCGCGGCATTCGGCGCGAGCATCGTCCGGGCGCCCACGCTGGTCCACGGCGAGGCGACCGAGGTGACGCACGATGGGGCCGGTCTGCTCGAAGGCATGCCGCCGGCGTTCATGGCCGCTCGATATCACTCGCTCGCGGTCGACGCGGCAACGCTGCCGCCGGAGCTTCGCGTGACGGCGATGAGTGAGGTCGACCGGGTCGTGATGGGCATCCGACACGTGTCCCTGCCGCTCGAGGGCGTCCAGTTCCACCCCGAGTCCGTCCTGACGCCCCAGGGTCCCCACCTGCTGGCGAACTTCCTGCGCCTGGCCGGCGAAGGAGAGGCATCGCTCCTCGACGATGCGACCGGCTCGTTCGCGACGGCCGGTCTGCCATGACGGCACATCGCCGCGTTGTCGGCTCTGCGCGCTCGCTCACGCACCTCAGGGTACGCTCGCTCCCGTGGTCGCCTCCGCCTTGCGCTGCACGCGCCCTGGCAGACCGGCAGGTCTTCGATGAGTGATCTCGTTCGGGCCGCACTCGCCACGATCGTCGAGGGCGGCACGCTGTCGTCCGATGAGGCGACCGGCGCGATGGGCGCCGTCATGGACGGCGAGGCGACGCCGGCCCAGCTCGCGGCGATGTTGATGGGCCTTCGCATGCGCGGCGAGACTGTCGACGAGCTCGCCGGCTTCGCGCTTGCGATGCGCGAACGGGTCACCCGGGTGGACGCCCCCGAGGGCGCGATCGACGTCGTCGGCACCGGCGGGGACGGCAGCGGCACGTTCAACATCTCGACGACGGCGGCCCTGGTCGCCGCGGCCGCAGGCGTGCCGGTCGCGAAGCACGGCAACCGCGCGATCACGTCGCGGGCGGGCTCGGCGGACGTTCTCGATGCCCTCGGTGTCCGGATCGACCACGATGCCGCCTCTGCCGGCGCGGCACTTCGCGAGGTCGGCTTCGCGTTCATGTTCGCCCCGAACTTCCATCCGGCGATGAAACACGCCGGGCCGACCCGACGCGAGATCGGCGTTCGGACGGCGTTCAACCTCATCGGGCCGCTGACGAACCCGGCCGGTACGCGGCGGCAGCTGCTGGGCATCGGCGATGCTGGCGGTGGCCGAGCGGATGGCCGAGGTCGTCCGGCGGTTGGGCACGGACCGGACGTTCGTGATCCACGGTGATGGCGTCGACGAGCTGCCGCTCGACGGATCGGGCGTCCTGTACGTGGTCGCCGACGATTCGGTCGAGCGACACGTCATCGACGCGGCGACGCTCGGGTTCAAGCGCGCGCCAACGGCTCGGCTGTCCGGCGGGACGCCCGAAGAGAACGCCCGGATGACCGAGGCCGTCCTTCGCGGCGAGCCGGGCAGCCGGCGTGACGTGGTGTTGCTCAACGCCGCGGCGGCGCTGCTCGTGGCCGGGGTCGTCGGGGACGATGGAGGAGGGGATCGAACGCGCCGAGCTGACGATCGATGCCGGTCTGGCTTCGGAACTGCTGGAGCGGCTTCGGGATGAGCGCCGGGTGGCAGAGAAGGCCGTCGCGAGCGCCGGCGTCGAAGTCACGACAGGAGGGCCTGCATGACCGTCGTCGAGCGGCGCGGAGCGGGGCCGGGTGGTGCAGGCGGGCGCGCGCCGGCGGCGGTACCGGCGGGCGCGCCGTCGCCGGACCGTCGGCCGCCCGTCGTCGCAATGTCGTCGAGGAGATCGCTGCCCGCCGCCGGGAGGACGTCCTTGCCGATCTGAAGGCGAAGGGTGCAGGCGGACTCATCGACGAGATGCCCGAGACGCCGCGTCCGCGGTCGATCGTGGACCGGCTCGCGACGCCCGGCCTCCACCTGATCGCCGAGATCAAGCGCGCGTCGCCTTCCGCCGGGCGGATCGCGGCGGCCGATGACGACATCGTGGCCCGTGCCCGCGCCTACGAAGCCGGTGGCGCGGCCGCGATCTCTGTCCTGTGCGAGCCGCACTGGTTCGGCGGATCGGTGGACGACCTGCGGGCGGTCAGAGCGGCGGTTGCCGTCCCGGTGCTCGCCAAGGACTTCGTGGTGGAGGCGATCCAGCTCCCCACGCTTCGCGCCGCCGGTGCGGATCTCGTCCTGCTGCTGGCGGTCCTCCATCGGCCGAAGCAGCTCGCGAAACTGGTGGACGAGGCGCTCGCGATCGGCCTCGAGCCGCTCGTCGAGGTCCACGATGCCCGCGAGCTCGATCGGGCGCTCGAGACGCAGGCCCGGCTGATCGGCCTCAACAACCGCGACCTCCGCACGCTCGAGGTGGACGTCGACCGTGCGAGCCGCCTGCGCGAGCTCGTCCCCGACGACCGCCTGGTCATCGCCGAATCGGGCGTTCGGGAGCCTTCGATCGTGGCCCGCTGGCGGGCGCTCGGCTTCGATGGCGCACTCGTCGGTGAGGCGCTCGTCCGTTCGAGCGACCCTGCAGCCGCGGTCCGCGCGTTCGTCGCCGCCGGTGCAGCCCCGACCGACCCCGCCAACGTCGCCCGCCGACCTCGGGTCAAGATCTGCGGCGTGACCGACGAGGCCGGCGTCCTCGCCGCGATCGCCGCGGGTGCGGAAGCGATCGGCCTCAACGTGGTCCCTGGCACGCCGCGGGAGCTCAGCCTCGATGAGGCGGCTGCCCTCGCGCGGCTTGCCCGGAGCGCAGGCGGTGCGCACCGTATCGAGGTCGTCGCCGTGACCGCGGACGCACCGCAGCCGCACCTCGATGCCGTCGTGGCCGCCATCGACCCCGACGTCGTCCAGCTCAGCGGCAACGAAGCCGTGACGGTCGCGCGAGCGATCCCGCGGCGGACGTGGAAGGTGCTCCACCTGCCGGCCGCCGACCCAGGGGACGCCAAGCATGCGGCCGGGGAGGTCATCGACCGGGGACGCGCCTGGCTCGCTGCCGGCGCCGACGCGCTGTTGCTCGACACCGCCGGAGGTCCCCATCCCGGCGGGACCGGGGTGCGTGCCTCCGAGCCGCTTGCCGCGGCGGTCGCGCGGGAATTGCCGATCACCCTCGCTGGTGGCCTGCATCCGGGCAACGTCGCGCACGCCCTGCGCGCCATCCCGGCAGTCGCGGTCGACGTGGCGTCAGGGACGGAGCAGCGGAAAGTGGCCGGCGAACGGCCGACGAAGGATCCGTTCCTTGTCGCCCTCTTCGCCAAACGTGCCAGGGCGGCACGGGATGATCGCCCGAACCTCCCATTCGGACCGACCCCCGTCCACGCAGGCCTTCTGAACGCGGACGGCGGTGGTCGTTGGGGGATGGAAGGCGACTTCGGTGGCCGCTATGTCCCCGAGACGCTGATGGCCGCCCTCGAGCAGCTCGAGACCGCGTACGACGCGCTTCGGCAGGACCCGGTGTTCTGGTCGGAACTTCGGGAGCTGCTCGGGACGTTCGCCGGACGGCCGACCGCGTTGTATCGCGCCGATCGGCTGGCGGAGGCCGTTCGCGCCGAGGCGTCCCGGCGGCAGGGTGGCGGGAGCCCCGGTGGCCAGGCGAACCGCTCGCCGGCGATCCCGCGGCCTCCGGCTGTACCTCAAGCGCGAGGACCTCGCCCACACCGGCGCGCACAAGATCAACAACGCGATGGGCCAGGCGCTGCTGACGCGCCGTCTGGGGAAGTCACGCGTCATCGCGGAGACCGGCGCGGGCCAGCACGGCGTGGCGACGGCGACCGCATGCGCGCTGCTCGATCTGCCGTGCGTCGTCTACATGGGTGCCGAGGACATCGAACGCCAGGGCCCGAACGTCCTCCGGATGCGGGCGCTGGGCGCCGAAGTCCGCTCGGTGACTTCGGGTACTGCGACGCTCAAGGACGCGGTCAACGAAGCGATGCGCGACTGGGTGACCAATGTCGCCGACACCCACTACGTCCTTGGCTCGGCGATGGGGCCCCATCCGTATCCGACGATCGTCCGCGACCTCCAGCGGCGGATCGGCGACGAGGCTGCGGCCCAGATGACGGCGGTCGAGGGCCGGCTGCCCGACCTTGCGGTCGCCTGCGTCGGAGGCGGCTCGAACGCGATCGGGCTGCTGGCCCGGTTCATCGGCGAGCCAGGCGTCCGTCTCGCCGTCGTGGAGGCGGCGGGCGATGGGATCGAGACCGGTCGACACGCGGCAGCGATCCTCGGCGGAACGCCCGGAATCCTTCACGGCTCGCGCTCGCTCATGCTCCAGGATGCGGACGGCCAGGTGATCGAGGCACATTCCGCCTCGGCCGGGCTCGACTACCCCGGGATCGGTCCGCAGCTCGCCGCACTCGCCGAGGGCGGCCGGATCGAGGTCGCGGCCGCGACCGACCGCGAGGCTGTCGCGGCGATGAAGACGACGACGCGTACCGAGGGGATCCTGCCGGCGCTCGAGACCGCACATGCCGTCGCCGCATTGCCCGGGCTCATGGCCGGTGGTTCATGGCCCGATGAGGTACTCGTCCTTCTCGGCTTCTCGGGGCGTGGCGACAAGGACCTCGCCGCGCTCGAGCGCTTCGCCGACGTCGAGCCGTGGGAATGCCGGCGCGGGCAGTGCGACGCGCAGGCCGCGCGATGACGGCCCCGACCATCACCGACGCGACCGATCGCGACTCCCTGCCCGCCCTCGAGGCGGCGTCCGAGACAGGCACGAACGGGACCGCCGGCGCGCGGCGCATCGCGGCTGCCTTCGCCCGCGCCCGCGAGGAGGGCCGCGCCGCCCTCGTCCCGTACGTGGTCGCCGGGTATCCGGACGCCGACACGAGCTTCGAGATCGCGCTCGCGGCGGCCGACGCCGGGGCCGACGTCCTCGAGGTCGGCCTGCCGTACTCGGACCCCCTCGCCGACGGCGCGACCCTCCAACGAGCATCGGGCGCGGCATTGGCCTCGGGCGCGACGCTGGAACGGTCACTTCGGCTGATCGAGCGGATCGGCGCGGCCCGGCCGGAGCTCCCGGTCGTCCCGATGGGCTATGCCAACCAGGTCATCGGCGGCGGCGATGGCGAACGGGTCGCCCGGCGTCTATCGAGTGCGGGCGCCGCGGGTCTGATCGTCGCCGACCTGACGCCCGATGAAGGGGCCTCGTTCGAGGACGTCGCACGAGAGGCGGGCCTCGCGGTCGTCTACCTCGTTGCACCGACCACTCCTCCTGAACGTCGCGCCGCGGTCGCGGCGAGGAGCGGTGGATTCCTGTACTGCGTCTCGCTGGTCGGCGTCACCGGTGCCCGAACCAGCCTTCCGTCGAGCGTCGGCCGTCTCGTTCGTGACGTGAAAGCGGTGTCGCCCGTGCCCGTGGGCGTCGGGTTCGGCGTCAGCCGTCCGGCCCACGTCCGGGCGATCGTGAAGGCCGGAGCGGATGGCGTCATCGTCGCCTCGGCGCTTGTCGATGCCCTCGGCCCCGATGGACGCGACGTCGCCGGCGCTAACGAAGCTGGTCCGCGACCTGCGTGCCGCGACCCGGCGCGGCGGCAACTGAGGGCCCGACGTGGCCAAGACCGGCGTCATCGCGGTCTCGATCGAGGCAGCGCCGAAGAAGGCGTTCGCCACAGCCGTCGACTGGCCCGGCTGGTCACGCTCCGGAAAGACCGACGAGGCGGCGATCGACGCGCTGCGCCGCGGCTGCCGACAGGTACCGCATCGTCGCGCGCGAGGCTGGCATGCGGTTTCCGGCCGCGGCCGATGACCGCGACCTGTACGACATCGTCGAACGGACGCGGTGGCGCGAGCGGCACCGAGTTCGGTGTCCCATCGGCGATCACCGACCTCGATCGGAAGCCGGTGGACAAGGCCGATGCCCGGCGTCTCGTCCGGATCCTCGAGGCTGCCTGGACCGTCTTCGACCGGGTGGCGGCGTCGGCTCCGGCCGAGCTGCGCAAGGGTCCGCGCGGCGGTGGTCGCGACCGCGACAAGATGATCGGCCACGTCATCGAGTCGGAGTGGTACTACTCGCGCGAGATCGGGCTCCGCGAACCCCAGCCCGACCCTGCGGATCGGGCGGCCGTCGAGGCGCTCCGTGCGGCGATGCTCGACGATCCTGCGCCAACCGTCGGACGGCTCGCCGCTGGCCGGGCGCAAGTGGCCGCCCCGCTACGCGACACGCCGAATCGCATGGCACGTCCTCGATCACGCCTGGGAGATGGAGGACCGGACAGAGCCCGGGTAGCAGGACCGGGCGTTACAAGGGGCACACCACGGTCAGCGCGACCCTCGCCGTGGGTCCATCTCCATCGCGGCTCTTGTAGGGCGACGTCGCCGCGATGACGAACGTGGCCTCCTCCGCCGTGGGCCGGGCACGTCCGCCGTCACGCTGCTTCGGCCCGCCGGATCCGTCGCCGTGCCGCTTACACGCAGCCCGCTCGGGTCGATCCAGAAGTATCCGTTGTCGGCGTCGATCTCGATCGCGACGTCGGACGCGTGACCAGGCTCGCCGACGTGTGGCCCGAGGAACACGTCCAGGGTCGTGCCCGTGCCCGCGTACTGCACCCGCCATGACCCGTCGGGCCCGTGCACGCACATCGCGAGCGGGGACGTCGGTGTCGAGTCGTAGGCGCCGTCGGCCGGTCCGCCGCTGATCGCGAGATGGACTTCCGCCCGGTTGGGACGACCCGCGGAGGCCGCGGACCCGGCGGAGGGCGCGACCGATGGCGCTGCCTGCGTCGTTGCGCAACCAGCGAGGATCAGCGTGAGGACGAACAAGGGCGCGCTGAACCGGGGCATGGCATCTCCTTGTGTGGTTTGAACCCGTTCGACGATGTCGGACGGGCGTCGCGGGGGCCCTCAGCGCGGGCAGGTCACCGTGAGATGGACGTCGATGGGGTCGGTCGCGTCAACGCCCCCATCGGGAGTCGTCGCTCGATCGTGAACGTCGTCGTGCCGGCACCGTTCGCGACCGTCACGGACGCCGTGCTCCGGCCCTTGACGTCGCCGCCCCGCAGGTTCGCCGGATCGAACCTGAAGTAACCGGCCCCCGCGCTGACCTCGGCCGCGACGCGTGAGGATCCGTCCCGTGTTTCGGCGCCTGAGCCGACGAGCATGTCGAGGTCGACGTCGGGGTTCCCGGCCACGTACTGGAACCGCCATGAGCCATCCGCGGCGTGCGAGCAGCGAGAGAGATTCGCCTGTCGGATCGGAGACGTACGTTCCCTTCCCGGCGCCGCCGCCGATCTCGAGCTGGAACGTCGGGCGGGCCGACCGGGGCAGCTCGGCGGCCGCGCCGCTGTCGGTCGTGCCGAGCATCAGCCGGCCGACGAGGGCGACGCTCACAGCGACGACGGCCACCGCGCCGCCGACAGCGACCACCGGTCGAGCGACCGGGCCCAAGACGCCACCAAGGCCGATACGCCACGACCGGCGCTGGTGCATCCTCGGGATGGGCTTCAGGGTCCGCTCGAAGAGGTCCGGCGATGCGCTCTCCGGTCCGGACCGCACCCAGCTCCGGATGATGTCGTCAGGCGTTCGCCGTTCGTTCATCGTGCCGACTCCGTGACGGCCGAAGCCGCCGAACCTGTGGAAACCAACTCCTCGCGCATCCGGCGAAGCGCGTAATGCAGGCGCGAGCGCGCCGTGCCGTGCGGGATGCCGATGACCTGGGCGATCTCGTCGAGACCAAGTCCGAGGTAGTGATGCAATACGACGACGGCCCGATGTTCGACCGTCAGGGTCGCGAAGGCTCGGTCGAGGGCGTCGCGCTCGGTGATCGAATCAGCCGAGGTGCCGCCGGCGATGTCGTCGCTGCCGGGGAGCAGCGTGACGATCGTGGAGCGCCGTCGACGCGATCGACCCGCGCGGTAGCAGGCCCGGACGAGGAGTCGATACAGCCAGGCGTCGAACCGGGCCGGCTCACGAAGGCCACGCAGGTCACCCCACGCGGTCCAGAGCGCTTCCTGCACGGCGTCCTCCGCGTCGTGGTGATCCCGAAGTATCCGGAACGCGACCGCGTAGAGGCGGTCGATCCGCTGGCGGGCGAGGGCATCGAAGGCGTCGGCGTCGCCGCGGGCGGCTCGTCGAACGAGCTCTTCCTCCATCGTCCCTCCTGGCCGGCCGTTCATCGGCCGCTGCTACCAGGTATGGGACATCCGGTCGCGCCAGTGTTCAACGGCATCGAAAATCGGATTCCGACGACCGCAGACGCCTGAAGGCTCCGCTACCCACTGAACAGCTCCGCCACGTCGGCCGCCTCGATCGGCCGGGGAGCGTCGATCAGCCCGACGGCCGCAGCCGCTTCGCCGATCAGCTCCGCCGGTCCACGCCCGGCCGCACGCAGGTCGCGGATCGACGTGTCGCCATCCGCCTTCGACAGCTTGCTACCGTCCGGCCGACGAACCAGCCGGTGATGGGCGAAGGTCGGCGGCGTCTCGCGACCGAGTAGGCGGGCGAGGCGGATCTGGGCCGCCGTCGCCGAGAGGAGGTCCCGGCCGCGGACGACGAGGTCGACCGACTGTCGCATGTCGTCGATCGTCACCGCGAAGCCGTACGTCCAGTTGCCGTCGCGGTCACGGACCGGAAGGTCGCCGCCGTCGCCCGCCACTTCGTCGGCGCACGGTCCGATCAGCTCGTCCATCCAGCGCTCGGAACCGCCTCCGAGGGCGACCCGCAGCGTCGGCCCGCCGTCGCCCCGTCGCCGGCAATCGCCCGGGCAGCCCGGCCCGTGCCACGCTCTGCCGTGGTCTGCCGCCCATTCGGCGAAGGTCGAGCGCGAACACGTGCACCCGTAGATCCGACCGTCGGCGGTCAGCCGCTCGAGGGCCGAACCGTACGGCTCGTCGTCGTCCGACTGCCGGACCGGACCCTCGTCTGCCCTCGAACCCGAGCCACTCGAGGTCTTCGACGAGCGCGGCCTCGAACGCCGGACGCGACCGGACACGGTCGTGGTCCTCGATCCGGAGCAGGACGGACGCGCCCCGGCTCCGGGCCATCCCCCAGACGTAGATGGCATTCGCGACGTGGCCCAGGTGGAGGTATCCCGTCGGTGCGGGCGCGAACCGCGTCCGGCTCGCCACGCGGCGCGCGCTCACCGCTGGCGGCCGCTATCGGGACGGTCAGGCGTCGGCGTCGTCACCCGGCTCCGCTCGTTCGCGGTCACGCGTCTCGAGCGCCCGGGTCGCCGCCATGAGCCGGCGATACAGCGCGAGCAGGTCGGCCTGGGGCAGTGGGCCGGTGTTCGCCATGGTGACCCGGAGCAGGACCTCCCGCTCCCGTTTCGAATCGCGGATAGCGCGGCGTCCCGTTGCGTGCTTGGCCGCCCCGGCGGCGCGGGCAAGTTCCGCGCGCTCGTTCAGCAGCCCGACGATCCGCCGATCCAGCGCATCGATCTTCCGGCGCAGTCGTCGTAGCTCGGGAGACTCGAGACCGGTCCTCAGCCACCGTTGGCAGCCTCACGGCGGGCGATCGATTCAAGGGCCAGGTGATAGCCCTTGGCACCCTGTCCGACGATCGACTCGAGCGCGACATCGTGGAGGAAGTTGACGTGGCGGAACGGCTCACGGCTGGCCGGGTCGGACAGGTGGACCTCGATGAACGGTCGCTGGATCCCGAGGAGCGCATCCCGCAGCGCGACGCTCGTATGGGTCAGCCCGCCGGCGTTCACGATCGCGACGTCGAAGTCCCGCTGCGTGCAGCCGGTCGATGAGCGCGCCCTCATGATTCGACTGGTAGAACGCGACGTCCAGGCCGAGCTCGGTGGCGCGAGCCGCGATGCCGCGATGGATGTCGTCGAGCAATTCATGGCCATAGATCTCGGGTTCGCGGGTCCCGACGAGGTTGAGGTTCGGACCTTGCAGGACGAGGACCGTGGTCATGCCGGCCGGCCCGCACCAAGGAGCCCGGCGGCGGCCCGCTCGACGATCTCGGGAGCGACATCGTCCCGAACCACCACGCCGGTTTCGGTCGGGAGGACCCAGCGGAGACGCCCGCGGGAGTGCTTCTTGTCGGCGCCGAGATGGCCGAGCACCGCCTCGAGCGAGTAGGGGAGTGGCTCCGTCGCGAGACCCAGCCGGTCGAGCAGACGCGCCGATCCGCGTGGCCCGCGATTCCGGCGTCACGCCCACCTCCGACCCGATCCTGCAGGCCGCGCGCAGTCCGTACGCGACGGCCTCGCCGTGGAGCAGATCGCCGTAGCCTGCGGCGGCCTCGACCGCGTGGCCAAGCGAGTGCCCCAAGTTCAGCGTGATCCGGCCCGCACCCCCTTCGCGCTCCCGCTCGTCTGCGATCACGACCTCGACCTTCGCCCAGCCCGCCCGTTCGACGACCTCGGCGACGGCGCCCGACTCGAAGGCCTCCTGCTGCCCCGCGGGCGATGGCCTCGCCGTCGGCTTCGAGGAGCTCGAACAGCCGCTCGTCACCGAGAGCCGCCATCTTGACCGCCTCGCCAAGTGCGGCCCGGAGCTGCCGCTCGGGGAGAGTTCGAAGCAGCGCGACGTCGATGATCGACCGCGGCCGGTTGATGGAAGGCACCCAGCAGGTTCTTGCCCTCGGGCAGGTCGACGCCCGTCTTGCCGCCGATCGACGAGTCGACCTGTGCGACCAGCGTCGTCGGGACCTGGATGAACGGCACGCCGCGCAGGTACGTCGCAGCCAGGAACCCGGCCGCGTCACCGAGCGCGCCACCGCCGATGGCGACGAGCGGCTCCGACCGCTCGACTCGAAGCGCAGCCAGGCGACGGGCGGCGACCTCGATCACGGACAGGCGCTTGGCGTCCTCGCCCTGCGGCAGCAGCACCTGCTCCATTTCCCAGCCGTCGGCCCGTAGCCGAGCGGCGATGCCCTCGCCGGCTGCCTCCCAGGCGCCCGGCTCGCTGACAAGGATCGCCCGCCGCGCCTTGAGCGCCCTCAGCTCGATCGCCAGCGCCTCGGCCGCCATGCCGTCACCAAGGACGATCCGGCCGATCGAGGTCGCCGCTCGAAGGAGAGTCGTGGGTCGTGGCACGCCGGCGAGGGCGCCCCCCGCTCGCGAGCCCAGATCGGCGAGGCGTTCCTCGACCGCATCGACGACCGCGTGGACCTCGACCACTCCGACCTGGTGGATCTCGGCCGCGGCGTAGAACCGCTCGCGCCGATGGGCCAGATCGCGGATCGTCCCGATCGGGTCGCGGCCGGCTACCAGCGGTCGGACGTGTGGCGATCGGCGGAGACGCTGGGCCAGGACCTCAGGACGGCCGTCGAGCCAGACCGTGGCGCGACCGCGGTACAGCGCCCACCTGTTGCGGGGATCGAGGACCGCGCCGCCACCCGTGGCGATGACGCGCCGGACGCCGCGGGCGCGGTCGGGGGGACCAAGGTCCGCGATCGCCGCACGCTCGAGGCCACGGAAATAGGCTTCGCCCTCGTCGGCGAAGATGTCCGGGATCGACCGGCCCGCCCCGGTCTCGATCCGCTCGTCGAGGTCGATGAACGCGGCGCCGTGACGGTGGGCGACGCGCCGCCCGACGACGCTCTTGCCGCTTCCAGGCAGCCCGACGAGCACGACGTCCACGATCGGCCTCAGTCGTCGCCGCCGGAGCCGGCCTGGTCGGTCCCGGTCAATCCGTGGGCCACGACGACCCCGGGCGGTGTCTCCGCGATCCCGTTGCGCCGAGGCGAGCGTCTGCGGCCGTCCGGCCACCGGCGCGTCGGGTGCCGTGGCGATCCGTGCGCGGTATCGATCGAGGTTCCCCCGGACGTCGTCCATCGTGTCGCCGCCGAACTTCTCGGCCATGAAGCCGGCCAGGGTCAGCATCACCATCGCCTCGCCGACGACGCCCGCCGCGGGGACCACGCTGATGTCGCTCCGCTCGTAATGGGCCTTGTCGACCGATTCGCCTGTGACGAGATCCGCCGACGGGAGCGGCCGAGCGAGGGTCGAGATCGGCTTGACGGCACCGCGGACGACCAGCGGCTCACCGTTCGTCACGCCGCCGGTGAGCCCGCCCGCGTTGTTCGTCCGGTGGACCCAGCGGCCCGTGTCGTCCCGCCCCTCGATGACGTCGTGGACAGCCGAGCCGAACCGTCGCGTCTGCTCGAAACCGAGGCCGAACTCGACGCCCTTGACGATGTTGATGCTCATGACCGCAGCGGCGAGCGCCGCATCGAGGCGGCGGTCCCAGTGGACGTACGACCCGAGCCCGATCGGCAGGCCATGGACCACCACCTCGAAGACCCCGCCGACGGTGTCTCCGGCCGACCGAGCTTCGTCGACTCGGGCGATCATCGCCGCCTCTGCGTCGGGATCGGGGCAGCGCAATGGCGATGCGTCGGCGTCCTCGCGCGTGCGCGTGCAGTTCGCCGGATCCAGCGCGACGCCGCCGACCTCGGCGGTGAACGACCAGACCTCGATGCCGAACGCCCGGAGGTACGCGCGCGCGATGCCGCCGGCGGCCACCCGTGCGGCCGTTTCGCGCGCGGACGCGCGCTCCAGCACGTTCCGCACGTCGTTGAACCCGTATTTCAGCGCACCGGCGAGATCCGCGTGACCGGGCCTGACCCTCGTGACGGGCATCGCCCGTTTGTTGCCGCCTTCGGCCGCGTCGTAGAGCGCGCCTGCCGCCTCGTCGTCGAGTGGCTCGACGGCCATCACCTGCGTCCAGTTGTCCCAATCGCGGTTGCGGACAAGCAACAGGACCGGCGAACCGAGGGTCAGCCCGTGACGGACGCCGCCGAGGATCTCGGCGCGGTCCTGCTCGATCGTCTGTCGCGCGCCGCGACCGTACCCGCGCTGCCGCCGCGCGAGGTCGATCGCGAGATCGTCCGCGGTCAGCACGAGCCCCGCCGGAACGCCCTCGACGGTCACGCCGAGGGCCGGCCCGTGGGACTCGCCGGCGGTCAGGAAACGGAACGCGCTCATCGTCGTGTTGCTCGAAGTCGTCTCGGGCCGGTCAGTCGCCCGCCACGGCCGGGGCCGGTTCCGCACCCGCCGGCTCGGCGCCCGCCGGCTCACCCTCCGCCGAGCGCAGGCCGCCCGCTCGTGCCGCGGCGAGCTGCTCCTGCATCAGCTCGAGTGGCGCCGGCTGGCCGGTCCACAACGTGAACGCGGCGGCCCCCTGGTGGAGCAGCATCTGTCCGCCGTCGGCGACCGTGCAGCCGGCGGCCGTCGCGTCGCGCAGGAGTCGCGTTTTCGAGTAGATCAGGTCGAGGACCAGCAGGTCGGGGTTGAGGGTTTCAGCCGGGATGGGCGTGTCATCGCTCGTCAACCCGATCGACGTCGCGTTGATGAGCACTCGCGCCTTCGCCAGCTCCGACTCGATGATCGACTCGTGCCACGGCATCGCCTTGAGCTCCATGTGGGAAGCGCTCCGGCCGAAGTGCTTGACCAGCGACTCGGCTCGGTGGAGATGGCGGTTGAACACGATGACCCGCTGGAATCCTTCGGTGATCAGCCCGTAGACCACCGCCCGGGCACCGCCACCGGCCCCGAGCACGACTGCCTGGCGCGGCATCTTCTGCTTGCCGACGAGCCGGTCGAGGGCGACCCGGAACCCGGCCACATCGGTGTTGTGGCCGACCAGTCGCTTGCCCTCGCGCGTGATCGTATTGACCGCGCCGGTCGGCTGCGCGTCGTCGTTGAGCCGGTCGACCATCGGCACGACTCGTTCCTTGTGGGGGATGGTGACGTTGGCGCCCAGGAACTCGTCCGTGCGCAGCTCGGTGATCGCGTCCGCGAGCTCCATCGCGGTCCTGTCCCAGGTCTCGTAGCGGGCGTCGATGCCGAGCGAGTCGAAAGCCGCCTGCTGCATCGCGCCGGAGAGCGAATGGGCCACGGGGTGGCCGATGAGGACGACGCGCTTGGTCATGCTCGTACCCTTTCGAGGTCGTCGAAGAAGCCGGGATAGGAGATCGCGGCCGACGCCGGTCGCCCGATCGATGTCTGTCCAGTGGCCACCAGGCCGGCGATGGCAAAGGTCATCGCGAGCCGGTGATCGTCGAGGCTGTCGGTTACGGCGCCGCGAAGCGTGGAGCCGCCATGGACCCGGATGTCGTCGCCTTCGACCTCGATCCGCGCGCCGAGTGCGCCGAGACCGTTGGCGATGCCCGCGATCCGGTCGGATTCCTTGTGGCGAAGCTCACTCGCGCCGCGAATGACGCTCGTGCCCTCCGCGAGGGCCGCGGCGAGGCAGAGGACCGGGATCTCGTCGATGGCCGCGGCGACATCGGCAGGCCCGAGGTCGATCGCCCGGAGCGCGGACGAACGAACCGTCAGCGTCGCGAGGGGTTCGCCGACGCCGTCGTCGGGCTGGGTCGCGGCGTCACGTGTCGTGCCATCCGTGCCTGCTCGACGCTCCTCGATATCGGCGCCCATCCGGCGGAGGATGTCGATGACGGCTCGGCGCGTTGGATTAACGCCTACGTCGTGCAGGGTGAGTTCGGCATCGGGATGGATGGCGGCGGCGACGAGCCAGAAGGCGCCGGCCGAGACATCGCCCGGGACCCGCTCGTGCACCGCCCGCACCTTCGACCCTCCTTCGACCGTCCAGATCGCCCCGGTGCCCGGCGTATCGGCCCGCTCGACCGGGACGCCGCGTGCTCGAAGCATCCGTTCCGTGTGGTCGCGAGTCGCGACGGACTCGCGGACCGTCGTCCGCCCGTCCGCCCGAAGCCCGGCCAGCAAGATCGCCGACTTCACCTGCGCGCTCGGTACCGGCGTCTCGATGTCGATCGCCCTGAGCGGGGTATGGCCGACCACGGTCAGGGGAGGGAGGGAGTCGTTGCGGCGGGCGTACAGCACCGCGCCCATCCGGCGCAGCGGTTCGATGATACGAGCGACCGGACGACGACGCAACGACGCATCGCCGTCGAGGATCGTGGTCATCGGCAGTCCGACGAGGACCCCGCTGATCAGCCGCAGACTCGTCCCCGAGTTGCCGCAATCGAGGATGCTGTCAGGCTCGGTCAGACCGTTCGCGCCAGGGGAGATGACGCGGTAGCCGACCGTCGGACCGGTCTCCGCGACGCGCTCCACGCTCGCCCCGAGCGCCGCGACGATCCCGGCCGTCGAACGGACGTCGGCTCCATCACCGGCGCCTTCGATGCGGCTTTCGCCCTCGGCCAGCGCGGCCAGGATGAGCGCCCGATGGCTGACGGACTTGTCACCCGGAAGGTGCAGGTCGCCGCGCAGCCGGGTGGCCGCGTGCACGTGAGCGACGTCCGCGGCGTTCGCCACGTCGGGTCCGGTCCCGGGAGCCATCGTGGCACTCAATGCTTCGACAGGCCCGTCTCGGCGGTGACGCCCGTGCCAGCGGAGCCGGCCGCGCCCGTCGCTCCGTCGGCCCCGCTGGAGAGCGGCTCTCGATACAGCCCGCGGACGTGGTCGTGGACCGGGACGATCGCCTCCATCAGGTCGCGGAACCCGTCGAGGTCGAGCTGCTGCTCGGCGTCGGAGAGCGCCTCGTCGGGACGCGGGTGGACCTCGACCATGACGCCATCGGCACCGACGGCGACGCCGCCTATCGCCAGCGGCTTGACCAGCCAGCGCTTGCCGGTGGCGTGGCTCGGATCGACGATGATCGGCAGGTGCGTCAGCCGGTTGAGGAGGGGAACGGCAGCGAGGTCCATCGTGTTCCGCGTGTACGTCTCGAACGTCCGGATGCCTCGCTCGCACAGGATGACGTTGGGATTGCCCGAGCTGACGATGTACTCGGCGGCCATCAGCCATTCCTCGACCGTCGCGCCGTAGCCGCGCTTCAGCATCACCGGCCGGGCCACCCGTCCGACGTCCCGCAGGAGCGAGTAGTTCTGCATGTTCCGGGTGCCGATCTGGAGGATGTCGGCGTATTCGGCGACGATGTCGACCTGGTTCGACTCCATGACCTCGGTGATCACCGGGAGCCCGGTCCGGTCGCGCGCCTCCGCGAGGTAGCGCAGCGCCTGGACGCCGAGGCCCTGGAAGGCGTACGGCGAGGTTCGTGGCTTGAACGCGCCGCCTCGAAGGATGGTGGCACCTGCGTCCTTGACCGCGTCGGCGGTCTCGAACAACTGGTCGCGACTCTCCACCGAGCACGGTCCGGCCATCATCGTCAGCGACCCGTCGCCGATGACGGCGTCGAGGATGCGGATGACGGTGTCCTCGGGATGGAACTCACGGGACGTGAGCTTGAACGGCCGGCTGATCGGCTTGACTGAGGCAACCCCGGGAAGCGCCGCGAAACGCTCCAGGAGGACCGGCTTCCGGCTGCCGATCTCGCCGACGACGGCGATGACGACGCCGTCCGCGCGGGCGTGGTCGAACGGCGTCAGGCCTTCGGACAGGATCTGGCTCTTCACGCCGAGGATCTCGGCCTCGGTGGCGCCGACGGTCATCACGACGAACATCGCGTCAGGGTCTCCCTCGTCGGTCGGTCGGGCCAAACAAAAAAGCAGAGGTCTTGCCTCTGCTTCGTTCGCCCGGCACGACCCGTGCCCTCGGTCAGGAACCGAGAACCATCATGCCGGGCATCGAAAGTAGAAGGGGCAGCGCATCTAGCCGGGAGTTTGGCGAGTGGGCGAGTCCATGTCAATCGAAGGGACGTCTTCGGGTGAGAGTCGGCGGTGGCCGCGGCACCGTGACGTCCCGCGCCCAGCCGGACACAGATCGCTCTCGTGTTAGGATTTCGGCCGCCGTCGCGACGGAGAGGTCGCATAGAGGTCTAGTGCAGCGGTTTGCTAAACCGCCATGTGGGGTAACCTGCATCGAGGGTTCGAATCCCTCCCTCTCCGCCAAATCCTCGCGTCGATGGCTCGCAAGAGCGTCGCCTCGTCGCTTGGAGCGTGGCACACAGTGCGCCCGTAGCTCAGTGGATAGAGCGTTAGGTTGCGGACCTAAAGGTCGTGGGTTCGAGTCCCGCCGGGCGCGCCAAGACAACACCGCTAGTCGGCCCCCATGAATGGCCGGGCCGCGCGACCCAGGCGTTCTCCGCGCCTTGCCTCATCGCCCCGGACATCGGGACGGCGATCTCGAGGCGGCGGTCGAGTAGGACTAGTGCGCCGCGGCGCCGGTCTTCGCGGTGCCTGACGGCACCGCCTTCGCAGAAACGCCCACTAAAGCGCTGTCCAGCAGTGCACAATCCGCGAAGCGTCGACGCCGAGGGGGTGGGCGACACGTTTTCCTGACCGACGACGAGGGGTCGCGCCGGTCATCTGTCGTACTCGTGGCCGCCATCGCCTACCCAGGAGGTTGATTGCCCATGTCCGGTCGGGTTCCTCGACGCCTTGTCGTCGCCATCGCGACACTCATCCTCGTCGCGTTGCCGGCCGGGGTCGCCGCGGCGCCCTTCTCGGCTAAGGCATCAGTCGCTCCGGGCGTTCAGTATCTGAACGACACCGCGGGCACGGTCTTCACCTTCACGGTGCACAACACCGGCGCCACGTCGAGCATCGGCGCTGTACAGATCGACCGACCGTCGAACCAGTGGACGATCACCGCTTGCCCGCAGGCCCCCGCCGGGTGGGCAACCCAGCGCAGCGATGCGATGTGCCGCTACCGAAGCGCGGACGGCACCGCGGACGATATCGCCGCGGGCGCCACGAACTCGTCATTCCAGGTCCGCGCTACGACCCTGCCGGGCAGCGCCGACCGTCCTGGCACCTGGGGGGTGACCGTCAGCAAGTCGAACCAGTTCGACAACAAGAGCCTCCTGACCGCGGCCCAGTCGGAGCCGCCCGGCCTCGGGGTTACCGCGTATTCGTGGCAGATCCTCGACGCCATCGTCGACCCCTCGCCGAGCACGCCGGGTGCCGCCTGCCCGGCCGCGACCGCAGCCAACCATTCGGCGATCACCGGAAGCACCGGGCACACCATCGTCATCTGCGGCAAGAACCGGATGACGGTCGCCGGGACGCCGCTCGCGGCTCGCTCGCTCCTGGTTGGGACGTTCATCGCGAGCGCCGGATCGTTCACCTCGGCGTCGATCGCGGCGAACAGCGCTTCCAGCGTCGTGCTCGGCACCTGGTCGAACGTCACGATCACCTCCGTCGCGGGCACCGGCAAGACCATCATCGCCAAGACCGGATCAGCGGCCAACCGGACCTCTCCGCTGACGACGCTGGCGGGCTACGAAGCCAAGAACCAGCCGCCGGTCGCGGTCGACGACTCGTACGCGACGAACGAGGACACGGCCCTCAACGTCGCGATACCCGGAGTCCTCGCCAATGACAGCGACCCCGACGGCGACCCGATCACCGCCGTGGTTGGCACCACGACGGCGCACGGAACACTGACGCTGAACGCCAATGGATCGTTCGCCTACACGCCGGCGCCGAATTACAACGGCCCCGACAGCTTCACCTACAAAGCACGAGACCCGTTCGCCGCCGAATCGGCGCCCGCGACCGTCACGATCAACGTCAATCCGGTGAACGACGCCCCACTGGCGGTCAACGACGCGTACACGACCAACGAGGACACGCTGCTTGCGATCCTGGTCGGTGGCGTGCTTGACAACGACAGCGATCTCGACGGCGATCCCCTGTCCGCGATCGTGAACGTCGACCCGGCCCACGGGTCATTGACCCTCGGGGCGGACGGCTCCATCGCGTACACGCCCGACCGGAACTTCCACGGTACGGACACATTCACGTATCACGCGAACGACGGCGCGGCCAACTCGAACATCGCGACGGTCACGATCACGGTGGTTTCGGTCAACGACCTACCTATCGCCGTCAACGACTCGTACGTGACGGACGAGGAGACGTCCCTGAATGTCGTGGCTCCTGGCGTGCTTGCGAACGACACCGACGGCGACGGTGATCTGCTCGTCGCCACCGTCCTGTCCCAGCCCGCCCACGGGGTCCTTTCGTTGAACCCCGATGGCTCGCTCGGCTACACCCCGGCGGCGAACTACAACGGTTCGGACTCGTTCACCTACAAGGCCAATGACGGGACCGTCAATTCCAGCGCCGCGACCGTGACGATCAACGTCAACCCGGTCAACGACGCGCCAGTGGCCGTCAACGACGTGTACACGACCGACGAGGACGCCCTGCTCACGATCCCGGCCGGTGGCGTGCTCCTCAACGACACCGATGTCGATGGGAATCCCCTGTCGACGATCGTGAACGCCGGCCCGGCCCACGGGATACTGTCCCTCGCAGCGGACGGCTCCTTCACGTATACGCCCGACGCGAACTTCCAGGGCACCGACACCTTCACGTATCACGCGAACGACGGCGCGGCCGACTCCAACATCGCGACCGTCACCATCACCGTGAATTCGGTCAACGACGCGCCGGTCGCAGTCGGCGACTCGTACAGCACGAGCGGCGCGGCCTCGCTCAACGTCGCTCCGCCCGGCGTACTCGCGAACGACACCGACGCGGACGGCGACGCGCTCACGGCGATCCTGGTGACCGCTCCCAGCCACGCAGTCTCCTTCGCGCTGAACCCCGACGGCTCGTTCTCCTACACCGCGGAGGCGGGCAGCGCGTCGGACACGTTCACCTACAAGGCGAACGACGGTACGGCCGACTCGAACGTCGTCACGGTCACGATCCTCGTCAACGCCACGCCAGTCGCAGCTCCGCAGAATGTCGCGACGGATGAGGACACGCCAAAGACGATCACGCTATCGGCAAGCGACACGGACGGTCCGGCTGACCCAGCGTTCTCGATCGTGACTCCTCCGTCGCATGGGACGCTCGGCTCACTCGGGGCCGTCACCTGCGACCATTCCTCGCCGAACACGTGCACGGTCGATGTCGTCTACACCCCGAGCGCCGGCTACAACGGGGAGGATGCATTCACCTTCAAGGCAACCGATTCGGTCGCGGAATCTGATCCCGCGATGGTCGGGATCGCAGTCGCTGCAGTCAACGATGCTCCGACGGCGACCGACAAGAGCTTCAGCGCCCAGGCGAACATGAAGATCACCGGGCTGACCGGCCTTCTGACGGGTGCCGCCGACCCCGATTCCGGCGACAGCGGTTACACCGCGACGCTGACCGTCGGAGTCGTGTCCGCGACCACGCCGGCCGGCGGCAACATCACGAACCTCGATCCCGCGACGGGCACCTTCGACTTCGACCCGCCGCCCGGAGCGACGGGTAACGTGACCTTCACCTACACGGTGTGCGACACGGGCAATCCCGCGCCGCCGGCGTGCAGCGCTCCCGCCACGGTCACCGTCACCGTGAGCGGTCCCGTGATCTGGTTCGTGAACCCGGCAGTGGCGGGTCCCGGCGACGGTCGGCTCAGCAACCCGTTCAAGTCACTGTCGGCCAATGCCGGTGCAGGCAACGACGCGGACGACGTCGACGCGGCGAACGACCAGATCTTCGTTTACTCGGGAGCAGCCACCGCTTCGATGACGCTCCAGACCGGCGAATGGATCACGGGTCAAGGTGCCAAGGACGCGACGAGCTTCGATCACTTCATGGGGATCACCCCGCCGGCCGGCACCATCGCTCGGCCCTCACTCAACGGCGCGGCGCCGACGCTATCTGGCGCAGGCATCACACTCGGATCGGGTAACAACGTCCAGGGCATCTCGCTCAGTGGAACGACTGGCACGGCGATCAACGGCGCCGTCAACGTCGGGACGCTGATCCTCGCCGACATCGCCATCAGCAACACGACGACCGCCGGCCTCAGCCTGACGGGCGGAGGGACCGTCAGCGCCACCGGCACGAACTCGATCGTCACCACGACGGCGACGGCCCTGACCGTTGCCAATACGACGATCGCGGCCAGCGGTCTCACGTTCCGATCGATTTCGTCGAACGGCGCATCCAGCGGGATCGTCCTGAACACGACAGGGTCGAGCGGCGGCCTGACGGTGACCGGCAATGGCTCGGCGGGAACTGGCGGGACGATCGCGAGCTCGACAGGGCCCGGGATCTCTCTGACCTCGACGAAGAGCCCGAGCTTCTCATGGATGACCGTTCAGAACGGCGCGAGCGACGGGATCAGCGGCACGACAGTTGCCGGCCTGGCTCTGTCGAATTCGATGGTGTCCGGGAATGGCAACGCCGATGGGTGAGAACGGGCTCGACCTCGCGGGGTTGACCGGGACGGCCGCCATCACGAGCTCCACGATCACGGCCTCCGCCGAGAACAACGTGTCCATCGTGAACTCGAGCGGGGCACTCACATTCACGGTCACTGGCTCGACGTTCTCGAACACATCGACCGCGACCGGGAATGACGGGATCCACCTCGACTCGAACAACACAGCCGGGATGACGGTCAGCGTCACCGGCTCGACCTTCGACCACAACCGCGGCGACCACTTCCAGTTCGCGACCAACGCCTCAGCGAGCGGAACGAACAGCGTGACGTTCTCGAGCAACACCTTGACCGGCGACCGGGGATCGACCCATTCCGGTACTGACCTTGGCGGTGGAGTGACCATCGCCACGGATGGCAGTTCGCATACAACGTTCGTCATCGCAACGAACAACATCCAGGGCGCGGTCGACTCGGCCATAAAGGTTGACCTGGGCACGAACTCGACAGCGTCGGCGACGTTGGTCGGGAGCATCGATGGGAACACCATCGGCGCGGCCGCCACCGCGGACTCGGGTTCGGCGCAGGCCAACGGTATCTCGGCGACAGCTCAGGCTGCCGGGACCGCGACCGTAAAGATCTCCAACAACAACGTCCGCCAGTACAACCTCGAGGGGATCAACGTGTTCACCCGCCTCGGGGCGCCGACGCTCAATGCGACGATCGTCGGGAACACGGTTGCGAACCCGGCCGCCTTCGCGGCGAACGGCATCCTCGTCAACGCCGGTGGGCAGTCACTCGACGCAGGACAGGTCTGCGCCGGCATCGGCGGAGCGGGTGCGCTCGCGAACTCGATCACCGGAGCCGGCAAGAACGACGGGCTCGACCCGACGACGACCGACTTCAGGGTCCGTCAGCGGTTCGGCACCACGGTCAAGGTTCCCGGGTACGCCAGCGCCCCGACCGATACAGCGGCCGTCGTGAACTTCGTGAAAGGCCTCAACGGCGCCACCCCGACCGGGACGGCGACCGTCCAAAGTCCAGGTGGCGGGTTCATCGGCGGTGCCGCATGCCCGACGCCCTAGCCGCGAACGTTGAGCGAGGGAGACGCTGATGGGCGATCCGTTCATGGGAGAGATCAAGATCGTGCCCTTCAACTTCCCGCCGAGAGGCTGGGCGTTGTGCAACGGCCAGCTCCTCCCGATCAACCAGAATCAGGCCCTGTTCTCGCTGCTCGGGACGATGTACGGGGGCAATGGCCAGACCAACTTCGCCCTGCCCGACATGCGGAGTCGCATCCCGGTCCACTTCGGTCAGGGTTTCTCGGTGGGCCAAACGGGCGGCGAAGAGCACCACACGATCGGGGTAGCCGAGATGCCGGCCCATCAGCACATCGCCCAGGGCACGACCTCCAACGCCGACTCCCCGATCCCCACCGGCAACCTGCTGGGAGCAGCCAACAACATGTACGGAAGTCCGAATGCCGGCAATCTGACGGCACTGGAGCCGACTTCCATCGCCTCCATCGGCGGGAGTCAGCCGCACGAGAACATGCAGCCCTACCTGGTCCTTAACTACTGCATCGCCCTCGTGGGCATCTTCCCGGCACGAGATTGAGGCGTCAGCGATGAGTAACCCATACGTCGGGGAGATTCGGATCTTCGGCGGAAACTTCGCGCCGGTTGGATGGGCGTTCTGCGCCGGGCAGACCCTTCCGATCGGGCAATACGACCAACTCTTCACCTTGATCGGCACGACGTACGGTGGCGACGGCCAGCAAACGTTCGGCCTGCCCGATCTCCGGGGACGGGTTCCGGTTCACCAGGGAACCGGCTCTGGCCTGTCCAACCGCATCCTCGGCGAGACCGCCGGAGCCGAGAGCGTGACATTGACGACCAACGAACTGCCGGGCCACAGACATCCGTTCGTCGGCACGACGAACCAGGCTGGTACGACGAACGCGCCGACCAATCTTGTCGGTCAGAACCCGGGGAGCAACATCTACGTCGAGGACCAGGCGTTCGTGGCGCTGGCTCAGCAGAGCGTGCTGACGCAGGGAGGCAGTCAGCCCCACGACAACCTCCAGCCCTACCTGTGCGTCAACTTCATCATCGCCTTGGAAGGGATCTACCCACCACAGAACTGAGGACCGCTACGTGACTGAACCCTTCCTCGCCGAAATCCGCCTGTTCGGCTTCAACTTCGCCCCAAGGGGCTGGGCGCTGTGCAATGGCCAGCTCATGTCGATCTCACAGAACACCGCTCTGTTCTCGCTTCTCGGAACCTTCTATGGCGGGGACGGCCGGGTCACGTTCGGGCTGCCGAACCTGATGGGCAGCGTCCCGATGGGAACCGGCAGCGGACCCGGGCTGACGCAGCACTTCCAGGGTGAGATCGGCGGTGAGCAGTTCGTGACGCTCGTCGACAGCGAGATGCCGACCCATCGGCACGACCTCATGGCGAATTCCGCACCGGGCGACCTCCCGACGCCCGGGCCGTCGTTCTCGCTGGCACGATCGGCGCCATTCATCTACAAGACGCCGGGCGGTGCGGCTGCGGCCCAACCGCTGTCGCCAAGCGCCGTGGGCGTCATCGGCGGCAGCCAGCCGCACAACAACATGCAGCCGTATCTCACCGTGAACTTTTGCATCGCCCTGCAGGGCGTCTTTCCCCAAAGGCCGTAGCGAGCGACCAACCTCGGAGGCGACCTTGAACATGCATCGACGCAACTTCCTCAAGCTCGTTGGCGTCGCGACGGCCGGCGCGGTCGTCCGCGTCCCGTTCGGTGCCGCCCTCGCTCAAGCAGCGGCGGCCAAGCCCGTGACGTCCGGCGGTCTGCTGTACAAGACGGACGGCAAGGGCCGGATCTTCGTGAGCGCGACGAACGGCAAGTCCTGGGCAGTCCACAGCAACATCGGCGAGATCTTTTCGACTGCGCTCGCAACGGACAAGGCCGGCCAGCTTCTCGCCACCGTCGGGTATCTCGGCCGGACCTTCCGTCTCGTCCTTGGGTCGAACCGCCGGGAGTGGCTGACGGTCTGATAGGCGCTCCGATGGCCGTCGCGCTCCGGCCCGCTACTCCGCACGACCGCGAGTTTCTCCTCTCGGTCTACGCGAGTACCAGGGCCGACGAGATGGCGATGGTGCAGTGGGCCGAAGCCCAGAAGGCGGCCTTCGTCTCGATGCAATTCGAGGCCCAGGACGCCGCATACCGCTCGACGTACCCGGACGGCCGGTTCCAGATCGTGACTATCGGGGACCACGCCTGTCGGCCGGCTGTATCTCGCCCGGCTTCCCGACGAGATCCGGCGTCATCGACCTCGACCTTGTTGCCCGATCACCGCGGCACAGGGATCGGATCGACACTGCTTTCAGGCATCATCGCGGAGAGCCACGTCGCCGGCCTCCCGATCAGACTCCACGTCGAGCACGGGAACCGAGCCAGGCGACTCTACGAGCGGTTTGGCTTCATCACGATCGCGGTGGACGACGTCTACGAGATGATGGAGCGCCCGCCGTCGGCTGCAGGAACAGTCAGTTGAAGATGCTCTCGTAGCGCATCCCACCATCTGGTCCGGGTCCGAGCGCTACCAGGAACAGCTCGATCGAGCCGAGATCCCGGTGTTGGAGCGAATGGATCCGCTGCTCCAGGATCGGGTTCGCGGGGCCCGCAAAGAGCAGCCTGAAGGGCTCCGGACGAGGAGCGCCAGGTCGAGACGGGAGCCGATCGACCTCGACCAGTCGCAGGATCAGGCTGCCTTCCTGCGCGTCGTCCTCGACCCGGACTTCGTCGCCGAGGAGTCCCTCAAAGGTCGAAAACTGTGGTCCAACGTCCATCGGCTCGTCTCTCCCTGACCGGCAACAGCCGTGCGCCACACGGGAGAGTACACGGCACGGGCGGTCCCGGCGGACGCCTTGGCTGGTACCCTGTGCCGGGTCCGCGAGCGCACGGGGACGCGCCGGCCACTGAGGGAGACAGAACCTTGCCGTCGACTCGCTTCGCCCGCCAGCGCGCCGCGCTACTCGTCGCATTGATGGCCGTCGTGGCCACTGGACTGCTCGCCGTCCCGATCCTCGCTGCCACGAGCACGGTCACGGGGACGCTGACGTTCGCCGAGACAGTCCCGCTCTCGCCGCAGGCGGTCGCGATCGTGACGATCGTGGACACGTCGGCGACCCCGGACTCGGGCGCCATCGTCGGCGAGCAGCGGATCGACGCCCCGACGCAGCTTCCGATCGATTTCGCGGTCGTCGTCGACCCGAGCACCCTCGACGAGACACACGCCTACGTCCTCTTCGCGACGATCACCGACGGGACCAGCACCTGGCAGAACGCCGTTGGCGAGCCCGTCATCACCGGCGGCCCGGTATCGGGCATCGAGCTCACGCTCGCCTCGGTCCCTACCGCCGCGCCAGCGACGGTTTCAGGCACGATCACGCCCCCGGCGGGGACCGCCCTCTCACCGCAGGCGGTTTCGATCGCGGCGCTCATAAAGGTCGAGACGGGGACGCTCATCAGCCGTGAGGTCACCCCGGTCAGGGATCCGACTGCGATCGCCTTCGTGGTCGGGTTCGATCCCTCGCTGATCGACCCGGCTGCGTCGTACGTCATCAAGGGCGGCATCGTCGACGGCGGGACCGTCTGGCAGAACCGCGAAGGCGTGACCGCGATCGACGCCGGTGCGCCGGTGGCGAACGTTACGCTCGCCGTGACCCAAGCGCCCGGTACGCTCCCGGGCTTCTCGCCGGCGCCTTCGACGGCGCCCAGCGGCTCCGCAAGCGCGTCTGCGCTCGCAAGCCCGTCGGCGCCCGCAAGCCCGTCCGCGAGTGCGTCTGCGTCCACAAGCGCGTCTGCGAGTGCTTCGACGGCCCCGAGCGCCTCGACGGCCCCCAGCTCACCGCCGAGCGAGGCACCGACGGCTACGCCGACCGCGACCCCGACGGCTGCTCCGACTCCCAGCCCGACGCCCACGGCAGCTCCGACGCCCAGCCCGACGCCGACCCCGACGCCCTCCTCGACGGCCACGCCCAGTCCGACGCCGACGGCGACGCCCTCCCCGACGGCCACGGCCAGTCCGACCCCGACGCCAAGCGCGACGCCGTCGCCGACACCGCCGCCGAGCGCGAGCGCGAGCCCGAGCGCGGCTCCTTCAGCTTCCGCATCCGCGTCCACGGCGCCAACTCCCTCGCCGGTCACAGGGCCCGTCAAGGGCACGCTGACCTACAAGGAGTCGTACCAGCTGTCCGGCAAGGCCTTCGCGGTCGTGGCCCTCGTCAGTGGATCGGAGCGCGCCTCCGAAAGCTCGATCGTCACCTCCGAGATCTACCGCGATCTCTCGTCGAAGCCGGTGCCGTTCGAGCTGACCTTCGACTCCTCCGACATCGACCCGGCGATGACGTACACGATCCAGGCGACCATCGTCGACGGCGAGAACGCGTGGGCGACTGCAAAAGGCGTGCCGGTCCTCACCCAGGGAAATCCGTCCGACGTCGCGATCACGCTCGCATACCGTCCCGACCTCGTGAAGGGTTCCGTGACCGGCCAGATCACCGCTCTTGGTCTGGAGCCTTCGAGCGAGGCGTACTCGATCGCGATGCTCGTCGATCGCACGACCGGGTTGACCCTCGGCATCGATGCCCGCGATGCAGCCGCAGGTCTCCCGGTGGCGTTCGCGGTCCCGTACGCACTCGCCGACATCGCACCCACGAACGATTACGTAGTCACCGCCGGCATTTCCGATGGAGCTGACCACTGGCGCAACGTGACCGGAGTTCCGGTCATCACGAACGGCAACCAGAGGAGCGACATCCAGGTCGTCGTGAGTAAAGTCGCGGTCGCGGCGCCGAGCGCAAGCCCGAGTCCGAGCGCCACGCCGAGGGCTCCGGCGGTGCCGCTACCGGTGGAGGACACCGGCGGAAGCGGTCTGCTCGGGATCATCATCCTCATCACCCTCGTTGGCGCCCTGGCAGCATTCCTCATCGCCCGCGGCCGTGGTGAGGGCGACGCCGTCCCGCCGGCAGGTCCACCTCCGGAGACCGCCGACGGGGTGGAAGACACCACGCCGACGGGCCCACCCACCGGAGCACCATGAAGCGGAACGACGTCGGATGACCACCCCGAACGAGACGCGGCTCGCGTTCCTCGGCCTCGGCACGATGGGCGCGGCCATGGCCGCCAACCTGGCCCGAGCCGGATTTCCGGTCACGGCCTGGAACCGGACCCCGGGTCGCGCGCCTGACCTCCAGAACCTCGGCGTGGAGGTCGCCGCCACCCCGGCCGAAGCCGTCGCCGGCGCCGATATCGCGGTGATCTGCGTCTCCGACACCCCCGACGTCGAGGCCGTCCTGTTCGGCCCGGCCGGTGTCGTCGAGGGAGCCCGGCCCGGCACGCTCGTCATCGATTGCTCCACTATCGCGCCGTCGGGGAGCTGGGACTTCGCCGCTCGACTGCGCGAGCGTGGCTTCGCGATGGTCGATGCCCCGGTGTCCGGCGGCAGCGAGGGCGCCCAGAAGGCGACGCTCACGATCTTCGTCGGCGGAGAAGCCGATGACGTCGAACGGGCGAGGCCCGTCCTCGCCGCGATGGGCAAGACCATCACCCACGTCGGCCAGATCGGCGCCGGCCAGGCCGTCAAGGCAGTCAACCAGGTGATCCTGGCGGGCACCTACCTCGGCGTCGCGGAGGGCATCGTGCTCGCTATCAAGGCCGGGCTCGACGTCGAGCAGGTCGTGTCAGCGCTCGGCGGCGGCGCGGCCCAGAGCTGGGTCCTCGCCAATCGCAGCGGCCGGATGCTCGCGAACGACTATCCACTCGGCTTCAAGGTCGCGCTCCACCGCAAGGACCTCGGCATCGCCCTCGACCTCGCCAGCCAGCTCGGCGCCGTCCTGCCGGTGAGCGCGCTCGCCGCACAGCTCGAGACGGGGCTCATCGCCGGCGGCCACGCCGAGGAGGACATGAGCGCCCTTGCCCGAGCGATCCGGGCGTTGTCTGCACTGGACGCCTAAGACTCGCCGAACGGCCCAGCGATCAGTCGAGTCCGTGCAGCAGCATCGGTTCGCCGAGCTTGCCGTCGTACCGCGGCCGGAAGCGAACGGCGTTGTACAGCGCATCGACATCGACCTTGCGCGGTCCCAGGGCCGGGTCCGGCAGCGTCGTGTGGGCGTACTTGCCGTCCTGGATCGCCACCATGCGACCCGTCACGCCGCCGTCGACGAGGTCCATGGCCACGTTCGCGAAGGTCGTCGCGACCATCGAATCCACCGAATCCGGTTCGCCGCTGCGGAGGTCATAGGTGAGCTCCGAGGCGAGGGTCTCGATGCCGGTCCGCTCGCGTACCTCGGCCGCGAGCGCCTCGCCGATGTTGGCCTTGTGCCGGTGCCCGAACGCGTCTGCGCTCCCCAGCTCGGTCATCTCGGCGCCCTGCCAGATCGCTCCCTCGGCGGTGATGACGAAGGCGTAGTGGCTCGGATTGGCGCCGTGGTCCCAGGCCAGAAGCGCGGCGAGCGCATCCAGGTCGTACGGGGCCTCGGGGATCACGCATCGGGCCGACGTGACGTAGGCCGTGAAGAGCGCCGAGAACCCCGCGTCCCGACCGAAGATCCGGAACACGCCGATCCGCTCGTGGCTGCCAAGCGTGGTCCGCTGGCGGTTGATGGCTTCCTTGGCCCGGGTGATGGCCGTCGAGAACCCGATGCAGTACTCGGTGCCCTGGACGTCGTTGTCCATCGTCTTCGGGATCGCGACGAGCGGAACGCCCTCGTTCACGAGGACCTGCGAGTAGGACAGGGTGTCGTCGCCACCGATCGTGACGAGGATGTCGATGCCCAGGGCACCGAGGTTGTCGAGGACGAGCGGCGTCAGGTCATAGCGGTCATCACCGACCGCATAGCGCGCCCGCCGAGCTTGATCGAGCCATGGCGGCAGGCCGGCCTCACGCATCTTGCGCGGGTTGGTCCGCGAGGTGTGCAGGATCGTCCCACCCGTGCGCTCGATCGTCCTCGTGTTCGTGCGGTCGAGCGGCCTGAGATAGTTGGGATCGAGGTCCGAGCCGGGTTGGACGTGCGTCAATCCCTCCCAGCCACGGCGGATACCGAGGGTCGTGTAGCCGGCCTCCGTCGCTCGGTAGACGACGCTCTTGATGACGGCATTGAGCCCGGGTACGTCGCCACCGCCGGTGAGGATGGCGATCCTGGGGCTGGTCGTGGTCATGCGCCGGTCATCCTACCGCGCCGGCCGAACGAGAACCGGTTGCGGCTGGGTGTCGCGGACGCCGTCTCGGTCCTCTGAGCCGCGACAGGCGTCTGCTAGCATCCGCTCGATGAACTATGAGTTGTTCATGGGCGAAGCCCTCGCGGAAGCGCAGCTCGCGCTGTCCCGCGGGGAGCGGCCCGATGCCGCGGTCGCCGTAGTCAACGAGGCGATGGTCGCGCGGGCCCACGACCGGGTCCAGGAGAACAACGATCCCGACGGCCCATGCGGTCGTAATGGCCCTCCGCGAGGCGGCTCGCAAGCTCGGAACGGCCCGGCTCGCCGATGCGACCATCTTCGCCACGAGGGAGCCTTGCGTGATGTGTGTCGGCGCCCTGCTCGAAAGCGACGTCGAGGCGCTCGTGTATGCCGTCTCGAACGATCAGGACGGGGCGGCGGGTACGGTCGTCCAGTTGGCCCAGCACCCGTCTCTGCCGCGCCGGATCAAGATCGTCAGCGGCATCCGACGCGACGAGGCACGGGCGCTGTTCGAGCCGCTTCCGACGGCCTGACGCGTCGGGGGAGTCGGTCGTTCGGCCGGTTACGGCGGGTTTGGTATCCTCTCCCGCGGAGAGGTGTCCGAGTGGTTGATGGTGCCGCTCTCGAAAAGCGGTGTGCGAAAGCACCGCGGGTTCGAATCCCGCCCTCTCCGCCAGCACTCATCGATCTGACGGCCCCTGGCCGCGTTGTCGCCTCTGCTCCTCGCTCACGCACCTCGGGTGCGCTCGCTACGGTGCTCGGCTCCGCCTTGCCAGGAACCGCCATCTCGACGAGTGCCGTGCCATGTAACGACCACTCTTCCACGGAATATCGTCTGCCTCTCGGAGAGGTCGCCTAGTGGACTATGGCGCCGCACTGGAAATGCGGTTCGGGGAAACCCGTCGCGGGTTCGAATCCCGCCCTCTCCGCCAAACACTCGCCGAGCTGACGGCCCCTGGCCGCGTTGTCGCCTGTGCTCCTCGCTCACGCACTCTGAAGTGCGCTCGCTACGGTGCTCGGCTCCGCCTTGCCAATGACCGCCATCTCGACGAGTGTCGTGCCCAGCGTGGATCGGCCTTCCTCCCCACGTTGAGCCCTCCGGTCGCGTACGCCGACTCGCTCGCTCACGTGCTTCTGGCGCCTTGCGACGGACAACGAACGCCGGACGCTCCCTTGCGTACGGCTAGCCTCCGATGACCGCACGCCCCGAGGTCATCGCGCTCGAGCTTGGAACGTTCCGGTTCCCTGATCCGGAGCTTGCCGACCGTCAAGGTGTCGTCATGGGGTATGCCGTCAGGCACCGGGGCGGGATCTTCCTGTTCGATACTGGGTTCGGGTTCGGCAACAAGGAGCTCGACGAGCGCTACCACCCGGTCGCCAGGCGGATCGAGGACGCTCTGGCCGACGCCGGCATCTCGACCGCCGACGTGACGGCCGTGGCCAACTGCCACCTCCACGCCGACCACGCTGGTCAGAACTCGGCCTTCCCGAACGTGCCCATCTACGTCCAGGCGACCGAATGGGAGATCGCCCACACCACCGACCACACGATCCTCGAGTGGATCGACTTTCCCGCCGCGAAGTACGTCCCGCTGACGGGTGATCACGAGCCCTTCGAAGGGATCAGGATCGTGAGGACCCCTGGCCACACGCGGGGACACCAGTCACTCGCCGTCGAGACCGCGCGCGGGTTGACGGTGCTCGCGGGCCAGGCCGTCTACACGGCCGACGAGTGGGAAGGCACGCCCGATGAGCTCGAGGGCCGGACGAGTGCGCCCGACCGCGAGGCATACGACCGATCGACCGAGCGGCTCCACTCCCTCGATCCAATGCTCGTCCACTTCGGGCATGACAGGCGGGCCTGGCGACGAGCCGACGCCTGAGGTGGTGAAGTCCCATCCGGGTTACCATTCCTGAGCCGTGCTAGGCGGGGAACTAGCGGTGCCCTGTACCTGCAATCCGCTATAGCAGGGCTGAATCCCCTCCCGAGGTCTCCGTTCTCGAACGCCGCCCGACGACGCGACGTTGAGGACCGGGTCCCGCGCAGCGGCGAACCGCGAACCGTGTCAGGTCCGGAAGGAAGCAGCACTAAGCGATCATCGTCGGGTGCCGCGGAACGGCCTGGTCCGAGCCGCTCGTCATGGTGGGCACGGGAGCGCCCAGGTCGACGGAGGGTGCACGGCAATTAGCTCGCCAGCACCATGCCGCCCCCGATAGGAGGAGGCCCTGACCTCGACCGTGCCGCACCAGGCGCTCTACCGGCGCTGGCGTGCCCAGACATTCGGGGAGATCGTCGGCCAGGAAGCGGTCGTCGCGACGCTGCGCAATGCCGTCCGGACCGGGCACGTCAGCCATGCGATCCTGTTCGTCGGGCCCCGCGGCACCGGCAAGACCTCGCTCGCCCGGATCCTCGCGAAGGCGGTCAACTGCACCGACCTCCAGGACGGTGACGCGTGCGACCGCTGTCCGTCGTGCGTCGCCATTCGTCAGGGCACGACGCTCGACCTCATCGAGATCGACGCGGCAAGCAACCGCGGCATCGACGCCGTCCGAGATCTGCGTGAGCGCCTGCCATATCCGCCCGGGGAACTGCGACGGAAGGTCTACATCCTCGACGAGGCACACCAGATCACGAAGGACGCCTGGAACGCGCTCCTGAAGTCGCTCGAGGAGCCCCCCGATTTCGTCGTCTTCATGTTCGCCTCGACCGAGCCATCAGGATTCCCGCCGGCGATCCTGTCGCGTCTCCAGCGGTTCGACGTTCGACGCCTTACCGTCCCGGAGATCGAGGGCAAGCTCGGCCGGATCCTGTCCGCCGATGGTCGCGAAGCCGATCCCGCGGCCATCCACCTCATCGCAAAGCTGGCGGCGGGTGGCATGCGCGATGCCGAATCGATGCTCGACCAGCTGCTCTCCGCCGCGCCCGACCGAATCGATGAGGCGCACGTTCGCGACCTCCTCGGACTCGCCGACGCCGAGGCGGTCGAAGCGCTGATCGACCACCTGGTCGCAGCCGATGGCGCCGCCGGCGTGGCGCTGCTGGACGCGCAGGAGGCGCGCGGTCGGGATGTTCGGGCGCTCCTCGACCAGGCTGTCGACGCGATCCGCGCCGAGCTCGTCGGATCCGTCAACGAGCCGGGACGCACCCACCACGATCCAACAGCGCTCGCAGCCGTGGGCCGTCGGCTCGCCGCGATCGACCCTAATCGTGCCGGCATCGGCGGTCTCCGGTTCCAGCTCGAGCTCGCGATGTTCGCGGCGCCACCGACCCTGCCTGGGTCGTCGAGCCCGGAGGCGGTAACCAGCCCGAGTCCGAGACAGCCGGCATCATCCCGTCCACAGGAGCCGTCGCCATCGGCGGAATCCTCACCCACGAAGGTCGCACCCGCCGCCGAACGGCCGGCGCCGCGGGTCTCACCCGTCGAGACCCGCCCCGCGACGCCGGCCCCCTCACCTGCCTCCGGCGAGTCAAGGACAACCGCGACGCCCGTGCCGTCGGCTGCGCCGGCGGAGTCGGATCCAACGGCGACGCGCGCACCCGCGTCTGCGCCTGGGACGTCCGCACCCGCGCCTGCGCGAGCAGCGACCCCGTCACCCGCCGCTGTGACGGCCGAGTCAGGCGCGACTCCGGCCGCGGCGACCTCGCCTGCGCCCGCGCGAGCCGGGGCGCCGTCACATACCGAAACATCCCCGTCCGCCGAACCGCCCGCGCGCCGCGGCGAGACCGACTCCGCGGCGCAGGCCGGCCTCGAACAGATCCTTGCGGCGTGGCCGGCCATCGTTGCCCAGCTCAGCACGAACCCGCCGACGAAGCCGCTGATCGTCGCGTGCCGCCCCGTCGCCGTCGATGGCTCAGTCGTCACGCTGGGCTTCCCGGAGGAGCAGGCGTTCCTCAAGGACGCAGCCGAGCGCCGTCGACCGGCCATCGAGGCCGGTATCGCCGGGATCATCGGTCGCCCCGTCGCCGTGCGTTGCGTGGTAGCCAACGTCGAGCTGCCTCCCGTCACTCCACCGACGGCCGACGCTGCGTTCGTCCTTGCCGAGGCCAGGCGGATCTTCGGAGATGACCTCGTCGACGTCGACGAGATCAGCTGACGAACGTCTGCAGCGCACGGGTCGTTGCGCCAGACTCACCTCAGGCGAAGCACGAAGGAGAGACCATGGGGATGCAGAACCTGCAGCGGATGGCGCAGCAGATGCAGCAGGAGATGCTGCGCGTGCAGTCGGAGCTCGAGACGACCATCGTCGAGGGTTCGGCGGGAGGCGGTGTCGTCCGGGCGACGGCGACCGGGAAGCAGGAACTCGTCAGTGTGACGATCGATCCTTCGGCGGTCGATCCGGAGGACGTCGACATGCTCCAGGACCTGATCCTGGCCGCAGTGAACGAGGCCCTCCGCGCGTCGCGCGAGATCGCGGAACAGAAGATGGCCGGCGGTGACCGGCGGCCTGCGCATCCCGGGGATGTAGGGGCGCGCGGATGCCGACTCCCGTCATCGAGCCCGTCGCGCGCCTCATCGAGGCGTTCGCGCGCCTGCCGGGGATCGGACCCAAGACCGCCCAGCGTCTGACGTACCACCTGCTCCGCGCGCCCGACGCGGAGGCGCGGACGCTCGCGGCAGCGCTCGTCGCTGTTCGCGACCAGGTCGTCTTCTGCGACCGCTGCTTCAACATCAGCGACCAGCCGCTCTGCCCCATCTGCCGAGACCCGGGTCGCGACGAGACCCGCCTGTGCGTCGTCGAAGAGCCGCTCGACGTCCTCGCGCTGGAACGCACCGGCGAGTTCAAGGGCCGCTACCACGTGCTCCACGGCGCGATCTCGCCGATCGACGGCATCGGCCCGGACCGCCTCCGCATCCGCGAGCTCCTCGAGCGCGCCGACGCGGCCGCCCGCGAGGGGACCCCGTTCGCCGAGGTCATCATGGCGACCAACCCCACCCTCGAAGGTGAGGCGACCGCGATGTACCTCGCCGAACGGCTCGAGGCCGTCGTCGGTGTCGTGAGTCGGATCGCGCGCGGCCTGCCAGTCGGTGGCGACCTCGAGTACGCCGACGAGGTCACGCTGATCCGCGCGCTCCAGGGCCGCCGAGCCGTCTGAGCCATGAGCAACCTCGTCTCCGAGATCCTGTTACGGCTCGCGAAGGCGGGCGCTGCGGCCGTGCTGGCGATGCTCCTCTTCGCCATCGTTACCGGCCCTCTGGATGCGGCGCCATCGATGGAGCTTGGCCTGCTCTGCTGGCTGAGTGCCGCGGCGTTCGTCCTGCTCGTCGAGACGAGCCCTATCTGACCGGCCTCGGTGACCGTCTCCGGGTCGCCGCCGCCCGATCGAGACGGATCATCCGGGTGCCTATCCCGCGCCGGCGACCGAACTGCCCGCGGCGTTTGACAGGGGCATCAACGACACCCTAGGATTCCACTTGCCGGACCTCTCCAGAGGGGTCGCGGACACGTTCCGGAACACCGGAACCACGCAGTCAGAACGTTTGAAACGCGTTTGACAGCGGACCACTCAAGCCTCATCATAGGTAGTCCGCGCCGCGGGCCCGTAGAGCCTCGGCCGCTGCACCTTAACAATTGAAGAGTGACAGGAAATCCGTGATAAGGATGTGCGAGTGGTCAAACCCTCGGACAAAAGTCGCGGCCGCAAGGTCGTGCATCTTTTTGGAGAGTTTGATCCTGGCTCAGGATAAACGCTGGCGGCGTGCATGAGACATGCAAGTCGAACGGACGATCAGGGCTTGCCTTGATCGTTAGTGGCGGACGGCTGAGTAACGCGTAGGTGACCTGCCCCGAAGTGGGGAATAACTGCCCGAAAGGGTGGCTAATACCGCATGTGGTGGTGTGTTCGATCACACCAGTAAAGCCGCAAGGCGCTTCAGGAGGGGCCTGCGTCCGATTAGCTCGTTGGTGGGGTAACGGCTCACCAAGGCGACGATCGGTAGGTGGTCTGAGAGGACGATCACCCAGACTGGGACTGAGACACGGCCCAGACTCCTACGGGAGGCAGCAGTCGGGAATTTTGCGCAATGGACGAAAGTCTGACGCAGCAACGCCGCGTGAGGGATGAAGGCCTTCGGGTTGTAAACCTCTTTTGTCAGGGAAGATAATGACGGTACCTGACGAATAAGTCACGGCTAACTACGTGCCAGCAGCCGCGGTAATACGTAGGTGACAAGCGTTGTCCGGATTTACTGGGCGTAAAGAGCGCGCAGGCGGTCGTTCAAGTCGAGTGTGAAAGCCCCCGGCTCAACTGGGGAGGGTCACTCGATACTGATCGACTCGAAGGCAGGAGAGGGAAGTGGAATTCCCGGTGTAGTGGTGAAATGCGTAGATATCGGGAGGAACACCAGTGGCGAAGGCGACTTCCTGGCCTGTTCTTGACGCTGAGGCGCGAAAGCTAGGGGAGCAAACGGGATTAGATACCCCGGTAGTCCTAGCCGTAAACGATGGACACTAGGTGTTGGTGGTATCAACCCCGCCAGTGCCGAAGCTAACGCATTAAGTGTCCCGCCTGGGGAGTACGGCCGCAAGGCTAAAACTCAAAGGAATTGACGGGGGCCCGCACAAGCAGCGGAGCGTGGGGTTTAATTCGACGCAACGCGAAGAACCTTACCAGGGCTTGACATGACCAGGATCCCGGCGGAAACGTCGGTTCCCCGCAAGGGGCCTGGCCACAGGTGTTGCATGGCTGTCGTCAGCTCGTGTCGTGAGATGTTGGGTTAAGTCCCGCAACGAGCGCAACCCCTACTGTGTGTTGTATCACTCACACGGGACTGCCGAGAGAAACTCGGAGGAAGGTGGGGATGACGTCAAGTCAGCATGGCCCTTACGTCCTGGGCTACACCCACGCTACAATGGCCGGTACAACGGGCGGCGAAACCGCGAGGTGGAGCGAATCCCTTAAAGCCGGTCTCAGTTCGGATTGTAGGCTGCAACTCGCCTACATGAAGCCGGAGTTGCTAGTAACCGCCGGTCAGCATACGGCGGTGAATATGTTCCCGGGCCTTGTACACACCGCCCGTCACGTCATGAAAGCTGGCAACACCCGAAGCCGGTGGGCCAACCGCAAGGAGGCAGCCGTCGAAGGTGGGGTCGGTGATTGGGACGAAGTCGTAACAAGGTAGCCGTACCGGAAGGTGCGGCTGGATCACCTCCTTTCTAGGGAGATCCGAGTCTCGACTCTTGGTGGGGTCGAGGCGTTGATGGCTCCTAGGGTTGATCGCACGGTCGCTCGAGTCTCCCCGCCAGGTGGAGCTCGCCGGCCCCGTCCGCAAGGATCGGGACCGGAGGCCGATACGCGACCTGGAAAGAACACCGAACCCATTCGACCATCCAAGTCCGTTTTTCCTGTCACTCTTCAAGGGTCAAGGTGCAGCCGTCCGCGGCGACGACCGTGTCGTCAATGTCCGGCACGGCCATCCACCCGCGGCGGGCGATTAGCTCAGCTGGTTAGAGCGCTGCCCTGATAAGGCAGAGGTCTCTGGTTCGAGTCCAGAATCGCCCACCATCCCCACCCTGGCGCGGGGACGTAGCTCAGTCGGCAGAGCATCTCCTTTGCAAGGAGAGGGTCAGGAGTTCGAGTCTCCTCGTCTCCACCACCACCGCCGACGCCACGCGCCAGAAGCAACTGAACAGATCGGGTCCGATCCCCGAACCAATCGTCACCTTCACGGGACCTCGTGTCCCGCATCGAACCCCTGATCCGTGTCCTTTCCGATGGACAGGCCACGGACCAGCGGATCGCTGGACGACGCGACGGCGTGAGCCGGCTCGTCGGGAGGTCGCCCGTTTCGGGCGGCCGCACCTTAACAACTGGATATGTTCGGCAGATTGAAGATCTTCGATTTCGCCGAGTAGTCAAGGAAAATGATCCCGATCGATCCCGTCACAGCGACTGACCGCCTGGTCAGCGGCTGGAGGGGGTCAAGCTACAAAGGGCACGGGGTGGATGCCTTGGCGCCAAGAGCCGATGAAGGACGTGCCAGGCTGCGAAAAGCTCCGGGGAGTCGCGAGGGGACTGTGATCCGGAGATGTCCGAATGGGGAAACCCGGCTGGGGTTATGCCCAGTCACTCCTGGTTGAACCAAATAGACCAGGAAGAGGTAAGCCAGCGAACTGAAACATCTCAGTAGCTGGAGGAAAAGAGATCATTCCCTGAGTAGTGGCGAGCGAAAAGGGAACAGCCCAAACTCACTCAGCGCGATAGGTTGCCGCCGTTTCTGAGTGGGGGTTGTAGGAGTCGATCATCGGGACCCGGCAAGGTCCCGGCGGAGTTACAAAGTCGATCGCTAGCTGAGCTGCCCTGGAAAGGCAGGCCAGAGAGGGTGATAGCCCCGTAAGCGAAAGCGAGCGACCTCCGTGATCGGCCACCTGAGTACCACGTGGAAGGTCTCTCATGTGGGAAGCTGGGCGGACCACCGTCCAAGGCTAAATACTCTTGGCGACCGATAGTGAACTAGTACCGTGAGGGAAAGGTGAAAAGCACCCCGGAAGGGGAGTGAAACAGTACCTGAAACCACGTGCCTACAAGCAGTCAGAGGGTGTTGCCGGTTCTGCCGGTAGCCTGATGGCGTGCCTTTTGAAGAATGAGCCGACGAGTTACTAGCGTGTGGCGAGGTTAAGTCCGAGAAGGACGGAGCCGGAGCGAAAGCGAGTCTGAATAGGGCGATCAGTCGCACGCTGTAGACCCGAAACCGAGTGACCTATCCATGGCCAGGTTGAAGCGAGAGTAATGTCTCGTGGAGGACCGAACTCACTAGCGTTGAAAAGCTAGGGGATGAGCTGTGGATAGCGGTGAAATGCCAATCGAACTCGGAGATAGCTGGTTCTCCCCGAAATAGCTTTAGGGCTAGCCTCGGGCGTTCAATCACGGGGGTAGAGCACTGGATGGGCTAGGGGGCTTCCCGCTTACCAAACCCAACCAAACTCCGAATCCCGTGATTTCAGAGCCCGGGAGTCAGACTGCGAGGGCTAAGCTTCGTGGTCAAAAGGAAAACAGTCCGGACCGTCAGCTAAGGTCCCTAAATCCAAGCTAAGTGGTAAAGGATGTGGATTCGCATAGACAACCAGGATGTTGGCTTAGAAGCAGCCACCATTGAAAGAGTGCGTAACAGCTCACTGGTCAAGTGGATCTGCGCCGAAAATTCAGCGGGGCTCAAGCTTGGTACCGAAGCTACGGACTCCATGACCGGTTCGCCGGTCGTGGTTTGGTAGGGGAGCGTTCCGTCAGCAGTGAAGGTCGACCGTGAGGACGGCTGGAGTGGACGGAAGTGCGAATGTCGGCATGAGTAGCGCAATGTGAGTGAGAATCTCACACGCCGTAAGCCTAAGGTTTCCTGAGGAAGGCTTGTCCGCTCAGGGTTAGTCGGGCCTAAGCCGAGGACGAACGTCGTAGGCGATGGACATCCGGTTCATATTCCGGAACCACTAACGATCGTTTGCACCGCAAGGTGTCGCCTGGGGGTACGTGAACGGAGGTTGGCCGGCGAAAGTCGGTCGAGTCCGGGATCGAAGCCCAGGTGAGAGCAATGGCATGACACGGTGTGGTAGCTCGAGCGCGTTTTGGCTATACGCGTCTAAACCGGTAGGGGGATCGGACAGGTAAATCCGTCTGATCATTCAACCCCGAGCAGTGAATGAAAGGGGCGCATGCCCCGATTCGAGTGAGCCATGCTGGCGAGAAAAGTGTCTAGCGAGATCAATAGTGTCCGTACCGCAATCCGACACAGGTAGGCGGGTAGAGAATACCAAGGCGATCGGGAGAACCCTCGTTAAGGAACTCGGCAACATGGCCCCGTAACTTCGGGAGAAGGGGCGCTTCGCGGCTGCTGCTTGCAGTGGTCGATCGAAGCCGCAGTGAAAAGGCCCAGGCGACTGTTTAGCAAAAACACAGGTCTCTGCGAAAGCGAAAGCTGACGTATAGGGGCTGACGCCTGCCCAGTGCCGGAAGGTTAAGAGGAGAGGTGCAAGCTTTGAATCGAAGCCCCGGTAAACGGCGGCCGTAACTATAACGGTCCTAAGGTAGCGAAATTCCTTGTCGGGTAAGTTCCGACCCGCACGAATGGCGTAACGATCTGGGCGCTGTCTCAACGAGGGATCCGGCGAAATTGAAGTACCTGTGAAGATGCAGGTTACCCGCGGCAGGGCAAAAAGACCCCGTGGAGCTTTACTGCACCCTGACATTGGATTGGGATTCAGCTTGTGTAGGATAGGTGGGAGGCTGAGAAGCTGGGGCGCTAGCCTCGGTGGAGCCGACGTTGAAATACCACCCTTGTTGGATTTCGTTTCTAACCGCGACCCGTGATCCGGGCGCGGGACAGTGTCAGGCGGGCAGTTTGACTGGGGCGGTCGCCTCCTAAAATGTAACGGAGGCGCCCAAAGGTTCCCTCAGGCTGAATGGAAACCAGCCGAAGAGTGCAAAGGCATAAGGGAGCTTGACTGCGAGACCTACAAGTCGAGCAGAGACGAAAGTCGGGCTTAGTGATCTGGTACCTCCGAGTGGAAGGGGTATCACTCAACGGATAAAAGCTACCCCGGGGATAACAGGCTGATGGTGCCCAAGAGTTCACATCGACGGCACCGTTTGGCACCTCGATGTCGGCTCGTCGCATCCTGGGGCGGAAGTACGTCCCAAGGGTTTGGCTGTTCGCCAATTAAAGCGGCACGCGAGCTGGGTTCAGAACGTCGTGAGACAGTTCGGTCTCTATCCGCCGTGGGCGTAGGGAACTTGAGAGGAGTTGCTCCTAGTACGAGAGGACCGGAGTGAACGAACCGCTGGTGTGCCAGTTGTCCCGCCAGGGGCACCGCTGGGTAGCTATGTTCGGTCGGGATAAGCGCTGAAAGCATCTAAGTGCGAAGCTCGCCTCGAGATGAGGTTCCCCACCGGGTCAACCGGGTAAGACCGCAGGGAGACCACCTGTTTGATAGGCCGCATGTGGAAGTCCGGTGACGGATGAAGCTGAGCGGTACTAACGGTCGAGGGCTTGACCTCTTCAACCACTGACCAGGGGTCGGTGGCTGGAAGATCGTGATCATTCACACCTGACTACTCGAAACCGAAGATCATCCGGCGCCCGCGCGGTCCAACAGACCGCACGCGAGCCGCTGCCGAACGTCCAGACGCAAAAGATCCCGGTGACTCTAGCGGAGAGGCCACACCCGTTCCCATCCCGAACACGGAAGTTAAGCTCTCCAGCGCCGAAGATACTGAGAGGGCAGCCTTTCGGGAAAATAGGTCGTCGCCGGGATCTTTGCGTTTCCGCGCTTTTTGCGTTTCTTGCCTCTGCCGACGGTGCGGCGGATGCGTCGGAACCTGCCGACAACCGATGCTTCCGGATCGCCGCGCCTCGACGTCGATCGACGCCGACGGTCCCGCCGGGCTTTCGCAGGGACGTATCCTGTCCGCACATGACCGTGGCTGAACGTCGTCCGCCCGAACCGGCTCAGTCCGATCCGGGTGACCCTTCCGGCCAGGCATCGCAAACCCTCCAGTGCCCGTTCCTCACCTCGTCGGATGGCTCCTGGCGTTCCGCGACCACGGCCCGGGACCATCGCTGTGCCGCAGTCACGCCGGGCGCCCCGCTTGCATCCGAGAAGCAGCGGCGCCTGTGCCTGACGCCCGATCACCAGACGTGCGCCACATACGTTGCCGCCGAGGCCGCATCGGGGGCGCTCCCTGGTCGTGCGGCCGGCATGCCGCGCCCGATCGCACGCACTGTCCCTGTCGTCCTCGATGTCCATCGGTTCGGGAGTGGAGTGCCGGCGTTCCTCGAGCAGCGGTCCACCGGGCAGACGGTTCTTGTCGCCGTCCTGGTCGTGGCGTTCATGGTCGTGGCGATCGCAAAGTCGGCCGTCGGGGGCGTCGCTCCGATCGAGTCTGCTTCGCCTCGCGCGAGCGCAGTTGCGACGTCGACTGCCGGAGCGACCGCGACACCGCGGGCCACCGCCAGGGCGACCTCGACAGCGGCCGCAACGCCCCGCCTGACGGTGGCTCCCAGTGCGGCCCCGAAGGCGAGCTCCGCCCCCAAGGCGACCACGCGCGCGAGCGCGCGCCCGAAAGCGACGAAGAGGTAGGCCCGACCCGGATAGGGACGCAGCGCGAACCACAGAGGTACGGCGGGACCGGACCAGCGCTACCGGCCGGTCGCCCGACGCCCGCCGGTCAGCGCTGGCAGCCCCGGCAGTAGGACGTGATGAAGCCGCCGGCCCTCACCTCGGTGATCTTCGTTCCGCAGCGTGGGCATGGCCGGCCGCCCTTGTCGTGAACGGCGAGGAAATCACGGACCTGCGTCTCGAAGGTCGGAGGGACGCGCTTCTTGAGGACTTCGATCGCGTCGGCGAGGGTCGAGCGGGTGGCAGCGTAGAGGGAGTCCACCTCCTCGGCGGCCAGGCTCGAGCGCTTCCGGAACGGCAGCAATCGGGCAGCGTGCAGGATCTCATCGCTGTAGGCATTACCGATGCCCGCGACGAACGCCTGGTTGCGTAGCAGGTTCTTCAGCTCGCCGGGGTGCCGCCGGATCCGGTCGCGCCAGACATCGAGCGTCAGCGACGGATCGTCGGCGTCCGGTCCTTGCTCCGTGCCACCGAGGCCGGGCACGGCCCGATCGACGCCGGCCGGTTGGAGGTACACCTTGCCCATCTGCGTCGGGTCGCGATATCGGATCTCGGCGACTGCGTCGTCGGCCGGGATCCAGGTTGCGCCTCGCGTCCACCGACCGGCGTCGGCAGGACCGCCATCGCGCGTCCCGAAGCCGAGGACGACTGCGGTCTTCGAGGGCAGCTTCGTGCCCTTCGTCGCAAGCTGGAAGCGCCCGGTCAGCATCGGATTCCAGGCGATCGCATCGCGTTCCAGGTCCATCAACAGGAACTTGCCGCGACGCCGAACGGATCTCAAACGCTGGCCGACCAATCCGGCCAGTTCGTCGGGCGTGCCCCGTACCGCGAGTGGCCCGGGAGCCGTCGCGGAGCTGATCTGGCGGCCGACCAGCGATGCATGGAGGGCGTCGGCGACCACGGTCAGATCGGGCAATTCCGGCACGGTTTGGCGATTGTAGCCGTGAGAAAGCGTGTGCTAGACTCTCCCGGCCTCAAGAGGCAGGACATCTGAAGAGCGACGGCAGGCCCAATCGACGCACGAAGGAGCGGACCGCGGAGAGTCGATCACCACGGACCACCTGATTGTTTCGGCTTTCGGCCCTGAGCGTCGCTCGGGCCGTTTCTGATTCTTGAGAGCAAATCCACCCACGAGGAGTGACCAACACCTTGACCGAAGAACGATCGGGCGGGACCGCCCCGGAGCCGGAGGCTGTCGCCTCCGTCGCCGACCGGACGCCCGAGGACACAGCGGCGGCAGTCGCGGTAGCCGAGGAGCCCGCGACCAGCCCGCAGGACGCCGAGAGCGTCGCACCGGAGAACGGAGCGTCGCCTGAGGCCGCTGCACCGTCCACCAACAACGTGATGGCGGCAGCTGACAACGGAACGGCCGACGCGAGCCGGGACGCCCGCCAACGGGGCCGCTCGAGGCCCCGCAGCCCGCGACACCCGCCGCCGAGGCACCCGCCGCCGAGGCACCCGCGGCCGAGACGATCGCCCGCCGAGACACCTGCTAGCGCGTCCGTCGACGCGCCCGCGGCACCGCGGCCGCGGCACCGGCCGCTCAGGCCCAGGCACCGGCTGCCCAGGCCGAGGCACCCGCTGCGCAGGCCGAGACCGCGACCGCCTGACGCCGCCGACGCCCGAGCGACGGCCTGGACGCCGCCGACACGGCCGACGCGCCCGCCGCCAGCGACGAGGACGACGAGCCAGCCGCCCCTCGCGCGCTCGGTCCCGAGCCGACCACCATGGCCGAGCTGCTCGCCGAGCAGGACTCGGACATCAAGAGCTTCAAGCACGGCGACGTGGTCGAGGGTCAGGTCGTTCGGATCGACAAGGACGAGATCCTCGTCGATATCGGGGCGAAGAGCGAAGGTGTCGTCAGCAATCGCGAGCTGTTCGGTCGCCACGGCGAAGGCCAGCCCGCGCTGAACATCGGCGACACCGTCCTCGTGTACGTCCTCCAGCCCGAGTCCCCCGAGGGCCACGTCGTCCTCTCGCTTCGCCGCGCCGGGCTCGAGCGCAAGTGGCGCGCCATGCAGGAGCAGTTCGAGGCGGGCGTCATCATCGAGGCCCCCGTCATCGACCACAACAAGGGCGGCCTCATCGTCGACTGTGGGATCCGCGGCTTCGTCCCGATCAGCCAGATCGTCGACTTCCCCCGCCGCCCCCAGAACGACCAGCCGCGCGACGCCGCGCAGGAGATCGCGGAGAAGCTGCAGCCGTTCGTCGGCAGGAAGCTCCGTCTCAAGATCCTCGAGGTCAACCGCAAGGCGAACCGCCTGATCCTTTCGGAGAAGGTCGCCCTGTACGAGGAGCGCCGCGAGAAGCGCGACGAGCTGTTCAGCAGCCTCCAGGTCGGCCAGAAGGTCACCGGGACCGTCCGCTCGATCGCCCCGTTCGGCGTCTTCATCGACCTCGGCGGCATCGACGGCCTCGTGCACAAGAGCGAACTCTCGTGGAACAAGGTCAACAACCCCGAGGCCGGCTACCGCGTCGGTGAAGAGGTCGAGGCCGAAGTCATCGACATCAATCACGAGCGCGGCCGGATCAGCCTTTCGATCCGACGTCTCCAGCCGGATCCGTGGCATTCGACGGTGGCTGACTTCAAGGTCGGCGACATCATCGACGGCACGGTCACCAAGCTCGTCAACTTCGGGGCATTCGTCCGCGTTCGCGACGGTCTCGAGGGCCTGATCCACATCAGCGAGCTCTCGCACCAGCGGGTGGCCCATCCCGGCGACGTGGTCCATGAGGGCCAGACGCTCAAGCTCAAGATCATCTCGCTCGACTCCGAACGTCATCGCCTCGGGCTCAGCCTCAAGCAGGCCGAGGAGCCGCCGGCCCGGCCGGCGCCCGAACCGGGCGTCCCGGCCGCGCCGAGCAGCGCTCCGCGCCCCGAGCGCCGGCCGCGACCCGAGCGCAGCTACTCGATGTCCGACGCGGTCCAGGAGCCGGAAGGCGGGATCGACAACACGCTCGCCTCGGCGTTCGCCCAGGTCCGGCAGCAGCTTGCCGCAGCCGAGGTGGACGACGTGGTCGAACAGGTCGCTGAGGACGAGGTCGCCGAAGAGGCGGTCGCCACCGCAGAGATCGAGTCGATCGTGGACGACCTCGCGGCCGACGAGGACGCCGAGGAAGTCGCTGCGGGCGCCCTCGTGGGAGCGATCGCCGACGTCGTCGCCGAGGACGAGGCGGCCGAGGAACTCGCAGCGACCGGTGAGATCGGCGCCCTGGTCGACACGCTCCGTGACGACGAGGCAGACGCCGAAACAGCTGCCGCAGTCGAGATCGGCGCCATCGCCGATGCGGTCGCCGCTGACGAGGGGGCCATCGAGGCCGCCGCCGCCGGCGAGATCGCAAGCCTCGAAGACGCAGCCGAGGCCAACGACGAGAACGAGCCGGTCGCAAGCGAAGCGATCGCGGACGTCGTCGAGGCCGTGGCTGCCGCCGAGGAGCGCGAGGAAACCGCGGCCGTTGCCGAGATCGAGGAGATCGTCGACGAGGTCAACGCGACCGAGTTCACCGAGGAAACCACTGCTGAAGCGTCGATCGAGAGCGTCGTCGACGATGTCAACGCTGACGAATTCACCGAGGAGACCGCGGCCGCCGGGGTCATCGCGGAGATCGTCGAGACCGTGGCAAGCGACGAGGCTTCCGAGGAAGCCGCAGCCGATGCCGCGATCGAGGAGATCACCGAGCGGGTCGCCGCACACGAGGCTGCCGACGAGACGCTCGGCGCGCAGGCGATCACCGAGATCGCCGACGAGACGATGGAGGCCAACACAAAGGGTTGACGGCTCGAGCCGACTGCCCGACGACCCGCCCTGACCGGCGGGTCGTTTCGATTCCTTACCCTCGCGTGAGGGATCCGGAAAGGCCTCCGGGACGTTCATGTATACGAGATACCCACCGTTCGTCACATGGCGTACGGGTGAGGGTCTCGTGCTAGCATGGCCGTAGCGGCACATCCGTGACGCTCGTATGGAACAGGCGTTCGACCTTATGGATCGTTTCGACAAATTCACCGACCGAGCCCGAAAAGTCCTGACACTCGCGCAGGACGAGGCGCAGCGGTTCAACCACAACTACATCGGCACCGAGCATCTGCTCCTCGGCCTCGTTCGCGAAGGCGAGGGCGTTGCGGCCCGCGTCCTCGAGAACATGAACGTGGAGCTGCCCAAGGTTCGGACGGCGGTCGAGTTCATCATCGGTCGCGGTGATCGCCCGGTCGTCGGCGAGGTCGGCCTGACGCCGCGGGCGAAGCGAGTGATCGAGCTCGCGATCGACGAGGCCCGGCGGCTCGGCCACAACTACATCGGCACGGAGCACCTGCTGCTCGGTCTCGTCCGCGAGGGCGAGGGCATCGCGGCGGGCGTCCTCGAGTCGCTCGGGGTGAACCTGGACAAGGTCCGCCACGAGGTCATCCGCGTCCTGTCGCAGAGCTCATCGGCCGGACCCACGCCCGAGACCAAGCGGGCGAGCAAGACCCCGACCGTGGACCAGCTCGGCATCAACCTCACCGATGCCGCGCGAGCTGGAAAGCTCGACCCGGTCATCGGCCGGGACAAGGAGATCGAGCGGGTCATCCAGATCCTGTCCCGGCGGACGAAGAACAACCCCGCCCTCATCGGCGAGCCCGGCGTCGGCAAGACGGCCATCGCCGAGGGCCTCGCCCACCGGATCATCGCGGGCGACGTCCCCGAGACGCTCCTGAACAAGCGCGTGCTGACGCTCGACATCGGCTCGCTGGTGGCCGGGACGAAGTACCGCGGCGAGTTCGAGGAGCGGCTCAAGAAGATCATCGAAGAGCTCCGCAACACCAACGACGCCGTCCTCTTCATCGATGAGCTCCACACGCTTGTGGGAGCCGGGGCGGCGGAAGGCGCGATCGACGCGGCCAACATCCTCAAGCCACCGCTCGCTCGCGGTGAGCTCCAGTGCATCGGCGCGACGACGCTCGACGAGTACCGCAAGTACATCGAGCGCGACGCCGCCCTCGAGCGCCGGTTCCAGCCAGTGATGGTCGAGGAACCGACCCTCGAGCAGACGATCGAGATCTTGCTCGGGATCCGCGAGCGATACGAGCAGCACCACAAGGTCACGATCACGGACGAGGCGGTCAAGGCGGCCGCCGACCTGTCGATCCGCTACATCACTGACCGCCACCTCCCCGACAAGGCGATCGACCTCATCGACGAGGCCGCCTCGCGCGTCCGCCTCCGTCACGCATCGGCGCCACCCGCCCTGCGCGAAGCCCAGAAGGATCTGGAGCGGATCACCAAGGAGAAGGACGCGGCGATCAACAACCAGGAGTACGAGGAAGCCGCCACGCTGCGCGAGTCCGAGGCGACCGCCCGCGAGTCTGTCGACACGCTGCGCGCCGAGTGGCAGACCCAGGTCGCCGGCGACCAGCCGTCGGTCGACGAGGAAGAGATCGCCCAGGTCGTCGCGATGTGGACCGGTATCCCGGTCACCCGCATCGCCCAGGAGGAATCGCAGCGCCTGCTGCACATGGAGGACGCCCTCCACGGCCGCGTCATCGGCCAGGAGGAGGCGATCGGCATCGTCTCGCGGGCCGTCCGTCGGGCACGTGCCGGGCTCAAGGATCCGAAGCGGCCGATCGGCTCGTTCATCTTCCTCGGGCCCACCGGTGTCGGGAAGTCGGAGCTCGCCAAGGCCGTCGCCGAATTCATGTTCGGCAGCGAGGACGCGCTCATCAAGATCGACATGAGCGAGTTCATGGAGCGCCACAACGTCAGCCGGCTCGTCGGAGCGCCTCCCGGCTATGTCGGGTTCGACGAAGGCGGCCAGTTGACCGAGGCCGTGCGCCGCAAGAGCTACGCGGTCGTCCTCCTCGACGAGGTCGAGAAGGCCCACCCGGAGGTCTTCAACATCCTGCTCCAGGTCCTCGAGGACGGCCACCTCTCGGACGCGAAGGGACGGCGGGTCGACTTCCGCAACTGCATCATCATCATGACCTCGAACCTTGGGGCGAAGCAGCTTCAGACCAACTCGAGCCTGGGCTTCAGGGTCCAGGGCGAGACGGACGCGGCTCGGGCTGAGAGCTCGCACGAGCTGATGAAGGAGAAGGTCGCCGCCGAGCTGAAGCAGAACTTCCGACCGGAGTTCCTCAACCGGATCGACGCCACCGTGGTGTTCCGATCGCTCACGGTCGAGGAGATCGCCCAGATCGTCGACCTCAAGCTGGCGCGGGTCCGCGACCAGCTCCGGGCACAGCAGATGACGCTCGTCGTGACCCAGGCCGCGAAGGAGCACATCATCAAGCTCGGGTACGACGTGGCGTACGGCGCGCGGCCGCTCCTGCGAGTCATCCAGAACATGGTCGAGGACGTCCTCGCGGAGCATCTCCTCCTCGGCAAGTACGAGCCGGGATCCACGATCGTCGTGGACAAGGACCCCGAGGCTGGTCTCGATATCCGCCAGGCCGAACCGGAACCCCTGACGCCGGTCGAGGCGCTGTGAACCCGGCCGCCCGGCGGGCGGCCTGACATGGCCCGGTCCCAGAGCCGGTACGTCTGCCAGACATGCGCTGAGTCCTACCCGCGCTGGGAAGGGCAGTGCCGCTCGTGCGGCGGCTGGAACACGCTCGTCGAAACGGTCGTCCGCGAACCGACACGCGCCCAGCGCGCCGCAAGTCGTGGACCGGTCCACGCCGGCGCAAGGCCGATCAGTCTCGCCGAGATCGCCGACACGGATCTGCCGAGGCTGAGGGTCGGCCTCGATGAGCTCGACCGGGTCCTCGGTGGAGGGCTGGTGCCCGGGTCGCTGGTCCTCGTGGGCGGCGAGCCCGGCATCGGCAAGTCCACGCTCCTGCTGCAGGCCGCGGCCGGCCTGACCCGCACGACGGCCGGTGGCGGTCATGTGCTTTATGCCGCGGGCGAGGAATCGCCGGGCCAGGTCCGGCTGCGCGCCGCCCGCTTGGGTCTGGTGAACGGCCCGTCGGCCGAGGGGATCCGGGTGGTCGCCGAGCACGACGTCGGGCGGATCGTCGAGCTCGCCCGTGCCGAGCGGCCGATGATGGTCGTCGTCGACTCGATCCAGACCGCGACGGTCGAGGAGCTCGACGGCGCCGCCGGCACCGTGGGCCAGGTGCGGGAGGCCACCCTCCGCCTGATGGACCTGGCGAAAGGGGACGGGATCGCGGTCATCCTTGTCGGCCACGTGACGAAGGACGGTGCGATCGCTGGCCCCAAGACGCTCGAGCACCTCGTCGACGCCGTGGTGAATCTCGAGGGCGAGCGTTACGCCACGCTCCGGCTGCTGCGCGCGACGAAGAACCGGTTTGGCTCGACCGACGAGCTTGGTGTCTTCGAGATGGCCGAGGACGGCCTGCGCGAGGTCACGGACCCAGCCCGTGCATTCCTCGTCGATCACGGTGGATCGGCGCCGGGCAGCGTCGTGGCACCCACCCTCGAAGGCAGCAGGCCGCTGCTCGTCGAGGTCCAGGCCCTGGTCAGCCCATCCGCGTTCGGCAACCCGATCCGACGGGCAAGCGGCCTGGATCCGAACCGGCTGAGCCTCCTCATCGCCGTGCTCGGACGGCGCGCCGGGATCGGCCTCGCCAATCACGATGTCTACGCGAACCTCGCCGGCGGGCTGTCGGTCCTGGAACCGGCGCTCGACCTCCCGATCGCGCTCGCGCTCGCATCGTCGATGCGGGACCGCCCCATCGCAGCGGGAACGGTCGCTGTCGGCGAGGTCGGGCTGCTCGGCGAGCTGCGGGCCGTGACCGGGCTCGAGCGGCGCCTCAGGGAGGCTGCTCGACTCGGCTTCGAGCGGGCGATCGTTCCCCAAGGCACCAGCGCGTCAGCTCCGCCGGCTGTCGATGGCCTCGAGGTCGTCGCCCTCGCGAACGTCCGTGCCGCCGTCGAGGCGGCGCTCGGCGATCGCCCGACCGCTCGTGGCGAGCCGCTCCCGGCGATGCTAGGCTGACCGTTCCCCACAGCCGCGGGAATGCGGGGTGGCCGGCCCAAGTGCCGAGGAGATCCTTGATCCGTTTTATCCGTGTCCTTGGGGCCGCGCTGGGGGGAGCCGTCGGCCTCGTCCTCGCCTCGCGTGGCGAGGGGCTGTTCCAGGGCGACTATGCCGGCGCGATGCTCGCTTCGTGGGTCGTCGCGTGGATCGTCGTCGGCTTCGCGATCCTGCCGTATCTGACCGTCGTCCCTGCCGCGTGGCTCATCCGGGAGGTCGAGGCGTTGTCCACGGCCGAGTTCGTGGCGGCCGTGATCGGGTTGCTTCTCGGGCTATTGATGGGCCTGCTCCTCGGCTTTCCGCTGTCGGGTCTCGGGGAACCCTGGGGCGACCTCCTTCCGCTCGGAGTCTCGATCTTCCTCGGGCTCGGGATGCTCGGATTGACCGTAGCCAAGCGCGAGGACCTGCTGATCGCCGCGGAGGCCGTTGGTCTCTTTCGCCGGCCGAAGGACGAGGGCGGCGAGCGGGTCCAGGCCGGTGACCCGCGGATCGTCGTGGACACGAGCGCGATCATCGACGGGCGGATCGCCGAGATCGTCGAATCGGGCTTCATCTACGGGACCCTCGTCATCCCACGCTTCGTCCTCGATGAGCTCCAGCACATCGCAGACAGTTCGGACGCCTTGCGCCGGAATCGCGGCCGGCGCGGACTCGAGATCCTCAACCGGATGCAGAAGGAGCCGGGGACGCCGGTCGAGATCATCGAGGATGACGTCCCCGACATCCCGGAGGTCGACGCGAAGCTCGTTGCGCTCGCCCGTGCTCGAAGCCGGGTGATCCTCACGAACGACTTCAACCTCAACCGTGTCGCGGAGCTCCAGGGAGTCCGGGTGATGAACATCAACTCGCTGGCTAACGCGGTCAAGCCGGCGGTCCTGCCGGGCGAGGAGCTTCGGGTCCGGGTCATCCAGGAGGGCAAGGAGGCCGGTCAAGGCGTGGGCTTCCTCGATGACGGGACGATGATCGTCGTCGAGGGCGGCGCCCGCCATATCGACCGGGATCTCGACGTCGCCGTCACTCGCGTGCTGCAGACGGTCGCCGGCCGGATGATCTTCGCCCAGCCACGACTCGATTGAGCGCGAGCCCGCCGAGGGGCAGCGCCGACGTCATCGTCGTCGCCGCCGGCCGTTCGGCCCGGATGGCTGGTTCCGACAAGCTGGCGATCGAGGTCGCCGGGCGGCCGCTGCTGGCGTGGACGTTGGCTGCGATCGAGGCGGCGCCGATCGTCGGGCGGATCGTCGTCGTCACCTCAGCCGAGCGCACAGCCGAAGTCCGCGGCGCGACGTGGCTGCCCTCCAGCGTCGTGGACGTGGTGCCCGGTGGCGCCCGCCGACAGGAATCCGTCGCGGCCGGATTTGCTGCGCTGGATGGCGATGGCTGTGACGAATCGGGCGTCGTCCTGATCCATGACGCGGCTCGGCCGGCCGTCAAACCGGCTCTCGTACAGTCGGTCGCGGAGGCGACGGCCCGGTTTGGGGCCGCCATTCCCGTGATGCCGGTCGCCGAGACGCTCAAACGGGTGAAGAACGACGTGGTCATCGCGACGGTCGAGCGGGAAGGATTGGCGACTGCCCAGACCCCCCAGGGCGTGCGGCGCGCCGTCCTCCGCACGGCCTACCTGCGGTTCCCACCGGACGGCCCCCGGACATGGACTGACGAAGCGTCGCTGCTGGAAGCCTGTAGCATCCGCGTTCATGTGGTCCCAGGCGATCCAGGCAATCTCAAGGTGACCGTTCCGGGCGATGTCGTCCAGGCCGTCGCGGCGCTGACCGACGTGGTCGATCCCGCGGCGGGCCCGCACCTCGCGAGTGTCGGCCCGCGTCCCGCGCGAACGGGGATCGGCCACGACAGCCATCGCTTCGGGCCGGGTAGTCCGCTCGTTCTCGGCGGCGTCGAGATCGCCGGCGCCCCACGGCTCCACGGCCACTCGGACGGCGACGTCGCGCTCCATGCGATCGCTGACGCGCTGATCGGCGCGGCCGGCCTTGGCGATCTCGGCAGGCTGTTCCCCTCGGACTCGCGCACGCCGCGAGGCATCGCCAGTCGCGAGCTCGTCCTGGAGGTTCGGCGACGACTCGAGGCGGCACGTTGGCGGCCGACGTCGGTCGATGTGACCATCATGGCAGCCCGGCCGCGCCTCGCCGAGCACCTCGACGACATGGCGGACGCAGTCGCGGGCCTCCTCGGTCTCGATCGAACAGCGGTCAACGTCAAGGCGTCCACGGGCAACCTCGACGGCTCGGAAGGCGCTGGTCGCTCGATCTCGGCACTGGCCGTGGCGACGATCACGGAGGTCGTGTGAGCGTCCGGCTGCTCGACACGCTCTCGGGTGAGACCCGGCCGTTGGTCCCGCTGCAGCCGGGGCATCTCGGCGTCTATTCCTGCGGCCCGACGGTCTACGGTCCCGCCCACATCGGGAACTTCCGGACGTTCCTGTTCTCGGACCTCCTCGTCAGGCACATGCGGTGGCGCGGGTTCTCGGTCAAATGGGTGATGAACATCACCGACATCGACGACAAGATCATCCGCGGCGCCGCCGCGTCCGGTGAAGGCATCGATGTCGTCGCGGAGCGCTGGCTCGATCGCTTCCTGACCGATGCCGCCGCGCTCCGCATGACGCCGCCCGATGTGTTGCCGAGGGCCACGGAGCACATCCCCGAGATCATCACGCTGATCGAAACGCTGCTCGAGCGCGACCACGCCTACCGGACCGACGACGGCTCCATCTTCTTCCGGATCTCCTCGTGGCCGGCGTACGGCCGGCTGTCGCGCCTGGACCCCGACGGCCTCCGCGTAGGGGAGCGGGTCGAGAGCGACGAGTACGACAAGGACGATGTCCGCGACTTCGCGTTGTGGAAGGGCGCTAAGCCCGGCGAGCCGTCGTGGGATACGGGGCTCGGGCGTGGCCGTCCCGGCTGGCACATCGAGTGCTCGGCCATGAGCATGAAGCACCTCGGGGCGTCGTTCGACATCCACACCGGTGGCGTAGACCTCGTCTTTCCGCACCACGAAGACGAGATCGCCCAGAGCGAGGCGGCTACGGGGCAGACGTTCGTCGGGACATGGCTGCACGCCGCCCACCTCCAGATGGGTGGCGAGAAGATGGCCAAGCGCGTGGGCAACATCGCGCGGGTCAGTGAGGTCCTCGAGGAGGGCGTCTCGGCCCGGGCGCTCCGCTATTCGCTCATCGCGGTCCACTATCGGGCGCCGCTCAACCACTCCGAAGCGTCGCTCGTCGCGGCGTCCGCGGCCATCGAACGGCTGGACACGGCCGTCGCCGCGCTGCGGACGTATGAGGCTCCAGGTCCTGACGATCCGGAGCTGCCGGACGTCATCGCTTCCGCGCGGGAGGCGTTCGGTGCGGCGCTCGACGACGACCTCAACGTGTCTGCCTCGCTTGCCGTGGTGTTCGACCTCGTGCGCGACCTCAACCGGCGCCTTGAGCGGCGGACGTTGTCGACGGCGGACGCGGGGCGAGCCATCGAGGCGATGCGCGATCTCGACCAGGTGCTCGCGATCCTGCCCGACGCCGATGAAGATCTCGACCCGGCGGCCGCCGCCCTGCTCGACGCACGGTCTGCCGCGCGAGCGTCGACGGGACTGGTCCGCCTCCGATCGACTGCGTGACGAGCTGGCCGAGCTGGGGGTGATCGTCGAGGACACTCGCGACGGCCAGCGCTGGCGACGTGTCGAGGAGGTCACGCGTGGCTGACGATCCACCGCGCGACGACGACCGGGGTTCCAGCCCGGACGGGCGTTCGGGAGACGGCGGGCGGTCGGCTGACGGTGGCCACTCCAGCGAGGGCGCGGGCCCCGGTGGGGAGGGACGACCCGACAGGCATGGCAGCGGCAAGCGGCCTGGCGGCGGCAGTCGGGCGGAGGGACGGCGCGGACCACCCCCGGACCGCGGCGGACCGGGCCGTCCTTCAGGGCCCGGTGGCCCGCGCGGCGGCATGCGGCGCGGGTTCGACTCGGGGGGTTCGGGCGGTCGGGGACGACCGGGCGATCCGGGTGCGCGAGACAGTGCGGCCGGCCGAGGCGATCGGCAATACGGGCCGCGAGAGTCCGGCCACGGCGGACCCCCGGGACGGCCCTATGGCGGCGGCGACCGTCCGGGTGGCGGGTACCCGTCCCGCGGCGGCCCAGGGTGGGGAAGTGGCGCGTCCCCGGGACGTGGACGTGGCTACGGCCCGAGCGGACAACGGCCCTTTGACCGTCCCGATGACCGGTTCGGACCAGGCAGGACGGAACGGCCGGCACGTCCCGATGGGTATCGCGGATCTGGACCGGCGGAAGGACGCCCACCGGGTCCGGGCGGCCCTCGCTTCGGATCATCTGGGCACGGCCGCGGTGACCTGCCACGTGGGCCCGGCGGACCTCGACCCGGGGCCGACGATCGGCCCTTCCGGCCTGGTCCCCCGCGGGACGGCCCGCCATTCCGCCAAGGGTACGGCCCGTCATCCGAGGGGCGCCAGGTACGCCCTGGACGTCCCCCAGGTCGCGGGTTTGGCACAGGCCCCGGTGCCGGTGGAGGCCGTGGCCGTCCGACGACACCAGGCGGCTGGGACGCGCCACGAGAGCGACAGGACTGGCGCGCCAGGCCAGGCCAGCCAGGTGGCCGACAGGACTGGCGCGAGCGGACGGGCGGTCCACAGGACTGGGGCGACCGGCGGGACCCCCAGGACGAGCCAGCCGAGCGCGGCGGCCCACAGTCGTGGCAGCGGCCGCCCGAAGGACCTGGACCATGGCCCCGGGCGAACGCGTCTCTCCCGCCGCCTGACCTCCTCGGCCCCGACGAAGAGCTCGTGGCCGGCCGGCGCCCCGTGGAGGAGGCATTCGCCGCCGGTCGCACGGCACATCGCCTTGTGGTCGTGCCGCAGCGACGCGGCGCGCTCGAGCAGCTCGTTCTGCACGCGACACGACTCCGCATCCCGATCGTCGAGGTCGAAGGCGGCTCACTGACGGCACTCGCGGGCTTCGACGGCCACCAGGGCATCGCACTGGTGGTCGATCCCCGCAGATACGCGTCCCCGGAGGAGATCCTCGCCCGCGCCGCCGAGCGGGGCGAACCCCCGTTCGTCCTCGTGCTCGATTCGCTCGAGGATCCCCAGAATGTCGGCACGCTGTTGCGAAGTGCCGAGGCAGCCGGCGTCCACGGCGTGATCTTCCCGACCCGACGCCAGGCGCCGCTGACACCGGCTGCGGTGAAGGCGTCGGCCGGCGCGGTCGAGCACCTCCTCCTCTGCCCGGTGGACGACCTCGCCGGAGCGCTGGCCGACCTCCACGCTCAGGGGCTCCGTGTCGCGGGGTCCGAGGCCGGCGCACCGTTGACGGCTCGGCAGACAGATCTCCGCGGGCCGATCGCGATCGTGGTCGGCAGCGAGGGCCAGGGTCTCGGGCCCGCGATCCGGCGACGCTGCGACCTCTTCATGCGGATCCCGATGCGCGGTAGCGTCGGCTCGCTCAACGCCGCCGTGGCGGGGTCTGTCTTGTTGTTCGAGGCGCTGGCCCAGCGCGACCCGGACGACCGTGGCCGGCCGCAGGCGGATCGCCGACAAGGACGCACGGCCGCGGGTCGACAGCCCGTCGCGGAAACCGAAGCGGATCTCCCCGACGAAGCCGACTCCGCTGCTCGTGCCGAGGTGACGGCGGAGCAAGTCGAGTCTGCAGCTCCGACTCCGGTCACCACGCAGGATCCGCAGTCCAGTGGCATCGAACGAGAGCCCGACGCACAAGCCGAGCCTGCTCCTCGCGAAGCCGAGGTCGAACCGGAGGCCGATGCGGCCGCCTCGGAATCGATCGACCGCGAAGTCGGCTCTGACGCGGACGACTCGCCCGCCCCGGCTGTGGCCTCGGCCCCGCCCGCCGAATCGGCCCCACGACGACGAAGCCCGGCAGCACGACTGAAGCCCAGCTCCAAGTCCGTGTCGGGCGCTTCCGATGCCGAGTCCGCAGACGCAGATGCCGAGTCACCAGACCCGGATGTCGCGTCACCTTCGGACGATGTCGCGTCGGTCGCGCTCGATCCGGGTTCAGCCGCCGATACGCCGGAGCCGGCCGCCGCACAGCTGGACGGCCCTCCGAGTGACTCCGACGACGACCTCCTCCCGGGCGGGCCTCCTCCAGGCGCCACACCGCCGGCGAAAGCACGCAAGCCGCGAGCGCCCCGCACCCCCCGCGCTTGACCCATCGGGCCAACCGGCCCTATCATTCCACGGCGCCGGAACGGGTCATCTGCGGTATGGCCCTGCCCGTCGTGCCGACGTAGCTCAATTGGCAGAGCAGCTGTTTTGTAAACAGCAGGTTCCGGGTTCGAGTCCCGTCGTCGGCTCCAAGCGTCATCAATCGGTGGCCGGATCCACCACGGGCCGCAGCTCGATCCGGCGCCGCTGAACCGTGGGTCGGTTGAGCAACGGCGGCTCGCCTGGCTGTAGACCAGGTCCGAAAGGCATGGGGGTTCGAATCCCTCCCGGCCCACCACTTCATCACGAAACCCGCGATCGGTCCCGGGCCCACATAGCTCAGCTGGCAGAGCACTTCCTTGGTAAGGAAGAGGTCATCGGTTCGAGTCCGATTGTGGGCTCCACGCCCAGGCGGCATCGGGTCCCGTCAGACGAACGCAGCGGCGAAGCCGCGCCTGTAAGGAGTGAGAACGGTCACGTGGCCAAGAAGAAGTTCGAGCGCACCAAGCCGCACGTCAACATCGGGACGATCGGCCACATCGACCACGGCAAGACGAGCCTGACCGCGGCGATCTCCAAGTACCTCGCCCTGAAGGGCAACGCCGAGTACCGGGCCTTCGATTCGATCGACAACGCGCCCGAGGAGCGGGAGCGGGGCATCACCATCGCCATCGCCCACGTCGAGTACGAGACCGACGCCCGCCACTACGCCCACGTCGACTGCCCGGGCCACGCCGACTACATCAAGAACATGATCACCGGTGCGGCCCAGATGGACGGGGCCATCCTGGTCGTGGCCGCCACCGACGGCCCGATGCCCCAGACCAGGGAGCACATCCTCCTGGCCCGCCAGGTCGAGGTCCCCTACATGGTCGTCTTCCTCAACAAGGTCGACATGGTCGACGACGAGGAGCTCCTCGACCTCGTCGAGCTCGAGGTCCGCGAGCTCCTGACCAAGAACAACTTCCCGGGTGACGACATCCCGGTCATCCGGGGCTCGGCCCTGAAGGCCCTCGAGGCCAAGGACGACCCGTCCGATCCCGCCTACGCCTGCATCCAGGAGCTGATGGATGCCGTCGATTCCTACATCCCGACCCCCGAGCGGCCGGTCGACCGGCCGTTCCTGATGCCGGTCGAGGACGTCTTCGGCATCAAGGGCCGGGGGACCGTCGCCACAGGCAGGATCGAGCGGGGCATCGTCAAGGTCGGCGACGAGGTCGAGCTGGTCGGCATCAAGCCGACCCGCAAGATCGTCGTCACCGGCGTCGAGATGTTCAAGAAGCTGCTCGACCAGGGCCAGGCCGGCGACAACGTCGGCTGCCTCATCCGGGGCATCGAGCGCGAGGAGATCGAGCGCGGCCAGGTCCTGGCCAAGACGGGCTCGGTCAAGCCCCACACCAAGTTCACCGCCCAGGTCTACGTCCTGACCAAGGAGGAGGGCGGGAGGCATACCCCCTTCTACAACGGCTACCGGCCCCAGTTCTACCTGCGGACGACCGACGTCACCGGGGCCATCGGCCTGCCCGAGGGGGCCGAGATGATCATGCCCGGCGACAACGTCGAGATGAGCGTCGAGCTCATCACCCCCATCGCCATCGAGATCGGCCAGCGCTTCGCCATCCGCGAGGGTGGCCGGACCGTCGGCGCCGGCGCCATCGTCAGCATCGTCGAGTAGGCAGAAGATGGCCAGAGTCGAAGCGCGTCCCACGATCCAGCTCGCCTGCACCGAGTGCAAGGAGCGGACGTACACGACGCGGAAGAACAAGAAGAACGATCCCAACCGGCTTGAGCTGCAGAAGTACTGCCCTCGAGACCGACGGCATACACTTCACCGCGAGGCGAAGTAGGCGCCGATCCGCAGGGGTGTAGCTCAATTGGCAGAGCACTGGTCTCCAAAACCAGCGGTTGTAGGTTCGAGTCCTATCGCCCCTGCCACATTCCACAGGCCGATGACTAGCACAGCGTCGCCTCGGTCTTCGGAGGGTTTGGACATAGTCAGGCAACCACAGAGAGAGACGAACGAACTGTTGTGACCCGCCTTCGCCGCTACTTTGACGAGGTATTCTCGGAGCTCCGCAAGGTCTCGTGGCCGACGCGCGAGCATGTCCGGAACCTGACGGTGCTCGTGTTCGCGATCAGCCTCGTCGTCGGCGTCTACATCACCTTCTGGGACACGGTGTTCCAGAGTGCCATCGGCTTCCTGGCGAGTTTGGGATAGATGATGACCGAGACGACGACGGAGACCACCAAGACGCCCGAGAAGCGCTGGTACGTCATCCACACGTATTCCGGCTACGAGAACAAGGTCAAGGCGAACCTCGAGCACCGCATCGAGTCGATGGGCATGGAGGACAAGATCTTCCAGGTGCTCGTCCCGATGGAGGATGAGATCGAGATCCGCCAGGGCCAGCGCCACACCGTCCAGAAGAAGGTCTATCCGGGTTACGTCCTCGTCGAGATGATCCTCGACCCCGACAGCTGGTTCGTCGTGCGCAACACGCCGGGCGTGACGAGCTTCGTCGGCGGCGCCAACATCCCGGGCGTCCGCAGCGAGCCGATCCCGCTCGACGAGACCGAGGTCAAGCAGATCCTGCGACACATGGGCGTCGAGACGCCCAAGTTCCGCGTCGCGTTCACCAAGGGCCAGAGCGTCCGGGTCACCGACGGGCCGTTCGCCGAGTTCATCGGCACGGTCGACGAGGTGAACCCCGAGCGCAACAAGGTCAAGGTCCTCGTGAGCATCTTCGGCCGCGAGACGCCAGTCGAACTGGACTTCCTCCAGGTCGAGAAGCTCTAGAAAGGAACCGCGAACCCGTGGCCAAGAAGATCCGAATCGTCCTGACCCTGCAGCTGCCGGCTGGCAAGGCCACGCCCGCGCCGCCCGTCGGCACCGCCCTTGGGCCGCACGGCATCAACATCGTCGAATTCACGAAGTCGTACAACGAGCGCACCGCGGACAAGGCAGGCCAGGTCATCCCGGCCCAGATCACCGTGTTCGAGGATCGCTCGTTCACCTTCATCCTCAAGACCCCACCGGCTGCCGACCTGCTTCGCAAGGCCGCCGGCGTGGACTCGGGAGCGACCACGCCCGCCCGCGAGACCGTCGGGCGCGTAACCCGCGACCAGGTCCGCGAGATCGCCGGGATCAAGATGGCGGACCTCAACGCCAACGACGTCGACGCCGCGATGCGGCAGATCGAAGGCACCGCCCGAAGCATGGGCATCGAGGTCGTCGGCTAGCCGACGACCAGCGCGCCGGCGGCGCCGTCTCGCCGGGACGCCCACCCCGCGTGAAGGGGGAGGCCGGCTGAGCCGGACCGACAGGAGGATCTGACGACATGCCGAAGCACGGCAAGAAGTATCTCGAAGCGGCCAAGCTGGTCGATCGCACCCAACTTTATGGGCCGGTCCCGGCGATCGAGCTCGCCAAGCAGACCAGCTTCGTTGGGTTCGACGCCACCGTCGAGGCCCATCTCCGGCTCGGCGTCGATCCGCGTCATGCCGACCAGATGGTCCGTGGCACGGTCGTCCTTCCCCACGGGACCGGCAAGGTCGTCCGCGTCGCCGTGTTCGCCCAGGGCGAGAAGGCGCAGGAAGCCCTGCGGGCCGGCGCCGACGAGGTCGGTGGCGAGGACCTCGTCAAGCGGATCGAAGCCGGCTGGCTCGAGTTCGACGTCGCCCTCGCGACGCCCGACATGATGGGCCAGGTCGGCAAGCTGGGGAAGATCCTCGGCCGGCGCGGGCTCATGCCGAACCCGAAGGCCGGGACCATCACGTTCGACCTCGAGCGGGCGGTCAGGGAGGTCAAGGGCGGTCGCGTCGAGTTCCGCGTCGACAAGGCCGGCATCGTCCACGTCCCGGTCGGCAAGGCCAGCTTCGAGCCGGCGGCGCTCGTGGACAACCTCGCGGCCCTGGTCGACGCGGTCAACCGCGCGAAGCCTGCCGGCGCCAAGGGCCAGTACCTGAAGGCGCTGACCATCGCAAGCTCGATGGGCCCAGGCATCCGGGTAGACGTCCCAGGCGTCCTCGCAGCAGCCGTAGCCTAGCCCCAGCTCACAGACCCCCGCCGGCAGCAGCCGGCCACCAAACGCGGTGACGGCCGAGAGGCGCGCCACCTGACCAAATAGAACTGTCGAACGACCAGGCGTGTCGAGATCCGAGGCGGCGCCGAGCACGTGAACGAGCGCACTGAAAGTGCGTGAGCGAACGAGCGGAGGCGCCAACGAAGGAGGTCGGCGCGGATGGTCGGGCGACACGAACGTTCCGCCGCAGACAGCCTGCGCTTTTGACCGCCTCGCCTACTGGTGGTGACGGTCGAAGCTTGATCCGTCGGATCGGACCGGCCCTGGCCGGGGACGACGACGAGCACGCCGAGGCAGAGCGGCGCCGCTCCGCCTTCGGGTGGGCAGCGCCCCTGCGAAGTGGGGTGGACCTTCCGCGGAAGGATCACCAGGGGACGTCGCAGGGGCCGGACCGATCATCGATCGGGCCCCACCGCCGCACGCCGGCCGCGTGCCGAAGGAACAGGAGGGCCCAATGCCCACCGAGGCCAAGCGCGAGACGATCGACGAGCTTCGCGAAGAGATCGCGGGTGCCCGGACGATGATCGTGTCCGAATACCGCGGCCTCAAGGTCAAGGAGATCGCCGAGATCCGGCGCGCCCTGAACAAGCAGGACGTGACCTATCGCGTCGTCAAGAACCGCCTGATGCGCATCGCGGCCGAGGATTCGGTCGGTGCGGCGCTGAGCCCGTTGCTCGTCGGCCCGACCGCGATCGCGTTCGGCCAGGACGAGGCGGGGACCGCGAAGGCAGTCCTCGACGCCACCCGGCCGTACGCCAGGATCGTCCGTATCACAGGCGGCGTCCTCGGCAACCGAGGGATCGGCGCCGACGACGTGACACGGCTCGCCACGCTCCCGACCCGCGAGGTCCTGCTGGCCAAGCTGGCCGGTGGGATGCAGGCGCCGGTCGGTACGCTCGCCGGGCTGTTCGCGGCCCCGCTGCGGAACCTCGGCTACGCGCTGCAGCAGGTCGCCGATCAGAAGGCCGAGGCCGCACGTTGACCTATCGCGATCGGGCGCACGCGCGCCGACTCCCTGACCGAATCCACCACCCCGACACCCCTGAAGGAGTTCACGCCATGGCAGTCCTGACGCAGGACGATCTGCTCGAAGCGATCGACAAGATGACCGTTCTCGAGCTGTCCGAGTTCATCAAGCGCTTCGAGGAGCGATACGGCGTGACCGCCGCCGCTCCGGCCGCTGCGGCCGCCGCTCCGGCTGCCGCCGAGGCCGCTCCCGCGGCCGCAGCCGAGGAGCAGACCGAGTTCACCGCGACCCTGACCGAGATCGGGCCTAACAAGATCCCGGTCATCAAGGTCGTGCGCGAGCTCACCGGCCTCGGCCTCAAGGAGGCCAAGGACCTCGTCGATGCTTCGCCCAAGGCCGTCAAGGAAGGCGTCACCAAGGACGAGGCGGAGAAGATCAAGGCAGCCCTCGAGGAGCAGGGCGCCAAGGTCGAGATCAAGTAGCGCCACATCAGGGGAACGCGGACGTGCCCGGCACGTCCACGTCCCCCGAGCACGTCGCAACAGGCTCGGACGGCGGACCCCCCGCGTCCGAGTCTGCGGCGTCCAGCCGCACGCGACTCCGACGACGTTGACGCGGCATCGCCCGCAGCAGCGTCCTCATCCGGCGACGGCGGAGGGCCCAGAGCGACAGCCAGGCGTCCGGCTTCCTTGGGTGGATCGCCGCGGCCGTGTGGTGGGTCGGACTCGTCCTCATCGCACTCGTGGCGGTCGCCGCCGTCGCGGTCACCGGTCGCGTTGCGCTCAACGCCGTCAGCGGCGGCCTCGACCGCGGAGGTCTCGCCTGGATGGGTATCGCGGCGGCCCTCATCGCCGCCGGCGTAGTCGGCCTCATCGCGGTCGTCCACATCGCCCGGCGCGGCCATGCGGCCTGGGCCGCCGCGGCCGGCATCGCGACGATCGTCGTCACGCGAGCCGTCGCCATCGCAACCATCCCGACGCCGCTCAGGACGGACTGGGTCGACTACCACAACCGTGCCGTGACCCTGGCGTCCGGTGGTGGCTTCGAATCCGCCCGGCCACCCGGCTGGCCGTACGTCCTCAGCCTGCTCTATCGAGTCGCCGGGCCCAACCCAGTCGCGGGCGAGATCTTCGCCCTCCTCTGTGCGGTGGGCGTGGGCGTCGTCATCTACCTGATCGCGCGCCGGTGGATCGGCGACGTCGCGGCCGCGGCCGCTCTGTTCCTGTGGGCGATCTCGCCCGGTCCCGGCGGCGTTCAGCGCCGTCCTCGCGAGCGAGCACCTGCACGACCTGCTCTTCGTGGGCGCATTCGGGCTTGCGCTCCTGGCCGTGAGGGCGCGCCGCTGGCGATGGGTTGCCTGGGTCGGCGCCGGAGTCCTGCTCGGGCTATCGCAGTACGTCCGGCCGAGCGGACTCGTGCTGCTGCCGGCGTTCGCGGTCCTGCCATTCCTGGTCGGTGTGCCCACCCGGCGCGCAGCCTTGGCCGCACTCAGCCTCGTAGTCGCCTTTGGCCTCGTCCTCGCGCCTTCGGTGGCGTGGCAGTACGAGCGCTACGGACGGCTGAGCCTCTCGACCTCCAACTTCGATGGATGGAATCTTCTGGTCGGTCTGAACGTCAAGAGCGGGGGCCGGTACAACGTCGACGACCAGGAGCTCGTGAACGCCGCTCCGGAGACGGTCGAGTTCCGTGATCGCTCGTACCGGTTCGCCATCGAACGCCTGACCCAGCACCCAGAGGCGATCGTCAAGCTGGCTGTCCCGAAGTTCGAGACGATGTGGGGCGATAGCACCTACGGCGCGACCTGGACGCTCGGGACCAACCGCCCGGGGCATCCGAGGGCGGCCGCCGCGCTGGCCGTCCTGAGCCAGGTCGGCTACGCGGCCATCGCCGTGCTCGCGGCGGCGTGGCTCTGGATCCGACGGCATCGTCGCGACGCGCTCGGGCTGCTCGCAGTCCTCTGTCTCGAGGCGGTGGCCCTGTCTGCGACCGTGCTCGAGGTTCAACCGCGTTATCACGCCCTGATCGAGCCCGTCCTTTGCGTTCTCGCCGGCGGCTCGGTCGCGTGGCTGGCGGAGCGCGTCCGGCGTTCCAGAGCCGCGTCGAGGGCCACCGAGACGGCCCGGCCGCCCACGCCAGAGCCTGTCGCGATCGCTGGAGACGCGCCGCCACCGCGCCAATAGCATGATTTTGGGTATTTGACAAGACACGAAATCGCGGTATCCTACTCCTTCTGTGAGCGCGGCCTCTCTCTTCCCCTCTGTCCTCCGTCAAGGAGCGGTGCTTCATGCTGTCTACTGCTGATTCCTCGAAGCGCGTCCGAACCCCCTCGGGCCGCATCTCGTACGCCCGTATCGACAAGAAGATCGACGGGGTCAGTCACGAGAAGTTCGAGATCCCCAATCTGATCGAATTGCAGCTCGATTCGTTCGACTGGTTCGTCAAGAACGGGCTTCGCGAGCTGTTCGACGAGATCAGTCCGATCAAGGACTTCACCGGCAAGGTCATGGAGCTCCAGTTCCTTGACTACGAGTTCGGTGCGCCCAAGTACTCCGAGGAGGAGTGCCGGACCAAGGACCTGACGTTCAGCAAGCCGCTGTACGTCAACGTCGAGCTCCTCATCAAGGAGACCGGCGAGATCCAGCGCCAGCGGGTCTACATGGGCGACTACCCCTGGATGACCGACCAGGGCACGTTCGTCATCAATGGCGCCGAGCGCGTCGTCGTGAGCCAGCTCGTCCGTTCGCCGGGCGTCTACTACTCCGAGACCGAGGACCCTGCTTCGGGCCGGATGCTCTTCAGCGCCAAGGTCATCCCGAACCGCGGCGCCTGGCTCGAGTTCGAGACCAACAACAAGGACCAGCTCTGGGTCAAGGTCGATCGCAAGCGCAAGATCGCGGCGACGACACTGCTGCGCGCGGTCGGCTACGAGCAGAACGACGAGATCGCCTCGCTGTTCACGTCCGTCGACGTCGACATCGAGCACCCGTACATCGCGGCGACGCTCGACAAGGACCTCACCCACACGACGGGCGAGGCGCTGATCGAGGTCTACAAGAAGCTCCGGCCGGGCGATCCGCCCACCGGCGACAACGCGCGCCAGCTGGTCGAGAGCCTGTTCTTCAACTTCCGCCGCTACGACCTCGGTCGGGTCGGTCGCTACAAGTTCAACAAGAAGCTCGACCCGGTCGCCGCGCGGCTGGGCGTGGAGCTGCCGCGCGATGGCAGGACGATCACCCGCGAGGACATCGCCGCGATCGTCGGCCACCTCGTCGAGTGCAACCGCGGGCTCCATCCCAAGGACGACATCGACCACCTCGGCAACCGCCGGATCCGGGCCAACGGTGAGCTGATCCAGAACGCGTTCCGGATCGGCCTCCTTCGGATGGAGCGCGTCGTCCGTGAGCGGATGACGATCCAGGAGCTCGACAAGGCGACCCCCAACGCGCTCATCAACATCCGGCCCGTCGTGGCCGCGATGAAGGAGTTCTTCGGCGGCAGCCAGCTGAGCCAGTTCATGGATCAGACCAACCCGCTGGCCGAGCTGACGAGCAAGCGCCGTCTCTCGGCCCTCGGACCGGGCGGCCTGTCGCGCGAGCGCGCCGGCTTCGACGTCCGTGACGTGCACCACAGCCACTACGGCCGGATCTGCCCGATCGAGACGCCGGAAGGCCCGAACATCGGCCTGATCGGCTCACTTGCCACGTACGGCCGGATCAACAGCTACGGCTTCATCGAGACGCCGTACCGCAAGGTCAAGCGGACCGTGGGCTGGGACGACCCGGACCTCGCGAGCTTCGAGGCGGGGACGGACCTCACCACCAAGGGCGGCGACGTCGTCCTGGCCGCGGGCCAGCCGTTCAACGAGGCCGCGATGGCCGAGCTCAAGAAGCAGAAGGCCTACGCGTTTCCGGTCCGACCGGTCGTGACCGACGAGATCGAGTATCTCCCGGCCGACGAGGAGGAAGAGCACGTGGTCGCCCAGGCGAACGCGCCGCTCGACGAGGCCGGCCACTTCACCGCCGAGCGCATCCCGTCGCGGTATCGCGACACGTTCCCGGAGGCGCGCGCCAACCAGATCGAATACATGGATGTGTCGCCGAAGCAGGTCGTCTCGGTCGCCACGGCGCTCATCCCGTTCCTCGAGCACGACGACGCCAACCGGGCGCTCATGGGCTCGAACATGCAGCGTCAGGCCGTGCCCCTGCTCGAGCCGGAATTGCCGATCGTCGGCACCGGCATGGAGGACCGTGCCGCGCGCGACTCGGGCCAGGTCCTGGTCGCCCGTCGGGGTGGTCTCGTCACCAGCGTGACGGCAGAGCGGATCCATGTGGAGACCGACGCCGGCGAGCTCGACGAGTACAAGCTCCTCAAGTTCGTCCGCAGCAATCAGGGCACGTGCATCAACCAGCGCCCGATCGTCAACGTCGGCGACCGGATCGGCGACGGCCAGCCGCTGGCCGACTCGAGCTCGACACAGCTGGGAGAGCTGGCCCTCGGCCGCAACATACTCGTCGCCTTCATGAGCTGGGAAGGCGGCAACTACGAGGACGCGATCGTCATCAGCGATCGACTCGTCCGCGACGACCTGTTCACGAGCATCCACATCGAGAAGCACGAGATGGAGTCCCGCGACACCAAGCTCGGGCCCGAAGAGATCACCCGTGACATCCCCAACGTCGGCGAGGAGTCCCTCAAGGACCTCGACGAGGAGGGCATCGTCTACATCGGCGCCGAGGTCCGCCCCGGCGACATCCTCGTCGGCAAGATCACGCCCAAGGGCGAGACCGAGCTGACGGCCGAGGAGCGCCTCCTGCGGGCGATCTTCGGTGAGAAGGCCCGAGAAGTGAAGGACAGCTCGCTGCGCCTGCCCCATGGCGAGCGCGGCAAGGTCGTCGATATCCGTCAGTTCAGCCGTGACAACAACGACGACCTCCAGCCGGGCGTCAACCGCCTGGTCCGTGTGTCGGTGGCCCAGAAGCGCAAGATCAGCGTCGGCGACAAGATGGCCGGCCGCCACGGCAACAAGGGCGTCATCGCCAAGATCCTGCCCGCCGAGGACATGCCGTTCCTGCCCGATGGGACCCACGTCGACATCATCCTCAACCCGCTCGGCGTCCCGAGCCGGATGAACATCGGCCAGATCCTCGAGACCCATCTCGGGTGGGCGCTCCACTCCAAGGGCCTCAAGGCCGCCACCGCCGTCTTCGACGGGGCGACCGAGGACGACATCAAGCGGGAGCTCAGCGAGGCCCGGCACATGGTCTATGGCCAGGAGGCGTCGCTCCCGCAAGACGGCAAGATCGAGCTTCGCGACGGACGGACGGGCGAGCCGTTCGACCGGCACATCACCGTCGGCTACATCTACATGCTCAAGCTCCACCACCTGGTGGAGGACAAGATCCACGCCCGGTCCACGGGGCCATACAGCCTCATCACCCAGCAGCCCCTCGGCGGCAAGGCCCAGTTCGGCGGCCAGCGCTTCGGCGAGATGGAGGTCTGGGCGCTCGAGGCCTACGGCGCCGCCAACATCCTGCAGGAGCTCCTGACGGTGAAGTCGGACGACGTCCTCGGACGCGTCCAGACGTACGAGGCCATCGTGAAGGGGGAGGAGATCCAGCCGCCCCGCGTGCCGGAATCCTTCAAGGTCCTCATCAAGGAGCTGCGCAGCCTCGGCCTCAACGCCGAGATCCTCGATCCCAACGAGGAGGAGATCCCGTTGGCCGAGGACGATGCGTCCGGTTATCTACTGCCCGATCTCGGCGGGATCAATCTCGCCGGTTTCGAGGACTGATCGTTCTGCCACTGAACCCGAACCCGACCCGATACCCGCAGCGGCGCGCCTTGGCCGGCGCGCTCCTGCTCGCTCACGGTCCGCATCGCGTCGCCGAGCCAGGCGGCGACGCGGAGGAGAACCATGCTCGAAGTCAATAACTTCAGCGCGATCCGCATCTCGCTCGCCAGCCCGGATCAGATCCGGGAGTGGTCGAAGGGTGAGGTCACGAAGCCCGAGACCATCAACTACCGGACGCTCAAGCCCGAGAAGGACGGCTTGTTCGACGAGCGCATCTTCGGTCCGACCAAGGACTGGGAGTGCTACTGCGGCAAGTACAAGCGCATCCGCTACAAGGGCATCATCTGCGACAAGTGCGGCGTCGAGGTCACCCGCTCGAAGGTTCGCCGCGAGCGGATGGGCCATATCCAGCTCGCCAGCCCGGTCAGCCACATCTGGTACTTCAAGGGGACGCCGAGTCGGCTCGGCATCCTTCTCGACATCAGCCCGCGCAACCTCGAGCGGATCCTGTACTTCGCGCTGTACATCGTCACCCACGTCGACGAGGAGGCGCGCCGGCGCGCGCTGGCGGCCATCGAGGACGAGGCCGAGGGCCGGGGTGGTGAGGCCAAGGAAGGCCTCGCCGCGCTCGAGGACCGGCTGCGGGCCGATTTCAATCGCCACAAGGACGAACTGAACGCCACGCTCGCGGACACCCGCGCGCGCCTCGAGGCCGACCGGGCCAGCAAGACCGAGGAGATCGCCTCGGCCGCCAAGGACGTCGAGACGGCCCTGGCCGCGCTGAAGACCGGCGAGGCGCAGGAGACCATCGCGTTCGCCCCGACCGGCGAGGTCATCGTGGCCGCCGGCGACACGGGCGGCAAGGAGGCCACGGCCCGCCTGCGCAAGATCGCCAGCGCCGAATCCGAGCGCGTCGACTCCGAGCTGAAGCAGCGCGAGATCGACGAGTCCCGGGTCGTCGAGCAGAAGATCGCCGACCTCCAGGCCGGTATGGACGAGGCGCTCCAGCACGAGCGCGCCGGACTCGCCGAGCAGGCCCAGGGCCGCAAGGACGAGCTGCGCAAGCTCCGCGACGAACTGGAATCGCTCAAGCCCATGCAGACCCTCGGCGAGACCGAGTACCGGGCGCTCGACGAGCGCTACGGCGCCGGCGCCAAGGGCGGCCGCGTCTTCGGGGCCGGCATGGGGGCCGAGGCGGTCCGCGAGATCATCAGCCGGATGGACCTCGAGGAGCTGGCTCGCTCGCTCCATGTCGAGGTCCGGACGAGCTCGGGCCAGCGCCGCAAGAAGGCCATCAAGCGTCTTCGGCTCATCGAGGCGTTCCGACGCTCGGGCACCCGGCCGGACTGGATGATCCTGTCGGTGCTGCCGGTCATCCCGCCGGACCTCCGGCCGATGGTCCAGCTCGACGGCGGCCGCTTCGCGACGTCCGACCTCAACGACCTGTACCGCCGGGTCATCAACCGGAACAACCGGCTCAAGCGCCTCCTCGAGCTCGGCGCGCCCGAGATCATCATCCGCAACGAGAAGCGGATGCTCCAGGAGGCGTGCGACGCCCTCATCGACAACGGCCGCCGTGGCCGGGCGATCGCGGGCACCGGCAACCACCGGCTGAAGTCGCTCTCGGACATGCTGAAGGGCAAGCAGGGCCGGTTCCGCCAGAACCTGCTCGGCAAGCGCGTCGACTACTCCGGCCGCTCGGTCATCGTGGTCGGCCCCGAGCTCAAGCTGCACCAGTGCGGCCTGCCCAAGAAGATGGCGCTCGAGCTGTTCAAGCCGTTCGTCATGCGCCAGCTCGTCGAGAAGGGCTTCGCCCACAACATCAAGAGTGCCAAGCGGATCGTGGAGCGCGTCCGGCCCGAGGTCTGGGATGTCCTCGAGGACGTCATCAAGGATCATCCGGTCCTGCTGAACCGCGCCCCGACCCTCCACCGCCTGGGCATCCAGGCGTTCATGCCGGTCCTCGTCGAGGGCTCGGCCATCCAGATCCACCCGCTGGTCTGCACCGCGTTCAACGCCGACTTCGACGGCGACCAGATGGCGGTCCACGTGCCGCTGTCGTCGGCCGCCCAGGAAGAGGCGCGGACGATGATGCTGTCCACGGCGAACCTCCTCTCGCCGGCCGACGGGAGCCCGGTCGTGGCGCCGACCCAGGACATGGTCCTCGGCTGCTACTACCTGACCATGGACGCCTACCAGGTCAAGTCACGTTCCAAGGCCCGGGTCCGGATCTACGCCAACGAGGACGAGGCGATCCTCGCCTACCGTTTGCGCGAGAAGACCGGGGTCGGGCTCCACGAGCCGATCGACCTCGAGGTCCAGAGCTGGGACGCTGAGGCCGGCGAGCTCCGGACCGAACGGCGCCGGACGACCACCGGGCGCGTGATCTTCAACCAGATCCTGCCGGAGCCGCTCCGGTTCCGCGACAGCGTCATGCGCCGCTCCGACCTCAAGGAGCTCGTCGACGAGTGCTACCGGGCCCTCGGGCCGGAGGAGACCGCCCACCTCGTGGACGGGATCAAGAGCGTCGGCTTCGAGTTCGCGACCCGAGGCGGGATGACCATCGGTCTCTTCGACATCGAGGTCCCGAAGGACAAGCCTGCCCGCCTGGCGAGCGCGGACGAGTCCGTCGCCGCCATCGACCGCCAGTTCCAGCGCGGCCTCATCACCGAGGACGAGCGCTACGAGCAGGTCGTCGGGGTGTGGCAGGAGACCTCGTCGGCGATGTCCGACGAGATGATGCGTTCGCTCGATCCGACCGGGCCGGTCACGATGATGACCGCCTCGGGCGCCCGAGGGAACAAGGGCAACATCGGCCAGCTCGGCGCGATGCGAGGCCTGATGGCCGACCCGTCGGGCCGGATCATCGACGTCCCCGTGCGGAGCAACTTCCGCGAGGGGATGACCGTCCTCGAGTACTTCATCTCCACCCATGGCGCCCGCAAGGGCCTCGCCGATACCGCCCTGCGGACGGCCGACTCCGGGTACCTCACCCGGCGCCTGGTCGACGTCGCCCAGGACGTCATCACTCGCGAGGAGGACTGCGGCACGCAGGAAGGCAGCTGGATCATCCGGGCCGAGTCGAGCGACGAGAAGGCCGCCTATCAGAAGCGCCTGACCGGCCGGCTCGCCGCAGCGCCACTGCCCGATCCACGCAACAGCGGGAAGCGGGGCAAGGAGCCCCTCGTCCTCGTCGAGCGCAACGAGCTCATCACCGAGGAGATCGCGGCACGCATCGATGAGGCCGGCGTGGACGAGGTCCTCGTCCGCTCACCGCTCACCTGCGAAGCCCGCCATGGCGTCTGCCGGGCGTGCTACGGCCGCAACCTCGCGACCGGCCACATGGTCGGCTCGGGTGAGGCGGTCGGCATCATCGCCGCCCAGTCGATCGGCGAGCCCGGCACGCAGCTGACCATGCGGACGTTCCATACCGGCGGCGTCGCCGCGGGCGTGGACATCACTGCCGGTCTGCCGCGCGTCGAGGAGCTGTTCGAGGCCCGCATCCCCAAGGGCAAGGCCGAGATCAGCCACATCGACGGCATCGTCGAGATCATCCGCGGCGAAGGGCCGACGAAGGTCAAGGTCGTCTCGACCGAGGTCTACGACACGTCCCTGGCCCTGCCCGACGGCGCCGAGATGCTCGCCGCTCCGGGCGACCTCGTCGAGAGCGGCCAGGTCCTCGCCAGGGCCGAGGCCGACGACGGCGCAACGTCTGACATCGCGGCTCCCGTCCGGGGCTTCCTCGTGAAGGGCGACAACGGACTCGTCGTCCGCGCCGAGGACGTCGTCGAGCGGGAGTACCTCATCCCCCACAACGCCAAGATCCTGGTCGAGAACGGTGCGGAGATCCGCGCCGGCGACGCCATCACCGATGGCCCGATCAACCCGCAGGAGTTCCTCGACACACGGGGCAAGGACGCCGTCCAGCGCTACCTGGTCAAGGAAGTCCAGAAGGTCTACAAGAGCCAGGGCGTCACGATCAACGACAAGCACATCGAGATCATCGTCCGGCAGATGCTCCGCAAGGTTCGCATCGACCAGCCGGGCGACGTCGACCTGCTCCCGACGGAGCTCGTCGATCGGCTCGAGTTCGAGGAGCACAACAACCGCGTCCTGGCGGAGGGTGGTGAGCCGGCAACGGCCCAGACCGTCCTGCTGGGCGTGACGAAGGCGTCCCTCAACACCTCGAGCTTCCTCGCCGCGGCCTCCTTCCAGGAGACGACCCGGGTGCTCACCGAGGCGGCCATCAACGGCGCCAAGGACCACCTGATCGGGCTCAAGGAGAACGTCATCATCGGCAAGCTCATCCCGGCTGGGACGGGCGCGCCGGCGAACGTGGCGGCCCGCAAGGAGCGCGAGCGCCGGGCGGCCCTCGAGGCCCTGGCCGGCGAGGCGCTCGAGGATCTCGGACCCGACTACAACCCGTTCCTCGAGGACGGCGAGGGTCGAGTCAGCGACGAAGAAGCCGCCCGCCTGGTCCTGGCGGCCACGGCTGGCGGGGCGTCCGCGGCCGCGGAGGACGAGGTCGACTCGGCCAATCCGTTCGTGGCCGAAGGCTCGTCGAGCGCCGACGGCGAGGAGGCGGACAATCCCTTCCTGGTCGACGCGGCGGCGCTCGCCGACGCCTCGGAAGAGGGCTGATCCGAGCCCTCAAAGACCGTCGTGGCGGCCTGAAGCGTGTTTGACACGCGCTTCGGGCCGCTGCTACACTTCCCGTTCGTGGCCTCAGGAGGGGTCCGCCTTCAGCGCGGTCGCCGAGGCCCATCAACCAGCCACTTGTAACCCGGTCCGTCGCTCGTTCGGTCCCCAGGCCGACGACCCTCGCCGACCGGCCCCGGTCGGTGACGACCGCCTGAATCTGACCGAAAGGAGCAGCGTCTTCGTGCCGACGATCAGTCAGCTCGTGCGACATGGACGCCAGCGCAAGATCTCGAAGATCTCGGCGCCGGCCATGCGCAAGAACTGGAACAGCCTTCGACAGCGACAGGTCTCGATCCCGGGCGCCCCGCAGAAGCGTGGGGTGTGCCTGCAGGTCCGGACGATGACGCCCAAGAAGCCGAACTCGGCGTTGCGCAAGATCGCCCGCGTCCGGCTGACCAACCAGATGGAAGTGACTGCCTACATCCCAGGCATCGGTCACAACCTCCAGGAGCACTCGGTCGTGCTCGTCCGCGGCGGCAAGGTCAAGGACCTGCCGTCGGTCAAGTACCACATCATCCGGGGCACGCTCGACGCAGCCGGTGTCCGCGACCGCAAGCAGGGTCGCAGCAAGTACGGCGCGAAGGCGACGACCAAGCCGGGAGCCCGCTGAGATGCCGCGTCGCACGAGCATCCCCCGCAAGTCGAAGTACGAGACGGTCCCGTCCAACCGGATGACCGCGCGGTTCTCCGCCAAGCTCATGAAGGGCGGCAAGCAGAACCTCGCGGAGCGGATCCTGCGCCAGGCGCTTGCCCGCGCTGAAGCCCAGGCCGGACGACCGGGTCTCGAGATCCTCGAGGCGGCGATGCGCAACGCGACGCCGATCATCGAGGTCAAGCCGCGCCGCGTCGGTGGCGCAACGTACCAGGTCCCGGTCGAGATCCGGGGCGACCGCCGCATGTCGCTCGGTGTCCGCTGGCTCGTCCAGTCGGCTCGCCGGCGCAACGGCAAGAGCATGAGCGAAAAGCTCGCCTCCGAGCTCGTCGATGCCATGAATGGCCTCGGCGCCGCGGTGAAGCGACGAGAAGACACGCACAAGATGGCCGAGGCGAACCGCGCCTTCAGCCATTTCAAGTGGTAGACCCAGGAGCGTAGGCACAAAGTGGCACGACAGGTTCCGCTCGCACGAACGCGGAACATCGGCATCATCGCGCACATCGACGCGGGCAAGACGACCGTGACCGAGCGGATCCTCTTCTACACGAAGAAGATCTACAAGATCGGCGAGGTCCATGAGGGCGCGGCCACGATGGACTGGATGCCCCAGGAGCAGGAGCGGGGCATCACCATCACGGCCGCGGCAACGACCGCGTTCTGGGGCGACCATCGCATCAACATCATCGATACGCCCGGGCACGTGGACTTCACGGTCGAAGTCGAGCGGAGCCTCCGCGTACTCGATGGCGCGGTCGTCGTGTTCGATGGCGTCGCCGGCGTCGAGCCCCAGTCCGAGACGGTCTGGCGCCAGGCCGACCGCTATGGCGTGCCGCGCTTCTGCTTCATCAACAAGCTCGACCGCACAGGGGCCGACTTCTGGCGGTGCGTCGACTCGATCAAGGACCGCCTTGGCGCGAACGCGGTGCCGATCCAGATCCCGATCGGCCGCGAGGACCAGTTCAAGGGCGTCATCGACCTCGTCGAGATGAAGGCCATCTACTACCGCGACGACCTGGGCAACAACATCGACGTCGTCGACATCCCCGACGACCTGTTGGCCGAGGCAGAGAAGAATCGCCACGTCATGATCGAGGCCGTCGCCGAGATGGACGACGAGCTGACGCACAAGTACCTCGAAGGCGAGGACTTCACGGTCGCGGAGATCAAGCGCGGCCTGCGCCTCGGAACGCTGACCACGAAGATCATCCCGGTCCTGACCGGCTCGGCGCTCCGCAACAAGGGCGTCCAGAAGATGCTCGATGCGGTGGTCGACTACCTGCCGTCGCCGCTCGACGTTCCCCCGATGATCGGCATCGATCCGGCGACCGGTGGCGACATCCTGCGCACGCCCGACGACAGCGAGCCGTTCAGCGCGCTCGCCTTCAAGATCGCCGCCGACCCGTTCGTCGGCAAGCTGGCCTTCTTCCGGGTCTACTCCGGGACGCTCAAGGCCGGCTCGTACGTCTACAACCCGGTCAAGGACAAGCGCGAGCGGATCGGTCGCATCCTCCAGATGCACGCCAACCACCGCGAAGAGATCGACATCGTCTACGCCGGCGATATCGCCGCTGCGGTCGGGCTGAAGGACACGTTCACGGGTGACACCCTGGCCGATCCCGAGCATCCCGTGATCCTCGAATCGATGACCTTCCCGGAGCCGGTCATCGAGGTCAAGATCGAGCCGAAGACGAAGGCCGACCAGGACAAGCTCGCCCTCGCCCTTCAGCGGCTGTCTGAAGAGGACCCGACGTTCCGCGTCCACACCGACCAGGAATCGTCGGAGACCCTCATCGCCGGCATGGGCGAGTTGCACCTCGACGTCCTCGTCGACCGGATGATCCGCGAGTTCAAGGTCGCGGCGAACATCGGCAAGCCCCAGGTCTCGTATCGCGAGACGATCCGGCGAGCTGCGGAGGGCAACGGCCGCTTCGTCCGCCAGACCGGCGGCAAGGGCCAGTACGGCCACGCGGTCATCCGGCTCGAGCCCCAGGAGAAGGGCGCCGGGTACGAGTTCGTCGACAAGATCGTCGGCGGCACGATCCCGCGCGAATACATCAAGTCAGTCGACGCCGGCATCCGCGAAGCGCTCGCCACGGGCATCTACGCCGGCTTCCCGGTGGTCGATGTCAAGGCCACCCTCCACGACGGCTCGTACCACGAGGTCGACTCGTCGGAGATGGCGTTCAAGATCGCCGGCTCGATGGCCGTCAAGGACGCCTTCAACAAGGCCGATCCCGCCATCCTCGAGCCGATCATGCGGGTCGAAGTGACGATGCCCGAGGAGTTCATGGGCGACGTCATCGGCGACCTCAACAGCCGCCGCGGTCAGATCGAGGGCATGGAGTCCCGCGGGTCGACCCAGGTCGTGCGGTCGTTCGTGCCGCTTTCGCAGATGTTCGGCTACGTGACGGACCTGCGGAGCATGACCCAGGGCCGAGCCACCTCTTCGATGGAATTCAGTCATTACGCCGAGGTCCCGGGCAACCTGGCCTCAGAACTCGTCCAGAAGTCCAAGGTCTAGCAGGAAGCCGGGAGCAGCCCAAGATGGCCAAGAAGAAGTTCGAGCGCACCAAGCCGCACGTCAACATCGGGACGATCGGCCACATCGACCACGGCAAGACGAGCCTGACCGCGGCGATCTCCAAGTACCTCGCCCTGAAGGGCAACGCCGAGTACCGGGCCTTCGATTCGATCGACAACGCGCCCGAGGAGCGGGAGCGGGGCATCACCATCGCCATCGCCCACGTCGAGTACGAGACCGACGCCCGCCACTACGCCCACGTCGACTGCCCGGGTCACGCCGACTACATCAAGAACATGATCACCGGTGCGGCCCAGATGGACGGGGCCATCCTGGTCGTGGCCGCCACCGACGGCCCGATGCCCCAGACCAGGGAGCACATCCTCCTGGCCCGCCAGGTCGAGGTCCCCTACATGGTCGTCTTCCTCAACAAGGTCGACATGGTCGACGACGAGGAGCTCCTCGACCTCGTCGAGCTCGAGGTCCGCGAGCTGCTGACCAAGAACAACTTCCCGGGTGACGACATCCCGGTCATCCGGGGCTCGGCCCTGAAGGCCCTCGAGGCCAAGGACGACCCGTCCGATCCCGCCTACGCCTGCATCCAGGAGCTGATGGATGCCGTCGATTCCTACATCCCGACCCCCGAGCGGCCGGTCGACCGGCCGTTCCTGATGCCGGTCGAGGACGTCTTCGGGATCAAGGGCCGGGGGACCGTCGCCACAGGCAGGATCGAGCGGGGCATCGTCAAGGTCGGCGACGAGGTCGAGCTGGTCGGCATCAAGCCGACCCGCAAGATCGTCGTCACCGGCGTCGAGATGTTCAAGAAGCTGCTCGACCAGGGCCAGGCCGGCGACAACGTCGGCTGCCTCATCCGGGGCATCGAGCGCGACGAGATCGAGCGCGGCCAGGTCCTGGCCAAGACGGGCTCGGTCAAGCCCCACACCAAGTTCACCGCCCAGGTCTACGTCCTGACCAAGGAGGAGGGCGGGAGGCATACCCCCTTCTACAACGGCTACCGGCCCCAGTTCTACCTGCGGACGACCGACGTCACCGGGGCCATCGGCCTGCCCGAGGGGGCCGAGATGATCATGCCCGGCGACAACGTCGAGATGAGCGTCGAGCTCATCACCCCCATCGCCATCGAGATCGGCCAGCGCTTCGCCATCCGCGAGGGTGGCCGGACCGTCGGCGCCGGCGCCATCGTCAGCATCGTCGAGTAGGCAGAAGATGGCGAAGCAGCGGATCCGGATCCGCCTCAAGGCCTACGACCACCGACTGTTGGACCAGTCGGCGGCTCAGATCGTGGAGACGGCCCAGCGAACGGGCGCCGACGTGGTCGGTCCCGTGCCGCTGCCTACCCGGATCGAGAAGTTCACCGTGATCCGGTCGCCATTCATCGACAAGGACAGCCGGGAGCAGTTCGAGATCCGCACCCACAAGCGGCTCGTCGACATCCTGGATCCCTCGTCAAAGACCGTTGATGCCCTCATGCGGCTGTCGTTGGCAGCGGGCGTCGACATCGAAATCAAGATGTGACCGGACGATGACGATTGGATTGATCGGCCGGAAGGTCGGCATGACGCAGGTGTTCCAGGACGACGGGACGATGGTGGCCGTTTCGGTGCTTGCCATCGAGCCCAATACCGTCACGCGCCTGCGCACCACCGAGCGCGACGGGTACACCGCGGTCCAGCTCGGCACGGACGTCGCAAAGAAGCTTTCGAAGCCCGAGACAGGCCAGCTCAAGGACCTGCCGAAGACGGCAACCATCCGCGAGTTCCGGGTCGACAGCGTCGATGACGTCCAGGTCGGCCAGACGCTCGCGATCGCCGACCTGTTCGCCGAAGGCGACTTCGTCGATGTGACCGGCGTCTCGAAGGGCAAGGGCACGGCCGGCGTCATCAAGCGCCACAACTTCAAGCGCGGTCCCAAGACCCATGGTTCCGACCACCACCGTGCGCCGGGCTCGATCGGCCCGGGCACGACACCCGGTCGCGTCTATCGCGGCCTGCGGATGGCGGGTCACATGGGCGACGAACGGGTGACCGTCAAGAACGTGCGCGTCGTGCGCACCGATCCCGATCGCAACCTGCTGCTCGTCAAGGGGACGCTCCCCGGCGCGCGAGGTGGGCTGATCCTCGTGAAGAAGGTCTGACCGATGCCGCAGACGAACGTCTACGACCGGACCGGCGCCACCGTTGGCAGCGTGGAGCTCAGTGATGAGCTGTTCGCGGCCCCGGTCAACGCCGCCGTCCTCCACCAGGTCGTGACCGCCCAGCTCGCCGGCCGGCGGACTGGAACGCACGACACGAAGACCCGCGGCGAGATCCGCGGCGGCGGCAAGAAGCCGTACCGCCAGAAGGGGACCGGCCGCGCCCGCCAGGGCTCGACGAATGCACCGCACTATCGCGGCGGCGGGACCGTGTTCGGGCCGCATCCGCGCTCGTACGAGCAGCGCCTGCCCCGCAAGATGAAGCGACTCGCCCTGCGTGGCGCCTTGACCGCCAAGTTCGGCGACGAGGCGATCAAGGTCATCGATACCTTCGGGCTGTCGGCGATCCGAACTCGCGAGCTCGTCGCCGTCCTCGGGGCGCTCGAGGCGACGGGACGGGTCCTCGTCGTGGCGCCCGGGCGCGATCAGAACCTCGAGCTGTCGGCTCGCAACCTGCCGACCGTCGAGATCATCCTCGCCGACTCGCTCAACGTGGTCGACCTCCTGAACGCGGACCTCGTCCTCATCGAGCAGCCGTCGCTGGCCCGGATGCAGGAGGTGTACGCGTGAGTGCACTGACGCCACCCGAGATCATCGTCCGCCCGGTCATCAGCGAGAAGTCGATCGACGAGTCGAGTCGCGGCAAGTACACCTTTGCCGTCCACCAGCGGGCCAACAAGATCCAGATCAAGGCCGCGGTGGAGGCGCTCTACTCGAAGGAGAACGTCACCGTCGTAGCGGTCAACGTGCTGACCATGAAGGCCAAGGAGAAGAAGCGCGGCAACCGCCGCGGCCAGACCATCGGTCACACCTCGGCCTGGCGCAAGGCGATCGTCACGCTGGCCCCCGGCCAGAAGATCGAATTCTTCGAGGGGGTCTGACGATGCCGCTTCGCAGTTACAAGGCCACCTCGCCGGGGCTCCGGCAGATGACTCGCTCGACGTTCGAGGAGATCACGACCAAGGAGCCGTACAAGCCGCTGCTCGAGCCGCAGACCCGCGGTTCGGGCCGGAACAACGCCGGCCGGATGACGGTCCGCCACCGCGGCGGCGGCGAGAAGCAGCACTATCGCCGGATCGACTTCAAGCGCGACAAGGTCGGCGTGCCGGCCCGCCTCGCGACGATCGAGTACGACCCGAACCGCTCGGCCCGGATCGGCCTGCTCCACTACCGTGACGGGGAGAAGCGCTACATGCTGCTGCCCCACGGCCTCAAGGTGGGCGACGTGGTGATGGCGGGGCCCGACGCCGAGGCCCGCGTCGGCAACGCGCTCCCCCTCGCCAACATCCCGCTCGGCACGACGATCCACAACATCGAGCTCATCCCCGGCAAGGGTGGCCAGATCGTCCGCTCGGCGGGCGTATCGGCCCAGCTCCTCGCCAAGGAGGGCCCGTTCGCCACCGTCCGGCTTCCGTCGGGTGAGATGCGGCGAGTGCCGATGGGCTGCATGGCCACGATCGGCCAGGTCAGCAACCTCGACCACGAAAACCAGAATCTCGGCAAGGCCGGCCGTGCCCGGCATCTCGGGCAGCGGCCCGAGGTCCGAGGTGTCGTCATGAATCCACGCGACCATCCGCACGGCGGAGGCGAAGGCAAGTCCCCGACCGGGATGCCGCCCAAGACCCCGTGGGGCAAGCCCGCCATGGGCTACCGCACCCGCAGGGCAAAGACCACCGGACGGCTCATCGTCCGGTCACGGCATCGCAAGTAGCGGGGAGGTAGGAGTCGATGTCCCGTTCGATCAAGAAGGGCCCCTTCGTTGAGGCCCGCCTCCTCGGCCGGATCGAGGAGATGAACAAGCGCAACGAGAAGAAGCTCGTGAAGTCGTGGTCGCGCGCGTCGGTGATCTTCCCGACGTTCATCGGCCACACGATCGCGGTCTACAACGGCAAGAAGCACATCCCGGTCTACGTGACCGAGAACATGGTCGGCCATCGCCTCGGTGAGTTCAGCCCGACCCGCAACTATCGCGGGCACGGGAAGCACACCGAACGATCGACCTCGCTGAAGTAGGGGCCTGATCGTGCGCGTATCCGCCACTGCCAAGTACCTTCGGGCCTCGACCCGCAAGACCCGGCTCGTCACCCAGGCGATCAAGGGCAAGCCGGTCGAGGAGGCCACGGCGCTCCTGCGGTTCATGCCGCAGAAGGCCGCCGGCGACGTTGCGCGCGTGCTCAAGAGCGCCACCGCCAATGCCGAGAACAACCACAACCTGTCGGCCGAGGACCTCGTGGTCTTCGATGCCGTCGCCAACGAGGGCCCGACGATCAAGCGCTTCCAGCCAAGGGCGCAGGGTCGCGCGTTCCCGATCCACAAGCCAATGACTCACATCACGATCGTCGTCGCGGACCAGGAGGCCTGACATGGGACACAAGGTCCATCCGTACGGCTTCCGACTGGGTGTCTCGCGCACCTGGACCGCGAAGTGGTACGCGGATAACAAGGAATACACGGCCTCCCTCCAGGAGGACATCAAGATCCGCCAGCTGATCGACAAGCGGCTGGCCAACGCCAGCGTCAGCGGCGTCGAGATCGAGCGCGGCATCAACCACGTCACGGTGACCATCCACACGGCCAAGCCGGGGATCGTCATCGGCAAGGGCGGCGCCAACGTCGAGGTCCTGCGCCAGCAGATCGGCGCGCTGACGACGCGCAAGGTCAAGCTCGAGATCAAGGAGATCCGCCAGCCGGAGCTCGACGCCTACCTCGTGGCGATGAACATCGCCGGACAGCTGAGCCGCCGCATCGCGTTCAAGAAGGCGATGAAGCAGGCGATCCAGCGGTCGATGAAGGCCGGCGCCAAGGGCGTCAAGATCGCCGTCGCCGGCCGCCTCGGTGGCTCGGAGATGGGCCGCCGCGAGTGGGACAAGGAAGGCCGGATCCCGCTCGGGACCCTGCGCGCCGACATCAGCTACGGCCAGGTCCACGCCCACACGACCTACGGCCGGATCGGCGTCAAGGTCTGGATCTATCGCGGTGACATCAGCCCGGAGCGCGCCGCGCGCGACGCCGGGGTGCCGACCCAGGTCGGGGCGGGGGTCTGAACCGATGTTGATGCCCAAGCGGGTCAAGCACCGCAAGGTCATGCGTGGCCGGATGTCCGGGCTGGCCAAGGGCGGCCACACGGTCGCCTTCGGTGAGTACGGCCTGGCCACACAGGAACCGGCGTGGATCACCAGCCGCCAGATCGAGGCGGCCCGGCGCGCCATGACCCGCTCGGTCAAGCGCGGCGGCAAGATCTGGATCCGCGTGTTCCCGGACAAGCCGGCAACCAAGAAGCCGGCCGAGACACGGATGGGCTCGGGCAAGGGCGCGCCGGACCATTGGGTCGCGGTGGTCAAGCCCGGCCGGATCCTCTTCGAGATGGCCGGCGTGGATCACGAATCGGCCGTCGAGGCGATGCGCCTGGCCAGCCACAAGCTGCCGGTCGCCACTCGGGTCGTCGTCCGTGAATTGGCGAAGGAGGCGGGCTGATGGATATCGCCGCGGTTCGCCAGCTGTCCGACGCCGAGCTGGAGACAGCCCTCAAGGACGCCAAGCAGGACCTCTGGGGAGCGCGGTTCGCGCTCTCGACCCGTCAACTCAAGGACTACAGCACGATCCCGCAGACGCGGCGAACGATCGCGCGGATCCTGACCGTCCAGCGCGAGCGCAAGCTCGGCAAGACGGCATAGCGAGCAGCCAGGACATCACGCGATGACAGGAGCAGATACCCAGGTGCAAGGCAAGCGAAAGACCAAGGTGGGACGGGTCGTGAGCGACCGGATGGACAAGACGATCGTCGTGTCCGTCGAGCGCCTCGCGCGCCACCCGCTCTACAAGCGGGTCATCCGCTTGAGCACGAAGTTCAAGGCCCACGATGAGGCCAACGAGGCCCGTGTCGGCGACACGGTGCTGATCGAGGAGTCGCGGCCGCTGTCGGCGACCAAGCGCTGGCGCCTCGTCGAGGTCGTCCACCACGGCGGCGAGACCGCCCTGCCGGGCCAGACCGTCCTCACCGACGAGACCGAGGTGTCCGAGGCCATCCACGCCGCCGCCCATCCGGGCCGGCAGCGCGACGGTGAGGCCGACGACGACACCGACGTGGCGACCGGGGAGGTCGCCCAGTGATCCAGTCCCAGACGCGTCTGAAGGTCGCCGACAACACCGGCGCCCGGACGATCCAGTGCATCCGGGTCATGGGCCGTTCGCTCAAGACCGATGCCGGAGTCGGCGACGTCATCATCGCCAGCGTCAAGCAGGCCATCCCGAACGCCGCCGTCAAGAAGGGCGACGTGGTCCGGGCCGTCATCGTGCGGACGGCCAAGGAGTACGGCCGCCCCGACGGCTCGTACATCCGCTTCGACGAGAACGCCGCGGTCCTGATCAACAACCAGGGGAACCCGCGTGGCACGCGCATCTTCGGCCCGGTTGCCCGGGAGCTGCGCGATCGCAACTACATGAAGATCGTCTCACTCGCCCCGGAGGTGCTGTGATGGCCGTCCACCAGGTGAAGCCGCGCAGCCCCAAGGTCCCCGAGATCCGCAAGGGCGACGTCGTCGTGATCCTCGCCGGCAAGGACGCCGGCAAGAGCGGCACCGTCGAGCGGGTCATCCGGCGGTCGCCGGCGCCGAGTTCCGCGCGCAGCGTCTTCCGCCGGACCGCGCCCGCCGGCGGCACGAGCGTCGTGGTCGAGGGTCTCAACATCGCCAAGCGGCACACCAAGCCGCGCCAGTCGACGAGCACCAACGACCGCGTCCCCCGCATGCAGCAGGGCGGCATCCTCGAGATCGCCCAGCCCGTGCCGATCAGCCGGGTGATGCTCGTATGTTCGAGCTGCAAGCGACCGACGAGGATCACCCACGCGACCCTCGACAACGGCCGGCGCGTCCGCGTCTGCCGCCACTGCGGGGAGCAGATGGAGGCGCGGCCGTGACCACTCGACTCCAGGAGCGGTACACGGCCGAGATCGTGCCCGCGCTCCAGAAGCAATTCGAGTATTCGAACCCGATGCAGGTCCCGAAGCTCACCAAGATCGTCATCAACATCGGGCTCGGCGAGGCGCTCACGAACGCGAAAGCGGTCGATGCCGCCCTCGGCGACATGAGCCTCATCACAGGTCAGCGACCGGTCGTGACCAAGGCCAAGCGGTCGATCGCCCAGTTCCGCGTGCGGACGGGCAACTCGATCGGGGCCAAGGTGACACTGCGCGGCGAGAAGATGTGGGACTTCATGGACCGTCTCACGACGCTCGCCCTGCCACGCATCCGCGACTTCCGGGGCATCCCGGGCAAGTCGTTCGATGGCCGCGGCAACTACTCGCTCGGTCTGCGGGAGCAACTCGCGTTCCCGGAGATCGACTATGACAAGGTGGACCGTCTCCGCGGGCTGGAGATCAGCATCGTGACGACGGCGAAGACCGACGAGGAATCGAAGAAGCTTCTCGAACTCCTCGGCATGCCCTTCGCCTCATGAGCCTGCATCCGCCGGTGTTCGCTTGCATCTCATCCGCTCGGACGGCTCCCGCCTGCGTTGGGCCCTCCGCGCGTTCACTCACGCACACTCCGAGTGCGCTCGCTCTCGTGCTCGGCCCCGCCTTGGCGGGAGACCGCCCGCGCGGCGATCTGCCGCGCTCAACCCGCGGATCCCGGCTCTAGGCGCGGGGAGGAGACTGATGGCAAAGAAATCGATGATCGCAAAGGCAAAGCGGACCCCAAAGCACAAGGTGCAGGCGTATCACCGCTGCTCCGTGTGCGGCCGGCCGCGCGCCTTCATCCGCCGCTTCGCCCTGTGCCGGATCTGCTTCCGGGAGCGAGCGCTCCTCGGCGAGCTGCCCGGCGTCACGAAGTCGAGCTGGTAGGGGACCGATGAACATCTCCGACCCGATCGCGGACATGCTCACGCGCGTCAGGAACGCCTCGCGGGCACGACACACGGAAGTGGTCGTCCCGGCGTCGCGGACCAAGCGCGAGATCGCCCGCATCCTCAAGGACGAAGGCTTCATCGCCGACGTCAGCGAGGAGCAGGATGGCCCGACCGCCAATCTGCGCCTGACCCTCAAATATGTCGACGGCAAGGTGCCGGTCGTCTCCGGCCTCAAGCGGATCAGCAAGCCCGGCCTGCGCGTCTACGCGCGCAAGACGGACATCCCGCGAGTGCTCGGCGGCCTCGGCATCGTCATCGTCAGCACGAGCCAGGGGATCATGACCGGCCAGCAGGCGCGCCAGGCGCAGCTGGGCGGCGAAGTCCTCGCGTTCGTCTGGTAGGCGGCTGACATGTCGCGTATCGGACGCCTTCCCATCACGGTCCCGTCGGGTGTCGACGTGACCATCGACGGTCGGAACGTCACCGTGAAGGGCCCCAAGGGGACGCTTTCGCGGTCGCTCCATCCGGACATCACGGTCAGCCGCGAGAACGGCTCGATCGTCGTGACCCGACCGACCGAGCAAAAGACGCACAAGCAGCTCCACGGCCTGACTCGAACCCTCGTGAACAACATGGTCGTCGGGGTGACCGACGGCTATCGCAAGGGCATCGAGATCACCGGCGTCGGCTACCGAGCCCAGCTCAGCGGCCGGAAACTGACGCTCAACCTGGGCTACAGCCACCCGATCGAGATCGAGCCGCCCGAGGGGATCAGCTTCGAGGTCGAGACGCCCACCCGCCTTGCGGTCGTGGGCATCGACAAGGAGCTCGTCGGCGAGATCGCGGCCAAGGTCCGGTCGACCCGCAAGCCCGAGCCGTACAAGGGCAAGGGTGTGCGCTACGCCGGCGAGTACGTCCGCCGCAAGGCTGGCAAGGCCGGCAAGATCGGCGGCAAGAAGTAACCACCGATCGAAGTAACCACTGACCAACGAACGGACGAGGAACGAACACGATGAGCCAGGTCGCCAGCCGCGGCGCCGCACGAACGAAGCGCCACGCCCGGATCCGCCTTCACATGGCGGGGACGGAGGCACGGCCGCGTCTCGCTGTGTTCCGCAGCATCAACCACATCTACGCGCAGGTGATCGACGACTCGTCCGGACGGACGCTCGCCGCCGCATCGACGGCCGATCGCGAGCTCAAGGGCTCGACGGCGACCAAGACGGTGGAGGCGGCGCAGGTCGGACGGCTCATCGCCGGCCGGGCGAAGGCCGCCGGCGTCGAGCGGGTCGTGTTCGATCGAGCCGGGTTCCGGTACCACGGGCGGATCAAGTCGCTCGCCGATGCCGCCCGCGAAGCCGGCCTCGAGTTCTGATCGAAAGGAGCCAACGTGGCACGGATCGACGCTAACAAGCTCGCGCTCGAGGAGCGCGTCGTACAGATCAACCGGGTCGCCAAGGTCGTCAAGGGCGGCCGGCGGTTCAGCTTCAGCGCGGTCGTCGTCGTCGGCGACGGCGCCGGCCACGTCGGCGTGGGCCTGGGCAAGGCCGGTGAGGTTCCGGAGTCCATCAGGAAGGGCGTCGAGGACGCCAAGAAGAACCTCATCCGGATCCCGATGGTCGGGACGACCATCCCCCACGAGGTCCAGATCGTCTACGGGGCGAGCAGTGTGCTGCTCAAGCCTGCCTCGCAGGGCACCGGCGTCATCGCCGGCGGCTCGGTGCGAGCGGTCCTCGAGTCGGCTGGCGTGCGGGACATCCTCTCGAAGATCCACGGCTCGACCAACCCGGTCAACGTGACGCGGGCCACCATCGAGGCGCTCCGTAGCCTGCACTCGGCCGAGGAGCTGGGCGCCCGCCGCGGCATCAAGCTGACCAGCCGGATCGCCGGGCAGCCGGCGCCCGCCGCCGTCGGGGAGGTGTCGGGTGGCCGCTAAGCTCAAGGTCACCCAGGTGAAGAGCACCATCAGCCACATCGCGCGGAACCGGGCAACCGTTCGCGCCCTCGGGCTGCATGGGATCGGCAGCACCAGCGTCGTGACCGATAACCCCGCCACCCGCGGGATGGTCCGTCAGGTCCGGTTCCTCGTCAGCGTCGAGGAGATCACCGAGACCGACGCCGGGGAGAAGGCATGAAACTCCACGACCTGCAGCCCGCCGAGGGCTCGCGCAAGCCTCGCACCAGGGTCGGCCGCGGCATCGCGGCCGGCAAGGGCAAGACAGCCGGCCGCGGCACCAAGGGCCAGAAGGCCCGGGCCGGCGGTTCGATCGCGCCCTGGTTCGAGGGCGGCCAGACGCCGCTTCATCAGCGCATCCCGAAGCTGCGTGGCTTCAAGAACCGCTTCAAGGTCGTGTACGAGGTCGTCAACGTCGGTGCGATCGAGGCCATCGCCGAGCGCGGCGGCTTCGAGACCGAGGGCGGGACCGGGCACGGCACCAAGGCGGCCCCGGTCACCGTCAACCAGGACATCCTGCGCGCCGTCGGGCTCGTGCGGACACTGAACAAGCCGCTCAAGATCCTTGGCGCCGGCGACCTGTCGACGCCGCTGTTCGTCGTCGCCGACGCCTTCACGGCATCGGCTCGCCAGAAGATCGAAGCTGCCGGTGGGACCGTCAGCGTGCTCGAGGTTCCGACGACATCGTTGCCGGCGCTCGGCGTCGAGCCGACGACCGAGGACGTCGCCCCGGCGTCGGCGACGACGACGGCTCCTGCTGAAGAAGCGCCGGCCGCCGATGAGACCGAAGAGGTCGAAGAAGCGGTGCAGCCCGAAGCTGCCGAAGAGGTCGAAGCGGCCGAAGCGGCCGCGCCGGCCGACGATGACGCCGAGAACGTGCCGGACGCCGGCGCAGAGACTGACGACCAGGAGGGTTCGGCAGAGGCCGACGCGACCGACGCCCCGTCCGGCGACGCCTGACCCGTGTTCGAATCGCTCCTCAATGCGTTTCGCGCGCCCGACATCCGGCGCCGGATCCTCTATGTCCTCGCGCTGCTGATCGTCTTCCGGTTGCTCGCGTCGGTGCCGGTCCCCGGCATCGACCGGGCGCAGCTGGCGGACTTCGTGGCCGGCAGCGCCCTCGTCGGCCTGCTGGACCTCTTCTCGGGCGGCGGCCTATCGCACTTCTCGATCGTCGCCCTGGGCATGAACCCGTACATCAACGCCTCGATCATCATGCAGCTGATGCAGGGCGTCGTGCCCTCGCTCCAGGCGCTGAGCCGCGAGGGTGAGTACGGCCGCAACAAGATCAACCAGTACACCCGCTATCTCACCGTCCCGATGGCGATGCTCCAGGCCTACGGGTTCCTGGCGCTCCTCAACTCGCAGGGCGTGCTGACCGGGCGGTTCGACCTGGCGAGCTTCGAGACCATCACCCAGATCGTCACCCTGACGGCCGGCGCCGTCGCGCTGATGTGGATCGGCGAGCTCATCACCGAGCGCGGCATCGGCAACGGCATCAGCTTCATCATCTTCGCGGGCATCGTCAGTCGCGCGCCTGGTGCGCTCAACGCGTTCCGGCTCAACCCGAACCTGACGCTGCTCATCGGGTTCGGACTCGTCGCGATCGCTGCGGTGGCGGTGATCATCTACATCCAGGAAGGCCAGCGCCGCATCCCGATCCAGTACGCGAGCCGGGTCCGCGGCCGGAGGATGTATTCGGGCGGTCAGACGTTCCTGCCGTTGCGCGTCAACCAGGCCGGTGTCATCCCGATCATCTTCGCGGTGAGCATCCTGCTCTTCCCCGAGCAGCTGGCGCTCTACTTCTCGACCTCCGAGATCCCGATCGTCAAGAGCGTCGCCGAGGCGGTCGCCGCGTTCTTCAATCCGCGCTCGCCGATCTACATCCTCATGTACTTCTTCCTGACCATCGGCTTCACGTACTTCTATACCGCCTTCACGTTCAAACCTGACGAGACCGCGGAACAGCTGCGCAAGAACGGCGGGTTCATCCCGGGCATCCGTCCGGGCCGCCCGACCCAGGACTACCTGGCCCGAGTCGTGTCGCGGATCACCTTCGCCGGCGCACTCTTCCTCGCGATCGTGGCGGTGTCGCCAGCGGTCCTCTCGTTGGCCGTCCCGGATCTCGCGACCCTTGGCCTGGGCGGTACGAGCCTGCTGATCGTCGTGTCGGTCGTGGTCGAAACCATGAAGCAGATCGAAGCGCAGCTGATGATGCGCAACTACGAAGGCTTCATCCGATGACATCGGCCGTCGCAGCGGCCGTCGCGTGACCGTGGTGGTCCTTCTTGGGGGGCCGGGCGCCGGCAAGGGGACGCAGGCGGGCATCCTGACGAAGCGTCTTGGTGTCCCCCATGTCTCGACCGGAGACCTGTTCAGATCGGCGGTTCGCGACGGATCGCCGATCGGTCTCGAGGCGCGACGCTACATGGAGCGCGGCCACCTCGTGCCCGACGACATCACGATCCGGATGCTTCTCGCCCGGCTCGAAGCCGACGACGCCAAGTCGGGCGCCATCCTCGACGGGTTTCCGCGGAACGCCGCCCAGGCCGCGGCTCTCGACGTCGCACTGGCCGAGCGCGGCAGCCGGGTCGACCGCGCGCCCTATATCGAGGTCCCGCCAGACCAGTTGGTGCTCCGGATGTCCGGGCGCTGGATCTGTGCCGCGGCGGGCCACGTCTACAACGAGCACACGAACCCGCCGAAGCAGCCGGGCCGCTGTGACATCGATGGCTCCGAGCTGATCCAGCGGGTCGACGACGAGGCAGACGCGATCCGGACCCGGCTGGCCGTGCAGCTCGACGCCCTCGCCGAGGTGGTCGACCACTACCGGCGGACCGGCGCCCTGCGGACCGTCAACGGCGTCGGCCCGATCGAGGACGTCGCGGACGATCTGCTCGCCGCCCTCACGGACGACGCGGTCGGGGCCGCCTGACATGGTCACCCGCAAGTCGCGCGCCGAGATCGAGAAGATGCGCAGTGCAGGCCGGCTCGTCGGCGAGGTCCTTGATCTCATCGAGGCCGAGATGCGCCCCGGCGTGTCCACGGCCCACCTCGATGCCATCGCCGAGGCCCACATCCGGGCGGCCGGTGCGATCCCCTCGTTCAAGGGCTACCCCGGGATCAATCCGGACCGACCGTTTCCTGCCAGCGTCTGCATCTCGATCGACGACGAGATCGTCCACGGCATCCCGGGCGACCGGACCATCCGTGAAGGCCAGATCGTCTCGGTCGACGCCGGCGCGATCCTCGACGGCTGGCACGGCGACGGGGCCCGGACGTTCTACGTCGGCGACCCACCCGCCGAGGTCGCGGACCTCATCGAGCGAACAGAGCGGGCCATGCTCGCGGGCATCGCGGCCGCGGTGCCCGGAAACCATATCGAGGACATCTCGCTGGCCGTCGAGTCGGTCGCCGCGGAAGCCGGTCTCGGCGTCATCCGCCAGTTCGTCGGCCACGGGATCGGCACCGCGATGCACGAAGAGCCGCAGGTCCCGAACTTCCGGACCGGCCGCGCCGGGCGCAAGCTCGAGCCAGGCCTCTGCCTCGCCATCGAGCCGATGTTCACGCTCGGCGGCTTCGACACGCGGATCCTGCCCGACGACTGGACGGTCGTGACGAAGGACGGGTCGCTGGCGGCCCATTTCGAGCATTCGATCGCCATCACCGACGATGGTCCGCAGATCCTGACGGTGGCCTGAATGGATGGTCAGGCTTGCCGAAAAGCCTCGACTTTGATATGCTGCGCGTTCGTGTGTCCCCCCTCCCTGGGTGGACGCTGCGCGTGAGAAAGGGAAGCAAGAGCACCTGTGGCAAAGCGAGACGCGATCGAAGTCGAGGGAACGGTCATCGAGCCGCTCCCCAACACCATGTTCGCGGTCGAGCTGGAGAACGGCCACCGGGTTCTCGCTCACATCAGTGGCAAGCTGCGGATGAACTTCATCCGGATCCTGCCCGGTGACCGTGTCCGTGTCGAGTTGTCGCCGTACGACCTGACTCGCGGCCGGATCACCTATCGACTCCGTTAAACCAGTCCCGAAGCAATCACACGATCGAGGATCCGTTGAAAGTCAGAGCTTCCGTCAAGGCGCGCTGCGACAACTGCAAGGTCATCCGTCGCCACGGCACCGTGATGGTCATCTGCACCAATCCCAAGCACAAGCAGCGGCAGGGGTAACCGATGGCCCGAATCGCCGGCGTCGACATCCCGCGCGAGAAGCGCGTCGAAGTCGCCCTCACCTACGTCTTCGGGATCGGGCTGCCCACCAGCCAGAAGATCCTCGCCCAGACGAACATCAATCCCGACACGCGCGTCCGGGACCTGACCGAAGATCAGGTCAACCGGCTCCGCGAGGTCATCGACCGGCGCTACAAGGTCGAGGGCGACCTCCGCCGCGAGGTGGCGCTCAACATCAAGCGTCTCATCGAGATCGGCTCGTATCGGGGTGTCCGCCACAGGCGGAACCTGCCTGTGCGAGGCCAGCGCACCAAGACGAACGCTCGCCAGCGTCGCGGACCGAAGAAGACGGTCGGCGTCCGGCGCAAGAAGTAACGAGGGACTGACCAGGCATGGCGGAACGCAAGCGAGCGGTCAAGACACGTCGGCGTGAGAAGAAGAACGTCCCCCAGGGGCACGTTCACATCCAGGCCACGTTCAACAACACGATCATCACGATCACGGACCTCAACGGCGCGGTCATCAGCTGGGGCTCTGCCGGCGTCGCCGGCTTCAAGGGCTCCCGCAAGAGCACGCCGTACGCCGCCGCCCTCTCGGCTGATGGCGCCGCGAAGCGGGCCATGGAGCACGGGATGCGCCAGGTCGAGGTCTACGTGAAGGGCCCGGGTGCCGGCCGCGAGCAGGCTATCCGGTCGCTCCAGGCCGCCGGCCTCGAGGTCAGCGCCATCACCGACGTCACGCCCATCCCCCACAACGGTTGCCGCCCGCCCAAGCGGCGCCGCGTCTAGGAACGCCGAGGATCCATGGCCCGCTACACCGAATCCGTCTGCCGTCTCTGCCGGCGGGAGGGCGCCAAGCTCTTCCTCAAGGGGACGCGCTGCTACACCAAGAAGTGCTCGTTCGAGCGCCGTCCGACGCCTCCCGGTCAGCACGGCGTCCGCCGCCGCAAGGTCGGTGAGTACGGCCTGCAGCTGCGCGAGAAGCAGAAGGTCCGCCGCACGTACGGCGTCCTCGAGCGCCAGTTCCGCAACTACTTCGTCGACGCCGAGAATCACCCGGGCGTCACCGGCGAGAACCTGCTGCGCTCGCTCGAGCTTCGACTCGACAACGTCGTGTACCGGATGGGCATCGCGAGCTCGCGACCCCAGGCCCGCCACTTCGTCGCGCACGGTCACTTCTCGGTCAACGGCCGGCCCACCAACATCGCGTCGTATCAGCTCCGCCCCGGTGACCGGGTCGAGGTCCGCGAGACCCATCGCGCCCGCGAGCCCTTCAAGATCGCCAAGGAGACCCTCCGGTCCCACCAGACGCCCGAATGGCTGACAGTGGATCCCGCGAGCCTGACGGGGTCGATCGTCGCACCGCCATCCCGCGACCAGATGCCGCTCGATCTCAACGAGCAGCTCGTGGTCGAGTACTACTCGAGGTAAGCCAACCACATGATCGAACTCGAGAGCCCGCAGATCGAGCCTGTCGAGGAAGCCGGCACGTACGCCAAGTACGAGGCGGGTCCCCTCCAGGCCGGCTACGGCGTCACCCTCGGCAACGCCCTCCGGCGCGTCCTCCTCTCGTCGCTCGAGGGGGCGGCGGTGACGAGCATCCAGATCCGAGACGTCTACCAGGAGTTCTCGACGATCCCCGGCGTCAAGGAAGACGTCACCCAGATCGTCCTGAACGTCAAGAAGCTCCGCCTCAAGAGCTATGCGTCGCACCCGGTCCAGCTCCGGCTCATCAAGAGCGGGGCGGGCTCGGTGACCGCGGCCGATATCGCCGAATTGGCCGATGTCGAGATCGTCAATCCGGACCTCGTCCTGATGACCCTCGACACGGACGACGTGACGATCGAGATGGACCTCACGGTCGAGAAGGGGATCGGCTACCTGGGCGCCGAGCGCGCCGAGGCACTCCCGATCGGCGTCATCGCGGTGGACGCGATCTTCACCCCGGTCCGCAAGATCAACTACTGGGTCGAGAGCATGCGCGTTGGTCAGATGACCAACTACGACAAGCTCACGATCGAGATCGAGACCGACGGGACGATCTCGCCCGAAGAGGCGCTGAGCCGGTCCGCCGACATCCTCGTCAACCAGTTCCGCCCGTTCGTGACGATCGGGATGGCCGCGACGCCGCCGGCTGCGGTCACGGGCGCGGCCGCGCTGCCCGCGAACATGCTGGACATGCCGATCGAGGAGCTCGACCTCCCGATGCGGGCCTACAACTCGCTGAAGCGCAACAACATCGTGAAGGTCGGCCAGCTCCTCCAGCTGAAGGACGACGACCTCCTGCGGATGCGCAACTTCGGCAAGAAGTCGCTCGACGAGATGAAGGAACGTCTCCGGATGCGCGGCTTCATGGTTCCCGAGACCGAATTGGATGGCCTGGCGGACGTTGATGACGTTGACGACGTCGAAGACGACGACGAGCCGTTCGAGGACGAGGCGGAGGCCTGATCGATGGCCCATCGCATCGGCGGCCGGAAGCTCAGCCGCAAGCAGGGACCGCGGATCAGCCTGTTCAAGAACCTGACGGTCTCGGTCATCCGCTACGAGCGGGTGAAGACCACCGAGGCGAAGGCCAAGGAGATCAGCGGCCGGGTCGAGAAGGTCATCACGCTCGCCAAGCGCGGTGACCTGACGGCACGTCGCGCGGTGGTTGCCCAGTTCCCCAACGAGCCGCTCGTCGTCAACAAGCTGTTCGACGAGATCGCCCCCAAGTACGCCGACCGGACATCGGGCTTCACCCGCATCGTCCACCTCGGCCAAAGGCGTGGCGACGCAGCAGAGATCGTCCAAATAGAACTCGTATGAAGAAGACCGCCGCTGAGCTCGGCTGAGCGGCGGCTTCGTACTACAGCAGGCGCTCGAGAGCGGCGTCCCCGTTCGCTATCGCGCTCGGGTCGAATATGACGGGACGGACTTTGCTGGGTTCCAGGTCAATCCTGGGAAACGGACGGTCCAGGGGGTCCTCGAGACCGCCCTCGCTCGCCTTGATGGTGCAGCGACCGAGCGGATCGACGGGGCCGGCCGGACGGACGCCGGCGTGCATGCCAGTGGCCAGGTGATCGCATTCACCTACGGCGGCCGGCTTGCCGGGCCGGAGCTGGAGCGGGCGCTCGACGCACTGCTTCCAGCAGATGTCGCGGTTCGCGACCTTCGGGTCGCGGCGGCCGGGTTCGATCCCCGTTATGCGGCGCGGTACCGGGAGTACCGCTACACCGTGTGGAACGGGCCGCGAAGCCCGCTTCGCGAGCGCACCGCGCTCGGGGTGCGGGTCCCACTCGACACCGCCGCGATGGCGCGGGCCGGGTCAGCCTTCATCGGCCGACACGACTTCAGCTCCTTCGGGGCAGCGGGCCGAACGTCGGTCCGGACCGTCATGGCGGTCCGGGTCAGGCGGGAGGGCCGGACCGTGACGATCGACGTCCGGGCCGACGCCTTCCTGCGCGGGATGGTCCGCCGGATGGTGGCCGGCCTCGTGGAGGTCGGTCTAGGCAAGATGGATGAGACAGCAGTCGGGGCGGCACTCGCCGGTCCCGGCCCGGCCTTCGATGGGGCAGCGGCCCCGGCGAAGGGGCTATGTCTCCGGCGCGTCGCCTTCGGGCGGCGGACCGGTGGACGGAACGGAGAACACGAGGAACGATGAACGCGAAGACCTATTCGGTCCGTGAGGGCGAGATCGACCGACGCTGGTACGTCGTCGATGCGTCGGACGAGACGCTCGGCCGCCTTGCCTCGCGCATCGCGCGCGTCCTCGAGGGCAAGCACAAGCCGACCTACCAGCCGAGCCTCGACACCGGCGATCACGTGATCGTGCTCAACGCCTCGCACATCGCGGTGACTCGCAACAAGCTCGAGACCAAGCTCTACAGCCGCCACAGCGGCTACCCCCAGGGCTTCAAGCAGGAGACGCTCGGTCACCTGTTGGAGCGCCGGCCCGAGGAGGTCATCCGCCGAGCCGTCAAGGGGATGCTGCCGCACAACCGCCTCGGCGCCCAGCAGCTGCGCAAGCTGAAGATCTATGCCGGAAACGACCATCCGCATCAGGCCCAGCGGCCTGAGCCGCTCGCCTGACGAGGAGCTCATCAATATGGCAGTCCAAGCCTTCTACTCCGGAACCGGTCGTCGCAAGACGGCCATCGCCCGCGTCCGGCTCCTGCCGGGTGAGGGCGAGATCATCGTCAACGGCCGCACGATCGAGGAGCACTTCGGCAACGCGGTCCACGACGCCGAGCTCCGCATGCCGTTCCGCGTGACCGGCACCGAAGGCCGCTTCAACGCGATGATCAAGGTCGAGGGCGGCGGCGTCACGGGTCAGGCTGGAGCGATCCGTCACGGGATCTCGCGCGCGCTGCTGGAACTCGATCCAGACGGCCATCGCTTGCCGCTTCGCCAGGCGGGGCTGCTCACGCGGGATCCGCGGATGAAGGAACGCAAGAAGTACGGGCTGAAGAGAGCTCGGAAGGCCCCTCAGTACACCAAGCGTTAGTCAACGGCGCCGGCTGGGAACGCGCATGCGTTCGTTGCCGGACTGCGCGCGCTCACTCACGCAATCGTCGGATCGATGGCTCGCGGGAGCGTCGCCTCGATCCTCCGAGGACACCTTGCCGGCGCCTTCGCCTCGGCGCCCCAGCGTGACGCCTCGGCCGACACCTCGTAGTCGTTCGATGCGCTCGTTCACGTGCTCGCCGTCGCCTTCGCCTGAACGCCCCAGGGCGGCGCCTCGTATGACCTATCTTGGTCGGATGGTGCGCTCGTCCTTTCTGATGCCGGCGCCTTCGATGGTCGCTCGTTTGGGCGGTTCGCGTGACTGACGTTGCCTCGCACGGTTCGGTGGGGGTTGGGGGGTCGTTGCGCGGGCGGGATCTGTTGAGCGTTGCGGATCTGTCGGCTGACGAGGTCGGGCTCCTCTTCGGGGCGGCAGCCACTTTGAAGGCCGAGTTCCGTGAGACGAGGCGTCATGCCGCGGTGCCGCTCGCGGGGCGAACGCTGGCGATGCTCTTCCAGCGGCCGAGCCTGCGGACTCGGGTGACCTTCGAATCTGGGATGGCGCAGCTCGGCGGCCACGCCCTCTATCTCACGAACGACGTGGTCCTGGGCGCCCGCGAGACGGTGCGGGATGTCGCGCGGAACCTCGAGCGGTTCGTCGACGCGATCGTCGTCAGGACCGGACCACACGAGGTCGCCGTCGAACTCGCGGCGCAGGCCGGCGTTCCCGTCATCAACGGCCTGACCCTCCGAGAGCATCCGTGCCAGGCCCTCGCCGACGTGTTCACGATGCAGGAGCGATTCGGCGACCTCCGAGGTCTGCCGGTGGCCTTCGTCGGCGACGGCAACAACGTGTACCACTCGCTGGCGCTCCTCGGAGCGGCGTTCGGGATGGAGATCCGGCTGGCACACCCAACGGGCTATGCGCCGAACGCGCGCATCGTGGATCGGGCCACGGCGCTGGCAGAGGCGTCAGGGGGCCGGCTGTCCTTCGGTACCGATCCGGTCGAAGCGGTTCGAGGCGCCGCGGTGGTCTACACCGATGCCTGGACATCCATGGGCCAGGAGGCCGAGGCGGAGGCTCGTCGCGACGCGTTCGCCGGCTTCCAGGTCGATGACGCGCTGCTCGACGCGGCCGGGGGTGACGTCGTTGCGATGCACTGTCTGCCGGCCCACCGAGGCGAGGAGATCACGTCGGCGGTCATGGACGGCCCGCGCAGCCTCATCTGGGAGCAATCCGAGAATCGCCTGCACGTGCAGAAGGCCCTCCTTGTCGGGCTGATCGAGGGACTCGACGCTCGATGAGCCAAGAGCTGTTCGAGCAGTACAAGGACGCCCTCCGCCGCGGGCACGTCGCCGCCGTGCGCGGCGAGCTCGACCTCGCGGCAGCGGCGTATCGCGAAGCCGCCGGGATCGCCCCCGATCGACCGCTGCCGCACGTCGGCCTCGGCGGCGTCCTCGCCCGCCTCGGGGAACGCGACGAGGCGCTGGCCGCGTATGCCGCAGCGCTGGACCGTGCCCCGACCGACGAAGCCGCCATGCGCGGGCGGGCCGATGTGCTGGCCGCGTCCGGACGGCGGGCCGAGGCAGCCGAGACGCTCGATCGCCTCGCGGTCATCCTCGACCGAGATGGTCGGCTTGCCGATGCCTGCGACGTCGCCCGACGGGCGTTGGAGCTCGCCGAGTCCCGCGGCCGACGACGCGGGCTCGAAAGCCTCGTCCGCAGGCTCGCGGCCACGGCCGCGACGGGCGATGCGGCCGCGACAGACGCACTCGACGAAGGCTCGCGAGGTGCTCGAGGGCACGGGCGCGGCGCGTGCCGTGCCGGGCGGATCGACGGCCGCGGACGACGGGGCCGCCGCTGGCGGCGGAGAGCCTGGACCTCCTCCTCCACCGCCACCCGATCCAGTGCTCCTGACGCTCGCGGTCGAGACAGCTCTCGAAGCCGGGGACCTCGATGAGGCCCGCGCGCGAGCACTTGTGGCCGCGGCTGCCCACCGCGCGGTCGGTCAGTACCACGCCGCGATGGACGTCTGCTACCAGGCGCTCGCGATCGCGCCATCCGACCCCGACATCCATCTCGCCCTTGCGGAGCTGTATCTCGATCGCGGCTGGCCCGGACCCGCAGCCGACAAGCTGGTCCTGCTCGGCCGTCTGGCGATGCTCACCGGAGACGGCGCGACCCGGACACGAATTCTGCTCGCTCGCGGCAAGTCGCTTTGCGGACGAGCCCCGGCTCGCCGCCGTCTGCGCCTGACGACTCGCCACGCCGCGGCGGTCCCCGCCTGAGGACTCGGAGTGCGCGGGCGGTCTCGGCTGACGACTCGCCAGACCGCCTCCTGATGCCCTGCCTGGCCGCCACTTAAGCGGTCGCGAAGTGGCGTTGACCCGGTGCCCCAGAAGGTTCCGACGCGTCGGGTCGGTCACGATCACGATGCTACACTCGTCAAAGGATGTCCCAGCTCCTCGGCTCGATCCTCGACCAGGTCCGCCTGACGACGATCGTCGACATCGGGATAACCGCGCTCCTGATCTACTGGCTGTTCAGCCTGATCCGCGGGACGCGCGCAGTCCGCCTGGTGATCGGCGTGAGCGTGCTCGTCCTCGTGTACGCGCTCGCCGTCGCGTTCGATCTTCGCTTGCTCACCCAGATCCTCCAGGCAGGTGCCGTCGTCGGTTTGTTCGCCCTCGTCGTCGTCTTCCAGCCCGAGCTCCGCCGCGCGCTCGAACGGATCGGCCGGGTCGGGTCGTTCGGCTGGCTGCTGTCGCCAGCCGAGGCACGGGCCGCGGTCCATGTGTCGACCGAGGTCGCTCGCGCTGCGGCCGGACTGTCGGCCGATGGCCAGGGCGCCCTCATGGTCCTCGAACGCGAGACCGGTCTCGAGGAGGTTGCCGAGACCGGGGTCATGGTCCACGCCGACGTCTCGGCCGACCTGCTCCGGACGATATTCATGCCGCGCTCGCCACTTCACGACGGCGCGGTCATCATCCGGGAAGACCGGATCGTCGCGGCCGGTGCGCTGCTGCCGCTCGCCGAGACGTCGATCCATACCGAGCGGTTCGGGACCCGCCATCGGGCGGCGCTTGGCATCACCGAACAGACGGATGCGGTCGTGGTCGTCGTCTCCGAGGAGAACGGCCAGATCAGCCTCGTGGAGCGGGCGAGGATCGTCCGCAATCTCACGGAGGGCGGGCTCGCCCGAGCGATCCAGGGCCTGCTCGATCCGGCGGGCGGGCGCAGGACAGCCTGGAACTGGCGGACCGGTGGAGAAGACCGGTGGCGCCGTCGCGGGTCTCCGAGGATTCGCGAGATCGGCCGGTTCGTCGGCAGGTCCGATGCGAGCGCTGTGGCAACGCCGGCTGCCGTGGCGGCTGCCGGTTCGAGCGCGAACACCGCCCCCGTGATCGAAGCGAGGACGCCCGCGCGCGTAGAGGCCGCGACCACCCCGGGCGCGGCGGTCACCGCTGGCTCCGGACCCGAGCACGGCCGGCCCCGATGATGCCGTCCACCCCCGCCTGCCCGCCGACCCCGGCACCGATGCACGAGCGAGCGGATCTTCCAAACCAGACGACGACCGAGAGAACGATCTCCTGCCCGATCCCGTGGCCGCCGGCTCGGCGTCTGATGGGGCCGCCGCCGGCCCGCGAGCCGTGTCCGAGCCGATGGACGGGACCGGACATGCCGACCGCCCTGTCGAGGCGACGCCACTGCCAAAGGCGTCAACGGCCGCGCTCGACGGTGAACCGATCACCACGATCGGTCTCCGGGCGCCGCGGTGAGGCGAATCCTCGGCCGGATCGTCCACAACTGGCCGCTCAAGCTCGCAGCCGTCGGACTCGCCACGTTGATGTACGGCGGTCTGGCCGTTTCGCAGAACACGCAGGCGTTCTCCGGCGTGATTCCCGTCACGGGTCGAGAACCAGCCCACCGGGACCGTCCTGCTGACAAGGCCCGATCCGGTGATCCTCGTCCGGTACTACGCGGCTCCCAATGTCCCGGTCGCGACGAGCACGTTTCGGGCGACCGTCGACCTGACCGACGTCCCGGCGACCGGCGATGTGTCAAGCGTGCGGATCGAGGTCGATTCTCCGGACGGCCGGGTCCGTGTCCTCAGCTTCGAGCCTGCGTTCGCGACGGTCCAGCTCGACAAGCTCGTGACCCGGCGGGTCCCGGTCAAGGTCGACCTGGGCCCGCCGCCGTCTGGTCTCGAGCTGGGGCCGACCACGGTGGCGCCGACCGACGTCACTGCATCGGGCGCGGCGTCGATCGTCAGCCAGGTGGTGTGGGCCCGCGCCGACGTCCAGATCGGCACCGACGGCATCGATATCGACGAGGAGTTCGAGCTCACTCCGATCGATGGCAACGGCAACGCCGTCAGTCCGGTCGATCTCGATCCGTCCACGGCGCACGTGACGATCCCCGTATTCGATGACAAGCGACAACAAGACGCTGCCCGTGCAATCCCGTGGTCACCGGCACACCAGCCGCCGGCTTCGAGATCGCGTCGATCACGGTCAAGCCGGAGGTCGTCAACGGTTCAGGGCGACCTCGACCAGCTGGCTAGCATGAGCCTCGTGAACACGCTGCCCGGTCTCCGGTGACCGGTGCCTCGCGCGAGCTGAGCCAGCCGGTAAAGCTCGACCTCCCGACGGGAATCCTTCCGGTCGGCGACGAGGAGGTGGTGGTCGAGATCAGCGCTGCGGCCGGTCACGTCGACCCGAACCTTCGACGCGGGCCTGCGGCTCGTCGGTACGCAGATCCGACCTGACTTACGACTTCGAGGTGAATGAGGTGAAGCTGACGATCGGCGGCTCGACCGCCGGCCTCGATCGGTTGTCGGGCGCAACGATCGTGGCGGAGCTTGACGTCACAGGGCTCGGTCCAGGGGTCACCGATGTGGCGGTCACCGCTCCGGCGAACCTGCCGCCCACGACTACGCTCGTCTTGGCGAGCCCTCCGACCGTGCAAGGTGACCATCACCGGTCCCCCGATCACGTCGCCGAGTCCGGGCGCCTCCACGAGCCCGCTCCCGTCCGGCGAGCACGACGCCGTCAGCCTCCCCGGCGAGACGCTGACCGATGCCCCGCCTCTTCGGCACGGACGGGATCCGCGGCATCGCGAACCTCGATCTCAAGCCCACGGTCGCCTATGGCCTCGGCCGCGCGGTCGCGCATCGCCTGGCCGGGCGAGGCGGCGCGATCGTCGTCGGTCAGGACACCCGGCGCTCGGGCGACATGTTCGTGGCAGCCATCGCTGCCGGTGCCACCAGCCTCGGCGTCGACGTCCACCTCGTCGGCGTCGTTCCGACGCCGGCACTCGCGTACCTGGCCGGCCATGGCCCTTTCGCCGCGGGGATCATGGTCTCCGCCTCGCACAATCCGGCCGACGACAACGGGCTCAAGGTCCTCGACAGCAAGGGCCTGAAGCTCGACGACACGATCGAGGACGACCTCGAGCAGCTGATCTGGCGGACCGAGGAGCTCGTCGGACCATCGAACGCGGCGCTCGGCCGGATGGTCGACGCGGGCCCGCGGCTCGACGACTACCTCGCCCATCGGATCGGCTTTGGCGGAGTCGATCGACGCGGCCCCGCTGCACCTCGTCCTCGACGCCGCGAACGGGTCCGGGTTCGCGGTCGGGCCGAAGATCCTCGCCGCGACCGGCGCCCGGCTCGACGTGATCCATGCCGAACCCGACGGCACGAACATCAACGTCCGTTCCGGGGCGACGGCGCCCGCGTCGCTCGCCGAAGGCGGTCGTCGCAGCCGGGGCCGATGCGGGGTTCGCCCTCGATGGCGACGCCGACCGGCTGATCGCCGTCGACGCCGAGGGGCGCGTGGTCGACGGCGACCAGGTCCTGGGGATCCTCGCCCTGGACCGCCTCGAGCGCGGCCAGCTGAACGGCGGCGGACTCGTCGTGTCGGTGCTGTCCAACGGCGGCCTCGGCGCGGTCGTCGAGGGGGCCGGCGGTCACCTCGTTCGCACGCCCGTGGGTGACAAGTACATCCTCGAGGGGATGCAGGTGACGGGGGCGGTCCTCGGTGGCGAGAAGAGCGGCCATGTCATCGTCCTCGAGCACACGACCTCGGGCGATGGCATCGTGACGGCCCTCGAGGTCCTTCGGGTCATGTGCCGCCGAGGCTCGAGCCTCGCCGAGCTGGCCGCCGCCATCCCGATGCTGCCGCAGCAACAGCGCGCCGTGAAGGCGCGGCACAAGGACCAGTGGGAGGGCGATCCGACGCTGCAGCGGGCGATCGCGGAGGCCACGAGACGGCTGGGCGGCAATGGCCGCGTGCTGGTCCGCCCCTCGGGCACGGAACCGGCGCTGCGGGTGATGGTGGAGGGTCCCGACGACGGCCTCGTCCTCGAATTGGCCGACTCGCTCGCGGCCCTGGCGGGAGAGCGTCTAAACTAGCCGCGGTGAGTCCTCGGGAGGATGGCTAGCGGGAGCGTCGCCATCCTCGGGCGGATGGCTCGCAGAGCGTCGCCTCCGCCCTCCGAAAGGTCGAGGCGCACACCGCATCCGTCCGAAGACTGAACGGAGATCGATCGTATGTGCGGCATCGTCGGCTATACGGGTCCCCGGGAGGCCGGCCCCATCCTCATCGAGGGACTGAAACGGCTGGAATACCGGGGCTATGACTCGGCCGGCATCGCGCTGGTCGACGACGCCGGAGACCTGTTCGTCGAGAAACGAGCCGGGAAGCTGGCCAACCTGCAGACCGCGATCGCGGACCGGACGCCACATGCCGCGATCGGCCTCGCCCACACCCGCTGGGCGACGCACGGCCGGCCGAACGATCTCAACGCCCACCCGCACCAGGACTGCACCGGTGAGATCACGGTCATCCACAACGGGATCATCGAGAACTTTCGGGAGCTGCGAGACGGGCTGGAAGCACGAGGCCACCGACTGACCTCCGAGACCGACACCGAGGCGATCGCCCACCTGATCGAGGAGGCGTACGCCGGAGATCTTGCCGACGCCGTTCGCGACGCGCTCCGGCGCATGGAGGGTGCCTACGCGATCGTCGTCATGCACCGAGGCGAGGTCGACCGACTCGTCGGTGCCCGCAAGGACGTCCCGCTCGTCGTGGGGCTCGCCGATGGCGAGAGCTTCCTGGCGTCGGACGTTGCGGCGATCCTCGCCCACACCGATCAGATCGTCTTTCTCGAGGAGGGCGACGTCGCCGACCTTCGGCCGTGGGGCGTCACGATCACCGATGTGAACGGCGTGCCCCGTGAGCGGGCGGTCACGACCATCGACTGGTCGCCCGAGGCCGCCGAGAAGGGCGGCTACGAGCACTTCATGCTCAAGGAGATCCACGAGCAGCCCGAATCGCTCAGCCAGTCGATCACCGGACGCGTCAACAAGGAGGGGCTGATCGCGGTCGAGGAGCTTGCCGGCCTCGACGAGATGCTCCGGAGCGTCACGCGCATCGAGTTGATCGCCTGCGGCACCGCGTACTACGCCTCGCTGATCGGCGCGGCGGCGCTCCAGGACTGGACCGGTCTGCCGGCTCGAGCGAACATCGGATCGGAGTTTCGCTACAGCCCGCCGCCACTGGACGGGAACACCCTCGTGATCGCCGTGACCCAGTCCGGCGAGACCGCGGACACGATCGCGCCGACCCGGCTGGCACGCGAGCGAGGCTGCCCGGTGATCGCGGTCACCAACACCGTAGGTTCGGCCATCACCCGGGAGTCGGACGCCGTCCTGTTCCTCCAGGCCGGCCCCGAGATCGCGGTCGCCGCATCGAAGACGTTCGTCACCCAGGTCACGACGCTCGTGATCCTCGCTGCGGCCATCGCCAAGGCGCGCGGCACCCTGCCCGCAGCCGACGAGCTGGCCCTCGGGTCCGCGCTTCGGGCGCTGCCGGCGGCGGCCGCTCGTGCTCTGACCGCGGCCGCGGTGACGACGCCCGATCTCGCCCGCCGCTATGTGAACTCTCGTGGGTTCATGTTCGTCGGCCGCGGGGCGAGCTATCCGGCCGCCCTCGAAGGCGCGCTCAAGCTCAAGGAGGTGAGCTACGTCCATGCCGAGGGCTACGCCGCCGGTGAGCTCAAGCACGGGCCGATCTCGCTCCTCGATGCGGAGTGCCCGCTGGTCGCCGTCGCGACACGCTCGTCGGTCTACGACAAGCTGATCAGCAACGTCATGGAAGGCCGGGCCCGCGACGCGCGGGTCATCGCCGTCGCGACCGAGGGCGATCCCCAGATCGAGCGCTTCGCCGACGACGTCTGCTGGGTTCCCGACACGCACGAGGCCTTGAGCGCGGTGCTCGCGATCATCCCGCTCCAGCTGTTCGCCTATCACGTCGCGATGGCGCGCGGGACCGATGTCGACCAGCCCCGCAACCTCGCCAAGTCCGTCACGGTCGAGTAGGAGAGCACGATGACCGACGCCCGGCCGGCGGCCCCTCCGGGTCTCGTCCCGGCCGGCACGACCGAGCTCGGCATCGACATCATCAAGGTCGACCGCATCCGCGCCGCGCTGGAGCGTTTCGGTCCGAGGTTCTCGAATCGCGTCCTGACCGAAACGGAACGGCGCTACGTCCGTGGTCGGCCCGAAACGATGGCCGGGCGCTGGGCGGCCAAGGAGGCCGTCTCGAAGGTGCTGGGTCTCGGCGTTCGGGGGATCGGCTGGCGCGACATCGAGATCGAACGCCTGCCGACGGGCCAGCCGGCCGTCCGGCTTCATGGCCGTGCCGCGGGTCGCGCAGCACAGCTCGGCATGGACCGGATCGCCGTTTCGATCACCCACGAATCCGACTACGCGGTCGCGATCGCGTTCGGGGTCCGGACGGCTGGCGGCCGGTTCCTCTTCCCGCCCGACATCGAGGAGCGGCTCGACGACCGCGAGCGCCAGATCCTCGCCCGGATCGAGCGGCTGCGGACGATGGCCGAGGCCGGCGGCGCGGCGCGGGCTCGCCGCCGATGCACCGGGCGGCCGCGAGGACGCCGATCGAGATCTGCGCACCGGAGTCGTCGGGTGGCCTCCGTCCGGCCGCGGGCCACGATGGCGTCCCGGCCGCAGAGCCGGATCTGGTGGAGCCGTCCCATGCCTGAACGCAGCCCGGTTGGCTTCGGGCGCCGGAGCACCGACCGACCCTCCTCGACCACCCCGGGCGAGACCCCGTTCCCTGAGGGCGCGACGCGTCTTGACGACGATGTCGTGGCAGCGCTGATCCCGCAGCGACCGGCTCGGGGGCACAAGGGCTCCTTCGGCCGCCTCCTGGTCATCGCCGGCTCGATGGACTACTCGGGGGCGGCACTCCTGGCGTGCCGCGCAGCGGCCCGGACCGGCGCCGGCCTCGTCACGCTGGCGGTGCCCGAATCGCTGCAACCGCTGTTCGCGGCGAAGGTGACCGAGACGACGACCATGGGGCTGCCCGAGGACGACGTGGAGGAGGTCGACCCCGAGGCCGCGATGGCCCGCATCCTCGATCACGAACACGACGCGCTGGTCGTCGGCCCGGGGCTCCGGCCGGGTCTCGCGACGACCGAGCTCGTCCGGCTGCTGCTCCCGATGTCCGGCGAGGCCGATGTGGCTCCGATCGTCCTCGATGCCGAGGCGCTTCGGTCGCTGGCCACGATGGACGACTGGTGGAGTGGCGAACGGCGGCCGGCGGTCCTCACCCCGCACCCTGGCGAGTTCGCCCGTTTGCGAGCCGGCAGCGGCGAGACGCCCGACGAGGACGGCGACCTCGTCGATGACGACGAGGCGACGGCTGTCGGCTACGGTCCGGGCCGCCGCAAACGTGGGGCAGCGTCGTCGTGCTCAAGGGCGCCCGCACCATCGTCGCCGCCCCCGATGGGACGGCTGCGATCGCCCCGTTCGAGAACCCGGCGCTCGCCACCGGTGGGACGGGCGATGTCCTGGCCGGCGCGATCGGCTCGTTCCTCGCCCAGGGCGTGGCGCCGTTCGCGGCAGCGAGGCTCGGCGTGTACCTCCACGGCGTCGCCGGCGAGGCCGGGCGGGAGCGGTTCGGTGACGCCGGATTGATCGCGTCGGACCTGCCGGACGGGCTGGCGATCGCTCGCAAGCGACTCCTGGCATCGACCGAACGACGCGCTCCGGGGCGCCGGCTCGGGTTCACGGCTCGCGAGAGTCCCGGCCCCTGTGGCGCCGCAGCCCGATGTCGGCCCGGAAGAGCCTGCGGTCGGGGAGCCGCTTCCCGAGGAGGCTGCCGTCGGCGAGCCGATGCCGGACGAATTCACGCCGGCGGAGCCCACGCCCGTCGAGGCACCGGCCGATGGTTCTCCGGCGGAGGATAGCCCGGCCGACTCCGCTCCGACCGATGCCGCGCTCCGCGACGTTCTCGAGCCAGGCGCCGGGTGATCGCCGGCCGGCGAGGATGACGGAGTCCCACGCACGGCTCCCGATCGAGGACCGCCTGGCGGCCGCCGGGCTCCCGCCCCTTCCCCGGACGGCCTGGCTGGAGATCGATCTCGACGCGATCCGGCACAACCTTGGCGTTCTGCGCGACATGGCGCCCGGCGTGCCGGTGCGGCCCGTCGTGAAGGCCGACGCGTACGGGCACGGCGCCGTCCCGGTCGCCGCGGCCCTGGAGGAGGCCGGTGCCGACGGCCTTTGCGTGGCCACGATCGATGAGGCGATGGAGCTTCGCGAGGGCGGGATCCGGTTGCCCATCCTCGTGCTGTACCCGCCGCCCGCCGGGCTGGGCAGGCGAGCTGGCGCGGAGCCGGCATCGCCGTCGCGGCCGGTGACCTCGACGCGCTCGCGCGCTCTGGTCCGCGAAGCGGCGACGTCGAACGCAGGAGCGGATCCGCTTGCGATCGAGCTCGAGGTCGAGACCGGCCTCGGGCGCGGCGGGTTCGTGGCCGATCGCGACCTGGTTGCGGCCGCCCGCCTCGTCACGGCTTCGCCTGCGTTGCGACTCGCCGGGCTCTGGACCCACTTCCAGGCGGCCGAGGACGCCGCGAGCATGACCGGCCAGCTCGTCCGCTTCGAGACTGCCGTCGCCGCGCTCACTGCGGCCGGCATCGACCTCCCGCCACGCCACGCCGGCGCCAGCGCAGCCATGATGGCGGACGGGGTGATCGCGTACGACGGCGTGCGTCCGGGGCTCGCGCTGTATGGGATCGTGCCGGACGAGCTGGTCCCGGACGACTCGGGCCAGCCGGCTGCGCCTCGCGAGCCCACCTCGAGCCTTCGGCCGGCGATGGCGCTCTACGCGCGACCCGTCCGCGTCACGACCCTGCCAGAAGGCTGGGGCATCAGCTATGGCCCCACCTACCGGACCACCCGGGTCAGCCGGATCGCGACACTGCCGGTCGGCTACGGCGACGGGTGGTCGCGCGCGTTGTCCAATCGCGCGTCGGCGCTCGTCCGCGGCTGTCGCGTCCCGCTCGTCGGCAACGTGGCGATGGACGCCGTGATGGCCGATGTGACCGACGTCCCCGGGCGGCCGGTCGGTGCGTCGGACGAGTTCGTGCTGATGGGGCAAGATGGCGGCGAACGCATATCCGCGCTCGATGTGGCGCGGGCGCGCACCACGAATACCTGGGAGGTCGTCACCGGGATGGCTCGGCGGCTACCCCGGGTGTACCATGCGGCCGCTGGCCCCGTTGGTCTGCGGACCCTCACCGTGGGGAGGGGTTAGGTTGGCGTCCATCGAACTCTGGAACGGGGACATCTGCGACCTGGAGGTCGACGCGATCGTGAACCCGGCCAATCTTTCCCTGTGGATGGCTACCGGCGTCGGTGGCGCGCTCAAGCGTGCCGGTGGCGACGCGATCGAGTTCGCCGCCGTCCGCCAGGCGCCCGTGCCACTCGGCGGGGCTGTGGTGACCCCCGCGGGCGCCCTTGCCGCCCGGGCCGTGATCCATGCGGTCTCGCTCGATCGCGACCGGCGGACCAGCGGGCCGGTCATCGAATTGGCTGTCCGCAGCGCGATGGCCCGTGCCCGCGAGATCGGTGCGACCAGCATCGCGTTCCCGGCGCTCGGCACTGGCGTCGGCGGCTTCCCGCTCGAGGAGGCGGCGCGGATCACGGTCCGCACCGTCCGCGAGGAGCTGGTTGCGAGCCCGGCCATCACGCACGTCACCTTCGCTCTGCGTGGCGCCGCCGCGTATCAGGCGTTCGCGGCCGCCCTCCACGAGTCGCCCCAGCACATAGGAGGCGGGGCCGCGTGAACATCCCGTACGAAGCGACCGAAGAGCAGCGCGACGAGCTCGTCGAGCAGGTCGCCCGCGAGATCCAGCTGCGCGGGCTGACCGCCCCGGCGGTGCACTTCCTCGAGGCGAGCCGGCCGTACCGCGCACTCGGTGCCAACGCGATGCTGTTCTTCGACCCGGTGCTGCGCGGCGTCTTCGGCGGCGATCTTGCCTCGGCCAGCGAGATCCTCGCCGACGACACTGGGATCGAGCTCCTCATCGCCCGGCTCGAGGAGACGGACGACGAGATCACGTGGGACGCCTGACACACCGCTGACCCACTGACTGCGACCCCAGCGACCCGGGTGTCGCGACACGGGTAGCATGGCTCGGTGACGAGCGAACCCAGAGCCTTCCTCGCCCTCGACGCCGGCTCGGCCTCGATCGCCGCCGCACTCATCGGACGGGTCCGTGGTCGCTGGCGGCTGGTCGGCTCGCTGGTGCTGCCGTTCGGCGCTGATCCCGACGCGATCGCGACCGTCCTCGCAGAACGGGCAGTCCGCGTCGACCCGGACCTCGCCGAGGCCCTCGGGATCACGTCACGCACCGTCCACGACATCCCGCGGCTGGAGGTTGCGAGTCACCCGCCTCGGCGGCTCGCGGTCGTCGCGGCGTCCGAACGGTCGCTCGCCGCGCTCGTAGCGACGGCGTCTCGCTCGGGCTGGATCGCCACCGCGGCGAGCACCGAATCGATGGACCCGCTGGCGATGTCGAACCTGCTGCTCGAACCCGACGTGGCTGCGATCCTCGTCGGTGCCGGCCAACCCGCCGCCTCCGACGAGCGCCGCGGGCTCGGTGAGCTCGCCTCCGTCGTCGCCGCTGCGGCCTTCCGCAGGCCGGAGGTGACGGTCGTCCTCGCGGGCGCGATGTCCGAACAGATCTCCCAGTTCGGCGATCCGGCCGGCCGTCGCGGCGAGATCCTCCTTGGACCGGCCGCCGCTCGTGGCGGGAAGGGCGGAGCGCTCGGCGAGCTGCTGCTCGAGCTTGCGATGCCGCCGAATGACGCGCGCCGGGCGCTTGGAGCGAGCACGCTCTCGCTGGCGGAGGTCCTGGATCGGCGGGTGGACGTGATCGAGATCGGTTACAACGCCGGGAGCCGGATCGCCGCCTGGCCAGCGGCCGGGAATGGCACGTCCGGTTCCGATGTCGCCGTCGTCCCGGCAGCGGCACTGGCGCCGGCGGAACCCGACGACGCCGTGGTGGAACGGGTCGGCCGCTGGTCCGTGTGGGGTGCCGATCGGCATCGACTGCGCGACCGGCTGCGCGAGCTTCGGATCGCTCCGTGGGCCGACGCCAGCGGCGATGGCGTCGGTCTGCGGATGGCGGCGGCGCGGGCTGCCCTCGGCCGCCTTGCCGAGGCGACGCCCGGGTGGGGCGATCGCCCGCCGCCCGACCTCGTCGTGGCGACCGGCGGCGCGTGGGCCGTCGCGCCGGCCACGGTCGTCGCCCTTGCCCTCGTCGACGTCCTGCGTCGGCCGGGTGCTGCGCAGTACGCGCTCGACCACGCCCGCTTCCTGGGCCCGCTCGGTGCGATCCCCGAATCGGATGAGCGACGGGTGATGGTGGCCGACCTCGCGGACGACCTCCTTGCCCCACTGGGGACCGTGGTTACCCCGGCGGGCATGCGGCCGGGGCGCCCGGCGGGCGCGGTCACGATCCACGGCTCCGAGGGGGTCGACCCGGGTCGACCTCGATCCCGGCGGCCTTGCCGTGATCGACCTGCCGCCGGGCACGGCCGCGATCGCCGAGTTCAACTTCCGCGACTCGGTGCGGCTCGGCGGGCGCGGCCGCCACTTCGCCATCGACGTCACGGGTGGCCTCGGCGGTCTCCTGCTCGACATGCGCGACGTCCCGCTTCGGCTGCCCGATCGGGCGGACCTCCGTGGCGAACTGCTCGAATCCTGGCGTATGGCCGTCGCAGGAGCCGGCGACTGATGCCCGCCCGACCGGCCGATCTCCGGCTCGTACCGGCCCGCCGCCTGGTCACGTCGCCCGTCGACGCGCTCTTCCGGCTGACGGCGGGCGACCGGCCGTTGGTCGCGGCCGGGGATTCGGTGGTTGTCGGTGCGCCGCTTGCGGAGCGACTTCGCGAGGCTCGGCTGGAGGAGCACGCGGTCCCGGCGAGCGCTGACGCGGTCCCGGGCGGGCGCTGGACCGGTCCGATCCGGCGCGGCGGCACGCGCCCGCAATCTGGCGAGTACGTCTTCCAATGGCGCGGGCGATGGAGGATCGCGACGGGCGAGGTCGGCGACCTGATCGAGACGCCGTTCGCCGGGATCGTCCGCGACGTCCGGCCAGGGGTGGGTATCACGATCCGGGCCGCGGGCCGGGGCATCCGCGGGATCGTCGCCCTCGGCGGCCCGACCCGGGGACGGCTCCAGGCCGGCACCGACGGCGAGCTCCGGGCCGGAGGACTCGACGTCGGCTCGGCCGGCTCGATCCTGGTCGTCGGATCGCGCGTCGACGCCGAGACGCTGACCCGTGCCCGGGCCATGGGCATCCGCGGCATCGTCGTCGCCGGACTCTCGAGCAAGGAGCGGCGCGACTACCTCGCCTCGGAGGCCCGGCAGCGATCTGCGCTGCACAAGCTGCCGCCGTTCGCGGTCCTCATCCTCGATGGCGCCGCCCGCCGTCCGCTCGCCGGCGCCGTGCTCGCGCTTCTCGGCGCTTTGACCGGACGCGAGGTGGCCCTCATCGTCGATCCGCCGACGTTGGTGTTCGACCACCCGGACCTCGTTGTCCCGGAGCCACCTGCCGATCTGGTGCGGATCCGGTCTGGCCCGCTCACCGGGCGCGAGGGCCGCCTCGTCGAGGCACTCGGTCCGCGCCGGTTCGCCGGCCGGGTGCATCTCGAGGCGGGCTTGGTCCGCCTCCCGGACGGGACTACGGCCGCCGTCGCGCTCGGTGACCTCGAACGCTTCTACTGAGGCGTGGCGAGGTCGGCGCCGTCCGACGCCGTCCTCGGACTGGCGGGGACCCGCGGCGCAACGGACCGTCTCCGACTCGCGAAGTGACGCGCCCCGGCCCCTTCCGGTACGCTCGGAGTTCATGCTTCCCGCGGTCGTGCTCGAACGTCAACGTCGCTCTCCGGACCCGGACTCGACGGCATCGCTCGGCCGGGCGCTCGCGACAGCCGCGCGCCCGGGCGACCTCGTCTGCCTGTGGGGTGAGCTCGGAGCGGGCAAGACGCACCTCGCGAAGGCCTTCGGCGCGGGCCTCGGCGTGACCGAGACCATCACGTCGCCGTCCTTCATCCTCATGGCCGAGTACGCGGGCCGCCTGCCGCTCTTCCACATCGACCTCTATCGGCTCGCCGACGCCTCTGACGCGCTCGCCGGCGGCCTCATCGACGACCGCCAATCGGAGGGCGTCACGCTTGTCGAGTGGCCGGACCGTCTGGGTCCTGCTCTGCCGCCCGACAGGGTCGATGTGGTGATCGACGGGACCGGCGACGACGCCCGATCCATCACGGTCCGGGCGGGCTCGCCCGATCTGCGCCGCTATATCGAGGCGATGGGATGACCGCGACTGGAACCCGCCGCCGACGCCGCCGGCGCTGCCGAAGGCCGCCCGCGTCAGGCCGGGCGCACGACGATCCTCGCCATCGACAGTGCGACGACACGCATCGTCATCGCCGTCGGCGACCTCGATGGTGCCAACGTCGAGACCATCGAATGGCCGGCCGGCTACCGCCATGGCGAGACGCTGCTGTCGTCGCTCGAGGGCTTCCTCGACGGCCAGGACGTCGGGCTCGGGAGTCTCGCGGCGATCGTCGTCGGGACCGGGCCCGGCGCGTTCACGGGCTTGCGGGTCGGGATCGCCACGGCGAAGGGCTTGGCGCACGGCCTTGGTCTTCCGATCGTCGGGATCCCGACAGGCGTCGCCCTCCTCGCCGCATCGCCGCCGAGTTCGGTGCTGCTCCTGCCAGCCGGACCGGCCGACCGGCTCGTCGTCCGCCAGGGAGCTCGATGCGCGCCTGCTGCCCGCCGGTGTCGAGCCCGACATCGGGCCGGACGAGACGGTCGTCGCCATCGACCTTCCCGAACGCGCGCCAGCCGATGCCCTCGCCCGGGGAGAGGCGGCCCGATCGGCGCTCGGTGGCTCGATGCTCCGGCTCGCGGCGGCCCGGCTTGCCGCGGGCGACGTGGACGACCTCGCCCGGCTCGTGCCCGAGTACGTGACGCTCCCGCGCGGTGTGCGCAGCGAGGGCGGGGAGGTGTCGTGGTCGCGCGACCCCCGCTGAGGCTCAGCATCGAACCGATGCAGGTCGCGGACCTGCCGGCCGTGCACGCCATCGAGAAGGCGAGCTTCGACACGCCATGGCCGACCGATGCCTACCGCAACGAGATCGAGACGAACCGTCTTGCGGCCTATCTGGTCGCCCGCGTCGAAGGCGAGGTGACGGCCTTCGGCGGCATGTGGCTGATGGTCGACGAGGGCCACATCATCACGTTCGCGGTCCATCCCGCCTGGCGACGGCAGCACATCGGCGGCCGCCTGCTCCTGGCGTTCCTGGACCTCGCCTCGCAACGCGGCGCGCACGAAGCGACGCTCGAAGTGCGCCTCTCGAACCTGCCGGCCCGCCGCCTGTATGAGAAGTTCGGCTTCCGGCCCGTCGGGCTCCGGCCCCGCTACTACAGCGACAACGGCGAGGATGCGCTGATCATGACGACCGACCCGCTGCGCGACCCGGCGATGCGCGAGCGGCTGGCCAGGATCCGCGCCGAGATCGATGCCGCACCGGCCCCGCGCAGTCCCCACGTCGAGCGCACAACGTGACCGGCCGCTTGGTGAGCGGACCGCTCGTCCTCGCGATCGAATCGTCGTGCGACGAGACTGGGATCGCGATCGTCGATGGCGAATTGCGGATCCTGGCCAACGTCGTGGCGTCCCAGGTCGCCCTGCACGCGCCATCGGGAGGGATCGTCCCGGAGGTCGCCGCCCGAGCGCACGTTCGCTGGATCGTGCCGGTGCTCGACGAAGCGTGGGCCGACGCCGGCGTCTCGTGGGACGACATCGGATCGGTCGCCGTCACGTACGGACCAGGGCTGGCCGGCTCGCTCCTCGTCGGGATCAACTTCGCCAAGGCCCTGGCGTGGGTCCACGACCGGCCCCTGGTCGGGGTCAACCACCTCGAGGGCCACGTCTACGCAGCCTGGCTGCGGGACATCGACGGTCCCGAGGCGCCGGAGCCGGTCTTTCCGCTGGTCGCGATCGTCGTCTCCGGGGGTCACACGTTCCTTGCCGAGATGCGCGACCACCTGACCTATCGACTGCTTGGCGCGACGGTCGACGATGCGGCCGGCGAGGCCTTCGACAAGGTCGGCCGGCTCCTCGGCCTCGGCTACCCGGGCGGTCCGGCGATCGGCCGCGCGGCCGAGGCGGCGACGGCGCACGACCGCGTGTTCCCGCGGGCCTGGCTGGGCGACTCGTTCGATCTGAGCTTCTCGGGTCTCAAGACGGCCGCCCGGCGGATCATCGACGAGGCGCGCAGGGACGCGGGTCTCACCGACGCGCCCGACGAGCCATTGCCCGAGCCGGTGATCGCGGAGCTCGCCTGGGGTTTCCAGGACGCGGTCGTCGATGTCCTGGTCACGAAAGCCATCCGGGCCGCGCGCGCGACCGGCGCCCGGTCGATCGTTCTGGGTGGCGGTGTCGCCGCCAACAGTGCCCTCCGCGCTCGGCTCGCCGGCGAGGCCGACGCACTCGGCATCCCGCTGATCGTGCCGCGGCCGGCTCTCTGCACCGACAACGGGGCGATGATCGGAGCGGCCGGCGTCCGCCGGTTCGCCGCCGGCACGAGGTCCGGGCTGGACCTCGACGCTCGTCCGTCGCTCCCGCTGGCGGCTCGGTGAGCCGGTCGGCCGCGCCCCGGGTCGACGCTGCGACGGTCCGGGCGACGCTGCGTGCAGCCGGCCTTCGAGCCCGCCACTCGCTGTCGCAGAACTTCCTGGCCGATGCCGATGTGCTCGACGCCATCCTCGCCGAGGCGGACCCCGTGCCTGGCCGGCGGGTCCTCGAGATCGGGCCGGGCCTCGGCCTGTTGACCGGCGGCCTGCTCGACGCGGGCGCAGTGGTGACGGCCGTCGAGCTGGATCGCGGGCTGGCAGCGTTCCTCCGCGAGCGGTTCGACGGCATCGATGCCCTTCGGCTCATCGAGGGTGATGCGCTCGACCAGGACCTCGTCCATCTCGTCGACCCGCCCTACGACGTCGTGGCCAACCTGCCGTACCACATCACGAGCCCGATCTTCCACCGGCTGCTCGGCGAGTCGCCGAGACCAGAACGGCTGGTGGTCATGGTCCAGCGCGAGGTCGCCGAGCGGATCGCGGCGCCGCCGGGTCGCATGAGCTACCTCTCGGTGTTCGTCCAGTACCACGCTCGCGTCCGGATCGCGCTCGACGTCCCGGCGGCCGCGTTCGAGCCGGAGCCGGCCGTCCGGTCGTCGGTGCTGGTCGCTGAGCCGTTCGCCGCCGACGACCGGCTCGATCCGGGCGAGGAGGACGAGTTGTGGCGGCTGGTCCAGGCGGCCTTCCGCGAGCGGCGCAAGATGATCCACAACGTGCTGGCCCGGCAGTTGCCGATCGACGCCGGCCGCGTCGCCGAGGCACTCAAGACCGCCGGTATCGACCCGGACCGCCGGCCGCAGACGCTGGCGGTCGGGGAGTGGCTGGCGCTCCGCGAGGCGCTTGGGGCCGATCGCTCCGGACACGCGTGGCCGCGGGGCGGGATCGGCATCGTGACGCCCGAGACGACTCACGGCGGAGGCCGTGACGGCCCGCCCGACTTGACCCCGGTGGTCAGGCTGGCGCCCGCCAAGCTGAACCTCACGCTCGCGATCGTGGGGATCCGGCCGGACGGGTACCACGCGCTCCATTCCGTCTTCGCGCCGCTGGCCCTCGCCGACCGGCTGAGCCTCGCCCCGGCCGCGGGGACGACGGACACGCTCCACGTCACGGGCTTCGACCCGGGGCCACCAGCCGACAACCTCGTCCTGAAGGCCCTCGCCGCCACGCGGCGACGGGTCGGTGGTGGCTGGTCCGGCGGTCCGGCCCCGGCACCGGCGCTGGCCGCCCGCCTCGAGAAGCGGATCCCGGTCGCGGCCGGACTCGCCGGGGGGTCGTCGGATGCGGCAGCGGCCCTCGATGGCGCGCTCGAGGCGTGGGGCGCCGAGCTCGATGGGGCCGCCCGGCTGGCGGTCGCGTCGCGACTCGGCTCGGACGTCCCGTTCTTCCTCGCCTCGGGCGGACCGGCGCTGGTCGAGGGCCGCGGCGAGCTCGTCGCGCCGCTCCACGGCCTCCACGGGACACCCGGCGTCTTGCTGATCACGCCCGCGGTCGCCGTCCCCACCGCCGAGGTGTTCGCCGCGTTCGACGCGATCAGAACGCAAGGTGACCCGTCGGTCCGGCTGTCGTCGACGCACCTCGCCGAAGAGCTGCGATCGAAGATCTCGGTGTCGGATCTCGTCGCGCGCGCGGGAGCGCTCGCGATGGCGAACGACCTCCTCCCGGCGACAGCACTCGTCGTTCCAGCCCTCGTGCCGTTTCGGCGGGCGCTGAGCCGGCTCCTGGGACGGCCGCTCGGGGTGTCAGGTTCGGGCCCGACGCTCTGGGCACTCTATGCTTCCACGACCGAGGCGCAGTCCGCCGCCGAGGTCGTCCGCGAGGCCCTCTCCGCGGGGACGATCACGCCGCCGGGCAGCGGCGACCCGACCGTCATCGCTACGACGATCGTCGAGCATCACGATCAGCACGAGCACGGGAGGCAACCATGACCCGTCGCGCCGTCTCGACCGCCGGAGCCCCGGCGGCGATCGGTCCCTACAGCCAGGCGATCGCCATCGACGGCTTCCTGTTCGCCGCCGGCCAGGCCGGCCTCGACCCCACCACCGCAGACCTCGTCCCGGGTGGCGTCGGACCGGAAACCGAGCGGGTCATGGCCAACCTGTCGGCGGTCCTCGACGCCGCCGGCTGCACCTGGGCCAATGTCGTCAAGACGTCGATCTTCCTCACCGACATGTCCGACTTCGCTGCCGTGAACGCGATCTACGGCCGGTTCGTGACCGACCCGCCGCCGGCTCGCTCGACCGTCGGCGTCGCGGCGCTGCCGAAGGGTGCCTGCGTGGAGATCGACGTGGTCGCCCGGCTCGGTTGACACCTTTCGCGGGGCGCCCATACCATGCCCCGACTCACCGATGACTGCTGACCAACGCGCGCCGGACCTCGATCGCTCCGGCAGCGTCGCCCGCTCCGCGCCCGCATCCGACCGGCGCAACGCCTCGTGAACCCGCCAGATCCGGACTCGTCGACCGGCACGGTCGCCGTCGTGCTGGCGGCCGGCCGTGGCGTCCGGATGCGCTCTGCGCTCCCCAAGGTCCTGCACCAGATGTGCGGCCGGCCGATGATCGACTACGTCCTCGACGCCTGGGCCTCGACGCTCGACGGCGCGAACGGCGGCCCCCCGGTCGTCGTCTACTCGCCGACGGTGGAAGCCGTCGCCGAGGCCGTCGCCGGTCGTGCGACACCCGCCCTCCAGGACGAGCCGCGGGGCACGGGAGACGCAGTCCGGGCCGCCCTCGCCGTCGTCCCCGATGGCCCGGGCGAGATCCTCGTCCTGTCCGGCGACGTCCCGCTCGTGACGGGAGCGGACCTCGACACGATCCTGAGCGCCCGGCGGGAGGACGACGCCGCGATCGCCCTTGCCAGCGTCTATGCCGCCGACCCTGCCCAGCTCGGTCGGGTCGTCCGTGGCGAGTTCGGGACGGTCGAGGCGATCGTCGAGGCGAAGGACGCGACCGCCGACGAGCTCATGGGCAATGAGATCAATGCCGGACTGTACGCGTTCGATGCCACGTGGCTACGGCGGCGGATCGGGTCGCTCAGGCCATCGCCCGTGACAGGTGAGCTCTATCTCACCGACCTCGTCAGGCTTGCCCGCGAGGATGGCCGGATCGTCAGCGCGGTCGGGTTCGAAGATGACGGCCGCTTCGACGGGATCAACGACCGCTCGCAGCTCGCCGCCGCCGAATGGAGTCTGCGGGTCCGCCTGAACGAGGCTCACATGCGTGCCGGCGTGACGATGCGCGACCCGTCCACGGTCTACCTCGACTGGGACGTGGACCTCGCCCCCGACGTCACCCTCGAGCCGAACGTCATCCTCCGCGGCAAGACCGAAGTCGGGGAGGGGGCCGTCATCGGCGCCGGCAGCCAGATCGCCGACTCGCGCATCGGGCCGAACGCCCGTGTCTGGGCGAGCGTCGTGGAGTCGTCCACCGTCGAGGACGGTGCTTCGGTCGGTCCGTTCAGTCATCTGCGGCCCGGCTCGATCGTCTGCGCCGGCGCGGAGGTCGGCAACTTCGCCGAACTCAAGAACAGCCGCCTCGGACCCGGCTCGAAGCAGCATCACATGAGCTACCTCGGGGACGCCGCGATCGGCGAGCGGGTGAACATCGGTGCCGGCGCGATCACCGCCAACTACGACGGCACCCGAAAGCAGGCGACGACCATCGGCGATGGCGCGTTCATCGGCGTCGACACGATGCTGATCGCGCCGGTCGAGATCGGGGAGGGCGCCAAGACGGGGGCCGGAGCGGTCGTCACACGGAGCGTGCCGGCGGGCAGGCTCGCCTACGGTGTCCCGGCCCGCATCCACGAGCCGACGTCCAAGGCCCCGTCGCCGGAGCCTCCGACCTGATGGACATCGTCATCTCGCTCCTCGTCATCGCCCTGCTGACCTTTTTCGAGGGCATCTTCGTGGCGGCCGAGATCGCTCTCGTGACGGTGCGCCGGACGCGCATCGACCAGCTGGTCGACGAAGGCGATCACAGCGCGCGTCGCGTCAAGCACCTCGTCAGCCAGCCGGGGCGGTTCCTCGCGGTCACCCAGATCGGGTTGACGTTCATCGGCTTCCTTGCCTCGGCCTATGCCGCGGTCAATCTGACCACCTACCTCCAGACGAGCCTGGAAGGGACGGGGCTCGGGCCGCTTGCCACGCAGGCCGAAGCGGTGGCGCTCATCATCGTCACGCTCGTGCTGAGCCTGTTCACGATCGTGTTCGGTGAGCTGGTGCCCAAGAGCCTGGCGCTCGCCCACGCCGAGGCGTTCGCGCTGCGTCTGTCCTGGTTCATCACGTTCATGCTCCGGATCCTCGGTCCGCTGGTCCGCGCCCTGACGGCCGTCACGAACAGCGTCGCCCGGCTGCTCGGGGCCGGAGAGCCGAACCCAGGAGTGATGAGCACCGAAGAGCTCAAGATCCTCGTCGAGCGCGGCGGGGAGCAGGGCATCCTCGAGGCCGAAGAGGAGCAGATGATCCACGCGGTCATCGAGCTCGGAGACCGACGTGTCCACGAGGTCATGGTCCCCCGGATCGCGATGGTGAGCCTGGCCGGCGACGCCACGATGGAGGAGGCGATCGACACCGTGATCGAGCAGGGCCACAGCCGGATCCCGGTCTACGAGGAGACGATCGACGAGATCGTCGGCATCCTCTATGCCAAGGACCTGCTGCCGTTCCTGAAGCCGTCCGTGGGCGAGCGACCGGCGCTCCGGGCGATCCTGCGGACGCCCGTCTTCGTCCCTGAATCGATGAGCGTCGACGACCTGCTCCACGAGTTCCAGCGCCGCAAGGTCCACCTCGCCATCGTCCTCGACGAGTACGGCGGCACCAACGGTCTCGTGACCATCGAGGACCTGCTCGAGGAGATCGTCGGCGAGATCCAGGACGAGTACGACGAGGAGGAACCGCTCATCGTCCGCCTCTCGGACGACGAGGTGCGGATGGATGGCCGGGCCGACATCGACGACCTCGGCGAGCTGTTCGACATCAACATCGGTCTCGAGGACGAGGACGAGTACGACACCCTGGGCGGGCTCATCTACCACCGGATCGGCGGCGTCCCGAAACCCGGCGACCAGGTCGACCTGAACGGGTTGCGGCTCACGGTCGAGACGACCGACGGTCGCCGTGTCGGCAAGGTCCTCGTCGTTCGCGAACGACCGTCCGACGAACCGGAGAACGACGAGGCCGATCGCTGACGGGCTGAAAGACGCGGATCGCCGATCCGGGACTTGTCCGCGGCGGTTCAGCGGCGGCAGGGTTCAGCCGGTGATCACCGACGTGATGATCTCCTGGAGCCGAGCCCGGACTTCGGGCCTGACGACGCCTGCCGCGTCGAGCTCCGCCAGCGCCTCGTCACGGTAGCGGCGGGCCTGGTCGCGGGTGTACTCGCGGGCGCCGGTTCGCTCGAGGATCTGAACCGCCTCGCTCAGCTCCTCCTCGGTCGGCTGCGTCATCGCATACAGGGCGGTGAGGCGATCGCGATCCTCGGGGCCGGCGTGTTCGAGGGCGTAGATGACCGGCAGCGTCTGCTTGTGATGGGCGACGTCCGAGGGCTCCTTGCCGGTCGCCTGCTCGGCGCCCCAGATCCCGAGCAGGTCGTCGTTGAGCTGGAACGCGAGGCCCAGCGCCCAGCCGAAGCCGCGGTAGCGGGCGATCACGTTCTCGTCGGTCGTGGCGAGGACGGCGCCTGCTTCGATCGAGGCCGCGATGAGCGCCGCGGTCTTGCGGCCGATCATGTCGAAATACAGCTCGACGGACGGCCGCTCCTGCGACGCGCTCATCGCGATGTCGAGGTACTGACCCTCGCACAGCGCCAGGCATGTCTCGTCGAACAGGCGCATGAGGCGGAGCACCGTGGCGTCCGGGAAACCAAGGTCGGTCAGTCGATGGAGCGCGATCCGCGAGAGGCTGAAGAGCGCGTCACCGGTGTTGATCGCCTGCGGGATCCCGTGGATGGTCCAGAGCGTGGCGCGGTGGCGTCGCTCGGTGTCGCCGTCCTCGATATCGTCGTGGACCAGGCTGAAGTTGTGCCCGAGCTCGACGGCCGCCGCGCCCGGGAGCGCACGGGTGTGCTCGCCGGCGATGCTCGCGTACGCGAGAAGGCCGAGGAGCGGCCGCATCCGCTTGCCGCCCGACGCCCCCGAGCCGTCGAGAGCCAGGTGGTAGCGGACCATCTCGTACAGCCCGTGGGTGGACGGGTCGCGGTCGCCGACGAGCCGCAGGATCTCACCCTCGGTGTCGGCGATCAGGGCGGCAAGGTCGATGTCGGGCGACGCGGTCGTCATCGAGGCCGAGTGTACATGAAACGTGTCCAGTGTAGGTAGCCTGTTGACGTGGCGACGCCACCGGCAATCGCGGACGAACGGGCGGAAGCGCCGCTCGGCGCGGACGGCGATGCCGGCGCGGGGACGCGACCGCACCGGCATCTGCCGGTGATACGTCCGGCGTGGCCGAATGGATCAGGTGGTACCGTCGTGCCGTGCCCATCCCCCGGCGCTACACCACCGATGCGATCGTCCTGTCGCGCTTCGACCTCGGCGAAGCCGACCGCGTCCTGACGCTCATCACGCCGACCGGCGGCAAGCTCAAGGCGATCGCCAAGGGCATCCGCCGGCCGACGTCGCGTCTCGGCGGCAGCCTCGAGCCGTTCGCCGAGCTGACGGTGGCGCTCGCCCGGGGCCGAACCTTCGACGTGGTGACCCAGGTCAGCGTCGGCCACGCCTGGCTGAACTTGCGCGATTCGCTCGAGTCGACGGCCACGGCCTGGTATCTCGCCGAGCTCGCCGACCGGTCGCTCGAGGAGCGCCATGCCGCCGAGCCGCTGTACGCACTGCTGCGTCGGGCGTACGAGCTCCTCGATGCCGAGATGGCGCCCGGGCGAGTCGCCCGCTGGTACGAGATGCACCTCCTCGACGAGCTCGGCCAGCGTCCCGAGGTGGACCGCTGCGTCGAGTGCGACCGGGTCCTCGAGGCCGACGAACGGTTCCGCTGGGTGCCGCCGCTCGGTGGCGTCCTCTGCCAGCGATGCCCCGGTCCGCCGCACGATCGGGCCGGGATCTCGCTCGACGCCGTAAAGCTGTTGAAGGCGTACCAGCGACTCGATATCGAGGCGCTCGCCGCGCTGCGCCTGGCGCCCGAGGTCGAACGCGAGACCGAGGCCGACCTTCGCGAGTTCGTCCGCGATGCGCTGGAGCGTGACGCCCGTTCGCTCGCGTTCCTCGACGAGGTCCGGAGTCCGCGTCGGGTCCGGGTCGCGGTCACGTGATCGGCCGACGGAGGCGCGCGGCGGTCATCGGGATCGCGGGCGCGGCGGCCGCCGGTGCCGCGGCGGCCGCAGCTGCGGATCGGTGGACCGCTGATGGTCGGGCGCACCGAAAGGCGGTTGTGCGTCACGGCGGCGGCACCGCCGTATCACGCATCGGACCGGGCACGGTCACTCCACGAGACGCTCTGGGTCGCCGACCTCCACGCCGACTCGCTGCTCTGGGGGCGCGACCTCCTCGAACGGGCGAGTCGGGGCCAGGTCGACGTCCCGCGCCTCATCGACGGCAACGTCGCGCTCCAGGTCTTCGCCGCGACGACGCAGTCGCCGCGCCACCTCGACCTCGAACGGAACGACGACAGCAGCGACGATGTCGTGCTGCTGGCCATCGCCCAGGGCTGGCCGCCTGCGACATGGCGACGCCTGTTGCCCCGGGCGCTGCACATGGCGGCCCGGCTCGACGAGATGGCCGCGAAGTCCGGACGGCCAGCTCACGGTCATTCGCACGGCGGCCGATCTGTCGGCCTACGAGTCGGCGCGCCGCGAGCGTCGCGATATCACGGCCGGGCTTCTCGCGATCGAAGGTGCGCACGCGCTCGACCGCGACCCGGCCAATGTCGATGTCGTGGCAGACGCCGGGTACCGGATGATGTCGCCGAGTCACTTCTTCGACAACGCGTTCGGTGGCTCGGCGCACGGCGTGGCCAAGGGCGGTCTCACCGACAAGGGCCGCGAGATGATCGAGCGGATGGAGGCCCGCTGCATGCTCGTGGACGTCGCCCATGCCTCGCCGGCGACGGTCGATGACGTCCTCGCGATGGCGCGACGCCCGGTCGTCGCCTCGCACACGGGCCTCCGTGGCGCCTGCGACAACACCCGCAACCTGACCGACGCCCACGCCCGGGGTATCGCCGAGACCGGCGGCGTTCTCGGGATCGGGTTCTGGCCGACGGCCTGCGGCGGTGATGACGCCGCGGCGATCGCCCGATCGATCCGCTACGCCGTCGACGTCGCCGGCGTCGACCACGTGGGCCTCGGCTCCGACTTCGACGGAGCGGTCACGGTGCCGTTCGACGCGACCGGGCTCGTGGTCCTGACAGACGCCCTCATCGAGGCGGGCTTCGCCGACGACGACATCGCGAAGATCATGGGTGGCAACGTCAGGCGGTTGCTGGCGGAGACGCTGCCGCCGAACTGAGGCCGGGTCGTGACGGCGCGGCCGTTCCCGGCAGGAACGGTTTCGCGACGAACGCCTCGTGGACCTCCGCTCAGACGACACCCGCCTGCTGTTTCTGCATCGATCCACGAGGGACTCGTGGAAAACCCGTTCCGTGGAGAACGGGCCGGCTCCCGGCCCCGGCTCCGCCCGACGATCAGATGAGCGGCGCGATGAGGGCCGCGGCACGGGCCGCGCCGTCCGACTCCACCGGGCGGTAATCGACCACGCGATCGAGCTCCTCGACGATCGCGTCGGCGATGACCTCGGGCGGCGACGCGTCGTAGTCCATGCACCGGCCGGCGCCGTAGCGCTCGAGGCGGTGCCGGACGTGCCGGTTCTGCTCGAAGTGGTTGCGGAGCGGGAAGTACAGGAAGGGCCGCCGCGCGGCGGTCAGCTCCATCGTCGTGGTGAGCCCGCCCTGGACCACCGCCAGGTCGCACGCCGCGAGGTGACGGTAGAGGTCAGGGACGAACGCCCGTACCTCGACGCCGGCTGGCGCATCGAGCGTCGCCGGATCGATCCGCGGGCCAGCCACGGCGATCATCCGCAGCCCGGCCACGCGCCGAGCGGCCGCCGGGTAGCTCGCCACGACCCGTCGCGAGGAGTGCCTCGCCGACGCCCGACCCGCCGACCGTCACGATGACGACCCGCTCGTCCGGGTGGTATCCGAGCTCGCGACGAAGCTCCTCGCGCCGCTCGATGAGCGGCCCCGGGTCGAACCCCGTGACGTAGCCGCTGAACGCGTAATGGCGCTCGGTCCAGTCGCGGATCCCCGGCAGCCCCGGCCCGAAGTCGTCGGCCACGATGTCGTCGGGTTCGCCGACGAAGATCGCTCGGTCGCGGATGCGCGGGAAGCGCTCGACGTGCTCGATCATCTCGGCGTTGTAGTCGGCCGTCAGGAAGGCCTCGCGCTCGCCGCCCGCGGGCATCGGCAGCCAGCCGACGAAATCGGTCAGCCACGCGAAGGCCGTCCGCTTGAGCTCCGGGTTCTCGTGGAGGAAGTGATCGACGTCCCACGCCTCATCGCCGACCACCAGGTCGTACTCGCCGGTTTCGACCGCATCGTGGAAGACCATGAAGTTGGCGACGAGGATCTCGTCCATCCGCCGGATCGCCTGGAACGCGTTGAGGTCGTGTTCATGCGACTCGGCCGCGATGTGGCCGGACTCGCTCGCGAGCTCGGCGCTCAGCGGGTGGATCCGCTCGCCGTGGTCCTCCAGCACGGCGGTCACCGGGTGCTGGGCCAGCCAGTCGATCTCGAGATCGGGATGGAGCGTCCGCAGCTCGTCGGCGATGGCGACGTCGCGCTGGGCATGGCCGAGTCCGATCGGCGACGAGATGTAGAGGGCACGCCGCCGCCGGGCGAGCGACCTGGTCCACGTGTGCCGGTACGGAGACGTCATCATGGCCGGCCTCCCTCGAGCGAGCGGACGAAGTCGCGGATCAGCAGGTTGGCGAGGACCGGGTGACGGCCCGGGATCATGTGGTCGGCACCCTCGACGACGACGAGTGGCGCCCCCGTCAGCTCGGCGAGCCGATCCGCCCTCGCGAGCGGCTGGCAGTGTGTCCTCGGATGCCGTGGACCAGGAGCATCGGACAGCCGAACCGCTGAGCAGATCGACTCCACCGCCTCGCGGTCCAGCGGGAACGGCGCGCCTGCGCTTCGGCGAGCATCGTCTCGACCGAGGCTTCGACGCGCCCACGTCGACCGCGTCGTCGACGACCTTCGTCGAGTGCGGTTCGGAGGTCACCTGCTCGAAGAAGAAGCGGACCCAGTCGGGATAGTCGCGGCGCCAATAGTGAGCGTTCATCTTCGGCCCAGCCCTCATACGCGGGAAGCTCGTCGTCGAAGGTCGCAGCGGCAGCGGCGTAATGGCGGTTGCGGTGGCGACAGCCGCGGCACGCCGACGGCGAATGCGACGATCCCGAGCGACCGTGTCGGGGTGGGCGACGGCGAGACGGATGGCACGCCAGACGCCGTCGCCGCACAGATCCGACGAGGACCGCACTCGCCGTGCCGGTCGCCTCGATGACGGCCTCGAGATCCGCGACGAATCGGTCGTCGGCGAAGGCCGCGGGGTCGGTCGGCCGGTCGGAGCGCCCGTTTCCGCGCCCGTCGAACGTCACGACCCGGTAGTAGCGACTGAGGAAATGGACCTGGCCCTTCCACTGGCGCGAGTGGATGATCGGCGCTGAGGGGAGCAGGACGAGGGTCGGATCGCCGGAGCCGTAGATGTCGTACGCGATCCGGACGCCGTCGGGGGCGGTCGCGAACCCACTGCGGTCGGGGAGCCGCGCGACCCCGGATTCGTATCTCTGCTGAGCGGCTACTGCCGCGGTCGCGATCGGTGTCATCGTCTTGCCACCTGTGCGATGAAGTCGCGGAGCAGCAGGTTGACCTGGACTGGATCTCGGGCGACCGGGCAGTGACCGCCGCCTTCGATGGTCGCCAGCGGCGCGCCGAGCGCCTCTGCCAAGCGACGGCCGACCTCGAACGGCACGATCGCGTCGCGGCTGCCGTGGATGACCAGGCTCGGACAGGACACCCGGGCGGCCAGGGCGAGGACGGCCTCACGTCCGCCGAGCAGCGCTCGCCTTCACGGACCCGGAGCCACGGGGCGGCCTCGGCCGTCACCATCGTCTCGCCGTCCGTCGCCGCCGCCCAGCCGACGGTGTCGTCGATCTGCTTGGTCGAATGCGGCTCCGTGAACACCTCGCCCATGAAGAACTCGGCAAATCTGAGCCAGTCGCGCCGCCAGGCGTGCTTGTTGTACATCGCCCAGCCCTCGTCGCTGTCCGACTCCGCGTCGAAGTCGCGATGCTCGCGATCGGGCAACGTGACCTCCATCGGGAGCGACGGACCGATGAACACGGCACCGAGCACCCGATCCCCGTGATCGGCGGCGAGGCGCAGCGCGTACGCAGCGCCCATCGACAACCCGACGACGACCGCGCGGTCGGTCCCGGTCGCGTCGAGGACCGCGAGGGCATCGGCCACGAACTCGGTGTCCGCATAGGCAGACGCTCTCGCGAGGGCGGTCCGTGCGTCCGTTGCCTCGGCCGTCAAAGGTGATCACGCGAGTCCGGCGGGCAAGGTCGGGGATCTGCATCTTCCAGAACCGCGAGTGGATGATCGTCCAGGTCGGCAGCAGCAGGACGGCCGGCTCACCGTCGCCGTAGCGTTCCCAGAAGATTCGCACCCCGTCGCGCTCGATGAAGCCCTCGGCGTCCGGGTAGCGGGCGCGGGTCTGCTCGCGGCGGTCGGTGGCGCGGGCGGGGACCTGGACGGGCGAGGATGGTGGGACGTCGCCACGTGTGCCGCCATGTCAGTCCCCCGGGTTGGTTCCAAGGTCCCGCAGGACGATGCCGATCTTCCGCAGCGCCGACTGTGCCGGCAGATCCGATTCGGTCATGCCGAGCAGGATGAGGGCCTCGGCGCCCATGAACGGGAGTCCCATCAGCGCGGCGACCTCTTCGGGCGTGAACGGCCCGAGACTGCCGGTCCGCCGCTGTTCCCGACGTGCGACGTCGGTCAGCAGTGAGAACCAGCCGCCGACCTGTTCGCGGACGCTGGCAGCCAGTGTCGGGTCGGACCAGCCGGCGGCGATCATCTCCTGGAGGATCCGGACGTAGCCGGACTCGAGATCGGCGTCGAGGAAGTCGCACGCCTGCTCCCACTGTGCCCACAGCGGCTCCTCGCCGGCGAACATCGCCTCCTGGCGCGCCAGAAGGCGCTCGTTCTGGGTCGCAAGGACCGCGAGGATGAGCTCCTGCTTTGAGCCGAAGTAGTAGTGGATCTGGCTGAGCGGGACATCGGCCGCGTCGGCGACTCGACGCGTCGAGAGGCTCGCGTAGCCGTCCGCCAGCAGGCACTCGCGGGCGGCCTCGAGGATGCGCGCTCGGGTGTCGGCGCTGGCGCGGTCGCGACGCTCGGCGCGGCTGCCGGGTCGGCGGATCGGCTGCCATGCGCGGAAGCATAGGGTCGGCTACCAGCCATTCAGGACCGAGAGGCCGGCAAGGAGCAGGACGACACCGAGCGGGCGCGCCAGCCTTCCGGCCCCACGGAAGGTTCTTCTCGATCGCGGTGACGACCCCGATGACGAGCATCCAGGCCAGGCTGCCGAGGCCGACGGCGAACATCACCAGCATCAGCGACCAGCAGCAGCCGACGCAGAACAGGCCGTGGGCGACGCCCAGGCGGAACGCTTCACGTCGCTCGGACTGGCCGCGCCAGCGGTTGAGCACGAACCCGAGCGGCGACCGGCATTCGTCGAGACACCGGTACTTCAGCGGGGTGAACTGGTACGCGCCGGCGACTACAAACGTCGCGACCAGGATGTACCGCGGGTTCGCCGCCGAGCCACGGGATGGCGTCGACCGACGGCGTGGATACCCCGGTCGCCGACCCAGGCCAGCAGGCCGATCGCCGTCCAGGTCGCGCAGGTACCCGATGACCAGCAAGCCGACCAGGAGGCGCGGCTGATGGCGCCGTCCGACGAGCGCACCGAACGTCGCGACTAGCGGGATGCTCGTCGGCAGCATCATCGCCACGATCATCAGCGCCCAGCCGACGACGAACAGGCCGAGCTCGAGAGGCGGTGCCCAGCCCGCTCGGCGCGTCGTGATGGAGGTAGCGACCATATGGCGAGGCGTCCCACGCGAACAGCACGAGCCACGCCGTCGCGGCAAGCATCGACAGCGACCAGACCCGAGGATCGGCCGGTCGCGGCCGGGGACGCGCAGGTGGGACGCGGTAAACATCGTCCGCTGCCGCTCAGGCGGCGAAGCGGAAGTGGCCCTGGAGGGCGTTGTGGCCCTGGAGGTCGACGCTCGGGATCCCGTGCGGGCTCCCGTCCTTCGTGAACTTGCTCGCCTTGCTGGCGAACACCGGAGAGCCTGGGATAGTGCTGAACACGGTTTCGGCGAGCGTCGTCGGGTTGCCGGTCGCGCCCATGAACGGCGCCATCTCGGCCTCGACGAGCTTTCCGATCGTCAGCCGGCCCTTGCCGCCGTGGACGCTGAACGTGATCGGGGAGCGCTCGACCGCGACGACCTCGCCGAGGAGGGCGGCCAGGTCCGCCACCGCGCCGCCGAGCTGGCCGGTGAACACGCGGAGCATCGCGCCTTCCTGCTCATCGGTCGCCCGATCGTCGACGAAGACGACCGCCTTCCATGACTTCGGGATCAGGATGTTCTTCGGGATATGAGCCGACACCGCCATCGTCAGACCGCTGACGTCGACGCCCTCGATCGTCCCTTTCTCGATCCCCCAGGCGATGACGGTGTCGCAGGTCTTGAAGTCAGGGTCCTCGCCGACCCAGCACGGGCACAGGACGTTACAGGTGCAGACCTCGAGCAGCCGTCCTTCGATCTCGTACGACATGCGACGCCCATCCTTTCCCCGGCGGGTTCGATGTTCGGTCGTCTGACCGACATCGGTCAATCGACCGAAATGTACGCCCTGATCGGCAGTTGTCAAGTCCCAAAATCCGGATTGGCAGTGGCTGCGCGGGGGCCTGCCGGCCGTTCGAGGCGGAACGGTTTCCGGACGAGCGACTTGCGGACCCGCGCAAAAACCGACAGTCGAGTGGTGTTTTCGCAACGGTCCACGACGGACTCATCGAATTCCCGTTCTGAGGGGAACGGGCTGGCCGTCGGTCGTGGCGCGGTTTGGTCGGAGGGCTCTGCTAGCATCGGCGTCCACCTGAAACGGAGTTCACGTGACCGACCTCGCTCCTGCGCCGCCTGACGCCGCCGACGCCGCCGACGTTGCGCCCGCGATCGCCGAGCTCGAGACCATCGTCTCGCTCTCGAAGCGGCGCGGCTTCATCTTCCCGTCCTCGGAGATCTACGGCGGGATCAACGCCGTCTGGGACTACGGCCCGCTCGGCGTCGAATTGAAGAACAACGTCAAGCGGGCGTGGTGGCGGGCGATGGTCCAGGAGCGCGACGACATCGTCGGGCTCGATGCCGGGATCCTCATGCACCCGCAGGTGTGGGTCACCTCGGGCCACGTCGGATCGTTCAGCGATCCGCTCGTCGAGTGCCAGACCGACCACCGGCGCTTCCGGCTCGACGAGCTGCCGGGCGCAGAACACCTCTCCGCCACGGACCTGCAGGACCCCGGCGTCGTCGAGCGACTCGGCTTGCGCTGCCCCGTGGACGGTGGGCCGTTGTCCGCGCCGCGGCGGTTCAACCTGATGTTCAAGACGTTCATGGGACCGCTCGAGGAGGACGCCTCGGTCATCTACCTGCGCCCCGAGACCGCCCAGGGCTCGTACGTCAACTTCAAGAACGTCCTCCAGTCGTCGCGCAAGAAGCTCCCGTTCGGCATCGCCCAGATCGGCAAGTCGTTCCGCAACGAGATCAGCCCGGGCAACTTCGTCTTCCGGATGCGCGAGTTCGAGCAGATGGAGATGCAGTACTTCGTCCGTCCCGAGGCTGAGGCTGCGGCCGCGTTCGACGAGTGGCTGCCGCGGCGACGGGCCTGGTACGAGCAATACGGGGTCACGCCGTCACGTCTGCGCCTCCGCGAGCACGCGCCCGACGAGCTCGCCCACTACGCGAAGAAGGCGGTCGACGTCGAATATCGATTTCCCTTCGGCTGGAAGGAGCTCGAAGGCGTCCACAACCGGGGCGACTTCGACCTGTCGCGCCACTCGGAGGCGTCGGGCGAGACCCTCGAATACTTCGACCAGGCGACCGGCGAGCACGTCATCCCGTGGATCGTCGAGACGGCCGCGGGGGCCGACCGGGCGGCCTTCACGTTCCTCATCGACGCGTATCGCGAGGAGGAGGTCCGCGGCGAGAAGCGGGTGTCGCTCGCCCTTCACCCCGACCTCGCACCGTACAAGGTGGCGGTCCTGCCGCTGCTCAAGAAACGGCCCGAGATCGTCGAGCTGTGCCACCGGATCAAGGACGACCTCAAGCGTCACACGATGGCGGTCTACGACGACACGGCCGCGATCGGCAAGCTCTACCGCCGCCAGGACGAGATCGGGACACCGTGGTGCATCACGGTCGACGTCGATTCGCTCGAGGATCGGGCTGTGACGGTGCGCGATCGGGACTCGATGACGCAGGAGCGGGTGCCGGTCGAAGGCGTGACGCGGCTTATCGTCGACCGGCTCGAGGCGGCCCGGGCAGGGTAGGGGACCGCTCGCGGTGTACGGGCGCCGGCGGTTCTGCCAAACGCCCGCCACGCGCACACAAGGTACGGAACCACCTAATCCCGCGCGATGCTTCGCGCATACCGATGCAGTGATCCTGCATACACACGAGCGAGCCCCCCGGCGACGTGCATCGATATGCCATAGCGCGGGCCATCGATTGGCCTCGCCCCGCTACCGCCCACCTGAAGCGCAAATGGCAGGAAACCCGGTTCGGACCGCGCGCGTCGGGGGGATTCGGGAACCTTTCCACGATCCACCGCGACATACACTCCGAGCGCGACACCAACGCCGCGCCGCATCGAGGGGTCGTCGTGGACCAGCGAGAACTCGTCGAGCGGGCGCAGCGAGGCGATCATGACGCCTTCGCCGTGCTTGCCGGCATGTTCGTCGCGCGGCTGGACGCGGCGGCCCGGCTGATCCTTCGGGACCACGAGCTCGCGCGAGACGCGGTCCAGGAAGGGTTCCTTCGAGCCTGGAAGAACCTGCCGACGCTTCGCGATCCGGATCGCTTCGAAGGCTGGCTCCGAAGTCTTGTCTCCCGTTCCTGTATCGACGTCCTACGCCGTCGAGGCAGGCGGCCGATGGAGGTCGAGCTCCTCGAGATCGACGGACCCGCAGTCGCCGACTTCGCCTCGGTGGTCGCTGACCGGGATCTGCTCGAGCTCGCGCTCCGGGGCCTCGGACCCGAGCAGCGTGCCGTCATCGTCCTGCACTACTACCTGGGAATGCCGTTGCCCGACGTGGCTGCGGCACTCCGGATCCCAGTCGGCACCGCCAAGTCCCGGCACCATCGAGCGCTCGCGCTGATGCGCGCCGCGATCGACGCCGACCATGAACGCCGGACCTCACCGGTCGCGGGAGGGCAGTACGCATGACCGCCTTCGACCGGATCGAACGCCGCTTGCCCGAGCTCATCGATGAGGTCGCGTCGGCGTCCATCCCTGACTACTTCGACGACATGCTCCGGCAGACGGCGCAGGCTCGCCAGCGTCCAGCGTGGAGCAGCCTTGAAAGGTGGATCCCCATGGGCGTCATCGCCCGACCTCTTCCAGTCCGGCCGGTGCCGTGGCGGGCGATCCTGCTCGTCGCGCTCATCGGACTTCTCGCTGCTGCGAGCCTCGTCTATGTCGGTTCGCGCCAGCGCGTTCCGGCGCCATTCGGCCCGGCGCGCAACGGCGCGCTGACTATCGGCACGGCCGACGGTGACCTCGCCACCGTCGACCTGTCGACGGGCAAGCACGACGCCCTTCATCACCGGACCGACGACCGAGGTCGGGCCTACGTATTCGAACGACGGTCAACGGATCATGTTCGACCGCGGCGAGCCCGGCATCCGCCACGACCCGACCGTTTATCGCGAATGCCGATGGCTCAGGTGTTCGCGAGGCGTTTCCCGGCCGGACCGACATCACCGGGTTCGGATGGGCCCCGACAGCGAACGCGCCGTCCTCGTCGCCGACGTCTCGGGCAAGGGCGTCGTCTCTATCGTCAACCTCGGGACCGGGCGCGGAGACGCCCCTCAACCTGGACCTGGACGTGGTCGGCGCAACGTGGCGTCCGAACCACGACCAGCTCGTCCTCACGACCGATTGTCGGCGAGAACCGACACTTCTGGGTCGTCGGCATCGATGGCACTGGCCTCCGGCGAGATCCCAGTCTCGCAGTGGGCGATCGCCGACCCGACGCTATCGTCCGACGGCGCGCGACTCGCCTACTCGACATGGGATCCGTCGCATCCGGGCGGGATCAATGTCGTCGACATCGACGCCGGTGGTGACCATTCGCTTTCTGCTGCGTACCAGGATGGATACGTCTGGCAGAACCCCCAGTTTTCGCCCGATGGCGACGACCCTCATCGCCCACCGCTTCCTGGAGGGCACCTACACGTCCCAGGTCACCCTGCTCGCCGCTGACGGCGTCGCGCAGCCGGTCGCGATGGGCCCACTCGCCGAGAACCCCGCACCTGACTTCTTCTTCTCGCCGGACGGCACGAAGATCCTCGCGCACTACCCGAGCCTGAACGAGACCTGGATCATCGATGCGTGACGGTCGGAACGGCCGCCTCGCGCCGTTCTCGGGCGATGCAGGGATGACCTGGCAGCGCCAAGCTCCCTGACAAGACCTCGCGGGCTACTGGTCCGCGTTCGCCTCGATGGCATCGATGGCCGCGGCGAGTTCCGCCGCGGCCACACCGCGCGGCTCCTTGCCCTTCGGCCAGTACAGCTCCTTGTGGACCTGGTCCTCGGGGTAGCCTCGGCCGAGCAGCGTCTCCTCGGCGGCGAGGATCATGTCCGGGTTGCCGCAGATATAGGCGATCGAGTCGGCCGGCGACAGACCCAGCTCGTCGAGGACCGGCCCGAGGATCGTCTCGACCCGCCCGGTCCGACCCATCCAGCCGCTGTTCCGCGGGTCGTTCGGACGCGACACCGTCGGGATGTACCGCACCGGGTAGCTGCCCGACGACTCCCAATCCTCGACGATCGAGCGGTAGCCGAGCTCGTCGGCGTACGAGACGCCGTTGAGGAAGACGGCGGGCCGCGGGCGTCCGTCGATGATGAGCTGCCGGATCATCGCGACGAACGGCGCGTTCCCGGTCCCCGACGAGATGAAGATGTGGGTCCGATCGTCGTCCGGCTGGAGCATGAACTTGCCCTTCGGACCGATCATCCGCATCCCGTGACCGACCGGCAGCCGCCACAGCAGCGGCGTGAACGTGCCGCCCTGGACGAGCCGGACGTAGAACTCGTAGCCCTCGGTGCCTGCCACCGCGGGCGCGGACGCCACCGAGTACGGTCGCTGGACGATCCGGCCGTCGACCATGACCCCGATCGTCATGTACTGCCCGGTCTGGAAGGGCGTCGGGTCGCCGTCGAAGCGGACCCAGAAGTAGGCCAGCGACTCGTTCTCGTCCTCGCGCCGGACGAGGGTGGCGTTGTATTGCGGCGCGGCCGGCTCGATGGCTCGCGGATCGGCGGGCAGGATGAGCTCGGTCATGGCTGGTTGCGGACCTCCGTCGCGTTCCTGTCGATGGTACCCGCGGCCCGATGGTTCGGTCAGGGCGCGACGGGCCACGAACGAGGCTCGACGACTCTTGACACGCCGGGGGCCAACGCGCCAACGGAACGCGGCACGGGAGCCGAGGTCGGGGCGACGGTACAATCGGTCTTCCGACACGTACCTCGTCGCGGCCAGGTGCACAGGCCGCCCGCTCCGACCGGAGGAACCCGTCCGATGACCACGACCACGACGCCCGCCGAGGCCCGCACCCATCAGGCCGCCAAGCGCTACATCTACGCGTGGGGCGGCGGCCACGCAGAGGGCGACGCGACGATGCGCGACCTCCTCGGTGGGAAGGGCGCCGGCCTCGCCGAGATGACCAACGCAGGCCTGCCGGTCCCGCCCGGGTTCACCATCACGACCGAGGCCTGCAACGACTACTTCACCGCCGGCGAGCGGCTGCCGGACGGCCTCTGGGAGGACGTCCTCGCCGCGGTCAAGGAGGTCGAAGCGGCTGACCGGCAAGCGCTTCGGCGACCCGTCGGACCCGCTCCTCGTGTCCGTCCGCTCCGGCGCCAAGTTCTCGATGCCCGGGATGATGGACACGGTCCTCAACCTGGGGCTCAACGAGGAGACCCTCAACGGCCTCGTCGCCCTCACCGGCAACGAGCGGTTCGGCTGGGACGCGTACCGCCGGTTCATCCAGATGTTCGGGCGCATCGTCATGGACGTGAAGCCCGAGCGTTTCGACGAGGCCCTCGAGGCTGCCAAGCACGCCCGAGGCGTCGAGCAGGACACCGATCTCACGGCCGACGACCTCCGCAAGCTGACCGAGGAGTTCAAGCGGATCGTCCGCGAGGACACCGGCCGCGATTTCCCGAGCGACCCCTACGAGCAGCTCGACCTCGCGATCAAGGCCGTGTTCGCCAGCTGGTTCGGCAAGCGCGCGGTCGACTACCGGAACAACCAGAAGATCGCCCACGACCTGGGCACCGCGGTCAACGTCGTCACGATGGTCTTCGGCAACATGGGCGACGACTCCGGGACGGGCGTCGCGTTCACGCGCGACCCGAACACGGGCGAGAAGGCCCTCTTCGGTGAGTACCTCACGAACGCCCAGGGCGAGGACGTCGTGGCCGGCATCCGGACGGCCCCGAAGATCTCCCAGATGCAGACCGACATGCCCGAGGTCTACGCCGAGTTCCAGCGCATCGGCCAGCAGCTCGAGCGCCACTACCGCGACGTCCAGGACCTCGAGTTCACGATCGAGCGCGGCAAGCTCTACATGCTCCAGACGCGCTCGGCCAAGCGAACCGCGGCCGCCGCCGTGAAGATCGCCACCGACCTCGTGAAGGAAGGCGTCATCTCCAAGGAGGAGGCGCTCGCGAGGGTCGAGCCCGCGCACGTCGACCAGCTCCTGCGCGACACGTTCGACAGCGCCGCAGTCGACAGCGCAAAGCGGATCGTCAAGGGTCTGAACGCGTCGCCGGGCGCCGCGGTCGGGCGAGCGGTATTCGATGCCGACACCGCGGTCGAATGGGTCGATCGCGGGGAGAAGGTCGATCCTCGTCCGGATCGAGACGTCTCCCGACGATTTCCATGGCATGGCGGTTGCCGAGGGGATCATCACGGCCCGTGGCGGTGCGACATCGCACGCCGCGGTCGTCGCCCGCCAGATCGGCAAGCCGTGTGTGGCGGGGTCCGCCGACCTCATCATCGAGTACGGCACGAAGTCGGCACATTGCGACAGGACCGGGATCGACTTCAAGGAGGGCGACTGGGTCAGCCTCGATGGGTCGACCGGCGACCTGTATCTGGGCGCACTCCCGACCGTGTCCGCAAGGTTCGAGGACCAGCCCGACCTCCAGACCATCCTCGGCTGGGCCGACGAGGTCCGGCGCATGCAGGTCTGGACGAACGCCGACAAGCCCGAGGAGGCGGCTCTCGCGCGCACGTACGGCGCGCAGGGCATCGGCCTGTGCCGGACCGAGCACATGTTCCGCGAGGGGGAGCGGCTGGAGATCGTCCGGGGCGCGATCCTCGTGGCGATGATCGCGACGCGGGCCAAGGCGAAGAGGGCCGCGGGCGGAACGCTGACCGACGACGAGGCCGAGGCGGTCGAGACGTTCGATGCCGCGATGGCCAAGCTCGAAGCCCTCCAGCAGGGCGACTTCGAGGGCATCTTCCGGGCGATGGACGGCCTGCCGGTCGTCATCCGCCTCATCGACCCGCCGCTCCACGAGTTCCTCCCGAACCTCGAGGAGCAGCTCGTCAAGGTGACCCGTGCTGAGTCGACGGGTGGCGCGTCCGACGAGGACAAGGAGCTCCTCGCGACGATCAAGAGCCTGCACGAGCAGAACCCGATGCTCGGACTGCGCGGCTGCCGGCTCGGCCTCATGATCCCGGACTTCGTGAAGGTCCAGACCCGGGCGATCCTCAACGCCCAGATCGCGGTCGCGAAGGCCGGCGGGCATCCGAAGGCCAAGATCATGATCCCGCTCGTCGGCCACGTGAACGAGCTGAAGGCGACGAAGGACCTGCTCGAAGCCGAGGCGAAGGCGGTCGAAGCCGCCGCCGGAGATCGAGGTCGAGTACGTGTTCGGGACTATGATCGAGGTCCCCCGCGGCGCGCTGACGGCGGACGAGATCGCCCGACACGCCGATTTCTTCTCGTTCGGCACCAACGACCTCACCCAGATGACGTTCGGCTACAGCCGCGATGACGCCGAGGGCGGTTTCCTGCTCAAGTACGTGGAGGACGGCATCCTGCCGGTCAACCCGTTCCAGACTCTCGACGACGCCGTCGCCGGCCTCATGAAGACCGCCGTCGACAAGGGCCGGGCGACCCGCCCCGATATCGAGCTCGGGATCTGCGGCGAGCACGGCGGCGACCCCGAGTCGATCCACAAGTGCGAGCGGATCGGGCTCGACTACGTCTCGTGTTCGCCGTTCCGGGTGCCGGTCGCGCGACTGGCCGCCGCGCAGGCGGTCCTGGCCGGCCCGGAGCGCGACAAGTAGCGTTGCCGTCGTGACCGAACCGGATGGCCCGCCGCATCGCTGGGATCCCGACGACCGCGGGGTAGGGGTCGCGGATGCACGCGGCCACCTTGCGACGCTCGATGCCATGCGCGACGTCGCCGGGCGCGACGGCTGGGTCGCGGAATCGCCTGACGTCCACCTGCTGCCGCGTCTCGTGGAACGCGCCTCAGGCGTTTCACCGTTCCGCGTGGACACGACGAGGACCGAGCCAGACGGCGCGTTCGAGATCGAGGTTCGATGGGTCGGGCCGCCGCACGCTGAACAGTGGGAGGTCCGGGCAGCCGCGATCGGATTGATCGGGGTCGTGGCGGAGACGACGACACTCATCCACGAGTCGCGCGGTCTCGGCCGGCGAAGTCGTGTTCGACGTCGTAACCGGTCTCCTTCCGGGTGACAGCCGCTTCGCAACGCACGGTCACACGCTGCGACTCCGTGTCCTCGGTTCCGCTGGCGCACCGGGCGACCGCGCGGACGCGGACGCCTGACGAAGCCCTCGTCGGGCGCGTCCGGTCGCGTCCGCCGCCTCTTCCTCGACACCGCGCCGCTTCGCCTCGACCGGGACTACCGCTGGCTGTGGTCCGGTCAGGTCGTCAACGGGATCGGCAACCAGATAACGCGGGTCGCGCTGCCGTACCAGGTGTTCGTCCTGACCGGATCGACGCTCGCGATCGGGGCGCTGACGTTCTTCCAGCTCATCCCGATCCTCCTGTTCGCGCTCGGCGGCGGGTCGCTCGCCGACGTCGTCGACCGGCGCCGATTGCTCCGCCTGACCCAGGCCGGTCTTGCCGCCTGCAGCCTCGCCCTTCTTCTGCTCTCCCTGTCCGGGTCGCCGCCCGTGCCGGCCCTGTTCGCGATCGGGTTCGTCGCGGCCGGTCTCGGCGCCGTCGACCAGCCGGCGCGGTCGTCGTCGATCCCACGCCTCGTGCCAGCGGAGCGCCTGCCGGCCGCGATCGCCCTGAACCAGCTGAACTTCCAGACCGCCTCGATCATCGGTCCGGCAGTCGGTGGGATCCTCATCGCGACCGTCGGATTGTCCGGTGCGTACGCGGCCGACCTCGCGTCGTTCGCCGCTTCGTTCCTGGCCTTGTTCGCCATCAGGCCACTGCCGCCGCTCGGCGCCGTTTCCCGGCCTGGCCTCGACGCCATCCGTGCCGGCCTCCGCTTCGCTCGAGAGCGACGGGCGATCCTCGGCTCGTTCGCGATCGACCTCAACGCGATGATCTTCGGGATGCCGACATCGCTCTTTCCAGTGCTTGCGCTCGAGGTCTTCGACACAGGGCCGGCCGGGCTCGGCCTCATGGCTGCCGCTCCTGCCGCAGGGGCGTTCCTCGGTGCTTTGTTCTCGGGCTGGGTCTCGGCAGTCGAGCGAACCGGTCGGGCCATCCTGCTGGCCGTCGCCGGCTGGGGGCTTGCGATCACCGCGTTCGGACTCGTGACCGTGTCGTTCCCGCTGGCCCTTCTGTGCCTCGCGCTCGCGGGCGCGGCGGACGTCTTCTCTGCGGTCTTCCGCTCCACGCTCGTCCAGTTCGAGACGCCCGACGGTCTCCGGGGCCGGGTCATGTCGATCCATACGCTCGTCGTCACGAGTGGCCCGCGCCTCGGGGATATCGAGGCCGCGGCGGTGGCAGCGCTGACCACTCCGCAGTTCGCCGTGGTGTCCGGCGGGATCCTCTGCCTCGTCGGTGTCGCGGTCGTCGCCCGGCGCTTCCCGGAGCTGACCGCCTACACCCTTCGCGCGAGGGCGATCGCAGACACGGGGTAGATTCTGTCCGATGGCCCCGCCGATCGTCCCGCCCTCGCTGCCACACCGCGTCGTCATCGTCGGTGGCGGGTTCGCCGGGCTGTACGCGGCCCGCAGTCTCGGGAGCGACCCCGAAGTGCGCGTCACCCTCGTCGATCGGCGCAACTTCCACCTCTTCCAGCCGCTGCTTTACCAGGTCGCGACGGGCGCCCTTTCTCCGGGTGACATCGCCCAGCCGTTGCGCTCCGTGCTCCGGAAGCAGCGCAATACCACGGTCATCCTCGGCGAAGCCGTCGGCATCGACCCCGACCGGCACGAGGTCCTCCTGTCCGACGGCGGGCCGATCGCCTACGACACACTGATCGTCGCCACGGGGCGCGCCACACGTACTTCGACCATCCCGAATGGGCTTCGATCGCGCCGGGCCTGAAGACTCTCGAGGATGCGACCGAGATCCGGCGACGGATCCTGATCGCCTTCGAAGCCGCAGAGCGCGAGGCCGATCCCGCGCTCCGGCGGGCCTGGATGACGTTCGTGGTCGTCGGCGGCGGTCCGACGGGGGTGGAGCTGTCAGGCGCCCTCGGCGAGATCGGGAGGGACACGCTGAAGCGCGAATTCCGGTCCATCCGACCCCGCGACGCGCGGATCGTGCTCGTCGAGGCGATGGAGCGCGTCCTCCCGCCATATCCGCCGGATCGCTCCGCGTCCGCCCAGCGACAGCTGGAGCTGCTGGGAGTGGAGGTTCGGACCAGGACGCGCGTCGTGAACGTCGACGAGCAGGGCGTCCGGGTGGTCGGTCCCGACGGTACCGAAGAGGAGATTCCCTCGAGGACGGTGCTGTGGGCGGCTGGCGTCCTGACTGCGAGCTTCGCCCGGACGGTGGCCACGGCGACGGGGGCGCAAACCGACCGTGCGGGGCGGGTCATCGTCGGGCGCGATCTGACGATCCCCGGACATCCCGAGATCTTCGTCGTCGGAGACGCGGCCGTCGAGCCGTGGAAGCCGAACCGCCCGGCGCCCGGCGTCGCCCAGGGCGCGATGCAGGGCGGGTCGTATGCGGCCAAGGTGATTCGCCGCCGCGTCCTCGGTCGGCCGGTCGAGCCGTTCCGCTACAGCGACCATGGCGATGTCGCGGTCATCGGACGCCTGGCCGGCGTGACGAACATCCCGTGGATGGGTCCGCTCGGCAAGCAGGGCGGCTTCACGGCTTGGGCGCTCTGGCTCGGGATCCACATCTTCTACCTGATCGGCTTCTCCAACCGGATCATCGTCCTCATCCGCTGGGCCTGGAGCTTCCTCACGCGTGGACGAGGCACCCGGCTCATCACCGGGAGACCGCTCCTGCCGCCGATCGAATTGCCCGAGCCGCCGGTCCTCGCGCCGATGGAGCTCGACGAAGAGTCCGACGAGGAGTCCGCGGCCCGCTGACCCGGGCAGGTCGGCGCTGGCCCGCGACCTCGCGGCCTTCTTCCCGCCTCAGTCGAAGACGACGATCTGGCGCATGCCCTCGCCCGCGCGCAGCCGATCGAAGGCCGGCTCGAGCTCGGCGAGAGGGATCCGCCGGTCGATGAGCCGGTCGGCAGGCAGGCGTCCCGCGAGGTGCAGCGCGGCATACCGCGGGAAGTCGATCGCCGGGTCGGCGAACCCGTAGCTCGAGCCGAGGATCCGCCGGCTGCCGTCGACGAGGGCGTAGGCGGCGAACGACGCACGGGCCTCGAACGCCGGCATCCCGACGAGCACGGCAGTGCCACCGAGCGGCAGGCACTCGATGGCGAGCTCGGCGGTCGCCGGGTGGCCGACGGCCTCGAACGCGTAGTCAGGGCCGCCGTCGGTCAGGTCGCGAAGCGCTTCGATGGTGGCGGCTCGATCGTCACCGGCGAGGAGCCCGTCCGTCGCGCCGAGGCCACGCGCCGCGTCGAGCTTGGCGGCCGAGCGGTCGATCGCGACGATCCGCCCGGCGTCGGCCAGCACGGCTCCCATCACGATCGAAAGACCGACGCCACCCAGGCCGATTACCGCGACGCTCGCGCCAGCCGGGACCGCGGCAGTCTTCTGCACGGCTCCGACGCCCGTAGACACGCAGCACCCGATGAGCGCAGCCACGCCCGGGTCGACGCCGTCGGGGAGGGGAACCGCGGCTGCCTCCGGTACGACGGTCGCCTCGGCCATCGTCCCGATGCCGCAGTACGACAGGATCGGTTCGCCGCCGTCGGTGGTGAGCACGGTCGCACCGTCCGGCATCCGATGCGCGAAGGACGGCGAGTCCGGGCACGCCCACGGCCGTCCCGCACGGCACGAGCGACACCGGCCGCATGGCACGAGCCATGACAGCGCGACCGGCTGCCCGACGCGGAGCGTACGGACGTCCGGCCCGACTGCCTCCACCACGCCGGCGCCCTCGTGGCCCATCACGATCGGGGTCGGGCGCGGCCAGTCGCCGTCGCGAACGTGCAGGTCCGAATGACAGACGCCCGATGCGAGGATCCGGACGCGTACCTCGCCCGCGACGAGGCTCCGCGAGCTCGAGCTCTCGACGGTCGTCGGGTTCCCGCCGGCCCGCAGGACGGCGGCCTGGACCATCGTCATGCCATGACCGCGCGATGGAGCGACCGTCTCGCGCCGGCGATGGCATCGAACGCAGCCCGAAACGGTCGCATGAGTTCGAGGATACCCACCTGGGATGGACCCGAGTTGGTCTGGGACCTGGGGTATGCCGAGCCGGGGGAGTCGTCTCCGCCGCGCTGGATTCAATCCGGTGGAGCGCCCAGCCTCTGCAGACACGCACCGGGCCGAAACGACCGACCCAAACTGCAGCAAGAGACCGTTCCCAGCATTCCGTTCGTGGTACTTTCGCACCCGGGACGGGGGCAGCGGGAGAGCGGAAGGTCGTCCGGTGCACGGATAGGCCCTCTGGTCGTGCACGTCGACTTCCTCCCGACAGTACGTGAGGCCATGGCCACTCTCGCCGGACCAGACCGTCCCCGACACGCCCATCCAGCGCTGGCGCGCCTGGCGGTGTCGCTCGTCGTCTTCCTGACGGCCGGTGCGGGCATCCTGCCTCCGGCGCGCGGTGGTCGCGGCCGCCCGGGCCGCGACACCGACCGCCACCTCGACCTCGACCTCGACCGCGACCGCCGACGCTCCGATCTCCGCGGCTCCTGTGCCAGCGTCCGATCGTGACCCAGCCGGTGGATCGGCGGACCTCGGCAACTCTCCTTGCCGGACCGACCGGTGATTCCGGCGCAGTCAGCCACCTTCCCGAACGATGCCACGCTCGTCGGGAACGATGCGGGCGATAACGCGTTGAGCGCAGCCGGCGCGAGCGGCTCGACGCTCGTCGAGGCCTTCGACATCACGCTCGGCAAGTCGGTCGACAAGACGTTCATCGGTTCCCTGCCGAGCACCGTCACCTACACGCTCAGTCCGAGGTCCGACAACGCCGAACCCCTGGAGAACGTCAGGGTCATCGATCCCTACCCCGTGGGTCTGACCGCCCCGCCGATCGCGGTCGGCCAGGGCGGTACGTATGGCCCGTATGCCCCGATCGCGGCCTTGCCGGGCAGTGATCCCGGACCGCCCGCCTTGAACACGGCGATGTCGGTCAGCACCAACTTCGTCATCCAGGGCGGAACGGTGACGGTGACGCTGAACGTGAAGAGCAGCGTCGCGGTGAGCAACGTTTCCCCGTCCGACCTCGATCTGAATGGCGGGATCGCGGTCTGTCCCGGTCCTTCACCGTTGGTCGCGAACGTGCCCGCCGGCGGCGCCGGCGTCAACTTCACCTGGACGTGCACGCTGGCCCAGCTGGGGGAATACGTCTTCACAGCGGACGCGGCCGACCTCACCGACACCACGAGCTGGCCCGCGGCCAGTTCCGCCAGCGTCCTGTCCGCCGCGGGCGGCGGGCCGAATGTGGTGACCTGGAACCTGGGCAGCAACACGGCTGCGGTCCCGGGGCAGACGATCACCAGCGGCTTCACGGCCGGCGTGTTCGCCTTCCGCGGCGCGGGGACGACCACGTTCCGCAAGTACGGCATCGATAGCGCCGCGTGGACCCCGCGCACCGACGCCCCCGGCACGGTCAACCAGGGGGGCGCGCTCACGACCGATGGCGCCGGGACGATCTACGCGCTCCGCGGCAACGACTCGCAGGCGTTCTGGGCCGACGACGTCGCCACCGGCACATGGACGGCCAAGGCTGACACTGGTCAGAACGTGACCACAGGCGGCGCGCTCGTCTATCTGAACAGTGGCGGGACCGAGCGAGTCTACGCGACGATGGGCGGCCAGCGCGTGTTCAAGCGCTACAACGTCGCCGCGAACACCTGGAACTCGCTGACGAGCCCGCCGTTCAACGTCAACAAGGGTGGCGCACTCACCACGGACGGGACCTTCATCTACCTCCTGCGCGGTGGCAGCCATAGGGACTTCGCGCGCTACAGCGTAGGCGGCAACACCTGGGTGCCGCTCGCGCCACTGCCCGCCAAGGTCGGATGGGGCGGCAGCCTGACCCGTGTCGGCGGCTTCATCTACGCCATGAGCGGTGACGCCAAGCGGACTTTCTTCCGATATTCCATCGCGGCCGACAGCTGGACGCCGGTCCTGCGGGCCGACGGCGCGCTCGCGATCACGCCGGGCAACGTTGCGGACGGCGGCGCGCTGACCACCGACGGCACCTTCATCTACGCGTTCCAGGGCTTGACAACAGCCTTCTGGCGCTACGACATCGCCGCCGACGCCTGGACCGTGTTGGCTCCGTTCAGCGCAGCAACCGGCCAGGGCGGCGCGCTGGCATTCGTACCCGGCCTCGACCCGCAGGGCCAGCTCACGACTCTGTCTGCCTCTCGCTCACTGGTCGTCACCGGCGATCAGGTCACGGTCACCCTCCGGCTCGATTCGAACACTCCGGTCAACAACGTTGTCGCGTCGCCCCTGACCGTGACGCCGGCCGGTGGCGCCTCTTGCAGCGCCCTGACCGGGCCGATCCTCACCAGTCCCGACGACGACGACCTGACTGCCGAAGACGCCGTCGTATACGAATGGACGTGCACCGTCGCGGCAGGTGCTACTCCAGGCAGCCTGACCTTCAGCGCGTCCGGGACCGGCGACGGTCCGCTCGCCTTCCCGGCGGCGACCTCCAACAGCGTCCTCGTCTCGCCACCGCTGACCTTCACTGCGGCCGTGCCCGTGGGCGCCCCGAGCCCGATCGTCGACCAGGCCCTCCTGACGGCCAGCGGGCAGACGACGAGCTCGCCGCCGGTCCAGACGTTCATCGGTGCGCCGGTCCTGACGACCGTGAAGTCCAACGCGCCGACCGCGAGCGTGACGCTCGTGCCGGGTGACCCGATCACGTACACGATGGTCGTCCAGAACACCGGGGTCGGCGATGCCACGAACGTCGTCGTCCGCGACGTCGTGCCGGCCGATACCGGCTACGTGAGCTGCACCGGCGGGACGTCCTGCGCCCAGGCGGCGGGGGTCATCAGCTGGACACTCGGTACGCTGGCGTCGGGGGCGACCGCGACGGTCTCCTTCACCGTGACCACGAGCACGACGCTGCCCGTCTCCCAAACGCCTTACACGATCTCGAACACCGCCACCGCGACCTCGACCGAGACGCCGATTCCCGCGAACAGCAACACCGTGACCAACCAGCTCGAGGTCACGCCGACGATCATCAAGTCGGCGTCGGCGAGCGAGGCTGGCCCGGGCGAGCCGCTGACATATAGCCTGGCCGTGTCGAACCCGGGGGCGACGTTCACCGCCGACGTCAGCGACGTCGTGCCTGTCGGCACCGCGTTCGCCGGCATCGCCAGCTGCACGCCCGCGTGCACGTTCGACGGCACGAAGGTCATCTGGCCCGGGGCTGACCATCAACCCGGGAAGCACGACCTTCTCGTTCGGGGTGACGATCACCGCGACAGGTGGCTCGACGGTGACCAACGTCGGCACTCTCGACGCCACGACCCCCGATCTCGCCCCGATCGACAGCAACCAGACCGTGACAGCCATCGGACCCGCGCTCGGCATCGTAAAGCTCAACTCGCCGACGGGCGCCGTCGCGGCCGGCGACACGATCACCTACACGCTGGTCGTCAGCAACGACGTCGGACGTGACGGCGACATCGGTCGTCGTGACCGACACGGTGCCGTCGGCGCTGAACTACGTGAGCTGCACGGGCGGCGACTCATGCAGCCAGTCGGGCGGAGTGGTGACGTGGACGTTCGCCAGCCTCGGCGCGGCCTCTCAGACCGTCAGCTTCACCGCGACCGTGAAGGACCCGGTTCCCGCGGGCGATCACGCCAGATCGACAATGTCGCCCACGTGTCGGCGGCGAACGAGCTCGCCCCGGTCGACAGCAACACTGTCTCGAACGCCATCTCGGGACTCGGCTCGCTGTCCCTCGTCAAGACCGCGACGCCGACGACGTACAGCACGGTCGGCACCGTCATCAACTACAGCTACACGCTGCAGAACGTCGGACCGGTCAACCTGACCGCGCCGTACGCCGTGACCGACGACAAGGCGACGGTGACGTGCCCGCAGACCCCGTCGCCGCTGGTGCCCGGCGCGTTCATCACCTGCACCGCGTCGCACACGATCACCCAGGCCGACATCGACGCGCGGCTTTGTTACCAACGTCGCCACCGGCACGGCGAAGGATTCCATCGACTCCGTTCCCGACCGTCACCAGTCAACACCGACAGCGAGACCGTGACCGCGGACCCAGAGCCGGCACGCTCGGCCTGGTCAAGCTGGCCGACCCGCTGACCTACGACTCGCTCGGCGACGTCATCAGCTACAGCTACCTGCTGACCAACGACCGGCAACGTCACCCTCGTCGGCCCCGTGTCGCGGTCAGCGACGACAAGGTCCTCGTGACCTGCCCGGCCAGCCCGACCAGCCTGGCCCCCGGCGCCTCGATCACCTGCACCGCGTCGCTGACCATCAGCCAGACCGACCTCGACGCCGGGTCCGTCACCAACACCGCCTCGGCCACCGCCCTCGACGCCGACGGCGACACCGTCACCAGCAACACCGACAGCGAGACCGCGACTGCCGTCCAGATCGCCTCGGTCAGCCTCGCCAAGACCTCGAACGCGACCGGCACCAACGTGGCCGGCGAGGTCATCACCTACAGCTACACCGTCGTCAACGACGGCACGGTCACCATCACCGGCTTCAGCTCGACCGACCCCCACCCCGGCCTCGGCCCGATCACCTGCGCACCGACGGCCCAGGGCGGCAGCCTGGCCCCGGCCGCCTCGACGACCTGCACCGCGAGCTACACCGTGACCCAGGCCGACGTCGACGCCGGGTTCATCGCCAACACCGGCAGCGTCAGCGGCACGACCGCCACCGCCGGGCCGGTCAGCGACACCGCCCCGTACACCACCCCGGTCGCCCAGAGCCCGGCCCTGACCATCGCCAAGGACGCCGACCCGACCACGGTCAGCGCCCCCGGCACCATCACCTACACCATCGTCGTGACCAACACCGGCAACGTCAGCCTGACCAGCCCGGTCCTCACCGACCCCTTCGCCACGACCGGCCCGACCCTCACCGGCGGCGACACCGACAGCGACGGCGTCCTCGACGTCGGCGAGACCTGGACCTACACCGCCAGCCACACGGTGACCCAGGCCGAGATCGACGCCGGGACCGACCTCGTCAACACCGCCACCGTCGACACCGACCAGACCACCCCCCAGACCGACACCGTCGTCATCCCCATCGCCCAGACCCCGGCCCTGACCATCGCCAAGGACGCCGACCTGACCACGGTCAGCGCCCCCGGCACCATCACCTACACCATCGTCGTGGCCAACACCGGCAACGTCAGCCTGACCAGCCCGGTCCTCACCGACCCCTTCGCCACGACCGGCCCGACCCTCACCGGCGGCGACACCGACAGCGACGGCGTCCTCGACGTCGGCGAGACCTGGACCTACACCGCCAGCCACGCGGTGACCCAGGCCGAGATCGACGCCGGGACCGCCCTCGTCAACACGGCCAGCGTCGACACCGACCAGACGACCCCCCTGACCGACGACGCGACGACCACGGTCGCCCAGACCCCGGCCCTGACCGTCGACAAGACCTCGACCACGACCAGCGTCACGACCGTCGGCCAGGTCGTCCCGTACAGCTACACGGTCACGAACACCGGCAACGTGACAATCACTGGGCTTGCGCTCGTCCGACAACAACACTGACGCGACGCCGGTCTGTCTCGCAACGACCCTCGCCCCGGGTGCGTCGACTACCTGCACGGCGGTCCACACCGTGACCCAGGCCGAGCTCGACGCCGGCGGCACCGTCAGCAATACCGTTCTGGCCACGACGGCCCAGGGCGCGAGCGGCACCGACACCGTCGTCATCTCGATCGTCCAGAGCCCCGCCTTGACCATCGACAAGACGTCGGTCGACACGACCTATGTCGCGCCGGACGACGTCCTCGACTACAGCTACACCGTCACCAACACCGGCAACGTGACGCTCAGCGGTCCATTCACGGTCAGCGACGACAGGGCGACCGACGAGTCCTGCCCGGCGACAGCCACGACTCGCCCCGGGCGCGTCGATCACCTGCACCGCGAGCTACACGGTGACCCAGGCCGACATCGACGCGGGCTCGGTGACCAACGTCGCGAGCGCGACCAACGGCACCGACGACCATCGCCGACCGACACGTCGACGATCGCGCGCAACCCGGACGATCGCGGCCTGACCATCGACAAGACCTCGACCACGACCACCGTCACCACCGTCGGCCAGGTCGTCCCGTACAGCTACCTCGTCACCAACACCGGCAACGTGACCCTGACCGGCTCGGCCCTGGCCGACACCAACACCGACGCCACGCCCGGTCTGCGCCGCGACCACCCTCGCCCCGACCGAGACCACGACCTGCACCGCGGTCCACACCGTGACCCAGGCCGAGCTCGACGCCGGCGGCGACCGTCGCCAACACGGTCACCGCCACGACCGGCGCAGGGCGCCACGCGGCACCGACAACCTGACGCATCCCGATCGCCCAGAGCCCGGCCCTGACCATCGACAAGACCTCGCCCGACACGACCTTCACCGACGCCCGGCGACGTCCTCCACTACAGCTACCTCGTCACCAACAGCGGCAACGTGACCATCGACGGTCCGTTCACCGTCGCCGACGACAAGGCGACCGACGAGGCCTGCCCGGCCACGCCCGACCAGCCTCGCCCCGGGCGAGTCGATCACCTGCACCGCGACCTACACCGTCACCCAGGCCGACATCGACGCCGGCTCGGTGACCAACGTCGCGAGCGGCGTCGGGCAGCTTCACCTTCGCCGGCGACCAGAGCCCGACCGTCATCACCTCGCCGACCGACACCCTGACCATCGCCGCCGACCGGGACGCCGAGCCTGACCATCGACAAGACCTCGACCACGACCACCGTCACGACGGTCGGCCAGGTCGTCCCCTACAGCTACCTCGTGACCAACACCGGCAACGTGACCCTGACCGGCCTGGCCCTCGCCGACACCAACACCGACGCCCCGCCGGTCTGCCCGGCGACCACCCTCGCCCCGGACCGAGAGCACGACCTGCACCGCGGTCCACACCGTGACCCAGGCCGAGCTCGACGCCGGCGGCAGCGTCGCCAACACCGTCACCGCCGCGACCGGCCAGGGCGCCACCGGCACCGACAACGCTGACCATCCCGATCACCCAGAGCCCCGACCCTGACCATCGACAAGAGCGATCACCGCGGGCGACCCGTACGACAGCGTCGGCGACAGCCATCACCTACAGCTACACCGTCACCAACACCGGCAACGTCACGATCAGCGGCCATCGCCGTCAGCGACGACAACGTCGACGCCCCGCCGGTCTGCGCTCGCCGACGACCCTCGCCCCGGCCGCAGAGCACGACCTGCACCGCCAGCTACACGGTGACCCAGGCCGACCTCGACGCGGGCGAGTGTCACCAACGTCGCCGGCGCGACCGGCATCCCCGGCCGGCGGCAGCCTCGTCCCGCCGACCGACACGCCAGACCGCCGACGCCACCCAGACCCCGGCCCTGACCCTCGCCAAGACGCATCACCTCGGCGACCCGTACGCGACCCCGGGCGCCACGATCAGCTACAGCTACCTCGTCACCAACACCGGCAACGTCACCATCACCGGCCGTCGCCGTCAGCGACGACAACACCGACGACCCGCCCGTCTGCCTCGCCACCACCCTCGGCCCCGGCCGAGACCACGACCTGCACCGCGGTCCACACCGTGACCCAGGCCGACCTCGACGCCGGCTCGGTCACCAACCACGCCAGCGCGACCGGCACCCCGGCCGGCGGCAGCCTCGTCCCGCCGACCGACCAGGCCACCGCCGACGCGACCCAGAGCCCGGCCCTGACCATCGACAAGACGCTCGCCCGACACGACCTTCACCACGCCCGGCGACGTCCTCCACTACAGCTACCTCGTCACCAACAGCGGCAACGTCACCCTCGACCGGTCCGTTCACCGTCGCCGACGACAAGGCGACCGACGAGGCCTGCCCGGCCACGCCCGACCAGCCTCGCCCCGGCGAGTCGATCACCTGCACCGCGACCTACACGGTGACCCAGGCCGACATCGACGCCGGCTCGGTGACCAACGTCGCGAGCGCGTCGGGCAGCTTCACCTTCGCCGGCGACCAGAGCCCGACCGTCATCACCTCGCCGACCGACACCCTGACCATCGGCGCCGCCGGGACGCCGAGCCTGACCATCGACAAGACCTCGACCACGACCACCGTCACCGACGGCCGGCCAGGTCGTCCCGTACAGCTACCTCGTCACCAACACCGGCAACGTGACCCTGACCGGCCTGGCCCTCGCCGACACCAACACCGACGCCACCGCCGGTCTGCCCGGCGACCACCCTCGCCCCGACCGAGAGCACGACCTGCACCGCGGTCCACACCGTGACCCAGGCCGAGCTCGACGCCGGCGGCAGCGTCGCCAACACCGTCACCGCCACGACCGGCCAGGGCGCCACCGGCACCGACAACCTGACCATCCCGATCACCCAGACCCCGACGCTGACCATCGACAAGAGCGATCACCGCGGGCGACCCGTACGACAGCGTCGGCGACGTCATCACCTACAGCTACACCGTCACCAACACCGGCAACGTCACGATCAGCGCCATCGCCGTCAGCGACGACAACGTCGACGCCCCGCCGGTCTGCGCTCGCCACGACCCTCGCCCCGACCGAGACGCACGACCTGCACCGCCACCTACACGGTGACCCAGGCCGACCTCGACGCGGGCAAGGTCACCAACGTCGCCGGCGCGACCGGCATCCCGGCCGGCGGCAGCCTCGTCCCGCCGACCGACAGCCAGACCGCCGACGCCACCCAGACCCCGGCCCTGACCCTCGCCAAGACCATCACCTCGCGGCGACCCGTACGCCACCCTCGGCGCCACGATCAGCTACAGCTACCTCGTCACCAACACCGGCAACGTCACGATCACCGGCCGTCACCGTCAGCGACGACAACACCGACGACCCACCCGGTCTGCCTCGCCACCACCCTCGCCCCGGCCGAGACCACGACCTGCACCGCGGTCCACACCGTGACCCAGGCCGACCTCGACGCGGGCTCGGTCACCAACCACGCCAGCGCGCACCGGCACCCCGGCCGGCGGCAGCCTCGTCCCGCCGACCGCCCAGGCCACCGCCGATGCGACCCAGACCCCGGCCCTGACCATCGACAAGACGATCACCGCGGGCGACCCGTACACAACGGTCGGGGCGACGATCACCTACAGCTACACGGTCACCAACACCGGCAACGTCACGATCAGCGCGCTCGCCGTCACCGACGACAACGACCGACGCCGCGCCGGTCTGCCCAGTCACAAGCCTCGCGCCTGGCGCCTCGACGACCTGCACCGCGGCCCACACCGTGACCCAGGCCGACATCGACTCGCGGCTCGGTGACCAACCACGCGACGGCCACGGGCACCCCTGCGAGCGGCACACTGGTCCCGCCGACCGACCAGGCGACAGCCGAAGCAGACCAGCGCCCCGGCCGTCACCGTCGACAAGACGTCGACGACGACCCAGGTCAACGACGGTCGGCCAGGTCGTCCCCTACAGCTACACGGTCACCAACACCGGCAACGTCACGCTCACCGGCCTCGCCCTCGCCGATGACAACACCGACACCGCCCCGGTCTGCCCCGTCACCAGCCTCGCTCCCGGTGCCTCGACGACCTGCACGGCGGTCCACACGGTGACCCAGGCCGACCTCGACGGCGGCACCACGCTCCACAACACGGCGACGGCGTCGACCGGCCAAGGGCGCAGGCGCGACCGACAGCCTTGCGATCCCGATCGTCGTGACCCCCGGGCTGATCATCACGAAGACCACGACCGCGACGAGGTTCAGCGCCGTCGGCCAGTCGATCGACTACACGATGACCGTGACCAACACGGGGAACGTGACGGTGACCGGCGTGACGGTCAACGACCCCGGTATCGACACCCTCGTGTGTACCCCGTGCCCAGCCCGCAACGCTGGCCCCCGGTGCGACCATGACCTGCACCGGAGTGCACGTGATCACGCAGGCCGATGTCACGGCCGGGACGTACACCAATACCGCGACCGTTGTCGGGAATTACGGCGGTCAGGCGCTGCCGGTCTCCGCCGTTTCGAACGCCGTCGTCGTCGCCTTCGAGGCCGTGAGCATCCCACCGACCGAGGCCATCGCGCAGGCGATCGGGGTGGTCGGACCGGCTGGGAGTGCCATCGCGGGCGGTATCATCCTGGCGCTCCTCGCCCTCGGCCTTCTGTTCCTCATCCCGGCCGGCCGACTCAAGCGCCGTCGCGACGAGCCGTAGCGGAAGAGTCGGCTCGGCTACGCGCAGAGCGCTTCCGGGTCGTCCCGCCGCGCGGATAGACCGTTCCAGATAGTGGTGCTTGGCGGCACCGTAACAAGACGTTTCCAAACGCGTCTGGTGTAGCGTCCGCGCAACGGTACGGGTGCCCGCGATGCCCATCGTGCCCGCCTACCGTGCGCGTTCGCCGGCGACCCTATCACGGTCCCGGCGCGTAGAGGGTCGGTCCCGGGAGGACCACGGAAGGGTGGCCGGCTCGGCCGGCGGGAGGGGTCCGAGATGCGTCGTCGCGGTCTTGCCGTCGCTATCACGGCGGTGGTCTTCTTCAGTCAGATCGCCGGGCGTCGCCGCATCGACGCGCGGCGTCGCCGGGGCCTCAGCCGCGCGCCAGCGCCGCGTCGATCGACCGGGGCCTCCAGCGCGCGCTGGCCGCCGGCACGGCTCATCGCATCGTGGTCGAATTCAAGGGCAAGGCCGACCTGCGCCAGGCGACCGCGGTCAAGGACCGGACCGCCCGCGGCCAGGCCGTCATCAACGCCCTGACCGCCACGGCCACCTCGGCGCAGCGCACCTCGAAGGCGATCGCGGCCACGACCAAGGGCATCTCGGCCAGGAGCTACTGGCTGAGCAACGTCATGGTCGTCGATGGTTCACCGGCCGCCCTGTCGGCACTTGCGACGACCCTGGCCAAGGACGCGAACGTCGCTTCCATCCGGGCGGAGAAGACCTATCCGCTGGTCAAGCCGCTCGACCCCAAGGTGGCCATCCTCGCCGCGGCCGGTGACCCGGAGTGGGGCGTCGCGAAGATCCGCGCCGACGCGGCCTGGGACCACGGCATCCTCGGACAGGGCATCGTCGTCTCGAGCGTCGACACGGGCGTCGATTACACGCATCCGGCCCTCGTCGAGCACTACCGCGGCAACAACCACGACGGCACATTCACCCACGACTACAACTGGTGGGACCCGTCGAACTCCTGCGACGACGACGCGCCCTGCGACAACGTCGCGCACGGCACCCACACGATGGGAACCATGGTCGGCGGCGACGGCCCCGGCCCATTCACGCCCGACACGGGTGTCGCCCCGGGCGCGCAGTGGATCGCGGCAAAGGGCTGCGAAGACCTCGGCTGCTCCGAGACGGCCCTCCTCTCTTCGGGTCAGTGGATCCTGGCCCCGACCGACCTGGCCGGCAACAACCCCAACCCGGCGATGCGTCCGGATATCGTCAACAACTCGTGGGGCAGCGGACCGAACGATCCCTTCTACCAGGCGATCGTCCAGGCCTGGCGCGCCGCCGGGATCATCCCCGTCTTCGCGTCCGGCAATCCCGGACCGTTCTGCGGAGAGGGCGGCTCGCCGGGTGACTACCTGACCTCGTTCAGCGTCGGCGCGACCGACGCGAACGACCTGATCGCCGACTTCTCGGGCCGCGGTCCGTCGGTCTTCGGCAAGGTCAACCCCGACGTTTCGGCGCCGGGCGTCGACGTCGTCTCCAGTGTCCCGGGCGGGGGCTACGAGGCGTTCTCAGGGACATCGATGGCCGCCCCGCACGTGGTCGGGACACTGGCCCTCGTCCTGTCGGCGCATCCGAGCTTGATCGGCAACATCGACGCAGCGCTCAGCATCGTCCGGTCCACCGCGGTCGACCACCTCGACGACAGCTGCGGCGGCGATGAGGACGGCGACCCGAACAACGTCTACGGCGATGGCCGGATCGATGCCGGCGCCGCGGCCAACCTCGCGGCCACGGGTGGCACCCTCGCGGGCACGATCCGAGACGCGGAGACCAACGACCCGGTCGGTGGCGCCCGCATCACCGCGAACGACGGCACCCGCGACTTCTCGGTCGTCTCCGCGGCCGACGGAACCTACGAGATGCTGCTCGCCGCAGGCGCCTACACGGTGTCGGTGTCTGCGTTCGGCTATTTCGGGTCCATCGCCTCAGGCATCGCCGTCGCGAAGGACCAGACGACCACCCATAGCGTCAACCTGGACCTGCTGCCACGGTTCACCGTGAGCGGCACCATCACTTCGGCTGAGAGTGGTGTCCCGCTGCCCGGTGTCCACGTTCGCGCGGTCGGCACGCCCGGTGGCGCCGGTCACCAGCAACGCGGCCGGCCTCTACAGCCTCGTCCTGCCGATCGGCACCTTCACGTTGTCAGCCACGGCGGACGGATGCACGGAGACCGGCACGGCCGAGATCGTGTCGGCGGCCGACGACGTGGTCCAGCCGTTCGCGCTGTTCCGCAAGCTCGACGACTTCGGCCACGCGTGCTCACCGATCGCCCTCGATTGGGTCGACGTCCAGGGCCAGACCGCGCTCCTCGGCGACGATGTCGGCGGCCGTCTGCGGCTGCCCTTCGCGTTCCCGTTCTACGGCGAGTCCTACGCCAAGGCCTACATCTCGTCGAACGGCAACCTGAATTTCCTCGCCCCCGCGAACTCCGGTTTCGACGAGTTCGACTTCATCCCGACAGCGATCCCGTCGTCCTCCACACCGAACGCCGCGGTCTACCCGTTCTGGGCCGACCTGAAGATCGATGACGTCGCGACGAGTGTCGATTCCGGGCGTCGTCGGCGATGCGCCGAACCGCGCGTTCATCGTCGAGTACCACGACATCCAGGTCCTCGGTTCGACCGCGATGCTCGACCTCGAGGTCAAGCTCTGGGAGAACGGCACGATCGACCTGCTCTACGGGAGCAATCCGGTCAATCCCGGTGACGGCCGCCTGGCGACGGCCGGCATCGAGAACGCAAAGGGCACCGATGCCCTCCAGATCGGCTTCCTCGAGCGCGTCCTGCCGAGCGGCGGCGCGATCCGGATCACGACCGTGCCCGACGGGCTTCGTCAGCGGCACGGTCACGGACGCCAACGACGACCAGCCGATCGCCGGCGCAACTGTCACTGCCAACCCGGGCGGGCGCCACGCGACGACCGCCGATGACGGGACGTACGAGCTGCGACTGCGCGCCGGCGACTACACGGTCACCGCCAGCGCGGACCTGTACACCGACAGCAGCACGCCGGCCATCGTCGCCGACGACGCGACGACGACCGCTGACTTCAGCCTGACCGCGCCGACGGCCAGCTCGGACACCACCGAGATCAAGGCCACGGTCGACTACGGCCAGACGGCGGAGCGGACCGTCACGTTGTCGAACGGCGGGTCTGCCGCCCTCGACTGGAAGGCCCGCGAGCGTGGCGGCGAGGAGATCTTCCCGCCGCTGCCCGAACCGACGAGCGTCATCAAGCGCTCGCTCGGCTGGGGTCACAAGCCCACACCCAAGGGCGTGACGGTGGTCCGACCGACCGACACCGGTCCGCCCGTGCCCGCTCGAGACGATCATCAACGATCCGATCGGCGATGGCGAGGGGCCCGTCGACGTCGGCACGGTCCGTGGCGGCTCCGACGGCGCCAACTTCATGTCGATGGCGCTCGATTTCAGCCCGAGCACGCCCATCGACGAGACCGCCGGGTATGTCTTCCTCGACACGGACCAGGATCCCGACACCGGCATTCCGGCGACGTGATTTCTGCCGGCCTGCCGACACAGGACGTCGGCGTCGATTACTTCCTCGACCTGTTCGGGACACATGATCCCGATCCGGTCGTCTATGTCGTGAGCACCGAGACGTTCGAGGTCACCGCGACCGTCCCGGCGTTCTTCGACGGCCAGACGATGAGCTTCGACATCCCGCTCGAGGCACTCGGCGGCGACGACGGCACGATCGATACGGCCATGGTCCTTGGCGACTTCTTCGCGCCATCCGATTGGGCGCCCGACATCGGCCACGGGACGATCGAGCCCTTCAGCGATGTCTCGTGGCTGTCCGAGGATCCTGCCGACGGCACGATCCCAGCCGGTGGCAACCAGGCGGTCAAGGTCACGCTCGGCAGCGCCGACCTTCTCCCCGGCGAGTACCACGGCAAGGTCATCTTCACGACCAACGCGCCCAAGAGCGTGCAGGTCCCGATCGATGTGACGCTGACCGTGTCGCTGCCAGCCTCGTTCGGCGCGGCGACCGGAACGGTCACCGACGCTCATAGCGGTGAGCCTCTCGGAGGCGTGGCGTTGACCGTCCATGCCCAGTACCCACCCGGAACACCGAAGGACTTCCCGGCCACCACCGCGGGGGACGGCACATACAAGATCGTGGGTCCCGCCGGCTCCTGGCCGACCGACTTCGCCCTCGACGGCTATGTCCATGCTTCTCGCAACGTGACCATCGCGGCCGGCGTCACGACGCCGGGCGCGGACGTGGCCCTCCACAAGGACCAGCCGCACGCCTCGCTGGAGGGCGACTTCGGTTCCGTGTTCACCCTGCTCCCAGGCGGGCACTCGAGCGCGACGCTGACCCTGAGCAACCCGGGCGGTCACGAGGATCTGAACTTCAGCGTCGTGGAGAGCGCGCGTCCCTCGGTCTTCGCCGGAGTGGCCGGCGCCCGAGCGCGTGCGGCGACCGCCGCGGGCGTCAAGTCGTCCTCGAAGGCACCGACAGGCCATGTGGCCCGGCGCGCCATCCGCGATACCACCGGCGGCACGTCTCTCGTCTTGATGGATACGCTGCCGTGGGACAGCGACGCGATCCAGCAGGTCCTCGACGCCAACGGCATCGGGTACTCCGTTGCCGGCTCGAGCGACATCCCAGACATCGATCTGTCCGCTTTCCGCACGGTCTACATCGGCAACGACCAGCCCCAGACGTTCTATGACGTGTTGTTCGCCAACGAGGACAAGTTGACCGACTTCGTCAACGGTGGCGGCGTCCTATGGTTCGGGACCGCGGCGTTCGGGTCCCAGGGCAGCGATCTCGACGGGGCCGTCCTGCCCGGCGGGCTCAAGGTTCATGGGCCGAACTACCAGGATGAGAACAAGGTCGTGGCGCCAAGCCATCCTTTGATTGCCGGCGGTGCCGAATCCGTTCCACGGATCGCTCCGCGAGCCACGTGACCTTCAGCGACCTGCCCGCGGGCGCCACAGTCATCGCCTCGACACCGAGTGACGATCCGACCCTGGTCGACTTCGACCTCGGCAAGGGCCATGTCGATCGCCGTCGGACAACCGGTCGAGTACGGCTTCGCCAACGGCGAGGACACTGGGCTCATCCTGGAGAACGGCGTCCCGTTCGCCGAGAACTACTACCCGCTTTCGGACGCTGTCCTGGCTGTCCGAGACACCGGTCGAGGGAGCGATCGCCCCCGATGGATCGGTCGACATCACCGTGTCGGTCGACTCGACCGGGCTGGCGCCTGGCGTCTACAGCGGTTCGGTCCTCGTCCGGACCAACGACCCCGACGTCGACAGGTTCGTGGTGCCGGTGACCCTCATCGTCCCCGCCTACCAGCAAGGCATCAACTCCGGCGGCAAGGAGTACGTCGCGCCCGACGGCACGGTGTACGCCGCCGACCAGGAGTACAAGCCTGCCGGCCCGGGTGGGCCCGGACAACCACACCACGGCCTTCGGGTACCTGAAGGGCGGCGGACCTCAGAAGACCAACAAGCCGATCGACGGCACCGACGAGGACACCCGCTACCAGGACTCAGCGGCAGGACACCGCCGGCTACCGGTTCGAGGTGGCCGACGGTATCTACAGGGTGGATCTCAGCTTCGCCGAGCTCCAGGTCAACAAGGTCGGCGACCGCGTCTTCGCCATCGACCTCGAGGGCGACGAGTACGTCCCGGCGCTCGACGTGTTCAAGCAGGCCGGCGGCAAGTTCATCGCCTACGACCAGACGTTCTACGTGGAGGTCGTCCGACGGAGTCCTCGACCTCGACTTCGTGACACCGAAGGGCCACAAGTCCATCGTCAACTCGATCGTCGTGACCCAGCTCCCGCCGGGAGCACCTGGGACCTGATCGCAAAGCGTCGTCGTCGGGGGGTCACGGCCCCTCGACGACGACCGTCCCCACCATCCCGTACGCCTCGTGGCCGGGGAGGTGGCAGATGTACTGGTACGTGCCGGGCGTCGTGAACGTCACGGTCGTGGCGCTTGTCGCGCCGGCCGGGATCGTCACCTCGGTCGGGCGCGATCCGTGGACCGGTTCGGTTCCGGTCCGGTGGCGCTCGTGCACCGCGGCGTCGCCCACGATCCATTCGTGATCGATGGGGTCCTCGTTGTGCAGGACGAACGTGACGGCTGCTCCGGCCCGGACGGTCACCGCGGTCTTCTCGTAGTGGGAGTAGTGGATCGGGATGTCGACCGTCGTCGGGCCGTCCTCGGCGGCGCGCGACCAGGCGGCGGCGATCCCCGCAAGCGAGACTGAGAGGGCGATCCCGCCGGCGAGGGCGAGGCGTCCCGGCCGGCGATGGGTCGTCATCGAAGTGCGGTCCGTCGCGTTCTTCTCGGCCGTCCGACGTTGGTCAGGCCGCGGCCAGCGGCGGCTGCCGCCGGATCAGCAGGAGGATCCCGCCGACCGCTCCGACCGTGAAGAGCAGCACTCCCAGCAGCCGAAGGGCGTCGACGCTTCGGTCAGGCAGCGTCACCGCGCCCGGAAGGTCGAGCCCGGCCATCACTCGCGATGGCTGGCCCGCGCCCGACGCGTCGATGGCGAGGTCGAAGGAGAGATCCGGCGCGGCGGCATCGATCCTCACCTGGGTCAGCCAGGCCTTCGCCGGGATCCAGTCCATCCCGCGGTCCGAACGAAGGTCGTCGAGGAGCGGCTGGCTGGCCCGGTCGTCGTGGCCCAGCGACAGCCCGTTGTCGCCGGTCGGGACCGGGAGGAGCGCCGGCCGTCGATCGGTCAGCAGGTAGACAGAGGCATCGACGCGCTCCGCGGCCGTCTTGCCAAGCGAGAGGATGCGCAGCGGCACCCACGGGTTCGTCGGTCGGGATCGTGACGTGGACCGGGGTCCCGTCGCCGACGCGACTGACCGCGGGCGCTGGCCGCGTCCGCGTCGAACACGGCAGCGAGGAAGATCGGCGAGCGCGAGGCGTAGAAGTCGAGGACCTCGGGCGCGTCGGGCGGGAGGCGGAAGCCGTGGTCGGAGGCCCACCGGCCGACCTCGACGGCGCCGCCGCGAAGGACGGTGACGTCCAGGGCGTCGATGCGGACCTTCATGATCTCCTCGGCCGAACCGGCTGCGGTCGGCGCGGCGGCCCGGACGGCGTCGAGGAGCTGCGGCTCGGTCTCGCGGACGAGACGCTGGAGCGTCCAGTCGCCGCCCTTCTCGACGCTCGACGGGATCCCGGGGAGTGGCGTCAGCGAGCCGAAGGCCCCGCCGCCGCCCGCGAACTGGAAGGCCGTGACGTAGTGCTCCTCGCCGTCGTGGTAGGCGGCGAGCGTCGTCGTCCGAAGCAGGTTGACGGCGCCATTGGGGCCGATGAGGCCGCCACAGGCCATGGCCGGGACGGCGGCGAAGGCGGTGGCGAGAAGCGGCGGCGCCGAGCGCGGCGCCGGTCCGGCCGATCGAGGGACGCATCGTCTGGTCCTCTGGTAGTCCGCCGACCCGGAGTGGGGGTCGGTCTGGTGTGGGCCAAGACTCCGGGACGCGCGTCTGGCGGTTCCGCCGGTGCGCGGGTTGGTCGCGCCCGGCGCCTGGTGCGTGGGCCGCCGTTTCAGGTACTGGTGCGCGCTGGCACCATCGTCGGGGTGGACTCTCGGGGCGTCGTCCCGCATGATGCGGCGGTGCACCGCCGGCTCGCCGCCCGCCGCCTCGCCCGTGCGACCAGCCGGAGCCTCGGGCTGACGCTCGCCCTCATGGTCGGCCTGGCGGTCGTCGCGGTCCCGGCCTCAGCGGCAACGCCCGCCCGATTTCCCAGCCCGGGATTCTCGCTATCACAACTATCCCGAGATGGTCGCCGAGATCCAGGCGGCCCAGGCTGCCCATCCCGACATCGTCAAGCTCGGCTCGATCGGCAAGAGCTACCAGGGTCGAACGCTTTGGGTAGCGAAGGTCTCCGACAATGTCGCCACCGACGAGTCGGAGCCCGAGGTGATGTTCGACGGCGTCCATCACGCCCGCGAGCACCTGTCGCTCGAACAGACCCTCGCCATCCTGCGCTGGCTCACCCAGGGCTACGGCACCGACGCCCGGATCACGAACATCGTGAACAACCGCGAGATCTGGATCGTGTTCGCCGTGAACCCCGACGGCGCCGAGTACGACCTGACCGGGTCGCCCTACCGCGCGTGGCGCAAGAACCGGCAGCCGAACGCCGGCTCGACCGCGATCGGGACGGACCTCAACCGCAACTACGGCTATCACTGGGCATGCTGCGGCGGCTCGTCCGCGACGAAGTCGGCCGATACGTACCACGGGTCCGCGGCGTTCTCGACCCCCGAGGCGCGGGCGATCCGCGACTTCATGGCCAGCCGCCGGATCGATGGGCGTCAGCAGATCAAGACGGCGATCACGTTCCACACCGCCGGCGAGCAGATCCTCTGGCCGTACGGCTACACCCACACTGCGGTGCCCGCCGACATGACCACCGATGACCACGCGGCCCTCGTCGCGCTCGGGCGGAACATGGCAGCGCTGAACGGCTACACCCCGATGCAGTCGAGCTCCCTCTACATCACCGACGGCGACGAGATCGACTGGGCCTACGGCCGCGAGCACATCTTCATGTACACGTTCGAGATGTACCCATCGAAGGCGCGCGTCAGCACGACCGCGCGCTTCTATCCGCCCGACGAGGTCATCGGCCCGCAGACCGAGCGCAACAAGGCCGCCATCCTCAGGCTCATCGAGGCCGCGGGCTGCCCGTACAGCCTCATCGGCAAGTCGGTCCAGAACTGCGGCCCGCTGTACGACGACTTCGAGACCGCCGGCGGCTGGGTCACCAACCCCAACGGGACCGATACGGCGAGCTCGGGCCGCTGGGAACGGGCCGACCCGCAGGCGACGACGCGCCAGGCCGGCACGGTCGTGTCCGGGTCGCGGGCCCTCGTCACGGGACGGCTCGCCGGCGCCTCAGCAAACACGTACGACATCGATGGTGGCGTCACGACCGTCCGATCGCCGGCGATCCGCCTGCCCGCGACGATCGGCTCGCTGACGTTCCGGTACTACTTCGCCCATAGCTCGAACTCGTCGTCGTCGGACTACTTCCGGGCATTCGTCGAGAGTGCGACCGGCGTCCGGACCCAGGTGAAGGTCGAATTCGGTGCCGCCAACACCGACCTGCCGGCATGGTCGAGTGTCAGCGTGCCGATGACTCCGTGGGCCGGCAAGACGGTCCGCATCGTGTTCCAGGCCGCCGACCGTGGCAGCTCGAGCACGGTCGAGGCGGCCGTCGACGACGTCCGGATCACGCGTCCGTAACCGGCAGCCTAACCCGGATCGTCGTTCCCGAACCCACGACCGACTCGCGCGGTGATCTCGCCGCCGTGTGCCTCGGTCAGCTGACGCGCGATCGCGAGCCCCAGACCCGAACCGCGCGACGCGTCGCCCTTCACGAACCGATCGAAGACGTGGGGCAGGAAGGCCGGGTCGATGCCGGCGCCGGTGTCGGTCACCTCGAGCCGGAGCCACCGGCCACCTGATTCGACGGCGCCCGCGATCGTCACCCGGCCGCCGGCAGGCGTGTGGCGGATGGCGTTGGCGACGAGGTTCGCGAGCACTTCGCGGATGCGGACCGGATCGACGTCGAGGATCGGCAGGTCACCCTCGATCGCGGTCGACAGCGTGACGCCGGCCGCGTCTGCGGTCGACTCGAACGAGCGGAGGACCTCGCCGACGAGGACATCGGGATCGGTCGGCTCGCGGTGGAGGGCAAGCGTGCCGGCCTCGGAGAGGGCAAGCGTTCGGAGGTCGTCGATGAGCCGGGCGACGACGCGCGTCTCCTCGAGGATCGCCCCGAGGTGTTCCTCGTCGGCCGGGTAGATGCCGTCGAGGATGCCCTCGAGATTGCCCTGCACGACCGCCATCGGGGTTCGAAGCTCGTGGCTGACGTCGGCGAGGAGGCTTCGACGCTGGCGCTCGTCGGTCTCGAGGCGAGCGACCATCGTGTCGAAGCCCTCGGCGAGCGCCCTCGCCGACCGAAGGCCCGTGGACGTCCGGGGTGACCCGCACCGAGTAGTCGCCGGCCTCCACCCGGTGCGTCGCATCCACGAGGCGGTCGAGGGTGCGGCGCCGTTCGCCCGAGCGTCCGACCCATCACCGCCACGGCGACGACGACCAGCACGATGAGCACGACGGCCGGAAAGCCGCCGGAGTGCGACAGGACGTACGCACTGCCGGCCACGAGCGAGCCGGCGACGAACAGGAAGAAGAGCCCGAACAGGCAGCCGAAGCCACGCCTCGGTCCCCATCGGCCGCGCCTCGCGCCCCCACGGCCCGCGCCCGCGGTCCCAGCCCCACGAGTCCGCCGCCCGGCGGCTGCGCCACGCCTCGCGATCGGCCGCCGCGATCGCTCGCGACGGGCGCAGGTCCTCGCTTGGCGGGGGTCTCGCCCGCGACACCCGCGTCGGCCGTCACTCGGTCGCCCGGTCGTCGGCGAAGCGATAGCCGACGCCGTAGACCGTCAGCACATACCGCGGCCGGCGCGGGTCGGGCTCGAGCTTGCGCCGCAGGTTCTTGATGTGCGAGTCGATCGCGCGCTCGTACGTCTCGAAGGCCACGCCGTGGAGCGCGTCGAGCAGCTGCGAGCGGGTGAAGATCCGGCCGGGCCGAGCGGCGAGCGTCGCAAGGAGCTGGAATTCCGTCGGCGTCAGGTCAACGGCGGTGCCGGCCACCATCGGTCCGCATCCTCGGCACGTCGAGGGTCACGTCGCCGACGCGGATCGTGTCGGTCGCGGCGGCCGGAGGATCGGCACGGCGAAGGACGGCGCGAACGCGGGCGACGAGCTCGCGCGGGCTGAACGGCTTGGTCAGGTAGTCGTCCGCACCGAGCTCGAGGCCCAGCAGCTTGTCGAGCTCGTCGTCGCGAGCGGTGAGCATCACGATCGGGATCGCCGAGTCGCGCCGGAGCTCTCGCGTGACGTCGAGGCCATCGAGCCCCGGAAGACCAAGATCGAGCACGACGAGGTCGGGATGGCGGCTTCTCGCCATCGCCAGGGCGCCGGGTCCGTCGCTGGCGGTCAGGACGCCGAACCCGGCGTGCTCGAGGTAATCGCGGGCGAGCTGGACGATCTTCGGTTCGTCGTCGACGACGAGGATGGTCTTCATGTGCCCGGCATCGTAGCGACAGGTGCGCCCCCGAACGCGGGTCCGGGGGCGCGGGCGGGGGGAGCCGTGTCAGGCCGGGGCGAACGGATCCTGGGGCGGTGTCGGCGTCCGAGTGGTCGAGTCGGCCGGGTTCGGCGCCGGCGGGTCCCTGTGGTCCGGTGCTGAGCGCTGGCCGGCGTTCGGGTCGTGGGCCCGCCGGTGCCAGTCGTCGAAGGTGTCGTGCGCCCGCGACTCCCAGCCGTTTCGCGGTCCGCCGTTTCCATCCCAGCCCCAGCCGGGACCCCATCCGCCGCGCCGACCCGGACCGCCGCGGAAGAAGATCGCCCTGATCAGGCCGAACACGATGAAGAGGAAGAACAGCGTCGCGAAGAACCCGAACACCCACCCGAACGGATGCCAGAAGCCGACGCCATAGCCGTAGGCCGGGACGACGACTGGTGTGACAGCCGTTCCGCCTCCGGCGCTGCGCCTGTGGTGACGGCGTTGCTCACGCCGGCCTGGTAAGCGGCAGTAGCGATGGCCCCGCCGCCGATCACGAGGACGACGACGAGAAGGATCGCGGCAAACGTGCGACTCATCGGTGGTGACTCCTTGTCATTGATGGGGAGCGCCCGTGCGTTCCCGTCTGGCCAAGATCCTCGCGTCGAGATATGGAGCCGATATGGAGGCCCGATGGCAGGCCTGTGGCAGTCGCGCGGGCGAGGGCCGACCCGCGACCTGTGATGCTTGATTTCGCCGGAGGTACGTCCCTCCGCAGTGATGCCAATCGTTGGCATCACGGAGACGGGCAGCCCTTTCACGAGGCGTTGGCATCAAGATCGGCGAGGCAGGCCCGGCGCACTTCCGCGTCGGAGGCCTCACGACACGAGGCTTGACAGTGTAACGTCACACTGTCACTATGCCGCCATGCCCGACGACGAGCGCTACACACTCACCGAATTGGCCGACCTTGCCGGCGTCACGCCGCGGACGGTTCGCTACTACCTCGGCCAGGGACTCTTGGCCCAGGTCGGGCAATCCGGTCCGGGCGCCAAGTACGGCGGCGATCACCTCGCGCGGCTTCGGCTGATCCGTCGGCTCCAGGGCGAGCACCTGCCGCTCGCCGAGATCCGACGACGCCTCGACCGGCTCGATCCCGCGGCGATCGCGGAGCTGGCGGGGACAGAGCCGCCGACTCCGCCGGCCGACTCGGCGCTCGAGTACCTGCAAAGCCTCTTGGCGCCGCTCGATCAGGCGTCCGGTCAAGCGGCCCACGACCCGAGGCCGGGTCACGCATTGCTCACTAGGGTCGACCGCGCGCTACCCGCCACGAGCCAACCCGCGCCAGACACAGCGGCCGCGACCCGCGTCCTTCGCCCCGCTCCCGGACCAGCAGCGCCAACCATGGCCCCGGGCGGCCGACCGATCTCCCTCCCCGGATCGCCCGAAGGAACGGAAGCCCCCGACGCAACCCAAGCCCCCGACCCTGACGCCCCCATCGTCCTCGCCGAGCGCCTCGGCGACCCGTATCGTCCGACGGTTGCGACGGTCCCCGCCGCCCCGGCGCCCCAGACGACCGATCGCTCCCAGTGGGAACGGATCGCCCTGACGCCGGATGTCGAACTCCATATCCGTCGGCCGCTCACGCGGTCGCTCAACAAGGCGGTCGATCGCCTCATCACGATCGCCCGCGAGCTGCTCCAGGAGGACCCGTCATGACCACCCCGCGAACATCCAGCCTCAACGTCCGGCTCGATCGCCGGCTCATCCGCCCGAACGCGCACAGCAAGCGCTTCCTGCTCGCCGAGATCGTCGCGCCACGCGCGACGACCGACCGAGGCCGCTCGCCGGTCCACCTCTCGCTCGTCATCGATCGCTCGGGGTCGATGTCCGGCGACAAGCTGCGGGTCGCGAAATCGGCCGCCGAGGAGGCGATCGGCCGGCTTCAGACCGGCGACCGGTTCAGCGTCATCGTCTACGACGACGTCGTCGAGACAGTCATCGAATCGACCCACGCGTCGGCCGAGTCGCGTCGTGCCGCTGTCGAACGCCTCCGCTCGATCGAGGCTCGCGGGCAGCACGAACCTCAGCGAAGGGTGGCTGCGCGGCTGCGAGCAGCTGGCCCGTCACCAGCTCGAGCAGGGCGTGAATCGGTGCCTGCTGTTGACCGACGGTCTCGCGAACGTCGGTGAGACGAACCCGGCGGCGCTCGCGACCCACGCCGCCGAGCTGCGCGCCCGGGGGATCTCGACATCGACGTTCGGGGTCGGCAACGACTTCGACGAGCGGCTTCTCCAGGAGCTCGCCGACGCCGGTGGCGGCCACTTCTACTACATCGCGGACGCGCCGCAGATCCGCGACGCGATCACGTCGGAAGTCGGGGAGACGCTCGAGATCGTCGCCCGCGACGTGAAGCTCGAGATCACGGCGCGCGAGGAGATCCGCATCGAGCCGATCAGCCCGTACAGGGCGTCCGTCCACGGCAACCGGACGTTCGTTTCGCTCGGCGACCTCGGATCCGAGCAGTCGGTCGCGGTCGTGCTTCGGCTGTCGTTCCCGTACGGCGACCTCGGTCGCGAGGTGGGAGCGATCGTGTCGCTGTCGGATCGTGACGGTGTCTTCGCCGCTGACGGGATCGCACCGGCGGAGGCCGCCCGGCTCACGTGGACCTACGCCGACGACCGGGCGAACGACGCGCAGCCGCGCGATCGCAGCGTGGACCACGTCGTCGCGGAGCTGTTCGCGGCACGCGCGAGGCAGGATGCCGTCGCCAGCAACCGGGCCGGTGACTTTGTCGGAGCGGGCCGTCGGATGGCGGGTACCGCCGAGCGGATCCGATCCTACGCCGATGGTGATCCCGATCTCCTGCGGCTGGCCGACTCGCTCGTCCTCGAGACCCACGACTTCGCGGCGCCGATGGCCGAGATGTCGCGAAAGCAGCGGCACTTCGCCAGCGCGAACATGCTTCGGAGCCGGGACTCGTTCGGCCACTCGATCAAGAGGAGCTGAACACGCGACCGAGGGGAAAGTGACGGCCGGTGCCCTCGGGCACCGGCCTTTGCCGCATGGCACCTGAAACTTAACCCCAGGGACTGCCGACAGGCCATCGAGTCGCGTACGCTTCCGCGACTTATCCCGGGCCGTATGCCCGCGTCTTCATGAGGGGTCACCGAATGCGTATTCGACGCCATGCGCGTCTCGTCGTCACGAATGCGGTCCTGGCCGCGCTCGTCCTCGTGCCGCTTGCAGCCGTCCCGGTCCTGGCCGGCGATCCGGCTCACGCCAAGCACGACCGGATCGTCGCCTACTGGACGCCTGAGCGGCTCGCCAACGCGGCTCCCCGCGACTTCGTCCGCGAGTCGAACGGCAGCTTCCAGCAGATCCCGCGGGGCAAGGCCCAACCGACCGCGCCGTCCGGCAACAACGTCACGGGCGGGTCGTGGACGCTCGGGGGCCAGATCCTCAAGACCTCGGGCAAAGTCGTCTTCACGATGAACAGTGGCGACTACATCTGCTCGGGCTCGGTCGTCACGGACACTCGCTCGGCCTACTCGATCGTGCTGTCCGCGGGCCATTGCGCCTTCGACGGCGCGGACGGCGGGTTCGCCCGCAACTGGATGTTCATCCCCGAGTTCGATTCGGCACCGACGTACACGTGCGCCCAGTCGAAGTACGGCTGCTGGACGGCCTCGTCGCTCGTCATCCACAGCGGATTCGCGACCTCCGGTTCCTTCAACACCCAGGCGACGGTCCACGACTGGTCGTTCGCGGTCGTCGGCGCAGGCGGCAAGTCGAACGCGCAGCTCGACGCGACGGTCGGCTCGTTCCCGCTCTCGACCTCGAACCTCGCGACGGGCGGCCAGGTCTTCGCGTTCGGCTACCCGGCCGCGGGCAAGTACCACGGCAAGGATCTGACGTACTGCTCCGACCAGGTCTTCACCGACGCCAGCAACCAGAACCTGACGTGGGGCATCGACTGCAACATGACCGGCGGTTCCTCGGGCGGTCCCTGGCTGACCAGCTTCGACAAGACCGCCGGAGCAGGCGTCCTGAGCTCGCTGAACTCGTACGGCTACCAGGGCCTGGCGCGGATGTTCGGCCCGAAGTTCAACGCGAACACCCAGGCCACCTTCGATGCGGCGCAGTCAGCGACGACAGGAAACGTGGTCGTCGGATCCTGACCGAAGCTCGGAAGCAGCGTCAGAACGGCAAAAGGGGCTTGATTCCCGGCGTATAGTCCGCCCGTAAGGCGTCCGTAACGTATGCCAGTGCCCGGCAGCGGACGCCCGTGGGTTGGAGGGTACGCATGTCTCTCGAGGGAATCGTGATCGGGCTGCTGGCGATCGGCGTCGGCCTTGCCTGGGCGTTCTACGGTCTCAAGGCTGTTCGCGATCCTGTTGCCGATCTGGGCATTCTTCTTCGGGCTCGTCACCGGCGCCTCAGTGGGGCGCCCAAGCTGTTCGGCGCCGACGCCGGATTCTTCGTCGACCACGCTGTCGTGGATCATCGGGCTCGTGTTCGGGCATCGTCTTTGCCGCGATCTCGTTCTTCTGGTACTACGCGGCCGTCGTCCTGATGGCCGGGGCGCTCGGCTACATGCTCGGGGTCGGCATCTTCGATTGGCTGGGGTTCGACACGGGCGTCATCGCGATCACGGTCGGCCTGATCGTCGGCGCGATCTTCGCGATCGGGGCGTTCCTGACCGGCGTCCCGGCGCTGTTGGTCATCGTCGTATCGGCGTTCAGCGGCTCGATCGCCGCCATCAACGGGTTGTTCATCCTGCTCGGCCGGATCAAGGTCGAGGAGCTCGGCACCGGGATCTTCGGCTCGCTCCTCGGCAATGCCGACGGCCTCATCGCGATGATCGCGATGGTGCTCCTCGCCACCGCCGCGATCTTCTACCAGCTGCGCGGGGTCGAGGCCATGGCCACCGGGCAGATCGATCGAACGGCCTACCGCTACGCATAGCTGATGGAGCCGCGGTCGCTCGTCGCGGCCATCGACCAGGGCACGACGAGCAGCCGCTGCATCCTCTTCGACCGGGATGGGCGACCGGTCGCCAGCCACCAGCTGGAGCACGCCCAGATCACGCCGCGACCCGGCTGGGTCGAGCACGACGCCGATGAGATCCTCGAGCGCGTGCGGACCTGCATCCGGGTCGCGTTGCGTGACCTCGGCGCCGACGCGGAGCGCGCTCGCGGCCGTCGGGATCAGCGACCAGCGCGAGACGACCGTGGTCTGGGACCGCCGAACCGGGCGGCCCGTCCACAACGCCATCGTCTGGCAGGACATCCGAACGGCCGAGGCCGGCGCCCGGCTGGCGGCCGCGGACCCGGCAGGCGCCGATCGCTTCCGGCCACTGACCGGGCTGCCGATCTCGACCTACTCGTCGGCGCTCAAGCTCGCCTGGATCCTCGAGGCGGGCGGCCGCGACCGGCTGGCCGCCGCCGAGGCGGGCGATCTGCTGTTCGGGACCATCGACTCGTGGCTCATCTGGCACCTGACCGGTGGTGTCCGGGGCGGCGTCCACGTCACCGACGCCACGAACGCGTCGCGAACGATGCTCATGGGCCTCGAGTCGCTGGCGTGGGAGCCGTCGCTCCTCGATGCGGTCGGCGTCCCGGCGGCGATGCTCCCCGAGATCCGGTCCTCGTCCGAGGTCTACGGCGAGGGCGTCGGCGACCTCGCCGGTGTGCCGATCGCGGGCGACCTCGGCGACCAGCACGCGGCGCTGTTCGGCCAGGCCTGTTTCGAGCCGGGGCAGTGCAAGTGCACCTACGGCACGGGCTGCTTCCTGCTCATGCACACCGGGGAGCGGCCGGTCCACTCGAGCCACGGTCTCATCACGACGGTCGCCGCGCGCCTGGGCGACGCGCCGCCCACCTACGCGCTCGAGGGTTCGGTCGCGGTCGCCGGCGCGCTGGTCGGCTGGCTGCGCGACAACCTCGGGATCATCGGCGACGCGTCGGAGATCGAGCAGCTGGCGCGGTCAGTGCCTGATTCCGGGGACGTCGTGTTCGTGCCCGCCTTCTCGGGGCTGTTCGCGCCACATTGGCGGAGCGACGCCCGTGGCGTGATCGCCGGCCTGACGCGGTACGCGACCCGCGGCCACATCGCACGCGCGGCGCTCGAGGCGACGGCGTACCAGGTGTACGACCTCGAAGCCGCGATGGCGGCCGACCTCGGCGCTGCGCTGCCCGGCGCACTGCGCGTCGACGGCGGGATGATCGCGAACGAGCTGCTGATGCAGTTCCAGGCCGACGTCCTCGGCCGGCCGGTCGTCGCGCCACCGATCGCCGAGACCAGCGCGCTCGGCGCCGCCTATGCCGCCGGGCTGGCGGTCGGCTTCTGGTCGGGGCTCGATGCGCTGCGCGAGATGGACCGGACCGACCGTCGCTGGGAGCCCGCGATGGACGAGGTCACCGCGGGCGGACGGCATCGCCCGCTGGCACCGGGGAGTCGAGCGGACGCTCGGCTGGGTCGACTAGCTCGAGTGACCGAGGTGGCGGCCGGTGCGCGGCGGCGCCGGCGAGTGACGGGCTGGGCGAACCGATCAGGGACGCCAGAACGCGGCGACGCCCGTCGGCGATCCGCGTATCGGCCGACCCGTCCGCCGGGAACAGACGGATCTCGCTCGAGAGGTCAGGCGCGACGACCGGCAGGGCGATCGACTCGCCGTCCGACGACCAGATTCGATGGCTCAGGGCGTACTGGTCGAAGTAGGGGAGCACCTGGGTCGTGAACACGTCCGAGAGCCGGACGCTTCGCTGCGAGCGAACCGTCCCGTCGGCCGGGTTCACGAACGTGAGCTGCAGGTCGAAGCCGGTGGCGGCCTCCGTCTCCGAATCGGTGTAGAACGCCTTGACGAAGCGGCGTGGGGCGTTCGGCGCTGCCTCCGCCGACCGGCCCGCCGGTGCCGCTCCGGGCCTCGCGACGGCGGCCGTCGCAGGCGCGCCCGACGAGATGAGTCGGAGGGCCGCGATCGACCCCCCGTCGGGAGACCAGAAGAAGCCGATCACCGACCCGGGCAGGACCGTTCGGACCGTGCCCGAGGCTGCATCGACGACCTTCAGCGGTCCGACGGGCAAGTCGGTTTCGCGGTGCGTCGGTGGCGGCGCGTGCGACGAACGCGAGGCGGTCACCGGCAGGGTCGAATTCGAGGGCAGCCGGTCCGAGCACCTTCACCTCGGTCCGGCAGCCGGGTTGGCGCCGCCCTGCGCCTCGCCGCGCGGTTCGACGATGACTGCCGCCGCTCGATCGGACCCGCGTCCCGCATACGCCCGGAAGCGCCCGTCCGAAGAGATCGCCGGAGCGCGGAACTCGCCTGCGCCGTCGACCGGGTCGGACGTCCCGCTCGCGGCCTCGCCGTCGGGCGCGACCTCGCCGAGGAACGCCCTCGCGCCGCCACCCGCGTGCACGAGCAGCCGGGCATCGTCGACCCATACCCAGTACATCGGTGATCCCTGTCGAACGAGCCCGGCGTCGGCGCTGGCGTCGGCCGGCGCCAGGCGGAGCTGGATCGCGCCGGTCGGGTCGCTCGAGAGGAAGCCGACCGAGCGACTGTTCGGAGTCCAGTAGACGTAGAAGGCCGGCCGCTCGCGGCTGAGGTAGACCGCGACCGGTTGGGTTGGACCCGGGGAGGCCGGCGTCGAGGGTGCGTTCGACGGACTGCCGCCTTGCCCGGGACCCGCCGCCGCTTCGACGGGGACGACGTAGACGCCCGAGCCATCCGGACCGGCGCCCGTGACCGCGATCTGCGAGCCGTCTGGCGACCACGCCGGGAAGGTGAACTTGACGTCCGGGAGATCGTGGCGAACGACGGAACCGCCCGCGGCGTCCATCGTCAGGAGGCTTCCGGAGTCGTCGATGACGGCGAGCTCCGTCGTCCGTCGTCCGTCGGTCGTCGTCGTTGTCGTCGGTGCCTGGCGAGCTCACGGTGATCGTGATCTCGGTCGACGGATGCCAGATCATCGGAAGCCCGAAGCCCGCGAGCCCGGTGATGATGATCGCCACGATCAGGACGACCGAGATGACCGCCAGCCACGGCCGGGCGCGGCTCGGCTGGACTGGCTCGATCGGAACGTTGAAGTCGGGTTCGTCGTCGAACGGTGGCTCGGTCATCCGGTAGACCATACGCCGCGCGCCGATTTCGGGACGCCGAGGCGATTCGCGCTCGATATTGACCGCTCGATGTAGCATCGCGACGAGCCGTACGAGTTCCGTGACGGCCCGATGGAGGTGGGAGCCACTGTGGCGACACGCAAGCGCAAGACCGTCTATCCCCCGGCCCGCACGAACACGAAGCAGCCACCGCGGCCCGGGGCGGGACCCGAACCGTATCGTTCGTCCCACGGTCGCGACGATCGACCTGACGGCCAGCAGCGGCCGGACGGGATTGTCGGTCGGAGATCGGGTCAGGATATCGGGGGGCGGTCTGTACGCAGGCGAAGCCGCCATCATCGAGAAGATCACCGCCGGAGTCATTCCGGCAGCCCTTGTCCGAACCGAGGCCGGGCACACCCGCCAGGTCCGCACGATCGACCTCGAGCCCATCGCCCGCGAGGCCGGAGCGGGGCCGTCGGTTGCGGCGGCGTCGGATGCGGCGCCCGATGCGCCCGGCGCGGGCCTACATCCTGAGGTCGACGACCTCGCGGGCTCGGCGACGCCATGAGCGAGCGCTTCGTCGACGTCGCCGGGTGTCGGCTGTTCACGGTCGACGAGGGTGACGGCCCACCGATCGTCCTTCTCCACGCAGGTGTCGCGGACCTGCGCTCCTGGGACGCGCTGGCGCCGCTCCTCGTCGCCGCCGGTTATCGCGTCGTCCGCTACGACGCCCGGGGTTTCGGCCGGTCGCCGACCGAGGACGTCGAGTTCTCGCATCGGGCCGACCTTCTGGCGGTCATGGACGCTCTCGGCATCGGCCGGACCGTGCTCGTCGGTAATTCGCGCGGCGGGGTGCTCGCGTTCGACACGGCGATCGAGACGCCCGGAGCGCGTGGTCGCCGTCGTGGGTGTCGCCGCCGGGTTGAGTGGGTTCGATGCGAATTCGACGCCCGAGGAGGAGGCCGTCGAGGCAGAGTGGCAGCGGGTCGACAAGGCCGAACCGTTCGATGTCGGCTGCCCTGACCGCGTTCGAGACACGGATCTGGGTCGACGGTCCGCTTCAGCCGGTGGGACGTGCGGCCGCGCTGGATCAGCGACCTGGTCTACGAGATGAACCTGCCGCTCAACGAGGAAGGGCATGTCGGTGGACGGGAGATCCGCGCTGGCCCCGCCGGCCGCCGAGCGGGTAGGGGAGCTGCGCTGTCCTGTCCTCGCGATCGCCGGCGAGCTCGACTTCAGCGGGGTCGCGGCGACGGCTCGTTTTCTCGAGGCGAACGCGCGGAAACGCCCGGGCCGAGGTCTGGCCGGACGTTGCCCACATGATCGGGATGGAGCAGCCGGAGCGGCTGGCGAACGCCATCACGACGTTCGTCGGGCCGCTCCAGGAGTGGCGCTGAGGTCGGCGACGAGGGGCGCCCGTGCCCCTCTCGCGCGAGCTGCATGACGTGACGCGGTACGGGCGCGCCCGCACCCGCGCCGGCTACATGACCGGGAACGTCTCCGCGACGACGACGCTCGCACCGCCCTGAAGGACAGGGCAACCCTTGGCGAGCTCGACCGCCTCGTCGAGGCTGTCGGCCTTGATGATGCTGTAGCCGGACGGCGGGTTCGACGTCTCGCTGACCGATCCGCCTGGGGCGATCGTCTTCGTGTTCGAGACCGGGTTGCCGCCGTCGACGAGCTTGTCGCCGAGGGTGCCGAACCAGTCGGTCCACGCCTGCATGACCTGGCCCTGTTCCTCCTGGGTCTCTGGCATCGAGCCGCCGTGGAACGTGAGCAGGAAATTCGCCATCGGGTCCTCCTCGGGACTGCGTTCCGCGGGCCGGCGGCCGCGGCGGTGGCTCTTGCCATCCTGAACCGACGACGAACGGACCAGCGCCGAATCGACAGGGTCCGTTCGCATATCTCGTGACAGTCGAAGGTGTCACGGCGGTTGGTGATGATCGAGAGCGAAACGAGGGTCGTCCGGGATCTTCGTATCGCGAGGGGGCACTCCCTTGACCTGGATCGATGCCGCCACGGGCGAGCCGCTGTACTGCGTGACCTGTCGCGCCGAGCTCGACGGCGACCCCGACGAGGAGCCGGCGGGCTATGGCGGGCAGCCCATCTGTGGTGACTGCCGGCGGGCGGCCGAATTCGACGAGCTCGACATGTCCGACGGCGTCATCGACGGCGACTTCGACGCATGACGCTGGTCGTCGATCTTCCGGAAACGGCGACCGATGCATACTGACGGTGTCCCGATGCATGTCCACGTCACGGTTCATGCCGCCCATAGGGGACGACGGTTGTCCGAGCGCGCACCCGGTTCACGCGAGCCCGCCGCTTCTGCTCAAGGTGCTGGCTCCGTGCCGCCCTCGACCGGCGGCGGAAGGCTCTGCCGCCGACGACACCGCGGGCGCTCGCGCCGAGCGCCTGGTGTTCGAACGCGTCCGCGCCGTTCTGGCGGGTTCGGTCGCCGTCCTCGCCAACGTGGAGTGGCTCCTTCGCGAGCGCTGGGGCGACCGTCGCGGCGAGGCGGACATCGTGATCGGCGATCCCGAGCGCGGCATCCTGGTCATCGAGGTGAAGGCCGGCCGGATCCGACGCGACAATGCCGGTCGGTGGTGGGCTGGCGGACGCGAACTTCCAAGGAGTCCGTTCAAGCAGGCCGAGGACAGCCGCTATGCCCTGGTCAAGAAGCTCGCCGAGCTGCCCGATTGGCCGGCGGGGCTGAACCCGGTCGCAGGCGAGGCCGTCGCGCTGCCGGACGTCGAGCTCGACTCGATGAAGGGCTCGGTCGGGCTGCTCGGGTTGGACGTCGACGCATCCCTGATCGCGGACCAATCGATGTTCGTCGATGACGAAGACGGGCGCCGAGAGCTGAGCGCGTTCATCGACCGTGCCTTCGACGACCTGGAGCGGCGGCGCCGGCACCCGCGCGCCCGGTCGAGAGGCCATCGATCTGCTCGTGGCGACGCTGACCGAGCCGTTCGAGATCCGGCCGATGCTGCGCAACGAACTCGCCGCCGGCGAGCGCGAGGTCGTTCGGCTCACGAAGGGCCAGTTCGCGACCCTGAACCTGCTGCGGGGAGTCCGCCGAGCTTCGATCGTCGGTGGTGCGGGGACCGGCAAGACGATGCTCGCGGCCGAGAAGGCGCGACGGCTCGCGAAGGAAGGATTCCGGACGCTGCTCGTCTGCTTCAACGCGCCGCTGTCGACGATGCTCGCCGAGGAGATGGCGCCGACGGCGCGGGACACCGGGCTGATCGAGGTCAAGACGTTCCACCAGCTGTGCGAGGACCTCGGACGCGAGGCCGGCGTCCTCGACTCGCGGCCCGAGCCGATCCCGCAGGGTTGGTGGGACGCGACGCTGCCTCGCGCCCTCGACGACGCAGTCGAGGTGCTCGGGCCTCGGTATCACGCGATCGTCGTCGACGAAGGCCAGGACTTCGCCGACGACTGGCTGCTCTCGCTCGAGAACCTGTTGTTCGACGGGCGCGACGACGTGATGTACGTGTTCCACGACCCCGCGCAGGCCATCTACCGCGACGACCATGTCGCGGGCCTCGGGATGACCGAATTCCCACTCGAGGTGAACTGCCGGAACGCGCAGCCGATCCATGACGTGGTGCGGCGTTTCGCCGGCGAGGGGCTGACAAGCCAGGCGCTCCGTTCGGACGGGCGGCAGCCCGAGTTCGTTGAGGCGGACGGGCCCGAACGGACCGTGCGCGCGCTTCGGAGCGTCCTACACCATCTGCGGGTCGAAGAGCAGGTCAACCCATGGGACATCGTGGTGCTGACCGGAGCTCGCTTGGAAACCTCCGCCGTTTGGCTGCGACCGGGACGCGAGTACGGCAACGAGGTCCTCGGGAACCCCGCCGTCGACGACGCGGGACATCACCTGGGGCAGCCCGCCCACCGCGTCCCGGAACTGCCGTCGGACGTGATCCTGTGCGAGACGATCCGTCGGTTCAAGGGCCTGGAGCGGCCGGTCGTCGTCCTTGTCGAGCTCGATCCGGCAGATCCGCGGCTCGACCGCCTGCTCTATGTCGGCGCGTCGCGAGCTCGACACCACCTTGTCGTCATCGGTCCCGCGGCCGTGCTCGAGCGCCTCGGGCGCCCGGGGAGTGCCGCGCTTTCAGACGCCCAAAACGAACCGCAACGCGGCATCGAGGCGCGCGATAGCGTCGGGGCTCAGGCGACCGGCCTTCGGGCCGAGGAACGTCGTGGGGAACGTCGCGGGCTGATCGCATTTGACGTACCCGTCGCGAGAGAGCCCCGACTCTCGCCCGGTGATCGGGACCAGATACCTCGGGTTTTCGGGGGCGGAACGTGGCGCGCTCGTCATCGGCACGACGACGACGGTCGTCGATCGTCGCAGGCGATCCGTCTGGACGACGACGGCCGGGTGTGGTCCGCGGATGACATGGCCACCGACCTCCGGAAAGTCCACGATGTGGATGTCACCGCGGGCCGGGCCCGATATCGGCGGGGCGTGGCCGATCCCTACCATTCGAGTTCCGACCAGAGCTTGGCGGCGATCGGCATGTACGCCTGTGCCCAGGCCGAGATTCTCCTCGGCATCAAGCTCCAACGCTCGATCCAGGCTCTCCTGCTCGACCTCGGCGAGCATCCGACGAAGCGCGGCGCCGATCGTCGCGCTGACCGAAAGACCGCTTTCTGCCGCTACCTCGCGGACGACCTCGACCAGATCGGTCGGAAGGCTGATCGACAACTTCGTGTGCGGCGCATCGGAAGCGTCCGCGCCGTACGGCGCGACGGCTTCCGCGACTGACTTCGAGGAGTATGACCAACGCTCGCTCATGGTAGGACGAATGGTAGGATGACCGGTAGGAACACGTCAAGTCCCAAGGACTCCGCGACCCTCGCATCCCGACTCGCGGGCGGGATCTGGGGCCACCTCGTCGGCGATGCGGTCGGTGTTCCGTACGAGTTCCGCGACGCGGTCCCAGATCGGCGAGGTCAAGTTCGGAGCCACCGGGAGCCACGGTCAGCCGCCGGGCACGTGGAGCGACGACGGCGCGCTGATGCTGGCGCTCCTCGATTCGCTGCTGACCGTCGGGTTCGATGTCGAGGACCAGGGCCGGCGGGCGGTGGCGTGGTATCGAGACGGTGCGTACACGCCGGACGGTGACGGCCGCTTCGATGTCGGCATCACGACCACCAAGGCGTTGAGCGCGATCGAGCGCGGAGCCTCTGCTGCCGATGCAGGCGCCGCGGGCGAGTTCGACAACGGGAACGGCTCGCTCATGCGCATCCTGCCGATCGCGCTCGTCGAGCGTGACGCCGGCGATGCCACGCTCGTGGACCACGCCCAGCGGGCCTCGCGCGTCACGCATGGCCACCCGCGCGCCCAGGTCGCGTGCGCTCTGTACGTGCTCGTGGCCGCGCGCCTGCTCGCGGGCGAGCGCGACCGCGCCAGACGCCCTCGCGGACGCGCGTGCCTCGCTGCGCAACGTCCTCGCCGACCAGGCCGATCATGTCGCGGCGCTCGACCACCTCGAGGCATACAAGGAGCGCGGCGGCCGCGGCAGCGTCTGGGACAGCTTCTGGTCCGCCTGGGACGCGTTCGAAGGCGCCGACTCGTATCGCGAGACCATCGAGCGCGCCGTCTCCTACGGCAACGACACCGACACGACCGCCGCCATCGCCGGCGGTCTCGCGGGCATCTACTGGGGACTCGACGGCATCCCGGAGGAGTGGCTCGCGGACATGCGTGGGCGCGAGATCGTCGAGCCGCTCGTCGGGAGGCTCACGAAACGTCTCGATCCGATATGTGTCGACGCGGTAGATCTTCACGCCGTGCCTCGCCTGGCCAGGGTCAAGGGACGGCTCGGCATGACCTTCACGCCCGGCAAGCGCGGTCCCGGAGTTTCCGTCGCCTACCATCGGCGGAACCTCGCTGACGACGTCCGATGGCTCCGGCGCGCCTACGCCGTCGACACATTCGTTCTGCTGATCGAGGACCACGAGCTCGAAATGCTCGGCGTGCCAGACCTTCCGAGGTCGATGGCCGACGCCGGAATCGAGCTCATTCGGTTCCCCATCGTCGATGTCAGCATTCCCGACGACATCGACGCCGTCCGCGTCCTGCTCAACGAAATACGCGACCGACTCGTCGAGGGCAAGCACGTCGTCGTGGCGTGCCGCGGAGGGCGCGGCCGGACAGGCGTCGTCGTGGCCTGCCTCCTCATCGAAGGCGGCCTCGATCCGGAGAATGCGATCGAGCACACACGCGCGGCTCGACCCGGCACCATCGAGACCGACGAGCAGGAGGACTTCGTTCGCCACTGGGTCGCATCAGCGAATGAGGCAATTCGGTGAAGCGCCGATCTGCGTCGTCGCGTCCGATCCGCACGACCGAGCGTCCGAATAGCTCGGTGTCTCGGCAACATCCCGGGGCGACAAGGCGATGCCGGGGACTTCGATCACAGGTGACCCGATGACGATCGCGAACTACGCGCGCGCAGCCCAACCGCGGCCCGGGTCTGGTGATTCGCGCGCTGTGGTTCCTCTTCATCGGCTGGTGGCTGAGCGGCCTCGCAATCACGCTCGCTTACGTCCTATGCGTGACGATCATCGGGTTGCCGCTCGCGTTCATCATCTTCAACCAGCTGCCCCTGATCCTGACTCTGCGACCGCGATCCCCCGGTGCGGGCGCCGACGGCACGGCCGAGCAACTCGCCTGGTGGATCCGCGGGATCTGGTTCGTGCTCGTCGGCTGGTGGCTCGGCGCGATCTACCTCGGTGTCGCCTGGTTCCTGTGCGTCATCCTCATCACGCTGCCGATCGGCCTGTACCTGATGAACCGGGTCGGTGGCGTCATGACCCTGTTGCGCTACTGATGACTCAGTGGTGGGGAAGCCCGAACAGCCAGGGGACGGAGAGCCCTTCGTCGATGGCGTTCCACCAGATGCCCTGGCCACCTTCGATGATCTCGAAATCTGCCAGGTCCGAGATCGTGGCGTCCTTCAGCCAATCGAACCATGCGACCGGCACCGAAATCTGGCGGCCGTCACGGACGTCGACGCGCAGCCATTCGTGGTCGACTTCGACGGTTCGCGCGGTTGGGTATCGATCAAGGCGGGTCGTCCGGGGACCATTGGCGGGACGCTCAGACGTGCGGCAGTCCGAGCAAACCGGAACAGATGCCGTCGTCCAACTGCTCCCACCAGATCCCGAGGCCGTCGTCGATGATCATCAGGTCGGCACGTTGCGCATCGGTGCGTCGTGGAGCCACGCATACCACGAGGTGAGGAATGCCGACGTCGCGCCCGTCAGTCAGGGTCACCCGCAGGCGCTCGCGCATTCGCGGCGACGCCGTGCGGACGCGATTCGGGGTCGCGACCCCGCGGGTCGAGCACTATCACGACTCGAGCACACCGGCTCGACCGCGCGACCAGCCGGTAATTCGGACGCGTGCATCGGCGTGCGGACATGGCCGACATCGGCGACCCACATCGAGAGCGCTGCATCGTGCGACGGTCGATGCTTCATCGAACGGTATCCCGTGACTTGAAGAGACGGTTGGCACGCTGCCTTCGCGACGATCCTCGCCGAACGCGCGACAGCCGCCGAGCGATGACGGTCGGGCCTTACCTGGTGACTCATCCCATGATTGCCGCGCCGAGTACTCTGGTCCTGACGCCCGACCAGCGGCGGATCGTCGAGTGGGGCGACGGGCCGGTCGTGGTCATCGCGGGCGCGGGGACCGGCAAGACGCGGGTCATCGTCGAGCGCGTCCGGCATCTGCTGGCGACGCGGGACGATCTCCTGCCCGAGCAGATCCTCGTCCTGACCTACAACGTCAAGGCTGCCCGCGAGCTGCGCGACCGGCTGGACGCCACGCTCGGCGCCGACGGTCCGGGCCCGCGTCGCCGTGTCCAACTTCCACAGCTTCTGCCATCGGATCCTGACCGAGAACGCGGCCGATGCCGGGCTGCCGGCGCGGCCCGACGTCCTCGACGGCGTCGCCCAGGTCCTGCTGCTCCGCGACATCCTCGCCGACGTCCCGCTCATCTATCACTCGCGGTCGAACTGGTCGCTCGGTGGCCTCGTCGGGTTCATCAACCGGGCGAAGGACGAGCTGGTCGGGCCCGACGAGTTCGATGGCTTCGTCGCCGAGGAGCGGCGCGTGTTCGAGATGCGCAACGGCAGCTTCGATGCCGCCGTCGAGCGTCTCGCCGCGCAGGGCAACCTGGCGCCGCTTCGGTCGATCCGCGGCGCGTACGCGTGGGTGCGCCAGAACGAGCGCGCGGAGAGCCGCGGCGAGGCGCCCGACTACGACACGGACGCGTTCGAGCAAGGGAGCCGACCGCGAAGCGCGACGAACCGTCGCCGGGACCGGGCCGCGCCGACTGGCGCAACCAGATCCCACGCGAGGACCATCCGCGAATCGATGCCCTGAAGGCGACCTACGTCGTCGATGGCGCCGCGCTCGAGGTGCTGCGCCTGACCGAGATGGCCGAGATCTTCCGGGCCTACGAGGCCGAGCTCGCGCGGCGCGGCGCCCTCGACTACGGCGAGCAGATCGCCGGCGTCACGACCCTGTTCAAGACCCGCCCGAACATCCTGCGCCGCTGGCAGCGCCAGTTCCGCTACATCCTGGTCGACGAGTTCCAGGACGCCAACGTCGCCCAGATCGAGCTGATCGAGATGCTCGGCCGGACGCCCGACCGGCCCGACAACGTCATGGTCGTCGGCGACGACGACCAGTCGATCTACAGGTTCCGCGGCGCCAGCTTCGCGGCCTTCGCCGAGTTCGATGCGCGGTTCGCGCGGCCGCCCGCGCACGACCCCGACGCGATCGCCGCCCGGTCCGCCGCCGCGCCTCCGGATCGAGCAGAACTTCCGGTCGGTGCGGAACGTCCTGACCGCCGCGAACCGGCTGATCGCCAACAACGAGACCCGCTTCGAGCCCGACAAGCGCCTCACGACCGATCGACCCGACGGCGACCCCGTCGAGCTCGTCGTCTGCGCCGGCGCCGAGGACGAGGCGGTCGCGATCGTCGACGCCATCAAGTCGATGGTGGGGGAGGGGACCGGCAGGAAGTGGACCGACGTCGCCGTCCTGTACCGCAAGCACCGCCACCGCGAGGCCATCGTGGCGCGGCTGCGGGACGAGGACATCCCGTACACCGTCGTCGGCGGCCTCTCGCCTGTTCGACACGCCCGAGATCCGCGACCTCGAGCAGGCGCTCCGGGCGATCGCCGACCCGCACGACGACGTCGCGCTGGTGCGGATGATGACCGCCGGTCCGTGGCGGCTCGATGCCCTCGAGATCCTGCGGGTGACGCGGACGGCGAAGTTCGATCGGGCGCACCTGCTCGAGACCGTCGGTTCGATCGTCGCGTCGGGGCAGGTCGAGGTCGATGTCGTCAACGAGCGGCGCGAGGACGGCCCCGAGCACGAGGCGGTCGATGCCCCGGCGGTGACCCGCGCCAAGCTGCGCCAGCTCCTCGGCGCGCTCGACGAGCTCAACCCGCTGACGTTCCGCGAGGGCCCGCACACCATCCTCGAGCGGTATCTCGAGCGGACCGGGACCGTGCTCGACCTGATCGCCGCCGACACGCTCGAGTCGAAGCGGACCGTGGCCAACATCGCGTCGTTCATGCGGTTCGCGGCCGACTGGCAGGCCGAGAACCCGCGCGGGACGCTGGCCGGGTTCGTCGCGTATCTCGATGCCTACCAGGGCGCCGGCGGCGAGCTGCCGACGAGCGTCGAGCTGTCCGAGGACGTCGATGGCGTCCGGCTGATGACGCTGTACCAGGCCAAGGGGCTCGAGTTCCCGATCGTCTTCGTCCCGTGCCTGCTCGACGGGGAGTGGCCCGTTCGCGAGGGCGGCGACGGCATGTTCCCGCGCGAGCTCCTGCGCGAGGCCGTGCCCGCGGGCGACATCCACACCGACGAGGAGCGGCGGCTGCTGTACGTGGCGATGACCCGGGCGCAGGAGCGGCTGATCCTGTCGACGCACGGGGGTGCCGGCGCGAAGGAGGCGTCGCGGTTCGTCGGGGAGATCCTGGACGGGGCCGGGGTCGAGGTCCGGGTGGTCGATCGGACCGGGTCGGAGGCCGAGGAGGAGCCGGTCGTCACGCCCGAGAACGTGTTCGCGCTCGACCCGACGCCCGAGGAGGTGGCCGAGGCGGCGCGGGCGGCCGCCGCGCAGATCGCCGCCGTCAGGCGCGTCATGCCGCTGCCGACCGCCCGCGAGCGCCGGCTCGCGCTGCGCCTGCGTGCGAGCGAGCTCGTCGGGCTCATGGAGGCGACCTCCGCGTTGGATCTCGAGTCGGAGGCGGCCCGCCTGGGGTTCGAGGCCGAGCTCGCGACCGTCGCCCGGTCCGCCGCGACCACCGCCGACGAGGCGCGCGCCCAGGGGCTCGACCCGCTGACGTTCCGGACGCTCGCGCTCGACTCGGGCGCCGGGGCGAACCTCCTCCAGGTCGCGCCGCTGCCCGCGACCCACAGCTTCTCGTCGTTCCGGGCCTACGACGAGTGCCCGCTCAAGTACGCGTTCGGCTACGTCTACCGGATGCCGCCGCGCGAGGAGCCCGTGGCCGCCTACACGTTCGGTTCGACGGCGCACGCCGCCTTCGAGGCGTTCACCAAGGAGCGTCGCGAGCGCGCCGCGCGAGGCGAGCCGCCGCCCACGCGCGAGGACCTCGAGGCCGCGTTCCGGGCCAACTGGACCCCGACCGGCTTCGGCGACAAGGCCACCGAGGAGACCTACCAGCGCCGAGTCGCGACCCTCCTCGACAACTTCTGGACCGGCGAGGTCAGCAGCCTGTCCGAGGCGCTCCACGAGGAGCTCGACTTCGAGCTGACGCTCGAGGCCGGGGAGGGCGAGGCGCCCGTCGTCATCACCGGCCAGATCGACCGCATCGACCGCCTGCCGTCAGGCGGCATCGAGATCCTCGACTACAAGACCGGCAAGGCCTGGGGCCAGAAGGCCGTCGACGAGAGCCTCCAGCTCTCGATCTACGCGCTCGCCTGCCGCGACGCGCTCGGCCTCGGCACGCCCGAGCGGGTCACGCTGTACTTCACGGAGAGTGCCCTGCGCCTGTCGACGACCCGGACGGACGAGCAGCTGGACCTCGCGCGGGCGGACGTGCTCGCGCGGGTGTCGCGGATGCGTGCCGGGGAGTTCGCGGCGACGCCGTCGGCCGAGGCGTGCCGGTACTGCGATTGGCGGGCGATGTGCCCGGAGCGGGTGTGATGATCGAAGCGGGAGGGATGACGTGTCGGATGTCCTGGGCGAGGCCCCTGAGCACGTAAATCACTGGTTGTACGACCGGTTGGTCGTCGCCGCGAAGGCCGGCGACATCCTTTCCTACTCCGATTTGGGTCCGACCTTGCATTTGAACTTCGACAGTCCGGCGGACCGAAACAAGATCGGCCATCTCCTCGGCGAGATCTCCCGCCACGAAGTGTCCCAGGGTCGCCCGATGCTCTCGAGCCTCGTATGGCACAAGGACCTAGCGGGCCGGGGATCGGACTGCGGAATCTCGGTCTCGAACTGGGCCTCGTTCGTGGCGATGAGGACGACTTGGCCTTCGCGATGCGCCAGGTCAAGGCGACGCATGAATTCTGGTCGACGGTCAAATAGGTAGCCGGCATGCAATGACGATCCTCATTCGACGCGAGAACCGATGGGAGGCGGTCGAGTCCGTGAACTACGAGGACGAGAGCGACCCTTCAACGCTGCTCGAGGAATCAGCCGAGATGGCTGTCACGGCCCGATCGCCGCGTTCGATCGCTCACAGCATTAAGACGACCGAGGCGAGATCAAGCTGAAAGGGGAGTCACGGATTGACCGAGGACCAGGGCCCATCCGGCGCGTCTGGAGGCGACGGAACCGCGAGGACCAGTCATCCATCCAAGTATCCCGGCACGGACCGGCTCAGCGCACTCCCAGGCGCCGGCCGTGTTCCGACCGAGACCATCGATGCCGCTCTCGCGGCGGTTGACCGAGCCAGCCTGATTGCGCGAGCAGCCGCCGGTGAGCGCGAACGACTGGAGGTCGTCCGTCGGTTCCCGCTCGACGAGTGGCCGACGATGCCGCTCGAACGGTACGCGCTTGGGGACGCCACAGTCAGCCGACAGCTTCTGCCGCTGGATGGAGTTCAACACCGCCGAACCTCGCGAGCATCAAGGGCGGCAGCGCGCTCAAGCACATGATCTTCCGGCGGCAAGGCGAGGATGCCGGGTGGTACTTCGAGCGGAAGTACGGCTCGGTCGAGGAGGCATGGCAGCACGTTCGGGCCGGATTTGTCGAGGCATTTCGACTCGCCGGCGAGGGTCGCTTCGACGAGATCGGACAGGTCGATGGCGATCAGCGCGGCCATCTCGCTCTCGCACCAAGGCCGTCTACTGCTATTTCCCGGACGACGTGCTGCCGGTCTGCTCCGGCGAGTCACCAGGATCACTTCTGGCGGCTCCTTGGAGGCGACGGCCCGATCACGCATGGCGTGCCGGCGTGCGAGGCGCTTGCTCGAGCTGGCTCAGCGAGATCCCGGCTTCGATGGCTGGACATCCGAGCGAGATCATGTGGTTCCTCTACGCTGGGCCGACCCGCGCCAAGGCCAGCGGATCGTGAAGATCGCGCCCGGTCCCGACGCACAAGCTCTGGGACGACTGCCTCGCGAACGGCTACATCCGCGTCGGCTGGGACGAGGTCGGCGACCTTCGCGAGTTCGAGAGCCGAGAACAGTTCGAGGCCAAGTTCGCGGACACGTCCTCGACCCTGTACAACGGGAACACGGCGAAGACTGACGGAGAAGGCCAACGAGGTCTGGACGCTCATCGAGCTTGCGCCCGGCGACATCGTCGTCGCCAACAGGGGCACATCCCGCGTCGTGGGCATCGGGCGCGTCGTCGACCCGGCTACGAACGACGCGACGGACCTCGGCGATTACGGCACACACGGTCGCGGTCGATTGGGACGACCGGCGAGGCCGGGACATCGACCCGATCAAGCGGTGGGCATTCAAGACGGTCGCTCCGGTCAGCCAGGCGGAGTACCTGCAGATCCTGAAGGGCGGGCCGCAAGGACGGCGACGCCGGGCCGCCGGACAAGGCTCGTGCTGGTCGTCGTCGACCGCATGCTTCGCGAGATCGCGTCCGAGCTCGACCGAAAGGGCCAGGTGATCCTGTACGGCCCGCCCGGCACCGGCAAGACGTACAACGCTCGGCGGTTCGCGGTCTGGTGGCTAGCGGACGCGCTGCAGCGAGCCATCGGCATCGCAGCCCTGCTGGGCGACCACGGCGGCGTTCCGCGCGGCAGAGGAGACGCTGTCACGGGCTGCGGCGGACCGTCGCGTCTGGTGGGTGACCGCCAACCCGAAGGAGTGGTCGTGGGACCAGCTGTTCCCGGAGCGCCGGTCGACTACCGCTACGGCCGCCTCCAGCAGAACTACCCACTCCTGCAGCAGGGCGATCTCGTCGTCGGCTACCAGGCCAATCCCGACGAAGCGGATCATGGCCGTTGGCCGGATCGCCGAGACCCTCCACCCGACCCCGGACGGCGAGAAGATCACGATCGAGCCGGTCTCATCGCGTGTCAAGGATGGGCCGACGTGGGACGAGCTGCTGGCCGACGAGCGACTCGCCGACAGCGAGCCGATCCGGAACCGCAGCCAGGGCACGCTGTTCGCCCTGACCGCCGACGAGGCGACGTACCTGCTCTCGTGGCTGAAGGAACGGGACCCAGATCTTCCCGACGTCGTTCGACGAGGACGACGGATCAGTCGGTCGGGCACGCTGACCCGCGTGACGTTCCACCCGTCGTACACGTACGAGGACTTCGTCGAGGGCTTCAAGCCCGAGCCGAGCGGCACGGGATCGCTTCAGCTCGCGCTGGAGGATGGCGTCTTCAAGCGGGTCTGCGCGGCCGCGCAGGCTGAAGCCCGACGAGCCGTTCCTGCTCCTGATCGACGAGATCAACCGCGGCAACATCCCGAAGATCTTCGGCGAGCTCATCACGCTGCTCGAGCGCGACAAGCGCGGCCTGACGCGTGACGCTCCCGCAGAGTCGCGAGACGTTCGACGTCCCGCCGAACGTCTACCTCCTCGGCACGATGAACACGGCGGACCGCTCGATCCGGCTGCTCGACGCGGCCCTTCGCCGCCGGTTCGCGTTCATCGAGCTGATGCCCGACACCGAGCCTGCTCGAAGGGCGCAGTCGTCGGCGGCCTTGATCTCGGCGCTCTTCCTGGCGCTGCTCAACGACCGGATCGCGAAGGTCGAGGGCCGCGAGAAGCAGATCGGCCACTCGTTCCTGCTCGACGAGACGGGTCGACCCGCTCGCGGACATCGAGCAGTTCGCCGCGCAGTTCCGGCACGAGATCGTCCCGCTGCTCCAGGAGTACGCGTTCGAGGACTACCGCGAGCTCGAGACGTACCTCGGCAAGGCGGTCGTCGACGTCGACGCGCAGCGGATACGGCCCGGCGTGCTCGAGGACGCTCAGGCGCTGTCGATGCGCTTGACTCCGGAGTTTCAAGCAGGCGATCACGCAGCGGACGCCGAGCCAGCATGACGCGCCGCGTCGTCCGACTCCGGGAATGGGAGTCGGACCGCCGGGAGTCCGGGCGTGAGCCTGTACGCCCGGCGGATCGGACGCTCGCTGAGGCGTTGTCCGCGGCGAGGGCCGGCTCCGGGTCACGGAGCTCGCGGACGGCGATCCGGTTCGACGCGTCGCGCGTGGGTCGGCGTCGTCCGGTTCTCGAGCGTCGAGGTGCAGAGTCGTCCCGAAGCTGGTCGGCGAGAATCTCGGCGTTCTTCAGATGCTCGAGTACTCGAGCGGCCTCGGCGCGCTCGCTCGCCTCGAATCGGCGAGGACGCTCGCCATCGGACCGCGATGGCAGCCTCGTCGATCTGCTCGCCCTGCTCCTCGCCGAGGGCTCGATCGAGATCGCGAAGCGCGGGATCCTCCAGGACTACGTCACCCGCGAGGAGTCGCTGACGCGCGTGCGCGGCCGGCTTCTGCCGTACGAGCAGGCGATCCGTCAGTTCGGGCAGCTCAAGGAGCTCGAATGCCGGTTCGACGAGCTCGAGACCGACATCGTCGGAGAACCAGCTGCTCGCGGCCGCGCTCGCGATCGCGAAGCGCGTTGCCGTCGACCCCGAGGTCCGACGGCTGACGGCTCGCGCCCACGCCGTCTTCTCGCGAGGTCGCAGACCCGACTCAGTCGCCTGCGCGACACGCCCGAGCTCGACTACAACCGACGAAACGAGCACTACCGGTCCGCCCACGTCCTCGCTCGGCTCTTCCTTCGCAACCTCGCGGTCGAACGACCTCTATTCGCCTGGCGCCGGGCGACTCGTTCGCGTTCCTGCTCGACATGAACAAGCTGTTCGAGGACTTCGTCACGCGGCTGCTCGTGCGACACGTTCCGCGGGACGGACGTCCGCGTGCGTGCCCAGCGACGCGACCGGACCCTGATTACGCGACGCGCGGACCGGGCAAGCCGTACGCGGCGGTGATCCCGGACATCCTTCTCGAAGCGGCCAGGACAGCCGCGTTCGCCAGTTCCCGTCGACGCCAAGTACAAGCTCTACGACGAGAGGAAGATCGACCAGAGCGACATCTACCAGACGTTCTTCTACGCTTGGGCCTACGCCGACGCGGACAGAGAGGCCGACGCGCCCGCGTTCATCCTCTATCCCGGCGCAGCACGGAGTCACCGGGGGTCATCTCTCGGCCCGAGCTCATGACGGCGAGCGCGGCGCGTCGATCCGCGCCATAGCGGTCGACGTGCCAATGCACCTCCGGCCATCAGAGAAGACACAACGGTTGCGATTCCCAGCTAGCGTCGTCGATGCTCGTGTGATTGCCATGCGAGTGACATGCATCTTCTAGACCGACGAGGTCAGCAGCCTGTCCGAGGCGCTCCACGAGAAGCCCGAAGTGGCGCTGCCTCTGGATCGGGGGGACGGCACGCCCACCGTCATCAGCGCCGGCCGGACGACCGCATCGACGGGCTGGCCTCAGGCGGCATCGAGACCGTCGGCCGCGACGCGCTGGCGCGTCGCGGCCAGGCTGGACGAAGTCGTGCGCATGCCCGCCGCCAGTGCGCGCTCCGCGGCCCGCCGGATCACCGGCCCGTCCGCGAGTGGATCGGAGAAGGGAAAGCCGAACTCGACCAGGTCGGCGCCGCCCTGCCTCGGCGGCCGCGGCCAGCTCCGGCGTGTCCGTGCCGGCCATCAGGTAGACGACGAGTGCCTTGCTCATCGCCGTAGCCTCGACGGAGGCGACCGATGAGCGGAGGTGACGGCTTTGCCGTCGCCGGAGCGGGGAAGGTGGGCGAGCGCCTCGTCGAGGTCCTTGTCGCCGCGCCCGGAGAGGCAGACGACGATCACGTCGCCCTCCAGCTCGGCCGCTCGGGCGAGCGCGTGGGCGGGCTCGAGCGCGGGGATGATCCCCTCCCGTCTCGGCCAGCCGGCGGAAGGCGTCGAGCGCCTCGTCGTCGGTCGCCGCCCGGTACTCGACGCGGCCCGAGTCGCGCAGCTGGGCATGCTCCGGCCCGACGCCCGGGTAGTCGAGTCCGGCCGAGATCGAGTGCGCGTCGACGATCTGGCCGTCCTCGTCGGCGAGCAGAGAGGAGCGCGCGCCGTGGAGGATGCCGTTCGGCCCGTGCCGAGGCTCGCCGCCCCGGCCGCCTCGACGCCGTAGAGGCGGACGTCCCGTCGTCCAGGAAGCCGGCGAACATCCCGATCGCATTCGAGCCACCGCCGACGCAGGCGATCGCGGCATCCGGCAGCCTGCTCTCGGCCTCGAGGATCTGCGCGCGCGCCTCGCGGCCGATCACCGCCTGTAGCTCGCGGACGATCTCGGGGTACGGCTCCGGTCCGACGCACGAGCCGATGAGATAGTGGGTCGTCTCGACGTTAGTGATCCAGTCG
>CAWFLS010000003.1:0-411629 GCA_963816675.1 uncultured Chloroflexia bacterium
CAACCGACACGAGCAGGTGCGTGCGGTCGAGCTAAGACCTGATGAAGCTGCGGCCTTCTTCCGCGATGACTTGGTGCCGGGCATGCCGCACATGCCCCTGTTCTCGCGAAAATCGCCACGAAGGTGTTCATCGGCTCCGTCGCACCGGACATCTATTCCGATCCAGACGGCGCTGCCCTCCGACGCCCTGTTTTCCAACTGCAGCCCAGGGAGACTTGACAACCTTACGCTGTACGATTACCTTGCCGTCGCTACCTTACAGTGTACGAAAAGGGACGGCAAGGTGATCGCGATGCGCGCAGTTCTGCAGGAGAGATACGGCTCGCCGGACCTGCTCCGGCTGGGTGAGATCGACAAGCCGACGATCGAGGATGGCGGCATCCTGGTCCGAGTCCGGCCTCATCCGTCAACGCTGGCGACTGGCGGCGCGTGCGCGGCGCGCCCGTCCTCGTCCGCCTCATGCAGGGAATGCGCAAGCCACGGATCCCGGTCTTCGGCGGAGATGCCGCGGGCATCGTCGAGGCCGTTGGCGAAGGCGTCACCGAGGTCAAGCCGGGCGACGAGGTCTACGGCATTCGAAGTGGCGCTCTACGCCGAATACGTGATGGGCCAGAGCTTCGTGGCCAAGCCAAAGAGGCTGACGTTCGAACAGTCCGCGGCCGTGCCCATCGCTGGTGTCACCGCGGTCCAGGCCGTTCGTGACAAGGGCCAGGTACAACCCGGACAACAGGTCCTCGTCAACGGCGCGGGCGGTGGAGTCGGCACGTTCTGTGTCCAGGTCGCAAAAGCCATGGGCGCCCATGTCACTGCCGTCACCAGCACGGCCAACCTCGACATGGTCCGCGGACTCGGCGTCGACTCTGTCATCGACTACAGCGAGGACGACTTCACCAAGGCAGTCGAGCGCTACGACGTGGTGATCGACGTTGGCGGCAACCGATCAGTCAAGGCGCTGCGCAGCGTGCTATCGCCAGGGGGGCGGGTGGTCCTCGTGGGCGCTGGAAAGGGTTGGCTCGGACCGCTGACTCGGCTGTTCGGGGCAAAGATCCGGCACGGACTCCTGAAGCAGCCGGTCGTCTCGTTCATCGCCAGCCCGCCGTTCAAGGAGAACCTCGACGTCCTTCGCGACTGGATTGAGGCCGGCAAAATCACTCCCGTGATCGATCGGACCTATCCGCTCGAAGCGCCCGACGCGCTGCGCTACATCGAGACGGAGAAGGCCAAGGGCAAGATAGTCATCACCCTGGCGTGACGTTGGTGCCTGCGTTGGCGCGCACCAGGGTTCGGTGGCGGGTACTTGGCCCGTTTCTACCCAATTCCACTGGTAGTAACGCTAAGTGAGCTTTCGCGGCTTTCTCCTCGCCGCGTACCGGCTACTCGCGCTGATTTCATGCCATCGCACGCTCATGTCGGTATGAAATCTGAACCAAACCCGGCCGGAGTGGCCCAACTCGCTACTTTAGCGTTACAGGGGTTGGAGTCGGCGGATGGCTCCGAGCCGTTAAGGCCCGGCGCCCTAGTGGCGGATGCTCAGTCGGCTCAGCCAGGCGTATAAGGGTCCCGAGGTCGGTAGTTAAGGAACACGCCGTCCTTGCCCGGCGTTAATTCGGCCAACTCGAACTTCCGCGCATCCAGGCCCTCACGGAAGAGTCGCTTGCCGGTGCCCAGTACAAGCAGTGAACAATGCGGCAACTCGTCGACGAGATCGTTCTGGATCAGTGTCTGCACGAGCTCGCCGCTGCCCAGGACCGAGATCGAGCCGCATGGTCCTTGAGCTCGCGAAGGCGCTCGACGACGCTGCTCGTTGATCAGGGTGGAGTTCTGCCAGGACAGCGGCTCGCGCAGCGTTCGCGATACGACGTACTCGGCCGGGTTCAGACGGCAGCGGCATGTCGGTGTCGGGTTGGTTCGGCCATTGAGCGGCCATGATCTCGACCGTCCGGCGTCCGAACAGGTATGCATTCGTCGACTGCATCCCTTCGCCGATCTTCTTCATCTGAGTGTCATCGAACGAGAACTGGCGCTGCCAGCCACCGTACGGAAAACCGCCGTCACGGTCTTCGTCTGGACTTCCCGGCCCCTGCATGACGCCGTCCAGTGTCAGGAACTCAGTGACCACGATCTTGCGCACAGGCAATTACCTCCAATAAGGCAAGACTGTGGGGCCGTGGGCGTTCGCGCGGCTCCTTCGGAATCGCGAGGAACCTATCAGTTTGCTCGGAAGTGACCCGCTCTGAAGCAGGCCGGACGGCTTATTTGCCGGCGGTGACGGGCTTGCCCAGCGCCTCTCGGGTCAGGTTGTAGGCCTTCTCATGGTCGCCGCCGCTCGCAACAAGTTCGGCCAGCTCACCGAGGACCTCAGCGAGGCTTGTCTGCGGGCCGTGCTCGCGCAGCAGGGCGACCGCGCGGTCATACAGCTGGGCCGCTTCGGTGGGATCACCGGCCTGCGCCGACGCGCGCGCCATCGTCACCAGAGCATCGGTGAGCGCCTTGTGGTTGTCGGTCGCCTCGGCGCTTTCGACCGCCTGGCCGGCGAGGTCCATTGCCGACTGGGTGTCGCCGCGCGCGAGCTCGATGCGTGCTTCGGTGTCTAGGACGCTGGCCAGCTCGGTTCCGCCCCGGGTGCCTTCCTGGTCGCGGCGCGCTTCTGCGACGAGCTCTGACGCGCGGGTCAGGTTGCCGATCGCCAGGTAGGCGTTGGCGAGGTTGTTCGCAACGAGCGCGGCCTCGTGGTCCGCGGCGAATGCGTGGAAGAGGGCGAGGCTCTGGTTGCCAGCCTTTACCGCGGCCTCCACATCGCCACTGCTGAAATAGGCGGTCGCAAGCGCAGAAAGGAACGCCGCGCGGCGCCGGCCGTCCATGTCGGTGGTCAGTGCCCGTGCTTCCTCGAGGTACGCGACAGCAGCCTGATGCTTGCCCTCCCACGCCTCGACGTAAGAGGCAGCGGTCAGCAGGCGCATCTCCAGGTCCGGGTCGATCTGCAGGCCGGCCCGCACTCGGGTCGAGCATCGCTCGCAGAATGCTGCGCGCCTCGGCCATGTTCTCCGACAGGTACTGGGCGTAGGCGAGCCAGTAACCGGCCAGCATCGAGTCGTGATCGTGCTTGGTCGACTGGAAGATCTCGACAGCCTCGGTCGCCGGCTTGATCGCCTCCAGCCCATGTCCGAGGCGGCACAGTGCCTCGGCCTTGCCGCGCAGCAGCTCGGCGAGGGAGATCCGCTCGGTCGTGGTGGCGATAAGTGATTCGTAAGCGTCGGCCGCGTCCTGCCATCGTCCTGACGCCGCGAGCAGATCCGCCTCGAGCCGCGACCACCGAGCATCGTCGCCGGCGAGGAAGTAGGCGGCCGGCATGTTCAGTCGCTCGGCGATGAAGTTCAGGGCAGCGACGGAGGGCTTTGCGTGGCCCTTCTCGAGCGCGCTGATATACGCCTTGGTGTAGCGGCCCTCGGCCAGCTGCATCTGGGTCAGACCGGAATTGTGGCGCGCGACGCGAATGCGTTCGCCGATCCGCGTGGCCAGGGGAGTTTCGTCAACCACGGTTCGATGGCGCTTGACTATGGGCATCAAGCGGGAGTGTATACGGCTTCGCAACGTCTGCAGTGCGCGCGAGCAACGAATTCCGAGCGGGTTACCGAAGCGGGACCAACGGGTCTATACGTCTGGGATTTACGAATACTTGACACACCCAAGCACCACCCTACGATCGAATGATTGAGGTCCGGCCGGGACCGGACGCCGTGATAGGGGGGTAGAGAAAGGGGAAGCCATGGGCAGGCCTCAGTTGCGCGGCGCGATCGCCGTGCTGACCGTGTTCGCGAGCCTCTGGATCACCGCGGTCGCTTTCGCCGGTACAAGCGTGGGTCCCTGGCCTTAGGCCAAACCCGGCGCCGATATCGGCCCCAATTCCACAAGTAAATATCTACTGTACCTAAGGGTTGCTTGGTGCTAGGCTGCGGCCGCCGGACTGAATGATTTACGCCGCTCCGGCGGACGAGGAGGGAAAGCCGTGGCTACGGTTTCCTACATTCCAAACGACCCGATGGCGGTTGGTGGGCCACCCGTGCACGACGTCCGACGGCGGCTCAGCCGCGGTCGAGCGCGGGCTTCGACATCCAGCCGGCTGCCGACCCTGGCGTCTACCCGAGCCAGACGCCCGAGTTCGACTTCTGGCAGGTACGGGAGGCCCTGATCAAGGGCCTGAAGCTGTGGCGTGCAGTTCGACGGCGACGTAACCGCCTGCCGGTGTTGGCGGTGGCAGGCCCGGCTGCCAGCCCTGACCGACGCTGGGGACGAGATCTGAGACGCCTTCTACGACAGGCGAAGCCTGCAGTTCTTCACCGTCACCTTCGACGGCCAAGGGTCCATCGGGCGAGAGCGTCGACGTCGCCGTGCACGAAGAAGGCCACGCGCTACTCGACATGATCCGGCCCGACTTCTTCGAGGTACCGTTCATCGAGGTTGGTGCGCTCCACGAGGCGTTCGGCGACTGTGTCGCGATCCTGACGGCGCTGAACGATCGGTCGATCCGTGAGGCGGTGCTCAGCACCTCGTCGGACCTGTCGTCGAAGCACTTTGTCCAGGCGATGGCGGGGAGCTGGGCGACGCCATCCGACGCGAGTACGGCAACGCCGCGGTAGAGGACGGTGCGCTCCGCAACGCATCGAACACGCTCAGCTGGTCCGATCCGACGGCGCTGCCGCCGGGTGGACCGGCCACGACCCTGAGCGGCGAGGTCCACTCGTTTTCACGCGTCTTCACCGGCGCGTTCTACGACTCGCTGCGCAACATGTACAACGACGGGAACAAGGGCTCGGCCGCGAAACTGGGCCGCGTCACGAAGACGCTGGGAAAGCTGCTTATCGCCGGCGTGCGTGCCGTCCCAGCCACGCCAAGAACATTCGAGGGCGTTCGCCGACGAATGGTCGAGGCCGACGTCGCGGCTAACAAAGGCGCGAACGCCGCTGCCATCCGAACTGCGTTCGAGGCGCACGGGATGACACTCCCTGCGCCGAGAGTGGAGATGGCCGTGCCGGTCAGGCGCCGCACGCGTGGCGGCACCAGCGCTCAGCTACGCGAGGAGCTGGCCGTGCCGGCAGGGACGCCGTTGAGCTTCACCCCGGTGTCTAGTGACGTGAACGGCGAAATCTCACATGTCGTCGCGTACCGGCCACTCCAGCTCACCGAGGGCGAGCTGAGCGGCGTACGTCTGATGGTGCCTGCTACTGCAGCGGTGCGCACTCGAGGCCGGTCGGTGACCGGCGTCATCGGCGCCATCAAGCCGGCCGATCAGGACGTGGAGCGCGAGGGTCGCGCCTTCGCGCGGGCCCTGCTCGCCAACGGCGACATTCGCAACACGGTCCAGACGGCCGCTCCCGCAGGCCGCCGGCGCACGCGCGGCGGATCCTCGGCGGGAGTCGTGGCGCCGCAGCCACGACCGGCCTACGCGCCGTTCCCGCCGACGCACGAGGTGAAGATCGTAGCCGGCGAGCCGACCCTGAGTCGCATCGGGTTCTCCGGCAGGCGGCGCTAGGGCCGCGACCGACAGTCGTCAGCAGGCGGCGAAACCAATTCGGCGCAGGACCCTGCGGCCGGTGGCATCGTCGATGATCTCGTGCGTCGGTCGGATCGGTGGGCCATACGACGGCGCAGAGGCCGCGATGCCCCGCACCGCACCCGATACGATGAGGTTGCGTGCCCACGCCTGGACCTCGCGCGTGGTGTCGTCATCCACGGGTGGCGCGGATTCGGCCGTGCCGTCCGCGGCGAGGCTGACATGACCGGTCCACGGGACGGGCACGTAAACGTCCGCCAAGACCGGATCGTCCGAGCCAAGCGGCACCAAACGGGAAGCGCTGACCTCGAACCCGCCTTCGGCAGGGGTCGGGGTGGCGACATCCAGCACCTCGACAGGTCCGTCGGCGTCCGGGAGCGCGGCCAACAGGCTTTGCTGGAGGTCGCCTTCGGGCTTAACGCTCTTCTCTTCGCTGGACGAATCCATCCCGGGGCATCGTAGATGTTCGAGCTGCACGTGGTTCAGGCACAGTTCGGCGACGCTCTACTGGTCCGCTACGGAACATCGACCAGCAACCGCTCGATCCTCGTGGACGGCGGTCCGTCGGGGAACTACGAGGCTCATCTCCGGGACGTGCTGCGGGCCGCGGCTTCGGACGGCCTGAGGCTCGACCTGGTGGTTCTCAGCCACATCGACAACGACCACGTGAAGGGATTGCTCGACTTCTTCACCGAGCTTCAGGACGATGCCTCTGATCCAGCGGCGGCGGCCCGCAGCGGGCTGCCACACGTATCTGAGCTGTGGCACAACACGTTCTCCGTAAGCGCCGGTGGGGCGGACATTGCGCCGCGCATCCGCGAGGCCCTGGCAACCGCCGGTGGCGGCGCGACCCACCTGCGGTCCCTGGCGGGCACTCTCATGGGCGTCGGCGAGGGCGATGCGCTCGGTGTCGCGGCCCTTTCCCTTGGCGTTCCGATCAACCCGCGCTTTGCCAGGGGCTCTGTGCTGTTGGACGACTCCCCAACTATCCGCCTGTCCGGTATCCGCATCGACGTGCTCGGGCCAAGCACCAAGAGCCTCGGGCGGCTGCGCGACGAGTGGGTGACCTGGCTGGCCGCGCACGGTCGGGGCGTGGCCGCTGGTCGGGGCCTCAGCGCGGCCGCCGCCGTCGCGGCCGACAACACGATCCCGAATCTGAGCAGCATCGTCCTGCTGGTTCGCGCGCGCGGCCATTCGATGCTTCTTACCGGCGACGGCCGCGGCGACCACATCGTCGACGGGATGCGCGAACGAGGCCTGCTCCCCGCGGAGGGCGGCACGTTCCATGTCGACCTGCTCAAGGTCCCCCACCACGGCAGCGCCCGCAACGCGACCGAGGAGTTCTTCGCGACCGTCACCGCCGATCGCTACGTGATCTCGGCCAACGGCCGCTACGGCAACCCAGACCTGCCGTGTCTCATCTCGATCGTCGACGCTGCGGCCGGGCGGCCAATTGAGCTCATCTGCACCAACAAGACCGACTCGCTGCGCGACCTCGCGAAGCAGCGCCCGCCGGGCAAGCACGCATACAGCGTCACGACCATGTCGCCAAACGCCAACGTGATGACGGTCGCCCTGGAGTAGCGATGGACAAGCTGCGCTGGCCGTTCCTGGTGGCGGCGATCGTCGTGACGATCGTGATCGTGACCATCGAGCTCGGCACGGTGGCCCCGTTCATCAAGGATCTGTTGAACATCGACGACGATCCGCCGGGTATCGCCATCGCCGCGATGGCCCTAATCGATATCCAGCTTATCTTCGCGACGGTGCTCTACGGCCTCGGCGTGATCCTGCCGCACCCGACGATCGGCCGGCTGCAGGGCATCGCGTCGCTGATCCTGTCGATTCTGTTGATCCTGGGGTCGATCGTCGCGATCTTCGCCGCCCTCACGCTGCTGTTGCTCATGATCGCGCTGATCGCGTCCTTCTTCGGGATCATCGTCTACCTGGCGGTGTTCGGCGACTTCAGCCGCAATGAGGCCGCCGTCATCCTGTCGCTGCTGCTGATCGCCAAGATCGCGGTCGGCGTGCTCCTGATCCTGTCGCACCAGCGCTTCCTTCAGAACAAGGGCCTCGTCCTGCTGGTGGTGACCTCTCTCATCGCCAACGTGATCATCAGCTTCCTGCACGCCCTCGTGCCGATCGTTCTCGTCAGCATCACCGACGCGATCGCCGCGATCATCTGCGCCATCCTCGCGCTGATCTGGGCGATCGGGCTGTTGATCGGCGCAATCATCGCGATCATCCGGATCCTCAAGCCCGAGAAGCGCGAGATCTCGACCGAGGTGGTCGTCGCGCCGGCCTAGCTTCCCTATTCGGGTGGATTCACGCCCACGTCGCATGTTCCAAGACCGCAACTCACCGTCACGATCGCCGAGTCCCCTCGTGCGAACACGAGATCGACGTTGTCCGTGTCTCCAGGCATCGACGTTGACTCGTTGACGCTCGAGCCGCTAACCGTGCCGTTGACGGACACCGTCAGGTTGCCGCTCCCACGCGTGAGGAGCAGCCGCGCCCGAAGCTCCTGCAGATCGACGAAGGAGATCGCGCACGAGCCATTGACCTGGAGCAGAGTGCCCGAAAAGGAGCAGCTCGAGCCCGATGGCGAGATGGTTGCAGGCGGAAACCTGAGCGGCGCCGTGGGCGGAGTCAGTCGCTTGAACAGATCGCCAAAGCCGCCGTTGAGACCCTGCTTCTTGTCCGCGTCGCCCTGGCCCTGCTCGCCTGAGCGGGCGATGGCGATACCGCAACTGACAACGAACAGCACCAACAAGATGATCAGCACGATGAGTAGCGGCCGTGGGAGGCTCATCCCCGACTAGGTCCCGGTGATGTCCCAACAAGGCGACCCGAGCTCAGCGTGTTCCGATTGAATATCGTTGAAACGGAAGTTCAGGTCCACAATTCGACCGCCGCTAGTAGCAGCGGCATCCGATGTGTCGGTCCCGTCCACATAGTTGGAAATGGCGCTCAATAAGGCATCAAGCGCGGGATAGTAGTCGGCCGCCAGGCTCGCCAGTGGCAACCAGGTTCCCAAAGTTGCGAGTGCCTGTTTCATGGTTGCTACTTGGTCGCTTAGTTGGCCGAGGTTGACCTTCGCTTGCGTTTGGGAGCCACCATCCATCGCATCTTGGATCCTGTTGGACGTGTCGCTGGCAGCAGCCATGGTCGCCTGGAATTGACACACGGCGCCCGCGACCTCCGCACTCGCCGGCCCATTGATCAGTGGCGTGGCCACCGCAACTGACGGCTGCGGGGTTGCGGTCGGGGCAGAGGTTGGTTCGGCCGTGAGGGATGGGCCGGGCACGACCGTCGTGTCGGCTGCTGTGACTATGAAGGAGCCTGGGTAACTAACCTGGCCCACTGAGGCAGTCAGACGGATGGTGCCCGGCTGAGCTGCAGGCACCATCATCGTGGTTTCGAAGGCGCCGTTTTCGTCTGCATCGGCGAAGTAGCCAGTTGAGTCACCGTCCCAGTTCAGGTGCACGCTCGAGCGGGCACCGAAATTGTGGCCGTTGACCGTGACAGCACTTCCGGGAGGACCGTGATCGGGTGACAGGCCGACCCCCGGCAAATGCGAGAGCCCACCGATGACGTTTGCCATCAGAACCACGCCAAGCAGCACGAGCACGCCGACAAATAACGCAGCCCCGACGTAGACAACCTTGGAGCCAGTGCTGGTGGCGGCTCGCCCTCGAACTTGGCTGTTTTGATCCGCGCCAACTACCGGGACGCCTGTTGGCGCCGCGCCGGGCCACGCCGGGTATTGCCACGCGGCGAAAGCCGGTGCAGCGGATGATGGAGGTGGCGGAGTACCGGAATACGGTGGCGGTGTTGAGGCGAGCGGAGGCGGCGCGGCGCCGGGTTGCGGCTCAGGAGCCACCGTTGTGGCAGCCGCCGCGGTTGCGGTTGTGGCGACGGCAGCCGCCGCCTGTTCGATCGGCGTCGCGTGTCGCCGAAGAACCTCTCGTGGGATGTCAAAGAGGATTCCATCCGGCGAGCGCATGAAGAGCACCGGCGTTCCCCACTCGTACGAATGAGACTTCAGGGCGACCGATTTGCGCGCCTCGGCCACAGCCGAGTCAACGGGCATTCCGTTTGAGATCGTCGAATAGAACACCCGGCTGAACTCGATGGCCGCGTCATCCGTGATCTCGAACTGCATCGCCACGACGGCCGGGGTGCCAAAGCGAACGAGCGCTGCGGCGGTGCTGGAGAAGATGTCAGTAGAGGCGCCCTGCGCGGTGTCGCAGGAGTTGAGGAGTGCCAGCCGCAGCGGATCGTGGTCGCCCAGCAACCGTGCCAGATCGGTTGCCGAGAGCTCCTCGGCGTTTCCGTCGGCGCCGGCCAGGTAGAGCACTCCGGAGCCCCGACGTTCGCTGAAGCCGCCGTGACCGACGAAATGAAAGATGTGCCACGGCCCGTGCCACAGTGACTCCTGCAGGTCCTGCCAGAATTCGCCGCGCACCCACTCGAGCTCAACGATGCCCGTGCTCCGTAGTGGTTCCAGCGCCATCTCCAGGCGTTGGCGTTCGCGCTGGGAGTCCAGGACACCCAGGTCACGGGGTCCAGATGCCATGGCAAGAACGCGGAGTGGCGGGGCGACCTGGAACGGCATGATCGGTTGCGGAATGGGTAGATAGCGAACAATGGGAGTTGAGACTCCGAGCGCCAGGTAGTCGCCCCTGTTGGAGTCGTACAGGTACTCCCATGGCAACGCGCCGAGCTCGGGTGCCCCGAATCGGAGCTTGATGCGGACCCCCTTGCCCTGGCTCTTGGCCATGGTGCGGCTGACGTCCAGGCGGTTGGCCACGTCGCCCGAGAAGAGCGCCGCGAACAAGTCTCGGCCAAGAAGCTGGACCGCTTCCTGGTCCTCCGTTGCCGTCACCGCGCGTCGCGAACCGCCTGATCTCAGCAGGGCGATCTGGAGGCCCTGGATCTTGTTCTGGAGAACAAGTCGGTCATACGGGAACGCCATCTGCGCGGTGGCCTCACCCGCCGGCGATTGCACGACCGTGACGTCGTAGTCCCCAGTTGGCCTGGGCGCTACCTCAACGTCGAAGTCCAGGTAGTCCATCTAACGAGTCGCCGAGGCTATGCCGGCCAGCAGGTCGGCCCGACGTCGGAATGACCATTCTGATATTCGGTCAACTGGAGATTCAGGCCAGCCATAGTGTCGCGCCAGATGTGCGCCTGATCCTGGTACAGGTAATCGTAGGTCGAGGTGTACTGGCCGTAGTTGCCCATGAAGCCGTCAAAGGCTTCGCTGTACTGGTCCGCAATTCTTCTCAGCGGGCGATAGGTTCGGACACTCAAGAGTAGGTCAGGGATATTCGACAACTCGGCCTGCATCTGCTCGAAGATGGTCTGCATCGACAGCAGATCAATTTCGTTGTCGATCGCATCCCCACCAGTGAAAGCGCGTCCAATCTCGGATTCGAAAGTGCAGAGGTCTTCCTGCACTGCGGCGCTCGCTACGGCCGGCGTAGGAGTTGGCGGAGGCGGCGTGGGTTCGAGCACTTCAAATGAGGCGGACGCCTCGACCGAACGTCCCAGACTATCTATGGCTTTAGCTACGATCGTCTTGGTCCCCGGCTGAGCTCTTTGAACGTTGTACCCCGTGCTGAACACGCCGGCCGCGTTGGTATTTCCCTCCGCGATGAACTCTCCGTGATCCCACGTGATGCGTACCGCGGCATTTTCCGGGAAACCGGTTAGGTAGATGGTGATCGGGGCGTGGTTCAGGGCCCTCGGCGGGATCGGAAGTATGTTGGGGCTGTAGGACGGCGACGGAGTCACCGGCGGCAGACTCACCGGAATCGATGGAATGTCACCCGATGGAGAGGCGCTCGTTACTGCGATTGATTGAGTCGCAAGCGGTGACTGGGTTTCCAGCGACGTCGCCGCCGCCCCGCCCCCAGGCGACGGCGTGACACTCGGGCCAATACCAAGAGCGTTCACCAGCACGAACAGGAGGCCGACCGCAATTAGTCCGACAAATCCGGCCGCCAGCACCTTGATCAGCAGCGCGTTCGAGTCGTCCCCTTCTCCCTTCTGGATGTCTGTGACTGGTGGTGATCCCCAACCGCCGGATCCAGATCCACCCCCGCCGCCGCCTCCGTAAGTGGGAGGTGGCGAAGGCGGCACTCCGCCGGTCGATGGGATCTCTGACGGTCCTTGGGCGAGGGGAATCGCGCCAGGCGCCGGTGCTGCGGCTCCACCACCGGTAGCTGTCGCTTGGGACCCCGCGGTTGCCCGTGCGGCGGCGGCTGTGGCAGTGGCAGCGATTGCAGCTGCTGCCGCGTCAGTCTGATTGTCTGGATCAGCAGGTGGCGTAGACAGCGGCTGAGTGGATTCGTCGGCCTTGGCTTTCTCGTCTGGAGCGGCGGTAGCAGCGGCCTCTGCGGCCGCGTCGGTTTGAGTGTCTGGATCAGCAGGTGGCGTAGACAGCGGCTGAGTGGGATTCGTCGGCCTTGGCTTCTTCGTCGGACCCTGCAGCAGCGGCCGACTCCGCCGCTGCGTCAGCACCGAGGAGGGTTGCGGCTTTCGCGGCGAAAGTCGCCAGGGCGGCTTTTGCCGCAGACTCGACGGGTGGAAGGTTGAACAACGTGCCGTTTGGCGAGCGCATGAAGAGAACCGGCGTTCCCCACTCGTAGGTGTTCGCGACCTGGAGTGCGACGGACTTCCGAGCCTCCGCAACCGCCGAATCCACTGGCATGCCACGGGCGATGGCCGTGTAGAACACCCGACTGAACTGGATCGCCGCGTCATCAGTGATCTCGAACTGCATGGCGACGACGGCCGGTGTCCCGCGGCGGACCAGGGCGGCAGCCGTGCTGGAGAAGATGTCCGTCTGCGCGCCCTCGGCCGTCTCGCACGAGTTGAGCAACGCCAAGCGGAGGGGCTCATGGTCACCGAGCAGCACGGCCAGGTCCTTGGCCGAGAGCTCATGGGACTTGCCGTCCTCCCCGGTCAGGTAAATGACGCCGGAATTGAGCCTGTCACTGAAACCGCCGTGACCGACGAAATGGAAGATGTGCCAGGGACCATCCCAGAGCGCCTGCTGGAGGTCCTCCCACGACTCGCCCGGGACCCACTCAACCTCGACTAGACCCTTTTGCCGAACCTTTTCGAGAGCCACGTCGAGTCGCTGCCGCTCCCGATCCGCGTCGAGCTTGCCCAGGTCACTAGGCCCTGCAGTCATGGCGAGGATGCGGAGTGGTGGCGTGACCTCGAGCGGCTGGATCGGCTTGGCGATCGGCAGGTACCGAATGACGGGGGTCGAAATTCCGAGAGCGAGATAGTCGCCGCCCGCCGCGTCATACAGGTATTCCCACGGCAAGCCGGCCAGCTCCGGTGCCGCGATGCGCAGCTTGATGCGTACACCCTTGCCGTCGTTTTGAGCAATACTCCGGCTGACGTCCAGCCGGCTGCCAATTTCACCCTTGAACAGCGAGGCGAACAGGTCGCTGCCGAGCTCCTCGACGGATTTGTCCTCGGCCGAAGGACCCGCACGACGCGAGCCACCGGACCGGAGAAGGGCAATCTGCAGTGCCTGGATCTTGTTCTTGAGTGCCAGCCGGTCGTACGGGAACGTCATCTCGCCGTGGGCTTCGCCAGCCGGGGACTGCACGACCGACACCTGGTAGGTGCCGCTCGTTCCTGCCTCTACCGCGATATCGAAGTCCAGGTAATCCATTGCCGCTCACCGCGTGACGATGGCCGAAACCCCACGGTATTCCCAGATATTGACTTGCGCTAGAGGAAAGTCAACTAAAAGTTGATCTCTTGAGCGACATCCAGCGTGTCGCGGAGCGGACGCCTTGGCTTCGTCACTTGTTGAGGACAGGCTGCTCGTCGATCGGAATCGTGAAGATCGGAGGGATGAAGATGAAGTGGAAGTCGTCGTTGAATACCGTGCAGGTCTTCGTCGCACCGGCGGCGAGTTCGCCGGCACAGTCGGCCGAGAACGTCTGGCTGTAAAAGATTCGCGCGTCCTCGGTCACCTGGTATTGACCGGCATTGACTGTCCTGGAGACGCCGGGAAAGGCGGCACCCGCGAAATCGGCCTGACTCGTGCCGCCAACGAGGATGTGCTGGCTAAAGTCGCCTGGCGAAGCCGTCTGGCCGTCGTCGTTAGTCACGCTCGTGATCACGACAATCGTGCCTGTGGCCGGCGGCCGAGACACCACGAACGCAATGATCCCGCCGATTACGACGATGGCAATCACGGCCACGATCACCGCAACGATCCACCAGGGGAACGGTTTCTTGGGCGGTGGGGGCGGTGGCGGCGGGGGCTCCTCGACCTTCGAGACCGTGTACGTGACCGTTGGTCCGTCGTCGAACTGTTCCTCGGGAACGCCGCCACCAAGGAGCATCCTGAGTTGGAAGCCGTAGGTTCCCGGGACCATCTCGGTCGGAGCCGTCACCTTGACTGTGAGCTGATCAGTCGCCCCCGGTCCGAAATGCCGTGACGGCTCATCGACCTCGTACTTCGCCGTTTCGGCGCCGGGTCCCGAAACCACCACAGCGTCGCCGCGAATTGACGCGGGGGTGGCGTTGGTCACGGTGAAGGCCGCCTGACCAGTTCGACTCTTATCCAGCTCGATGGAAGTCGTGACAGCCGTGATGTCGAAAAAACGAGCCATCAAGGCACCTCAGTAGGTGTGGTAGGTGCGGTAGCGATAGATGGCTCGGCCTGGCAAAGGTGGGACCAGTGCGATCAATACGCCGGCGACGATGGGCCCGATGACGTTGGCCCCAGGCAGCCCGCCGAGCGAATTCGCCAAGACAATAACGATGACCCCGACAACGAGGGCCCACGGGAGGACTATCAACCCGGTCGGAAGAGCAGTCTCGTAAGGGCCATCGATCGCCGTTCGCCGCAGGTACCAGACGACGCCCAGAAAGCTTCCGATCCAGAAGGCGATTGGCGCAATAAGGCTCAACAATCCGCCGACGTCGCCCAATCCGACCTCGCGCAGGATCCTTCCGGGCACGCCGAACAAAAGACCGAGCCCTACGGCGCCAACCACGCAGCCTATAACCGACTCGACGTAACCCTTGCGCGTTATCGGCGGCGGCTTTTCGGGCTCCGGTTCGGGCTCCGGCTCTGGCTCAGGCACGACGAAGTGGACCTCAGGGCTGTGCGCCCACTCCTCGTCCGGGAGCGCCGTCGAAACAGCATCGAGCCTGAACAGGTACGTGCCGCCTAGGCTCTTGGGCGGCACGGCAACGAGGACCGTGAACTGCTGGGCACCGTCGACAGCCAGATCTCGCTCGGTCACCTCGGGGGGGACGATCCAATCTTTCGGCGTGGGCGGATCGCCCAGCAACGTCAAGGTGACCCGTACACGCACCGGATGCCCGGTTTGATTGGTGACGGTGAACGACGCGGAGCCCTTGCCGACGGCGTCCAGCGGAACGCTTGTGCTCGCGGGAAGAATCGAGAAGCCGGTGCTCATCAGGTCGTGAAGATCGCCACCAGGGACGCCACCACGAACAACCCGAAGACCACCAGCCACACCCAGCCGTCGACGCGACTGACTAAGGCCCCGAAGCTGCGGTCGAACGGGTTCGCGCGTGGTTCGGCTTTCGCACCGCTCCACCACGCGAGGATGGAGCTGGCAATGGCCGCAACTCCGAAGGCCACGAAACCGGCGGCGTTCGTGTTGGTGACGATTCCGAGGACCGCCACTGCGATGCCGGCAATGATGATCAGCACGAAGCCGAGCCACGCCGGGAGCCAGCCGAGCAGCCGCTCCAACATGCCACTTCCCGGCGCCTGAGATTGAGAACCGCCCACGTCATACCTCCATTGCTACAACCAGACGGACGACATGAGTACCCGCTCGATCATGCGTACACCACTTCATAAGTGACATAGGCGGGTTTCTCGGTCTCGACGATCCGTCCGATCAGAGCGTCATGCTCGCGAACGGCTCCCGGAGCGTTGACACGCATGTGAAACGGCTGCGGCCGGCCCTGATCGTCTGGCGGCGCCTCGTCGATTGAAAAGCCCGGGTCACCGGTCGCGGCGATGAGGAAGTCGACGAGGCCGTGGCGGGTTCCGCGCCACCGCGAAAGCGTCATCGCCTCGGCGACCAGCTCGCGTAGCCTGCCCGGTCCGGTAGTAACGCGCCCGCCGGTGAGCCACTCAAGATCGACCCAACCGGCCAGATAGGTTACGAACTCGTCCGGTGCGCGGCGCGGATCCACGTACGACTCCAGACGGTCGAGGATCTGCTCGGCCGGATGGTGCATCTCCTCCATGGCGTCGAGCGCCGCGGCCAGCCGTGTGTCGGCACCGAGCTCGCTCACCTCAGTTGGGTTGAGCGCCAGCTGGTAGACACCGGGCAGCAGCCCCGCCATCTCACTGCGGCGCATCGGTTTCGACCTCGATCTCGTTGTCGCTGCAGACGAACAGCCAGGTGGGTGGAAGCGTGACCCGCTCCGGGAAATCGTCGTCGGAGCATTCCTCGTAGAGCGGCTCTATGTCCTCCGATCCGGTTTGCGTCTGGGCGTTCCAGTCCTTTACCCGGTTGACGCCCTCGGGTCCGCTGGCCATTGCGTGGCCATCCGGGTTGACGGCGACCGACCTGATTGGCTTGAAGCGGCGACGATCACGTAACGGCAAGCCGCTATCCACAGTTGGCTGCTTCCAGGAAGGGTTCGCGTCGTTCAGATCCAGCCGCATTACACCTGTCTGCTGAGTCGCGGCGAGTACCAGGTTGCCCGCAAACGCCAGCGCCCAGCACGAGCCTGCCTGGCCCTGCCAGCCTTCCGTGTAAAGCTGCCAGCCCTGCGTTGGATCTTCTGTACCCAGAAGTTCGCGCCTGAACGCGCCCTTTCCCGTCGTCTCTCCCCCAGGAGCGGCCGTGCCCGCCCAGAGAAACGACCGCGGCCCGTCGTACTGGACGGCCAAAACCCTGACGTCCTCGCCGGTCAAGCCGATCTGCCGGAACGTGTTCGATGCACCGCCCTGGCTGGAGAGATAGATGCCGCCCGACGATTGCGCGGCGACGACCACCGTGATTTCGCCTTTCACTTCTTGCGTCGCGACGACCGAATAGAAAGCCATGTTCTGGTTGTTCGGGTCGACCAACAGCTGCACGACGTCCGCGTCGGCCCCAATCGTCTGCTGGTACAGCCCGCCACTTGTGGCCATCAGCACCAACGGCTCGCCCTCCAGCGAGCTCCAGGCGACTTCCTGGATCAGGAACCCATACGGTCGCGTAAAGGTCCATGTCGCGCCGCTGTCATGCGAAACGTAGAGCAGTGAGCCTGTGCCCTCTGCCAGCGTGCTCACGGCCGCGACCAGACCGGGGATCGTGCGATTCGGACGAATCGCGACGATCTGTTGCCCCTCGAACTCGGACATCAGCTCCCAGCCATTGCCGTTGTTGAGAGTGCGGAACAGCCGATTGCCGCTGCCGGCGTACCAGGTGTCTTTCTGAAAGAAATCGGCAGCAACGTCCTCTACATCCGTGCCTGGGACTGCATCGACCCGCAGCCCGATGCCGGTCGCGTAGCGCACACCTGGCTCCGATAAGAGGATTTTGTAAACGGCCGATGCGAACAGAGGCTGGCCAAAGGCCCAGCCTACTGGTGCGAGATCGGTCGGCAGTGGGTTGACCGTCAGCCGAATTCGTTCGTTCACGCGGTCCCGGAGCGCGGCCAGGTCCTCCTCTCGCCGGACCACGACCTTGGCTTTGACCGTGACTGTCTTGTAGCGCGCCCAATTGACCACCGCGGATGTCCCCAGCGGACGCCGCTCGTCGATGGCGCGAACCACAGCGTCGTGCGCCTCTTCTGTCTCGAGCGATCGGAGCTGGTCCGCGGTTACGCCTGCCTCGCCTCCCTTGGCGGGGAGGGCAGGCACGATGACCACCTCGACGGTCCCTGGTGTCGCGTACCCCCAGAGTGATGCCTGCGTGAAAGCCCGCGCCCGCGCCACACCGCCGGAGCTTCGTTCCGCGACCAGCTGATAATCATGCGCCGTGACCGCGCGTGCCAGGCTGCGCAACTCCTGAGGTCCGCGTATCAGCGCGTTCTCGACGGTCTCGGGGTCACGGCCGCCGGTCGCCGGCCTCGGGTTCGTGACCAACAATCCGGCAATCTGGTCGAGCATCACCGTCAGCGTGTCGCTGGCGACGTTGCCCGCGTTGCCGCCGCCGCGCCGGTACCAAAGGCGCACGTCGCGACCCTCGGCGGGGATAGCCGCCAGAGCTTGCATCCCACCGAGTCCATCCCCATCCGTGCTCGTCAACTGTGCAGCGGGCGCGAACGTGACAGTGCCCACGCTGCGATCGGCGACATACACCGGCGCGTCGAGCGGGACGTCACTGAAGTTCTCGACCTCGCGCCAAACGCGATACGTCGTGTTTCGCCACTCGATCGCGGGCTCACCCTCAGGCACTTCGTCGGGATGTGCCTCGACTCCAACGAGGAGGTCAAGCGGATCGCCGGTCGGCGCAATGGCCGGTGGTCGCGCCAGCGACACCCAGCTCCCCGGCCGTCCGCTTGCCTTACCGGCACCTTCGCCAGCGATCGGCTCCGCGTTCAGCGCCAGAACATCGAGGCTCTCAGCGTCCGCAGCGAGGACAGCGAGCTCAGTCGTCGCGAACACCGGTGGTTCGCTGCCTGTGGCCTGGGTGGACGTTGTCACCGCGCGCCCCTGGGGATCTCGATCTCGCCTGCTGGTGCCTTTGGTCCGCGGGTGAACCGGAGCGTCACCACGGCAGCAGACGGTGGAGCGAGTCGGACACCGATGAGCCGCAGAAACTCCACATACAGCTTTTCCGGAACGCGGTTGAGGCGATAGATCATCGCCTCCGCTAGGTAGGCGAAGAGCTCCACGAGGGTGATGCCCGGGTCACCTGGCGAGAAATCGGTCCACTCGGGCGAAGTGTTGGCGATGCGCACTCGAGCGTCCCTGACAAGATCATCGAACGTCCTGTCGTCGAGGTTCGGCGCCTGCAGTGGCATCAGCCACCCTCCCCACGCAACTCGATTGGGATGTTCAGCGACCGCACGGCCTGCGTCGCTCTCACGCGGTATTCGAGCGACACCACCAGCATCCCTTCGGGATCGTCTGGGAGCTCCTTCTTCTCGTTCTGGCCGGCTTCCGCAGCTTTCTCTTTGTCTGCCGTGGGCGGGGGACGATCCGTGCGCTGCGAGTAATTGCCGGCATCGATTCGCAGGATCTCGATGCGCGGTCCCCACCGCTCCAGCGCCGTCCTTACGTAGTGGATCGCGAGTCCAGCCGTCGTGTCGTCGTTCGGCGCAAAGACCATCCGACGCAGCACGCAGCCATACTCGGGTCGCATGACGCGCTCTCCGGCGATGTCGCCAGCAGCATCAGGATCGCCTGGCGAATCGCCTGGTCGTCCTCGACCATGTCGATCCGGCCTGACGGCTGACCTGTAGGCCGGCGGATTGCGCGCCATCGCCGCAGTGACCCTCGTCGGTCTCGTCGACGACGTCTACGGCGACCTCGCGGCGTCGGCACATGCGCCACCGGTGGGACGATCGCTCCGGGCGGCGATTACACCTGCTCGTTCTCCAGGAGCTTCACCGGCGATGCCGGCGCGTCGCAGACCGACACGGTCACGGCCACCGCAGCGGACGACGAGGACGGCCCTGCGTCGGCGACCGACGACGCCACCGTGACCCTCACCAACCGGCCGCCGACGGTCGTCGTCGGGAAGACGGTCAGCCCGACCGTTGCGAACGTCGGGGACACCGTGACGTTCACGATCACGGTCCACAACACCTCGTTCGAGGCCGTCACCCTGACCGCGCTGACCGACGACGTCTACGGCAACCTCAACGGCCGGGGCACGTGCGCGACCGGTGGCTCGATCGCCGCGGGGGCGACGTACACGTGCTCGTTCAGCGCGGTCGTGACCGCGACCGAGACCGACACGGTCACCGGCCACGTCGCCGACAACGAGCAGCCGAGGCCTCCGACACGGCGAGCGCGACGGTCACGGTCCGCCCGGCCAACGTCACGATCGTCAAGACAGGCGGACGCCGACTCGGTGGCGCCGGCGCGGCGATCGGCTTCACGGTCACCGTCCACAACGAGCGGCGCCGGCATCGCCCGGAGACGTCACCGTCACCGACACGCTGCCGACCGACGCCGGTCTGGCCTGGGTCCTCGACGACGACGCCGGCGGTGCCTGCCACCTGGCCGGTCGGGATCGTCACCTGCGGCCCCGCCGACCTCGCGCCCGGGCGCGCTCATTCGACTTCCACGTCACGAGCCCGACGACGTTCGCCACCGCCGACGACAGCCCGGTCACGAACCGGGCCTGCTTCGCGACCACGAACGCCGGCCGCAGCCTGCGCCGCGACCGACGTCGTCGTCCCGCAGCCCGTCCGGTCGCTGACCCTCGCCAAGACGAGCGACGCGCCGCTCAAGACGCTCCTGCTGCCCGACGGCACGACGGTCAAGCTGCCGACCGCACACCGAGGGCGACACGGTCGGCTACACGCTGACCTACCAGGTCCCGGAGGCACCGGTCGGCTCGGTCGTCCTGACCGACGTCATCCCGGCGGGCCTGGCCTACGTCGACGGCTCGGCGACGGGCTCTGCCGACGGCCAGTTGGTCTTCGCGGGCTACGACCCGACGACGCGGACCCTGTCGTGGACCGCCGCGCAATCTCGACCTCGGGATCGGTCAGCTACCGCGTCACGGTCCTGACGAACGCGGCGACGCTCTCCCAGCCCATCACCAACACCGCGACGATCGTCGTCGGCGCAGACTGCCGCCGACGAGACGACGTCCGACCTCTTCGTCGTGCCGCCGCCCGACGAGACCAGCCCGCCACCGACCGAGGCGATCGCTCCGCCGCAGGAACGTCGTCCCGGGCCCCGGACCGGCTGGCGCTCGTCGGGCCTCGCCATCCTGATGCTGGCGGTCGCGTTCGTCACCCCGGCTCCCGGGCCGAGTCCGCCGCCGGAAGCGCTAGCCTCGACGGTCACCGCTCACCGCGCCCGACCTCGGACCTACGCCTCGGCGATGACCCCGATCGAGATCCGGAACCCGGCCCGGCGCTGGAGCAGCGGCATCAGCGTGCCCTGGCCGACCGGCGCCTCCTCGGGGAACCACTTCATCCACTCTTCGCTGAACGTGTCGAACTCGGCGGGGTCGCGCAACGACCAGTTGGCCCAGACGATCTTGTCGAGCGAGCTGCCGGCGGCCTCGAGACGTTCCTTGAGCGTCCGCATGCACTGGCGGGTCTGCTCCTTGATGCCGCCGCGGACGACCTGACCGGTCTCGGGATCGAGCGGCCCGATCGACGAGACGTAGACCATCCCGCCGGCGGTGACGGCGCGGCCGTGTCCGAGCTGACGCGCGGTGGCTCTCCGGTGTACTGCGCCTCGGCTCCGGCGAGCTGCCCCTTGTGGTAGCGGGCGAGGTCGGGGTTTGCCGGATCCTCGGGCGGGAGACCGAACTCGCCCTCGGGCATCTCGATGCGCGTTGGCCTTGAACTTGCCCATGAAGGTCGGCCGGATCCCGGTCGGCTTGAGGTAGCCCTCGACCTTCTTGTCCTTCATCCCGGTCTGTTCGAAGACGAAGATGTCCTGGGTCAGGATCTCGTCGTCCTCGACGCCGTAGATCTCGGTGATGTTGATGACCTTGCGCGAGCCGTCCTTGAGCCGCGCGGTATGGACGATCAGGTCGACCGCCGAGGCGATCTGCTCGCGGATGGCCCGCAGCGGCAGCTCGTAGCCCGCCATCAGGACCATCGTCTCGATACGACGGAGCATGTCGCGCGGGCTGTTCGCGTGTCCGGTGGACAGCGAGCCGTCCTGGCCGGTGGTCATCGCCTGGAGCATGTCCAGGGCTTCGCCCGAACGACACTCGCCGACGATGATGCGGTCGGGGCGCATGTGGAGCGCGTTGCGCAAGAGGTCGCGGATCGTGATCTCGCCGCGTCCCTCGAGGTTCGCCGGGCGCGCCTCGAGCGTCACGACGTGGGGCTGGCGGAGCTGGAGCTCGGCGGCGTCCTCGATGGTGACGATCCGGTCGTCGGCGGGGATGAACGACGACAGCACGTTCAGCGCGGTCGTCTTGCCCGGACCCGGTGCCGCCCGACACGAAGATGTTGAGCCGAGCCATGCACGCACGCCTCGCAGGAAGTCGAACATCTCGGCCGACGCCGTCCCGAAGCCGATCAGGTCGTCGACGGTGAACGGTTCCGCCGCGAACTTCCGGATGGTGATGACCGGGCCCGACGAGCGACAGCGGCGCGATGACCGCGTTGACGCGCGAGCCGTCGGGAAGCCGGGCGTCGACGCGCGGGCTCGATTCGTCGATCCGCCGGCCGAGCGGCGTGATGATCCGCTCGATGATCCGGCGGACGTGCTCGTCGTTGAGGAACGCGACGTCGACGCGCTCGATCTTGCCTCGCCGCTCGATGTAGATGTGGGTCGGCCCGTTGACCATGATCTCGGTGATCGTCGGGTCGGCGAGGAGCCTCTCGAGCGGCCCGAGACCGGTGATCTCGTCGATCATCTGGTCGATCAGGCGGAGACGTTCGTCGCGCGTGACGGCGAAGCCCTGGCGGCTGATGATCCCGTCGACGAAGCCTTCGATCTTGCCGCGGATCTCCGACGGCGGGCGTCGACCACGGACCCGAAGGCGCGCGTCACCTCCTGCTGGAGCAGCAGCGTGATCCCGCGAAGCAGCTCGTCGCGTGCCGGCGTGCGAACGATCGTCGTCGGCGAGCCGGAGGCGCGACGACCAGCTCGGTCTCGGCCTTCGGGAGATCGGCTCCCTGCTGGGCCCGCTCTACCCGCTGGATGAGGGACATGCGATACACCCCCGAGACTAGCGCCGCTGAACCCAGGATGGCTGGATCGTCGAGCCTGACGGACTGCGACGGCGGCCACCATCGATTGCCTTATTGACCGACAGCATACGTCCACGCGGCGATATCGAGCCGATCCGGCCGACTTCGATGATGCCGAGCGGCACCACTGTTTGGGCCATAGGCCACGTCGCGACGCCGTGTCGGGACGAGGGCTGAGCGCCGCCGGCGTTCGCAGGGCGACGGCGGCGCTCGAGCGTCGGCGGTCAGCTCTCTCGTCGACCGCTCGAACCTCGATGCCGGCGCGCTTCAGCTCGGCCGTGTCCTTGCTGCCGGTCAGCAGACCGGTCAGCTCGTCGGACACCGGGCAGCTCGGCCGGGCAGGAACACGATGTGGGCGTCCTGCTCCGAGGCATACTCGGCCAGCGCCGCCATCCCGCGGTCCTTCGGCAGCCAGGCGGCCGCGCGAGCGCCTGCCGGCGCGGCTCTCGACGACCTGCTTGGCGACGTCCGAGCGACCGAGGTACTCGAGGTCCGCCAGTCCGAGCCGGTCGCCGAACTCGTCGTCGGTGCCCTCGGCGTCGATGGCGTTCGGCATCGGATCCGACAGGATCCCGCCGGCGTCGGCGGTGTAGAGGAGCAGGACGCAGCCGTGCTCGCGGGCGTGCTCCTGCGCGGCTCGACGGACTTCGCGCTGTCCCTCGCCCTCGGTCGTGTAGGCGATGACGGACGGACCTGAGATGTCCTCGCGTTGTCGAACGGCGGCCATGGCTGTCTCCCTGACGTCTCGGTACTCCGGATGAGCCTCGTTCCTGTCTACTCCGACCGGCTTGCCGTTGCGACATACGCCGGCACCGGGGGCGTGCCGAGTTCGTGGAGCCGCCGGCCGGCCCGTTCGGACTCGAGCGCGGCGACCGTCGCTACTGCATCGACCGGGTTCCGGTCGGTGCAGGTCGGCCGTGGATCGCCGCGACTCGTCGGATCTTCGCCAGATACGACTGTGGCTCGTGTTGTGCGAGCGATCTCGGTGGCTCGATGGTGTCGGGAGGACCTGGCACGACTGGTACTTGTACCTGGCAAGGATTCGCCTGCGCCGACGAACTGGCATACCACGAGCCTGGCTGATAAGTGGCAGAGATCCGGCGCGCTTCGCGCCCGCGTTCTCGCATACCACGAGCCTGGCTAGATAATTGGCAGAGAACCGGCAAGTTCGCACGAGCCGACTCGCTACCAGCGGGCGCGGTCCGAGCCGTGATGCCACTGCAAGGCGTGGAAGCCACTTCTTTCCCTTCCCCTCTGGCTGGCGCCGCGCAGACTCTCGTCGATCCCCAGGACATGGCACCGTCCGCGGGCCCCGAGGACAAGGAGGTACGCCGTGGCAAGCGATCGAGGAAACCAGGGCAGCGACCGCGGCTTCGGCGGTGGAGAGGAAGAGCAGTCCGGCTGGGACGAAGGCCAGACTGGCGTCGCAGAGCGGCGATGGGCTCCGGCAGTCAGGGCTCGATGGACCAGGGGCTCGATGGGCCAGGCGGCTCGATGGGCCAGTCCAGCGGCGCAGGAAAGCTCCGATCTGAGCAGCTCAGAGCGGTTCCGGCGCGCCGGAGCACGACCGGCGTGGACTACGAGATCGGCAGCGGCTCGGGTAGCGACTACGGCAGCGCAGGCGCCGGCACGTCGATGGACCAGACCGGCTCGATGGGCCAGGAAACGTCGGACTGGGGCACCGGCGGACAGGGCGGCTCCGACTGGGACACCGCCGGTTCGGGCGCCGGCATGACTCGGTGGACGGCAGCCGGCTCGATGGGCGGCGGCGGCAGTCCATGGGCGGCAGCAGCTCGATGGGCGGCGGCTCAGGACGACGGGCTCAGGGCGGCGGCTCGACCGGCGACAGCGATCTGGAGGAGACGGACTACGGGTCCGGCGGCCAGAGCGGCTTCAGGCACGCAAGGCGGCTCGAACATCTGAGCCCGCCAACACCAGCACGCGGACGGGGCGCCATTCGGGCGCCTCGCTCCGCGTCTCGACCCAGGTCATCAAGGAAACCCGACAGGAGGAGCGACGCGTGGCAACCGAGACGATGGACGCGCTCACGATGCTCGAGGAAGACCACAAGAAGGTCAAGGGACTCCTGACCGAGCTCGAGTCGACGACCGAGCGCGGCGTGCAGACGCGGGAGCGGCTGTTCGCGACGATCAAGGGCGAGATGATGGTCCACGAGATGATCGAGGAGGAGATCTTCTATCCCGAGCTGAAGTCGCATCCGAAGGCTGAGGACATCGTCCTCGAGGGCTTCGAGGAGCACCACGTCGTCGACCTGCTGATGGGTGAGCTGGAGCGGCTCGATGTCTCCGACGAGACGTGGGGCGCCAAGGCGAAGGTGATGAAGGAGAACATCGAGCACCACATCGAGGAAGAGGAGGGCGAGATGTTCAAGGCCGCCCGCCAGGTGTTCGATCGGCCGAGCTCGAGGACCTCGGTCGACGGATGGCGCAGCGAAAGCAGGAAGCGAAGAAGGAACTCGGGATGTCCTGACCGGCACGACTGGTTCACGAAGGCCAGTCGGCTGCGCGCCGGCTGGCCTTCTTGATGCCCGGCTCGCGCGGCGCAGCGCGGTAACCACCCCGAACCGGGTGTTCCGTGCGCCCGCCTTGCGTCGAGCGCAACATTCGTTAATCACCTTGCGTGAGATGCACGTCGTGCCGGTGGACCTCGTCACACGGCGCGCCTGGCGCAAGTTCCCGACATTGCCCGGCACGACGGTGACCGAATTGCCGCGAAGCGTGTGTCGGATGCCAAGGGCTGCACTGGGAGCGGTGGCCGGCTGGGTCCGGCGACGGGACGTGCATCGTCGCGCACGACCCGCGCATGACCGTAGGCGCAGACCTCTGCCATCGGCGCCCGGCCTGGCGGAGTGCGCCGTCCGGAGCGGAGGAGTCACTCGGGCGCCGCCTGTGTCCCCGGACCCTTCCGCATCCTCCCGCGCGGGCCTAGAGTCCCCGAGTGACGGTGCGACGCCCGTCGGTCCGCGTTGTTCTGGCGTCGACGCTTCTGGTCTCGGTCGTCGGCGCCGGCCTTGTGCTGGCCGGCGGGCCTCAGGGCACCTCTCGGGACGCGCCGAGGCGTTCGATCCGGGAGCGGCGCCGACGTCCGTCGCCGGATCGAGCCCCTCCATCGAGCGCGTCGGGCGTGGCGCTGGGACCGCTGCGACGACACCCGGCAAGCGCTGCCGCGGCGTCGCCGGTCGCGACCGCGCCCGCGGCGACCGCCGCGACCACCGCCCCGACCGCGACGGCACCGCGCAACCGCGCCGACGGCGCCGGCCGCGACCGAGGCCCGCCACGACGACCATCGCGCTCGTCCCGATCGTCGGCTTCTGGTCGCCGGAGCGATCCGATCACACGGGAACGGCTTGGCGACGATCGTCGCCGGGAAGGACCGGACGTTCCGCGAGTCGTCGTCGCGGCCCAACGCGACCTCGACGCCCTGGCCAGACACTCGGACTCGACCTGGGCGCGACGGTGACGACGGCCTCCCCCGACGGCGTCCTCGAGGCCGTCCGCGGCACGACCGACACCCTCGGGATCGTGCGGGCAGCCGACGTGCGACCGTCGGTCCGCGCGCTCGCTGTCGATGGTCGAAGCCTGTTCGGCAACGGCCGCGTCCGCTCGATCGAGGAGTGGCCGCTCACCGTCTCAGCCGCCCGCGACGCCAGGTCGAGCGAGCGGACCACGCGGCCTTCGACCCGACCGCGACGTGGACTCTCGTCGCGGCCGGCGACGTGATGAACGACCGCGAGGTCCATCGTCGCGCCGTCGCTGCTCGGCGCCGGACCGGACTTCCCATGGGACGGCGGCACCGCCCGGATCGTCTCGAGGACCTGCTGCCGCGCGGGCGAGACGACGTCACGGCGGAACGGACGGGTCACGCGGGCGCCGTTCGAGCACTGTTCCGCGATGCGGACATCTCGCTCGTGAACCACGAAGGGCCTGCGCCCGACGGCCACACCTACCATCCGCACGGGCTCGTCTTCACGTTCGATCCCGCGCTCGAGACGGGCCTCGCGACGCCGGCGTCGACATCGTGTCGCTGGCGAACAACCACATCCGCAACGCCGGCTCGGACGGCGTCATCGAGACGATCCGGAACGTCGAGAAGGCGGGGATCGAACAGGTCGGGTGCCGGGAAGGACGCGGAGACCGCCCGGCCGACCCGTCGACGAAGACGGTCGACGGCGTCCATGTGGCGTTCCTCGCCTACGACGCCATCAACCTCCCGGCCGCCGGCGCGACGACGCACGCGCCCGGAGCCGCTCCGCTGGATCTTCCGCGAGCCCGCGCCGACATCCGCGCCGCGCAGGCGAGCAGGGCGCGGACGTCGTCGTGGTCGTGCCGCACTGGGGCGTCGAATACACGGATCGCCCGACCGCGCTCCAGCGACAACAGGCGGCCGCGCTCGTCGCCGCCGGGGCGGACGTGATCCTCGGCTCGCACCCGCACTGGCCCGGCGCGATCGAGGCGATCGACGACGGCGTCGTCCTGTACTCGCTCGGCGACTTCATCTTCGATCTCCCGCGCTCCGAGCAGACCGAGGAGGGCCTCGTCGTCGAACTCACGTTCACCGGCTCACGTCTCGCCCAGATCGAGCTGCATCCCACGATCCAGCTCGATCGCAGCCAGCCGAACCTTCTCGAGCCAAGGACGGCCAGGTCATCCTCGACCGCGTCCGGAAGGCCTCCGGCGATCGCCTCGGCTGGTGACGGCACCGCGTCGATGGGCACCACCCGCCGCGTACACTCAGGCACCGATGATCGATCAGGAGATCGAACCGCAACAGCGCATCGAGGTGCGCGCCGAGCTGAAGGCGCCCAGGGCAGCCGGCATCGCTGGGCTCGCGTTCGCGGTGCTCTTCACGACAGCGTTGATCGCGCTCCGGCAGCAACCACTGGTCGGAGCGACCGATTCCGAGATCGTCGATTGGTTCAACGGCCGGCAACGCCGGGTTTGTCGTCGTCGCAGGGCTGTACCTCGCGCCGTTCAGCGGCATCGCGTTCCTGTGGTTCATCGCGGTCATCCGGACCGGGTGGGTGCTCGAGAGGACCGGTTCCTCGCGACCGTCTTCCTTGGCAGCGGCCTGCTCTTCATCGCCCTGATGTTCGCCGCCGCCGCGGCCGCCGGGAGCATCGTCGCCGGTGTCCAGTTCCAGGACGCACGCCCGCCGAGCGCCGCCACGGTCGACCTCGCGAGCTCGCTCGCCTACGTGCTGCTGTTCGTGTTCGCCGCTCGTGCGGCGGCTGTCTTCCTGATCACGACCGCCACGATCGGCCGTCGGTCCGGGGCGTTACCGCGGGGGATCACGTGGGCCGGGTACGCCGTCGCTCTCGTCCTGCTGCTCACGTCGACGACATTCGAGTGGTTCATCGTGCTGCTGCCGGCCTGGGTCGCCCTCGCCAGCGTCTACATCCTGGCGAACGCCGATCGAGGAAGGCGTCCGACCTGAGCCGCGAGCGCCTCAGCGCGCCGTCCAGCCGCCATCGATGACGTTCGCCGCACCGGTGACGGCCGCAGCCTCGTCGGAGCACAGGTAGCCGACCATCGCGGCGACCTCTTCCGGCTCGATCAGGCGCTTGATCGCCGATGGCTCGAGCATGACCCGCGAGACGACCTCGTCGACCGGGATGCCTTCCGGTCCGGGCGAGGTCTCCGATCTGACCCTCGACGAGCGGCGTCCGGACGAACGCCGGGCAGACGGCGTTGACCGTCACGCCGTGCGGGCCGGCTTCAAGCGCGACGGCCTTCGTCAGCCCGATCAGCCCGTGCTTGGCGGCCACGTACGCCGACTTGTTCGGCTGGCCGATGAGCCCGTTGATGCTGCTGATGTTCACGATGCGGCCCCAGCCACGCTCGTACATCCCGGGCACGACGGCCCGGATGAGCATCGCCGGAGCAACGAGGTGAAGTGCGATCAGGTACTCGAAGCGAGCCGGCGGGAACTCGTGGATCGGGGCGATGTGCTGGACGCCGGCGTTGTTGACGAGGATGTCGATCCGGCCGTGTGCGGCGAGGGCGGCCTCGACGAGTCGCTCTCGGTCGGCCTCGACGGTGAGGTCCGCCCGGACGAACGTCGCGCCAGGCAGAGAGCCCGCGACACGCGCGCCGCTCTCCGGATCGATGTCGGCGATGACGACCGAGGCACCGTCGCGCGCGAGTCGCTCGGCGATCGCTCGGCCGATCCCGCTCGCTCCGCCGGTCACGATCGCGACCCGGCCGTCCTGGCCCGCCTCCCGGCTCACTCGTACCTCCGCATGTGCGTGGATTGTGGCGTGCCCGGGCATCCAACGACGCACCACTATGCGGGATGGCACCATGCCGAGAACAGCCGGGCCACGCGGACGGCTAAGGGAGGAGCAACACGATGGCAGCAGGCACCGGCACGAAGACCGATCCCTGGCAGCTCAAGACGCCGCCCGGGACGTCCGAATACCAGATGTGGATCGACGAGGCCGCCGACCCACCGGCGATCGTCTGCCAGGTCGGCGGCACCCAACTGCGCTATGACCGGCGGGCCATCGAGGACCTCCACGCGATGCTGAAGGCGCACGGCGACTGGTTGCCGCTGGGTGGCGCGGACGAGCAGAAGCCGGCCGCCTGATGGGTCGGTAGAGGCTTGGGCTCGCTCGACTGAGAATCCGGTCGGCGGCTGGTACGGCCTGAAGAAGGGACTTCGCGGACGGTTCGGCGTGTACATGCCTCCGCTGCTCGAGGCGCTCGGCCTAGCGGAGGTCACTCACGACGCCAAGAACAACCGCATGCGAGCCATCTGACCGCCCAACTCTGGTAGCGGCTCGCGACGCAAAGTGGTGCACGAGCGCAACGCGACCCGGGTATGGAATCGCGTGACAGCCGGCAGTACATTTGCCGCCACGGCGCGCCGCGCCTCCGCGACCCCCACCCAGGAGGAGGGAAGCCCATGTCCCTGGCCATTCGTCGGTTCGTGTCGGTTGCCGCGACGACAGGCCTTCTTGCCATGGCGGTTCTCGTGTCGCCCGTGGCTGCCACGGGAACGATGCGCACCTACGTGATCGTCTATTCGAGTGCGGCGACGCCGGCCACCAAGTCGACGATCACCGAGGCTGGCGGCACGCTCGTTACCACGTACGACGCGATCGGTGTGTCGATCGCGCGGTCGGATCGCCTCAGCTTCAGCTCGACGATCGAGAAGAACGCTGGCGTCGAGGGCGTTGCGGCGACCGACAAGTTCGCCACCCGTCTTCCGGATGCCGCGGACACCGCGGCGGATGGCCCGGCTCCCGGCAGCCTTCCCGCGACTGATAGCGACACGCTCAGCGGGCTCCAGTGGGACATGGTCCAGATCCATACGCCGGAGGCGCACGCGATCACCGGCGGAAGCCCGACGATCGTCGTCGGCGACATCGACACCGGACTCGACTTCACGCATCCGGATCTTGCTCCGAACGTCGACTTCGCCCGGTCGGCGTCGTGCATCAGCGGCGTCGCCGACCAGTCTCCGGCCGCCTGGAACGACGACAACGGCCACGGGACCCATACGGCTGGCACTATCGCCGCGGCGTCCAACGGCATCGGCATCGTCGGTGTGGCGCCGAACGTCAAGATCGCGGGGATCAAGGCCGGCAACTCAGCCGGCTTCTTCTTCCCGGAAGCTGTGATCTGCTCGTTCATGTGGGCCGGCAGCCACGGCATCGACATCACGAACAACAGCTACTTCGCTGACCCGTGGCTTTTCAACTGTCGCAATGACCCGGATCAGCGGGCGATCCTGGAAGCCGAGCAGCGTGCGATCAAGTACGCCCAGCAGAATGGCGTTCTGGTCGTCGCGGCCGAAGGCAACCAGGCCGACGATCTCGCACATCCGACCCAGGACAGCACCAGCCCGGACGACTCCATCCCAGTGGTCCGCCCGGTAGACAACAACTGCCTCGTCGTCCCGACCGAGGTTTCCGGCGTGGTCGAGGTCACCGCGAACGGGAGCAAGGGCTTCAAGTCGTTCTACTCCTCGTACGGCGGCGCCGATGTCATCGCTCCCGGCGGTGACTCCGTCCTCGCAGCTCACGGCCGCTGCGCCGAACGGACGCGTGCTCTCGACGTGGCCGGCGTCGCTCTCACCACGACTTGCCTCCCGGCACGGCGCCTCGTGGATGCGTCGGGTGCTACGTACTGCTACCAGCAGGGCACGTCGATGGCGTCGCCGCATGCGGCTGGCGTCGCGGCTCTCATCAAGAGCCAGCACCCGAAGATGAGCCAGGGCGCGCTCAAGGCGGCCCTCGAAACGACGGCCGATCCGACGGCCTGCCCGGAAGACGTTTCGATCTACGCTTTCTTCCCGGCGGTCGACAACGGCGCGCCGCAGGTCTGCACCGGCGGCATCGGACACAACTCGTTCAACGGCCACGGCCAGGTGAACGCGCTGACCGCCGTCACCGAGTAGCCCTAGCGGATCGAACGGCCGGCGGCCCATCGGGCCGCCGGCCGTTCTTTCATGTGCCCGGGCCAGCCTCGCGGCCGACACCGACGCGCGCGGGGTGCCAACCGGCTCAGTGATTCGGGCCTATCGGGGTCGGGCGATACGGGGCCGGAGCCCATACCATGGGCTGGCCGATGCCCGTCGAGACCGTCCAGCTGTTCTACGCCATCCTCTCCCTCGTCGCCCTCGGCGTCGTCGGGGCGATGCTGATCCTCAGGGTGTTGGCGGCCGTTTCGCCTTCGGCACGGGGCACCTACGATCGAACCGCCGGGGCGCTCGCCCTCAACGGGGTCGCGATGGCGTGGATCGTCGCAATGCTCGCCACGGCGGGGAGCCTCTACTTCTCCGAGATCGCCCACTACGACCCGTGCCGACTGTGCTGGTTCCAGCGGATCGCGATGTACCCGCTTGCGATCATCCTCGGCATCGCGGCGTTCCGCCGCGATGACGGCATCCGGATCTACGGACGTGCGCTCGCCGCCATCGGCGCGGTCATCGCGACCTACCATCTCGCCCTCGAGTGGATCCCGGCCCTCGACACCGGAGCGTGTGGCATCGGTCCATCGTGCACGGTCGTCTGGTTCAGAGCCCTCGGCTTCGTGAGCCTCCCGTTCCTCGCCCTTTCCGCGTTCCTGCTGATCTTCACCTTGCTGTCGGTGCGTGCCTCAGGCGCTGTCTCGGCCGACGACGAGGTCGAGGTCGCACCCGACCTGTCCTGGAGGACCGAATGACCGCCAAACGACCACATCGCGCCGACGGACGTACCCGGGCGCCCGCACCGCCTCCGCCGAGGGGCGGCCTCGGCTCGCGGTGGGTCCTCACCGCCGTCCTGGTGGTCATCGTCGGCGCTGCGGCGCTCGCCGTCGTGTTTGGTGGCGCGTTCTCCAGTGGCGGGTCTTCGCCGGCCGTGTCGGGCAGCGCGCGGGCGTCCGTGGCCGCCGCAGTCTCGGGCTCGGCGGCCGCAGTCTCGGGCTCGCCGGCGGCAGTCTCGGGCTCGTCTTCGGCGGCGTCTTCGGCGGCGTCGGGAACGTCGGCGGCGGCCGCACCGTCATCGGCCGCCTCGGCCGCCTCGGCTGCCCCCTCAGGGCTCGCATCAGGTCCGCCATGGACCGAGCCCGTCATCACCGGCCAGCCGCTCGTGCAACTCCCTGGCAGCGGGTCGGACCCGGCTGTCGGCGTGACGGCTCCGACCGTTCAGGGCGCGTCCTTTGACGGCTCCCCGGTCGCGATCCAGCCGTCCGGGAAACCGACCGCGATCATCTTCATCGCGCATTGGTGCCCGCACTGCCAGCGCGAGGTGCCGGTCGTCCAGTCGTGGATCGACGAGAACGGGATGCCGCCTGGCGTCGACTTCGTCTCAGTCGCAACGGCGATCGATCCCAACCGGCCGAACTACCCGCCCGACGCATGGCTTGCCAATGAGGGCTGGACCCTCCCGGTCATCGTGGACCCGAGCAACACGGTGGCGCAGGCGTACGGGCTGTCCGCCTACCCGTTCTGGGTCTTCCTCGATGGTCAGGGGAAAGTGGTCTCGAGGCTGACCGGAGAGCTGACGGTCCCGCAGCTCGTCTCGGCGCTGTCGGGGATCGCCGGCCGCTGAGCCGGTCCGGCGCGCCCGCACCGACGGGCCCGGGGAACCGGAGCCGCGCGCGATCGCCTCAGACGCCTCCGCGGTCCAGCCGGTGCTTGGCCACGAACGCCGCAGCCTGGGCCCGCCGTTCAAGGTTGAGCTTGCCGAGGATCGAGCTGACGTAGTTCTTGACCGTCTTGTCCGAGAGAAAGATCTCGGCCGCGATCTCCTTGTTGGTCTTGCCCTCGGCGAGGAGCATGAGGATCTTTCGTTCCTGGGCAGTCAGCTGCGAGAGCTCATCGGTCTCCTGTGAACCGCTGGCGATTCGCCGAATCCGCTCGAGGACCTTTTCCGTAACGGCAGGATCGAGTAGTGACTCGCCGCGACCGACCGCTTCGAGAGCCGCAACGAGGTCCCGCGCCCGGACCTGCTTGAGGAGGTAGCCGCTCGCGCCCGCGACGATCGCCGACAGGACGGCCTCCTCGTCGGGATACGAGGTGAGCATGACGACCCGCGTCGCGGGCATCTCGGCACGGATCTCGCGACAGGCTTCGATGCCGGAGCCATCCGGCAATCGGATGTCCATGACGACGATATCCGGCTGGTGGCGGCGAGCCTGGTCGAGCAATTCGGCCACGGTCCCGGCCTCCGCCACGACCTGGAATCCCTCACGCCGATCGAGCAACGCGGCGAGACCCTGGCGGACGACCTCGTGGTCGTCGACGACCAGCAGGCGGAGGACGTGGGCGGGCTGTGATTCGGTCATGCGGCAGGCTCCTGGGGTTCACCGGGTGGGGAAGTCGGTACGCGGATGCGGAGACGGGTCCCTTGCCCCGGCTCGCTGTCGATCGTGAAGGTACCCCCGAGTGCCGCCGTCCGATCCCGGAGGTTGGTCAGTCCGAGGTGGCCCGACGGCGGCGCGACGATCCGGATCGAAGCCGACGCCGTCATCCTCGACGCGCAGGTCGAGGAACCGTCCGTCGTCGTGCAGGCCGATCGTGACGTGGTCGGCCCGAGCGTGGCGGACCGCGTTGCTGAGCGCTTCGCGAGCCATCTGTAGGATCTGGACGCGGTGGCCGATCGGCAGGACATCGGCGACCTCGGGTTCGACCGCGATGTCGAGCTCGATGTCAGAGGCGCCGCTGGTCGCGAACTCGTCGGCGAGCGTCGCCAGCCCGGCCACGATATCCGCGCCGTGGAGCAGCTCTGACCGAAGCCCGAGGATGAAGTTGCGGATCTCGCGGATCGTCAGGTTGAGCGAATCGATGGCCCGGTCGACGCGGTCGCTTGCTTCGTCGGGCGCGCTCTCGATGAGGAACGGGACTTCCTCGAGGGACAGGGCGACGCCGTAGATCGACTGGATGATGCCATCGTGAAGGTCCCGACTTATCCGCTCGCGGTCCTCGACGACCGCCAGCCGCTGGACCTGCTCGTGGAGGTGCGCGTTGTCGATCGCGATGCCGGCACGCAGGGCGAACATCTCGACCAGGAGCTGGTCGACGTCGCTGAATTCGGGAGCTCCGTGCTTCTCGGTCAGGTAGAGGTTGCCGACCGATCGCCCGTGAACTGTGACCGGGACGCCAAGGAACGACGTCATCGGCGGGTGGTTGGGCGGGAACCCGTACGAGTCGGGATGGTCGGCGATCCGGGGGATCCGATACGAGCGGCCCTCGCGGACGATCAAGACCCAGCAACCCGTGACCGCGCGGTGGATCACCGATGGCGGCCCGTCGCTTCGAGCGTCGATGCCGCTCGTGATGAAGCGGTCGATGCGACCGTTCGCGAGCGCGATGCCGAGGGCGGCGTAGTCGGCACCCACGAGCGCCCGGACGCGATCGACGATGAGCTGGAGGACGCGCTCGACGTCGAGGACCTCGGCGATGACGCGCGTGGCGTCGACCAGGGCTTCGAGCTCCTTGACGCCGAGCGCCGGGGTGCCGTCGGCCTGACCGGGACGCGATGTATCTGCCTGCATGCACGGCAAATCTAACAGCCAACGCTTCCGCCGAGGACCGCCGGTGGCCCCCTCCAACCGGCCACACGGCCTCGCGGCTTGGGGCCGGAGGTCACTTACGGACGCGATACCGCGGGCACCGAACCTGAGCGCATGACTGAAGCGCTCCTCGAGTCTCTACCCGCGCAGCGCGGTCGGATCCGCACGATCCTGCTCGCCAGCGACCTCACGCCGGCGTCCGACGGAGCCGAGGATCTCGCGTTCGAGCTAGCGTCCCGGCTCGGCGGCTCGCTCCTGCTGGTCAGCGTCATCGATCCCGGCGGCCAGTGGCTGCCGGGTGTCGGCTATCGACAGCGCGTGGACCAGGTCCGGGCCAGCCGCGAGGCGGCCGCCCAGCGGATCGTCGACCGCGGCCACCGTGAAGGCGTGCCGATCCGCTGTCTGATCTGGGAAGGCGATCCCGGCGAATCGATCGTGGAGGCCGCGGTCGCCGAGTCGGTCGATCTCATCGTCGTCGGGACGCATGGGCGGCGGGGGATGGATCGGTTGGTGATGGGCAGCGTGTCCGAACGCGTGGTGCAGGAGCGCGCCCGTGCCGGTCCTCGTAGCGCGAGCGCCGGCAGCCTGACGGCCGGGCTATGTGCGGTCCGCGGCCCCGTCGCCGCGTCGGCGAACGAGGCCATGTCGGGGAACGTCGCGTCGGGCGTCGCCTCGGCGGGCGGCGTCGCGCCCGTGCCCGGTCGGTCGTGGCGCCGGTCGATCCAGACGGTGGTGAGGCCCAACGCCTTTGCCGGGACGTGGTCGTGGAAGAGGCTCTGGGCGACGTGCAGGACCCGTTCGCGAGGAAGGCCGATCCGCTCGATCGCGAGCTCGAGAGTTGCGCGGGTTGGGCTTGTAGCTCCCGACGGACTGAGCAGTGACGACCCAATCGAAGTCCGTTTCGAGGCGCCGCGCCGACCGTGCGAAGAGGTCGTCGTCGCAGTTCGTGATCACCCCAAGCTGGAAGCGCTCATGCAGCCGGGCGAGCGCGGCGGCCGAATCGGGGAACGCGGGCCATTCACCGACCGAGTCGCCGAACTCGGCCGCCTCGGCGTCGTCCGACTTCGACGCCGTACGCGGCCGCGACACCGCGCAGGCCGTCGCCCAGGATCTCGCGGTACAGACGGTACGGCCCGGCCTCGGCCCGAGCCTCGATCGCGGCAAAGCGCTCGAGCAGCTCATCGTCGCTGGCACTCGCGGCGCGCCGGCCCGAGCCACGCGCCGGAGCCCGGTGAGGATCCCCGCTTCCCAGTCGATCAGCGTCCCGTAGCAGTCGAAGGTGAGCGCTTCGAACTGTCCGTAATCGAGATCCGTCACGCCCGTCGTCTCCTCGTCCGCGGTGCCTGGCTGGCGCCGTCATCATCGCCGAACCGTGCGTCGCGACGCTGCTAGCATCGCGCCGTGGCGGCACGAAGTACGACTTCATCATCGTCGGCGGGGGATCGGCGGGATGCGCCCTCGCCAACCGGCTCTCGGTCGATCCGGGCACGTCCGTTCTCGTCCTCGAGGCGGGCCGGCCCGACTACAGGTTCGATGTCTTCGTCCACATGCCGGCCGCGCTGACGTTCCCGATCGGCAGCCGCTATTACGACTGGGGCTACGAGTCCGAGCCCGAGCCGTTCATGAACGGTCGGCGGATCTACCACGCGCGCGGGCAGGATCCTCGGCGGCTCATCGAGCATCAACGGCCAGATCTTCCAGCGCGGCGAATCCGCTCGACTACGAGCGCTGGGCGGCCGACCCCGGCATGGAGACGTGGGACTACGCCCATTGCCTGCCGTACTTCAAGAAGATGGAGACGTGTCTCGCGGCCGCGCCCGACGACCCGTGGCGCGGTCACGACGGTCCACTGGTGCTCGAGCGCGGCCCCGCGACCAGCCCGCTGTTCCGGGCGTTCTTCGAGGCCTGCCAGCAGGCCGGCTACGAGCTCACCGAGGACGTCAACGGCTACCGCCAGGAGGGGTTCGCGCCGTTCGACCGAAACATCCATCGTGGGCGCCGCCTGAGCGCATCGCAGGCGTACCTCAAGCCCGCGCTCGGCCGGAAGAACCTGACCGTGCGCACCCGGACGTTCGTCACGCGGGTCGTCTTCGACGGGCGGCGCGCGGTCGCCGTCGATATCGAGCGTCGCGGTGGCGGAACGGAGCGGATCGAGGGCGGCGAGATCATCCTCGCCGGCGGGTCGATCAACTCGCCGCAGCTGCTCCAGCTGTCGGGCGTCGGCCGGGCCGCGGATCTCGAGGCGCTCGGCATCCCGGTCGTGGCCGACCTGCCCGGCGTCGGCGACCACCTCCAGGACCACCTCGAGGTGTACATCCAGTACAGGTCCCTCCAGCCGGTGTCGATGCAGCCGACGGCGACGCAGCTGTGGCGCCGCCCGTTCATCGGGGCGCAGTGGCTGTTCCTGCGGAGCGGACCGGGCGCCACCAACCACTTCGAGGGTGGCGGGTTCGCCCGGAGCAACGATGACGTCCTCTATCCGAACCTGATGTTCCACTTCCTGCCGCTCGCGATCCGATACGACGGGAGCGCCGGCGCGCCCGGGCACGGCTACCAGGTCCATGTCGGGCCGATGTACTCGGACGCCCGAGGCTCGGTTTCGCTCAAGACCGCCGACCCGCACGACCATCCGGCGCTCCGCTTCAACTACCTGTCGACCGACCAGGACCGGCGCGAGTGGGTCGAGGCCATCCGGGTCGCCCGGCACATCCTCAACCAGCCGGCGATGGACCCGTTCAACGGTGGAGAGACGTCGCCGGGTGCGAGCGTCACGACCGAGGAGGAGATCCGCGCGTGGGTGGCACGCGACGCCGAGACGGCCCTCCATCCGTCGTGCACGGCTCGGATGGGGCTCGACGGCGCCTCCGTGCTCGATCCGCTGACGATGCGGGTCCACGGCGTCGACGGGCTGCGGGTCGTGGACGCCTCATCGATGCCGTACGTCACCAACGGCAACATCTACGCGCCGGTGATGATGCTCGCCGAGAAGGCGGCCGACCTCATCCTCGGCAACACGCCGCTGGCGCCTGAGTACACGCCGTTCTACCGGCACGTGCCGGCCGAGGCACGCATCGGCCTGCGCCGTCCGCGCTCGCTACCTAGGCGGGCGGCGCCTCAGGTCAGGTGCGTCGAGGGCGCTCTGGGCGATCTTGACGGCCAGCTCCTTCGAGACGTCGGCCTGATCGAGCTCCAGGTTGATCTGGAAGGACCGGGGGCCGACGGCGACCGAGAGGGTTCGCGTGCCCGGCCACCACCGGGCGTCGTCGCCGAGACCAGGAACGGACTCGCCCGGTCCGAAGTTGGCGATCGAGTCGGTGTGACCCGATCACCGGTCCGAAGTTGAGGGCGACGTTGCGGGTCGGGTCCTTCCCGTACACCCAGGTGCACCGTGACAGCGGACCCGTTCGGTAGTCCGTCGGGGCGACGAGCACGGTCTTGCCGACGAGCGCGTCCATGTCGGGCACGAGCGGGCACGCGTCGCTGGCGCTGGAGACTCGCGGCGGCGGCCGCTGCGGATGGGCTAGCGGATGCTTGCGCTCGGCGCCACCGAGCGAACCACAGCCGGCGACGAGCGATCGGCGGAGCGGCAACACAGCGGCGATCAGGGTCGCTGAGCGACTGTGGGCGACGCGCGGTCGGGCGAGCCGTCACAGGCCCTCATGCCAGTAGACATCGGTCTTCGCGACTGCGCGATACGGCGATCCATCGACGATCTCGAACGGCGCGTGCCGCCGGCGGGTACCGTCTGCGCGCCGCCGCTCGAGCCACCGATGATCCGGCCACGGCCGTCGCGGTAGATCGGCGGTCACCTCGACGAACGACTGCTCGGTCGTGAAGCGTGCTCACGACCGTGCCTGTCGTCAGATACGAGCCGTTCGACCGTTGCGTGGCGATGTCCCTCGCCTGCGATCGTCTCGTTCGAGGGGAGACCTGGTGATAGGAGGTCGTGTCCTCGGGCGGCTTGACTTCCATCCGGACCGCCCGACCGGCACCGAAGACCTGGCCGGCGATCCCGAGCGTCCGCTCCAGGTCGGAGCCGTGATCGTCACGTCCTGACCGGCGAGGAACGCATCGTCGGGACCGTAGAAGTCGACGTGGATCTCCATCCCATCCGGACGATGCTCCATTGCCGGTCCGGGTTATGGACGCATCGCTCCGTACGACGCGAAGTCATTGCCGGCGTCGTGAAAGGCGGTAAATCCTGTCTCGGTGACGCGGAGGTCGCTCTGGGCGGGCGGCTCGCTCGGAGGAACCGGGGTACGCCTTCGGCAGCGGTCGGTTTCGGCGAGGGCAGGCGTGAGGTGGCGGACGCCGTGGCAGGAGCCACCGGCGTGGCAGGAGCGGGCGTTGTCGCGGCCGGGCTGGCCGTGCCGGCCGCGCTCGGCGTCACTTCCGGAGTCGGCGCCACGGGAGTCCGACGGCGGGGCCCGGAGGGACTACCTGCCGGCGAAGGCGATGGCGGCCGCTGACGCGGGCGCAGCGGAAGGCGAGGCGGCCGTGCCGGCGCATGACGCCACGGTGAACGTCAGGGCGGCCAGCGAGGCGATCCGTCGAGCGCTCACGAGGTCATCCGTCGAGGTGGAGTGAGGTCGGCTCAGCCGCGGCGCAAACCGCGGCTGGCCGTTGTACAGCCACGGGGCGTGACGGCCAGCGACCCAAAGGTCGCGTCACGCCACTCTCCTGACTGTGGCCGATGGGCCGACCGTCGTCAAACGGCCGGCCCGGATCGACCTACTTGAACTGGTACAGGACCGACCGTGGTCGTCCCGTCCTTGAGCCCGAGGATCAACACGCGGCACGTGTTCTTCCAGGACTTGTCGCTCTGCCAGTTGACGATGTACTGGCCGTCCTTCGCGTCGTACTTGAGGAGCTGCGGCCCGATCTTCGCCAGCAGGCACGGTCGCGGTCGTCGGTGGGGTCGTGCCACACGTGTACTGCGCCGTGGCGGGGTAGCCCGCGAGGAAGATATCGAGGCCCTGGTCGCCTCCGAGGCTGAACTTCAGGGGTGGGAGCGGTGTACCCGCCTTCGCGTCGTTGACCGCTGGCGGATCTGAGGACCGGCTTCGCGAAGCCGCGAGAAGTCGTACGTGACCTGGTAGGTCGCCGACGCCGATCCCGGGTTGCCGGCCGTGTCCGAGACGGAGCACGTGACTGTGAAGAAGCCGACCGTCGGGCCGCCCGTCACGCCGAGCGACGGCGCGGCGCCGAGACCGCTTGTCGTCGTCGGCGCGTGCACCCAGGCGTCGGTGCTGTCCCGAGCAGATACACCGCGCCATCGGAGACACCCGTCACCGAGACGTTCGGTGGCGTCACGTCGCGTTTCACTGTGCACGGTCACGGGTCCCGTGGTCCCGCCATCGCTCGACGCCGTGCACGAGCGGTCGAAGGTCCCGTCCGTCGAGAAGGTCTCGTCGTCGCAGCCTTCGACGATGGCCGTCGCGTCCTGGATCTGCCAGGTCAGGTCGACGTTACCGCTGTTGTACCAGCCGTTGGACCCGTTCGGGCTCGCCGGGGCCAGCGTGTAGGCGACGCTCGGTGCCTTGACCGTCACGCCGCACGTACCCGTCGAGGTCTTGGTCGCGTCACTGACCGACGTCGCGGTGAGGCTGATCGTGGCGCTCCCGGCGCTGCCCGCGTCACGGGTCACGTAGACCGGGACCTCGACGGTCTGACCGAACTTGGCTGTGGCGAGTGCGTTGGACAGCTGCGCCTGCCAGCCGGTGCCGTCGACCGAAGTCGAGAGGCGGTAGACATCGGCGTCGTAGTTCGCGCTCGCATCCTCGGGATGCGGACTGTGGCCGTAACGGCGCCGGCGAGCCCCGGTGTTCGTCAGGTCGAAGGAACACGTCGTCCACCGACCGGCGATCTCCTGGGCGACCGCGTTGTCGACCTGCGCGCCGCGGGTGTGCGGCCCCGCGCCGTCGATGTTCTGGACGGCGACGGTGTAGCGGAGGACGCCGTCAGCGCTCTCGTGCTTGTCGATGACGTAGAAGTGGAGCCGGTTGCGGGTCTCCTCCCATTCGTACAGGGAGCCGGAATTCGTCCCAGCATGGAACGCGGCGTCCGCTAGCTGGCGCGGATCACCGGTCGTGACCTGCTGCTTCGTACCGTCCGGGCGGGTGAAGTCGACGAGGTTGATGTCCTCGGGGTGAGCATCGATGACCCAGGCGAAGCAGCGTGAACGTGCCGCACGACGAACCTTCGGACGTCTTGTTCTTCTCGATGAGGACGCCGTGGTCGGCCTGGAAGGAGTCGGAGCCGATCTGGTCGACGACCTCCATCGAGTAGTTGTTGAAGCTCGCGGTGCCCGAGCAGTTGAGCCGGTTCGAGACCGTCTCGCCGGTCGGCGTGGCTGCCCGGTGAGCGCCTCGGTGAGCGTAACGCCGGTGCCAGCGGCGCCCGCCGTCCCGACCGAGGCGACGATCCGCGTCTCACCGTTCGCCGGCGTGCCGACGGTGATGGTGATACCGACCACGATGTTGGTGACGCTGGTGACCTTGATGTTCGTATCACCGGCGCCGCCGGGTGCAGCCAGGTCGGTGGTGAACACGCGTGCAGGCGATGTTCTTGTCGGCCGGCGCCGTGCCGTCGAGGTTGATCCGGACACCGGTCTGACCGGTCGCGCCCGGATCCACCTCACGGGCAGTCAGGTCAAGGACGACGAGCCCCGACGCGGCGAGGCCGTTCCGGTTGAGGTCCAGGAAGTTCGCGGCCGGCACGAATCCGAGCTTGATCTTGTCGCGGATCACGTGCTGCGAACCGAGGGCCGTGCCCTTCGTCGACGGGATCAGCCAGCGATTGTGGGTGCCGCCCGGCCCACCGAACGAGCCGCGGCTCATCATGCTGAGGTACCCAGTGGCGGCGCGCTGGAACGGCGCCGCGTAGGGATTGTTGTAGTTGTCGGCGATGCCGAGGTTGTGGGTCAGCTCGTGGGCGTACACGGCCATGCCGGAGCCCTCGCCTTCGAGCGAGTTGTTGCCCGACGCGTTCGGCCAGTTCGTCGCGGCCGAGACGCCACGACGTCCACGGGATGTAGCGGGTGCCGGCCCAGTTCTGGGGGATCTCCGGGTTGGGCGGGCCCGCACTCATCGGGGACGGTGTTCTGCAGGAACTTCATCTCGCCGAATTCCTGCCACGTGCCGCTCTCGTCCTGACCGGCGGAGACATAGAAGGTGTTCGTGTACGTCGCGCGCTCGGCGGCGGGACGTGGTCGGTCCAGGCGACGAGCGTGTCGGTCCGGAAGTTCCGGGTGCACGAGTGGACGAACGAGTTCGCCGTCGACGTTGATCGCCGTCGGCGTCATGTCGCGAAGGATCGTGTTCTGGGCGTGGGCGAACGCGAGCGGCGGATCGACGGTGATCCCGGTGCCGGTAGCGCCGGTCGTGCCGACCGACGTGATCGGCACGGTCTCGAGCCGGTCGGAGTAGCCGACCTGGAGCGTGTGTCCGACGGCGAAGCCGGCCACCGAGTTGAGCCTGATGTTGTTTGCCCCGACGACCGACGCCGCGGACATCGTGGCCGAACCACCGGTTCGAAGGTGGGTCGCGTCGGGCTTGTCGACGATGACCCGCGAGCCGCTGAGACCGGTGACGATCTTGCCGACCGGGAAGCTCGCGCTCGACACGACCTCGACGTCGGTCACGCCGGTCTGGGCGGTCGTCGTCCGCGTCTGCGTATTGCAGAACGAGTTGTTCGTGAAGTCGGTGATGAAGTAGTCGTCCTGGCTGCCCGGAAGCTCGTACGGACCGTAGCCCTCGAGCTGGACGCCGTACTTGCCGTACGTGTCCTCCATCCAGTAGCGGTTCATGCCCTGGAACTCGTTCATGGCGCTCGGGGTGTTCATCCAGTCGCGGTAGAACGCGGGCACCATGTCGCGCGGGACGTCGTGAGCCAGCGAGCCCGGGTTGCCGAAGATCGTCCCGCCCTCTGGCTGAGTGATCGCAAACGGGGTCCCCGGGAAGTCGGTCAGGATGAGCGCCACCTTCCACCGCGTGACCGACGGCACGATGGTGGGATCGGCATACGGCGAGCCGGGGATCGGGTGGTAGTCCTCCCAGGTCTGGTCCTTGGACTGTGTCACGACTTGCTTGTCGAGCGGCTCCAGCGGGGGAGGCGGGTCGAGCGGCGGGAGCGGCCCGGCGGCCGAAACGGCACTGGCGAGGCTGCTCAGCACGAGGACCGCGCCGGCGAGGGCGGTCGCTATCGGGCGGAACGGCGCGCGTCGGCGTGCTGCGTGGGACGGGGCCATCGGGTCTCTCCTCCAGGGCGCGAAGGGGTGGCCTGCGGCGAACCGGTCGCTCCTGGGGTGCGGTGCTCCTTACCGCCCGTCCCTCCCAGGATCCGGGGCAAGATCGACCGCGAAGCAACGTCGTTGCCGACGAAGACGATGCGCTGCGGTCCACGATACCAATGTTTGGTATGGATTTGTCATGTAGTTCGTCGCCGTTTTCAGGCGTTTCTGACGTCGAGCGCACGTCCCCAGCGCAGCAGCCGAACCGAAACGAGGACGCCGAACGCGGCAAGGACGAGGATCGCCGCGGCCGCCACGGACGCGTCGAGATCGCCGCCACCGAACTCGGAGTACACGACCAGCGGCAGGGTCTGCGTCCGCCCCTCGATGTTGCCGGCGAACATGATCGTCGCGCCGAATTCGCCCAGCGCGCGCGACCAGCTCATCACGGCACCGGCTGCCAGGGCGGCGCCTGCGAGCGGCGCGGTGACCAGCTGGAAGACGTGCCGTTCCGACGCGCCATCCACGCGCGCGGCGTCCTCGGTGTCACGGTCCACGCCCGCGATCCCAGCCCGGGCTGACCGTACGAAGAACGGGGCCGCGACGAACGTCTGGGCGAGGACGACGGCGAACGTGGTGAACGGGATGACGATGCCGAACGCCTCGAGCGTGCCGCCGACGAGTCCCTGCCGGCCGAACACGAACAGCAGCGCCAGGCCGGCGACCGACGGTGGGAGGACGATCGGAAGGTCGACAGCCGTCTCAACGATCGACGAGCCGCGAAACGAGCGCCGGGCCAGAAGGTAGGCGAGGGGAGTCCCGAACGCGAGCGTCAGGCCCAGGCTGACGGCCGTGGTGACGAGGCTCAGCCGGAGCGCGTCGAGGACGACCGGGCTCGCAAGGGCAGCGAGGAGGCCGCCGCCGAGGAACGCCCGAGCGACCAATCCGACGACTGGTACCGCGAGGAACAGGATCAGCGGCAGGGTCAGGGCGACGAGACCCCGGCCCGGCCGCTGAAGGGCGGCGCTCACACTGTCACCCGGGCGGACTGAATCCGGCTGCTCCGAGGATCGCCTGACCGTCCGGCCCGGCGAACCAGTCCAGGAACATCCGAGCGGCGGCCTGGTGTCGGCGAGGCCTTCACGCACGACGCCGGCGTACGTTGCGACGACGTTCGCGTCGGGCGGGACCTCGACGCGCGTGACGTTGCCGCGAGCGCTTCGCATCGGTGGCGTAGACGATCGCCGCGTCGCCCTCGCCGAGCGCGATCTTGGCGAGGACCGCCGCGACGTTGTCCTCCTTCGAGACGACGTTACGGGTGTAGCCGGCGACGAAATCGGTCGGGTAGCCGGCCTCCTTCGCGAGGTTGGCGACGAGCTGCTTCGCGTACTTGGTGATCGGCACCGAATCGCCGGCGGCGATCACCTTGACGCCGTCGCGGGCGAGGTCGGCCGGCGAGGCGACCTTCGCCTCGGTTCCCGGCGGGGACGATGACCGTGAGCAGGTTCTCGGCGAATGGCACGGGGCTTCCGCTCGCCAGTCCCTTGTCGACGAGCTTCTGCGGGTTCGCCGTGTCGGCCGAGAGGAAGACGTCGGCGGGGGCGCCCTGTTCGATCTGGGTCTCGAGCGCCGTCGACGAATCGGTCGATACGATCAGGGTCACGCCCGGGCTGGGCCTGTGCGTACGCTGCCTTTCACCTTGCCGAGCACGCCTTTGAGCGAGGCTGCGCCGTAGATCGTCAGCTGTACCGGCGCCGCCGGTCGCTGGTGACCTCGATGCGTCGGTCGCGCCGGCGCTCCCGGCGGCGGACGGGCGCCGAGCTGCCGGCCGCCGCCACCCGCCGTGCAGGCGGCAAGCACGAACGCCACGGCGATCACCTGCGCCGCCCGACGCAGCGTTCATCAGCGACCCTCCCTGGGCGACGGGATCTCGACGATCACGTTCGTCGCCTTGACGACACCGACGGCCTCGTCGCCGATCCGGAGGCCCATCTCCTCGACGGCCTCGGCAGTCATCAGGCTCACGATGCGATGCGGTCCGGCCTGGATCTCGACCACTGCTGCGACCCGGTCCGTCTCTATGCGCGTGACGATCCCCGGGAAGCGGTTTCGTGCCGAGCCGCCGACCGTCGGGCGCTCGGAGCCGGCCCGGCGGCGCTCGGCGAGGAGTCGCGTGATGTCTGCCGAGCGCGACGAGCCGCTGGCCGCCCGCGGATCTCGTCATCGTCAGCCGCCCTTCCGACTCCCATCGCCGGAGGGTCTCGACGGTGACACCGAGGATCTCGGCGCCCTGGCCGACCCGCAGGAAGGGCTCGTCATCGATCGGTCCAGGCTCGTCCATACCTAGATATCTTGCCGCTGGACGCGCTCGATAGCAAGGCATCCAAGCGTTTCGCGCCACTGCTCAGCCGCGCGCCGTCGCCATCCGCCAGCCAGCCACCTCGTCCCCGGTGGACGACCGCGACCCGACGGATGTCCATGCCACCCGACCGTTCCTCGTCCGGTGTGCCAGGCCGGCCCCTCGACCCGACTATCGCGGTGACCCCCCAACCAGCGAGACACCCCAGAGGAGCAAACCACGATGGAAGCCTTCCGCCACCCGCGCCCCGACCTTGACGACGCATCGGTCCTCGACGCCTTCGCCGCCGAGCTGCACGGCTCGCTCGTCCTCCCCGGGACGCCGGAGTACGAGGAGGCCCGTCTCGTCCACAACGCGAACACCGATCGCCGACCCGCGGTCATCGTCCGGGCGGCCGATGCCTCCGATGTCGCGCGGACCGTCCGGTTCGCGCGGGACAGCGGTCGCCGGCTGTCGGTCCGCGGCGGTGGCCACAGCCTCGCCGGCTACGGCACCAACGATGGCGGGATCGTCCTCGACCTCAGCCCGATGAAGGGTCTCCACATCGACGTCGAGCGTCGTCTCGCATGGGCACAGCCGGGCCTGACCGCCGGCGAGTACACGAACGCGGCCGCGGCCCACGGGCTCGCGACGCCGTTCGGTGACACCGGATCGGTCGGGATCAGCGGACTGACGCTGGGCGGCGGCATCGGCTGGCTGGTCCGCAAGTACGGCCTCGCCATCGACGCCCTCCAGGCGGTCGAGATGGTCACCGCCGATGGCCGGCAGGTCATCGCGAGCGAGACCTCGCACCCCGACCTGTTCTGGGCGGTTCGCGGCGGCGGCGGCAACTTCGGCGTCGTCACCCGGTTCCAGTACAAGCTCTACCCGGTCGGTGACATCCTCGGCGGCGCGCTCTTCATGCCGGCGACCAAGGAGGTCCTGCGGGCCCTCGTGCCGGTCGCTTCCAGCGCACCCGAGGAGCTGACGACGATCTCGTTCCTGATGGGCCTGCCACCTGCTCCCGTTCATCCCGGCCGAGCGCGTCGGTGAGCTCTCGCTCGCCGTCATGTTCGTCTGGAGCGGCGACCCGGCCGAGGGCCAGGCCGCCATCCAGCCCTTCCGCGAGGTCGCGACCCCGATCGCCGAAGTCGTCATGCCGATGCCGTACCCGGGCATCTACGAGTTCACCAAGGAGGGCGAGAACCGGTCGCTGGCCGTCCATCGGTCGCGGTTCCTCGACGGCCTCGCCGACGACGCGGTCGATGCGATCCTCGACGCCGCGCAGAACCGGACCTCGCCCTTCACGATGATCCAGCTCCGCGTCCTCGGTGGCGCGATGAGCCGGGTCGCCTCCGATGCGACGGCGTTCGCCCATCGCGATGCACCGGTCATGTTCATCGTCGATCGCCGCCGTTCGAGGACCCGGCCTCGGAGCCGGTCCATCGGGCCTGGACGGAGTCGCTGTTCGAGGCGCTCGAGCCGCACGACGCGGGCGTCTACTCGAACTTCCTCGAGGCCGAGGGCCAGGATCGAGTCCGGGCCGCGTATCCGGGCGGCACGTACGAGCGGCTGGCCGACATCAAGCGCCGCTACGACCCCTCGAACCTCTTCGACCAGAACCAGAACATCCGGCCGGCCCTCGCGATGGGCTGAGCCGCGAGCGATCGAGTCACGCCGATCGGAGCGGCGTCGCTGGGGCGGCGCCGCTTCGGCGTATCCGGGAGTATCGTCTCCACGACCCTTGACCCGACCTGGAGCGACCTGAGCGCCCGTGTCCGATCTCATCGTCCTTCACCCTCGCGACGACATCGCCGTCGCCCTCCAGTCGTTCCCGGCGGGCACGACGATCTCCGCGCCCGCCGGCCCGCTGCCGCTCATCGACGAGGTCCCGTACGGCCACAAGGTCAGCACGCGGTCGATCGCGCTGCGGCGAGCCCGGTCCGCAAGTACGGGCAGGTCATCGGCTTCGCGACGGCCGACATCCCGGCCGGCTCGCACGTCCACGTGCACAACGTCTCGGCCGAGGGCTTCGAGCGCCACGGCGGGACGCAGCGGGCGCATCACGACCCAGCCCGACGCCGCCATCCGGCCGAACCGCGGACCTTCGAGGGCTACCTGCGCGCCGACGGCCGGGCCGGCACCCGCAACTACGTCGCCATCATCAGCACGGTCAACTGCTCGGCGACCACGAGCCGGTACATCGCCAACGAGGCCGTCCGGCCTGCTGGCGGACTTCCCGAACGTCGACGGCGTCGTCGCGATCACCCACAAGGGCGGCTGCGGGATGCAGTACGACGGCCCCGACCACGAGCAGCTCGAGCGCACGCTCGCCGGGTTCGCCGCGCACCCGAACGTCGGGGCGTACCTGCTCGTCGGCCTCGGCTGCGAGGACGGCCAGATCACGCACCTGCTCGACAAGCACGGCCACGTGATGCAGCCGACCCGGTCGCGCCCGACGCTGACGATCCAGGACCGCGGCGGCATCCGGAAGACGGTGGCCGCCGGGCGTGGACGCGCTGCGCGAGTTCCTGCCCGAGGTCAACGACGTCCGGCGGGTCGAGCTGCCGGCCTCGAAGCTCATCCTCGGCACGAACTGCGGCGGCTCCGACGGCAACAGCGGCATCACGGCCAACCCGGCGCTCGGCGCGGCCGCCGACCTGATCGTCGCCCAGGGCGGCACCGCGATCCTCGGCGAGACGCCCGAGATCTACGGCGCCGAGCACCTCCTCGACCGACCGGGCGGTCTCGCCCGAGGTCGGCGAGAAGCTGGTCGAGCGGATCAAGTGGTGGGAGTGGTACACCGGCGCTCGGCGCCGAGATCAACAACAACCCGTCTCCCGGCAACAAGAAGGGCGGCCTGACGACGATCTACGAGAAGTCGCTCGGCGCGATCGCCAAGGGCGGCACGACGCCGATGACCGCGGTCTATCGTACGCCGAGCCGGTGACGGCGAAGGGCATCGTCGTCATGGACACGCCCGGGCTACGACCCGGTGAGCATGACCGGCATCGTCGCCGGCGGGGCGAACGTCTGCGTGTTCACGACCGGCCGCGGCTCGGTCTTCGGCTGCAAGCCGGCCCCGTCCATCAAGGTCGCGACGAACTCGCCCACGTACGACCAGATGATCGACGACATGGACATCAACGCCGGGGTGATCCTCGACGGGACGCCGGTCGAGGAGGTCGGGGCCCAGATCTTCGAGGAGATCCTGCTGGTCGCCAGCGGCAAGAAGACCAAGAGCGAGTCGAACGGGGTCGGCGAGGAGGAGTTCGCCCCGTGGAGCATCGGGCCCGGTCCTGTAACACTTCGTCGGATGAGCGTCATCGACTGGCTCCTCGAGGGCGATCCTGCGATCCGTTGGCAGGTGATGCGCGACCTGTCGGACGCGCCACCGAGCGAGGTGGCGGCCGAGCGTGGACGCGTCGCGACCGAAGGCTGGGGTGCGCAGCTGCTCGCGCTTCAGGAACCTGACGGGCAGTGGGACGGCGGCACCTACCGGCCGGGCTGGGTGGACGAGTCGAAGCCCTTCTTCGACGCGTGGACGGCGACCCATTTCTCGCCTTCAGCTCCTTCGAGACTTCGGGCTCGACCCGACGAGCCCGGAAGCCGTTCGGGCCGTCTCACTCGTGCGCGAGAACGTCCGATGGGAGGCCAACGGCGCCCTGTACTTCGAGGGCGAGGAAGAGCCGTGCATCAACGGGATGGCGCTCGCGAGCGGCGCCTACTTCGGCCAGAGCGTCGAGCAGATCGTGTCGCGATTGCTCGCCGACGAGCTCGACGACGGAGGCTGGAACTGCTGGGCGCCGTATGGAGCACGGTGTCGTCGTTCCATTCGACGCTCTGCGTTCTCGAGGGCCTCCTCGAATGGGAGCGCGCCGGCGGAACCTCGACCGAAGTGACGACGGCGCGTCGGCGCGGCGAGGAGTACCTGCTCGAACGAGGACTGTTCCGCCGCGCTGTCGACGGGTCGGACCGGCCGACCCGCAGGTTCACCATGTTCTCGTTCCCGCCACGGTGGTACTACGACGTGCTGCGTGCGCTCGACTACTTCCGGACGACGGGCGCGAGGCCGGACGATCGGATCGCAGATGCGGTCGCCCTCGTGGCCGACAGGCGCGGGGCGGACGGCCGCTGGCCGCTCGAGAACACGCACCAGGGACCGACGCATTTCGAGATGGAGGCCGAGGCTTCCCCAGCCGCTGGAACACGCTGCGGGCGCTGCGAGTGCTCCGGTGGGCGGACTTCGACACGGGATCGGAGACTCCGGCCGTCTCCATCTGACCTGGGGGCCAGCCCCGCATCTGCGGACGGTGGCCTCGAGTCGCCCGTACCATCGGCCGGTGCACGTCTACCTCGAGACCGAGCGCCTGGTCCTGCGCCGACTCACGGCCGATGACGTCGATGCCATCACGGCGCTGGACGCCGACCCCGCGGTGATGCGCTACATCACGGGCGGCCGACCGACGCCGCGCGACGTGATCCGCGACGAGCACCTCCCGTTCTGGCTGCGCTTCTACGAGCGGGATGATCGCTACGGTTTCTGGGCGGCCGTCGAGAAGAGCACCGGACGGTTCCTCGGCTGGTTCCATCTGCGCCCCCAGCGCGGCGACGCCGACGACGAGCCCGAGCTCGGCTACCGGCTGATCGCGTCAGCATGGGGGCACGGATACGCGACGGAGGGGAGCCGGGCCCTCATCCGCAAGGCGTTCGCGGAGCTCGGCGCCGGGCGTGTCTATGCGCAGACGATGGTCGTGAACGTGGGCTCATGGCGTGTCATGGAGAAGGCCGGGCTGCGTCGGATCCGTGTGTTCCACGCGCCGTGGCCCGACCGGATCGAGGGCGAGGAGCACGGTGACGTCGAGTACGCGCTGACCCGGGCAGAGTGGGAGGCGACACGCGAGGGCGGGGCCTGAAGACCGGGTCGCGGTCAAGGCCGCGCGCGCCAACCCACGTCGGCCGATGCGCCGCCATACGTCGCGCGGACCAAACCAGGATTTCTGACAGAAGCACGCCAGGCGAGCAATTGGCGGACGGTTCACGCCAGATGAACGTCACGCGAGCAGTTGGCACACGCTCGCAGACCGGCAGGCCACGATCGTGCTGGATCCGGTCGTCCGGCGTCGGTCGTGGGCTCGGGCTCGTGACTTTTGCTCGCGTGGCGTGCAATTGACGGAAACCGTCGACGCGGCCTTGGCAGAACGGTATCGGCTCGCCGGGACGTCAGCGCCGCCGTGCCGGCGGCGCCCCAGCTCGAAGCGTTCGTCCGCGCGGTCCGCCAGCTCACGGCCGATCGCGAGCGACGCGGTCGCGGCCGGTGACGGCGCGTTGCGGACGTGGAGCACGTGGCGCGAGCCGCCGAGCCGGAAGTCGTCCACGAGCGTCCCGTTCGGGTCGAGCGCCTGGGCGCGCACGCCCGACGGCCCGAACACGATCTGGTCGCCCGCGGATCTCGGGGACGTAGCGGCGCATGTCGGCGAGGAAGGCGCTCTTCGAGACGTCGCGCCACATCTCGGCCGCGCCCATCCGCCAGAACCGCCCGGCGAGGCGCAGGAAGCCGCGGTTGCTCAGGACGCCGGCCAGGTGCCGCGGGCTGAGGTCTCGCCGCCGGTAGCCTTCGCGGGCGAAGGCGAGCACCGCGTTCGGGCCCGCCCACACCTCGCCGTCGATGCGCTTGGTGAAGTGGACGCCGAGGAACGGGAAGCGCGGATCGGGCACCGGGTAGATCAGGCCGCGAACGAGGCGATCGGCGTCGGGCGTCAGCGTGTAGTAGTCGCCGCGGAACGGGACGATCCGTTCGCGGCCCGGGGTCGCCGGTCATCGCGGCGAGTCGATCGGCGTGGAGCCCGGCACAGGCGATGACGTCGCGCGCCACGACGTCGCCACGCGACGTCGCGAGGACCTGCTCGGAGCCACGTTCGGTGATGCCGGTCACGGCCCGCGGACGTGTGGATCGCGCCGCCGCGCGGCTCGGACCTCGTCGGCGATGGCGAGGGCGACGCGCCGGTAAGTCGATGATGCCGGTCGTCGGGCTCCAGAGGGCCTTGATGCCGGCGGCGTGCGGCTCGATCTCGCGCATCCGCTCCGGGCCGACGACCTCGAGACCGGGGACGCCGTTCGCCTCGGCCCGCTCGCGCAGACCTTCGAAGCGCTCGAGCTCGGACGCGTCGAGGGCGACGACGAGCTTGCCGCAGCGCTCGAACGGGATGTCGTGCTCGGTCGCGAACGCCTCCATCGGCCGCCTTGCCCTCGCGGCACAGCCGGGCCTTGAGCGAGCCGGGCGTGTAGTACAGGCCGGCGTGGAGGACGCCGGAGTTGTGGCCGGACTGGTGCGTCGCGAGCTCCGCCTCCTTCTCGAGGATCGCGAGCCGCATGTCGGGATGGCGCTCGAGCAGGCGATAGGCGGTCGCGAGGCCGACGATGCCGCCGCCGACGATCGCGAGGTCGACCCGGTCCTCGGTCACGACGCGCCGACCGATCGCCGGGACGGAGGCCGGCTCGACGGGACCGACCTCGGGGAACGGCAGTCCCGCTGCCTCGCCCAGCGCAACGCAGCGCCGCGTGGTGCCGCCCGTCGATGACGACTCCGCGCCGCTCGGCAAGGCGTTCGGCGGCGGCCTCGGGCTCGCCGGGGATCAGGACGCGGCCCGGCGCATCGGGCGCGGTCGGGCGCCGCGATCGAGATCGGCGCAGAGCGCCTCGAGCCGCTGCTCGAACGGCCCGGCCGATCCGTCGAGGACGGCCGGATCCACGACCCAGAACGCCTGCCCGAGATCGGACGGCGCCTCGGTGCTGAACAGCCCGATCACGGACGGTCCGGACGTCGCGCCGGCGAGCACCGCCGGTCAGCATGTCGACCACGAGCGCGAGCCCGTAGCCCTTGTAGCCGGCCGTCGCCTCGGCGCCGCCGAGCGGCATCAGCGCGCCCTCGAGCGCCGCTTCGGGCGTCAATGCAGGCCGGCCGTCGGCGTCGATCGCCCAGCCCTCGAGAAGCGTCTCGCCGCGCCGCGCGGCGACCTCGATCCGACCGCGCGGGATCGTCGACGTCGCCATGTCCAGGCAAAGCGCCCCAAAGCGTCCGGCTGGCGCGGCAACGGCGATCGGGTTCGTGCCCGAGCATCGAAACGCGAGCCCGCGTCGGCGCGACGAGCGGCGATGTGTTGCTCAGGCTCATCCCGATCATCCCGGCGGCGGCGGCCCGCAGCGCGTACCAGCCCGCGATCCCGTAGTGGTTGCTGTTGCGGAGGACGACGAGCGCGGATCCGGCCGTCCGGGCCATCTCGATCGCCCGGTCCGTGGCGACGCGACACGCGTGGTGTCCCCAGCCGTTCCGGGCGTCGTAGCGGACAAGGGCAGCCCGCTCCACCTCGGCGACCGGCCGTGCCGCCGGGTCCATGACGCCGGCCGAGACGAGCGCCAGGTAGTTCGGCAGCCGGGCAGTCCCGTGGGACGGGATCCCGCGCCGATCCGCGGCGACGAGGATCTCGGCGACGTCGGCGGCGATGTCGTCGGGTGTCCCGACGGAACCGACGAGCGCCGCCGTCCAGGCCCGGAGGAGGTCGGGTCGGACGGCGACGCCGTCAGTCGGGTCAGGCAGGATCGGCATAGGGCTGGAGGATCGTGCTCACGCCGGCGTCGGTGCGTCGTCGCGGATGAGCCCCTCGGCCCGCAGGTCCGCCCACAGCTCGGCCGGGATGGGCAGGCGCATGAACGCCGGGTACTCGTCGAGGTGGGCGGCGGACCGCACGCCGGCCGCGATCGACGCGACGGCCGGGTGGGCGAGCGGGAACTGGATCGCGGCGGCACGCAGCGGAACGTCGTGCCGGTCGCAGACGGCCTTGACGCGGAGCGCCCGATCGAGCCATTCCTTCGGCGGTGGCGCGTAGTTGAACCGGCTCGACGGGCTCGGGTCCGCCAGCAGCCCGCTGTTCATGACCCCACCGATGACGACCGAGACATGCCGTTCGACGCATGCGGGCAGCAGCTCGTCGAGCGCGACCTGGTCGAGCAGCGTGTAGCGGCCGGCGCACAGCAGGACGTCGAAATCGGCCTCGCGGACGAACCGGGTCAGCATCTCGGCCTGGTTCATCCCGGCACCGATGGCCCGGACGACGCCCTGCGCCCGCAGCTCGGCGAGCGCCGGGTACGCCTCGGAGATCGCGGCTTCCCAGTAGTCGTCGGGGTCGTGGATGAACAGGATGTCGATCCGGTCGAGCCCGAGCCGCTCGAGGCTCTCGTCGACCGACCGCCGGATCGCATCGCGGCTGTAGTCGAACACGGTCCGCTGCGGCCCCGTCCCGACGAAGTTGCCGGCGCGCTCGACGCCCGGTGTCGTCACCCGGGACGATCGAGACGTCCGACCTTGGTCGAGAGCGTGAACTCGTCGCGCGGCTGCTCGCGCAGCACCCGCCCGAGCCGGATCTCGGCCTCGCCGAAGCCGTACAGCGGCGCGACGTCGAAGTAGCGGACGCCGATGCTCCCAGGCGTGACGGACGACGGCCTCGCCGTCGTCGTCGCTCACGGCCGAGTACAGGCCGCCGATCGGTGCCGACCCGAAACCGAGCCGCGTCACCGACAGGTCCGTCCGTCCGACGGGCATCCACTCGAAGGGTTCGTACGGCAATGTCGCGCCTCCCGCGGGTGTGAGTCGAGTATCGTTTCCAGTATGGCAGCCCGACGGCCCCGCCGAGGCTCGACCCGCGCCAGGCGCGCGATGAGCCGCCATCCGAGCCACCGACGAGGACGATGATGCCGCACCCGGTCGAGCCGCCGGAAGCCCTTGCCGGAGGCGCCGTCCGCCGAACCGCTCGACGCTGCGCGGACCTCCCCGCCCCGCGTGCCCGACGTCCGCCTCGACCCCGACGCGCTCGAGTCGTTCACCGCGGCGGTATGCCGGGCCCTCGGCACGCCGGACGACATCGCGCTCGACGTCGCGACGATCCTCGTTGCCGCGGACCGGCGCGGCATCGCCTCGCACGGCACCGCCCGCCTGCCGAGCTACGTCGCGCTCGTGGACGCCGGCGTCATGGATCCAGCTGCGCGGCCCGTCATCGACGCCGGCCGGGGCGCCTTCGTCCGCTTCGATGCCGGCAACGGCTGGGGCCATCATGCCGGCCGGATCGCGATCGACTGGGCGATCGAGACCGCCCGAACGACCGGGATCGCCCTCGCGTCGTCGCATAACGCGAACCACTACGGCATCGCCGGGTGGTACGCGCTGCACGCCGCGGCGGCCGGGATGATCGGGATCTCGATGACGAATACGACCGGGATCGTCGCCCCGACTCGCTCGAGTGTCGGGCTCATCGGCACGAACCCGATCGCCATCGCGGCGCCGGCCGGCCATCGACCGCCGTTCAGCCTCGACATGGCGACCTCGACTGTGCCCCGCGGAAAGATCGAGGTCGCGGAGCGCCGCGGGTACGCCCATCCCGCTCGGCTGGGCGATCGACCACGAGGGATACCCGACGACGAACCCGTCGGCGGCTCTCGAAGGGGCGCTCATGCCGCTCGGCGGTCCGCGAGGAGACCGCCGGCTACAAGGGCTACGGGTTGGCCCTCGCGGTCGACGTGCTCACTGGTGTCCTCGCCGGGGCGACATTCGGCAAGCGGATCTCAGGGCTGTTCGACACCGCGGCGCCGTCCGACCTCGGCCAGCTGTTCCTCGTCATCGATCCGGGCGCCATCGGCGACGCCCCGGCGTTCGGCGAGCGACTCGGCGATTACCTGGACGGGCTGACCGAGGCCCCGACCGCGCCCGATGCTCCCGGGCCGCGTCCTCGTCCCGGGCGACCCGGAGGTGGCGGCCGAGATCGTCAGCCGGGTCCAGGGCGTCGGCGTCCGATGCTCAGCACGTCGCGGATCTCGGGGCGCTCGCGGCGCGCTTCGGGATCGCGCCTCCGCGAGTGATGTCACCGCCGCGGGCGCCCGCCGCCCCGCCAACCGATCGAAGGAGACGACCGATGACGACCGTCGTGGTGGGCGCCGCTCGCGGCATCGGGGAGGCCGTCGCCCGCCGGCTCGCCACCGAACCGTGGGCCGGCAAGGTGGTCCTCGCCGACCTCCTGTTCGACGAGACCGCGGCGGTCGCGCGCGACCTCGCAGACGCCGGGCGCGACGTCGAGGCGGTCGCCGTGGACCTGCGCGACGACGCGTCGATCGCGTCGCTCGTCGAGCGCACGCGCGAGGCCGACAAGGTCGTGCTCGTGGCCGGGATCTTCAAGCCGGTCCCGTCGCTCGAGGTCACCCGGGACGAGTTCGAGCGGATCCTTTCGGTCAACACGTTCGGGACGTTCATGGTCGCCCAGGCGTACGCACGCGAGATGGTCGAGCGTGGCGAGGGCTCGATCGTCGCCATCGGCTCGATCGCGGCGCGGATGCCGCGCATGCGTCAGGCCGCCTATTGCGCGTCGAAGGCGGCGATGCGCCAGGCACTCCGCGTTCTGGCCCTCGAGACCGTTCCGCGCGGCGTGCGGATCAACTTCGTGGCGCCGGGACCGGCCGACACCGAGATGATGCGCGCCGCTCCAGCAGGACCACTCGATGGCCGACCTCTGGCGCGGCAGTCCCGACGGGTTCCGGCCGCCGATCCCGGACCGGCGTGTCGCGCAGCCCGATGACGTGGCGGCCGCGGTCGCGTTCCTCCTCTCCCCGGACGCCAGCCACGTGTCGTTCCACGACCTGTACGTCGACGGCGGCGAGAGCCTCGGGCTGTGACGGAACGGCCGGCGCTCGCCGGCATCACGCCGATCCTCGCGACGTCGTACCGCGACGACGGCCGGATCGCGCTCGACGACATCGAGCGGCAGGTCGACCATCTCGCGGGGCTAGGTGTGACCGCGATCGGGATCGGGTTCGGAAGCGACATCCTGCGTCTGACCGACGCCGAGCGCGACGAATTGGTGCGGACCGTCGCGCAGGCATCCGGCGGGCGGCGACCGATCCTTGCGAGCGCCGGCGCGAACTCGCTTCGTGCCGCCCTCGACCGAGCGGCGGCCACCCGTGACGCCGGGCGCCGACATCCTGATGGTCACGCCGCCCGGTGCCTCGAGCTCGCCGACTCCCGCCGCGCTCGCCGACTACTACGGCACGATCGGCGCCGAGATCGGCCTGCCGGTCGTGGTCCAGGACGCGCCGGCGCTCACCGGTACGGCGATGCCGGCGGCATTCCTGGCGAATCTCGGCCGTGACATCCCCTCGGTCGCGGCCATCAAGATCGAGACGATGCCGCCGGCTCCAAAGGTCGGCGACGTCGTGTCGCTGCCGCACGGTACGGCGGCGATCCTCGGTGGCGCGGGTGGCATCGACTTCTACCACGAGCTCGAGCGCGGGGCGGACGGGACTGTCCCCGGCGTCGCGATGGCCGAGCTGTTCGTCGCGGTCGCGGCACGTCACGCGTCGGGCGACCGCGCGGGCGCTCGCCGGCTCTTCAACCGGTACCTCCCGCTGCTCGCGATCGCGGGCCGCGGCGGTGACACGTTCTTCGCGGTACAGCTGCGGATCCTGGCCCGCCGCGGCATCGTGACCCGGACGACGATCCGCGCGCCGTCCGACGTCGACCCGCGACTTGCCGGCGAGGTGGACGTCCTGCTCGACGACCTCGGCATCGGCCCGGGCGCTTGGCAGCCGGAGGAGGAGGCCCGCCATGGCGATTGACGCGACCGGCTGGCGGGTCGTGGTCACGGGCGGTGCCAACGGCATCGGCCGGCGTACCGTCGAGCGGATCGTCGACGCCGGCGGCCGGGTGGTCGCGTTCGATGCCGACGATGAAGCGCTCAAGCGCCTCCACGCCGATCTGCCGACCGTCGAAACGACCCTGATCGATGTGCGCGACGCGGCCGCGGTCGGGCAGGCCATCAATGCCGCGGTCGCGACACTCGGCGGGCTGGATCGGGTTGTCAACTCGGCTGGCGTCTTCCGCTTCGAATCGCTGCTCGACATCACCGAGGCGGCCTGGGACCGGACCATCGACGTCAATCTGAAGGGCACGTTCCTGGTCTGCCAGGCAGCGATCCCGCATCTCCGGGCGGCCGGTGGCGGGCGGATCGTCAACGTCTCGTCGGTCGCGGGTGTTCGTGGCGGACCTCGCTCGGCGGACTACATCGCCTCGAAATGGGGAGTCGTCGGGCTGACCAAGGCGATCGCCGCCGAGTTCGGCCCCGACGGCATCGTGGCCAACGCCGTGGCGCCAGCGACGATCCCCGACACGCCGATGGGCCTGCGCTCGCTCGACCAGAAGGTCGAGATGGGCTGGGGCGCCGACGCCGATGAGACCCTGGCGAACCAGGCCCGCAACTACCCGATGCGGCGACTCGGGACCGCCGACGACGTGGCCCGGACGATCTGCTTCCTGCTCTCCGAGGACGCTGCCTGGATGTCAGGGCAGGTCATCGGCGTCGACGGCGGCGCGACCGCCCAATAGCAGGCCGGGGCGACGGCGGCCGAGGCGCGCCGATACCCTTGCAGCCACAAGCGGAGGAAGCGCATGCGGATCGGGATCGTTCTGCCGATCGCCGAAGAGGACTTGCCAAAGGACGGACCGGCGTACCCGTTCGTGCGCGATGTGGCGCTCGCGGCGGAAGGCGCGGGGCTCGACTCGGTGTGGGTGTTCGACCACCTCCTCTTCCGCTCCGACGGCAAGACCAACGGCATCCTCGAGTGCTGGACCGTCCTGGCCGGGATCGCGGAGGCCACCAACCGGGTCGAGCTGGGCACGCTCGTGATGTGCACCGGGTTCCGCAATGCCGGCCTGCTGGCGAAGATGGCGGCGACGCTTGACGACCTGAGTGGCGGCCGGCTGATCCTCGGTATCGGGTGCGGCTGGCACGACCCCGAGTACGAGGCGTTCGGATATCCGACCGACCACAAGGTAAGTCGGTTCGAGGAGGCGCTGGCCGTCATCGTCGGGCTGATCCGCGAGGGACGCGCCGACCTCGACGGTCAGTACGTCAAGGCCCGCAATGCCGTCCTGGTCCCGCCGGCTCGGCCGGACATCCCGATCCTCATCGCAGCAAAGGGTCCGCGGATGCTGGAGCTGACCGCGCGGCACGCCGACGCATGGAACCTCGCCTGGTTCGGGCTGCCTGACGAGCGCCTCGCTCGAGTGCGGGGCGAGCTCATGGACGCATGCGCCCGGGTCGGCCGAGATCCGTCGACGCTCGGGATCACGGTGGGCGTCACGGTTCGTTATCCGGATCATGCCGTCGCAGCCGAGGGTGCCGAGGATGACCCGCCGCCGAAGGCGCTCGTCGGGACTCCCGAGGAGATCGCCGAAGGGCTCGCCGCCTACGCCGCCGAGGGCACCGATCACGTGATCGCTGCCCTCGACCCGTGCACGCCGGAGACCGTCGCGCTGTTCGCCCAGGCAGTCGAGCGGTTCCGCGGGCGCGTCCCGGCGGCCTGACTGGGCGATGAACGTCCCGGCCTGACCGCGCGATCGACGTGGCCGGCAGATCTCCGGTCGCTGTGACACCGCCCCGGCGCACTAGAAGCCTTCGATGCGTCGCTCCGCCAGCCGAGGTCCGTAGCGCGGCGCCTGGAGACCGCTCAGCTCGAGCAGCCTGACGACCCGAGCGCGTTGCCCGCGGTACGGCTCGAGCAGCTGGAGCATCCGCTCGTCGGACCCGCGAGGCTCGCCCGCCAGCGCGTACGACACGAGGTGGGGCAGATGGAAGTCACCGACGCTGACCGCGTCCTCGTCACCGAGCGCCCGAACCGCGACTTCGGCGGCGGTCCACGGTCCGATCCCCGGCACGGACAGCAGCCGGGCGTACGCATCCTCGAGTGGCATGTCGACGATCGACTCGAACCACGCCGCCCTTGACGCCACACCACGGATCAGGTCGGCCCGGCGTTGCTCGACGCCGAACGGGTGGAAGGCGAAGTAGGGGAGAGTAGCCAGCGTGCTGGCTGCCGGCGACAGTCGGAGACCCCATTCGGGCGGCCCCGGCGCGGCCTCGCCGTGCGTTCGGATGAGGCCGGCCCAGGCACGACGCGCCTCGCCCCCGGTCACCTTCTGCTCGAGGATGGCCGGTACCAGCGATTCGAGGACCGCCGCGGTCCGGGTGACCCGAATGCCGGGGTGGACCCGAGCGAGCCGCGCGACCAGCGGATGTGACCCGAGGGGCATCACGGCTGGTGCCCGATCGAGGCCGCCCAGCAGCGCCGGGATGGCTCCGAGTGCCCGTTCCGCGCCTGGTCCGTGGGCCTCGACCGTGAGCGCGTCTCCGGCCACGCCGGTATGCACGAGTGCCAGGGCGACAGGTCCGTCGCGCGGTGCGTGTCGCCCACCAGACGCGACCCGCGCCGAACCGGATCGTCGGGTCGCCGACCCCATGCGACAAGGGCGACATCGTCCGGCGCAGGTCCAGCGGACCTGTGACTTCATAGGTTCGCTCGAGCATCGATCGGTGCGTCCCCGGTGTCATTTTGTGGATAAGTCGACCCTCGCTTTAATGCCCTGACGGTGGATTCCATGCTACGGTCAGGAAGACGTGCGACGCCTAAGGGTCGTCGCGAGTGTGGCGCTCATCGCCACCCTCGCCACGGTCGCCGTCCCTGGTCCGGTAGGCTCGCGGCGCCCCAGCCCCCTTGCCACAGCGGACCCAGACCTCTTCCGACCGGTGGAGGTTCTGTCGCTTTCGCGTGGGACGCCGACGACGGTCCAACCCCCCGACCCGGGGGCCCGGTCAGCCGGGAACCTGGACGAGCGCTCGATGTTCATCGAGCCGACTACGCGAACCGAGCCGAGACCGGCTCCGGTTCGTGATGCCCAGCCTGCGCCGGAGGCGGCGGTGGTCGTGGTCGTCCCACCAACTCCAAAGCCGACGCCGACGCCGGTCGTGAGCAGCTCGAAATCCGCGCGAGCGGGCGACGGGAGCGCGACGAAAGCCAGGACCACGAAAGCCACGAAGGCGACCACGACGACGCGAACCTCGGGCGGGGGCTGGCACAACGACCCTGAGATCTCCTGGTATGGGCCTGGGTTCTACGGCCATCGCACGGCGTGTGGCCAGGCGCTCACGCGCGGCATCATCGGGGTTGCGCACAAGAGCCTGCCGTGCGGGACGAAGATCGTGTTCCGGAACCCGAAGAACGGCGCGACGCTGGTCGTGCCAGTGATCGACCGCGGCCCGTATGTCGCCGGCCGCAGCTGGGACTTGACCGGCGGCGCCTGCACCGCGCTCGGGCACTGTTACACCGGCCCGATCCAGTGGAAATTCGCCGGCTGACCGCTCGCGCCGGGTCGCGCCTCGCCTATTCGGTGAACGTCAGGAACGCCGCGACCGCAAATCCGGCTGCGGTCATCAGCCCGACGAGCTTGTCCGACTCACCGTGGGCCTCGGGCAGGAGGTCGTCCGCGAGGAGCGTGAGGATCGCGCCCGCCGCGAATGCGTCAACGAATGCTACGAAATCGCCCGGAGCGTCGGCAAGGAGCCAGTAGCCGAGTGCCGCGGCGACACCGCTGGCCACGGCGACGGCGAACCAGATCCCGATGACCCAGACTCGGGACCGGCCATGCGCGAGCATCTTTGTCGACGCGGTCACGGACTCGGGGACGTTCGAGATGAACACCGCGACCAGGACGGCGAGGCTCGGTCCGGCCGCGCCCACGAGACTCAGGCCAAGGACGATCGACTCCGGGATTCCGTCGAGCACGGCGCCGAGGAGGATCGGCAGCCCGTCACCGCCGTCACCGCCCGAGCCCGAGCGCCGCTCCATCCGTTCGATGAGCTCGTCGCCGACGTAGAACGTCAATGCGCCGGCCACGAAACCGAAGGCCACCGACGTCCCAGTTGCCGACGCGCGGACAGCCTCCTCGAACAGGTCGTACGCGACGGCACTCACGAGCGCGCCGACACCGAAGCCGATCGTCAGGGCGAGCGGGCGCCCGTGGAGCTTCCCGGTCAGCGCGATCAGGGCACCGAGGATCAGCGATGAGGCCGCGATGAAACCCCAGAAGCCGGCGGCGGCCATGCTCAGGCCATCGCCTCGATGGCGGCCGCGCGCTCCCCGCGCCTCGCGATCCGGGTCGGCTCGACCGCGTCGATGTGGGACGGCTCGATGATCGTCCGGTCAGGGTCCATCGGCCGTCAGATTAGTCGCTCAGCCGGCGCGAGCACCATCCGACCACCTTACCGGCGACTGGCTGTACCCTGACGGCATGTGCCGAAGCATCAAGACCCTCCGCCGCGCCGAGACCGCGGCAACCACCGGCGAACTGGAGGCTGCCGCCCGCCAGTACGTCCGCAAGATCAGCGGCTATCGCACGCCGTCGGCTCGAAACGCCGAAGCCTTCGAGGCGGCGATCGCCGAGATCGCGGCTTCGTCGAGCAAGCTCCTCGAGACCTTCGGGGTCGAGGTCGAGGAAGGCCCGGACCGCTGGACGCCTCGGGCGACGGCCGATCGCCTTGCGACGAGCGCAGCAACGCCGCATCATCACTCCTGACCCGACTGCGGTCCGCTTCGGCTGCCGACGCTGACCGGCGCGATCGCCGTCTGAGCCGCGGTCGACCGGCCTGGATCGGCGTCGTCTGGCGCCGCTGACGGCGACGCCGCCCACGCTCCGCCGCGATCAGCCTCATCGACTACCCTCCGCCGATGCTTGTGACCGCTGCGCCATGGTGGGTCCGCCCCGGGCTTGACATCGATACCGCCGGCCGGCTCCGGATCGCCGGTCGCGATGCCGAGGCGCTCGTGCGCGAACACGGGACACCGCTCTTCGCCTACGACCGCGTTCGCTTCGCCGAGAACGCCCACCGGTTCCAGGCCGCCCTTGGAGCGACGGGGCTGCCGTACCGCCTGCGCTTCGCGATGAAGGCGAATCCGTACCCCGAGATCCTCGAGGTGTTCCGTGGCCTCGGCGCGCCCGGCACGCCGGAGAGTGTCGGCATCGATGCCTGCTCGCCGGGTGAGGTCCAGCGAGCGCTCGCCTGCGGCTGGCGGCCAAGCGAGATCAGCTACACCGGAACGAACGTCTCCGAGCGGGACCTCGACGTCCTGGTCCCCGCCGGCGTCCACGTCAACCTCGACGCGATCAGCCAGATCGAGCGATTCGGACGGCGGGCGCCAGGGTCCAGGGTCGGCGTGCGGATCGATCCGGCGACCGGCGCCGGCTACAACGACCACCTCGAGTACAGCCGGGCGAGGCCGACGAAGTTCGGTGTCCCGCTCGATCGGCTCGACGATGCGCTCGCGGCAGCAGGAAGGCACGACCTCGCGATCGACACGGTCCACTTTCACGCGGGTTCCGGCTGGCTCGCCGGAGGGCTCGGCGGGTTCGAGAGCGCCCTCGTCGTCGGCGTCGAGGCCGTCGACTACCTGCGCGCCGCCGGCCACGACATCACCGAGGTCAACGTCGGTGGCGGCCTCGGGATGCCGGCGCGCGAGGATGAGCGGGCGGTCGACCTGGACGCCTACGCCGCCGTCCTGTCGCGACACCTGGGCCCGCTCGGCGTGGTCGTCGCATGCGAACCCGGCGACCATCTGACGAAGGATGCCGGCATCCTCCTCGGCGAGGTCGTCACGGTGGAGGAGCGCCGAGGGGTCACCTTCGTCGGGCTCGACATCGGCTGGAACGTCAACTGCTCGTACTTCATCTACCGGTTCGCCCAGGAGATCGTCCTCTGTCGCGACGCGGCTGCGGCGAGAACCGAGATCGTGACCGTGGCCGGGAACATCAACGAGGCGGGCGACGTGTTCGCCGAGGACTACGCGATGCCGCCCGTCGAGGAAGGAGACGTCGTCGCGTTGCTCAACGCCGGTGGCTACCTCCAGGCGATGAGCTCCACCCACTGCCTCAGACCGAACGGGACGGCGCTCTTCCTCGACCGATAGGGCCTCGAGACCGCCCGATCGGCAGCGTCAGTCGCGGTCGTCGAGGAGATCCGCGCGCCGCCAGCCACCGGGATAATCGATGACGAGGCCGTCGCGATCGACGGTGAGATCCGCCGAGAACGATCCGGATTCGAAGCGATAGACGCCACCATGGGCCGACGCCTCGACGCACGTATACCGCTGCTCGACGGCCCGTACGTCCAGCCTCGGCACGTCGATGAACGCCATCGATAGGTCTCGGGATTCGCCGGGCACGAGCCCGAGGCGACGGATCGGCAGGGTGTTCGTGAAGGGGGTCGCCCGGATGTCGACGTCGATGCAGCCGGCCAGGGCTGTCCATCGTTTCGCCGGATCCCGTCCGCCACCGGCCCTGGCCATCGGCGACGAGGTGGACCTGCCCGCCCTCGTGGATCTCGACGTCGACGGACCGAACCCGCCATGCCTCGTCGCACCGAACCGAGTAGGTCAGCCGAAGCGGCCGTCCTTCGACGACCGCGAGGACGATCCCACCGGCGACGATCGAGCCATCGAGGGTGCGGATCGAGACCTGCTCGCTGCCGGGCCATTCCTCGCCGAGCCAGGCGACCCGCCTATCCACCGTACACGCTGTCGGGGCCGATCTCGCCCCAGTCGATGGTGCGCTCGATCTCGACCCGGATGAGCGGCCGGGCCTCGATCCGATGCTCCGCGTACTGCTCGTACTTGGCCCGGAGGGCCGATTACCGCGGTCTCGTGCTCGCCCGGCGTCGCCTGTTCCTCGGATGCTCGGGACTCCGCGTCGTCGGGTGGCTCGAGCAGGCGTGCACGGCCCTCGAGACGCAGCCACGCCGAGATGCGTCCAGTCCTCGTCCCATCGATCGGCGAGGAGGCTGACGCGATCGTCCGCCTCGATGTCGCGGACACGGGCGAGCGAGCGGGCATCGACGCCGCGCTTCGGCTTATCGTCGATCGGGGTGTAGACGACTGCCGAGTCCGGCGAAAGGACGAAACAGATCGGGATCGGGCGCGGCCGGCCATCCTGGGCGATGGTCACGAGCACCGCCCGGCGTGTCGCGTGGAGGAACGCGCGCTGTCCAGCGGAGAGGGGGTCTTCGGTCGCCATCGCCGCGTATCATCGCCCAACTGGCCCTCGGCGCATCCCCCGTACACTCGCGGGGATGACGAAGGAGCGTTGGCTGGTACTCGAGGCGATCGTCCTCGCGATGGTGATCCTTGTCGCGATCGTCGTGTTCCTGCAGGCGGGCGACAGCGGCCCCGGCGTCGCGGTCGCACCGTCAGGATCGATCCTCCGAACGTCCGAGCTCCCGCCCTTCGACTGCACCTGCCTCGGCGTCGACCCGCCCGACCGCGACGCCATCGCTCGTCGCGGCCACGCCGGTGACGACCCGCAACCCCCACCGAAGAGCCGACCGCGACGCCCGAACCGACGCCACCGCCCACGCCTGCCGCTCGTACGTCGGCCAAGCCCGACCGGGCGTATGCCGAATTCCTGCAACGGCTGAACGACGACCGGGCCAAGGTGGACGAGCTGAACCAGGCACTCACGAGCGCAGTCACGGCACTCGATCGCGAGAGGACGCGGGCGGGCGCCCTCGCCGTCCTCGATTTTGTCGACGAAGAGCGCCAGTGGCTGCTCGACCACCCGCCCGCCGAACTGCTACGCCGACGCCCACGCCGCCGGCGTCGCGATGCTCGACGCGTATCAGACGGCCGCGTCGCTCTTCGTCGATTGGGCGGGCACGACCGGCCTTGCGGGGTTGGCGGCGCTCGGCAAGGCGGCGGATGCGGCGAACGTAGCCACCGACGCGTTCACCAGGTTCAGCCAGGAGCTTGTGAGCACTCGATGCCCGGGGTGACACCCGATGGTCCCAGCCGCTCGCCGGCGCCTGGCCCGAGACGCCCGCCCACGCGCCAGGTCACCAGCCGCCAGATCGTCGCCGTGCGCGGCGAGTCGATCGAAGTCCGCAACGACCGGGTCGTCGGCGAGGCGCCACTCGAGATCCGGGCCGCCGGGCCGGACCAGGACGCGGTCGCCGTCGCGGTGACGATGCGGACGCCCGGCTTCGAAGCGGAGCTTGCGGTCGGGTTCCTTCGTACCGAGGGTCTGCTCGAGGGCCAGGAGGTGCTCGGGACGAGTGGCGGGGACGTCGGCGTGCTGAGCCAGCCGGACGACACGATCACCGTTCGGCTGTCGCGCCCGTTCGACGACGCAAAGGTGGCCGAGCGGCATTTCGTCGCGACGGCGTCGTGTGGCATCTGCGGCAAGGCCTCGATCGACGAGGTGGCACTCCGCGCGGACCCGATCCCGGCGGGACCGCTGGTCTCCCGAAGCGTGGTTCTCGCCCTCCCGGATCTGCTCCGCGCGGCACAGCGTGCCTTCGATGAGACCGGCGGCCTCCATGCGGCCGCGCTGTTCAGCCCGGCTGGCGAGCTCATCGACATCCACGAGGACGTCGGTCGCCACAACGCGCTCGACAAGCTCGTCGGGTCACAGGTTCTGGCGGGCGACGATGCCGCTGCACGAGAGGCTGCTGATGGTGTCGGGCCGGGTCAGCTTCGAGATCATCCAGAAGGCGGCCGTGGCCGGGATCCCGATCGTGTGCGCCGTCTCAGCGCCGTCGGACCTGGCCATCGAGACGGCCGACCGGCTCGGCGTCACCCTCGTCGGCTTCCTCCGCGGCGACGGGTTCAACCTCTACGCCCACGACGACCGGATCGACCTGCGCGACTTGATCGGCTGGGGTTGACCCTGGCGATGCTGCCGCGGCTTCTCGAGTAAGGCGGCGGTCGCGGTCAACGCCTCGGCGGGCGGTTGTTGACGTACTCGAAGCCGAAGCGGCCCTTGACGCAGAGGTGCCCCTCGGTGACCGAGGAATCGAGTGGCGACGTCACCTTGACGATCCGGTCGTCCTGGGCATGCAGGCTGACCGCGCAGCCGACGCCGCAGTACGGACAGATCGTGTCGGTCACGGTCTGCGCCGACTCGTCCCACGTCCCGGCATCGCGCATGTCGTACTCGGACTTGAACATCAGCGCGCCGGTCGGACAGACACCGATGCAGTTGCCGCAGTAGACGCAGGCCGACTCGGGGAGCGGGACCGCCTGCTCGGTCGAGATCCGGGCATCGAACCCGCGTCCGGCGACCGCGATCGCGAACGTGTTCTGGGCGTCCTCGCCGCACGCCTCGACGCACTTGTAGCAGAGGATGCACTTCGAGTAGTCCCGGACGTACAGCTCGTTGTCGATCTTCGTCGGCTGCGCGACCGTGGCCGCGTCGGCGCCGCCGGCGGGCGGGTGGTGATGGCCGGCCTCATGCGAGTCCCGTTCGCCGGGCAGCGGCGGGCGCCGCCGGTGGTCCGTAGCGCGTCGCATCGGCGCCGTATCGCTCGGCATAGGCAGCGATCGAGCCGTCAGGCGCGACCGGCCCGGCCAGCGACATGTCGACCGATGAGCCGAGGAACTCGAGAACGACCTTGCGAGAAAGCCGGACGCGTTCCGAATCGGTCTGGATCTCCATCCCCGGCTCGGCACGGCGCGAGCAGGCGGGCACGAGCACGCGCGAGCCGGTGACTTCGACGACGCAGACGCGGCAGACGTTGACCGGCGTCAGGTTGTCGGCGTAGCACAGGGTCGGCGTATCGATCCCCTCGGCCCGGCACGCGTCGAGGATGGTCGCACCGGCCGGGACAGTGACCGACCGGCCGTCGATCGTCATCTCGATCGGGATGGGTGCCTCGACGGGCGGCGGCTCCGGCGGTCGGGACGAACGCGCCGGTGGCGTCAGGAGGATGTCGGTCAGCGGCTGGGCGGCCGGTGCCTCACCACCGTGCGGCGCATGGGCGTCGGGGGCAGGGTCACGGTCCATGCTCAGGCCGCTGGTCATATCGACACGAGCCCGGGCTGCGCGAACGCCGATTCGATCGCCGATGACGCCGTCTGGCCGAGCCCGCAGATCGAGGCGTCGCGCATCGTCTGGCCGATCTCACGCAGGAGGGCCAGCTCCTCGGTTCGCCCGCGCACGCGCGAGCCCGCCGCCAGCCGAGCGAGGAGTTCCTCCTGGCGGACGCTTCCGACCCGACACGGCACGCATTGCCCGCACGACTCGTCGCGGAAGAACTGGGCGATGCGCCGGAGCGTGTCGACGAGGTCGGCGGTCTCGTCGAAGACCATGACGACCCCGAGCCGAGTGTCGCGCCGATCGCCCGGGTCGCCTCGAACGTGAGCGGCGTGTCGAGAGCGTCCGGACCGACGAAGACGCCGGCTGCGCCACCGAGCAGGACCGTCCGGATGCGCACGGTCGCCCGGGACGCCACCGGCCAGCGAGATCAGGTCGCGAAGCGTCGCTCCGAATTCGACCTCGTACGTCCCCGGTCGGGCAACGTGCCCCGAGACGCAGAAGAGCTTCGGTCCCGTGGACGTCTCGGTTCCGATCGCGGCGAATGCCGCGCCGCCTTCGACGACGATGAGCGGGATGTTGGCCAGCGTCTCGACGTTGTTGACGACCGTCGGCTTGCCGAACAGGCCGATCTCGACCGGGAATGGCGGCTTGTTCCGCGGTTCGCCGCGCTTGCCCTCGATCGACTCGAAGAGCGCCGTCTCCTCGCCGCAGATGTAGGCGCCGGCGCCACGCCGGACTTCGATGTCGAAGGTGAAGCCTGATCCGAGGATGTCGGGGCCGAGGAGCCTTGCCTCGCGAACTGCCCGGATCGCCTCGCGGACGCGCCGCTCGGCTTCGGGATACTCGCCGCGGATGTAGAGGAAGCCCTTCGACGCGCCGGTCGCGAAGGCCGCGATCGTCATCGCCTCGACGATGGCGAACGGGTCGCCCTCGAGGAGGACCCGGTCCTTGAAGGTGCCGGGCTCCGATTCGTCGGCGTTGCAAACCACGTAGTGCGGCTGGGCGGCCTGGACGGCCACGGCCGACCACTTCCGGCCGGTCGGGAACGCCGCACCACCGCGACCGACGAGCTTCGAGGCCGTGACCTCGGCGATGACCGCATCGGGGCCGATCTCGAGCGCCCGTCGCGAGGCCGAGCGTAGCCGCCGCTGGCCCGGTAGTCCTCGAGCGACGCCCGGGTCGACGACACCGATCCGGCGAAGGAGCCGGAGCCGTTGTGGTTCCTGGCGAAGCGGTGTTCGCGGTGCGCGGCTCACCACCGCCTGCTTCGAGCCGCGCGACGATCCCGGCGGCGTCCACAGGCGCGACACTCACGGTGGCCGGCGTATCTCGCCGGCGGCGGTCATCATCGCGGCCGGGGCGAGGTCGCACAGCCCAAGGCACGGCGACCGCAGCCACCCGATCCGGCCGTCTCGTGCCGGCGTCGCCGGCGGGTCCGAGCGACTCGGCGCGAGGTCATCGCAGATCCGCTCGGCGCCCGCGAGCCGGCAGGCGATGTCGTCGCAGACATGGGCGACCGTCGGCGGCCGTGGTGTCGTGGCGAACATCGCGTAGAACGTCGCCACGCCATATGCGTCGGCCGGGGCGACGGCGAGGCGCCGGCAGATGTAGTTCAGCGCCGGCTGGCTGATCCAGCCGACTCGTGACTGGACGGCGTGGAGGGCCGGCAGCAGCTCGGAGCGACGAGCCGCGGATCGCGTGACCGCCACTCGCCGCGTGTCCGTCGGTGCGGCTATCGCGTGGTCCGCCGACCCAACCCGACGCAGGAGGCCCAAGGACGGCATCGACGGCTGCCCGCTCGACCGGCGATGCGAGCGGCCCGATGACGTGCAGATCCATCGCGGCCGAGTGTAGTCCCTGCCCTCGGCGAGTTCCGCCGCGCGACTGCCGATGCGCTCGCTGACCAGCAGTCAACGTTTCAGCGCGGTCGCGCGAGGTCGAGCGACGTACTCACTGCCTCGACGGGCTCGCGAGCGCGCGCCTTGTTGACCACCGGTCAACACTGCGGTCGCCGGCTCCTCGTGGCCGGCGACCGGCCTTTTGTTGACGACCGGTCACCGCCGCGGCGGTCGACCTCCGTGCGCGCCGAGCGCGACCTCCGATCAGCCGGCGGTGCCGAGGTCCTGCGCCTCCTCCTCGTGGGCACCGGCCGAGCCGAGCTGTGCGGCACCTTCGACCATCTCGGCCACGCCCGTCGGCGCCGACGGCGACGGCCGACTCCGCGGAGCTCCTCGCCGACGACCATCTCCTGGTAGCCCTCGAAGGCCAGCGCCGCACCAGCTTCCTGGAGCTGCTCGCCGTGCTCGACGAGCTCTTCGGCGACGACCAGGCGGGCGATGCCCTCGGCCTCCTCGAGCGTGCCAAGGTCCTCGATCTTCTCGCCGGTCGCGGCGAGCGCCTGCGCGATCGCCCGGGTGCCGCCGGCGCGCACGATCGCGTCGATCGAGACGTCCATCAACTGGTCGCTGCGGCGCTCGAGGAAGGCGGCGAGGACCGGCATGCCGATCCTGTCGACGACCGCCGCGACGGCCGACAGCTCACCGCCGACACGGGCGATCTCGAGACCTCGGTCGAGGTCCTCGGCACTGATGGCGCCGACCACCGCGCTCATGACCGCGATGTCCTCGGAGGTGGCGACCAGCTCGGCGCCCTTCCTGGACGTCGGTGATGCCCGATGCCGCGACGACCTGACCGAGCGCCGCCATCCGGTCGGCGACTCGCGACCTCGTCGACTCCGCGCGTCAGGTCGCTGGCGCCCTGGGTGACGGTGGCCCGTCCGACCGCTGCGGCGCCCGCCGCGTACGACGCGATCGCCACGCCGGCGTTCGACCCGGTCGGTGCCCTCGTCGGTCTCGGCCTGGGCGGTCGCGGCTGCGATCCGCGCCTCGTCCCGCATCGCGGCCGAAGCCTTGCCGTCGACTCTTGGCGGTCGACTTCTTCGCGGACGGCACGTGCGCTCGTCGCCTTCGTGGCGGGCCTGCGCGGTCGGCCTTCGCCGTCGACGCCTTCGCCGTCGCTGCCTTCGGAGCCGTCGCCTTGACTGTCGGCGCCTTCGTCGCCGCGGCCTTCGCCGGCGTCGCCTTCGCGGTCGCCTTGGCCTTCGCGGGGCGCTTGCCGTCAGAGGTCGATTTCGTTGCCATCGGGAGCCTCCTTGGGTCCGCGGCCCCGTAGCCGAGGAAGCAGGTCGGTTGGGATGCCGCGGAACGCCCGCGACGGCCCTCGATCGTACACCGTCGCTGGTAGCCCGGAAATGGTTTTCCTGACGTCGCCGCCGGGCACCGTCGACCAACGCGGTCGGGCCTTGAACGGTGACTCTCGAGCGATGGGACTTGACCGGTGCCCGCATCGCGCTCCATCGTGGGCGTCCGCATCAGCGTCCGGTCTTTCCAATGCACGGACGCGGGCGAGAGATGGTGGAGTCGAGTGGAAGCGTATGACAGCGACACCGCAACCGGCGAGCGGTGCCGGAAGGACCGGGACGCGACGCCGCCGGAGCGTACTTTCGGGCCTTGCCCTGGTCCTCGCGTGCCTGACGATCGTCCTCGCGGCGCTGGGCCTGTGGGTCCACCAGGTCGTGCTCAACACGGATCGGTTCACCGCGCTCGCGTCCGACATCGTGACGGACCCCGCCGTCATCGACCCGGTCGCCGCCCGAGTCAGTGCAACAGGTCGTGACTGCTCTCGGCGTCGAGGCGCGCATCGCCAACCGATTGCCCGACGCAGTCAAGCCGCTGGCGGGAGCGATCACCGTCTCGGTCCAGGAGGCGATCGAGAAGCGGCTCGACAACGCTCTCCAGGACCCTCGCGTCCAGGCCGCGCTGGTCGACGACCCTTTCGTTCACCCACGAGCGTGTCGTCGCGCTGCTGCGCGGCCAGTCCGACGCGATCTCGGTTGCCAACGGCTACGTCCAGCTCGACGTCTTCCCCGTCATCGGCGCAGCCCTCGAGCAGCTTCAGGCGATCGGGCTCATCCCGGCCGACGTGACGCTTCCGGACCTCACGACCGACGAGGCGCCCGCGGCGCTCGCCGCCCGGCTCGAAGTGCGCGCTCGGGGTGACACTGCCGGCCGACTTCGGGACGATCCAGCTGATGCCGGCCGATCGACTGGTGGCCGCGCAGACCATCGTCAAGGTCTTCGACATCGTCGTCATCGCGCTGATCGTCGCTCGCGGTCGTCCTCGCGCGCGCTCGCGATCTGGCTCGCCCAGCGCCGGCGCCGGATGGTCATCTACCTCGCGCTCGGGACCCTTATCGCCTTCGTCCTCGATGCGGTTCTCGGCTCGGAGCCTACCTTCGGCGGTCACCGGCGGGATCGCCGACCAGGGGATCGCTGGGGCGCTCCGGTCGGTCATGGCTTCGGTGCTCGCGCGACTTCGATCGGCGATCACGACGATCATCCTCATCGCCACGGTCGCGCTCGTGATCGTGGCCTACGTCGCAGGCCGACCGCCGTGGCTCGTGCGATTGACGTCACGGTCGGCTGGCGCCGCTGTCCGTCGGCGGCGTCGCGGACCGCTGCGGCGGCCTCCGACGCGAGATCGCAGGACCGACGTCGTCCTCCACGGTCCGCAGCAATCGGACGGCCGTGGAGCGGATCGGCATCGGGGCCATCGCCTTCGTCGTCGCTCTGGCTCGCGATCGGCCTCGAGGTCGCGTTGCTCGGCCTCGCGCTGGTCGTGGCCTGGCTGATGATCGTCCGGATCATGACCGGCGAGACCGGAGACGACCACGACGATCACCGACCCTCCGCCCGCCGCGCCCGGACCCGCCTCGCCGTCGGGATCCGAGCGGGACACCGACGGAGGCCGAAACCGTCACGGCGACGCTGATCGAAAACATGGGCTGCTCGCACCTCGCGGGTGACGGCACCTACTGACAAGAACGGCGTGCCGTCAGGCCGGAACGGCCTCGCTCAGCTTCTCGATGCGGATCGCCGTGGCCTTGAACTCGGCCGTGCCGGACTTCGGGTCGGTGGCATCGATCGTCAGGAGGTTCACCGCCACGTCGTCCTGGAAGTGCAGCGTCATGAACGTAAGCCCGGGCCGAAGCGAGGGGTCGATCCGGACCGGGACCTCGACCTGGCCGCGGCGCGACACGACCCGGACACGATCGCCGTCGGCGAGGCCGTAGGCGGCGGCGTCCTCGGGACTGATGTCGAGGCTCTCGCCGCGCCGAAGCGGCGACGTGTACCCCGCGGTCTGGACGCCCGTGTTGTAGGAATCCAGGCGCCGGCCGGTGGTCAGACGGATCGGGAAGTCGTCGTCGAGCTTGTCGACCGGCGGGTCGTGGTCGACTGCCACGAACGGAACGCGGTTGCCCGGGACCGGATCCTCCCAGAGGCGTGAGTGGAGGAACAGCTCGCCCGGGTGGGTCTCGTCGTAGCACGGCCACTGGATCCCGCCGAGCTCGTCGAGACGGGCGTAGCTCATCCCGGCATGGACGGGCGACAGGCGACGCACCTCGTTCCAGACCGCTTCGGCGTCGGGCCGGCCCCAGCCGGCGCCCATCCGGTTGGCAAGGTCGAAGATGATCGCGAGGTCGTCGCGGGCGCCGGCAGGGCCATCGATCGCCTTTCGGACGCGCTGGACGCGCCGCTCGGAGTTCGTCACTGTGCCTTCGGCCTCAGCCCACGCCGCCGTCGCCGGCAGGACGACGTCGGCGAGCTCGGCGGTCTTCGTCATGAAGATGTCCTGGACGACGAGGAGATCGAGCCCCGAAAGCAGCCGGATCGCTCGCTCCTGGTCGGCCTCCGACTGGACCGGGTTCTCGCCGATGCAGTAGACCGCGGTCAGGTCGCCGCGCTCCATGGCGTCGAACATCCCCGACAGGTGCCAGCCGCGCTGTCGGCGGGACCGCGACGCCCCATTCGTCATCGAACTTGGCCCGCAGGACGTCGTTCTCGACGTGCTGGAAGCCCGGGAGCCGGTCGGGGAGGGCGCCCATGTCGCCGCCGCCCTGGACGTTGTTCTGGCCACGCAACGGGTTCACGCCGCTGCCCCAGCGACCGACGTGCCCGGTCAGCAGGACGAGGTCGATGAGGGCGAGGACGTTGTCGACGGCGTTGTGGTGCTCGGTGATGCCGAGCGTCCAGCAGATCATCGCCCGCGGGGCCGTCGCGAACGCGTGGGCGAGGTCGCGGATGGCACGCGCCGGAACGCCTGTCTCCTTCTCGGCGTATTCGAGCGTGTAGGACTCGACCTTGGCCTTGTAGGCATCGAAGTCCGCGGTCGCGCGCTCGATGAACTCGCGGTTCTCGAGCCCGGCCGCGATGATCTCGCGACCGACCGCGTTGGCGAGGGCGATGTCGCTCCCGACATCGAGCCCGAGCCACATGTCTGCCCATTCGGCCGATGACGTCCGCCGGGGGTCGACCGCGTAGAGGCGCGCCCCGTTCCGGACGCCCTTGAGCAGGTGGTGGAAGAAGATCGGATGCGTCTCGCGGGCGTTGCTGCCCCACAGGACGATCAGGTCCGTCTCTTCGGCCTCGCGGTATGAACTTGTGCCGCCACCGGCACCGAACACTGTCGCCAGACCGGCGACGCTAGGGGCGTGTCACGTCCGGTTGCAGCTGTCGATGTTGTTGCTGCCCAGGACCGCCCGGCTGAACTTCTGCGCCGCGAAGTTGACCTCGTTGGTCGCCTTCGAGCAGCTGAAGGTGCCGAATGTCGTCGGGCCGTGTGCCGCCTTCGCGGCGTGGAACCCGTCGACGGTCTTGGCGAGCGCCTCCTCCCAGGTCGCTGGTCGGAGCTCGCCACCCTTCGTGTCTCGCACGAGGGGCTGGGTCAGTCTCACGTAGGGCTTTGCCACGAGGTGGCCTCCTGCGGTTGACGACACGGGGAGTGTAGCGCTGCGGCAGCCGGGAGCGGTCGCGGGGCCGTGATCTGTGACAGATGCTCTCCCGGCGAGCGTTCGTCAGCGAATCCGCTGTCGTTTGCCCGTGTGACGAGCGTCTGTCACGGAATCCTCGTCGTCGCGCCGCGTCGCGAGCGTGCGTGCGCGCGGACGGCGCCGCGAACCCGCGTGACGAACGCTCGTGTGACCAGCAATTGACGGAGCCCGGCTTGACAACCGCTACAACACGATATATCGTGATAGCGCAATCCAGCACCAACCAACCACCGAAAGGATCGAATGCACTTCGAACCAACATCGCGGCCGCTCCCGAGGGGATCGACCGCACACCCATGCACCTCGGCGACACCGGGGTCTTTCCATCTCGATCGAGTCACCCGGCTCCCGACGTCCGCGCGGCCTCGACGGTCTCGACGAACTCTCGCCGTGGCCGACACCGCGGCCATCGACGGCCCGACGCCGATCACGGTCACGGCCCGCGCGGCCGGCTCCACTCGCGTCGCGGCGCGATCCGCGAGGCGACCCTGGCGCTGCTGGCCGAGCAGCCGATGCACGGCTACCAGGTCATGCAGGACCTCGCTGAGCGCAGCGGCGGCCGCTGGCGCCCGAGCGCCGGATCGGTCTATCCGACCCTCCAGCAGCTCGAAGACGAGGGGCTCGTCACGGTCGAGGACCGCGACGGTCGCCGGACGTTCGCCTTGACCGAGGCCGGTCGGACCGCAGCCGAGGCCATCCCGCGCCGACCGTCCATGGAGCCGCGGCGAAGCCGCGGCGAAGACCTTCGCGGTCTCGCGCGGGAACTCGGGATCGCCGCGATCCAGGTCGATCGGGTGGGCACCGCGGCCGCCCAGGCAGCGGCTCGCGCAGTCCTGACCGAGGCCCGGCGCAGCCTCTACCGGCTGCTGGCTGAGGACGACGCGACCGCCGGCTGACGCGCGGGCCTGCGCGCAGTGATCTACCCGTCGCGGTCGCCTGGCGCGAGGAACACCCGGAACAGGACGATGAAGCTGACGATCAACGTCACGCCGAAGGCGATCATCGCGAGGTACGCGACGCTCTGGAACTGGACCAGCGACGGCTGGAGCAGGATCGCCATGACGATCGCGGTGCCGATCAGCTGGCCGACGACGATCACTCCGACCGTCGCTTGCCGCCCGAGTCCGTTGATTCCCGCGAGCGACCGTTCGAGGCCCTTGGTGTCGACCTCGACGGTCAGCTTGCCCTGGTTGAACATGTCGAGCCACTTGAGCGCCGCGCCTTCGAGGCTCGGTGCCCGGCGGGCAAGCTCCTTGCCGATCCGGATGGCGCTCGACTGGACTTCCTTCTGGATGCGATCGGCCGTCAGCGACTCGAGCAGCGCAGCCCGCGCTTCGGCGACGGCAGCCTGCGCCCAGGTCGATGTCGAAGGACAGCGCGCGAGCTGTCTCCTCGGCCTGGATGACGGCCTTCATCGCCAGCGTCAGCTGGCTGTCGAGCAGCAGGCCGTTGTTGAAGACGGCGCCCAGGAACGCGCCGATCGCCTGGCCCAGCGAATCGACCTTGCCGTAGATCAGGTACTGGCGGGCGAGGCGATCGATGTCGGCACGGAACCCGGCTTCGTCGAAGCTTCGCGGTCGGCTTCCCGAGCGCGAGCAGCCCGTCGCGCGATGCCATTGATGTCGACCTCCTTGATCGCGTAGATGAGCCCAAGGAGATCGATCCGCTGCTGCTGGTTGAGCTGACCGACCAGCCCCAGGTCCAGGAAGACGATCTGTTTCGACGCCGGGGCGGCCCAGACGTTGCCCGGGTGCGGATCGCCGTGGAAGAAGCCGTCGATCAGGACCTGCTTGATGATCGCCCGGATGAACACGCTCCCGAGCGCGGCGGTGTCGAAGCCGGCCGCCTGCAGCTCGTCGGAATTCGAGATCTTGATCCCCTTGACGAACTCCATGGTGAGGACGCGCTGGCCCGACAGCTCGTCGTAGACCGTGGTGACGTGGACGTCGGGGAAGCGCTTCATCCCGTCGGCCAGCCGGAGCGCGTGATAGGCCTCGTTGCGGTAGTCGAGCTCCTTGAGGACGCCCGCCGCGAACTCGGCGACGACCGCCCGCGCCCCGACCTTGCGGGCGATCGCAAGGCGCCGCTCGGCGACGCCCGCCAGCTCCTGGATCACGCCGAGGTCGGCTTTCGTCTTGGCAAGGATCCGCGGTCGCTGGACCTTGACGGCGACGAGGGTCCCGTCGTGAAGGGTCGCCTCGTGGACCTGCGCGGTCGACGCAGCCGCGAAGGGGACCGGGTCGAACGTCGCGTAGAGGGCTTCGGGCGGCGCCCCGAACTCCTTTGTCACGATCGTGACGACGTCCTCGTAGGAGAACGGGCCGGCGTCGCTCTGGAGCTTCGAGAGCTCGGCGATCCACTCCGGCGGCAGGATGTCGCCCCGGCTGGCCGCCATCTGGCCGATCTTCACGTAGGTCGGCCCCAGCTGCTGGAGCATCAACCGGATCCGTTGCGGACCTGTCGCCTCGGCGAGGTCGTCCGGCTCACCCAGGACTCGCGATCCGAACCAGCGACGGACCTCTCCGATCGGCGTGTCGGCGAGGGCGATGTCGAGGCTGGTGGTGTAGATCGCGTCGTAGACCTGCTGGAGGCGCAGGTTCTCGATGATCACGTTCCGTCGCGGCGTGGGCAGCGACTCCAGCGTCGTCCACAAGCCGAACCTGCGATCCGGCCCCAGCGTGGGTCGATTGAGACCGAGCACCGCGTCCGCCACCGTCGACAGTCCCGTGTACAGGGCGGCGGCAACGATGATCCACAGCCATTCGGGCTGTGCGACGGTGACGATCTTGATCGGGGCAAAGATGCTCGTGATGTAGAACGCGATCGCGTTGATGATCACGACGAAGAAGCCCATCGTCGAGAACAGCAGGCGGCCGGTGAGGGCCACGAGGACCGGTCGCGCGAACCGATTGACGAGGATCAGGATCGCTGCCACCGACAGGAAGCCGATGATCCCGGCGCCGCGCAGCGCGATGATCGGGGCGGATCCGGTGCCGAACGGAAACGGCTGGGAGACCGAGAACACGCCCAGGAACAGGGCGATGAAGAACAGCAGGAGGGCGTCGATGACGACCTCCACGATGAAGCGTCGCATCGCGGACTCCCCTCGCACGGGACCAGCGGTCGCGCCGGATCCCCGTCCCGCCATTGTAGGCAGTCGGTGGCGTCGCCTCCGACTCTGCGTGCCATCGTCATCCGGGGCTGGCGTCGGGTCGTTCCGATGTGCTACCGTGTGCTACATGACGCGCGACCGCTCAGGCCCAATCAGTCGGTGTCCGGGAACTTCGGCAGAACCTGTCCGTGTATCTGGACCGGGTGAAACGGGGCGAGGCCTTCGCCGTGACCGAGCACGGACACCCGGTCGCGCGATTGGTGCCGAACCTCGGCGCGTGCGATCCGCTCGACCGGCTTATCGCCGAGGGACGCGCGGTCTCGTCGCGACGGTCGCACAAGGACCTGTCTCCGCCGCCGCGAATCCCCGGAGTGCCCCTCGGAGCGATCCTGCGGGAGATGCGTGACGAGGACTCGCGGTGACAGACCTCTCGTACATCGACGCGTCGGCGCTCGTGAAGCTCGTGGTCGCCGAACCTGGTTCAGAGGCGATGCTTCGCTGGTTTGTCGAGAGCGAGAGGGTCGTGACGAGTCGGATCGGCGTCGTCGAGACGCGCCGGGCGGCAGGCCGACGGGCGCACGACCCTGGTCGGCTCGACGAAGTCCTCGACTCGATCGACGGTCATCGAATGCGACGCGGTGGTCGCGCGATCGCGCCGCGGCCATCGAGCCGTGGACTGTCAGGACGCTCGATGCGATCCATCTCGCGACGGCGCTGGATCTCGGCGGGTCGCTGGACGCGTTTGTGACGTACGACGAGCGGCTTGCCGCGGCTGCTCGCGCGGCTGGATTACCGGTGGTCGCCCCGGCGGTGTGAGGCCGCGGTCAGCGAAGCTCCACGGCTCCGCGGTTTTCAGAGTCGCCAGTGTCGGTGACTTCGCCGATCCACCAGTGCTCGACTCCGGCGTCGTCCAGGGCGGCGTCGACTCGGGCGACGTCGTCGGCGGGGATCGCGGCGAGGAGGCCGCCCGAGGTTTGCGGGTCGTGCGCGAGCGCGACGACTTCCTGAGCCACGCCTGGACCCACGGTCAGGAAATTCGCGACGAAGCGCCGGTTATGGCTGGCGCCGCCCGTCTCGATGCCGTCGCGCGCGAGCGCCAGGGCGCCCGCGAGGTAGGGAAGGGCGTCTGCGTCGAAGACGAAGCGCGTGCCTGACCCGCGAGCCATCTCGAGGGCGTGACCGAGGAGCCCGAACCCGGTGATGTCCGTGGCGGCCGCGACGCCGGCCGCGACCAGGACGTCCGCGGCCGGCGCGGTTGAGACGCCGCATCGATTCGATCGCGGCTTTGAGGTCGTCATCGGCGGTTCTGCCCGCGCGGGAGCCCGACAGGAGCACGCCCGTGCCGAGCGGTTTCGTCAGCACGAGACGGTCGCCCGGCTTGGCCGACCCTTTGCGGAGCAGACGGTCGGGGTGGGCCGCGCCGATCACCGCCAGTCCGTATTTGGGCTCGGCATCACGGATCGTGTGTCCGCCGGCGAGCGTGCCTCCGCCCTCGCGGACCTTCGCCGCCGCGCCGGCAAGGATCTCCTTGAGTGTGTCGCCCGGCAGGTCCTCGGGGAATGCCGCGATCGAAAGCGCGAACAGGACGCGGCCGCCCATCGCGAAGACGTCCGACAACGCGTTCGCCGCCGCGATCTCGCCGAACGTCCGCGGGTCGTCGACCAGCGGCGGAAAGAAATCGACAGTCCCGATGATCGCGAGGTCGTCGCTGACGCGGTACACGGCACCGTCGTCGGGCGGGTTCAGGCCGGCGATCAACTCGTCGGGCGCGGCCGCTGAAGCCTCGGCGCCGAGACCGGCCAGCGCATCTGCGAGGAGATCTGCGCCGAGCTTCGCCGCACAGCCGCCGCAGTCGGTCATCTCGGTCAGCCGGAGCGATCTCGGTTCGAGGGCGGTCACGCGATCGATGATAGGGCGATGCGGGGCGGCGCCCTTTGTGCGCCAGGCGGCGGCGGTGGGACGGCCGTGTGCACGCGATACCATCAGCGGTGGGAGCGGTCGGGTCCCGGTGGGTCCCCTGGTCTTCAAAACCAGTGGCGCGGCGCTCGGCGCGGCGCGGTGGGTTCGACTCCCACGCGCTCCCGCCACGGAGGATCGATGCCGACCGAGCGCACCAGGCCGCCGAGTGTCGAGCGCGTCCTGACCGCGAGCCGGCCTCTCGTGCCCGGCGCGACCGAGCCGAGCGCGCTGACCTCGGTGGCGCGCGACGTCATCGCCGAGGAACGCGGGCGGTTGGCAGCCGGTGAGCCGGCCCGAATGGTCGACACGCTCGCCGAGGACGTCGCCGGCCGCCTCGCGGCGTTCGCAGATCCGCTCGCGCAGCGGCCTCACTCCTGTCATCAACGCGACCGGGGTCATCCTGCACACGAACCTCGGCCGGGCTCCCTGGCCGCGGGCGGCCATCGAAGCGGCGACTCGAGCGGCTGCGGCTACTCGCTGCTCGAGTTCGATCGCGACGAGGGCCACCGAGGGCCGCGGTTTCGCGCCGCCGAAACGCACCTCATCGCGCTGACGGGCGCCGAGGATGCGCTCGTGACGGTAAACAACGCGGCGGCACTGGCTCTGGCGGTCGGGCTCGCCGGCAGGCGAGGCGTCGCGGTCTCGCGCGGCGAGCTCGTGGAGATCGGTGGCGGCGTCCGGATCCCCGAGATCGTCCGGCGGACAGGCGCGCGCCTGATCGAGGTCGGGACGACCAACCGAACGCGAGCCTCAGACTTCGAAGCGCCGCTGGCCGAGGGTCGAGCGACCGTCGTCCTTCGGGTGCATCCGTCGAACTTCGCGCAGACCGGATTCGTCGAGGCGCCCGACCCGATCGAGGTCGCGCGGCTCGCCCACGCGCACGGCGCGATCGTCGTCGATGACGTCGGGAGCGGCGCCTTGCTCGACACGGCGGCCTTCGGGCTGGCTCACGAGCCGACCCCGGCCGAGCGCTGGCGGCCGGAGCCGACCTCGTGACATTCAGCGGCGACAAGCTGGTCGGAGGTCCCCAGGCCGGCCTCATCGTCGGGACGCAGCGACCTGATCGCCCGTATCCGCCGTGATCCGCTGGCCCGCGCGGTGCGGCCGGAGAAGGTCACGCTTGCTGCGCTCGCCGCGACCCTGGGCCTGTACCGGGCAGGCCTTGCCACGACCGAGATCCCCGTGTGGCGGATGATCGCGACGAGCATCGAAGCGCTCGGTCTGCGGGCCGGCGAAGCTGCGCGACGGGCTTCCTGCAGGAGGTCCGAGAGCGGACGTCGGTCATCGAGACGACATCGGCCGTGGGCGGCGGCTCGTTGCCGGGAGAGACGCTGCCGTCGGTCGGCCTCGTCGTCATCGGTGCCGGCGCGGCGGCGCTTGCGTCACGGCTCCGGCTGGGCGACCCGCCGGTGGTCGGGCGCCTCGAGCGTGGCGGCGTTGTGCTCGACCTTCGAACGGTCGATCCGTCCGACGACGGCTCGCTGGCCGGTGCTCTCGCCGTGCGATGCGTCCTCGCGTGCACGTGGCCGCGGACGTGGCGCGCCGGTCGGCGACGGTTGACGCTGCGATGACCGTCGTCGTCGGCACGGCCGGCCACATCGACCACGGCAAGACGACGTTGCTCCGGGCGCTGACCGGCATCGATGCCGACCGATTGCCGGAGGAGCGTCGACGCGGGATGACGATCGATGTCGGGTACGCCCATCTGACCCTGCCGGATGGTCGGCTGCTCGATTTCGTCGACGTGCCGGGACACGACCGGCTCGTCGGCAACATGCTGGTCGGCGCCGGCGAGATCGATGCGGCGATGCTGGTCGTGGCCGCCGACGACGGGCCGCGTGCGCAGACCCACGAGCATCTCGAACTGCTCGATGCCCTGGGGATCGGCATCGGGATCGCGGTCGTCACGAAGGCGGACGTGGTCGACGGGGACCGGGTTGAGGCGGTCGTCGCCGAGGTTGCCGAGATGCTGATCGGTACGTCGCTCGCTGGATCACCCGTCGTCGCCGTTTCTGGCGTCGAGCCTGATTGGCCGGGACGATCGGCTCCGGGGCAGGGCGCAACCGGGGCGGTCGGGACCGCTACCGAGGCGCGTTGCGCGGCATCGACGGCTTGCGGACGGCGCTTGAGGCCCTCGATCGCCGAGTCCGCGCACGCGATCGGCGTCTCGATGACAGCGAGGGCGACGCCCTCGACGGAGGCACCCACCCGATCCGGTTCGCCGATCGATCGCGCGTTTGCGGTGAAGGGCCGTGGAGCGATCGTCACCGGCACGCTTCGAGGCGGCTCGCTGGTCCGCGGCGCGACACTCCGGCTGGTGCCGGGCGACCGGGCCGTACGCGTCCGCGACATCGAGGTCCACGGCGTCCCGGTCGATGTCGCCGGACCCGGCCGGACGGCACTCAACCTCGCCGGCCGTCGATGTCGACGATCTTGGCCGCGGCCTCGTCGTGACTGACGATCCAGCCGTGGTCGCGACTGACCGGCTGCTCGTCCGCTCTGGCTCGGGCGCTGCCCGACCGTGCTCGTGCTCGCGTCCATATCGGTACAGCGGCGGTCGACGGTGCCGTCGGTCGGAGCGGCCGGGATGCGATCGAGCTGCCCGACGGATCGGCGGCCGGGATCGTCCGGCTCGCAACGCCCGTTGCGGCGAGACCGGGCGATCGATTCGTCCTTCGTCGGACCTCGGGCGGAGACAGGATCGTCGGCGGGGTCGTGCTCGACGTGACGCCACCCCGGGGGATCTCCCGTCGACGCCAGACGCCGGAACGAGTGGGCCGGCTGGCGAGGGCCCTCGGCGCGATCGAGGCGCCGCTGCCAGACGGCAGGGACGACCGCCGAGCGGCGCCAGGCGGCGGAGGTGGCCCGACGAACGCCGTGACGAGTGAATACGACGCGGCTCTTCTCGACCTCCACGGAGCTCGTACGACCGCCAGTGGCTCGGCCGTCCTCGCCCCCGACGTCGCCGCAGCAGTCGATGCGGCCGTCATCTCGGCGGTCGAGGCCGCCGGCGCCGATGGCCTGAGCCTCCCCGCCGCTCGCGCCGCAGCCGGTCGAACGCTGCGCCGCGCGGCAACCATCGACCGCACAGCTGCCACCAACGCCTCGGCGGCCGCCGTCGAGCATCTCGCTGCTGCCGGCCGCATCGTCCGCGACGGGCCGGTCGTCCGGTTGCAAGGAGTCGGGTCCGGGCGTTCGGTCCCAGATCCGCTCCTGGCCGCGGCGATGGACCGCCTCGAAATGCTCCTCAACGTCGCGGCCCCGCCGTCACTCGCCGACGCCGCGCGGACAGCCGGATGCACCCCTGCCGGCATCCGCGAGCTCGAGCGGTCGGCGAGGATCGTCGTGCTCGAGCCCGACCTGGCCTACGCGATGTCGGCCTACCGCGACCTCGCTGCGCGCGCGCTGGCGATGGCGGCGACGCCAGCCGCTGACCCCGGCGGCCTTCCGCGACGCGACCGGCACCAGTCGGAAATACGTCATGGCGATCCTCGCCGATCTCGACCGACGCGCCATCCTCCGGCGGACGGAAGCCGGCCACGTCCCGGGACCGCGGGCCCCGTCCGGCACCGGCCACGACCCCAACGCCGCCCCGACATCGATGACCGACGCCGCGCGGCGTTTCGGCGATCGTCCTCGCGGGCGGCAGGTCGAGCCGGTTCGGACGCGACAAGCTGGTCGAGCCGCTCGACGGCCGGCCGCTGCTGGAGCACGCCATCGACGCCGTCACGTCGCTTGCGGACGAGGTCCTCGTCGTCGTGGCGCGGAGCGCCGCCGCGTCACTCCCTGCTGGAATCACCGTCGTTCACGACGCCGCGGACTTCGAAGGTCCGCTGGTCGGTCTGGTGACCGGTCTTGACGCGGCTACGGGCTCCAGGTGCCTGGTGGTCGGTGGCGACATGCCGACGCTCCAGCCGACCGTCCTTGCTGCCTTGCTCGCGGCCCTCGACGACCCAGCCGTCGATGTTGCGCTGCTCGAGCACGCTCGTGACGTCCCACCGCTTCCGATGGCGATCCGGCGCTCGGCCGCGATCGGTCCGCTTCAGCAAGCGACAGCGGCCGGCGAGCGCCGTCTCCGCGCGGTTCGCGAGCTGCTCGCGACGACGATCGTTCCGGAGGCCGAATGGCGCCTGTTGGATCCCGAAGGCCGCAGACGCTCACAGACATCGACACTCCGGCCGACCTCCTCGTGACTCCACTTAGGCGCCACGTTCCCGGACACACGAAGACCTCCGCGGGAGGGAAGCGGAGGTCTCGTGTTTGGGAGGGAGGAGCGCCGGAGGCTGGGAGGAGGAGTCAGCCCCGGTAGGGATAGTCGCGAAGCGCGGGAAGCGAGATGGTCGACGCGTCGTTGGCGAGGAACCGGCGGAGCCCTTCGGCAGCCGCTGCGATTCGCTTGCTGACGCTTGTTCCGTGCTCTCCGACGAGCTGGTGGCTTGCGGCGTCTGCGATGGCGGACTCGTAGCGATCGTTGACGACCAGGATCGGGTAGGTGTTCACCGAAGGTCTCCTTTCTGCGGCCCGGAGGTCTTCCGTGGCGCAGGGAGATAGTCGCCCCGAGGGACGGGTCGGCAACACCGACATCCGGCGCTGATTCGACATCGTCATGCGTCCATGCCGAGAGACGCGCGGAGAAGGCGGTCGCCTCGGCCGTCAGGTCCGGCGGTTCGGCCCGCGAGCGGCGCGCCAGGATGTTCAGGCGGACGTAGTCGATCAGTGGTTCCGGCAGCCGCGACGCGACCTCGTGCACGAACCGTCGCGGTCCGACGGCGGAAGACGCTCGAGGTGGGCGCCGAGGACCACCGTCGCGCAGGTAGGTCTCGAGCGCTTCGCCGGGCTCGAACCGGGTCGGTTCGTCGGTCAGCCAGCATTCGATGTCGATGAACCCCGCCGCATCGAGCCGCGTCGCCGTCGCGAGCGGCGTCTCGAAATGGACCGGCCCGAGCCAGCCGTCGCCGATCGTCGCCAGGACGCGTTGGATCGAGGCGATGTTGCCGAAGCCGCCGCACTGTGCGACCAGCCGGCCGCCCGGGCGCGAGGACCGTGGCGAGGTTCGCGAAGAGCGCGTCGTGGTCGGGCACCCAGTGGAACGTCGCCGTCGAAACGATGGCGTCCACGAGCCCCTCGATCGGCAGTGGCTTGCCGAGGTCGGCGACGACGTACTCGATCCGGTCGCCGAACGGCGCGAGACGCTCCTTGGCGGCTTCGACCATCGAGGGCGAGCCGTCGAGCGCGACGACCCGGCCGCGCGGCAGTCTCGCCGCGAGCAGCTCCGTCACCCGGCCACTGCCGCAACCGGCATCGAGGACGCGCTCGTCGCCTTCGAGCGGCAGCCGATCGAGGACGGCGGCGCCCCAGCGTGTCATCGGGTCGGCGACGCGGTCGTACGTTCGAGCGTCCCAGTCGCGCGTCATCGGTCAGGCGCTCCGTTCCGCGGGCGCGACTGCGTGCGCATATCCGGCTTCCCGGAGTCCGACCCACACGACCGCCGCGCCCATGACGAGCAGCCCGGCGCAGGCCATCATCGCGAGGTGGAAGGCATCGATCGACGCCTGTGTCGCGGCCGCCGCATGCGCCGGCGATGCCGACGGCGGGCGGAGGATTGAGCGGCTGGAACGCGGCCTGGACCTCGTGTCGACCCGGTCTCGAGCCCGGGCGCAAGGTTGCCGAGCGTCGCGTAGTACGTCGCGCTCAGCGCGATGAAGATCAGCGCGCCGAGCAGCGGCTGGCCGACCCGCGAGACGGAGTTGTTGATGGCAGACCCGAGACCGGAATAGCGACCGGGGACGCAGGCCATCAGCGCGCTCGTCAGCGGGGCCACGACGCACGACAGCCCGATCCCGAAGAGGATCGGCGTACGGCAGGATGTCGATGAAGACGCTCGCCGGCGGGACGAGGGTCGCCGGGTCCTGGATCGACGCCTTCCACGGCGCCGAATCGGCCGGCAGGCGGGCGTACCAGAGGACCGCGACGGCCATGAGCGACGGTCCGATCAGCAGGAAGCGTCTGGCGCCCGATCCGGCCGGCCATCGTCCCCGATCCTCGTCGACAACACGGCCAGCAGGATCCCGGCCGGCATCCCGACGATGCCGGCAGCGAGCGCGGTGTAGCCGAGGACGCCCTGGAGGACGACCGCCTGGTAGAAGCCGCTGACGTACAGCGCTCCGTAGATGAAGAACGTCGCGACGTTGACCGAGGCGAAGTCGCGCGAGCGAAACAGCGCGAGCGGAACCAGCGGGTCCGCGGCGCCGGCTCATCAGCCACGGGAACAGCACGAGGCAGACCGTCCCGACGACGATCGCGATCCAGGCCGCCGTGTCCTGTCCAGGCGTGCGACTGACCGCGGATCAGACCCGAACGCAAGGCCACCGACGGCAAGGACAGCCACCACGCGCCCCGAGCCAGTCGAAGTGTTTGCTCGCGGAGGTGTCGCGCGACTCGGCGACGTGTCGAACGCGTCGCGAAGAGCGCGACCGCGAGGAGCGGGACGTTGATCAGGAAGCCGACGCGCCACCCGGCGGTGTCGACGAGGAGGCCACCGAGGGCCGGCGCGATGACGGTCAGGCCGGCTGTGGACGCGGCCCAGATGCCGAACGCGCGGCCGCGAGAGACGTCATCGAAGGCATGGGTGATGAGCGCGAGCGAGCCGGGGACGAGCAACGCGCCCGCAGCACCCTGGGCGAGCCTGAAGACGACCAGCCATTCGAGCGACGGGGCAAGACCGCACAGCGCCGATGTCGCCGCAAACCCGACCAGCCCGATCGAGTAGACGCGACGTCTGCCGTAGTGGTCGGCGAGGGCGCCGGCAAGGATCAGCAGGGCGGCCAGCGTCGCGAGGTAGCCGCTGACGACGTAGGTCTGACCCTCGAGGACGCCGAGGATCGAGGCCGGCAGGTCCTGACCGATCTGCTTGAGGGCCACGTTCACGATGGTCCCGTCGAGGAAGACGGCGCCCGACCCGATGATGGTCGCGACGAGGGTCCAGCGCTGTCGGGAGGTCATCCGCGGAAGTCTCGCAGAAGCGCCGCCGGGTCATCTCGGCGGGGCATCGCCGACGCGCGGTGGGTCATGGCCGACGTCATCGGCGCGTGCGGCCTTCGATAGACTCACGGCCATGCCCGGACCCGTGGCGCTCGTCGGCGCCGGAGAGTTCCTTCCCGCGATGACCGATTTCGACGCCGCCTTGCTCGGCCATGACGGGTCGTTCGAGGCCTCGTGTCGTGATCCTTCCGACCGCGTCGTACCCTGACGGCGAGGACGTCTTCATCCGCTGGGCGACCATGGGCGTCGCCCATTTCGGCGAACTCGGCGCCGAGGTCGAGCCAGTCCTCGTCCGCGATCGCGCCGGCGCCGACGATCCCGGCGCGGCCCAGGCGATCGGAGAGGCGGACCTCATCTATCTGTCGGGCGGCAAACCCGGTTACCTGCTCGGGGTGCTTGTCCGGGAGCGCCGCCGGCCGCGCCCTTGGGGCCGCACACCAGCGCGGCGCGGTCGTCGCCGGGCTGTTCGGCCGGGGCGATGGTCCTCGCTGGACACGCCTTCGATTTTCGGGCTCGGGTCGCGCCATGGCCGTTGCGGTGGCGGCAAGGACTGGGGTTCGTTCCGCGGGAGCTTCGGTCGTTCCCCATTACGACGCCTGGCCCGAGCCGCTTGTCCGCCTTGATCGCGCTGCAGGCGCCGCACGGCTCCTCGGTGCTCGGCATCGACGAGGAGACGGCGGTCATCGGCCGCGACGGATCGTGGCAGGTCCACGGCCGCTCGCGCGTAACGGTCTGGCGCGGCCGTCACCGCGACCGCTACCGAGCCGGCGAGAGCTTCCGGCTCTGACGCACGGTCGGGGCCGGTCGCAGTGTCCGGATTCCCAGCAGGAGGCCGCCTGTCGTTTGGGGTCGAACAGGAGCCGGCGCCGGGTCCGGAGCCCTCGGGGCGCTGATCCGTCGTCTGGCGGTCAACGAAATCGCGGTCGAGGCGGCCGGTCTCGGCGCTCAGAAGCTCCGGCCGAAGCGCTCGGCGATCTGTTGTCTGGCGGTCAACGAAAACCCCGTCGACGGGCCGCCGACCGGGTTCGAGGGCGCCAGGACGCCGATCCGTCGTCTGGCAGTCAACGAAACCCCGGTCGAGACCTCGGAATCGGCCTCAGGGGCGCTCCAGGCCCGAGATCCGTCGTCTCCCAGTCAACGAAGCACCGTTTCGAAACACTGACGGCGACGCACTCAGGCGCCGACCGCGATTCCGTTGTTTCCGGGTCAACAACGCCCGCGCGCGAGAGGCCGCGCCGGCTTCCTCCCAGAGGACCTGGCAGGACCCACCGGGCGTGCGGTGAATCAGTCCGGCTTGACCGTCCGGAAGCAGTCGGAGCAGTAGACCGGGCGGTCCATCCGCGGCTTGAAGGGGACCTGCGCCTGGTTGCCGCAGGATGAGCAAAGCACCGCGAAGTACTCGCGCATCGGACGGTCGTCACCGCGTTCGTACCCTCGCGGGCCGCCGATCTCGCGGACGTCGTAGCCGGTGTCGCGACTCGCTCGTCGGCTTGCGCGGCAGCTCGTGCAGCGCTTCGGATCGCTGACGAAACCCTTCTGGACGTAGTACTCCTGATCGGCCGCCGAATGGATGAATTCCACTCCGCAATCGACGCAGGACAGGGTTCTGTCGACGTAAGTCACGTTGTCCCTCCAACCGATTTCAACTGCTGGCGCGCCTTCTCGAGGGCGGCCGCATCGGCGGTCGGGTCGTGCGTGTCTGGCTCTGAGATGCCGGGGCCGCGCGCCCAGGTGCCGATGTGGAGTCCCTGTTTCGGGGCGCACCGGTGTCGTGACCGGGAGGATACAACGCCTCTCGAAAATGGGCAGGAAATCATTCCAGCGGCGTTTGCAGCCGTGGGCCGTGGGTTCAGGAAGGTGCGCCGACGGGCGGCTGCGCGTTGCAGCCGTCGCCCGCGGGTTCAGCGGGGGTGCGCCGGCGCGTCGGTCGCGGCGGGGTTCGGCGGGGTCGGCCGCAGCAGGACGCAGGCCGTCAAGGACACCGGCCGGAGGCCAAAAGGACACCGCGCCGGATGAACGGACCGCGTCCTGGGAGTCGCCGGTGCGCCCCGGCCCCGCATCCGCTTCGGCGGGGTGGCGACCGTGACACCGTACCTGTCACAATGCCGAGCGACAGTGGAGACGGCGAGCGAGGAGTCATGGGGGCGCCTCGCTCGCGACTCGCCCAGGATCGCCGCCGGCGGGTCGGATCGGTCCAGCCGACCTCCACGTCGTCGTGCCGACCATGACCGCGCAGGGGGACAGCCGCACCGGATGCTGAAGCTGATCCATACAGCCGATGTCCATCTCGGCGCCCGCCACGACGACCTCGGCGAACAGGCCGCGACCCAGCGCGAGCGGCAGTTCGCCGCCTTCCGGGCGACGGTCGATCTCGCGATCGCCGAGAAGGTCGACGTGCTGCTGATCGCCGGCGACCTCTTCGACTCCAACGTCCAGCCGCGCCGCTCCGTCGAGCGAGTCGCGGCCGAACTCAAGCGACTGGGCGAAGCGCGAAGATCCGGACCGTGATCATCCCGGGCACCCACGACGTCTACGACCGTGCGTCGATCTACCGGGCCTACGACCTCGCCGGCGATGGCCGGCAGCAAGGCCGACGACGACATGGTCACGGTCCTCGACCCGGAGCGGCGCTGGATCCACCTGCGCGGCCTGCGATCTGATCGTCGCGGCCCGCGTGTTCGCCACCAAACGGGCGCCACACAGCCCGCTCGAGGGCATCGTCACAGCCGACATGCCGGTCGCCGGCTGGCACGTCGGCCTGGTCCACGGGTCGATCGCGATCCCGGGCCGGACCGACCGCGACGAGGTCGTCGTCACGACGGAAGAGATCGCCGCGAGCGGGCTCGACTACCTCGCCCTCGGCCACTGGCACTCGGCGCAGACCGGCAAGGCCGGCCGCGTGACGTACGCCTACTCTGGCGCTCCTGAGGCGGTCGCCCTCGACCAGGACGGCGCCGGCAAGGTCCTGCTCGTCGAGCTCGAGGAGGTCGGCACCGGTCGCTCGGTCAAGGTCCAGGAGCGCCAGCGTGGGCCGGACGCGCTTCGAAAAGGTGACGATCGACACGCGCGACCGTTGAAGACGCAGCAGGCGCTGATCGTGTCGCTCGCCAAGCGGTCGGACCCGGATCTTGTCCTCGACGTCCGTCTCAACGGCGTCCGGCCCGACGAGCTCGACTTCGATATCGACGAGATCGAGACGGCGCTCGCGCCGGGCTTCCTGAAGGTCCGCGTCCGGGACGTGTCGACGCCCGCACTGACCGAAGGGCCGCTGCCGTCGCCGGACACGATCGCCGGCGCATTCATCCGGGACCTCGAAGGCCGGATCCGGAGCTTTCGAAGCGTCCGGATCGACCGCCGAAGCCGCCGAGGCACGGGATGCGCTTCGACTCGGCCGTCTCCTCCTCGGCGGTCACGAGGTGTCGCTGTGAGGATCCGCCGCCTCCACGGCCGCGACGTCCGTCGATACCGGACGTTCGACATCGGCTTTCGCGCCTGGTCTGACCGTCGTGCGTGGACCGAACGAGGCCGGCAAGTCGACCGTCCAGCGCGCGCTCGAGCTCGCGCATCACCCGGCGCGCGACCAGCACCGCCGTCGAGCTCGAGGCGATCCGACCGTGGGCGCGCACCAGCCGACGCCCGTTCGCTGATCGCGATCGACTTCGAGCAGGACGAGGAGGACGGCCAGAAGATCGGCACCCTCGAGAAGACCTTCGCGGGCTCGAAAGGGCACCGTCAAGCTCGTCTACGACGGCCAGACGATCATCGACCCCACGCTCGCCGACCAGGTGATGGCCGAGCTGACCGGACTCCCGACCGAAGGATTCTTCCGGGCGACGGCCTCGGTCCATCACCATGAGCTGAGCGACCTGTCGCGTGACGAGGGTGCGCTCCGCGACCGGCTCCAGGCCTCGATCAGCGGCGCGGACCGGGGGACCAGCCGGGCCAAGAAGAAGCTCGAGCGGGCGCTCCACGAGCTCACGACCAAGGGCGACAAGAACCCCGGCCGGCTCAAGGTCGCCGAGGCAGGCCGTCGAGCAGGCCGGCGACGGCCGTCCAGCAGGGCGAGCTCGCGCTGGCCCAGCTGCGAGCGCGACCGCGACGCGCTGTCCTCCGCGCGTGAGCGCCGCGCCGACGCCGACACCGCCCTCGCGGAACGACGCAGCCTCCTCGAGAAGGCTCGTCAGGCCGAGCGGATCCTGGCCGAGCGAGCGACCGCGCAGGAGCGGTACGACCGCTATCACCAGGCCGTGGACGGTCCGGCGAGATCGCGACGTTCTCGCCACGACCCACCCGTCACCGAACCCGTTGCCTGTCATCAAGACCGCAGTCGAGCGGCTTCGGAAGCTGGACGGCCGCATCCGCGAGCTGAAGGCCGCCCTGGCGGACGAGGTCGAGGTCAAGTTCGATGTCGCCCCGGAGCCGACCTGGCGGCCGCTGTCGCGCTGGTCGATCGCGCTCGTGGTGATCGGGCTGCTCATCGCCGTCGGTCCGGTCGTGGCCGAGGCGCTCGGCCTGTTCACGACGGGCACGTTGATCCAGCTCGTTGGCGCGATCGTCGCGATCGTCGGCCTGGCCCTCGCGTTCGTCGCGTGGTGGCTGCGGCGCAGCGCCCGGACGCACGCCCAGATGCGCGACGTCGAGATCGACCGGCGCCTCCGCGGCCGCTCCGAGATGGAGGCGGAGCTCAAGGTCACCGAGGCGGACGCCGAGCGCGCAGCTCGGTGCGATCGGCTTGCCGACCATCGCCGAGGCCGAGGACCTGCTCGCCCGTGAGGAGGCGCACGTCGGCCAGATGGGCCGGCTCGCGGCCCAGCTCGACGGGCTCGTCGGCAAGGTCCCGACCGAGACGCTGCCGCGAACTGCGCGACGCGGCCGCGCTCGAGATCGAGCAGAAGACCAAGTGCCCTCAACGCTCTCGGACCGATCGCCAAGGAGCCCCGTGCCCGGGAGCGCCTCGAGGTGGAGGTTCGCGACCAGGAAGGCGGCGCTCGAACGCGCCCGCAACGACGAGGCGAACGCCCGCGCACGGGTCGAGGCGAATGCCGGTCGATGCCGAGCAGGTCGCCGCGCAGGCCGAGCGGCTGGCGACGTGGCGCGAGCAGCTCGCCGCGCTCCAGCGTCGCCAGCGCGTCCTCGACTCGACCCTTCGTGCCATCGAGCGCGCCGAGCAGGCGACGATGAAGAGCGCCACCCGCTATCTCGAGGCCCACATGGTCCGCGACCTCGCGACCGTGACGGGTGGCCGGTACCGCCGGGTGCGGGTGGACGACAAGACGCTCGACATCGAGGTCCATGCGCCCGAGAAGGGCGACTGGGTCCATGTCTCGTCACTGAGCCAGGGCACGCTCGACCTCGTCTACCTCGTCGCTCGTCTCGGCCTGGTCCGCCTCGTGACCGGCGACCGGCGGCCGCCGCTCGTCTTCGACGATCCGTTCGTCACGCTCGACGACGTCCGGGCCGCCGGGCCGTCGAGCTGCTCAAGAAGATCGCGTCCGATTTCCAGGTGATCTACCTGACGACGTCGTCCCGGTACGACGAGGCGGCCGACCGGGTGGTCGAGCTTATCGGGCCGACGGCACTCGATATCGGCTGCCCCGGCCCACGAACGACCGCCGCTACGCGCCGCGCCGGGCGGCGACCGCGGCCGGATCCAGGCGGAAGGCCTGAACGACGTCCTCTCGGCCGAGGCGGCGACGGTCGTCCTCGGTCTCGTCTCGGCGGTCACGTGGGGAGCCGGCGACTTCGGTGGCGGTCTGCTGACGCGTCGCAGCCCGCTTCTCGGGCGTCGTGCTCCTCTCACAGCTCGTCGGGATGGCTATCGCCCTGGTCCTCGACGGTCGTCCGGGCCGAGCCCATCCCGGCCGGCGACAGATCTCCTTCTGAGCGTCGCGGCCGGGATCGCCGGCGGCATCGGGCATCACGGCGCTCTACCGCGGACTCGCGGTCGGACGGATGGGCGATTGTCGCACCGGTGACCGGCGTACTGGCGGCGATCATCCCGGTCGTCGGCCGGCATCGTGACGGAGGGCGCCCCGGCACCGCTCGTCCTCGTCGGGATCGCGCTCGCGATCGTCGCGGTCGTTCTCGTTTCGCGTATCGACGACGGCGGCGGAGGACCATCCGGGATCGGCTTCGCCCTCGTCGCCGGGGTCCGCGCTCGGCTCGTTGAGCGTGCTGCTCGCCCAGATCAGCGACGGCCATGCGTTCGGACCGCTGACGATCATGCGGGCGACCGAGGCGGTGCTCGTCGTTGCCGTGATCCTGGTCACTCGGTCGGCCTGGCGACCGGCGCGCGGCCTGCTGCCTGCGATCGCAGGCGTCGGAGTCCTCGACATGGCGGGCAACGGTGCGTTCATCCTCGCCGTCCAGACCGGTGCGCTGGCGGTCGCCGCGGTCCTGTCGTCGCTCTACCCGGTCACGACGGTCGTCCTCGCGGCCTTGGTCCTGCACGAGCGCGTGACCCGCTCGCACGCGGTCGGGATCGGACTCGCGGTCGCCGCGATCGCGTGTATCGCGGCCGGGACCGCGTAGACTCGGCGACCCGCCAGCGAGGGAGACGACGCATGACCGACCTGCCGACGCGATGTCGCCATCGAAGCCGTCTGGCTGGTCGAGGCGACGTACGCGCCCGACGCCGCCGAGACCCGCGGCCCGTTCCGGGCTCGCCATCTCGCCCGGCTGGTCGACCTACGCGACGCCGGTGTCGATCATCGAGTCGGGCGCGTTCCTCGACGTGTCGTCCTCGGTGATGCTCGTTCGAGCGGCTGACGAGGCGGCCGCACTCGATATCGCCCGCGCCGATATCTACGTCGCGAACGGGATCTGGGTCGAGATCCGGGCGCGGCCGTTCGGGCGAGTCGTCAGAAAGGGTCCCGACGGACGCGTAAGGGCTGTCCACCTCCGCCGGGGTCGCGCAGGACGATGACCTCGCTGAAGCCCTCGTCTCGGAAGCGTCGCCCCCGGCGTGTCGAGTGACCGACGGAGGTGGCGCGAGATGGCGTCGCACGACGGCTTCGTCGACCACCCGGCCATCGCGGCCCGCGTTCCGGCCGAGGACCACGGAAGCCGGCAGGTCGAGCACGACTGCCGATGGCCGGCAGGCCGGCGGCGCGAGCGCGGGCCACGAGGGGCCGTCGGGCCGTGCGCTCGACGTTCGTGGCATCGACCACGGTGAGCCGGCCGGCCATCAGGCGCGCCCGCAGCTGGCGATGGAGGGCTCCGAACGCGGCCCGGGTCGCGCGTTGATCGGCTTCGTTCCCCGAGATCAGGCCCCTGTACGCGTCAGACGAGAGGATCTCCGATCGGTGCGAAGTGGCGGGCGGCGAAGGTCGACTTGCCGGACCCCGCCGCGCCCGACGAGGACGACGAGGCTCGGATCGGGGATGACGATGACGCCCACGGATCCCCGCGCGATGCACCGGCCTACGAGGCCGACCCGGCGGACCTCGTAGCCGCCCGCGTCCGCAGCGCGGATCTCGTACAGCGGTTGGTCGTACAGCGCCGGCGCGCGCCGGACGTGGCCGTCGGTCAGCCGGAAGCGGCTGCCGTGCCAGGGGCATTCGATGCAGCCGTCGACGACCTTGCCCTGGGTCAGCGGGCCTCCGGCATGGGAGCAGACCGAGTGCAGCGCGTGGAACGTGTCGCCCATGCGAACGATGACGAGGTCGTTGACCCCGGCCTTCGCCTTGGTCGGCGTGGCCTCCGGCAAGGTCGCGAGGTCGGCGACGTCTCCCAGGTCCAGGCGCAGCCATTTGCCGCCGGCTCCGCGGAATGCGTGACGGCTCACCATGTTCCCGAACACGTACACGACGTCGCCGCCGACGTACGCCCCGGCGGTGACGATCAGGAAGCCGATGAGGGAGAGCGACGATCGGGGACTGTCCGGTCCGTCGGGTTCGTCGCGCGGATACCGAGCGAGATCACGAGGAGCAGCAGGGCGACGACCATCAGCGTCGAATGGACGGTCGCCCGAACACGGGCGTGCGCCGTCGGTGTCGGCGTAGTCCGCCGCGCCCGTCACCGCCGCGGCCAGCATGAACACGATCGTCGCGACGAGTGCGACGTCAGCCGCGGCCGGCTGGCCGAGGAGGTCGAGGACGACCGAAACGAGGAGCGCGCCGATCGGGATGTCGGTCGCGGCCGGGTGCAGCGGGTGGCCGAGCCACGAGCCATTCAGCCAGTCCTTGACCGGACCCAAGCGGCCGGAACAGTGCGCTCAGCCAGCGGTGGTTGAAGTCCCCGAGCGGCACGGCCCAGCCATCCTGCGCCCTCGTGAGCCGCTCAAGCAGACGTCCCATACCACACCTCCCGGCTACGAGTATCCACATCCCGTCCACACGCATTTCAAGCTCGGGGATAAGTCTGACGATACCAGCGGGCAACTCGTGGATAAGGCCGTTGTCGCGGCTCGTGCCCCGGCAGATACATTTCGTCTTGCCCGAAGGGGCAGTGAGAACCGCCAGACCGGACCGGGGAGCGATCCACGGAACGGTCCCGGGAACCAGGTTCGGGAGCCGCAAGGCTCGCGGGCGAGGGACCCGGCGGCGACCTCGGACTCCGGACTTGTTCGGAGCTTGAGGACCCGGCGGAAAGGTTGGTTCCCCCAGTTCCTTCGGGCGCTTTCGTGTGCGCCGCGCGCGTCGAGCATCGCGACCGGTCCGCCCCAGCAGCCGGCCGAGCGCAGCCCGCCGGCGGCACCCGGCCGTCAGCGGCGACCGGTTCGGCGCCTCGGCTGGCGCGACTACGATGGCGCCGTGCCGAACATCGCGCTCCCACGACCACGGCCGCTCCCCCGACCGCGCGGCCGCCGTCTGCCGGGCGCCGCCGGCGCAGGCGACGCCGTCGATGCCGTTGCGTACGCCCGACATCATCGAGGCGGCCGGCATCCGCTGGATCCACATCGAGACACCACGGCTTGCGGATCGGGACTGGCTCGAGACCAACTTCGAGTTCCATCCGCTCGACTACGAGGACGTCTACTCCCGGAACAACCGCCCGAAGCTGGACCAGTACGACGAATACGTGTTCATCGTGCTGCACTTCCCGATGTACGAGAAGGAGTCGGGACGGATCCTGACCGCCGAGCTCGATCTCTTCATGGGTCCCGACTACCTGATCACGCTTGCCGAACATCCCGCTTCCGCCGCTGGCTGCGATGTTCGAACGGTACCGGGAGAAGGAGGAGCTTCGCGAGGCGACGTTCTCGAAGGGCTCGGGTTACCTGCTCTACAAGATCGTCGACACCTGCGTCGACGCGTCGTTCCCGATGCTCCGCAAGATGGCCGTCAAGCTCGACCGGATCGAGGACGACATCTTCGAAGGCCGCTCGTCCGAGATCGTCCGCGACATCTCGGAGGCGAAGCAGGAGATCATCAACTTCCGGCGGATCGTGCGGCCGCAGCGCGCCGTGCTTCGCGACCTCGAACGCACGAAGCAGCGCTATCTCCAGGAAGAGCTCGAGATCTACTTCGACGACATCTCGGACGCCGCCGAGCGGATCTGGGACACGCTCGAGAATTACAAGGAGGTCATCGAGGCACTCGAGTCGACGAACGAATCGGTTCTGTCGCACCGGCTGAACGACTCGTTCCGGATCCTGACCGCGGCGAGCGTCGTCCTCCTGCCGCTGACGCTCGTCGCGAGCATCTTCGGCATGAATGTGCCGGTCCCGGGTGAGGGCCAGCAGTTCGCATTCCTCGGGATCATGCTGCTGATGGGCGTCCTGCTCATCGTCCTCGTCGCGTACTTCCGGCGGCGCGGCTGGCTGTAAAGCGTCACGGTACCGGTGGCTTTACGCCTCGGGGTAGCATGAAAACCGGCTCCCCGGACGGCGGCGACGTCAGGACCGTGACGGCGGAGACTGGGTGGTGATGGCTTCCGCGACCATCGATGAGGAGCTCGCTCGCAGGCGCGAGCAGCGTTCGATCGTCATGCGTGGGCAGACGCATTCGATCGGCTCGCCGCCGCCGATGCGCGCTCGCCGCTCGCGCCCGAGGACCTCGAGCGGATGGCGATCGCCGCGATATCTCGCTCGGCCGCGCCGACGACGCGATCGCGGCCGGAGCCCGAGCGCATGTCCAGGCCGTACGGATCGGCGACGTCGGACTCGCGCTTCGCTCGTCCTTCGGGCTTGGGATGACGCTGATCCAGCGTGGCGAGATGGCCCAGGGTAGCGGCTGGCTCGCCCGTGGGACCCGCCTCGTGGACGAGACGGGGTACGACGGGCCTGAATGTGGAAGGCACACGGTGAGCTGCGCGATCAAGGTCACCGACTCGAAACGGGCCATGCTCGGCTGGCCTGTCGTCGAGTTCGTGTTCGGACACGTCCTCACGTTGCGGACACCGATGGGACGGCGGATGCGCGGCGAGATCCGGAAGGGCGGCGGCCCGCTCCTCCGCGTCCGCCTCCGCGACCTGGACCGGGCCGGTGTGGAGCGCCACGACGCGAAGACGGTCGGCGCATCCGACGGCCGCGCCGGTCCTCGCCGACGGCACGGCGCTCGACGTCGCCAACGTCGTCTGGGCCACCGGCTACCGTCCCGACTACTCGTTCATCGCGGCGCCGGTCGTCGGCGACGATGGCTGGCCGATCGAGGAGACGTGGCGTCAGCCCAACGGTGCCCGGCCTGTACTTCCTCGGCGTCCCGTTCCAGTACGCCTTCAGCTCGATGCTCGTGGCCGGAGCCGGCCGCGATGCCGGGTACGTCGTCGATCGCGTCGCCGACCGTGTGAAGGGACGTGGCGGCGAGCGCCTGATGGCGCCGGCCACCGCGGTTCGCTAGTCCCGGCGGCAGTCAGACGCTGGCGGTCCACATGGCGCAACTCCAGGGCATTCCGGGCGGCGAAGTCGGTGCCACCTGGCGATCGGGTTCCGCCGTCAGCCGCGACGGGCCGCGTGCGACAGCCGTTCGAGGATCCGACGGATCAGGTTGGGCGGCTCGGGCTCGGGAATACGGTCATCAGGAGGATCCACGGCGCGGTCGTGAAACTCGTCGCTGAGCGTGCGCATCGGCACGGGTGCCAGCATGTCTGGACCGAGGAAGGCTCCGGCGTTTCGCACCGGACGTCGCGGTTGCGTGCTGGCTCATCGTCGTTCGGCGTTACCAGCGTGGCGGGGTCAGGCCGGCAGGTCGCGCTCCGCGGGCCCCACGTAATTGACGTCCGGGCGAATCAAGCGGTTGTCCGCGGCCTGCTCGAGGACGTGCGCCGTCCAGCCGGCGTGGCGGGCGAGCGAGAAGGTCGCCGGGAACAGGTCGGGTGTGAGGCCGACGCCCATCAGCACGGGCGCGGCGTAGTACTCGACGTTGGTCTTCAGCGGACGATCCGGGTGCTTCTCGGCGAGGACCCGGAGCACGACGTCCTCGACGTCGATCGCGAGCTGGAGCCACTCTGGGCGTGTCGGCATGTCCTCGGCGACCTTGCGCAGGGCCGCCGCTCGCGGGTCGTAGGCGCGGTAGACACGATGACCGAAGCCCATCATCCGCTCACCGCGACCGAGCGCCTCGCGAACCCAGGCCTCGGCATGGTCGGCGGAGCCGACCTGGGCAAGCTGGTCCACGACCTCCGACGGCGCCCCACCGTGGAGCGGTCCCTTCATCGTGCCGATCGCAGCGGCGAGGGCCGACGCGATGTCTGACCGGGTCGAGGTGACGACGCGAGCTGTGAACGTCGAGGCGTTGAAGCCGTGCTCGGCACCGACGATGAAGTACGCGTCGAGTGCCCGGGCAGTCGCGTCGTCGGGTCGCTCGCCCTTCAAGCTGGTAGAGGAACCCTTCGACCAGGCTCAGGGCGGGATCCGGTTCGATCGGGTCCTGGCCGGCCCGGATACGGGCAAATGCGGCGAGGGCCGATGGCGAGAAGGACGTCAGTGCGCGGGCCTGCTCGGCGGTGGCAGGCCAGGGAAGGTCCTGCGTCGCGCCCCACGCGGAGACCGCGGTTCGGAGCGCATCCATCGGCTTGGTGTCGGTCGGGAGCGCCCGCAGGACCGTCAACACCGCGTCGGGAAGTGGGCCGGTCGCCAGCCGATGCGTGCGGTCCCACTCGCCCGTCCAGAGCAGGTTCGCGACCGAATGCGTACGTGCCGTGATCGACGAGGTCGCCGATCCGGTAGCCGCGATACAGCAGCCGGCCTCGCTCTCCGTCGACGTAGCCGAGGGAGGTCTGACCGGCGATGACGCCCTCGAGACCGGGCGAGTACGGCCGCGTCGCGGCGGGAGGAGGTTGGGTCATCATCAAAGGGTAGCCTCCAGGAGCATGGGCCGCAGTCTTGCATCGGCCCGGGCGTGACCGACCCGTGCCATCGGTCATGACAGAAAGGCCTCGACGGCCGATATGAACGCATCCGGATGCGTGTGGTGGGCCGCGTGCTGAGCGCCCTCGATCACGACGACGCGGCCTTCTTCGAGCCGCTCGTCGAGCGCGACCGTCGCGTCCCGAAAGACCGGCAGGCTCGCCGAGCCAAGGAGCTGGAGGACCGGCTGGCGGACGCCGACCGAGCGCGTCGAGCGACGCGACCGGCGCCGCTTCGGCCTCGAGCTCCCGGAGGATCGTGCCCGCTGCCGCTGCCCGAGCCGGCCATACCGGGTTCGCCCGATACGCCGCGAGGTCGGCCGGTGTCATCCCGACGACCTCTGCCAGGAACGTCTCGAGCGCACCATCACGATCGCCCGCGGCAAGCCGGTCGGCCAGAGCGGGCCTCGATCCCGGCCGGGTGATAGCTGACCCCGGCGGGCGTCGGAGCACCCTCGTAGCAGACGACGCGACGGATGGCGTTCGTGCGCAACGCTGCCCCGAGCGCGCATCGGCCGCCGTACGAATGTCCGACCACGTCCACGGCACCGTCGTACGCCGCGGCGAGGGCATCTGCGACGGCGGCGACGTCCTCGAATTCACGCTCGATCGAGTAGGGGAGCGTGTCGCCCGAGGCGCCACGCCCGCGCCGGTCGATGGCGTGGACGGCCCGAGCCTCGGGCGAACCGCGGCCCGACGACACGGAACGTGGTGTGGTCGGCGGTCGTGCCGTGGATCAACATCAGCGGTCGTCCGCCCGCACCGTCGGGAAAGACGGCGATGACGGTTCCGTCCGGGCTGGCGACACGACGTGGCTCGACGCCGGCCGGCCAGCCGTCCGTCATCGCGGGAGTCGCGCGGCCGCCGCCTCGTCCACGATCCAGGTGGCTCCATCTCGCGCACGCAAGCTGTGAGGGCCAGCGCAAGCGCATCGCCGACCGGGCCCAGGACGTCCGCGAGCGTGGCCGCCTTGCCCTCTCCGGTCGCGATCACCAACAGCGTTCGCGCCACGGCCAGGACCTTGGGGTTGAGGGTCACCCGCGGCACGTGGGGCTCGATGTGCGTCGGCGCATCGACGCCGATGCGCCAGCTGCTGTCGCGGCAAGCGCCGCCGACCCCGGAAACACCGAGAGGATGTGGCCGTCCTCGCCCATCCCGAGCGTCATGACGTCGAAGACCGGCCAGCCGTCGGCGGTCATCGGCGCGGCCGCGCGCAACTCGTCGGCCATCGCCGCGGCGCACCACGCCGGACCCTGTCCCGCCGCCGATCGCCTCGGCAGTGCGGAACGGATGGAGTCTGGACGGAGCGGGAGACGCGACACCGATCCGCTTGCCGGTAGCGATCCCTCATCCTGGCGTCCGACGCCGATCAGGATGTCGTAGAAGGGCTTGACGTTCGATAGCGGGTGGTCGCGCGGGACGAACCGATCGTCGCCCCACCACAGTGGACGTCGCGCCACGGCACCTGGTCGATACAGCGGTTCGCGCGACAGCGCCTGGCACAGCCCGACCGCGCTCGACCCGCCGGTGACGGCCCAATGGGCGACCCCTCGCTGCTCGACGGCCGCGCTCAGCGCGGCGGCGACCTGTTCGGCTGCCGTCTGCGTGGCCGCCTCCTGATCGCGAACGACGACGAGCTCGGGGCCGCTCATACGGCGGCCGATCCGCCGACGGCGCCCGCTGCGTTGACGTCTGGCTCGTCATCGCCCGGGCCGTCCGCGCCCCCGTCGTGACGCCGCTGGAGGCGGTACCACCGGACCGCAGGTGGGCCGAAGCCGCCGGCCGGGGACGGCACGCGCGGGTCATCCGCTGGCGCCGAGCCGAGCCGCGGCCGCCCCACGTGGCCCGAGGGCGGGGATCCCCGTAGCACCAACGACCAGCGCCGCCGACCGGAGCGCCTCGACCGCCACCGGATCGCGCCGGCCGGATTCGATCGCTTCAGCGAGCAGGTCGACCTCTCGTCCGGCGCGGCGCCCGGAAGGCACGATCGAGGGCTTCGACGCCGTCCTGCCAGACGCGGACGTGGACCGTCTCCGCCTCGGCCGTCACATCTGCCCGCAACTCGGAGCCGCGCCGCTCGCAGAGGAGCTCGACCCGCAACGTCGTGCCGGGCGGCATCGGCGACAGGATCGGTCGAACGATGACGCCGACCTCGGCGCGGCCGTCGGACAGCGTCGCGGTCAGGCCGCGGCCGGCCGAGGTTCGGTTCGGTACCGGGCGGCCGGACGACGTCGACCGAGGCCACGACACCGGCGCCAGCGGCCGGACCACCCCGAGCCCGAGGCGCGACGCGAGCCAGCCGACGTGATAGATCGGCTTCACGAGGTTCGTCGCATCCGGCGCGCCGGTCTCGTCGTGGGTGCGCGTAGGTGACCGCGATCCGCCGCAAGCTAGCGCAGGTACGGCAGGAATCCCGGATCGTCGAAGATCGAGGCGATCGCCTCGCGCCAGCGGGACTGGCGCACGAGGGCGAAGTCGCTGATCGCCAGCCGGGTCGTCTCCTGGAGGCTCGCCAGCTCGCGCAGGCGGCTGAGCCCGTCGCCGCTCCACGTCGATCCGTCGACGACCAGCCGGTCTGCGCCGGCCAGGAGGTCGATGGTCTCGGGACGGGCCAGTGACGGTTCGCCGGGCCACCACACGGTCACCGGGAGGTCGTGGATGATGAGCGGCGTCGCGATCGCGGCAAGGTGGCGCCCGGCCTCGCCGCCGGCCACGACGTGGATCGTCTCGGCGCACGTCTCGGCGGCGTCGTCGCGAGGCAGGATGCAGTGCGCCTCGACCCGTGCGTCCAGCCAGGACGGCCCGTCCGGATCGGCAGACTGGATGACGATCGTCCGCGACGGGTGACGTCCGGTCAGCAGCTGCATCGTCGAAGCGCATCGCACGGCGTACTCGGGCCGCCGGGCGACGATGACGAGGTTCATCACGCTCGTCCGGGCCGCGATCCGGCGACCAGGCTTGCCGTCGACGTCGGTCGTGAGGTCCTGCGCTGGCCCAGATCCGGCTGATCTCGGACTCGATCTCGGCGATGCTGTGGGCGCGCCCCGACCAGCGCATCACGGGCGGCGCGATCGGGGTGACTGTCCTCGGTCGTCATGGCGAACTAGAAGCGCCGCCAACGGCGGCCTTCGCGGGCGAGCAGGTCGTCGGCGGCCGCCGGGCCCCACGTCCCGGCCTCGTAGTTCGGGAACGAGGGCGGCGGCCCCTCGGCCCACGACTCGATGATCGGGTCGACGATGCCCCAGGCCTCCTCGACCTCGTCGGCGCGGGTGAACAGCGACGCGTCGCCCTGGAGCGCATCGAGGATCAGGGTCTCGTAGGCATCCGGTGAATCGACGCTGAACGCCGAGCCATAGGTGAAGTCCATGGTCACGGACCGGACGTCGAGACCGAGCCCCGGCACCTTGGCCCCGAACCGGAGCATGATCCCCTCGTCCGGCTGGATCCGGATCGCGAGCAGGTTCGCCTCGGGCTCGACACCCTCGTCCTCGAACAGATGGTGCGGGACCTCGCGGTACTGGATGGCGATCTCGGTGGCTCGCTTGGGGAGCGCGCTTGCCCGTCCGGACGTAGAACGGGACGCCGGACCAGCGCCAGTCGTCGATGGTGAGCCGGGCAGCGACGAACGTCTCGGTCTCCGAGGTCGGATCGACCTCGTCTTCCTGGCGGTAGCCACGGACCTGCGTTGCCGCCACCCAGCCGGGACCGTACTGGCCACGGACCACGTTTCCGGAGGCAGGCACGGTCTCCCGTCGAGATCGCCCGCAGGACCTTGACCTTCTCGTCGCGCAGCGCGTCCGCCTCGAACCTCGCCGGCGGCTCCATCGCCACCAGGCTGACCAGCTGGAGCATGTGGTTCTGGAGGACGTCGCGCGACGCGCCGGTCTGCTCGTAGAACGAGCCGCGGCCCTCGATCCCGATCGATTCCGCCACGGTGATCTGGACATGGTCGACGTAGCGCCGGTTCCACAGCGGTTCGAAGATCCCGTTCCCGAAGCGGAAGACCAGCAGGTTGCGGACCGTCTCCTTGCCCAGGTAGTGGTCGATGCGGTAGACCTGCGACTCCCGGAACACCTTGCCGACCTCGCGGTTGAGGCGCTTCGCGGACTCGAGGTCGTGGCCGAACGGCTTCTCGATCACGACCCGCCGCCAGCCACCGTCGTGGTGCTCGTGATCGAGCCCGACGCGGCCAAGCTGGGCCACGATGTCCGCGAACTGGGATGGCTGTGTCGCGAGGTAGAACAGCCGGTTGCCGTGCGTCCCGTGCTCGGTGTCGAGGTCGTCGAGGTGACTCGCAAGCCGATCGAAGCCACCCTGGTCATCGAAGTCCATCTGGTGGTAGGTGATCCGCTCCGCGAACGTTCGCCACGCGTCTGCGTCGAGCGGGAGGACGCGGCTGTGCTGCTCCAGCGACTTGCGGATCTCAGCCCGGAAATCCTCGTCGTCGTGACTCGCGCCGGCCGATCGCGACGAGCAGGAACTCGTGCGGCAGCAGGTTCGTCCGCCAGAGCTGGTACATCGCCGGGATGACCTTGCGATGGGCGAGGTCGCCGGTCGCTCCGAACAGGACCAGCATCGAGGGATCCGGTACGCGCTCGAGCCGGAGACCCTCGCGCAGGACGTTCTCGGGAGGCTTCGCCCGCGACGCGCGCTTGCCCCCGCGGGCGAGGCGCAAGTCCTTCATCGTCAGCGGCGCGTCCTTGGTCCGAGCGGGCGGCTGGCCCGTCGCGGGGATTGTCGGAGGCGCCTCGACGTGCGAGGAGTCCTTCGGTCGAGCCTTCGGCTTGGCCGTCACGTTTCGCGGACGCGTCGCCGCCATCGTTCGCTACTCGGTCTTGACCGCGTGGCCGCCGAACTCGTTGCGCAGCGCGGCCAGCACCTTCGCGCCGTACGAATCGTCCTGCCGGGACCGGAAGCGGGTCTGCAGCGAGAGGGTGATGATCGGTGCCGGGACGTCGTGGTCGATCGCCTCCTGGACGGTCCAGCGGCCCTCGCCCGAGTCCGCGACGAACCCTTTCAGGTGCTCGAGGTCCTGGCCGTTCGACCGGAAGGCACGCGCGGCCAGTTCGAGCAGCCACGACCGGACGACCGATCCCTGCATCCACATGTCGGAGATCCCGGCAAGGTCCAGGTCGTAATCGCTCGCGTGCATGATCTCGAACCCTTCGGCGTATGCCTGCATCAGGCCGTACTCGATGCCGTTGTGGACCATCTTCACGTAATGGCCGGCGCCGGGGCCGCCGACGTGCATGTAGCCGCCCTCCGGCGCGAGCGTCTTGAAGACCGGCTCGATCGGCTTCACGGCCGTCTCCTCGCCACCGACCATCAGGCAGTAGCCGACCTGGAGCCCCCAGATCCCGCCAGACGTCCCGGCGTCGACGTAGCGCGATGCCCTTCTCCTTCAAGGCGGCGTGGCGTCGGACGTCGTCGTGGAAGTTGGTGTTGCCGCCGTCGATGATCGTGTCGCCCGGCTCGAGGTGTTGCGAGCAGCTCGGCGATCTGGGCCTCGGTGGCATCGCCGGCCGGCACCATCACCCATACGGCACGCGGCTTTTCGAGGGCACCGACCAGCTCCGCGATCGAGAACGACCCGATCGCCCCTTCGCCGACGATCTCGGTCGTCTTCTCGGGGGTCCGGTTGTAGGCGACGACCTCGTGCCCGTCGCGGAGCAACCGGCGGACCATGTTGGCGCCCATCCGTCCGAGCCCGATGAACCCGATGCGCATCGTCGTCACGCCTCCGTGCTGTCGAGGGCCGCGCCGAGCGCCCGTTCGAGCGCTGCCAGTCCGGCATCTGGGTCCGCCCCGAGGTGGACCCGCAGGATGGGCAGATCGTGCGACTCGATCGCCCGGAAGTCGCCGGCGGCCTGGGCATCGATGAGCTGGCCGAAGCGTGTACGGCCAGCCCGGGATGTCGCGGTCGTCGGGGTGGTCAGAGGTGAGCTGCAGGAACCATCCGATCGGCGCGCCGCCCTTGTGGAGCTGGCCGGTCGAATGGAGGAACCGCGGGCCGTAACCGGCGGTCGTCGCGCGCCGCGTCCGATCGCGAAGCAGCGCCCGGATCCGCGCGAGTGACTCGTCCCGGGCCGGGGTCGGGGCGATGAAGGCCTGCAGTGCGAGGTAGGCGTCCGGCCGGCGCCGGTCGAGATGGCGGCGAAGCTCCCCGACGACGCTGCCATCGGCCGAGGTGAGCCTGAGGGGAGTATCGGGATGAAGGCTGAGGCCGTCGCCCGATGCGATCGGCGGCGATTCGTCCGAGGCATCAGCACTGCCCGAGGAGACGTTCGCGAGCACCTTCCGCGTCAGCTCCTTGGCCTCCTCGACGTTGGGCTGGTCGAACGGATCGATGCCGAGGATGGCGCCGGCGATCGCGGTCGCGACCTCCCAGCGGACGAACTCGGCTCCGAGGTCCATCGGGTCGCTGAGCTCGAGGCGGATCACCGGGTGACCCGCCGCCTCGAGTCCCTCGACCAGCGCGTCGCGCCCGCCGTCGTCCGAGCCGGCGAGCGAGATCCGGACGAACGCCCGGTCGCTGCCGTAGGCCTCGACCGCACCGAGCGGCTCGAGGTCGACCGGGACGATCCCGACCTGGTGCTTGCCGGTGCTCTCGGCGATCAGCTGCTCGAGCCACGCCCCGAAGCTGCCGATATCGTCATCGGCCAGGATCGTCAGCTTGTCGCGGCCGGCATTGGCGAGGGTCCCGATGGCAAGACCGAGCGAGATCCCCGGGTTGACCGCGATGTCCGGCTCGCGGCACGCGGCGAGCATCGTCGATGCGGACGCCAGGAGCGCGTCGAGGTCGATGCCGATGAGCGATGCCGGCACGAGCCCCACGTAGGTCAGCGCCGAGTAGCGCCCGCCGATGTCGGGCGGGTTGAGGAATACCTCGCGGACGTCGTCGTGGTGGGCGATCGCTTCGACGCTCTTGCCCGGGTCCGTGATGAGCGCGAAGTAGGCGCCCGGGTGCTCGTAGACGTGGTGAGGGATGGCCTTGAGCGCGGCCTCGGCCCGCTCCCAGGCGTAGGCCATGAACGCGTTGGGCTCCGTGGTCGTGCCCGACTTCGAAGCGACCAAGACGAGCGTCTTGAGCGGGTCGAGGTCGTCGAGGGTCGCGGCGACGTACGCCGGATCCGTCGAATTGAGGATGCGGAGGTCCAGGTAGCCTTCGACGCTTCCGAACGTCCGACGAAGGACGTCTGGGGCAAGACTGCTGCCGCCCATCCCGGCGACGACGGCCGTCGTGAAGCCCTCGTCGTCGACAGCGTCCCCGAAGCCTTCGAGCCCGGCTGTTCGCTCGGCGAAATGGGCCGGCGCATCGAGCCAGCCAAGCCGTTGCGAGATCGCCTCACCGACTCGTGGATCGTCGCTCCAGAGCGTCACGTCCCTGGCAAAGAGCCGGGTCGCCCAATCCTCCGCGCGGGCGCGCTCGACGGCCGCGGCGTAGGCCGCCTCTCCGTCGCCCAACGCAAAACGGGGAGCGGAGACGACAGTCTGGGCGGGTTCGGGCATCGAAGCCTCCGAAGGCTGCATGGCCTTGCATGGGAAGACCGTCTGGAGCCGGGTTCAGGTCTCGTCGAGCCACCGACGGGAGGCAGGACAGGTCTCACCCATGGTACGCCGCTCGGTCCCGCCGTTCAGAAGTCCCTGACGTGGCGGCGGCCTATCAATGCCGTAGCGAGCCTCGCTGCGCCGGGTGGGTGCGCGTAGCGGGCCGTGCCCGGATCGGGTCGCGCGTGCGCGGCGTCTCCGGGACGACCGCTTGGACTAGCCGGCCTCGGCCTCGATCGCCAGGACCTTGCCAAGACGGCGCCGGTGTCGAGGCTCGCCACTGAACGTCGCAGCCGAGGAACGCGAGGGCGCACTCATATGCGGGCTCCTGCCCGATGACCCTCGACCCGAGTGTCAGGATGTTCATGTCGTCGTGCTCGACGCCCTGGTGGGCCGAATATGTGTCGTGACAGATCGCGGCCCGGACCCCGCGGATCTTGTTCGCAGCAACGCTTGCCCCGACGCCCGAGCCGCAGATGAGGATCCCTCGATCCGCTTCGCCGTCGACGATGGCCCGACCGAGCCGCTGGGCGAAATCGGGGTAGTCGTCGTCCGGGTTCGAGCCGTCACCACCGAGATCGGTCCACTCGTGCTCGAGCCCTGATCCGGAGAGGCGCCGGATCAGCTCGTCCTTGAGGGCAGCGCCGGCATGATCGGCAGCGAAGGCGACACGCATGCCGCCACATTACGCCCGATCAACCGAACGCCCGAGTCGCGTCCGCCCCGACGGGACTCGCGTGCCAGCAGTTGTTACTGCACAGACCCTGCGCCGTCACGGCGGTCGGTGTCTTTGTGGGACCGTTGATCACAGCGCCGTGAGAAGCGTTACCTCTACAGGGAGTCGAGGCCAACCCGCGTCGGCCGTCACTATCCGATCAGCGCCGAGTACCACGGCCGTCGCGATGATCAGCGCATCGGGGAGTGGAACCCGGCGGCCGTGGCGTGCCCGGATCTCTGCTGCCTGACGACCGATCTCTCGAGTCGCCGGTTCGACACGGGCCGGAATCGCGTCGACCAGTCCGTCGCGGAAGCCGATCTCGTTCGGATCGTCCTGGAACGGCCGGACCATGAACTCGGCGTACGCCGCGACAGGCACCACGAACCGATCCCCGGAGGCGCGTGCGGCCTCAACGATTTCGCGCGCGGCGGCATGGTGGACGTCGCTGGCGTCAACGATCGCGATGAGCACACTCGTGTCGAGGACGGTCACTCCCACTCGTCACGAAGCTGACGGAGATAGTCCGCGGGAAACAGACCCGTCATCGACCCGTAGTAGCGCGCAAGTGGATCTTGTTCCCGGCGGAGGACGATCTCGCCGGTCGACTTGGCTTCCACCAAGAGGCTGTCACCCGGCTGAAGCCCGGCGATGATCAGTGCGTCGATCGGCAGCGTTACCTGGTTTTTGCGGCTGACGCGGGTGAACCCCTTGCGGCGGCGCTGCTTGACTCGATCGATCATGAGTCAAGGTTAGCCGTCAAGGGGGTGCCGAGCAAGCCCGCGCTCCGGCGGTTCGGGCAAGGTCGGCCGCCCGAGCGTCAGGAGTGGCCGGGGTCGGAGCCGGGAGTCCGCGACACGCCCGGATTCGCCGGGCTCGACCGTCGGATGGTGGCCGCCGCTGTGGCCGCCCTCGAGCGTCGGGATCCGGCCGCGCAGCCCTTCGCGGACGACCCGGCGACCCACGTCGGCGACCCGGTCCGGCGGTGAATCCGAGGTGCTCGAAGATCGTCCCAGCAGGTGCCGACGCGCCGAAGTGATCGAGGCCGATGATGGCGCCCTCGTCGCCGACCCATCGCTCCCAACCGAGCGACACGCCGACTTCGACGCTCACGCGCCTTCTTGACCGATGGCGGCAGCACACTCGTCGCGATATGCCTGGTCCTGCGCGTCGAACCGCTCCCAGCACGGCATCGACACGACCCGGGTAGGGATGCCGTCGGCCTCGAGCGCGACGGCCGCGTCGTACGCCAGCTGCAGCTCCGATCCGGTCCCGATGAGGATCAGTTGCGGCTCGCCGGATGCGTCGCGCAGGACGTACCCACCGCGATCGACGCCTTCACGCGCCCGGTCGGCGGTGCCCGGCAGTGTCCGAAGCTTCTGTCGGGTGAGGGCGAGCGCCACCGGTCCATCGGATCGCTCGATGGCGAGCGCCCAGGCAGCGGCGGTCTCGTTCGCGTCGCCGGGCCGGACGAACCAGAGGTTCGGGATCGCCCGGAGCGCGGCATAGTGCTCAACGGGCTGGTGCGTGGGGCCGTCCTCGCCAAGGCCGACCGAATCGTGCGTCCACACGTACACGACGTGGATCCCCGACAGCGCCGCGAGCCGCACCGATCCGCGCATGTAGTCGCTGAAGGTCAGGAACGTCGCGCAGTACGGGATGAACCCGCCGTGATAGGCGATGCCGTTCGCGATCCCGCCCATCCCATGTTCGCGAACGCCGAATCGAAGGTTGCGTCCGGCCTCTTCGGCGCTGAAGTTCGGCTGACCCTTGACGTCCGTCAGGTTCGACTCCGAGAGGTCCGCAGCCCCGCCGAACAGCTCCGGCAGCGGCCGAGCCAGCGCCTGGATCGCATCCTGGCTGGCATTCCGGGTCGCAACCTCGACCCCCTCGTCGTAGCTCTTCAGCCCGCTGTCCCACCCCTCGGGCAGCGCCCGCTCCGTCCGGCGGCGGAATTCGGCCGCCTGCTCGGGATGCGCCTCGGCGTACCGCTCGAGCGCGCGCTTCCCATTCCTCGACGAGCCCTTCGCCGGCTTCGATGGCCCCGCGGAACCGGGCGGCAGCCTCGTCGGGCACGTAGAAGTCGCGGTCCGGATCCCAGCCGTAGGCCTCCTTGGTGAGCCGGACCTCGTCGGGGCCGAGCGGTGACCCGTGCGCCTTCTGGCTGTCCTGCTTGTTCGGGCTGCCGTAGCCGATGTGCGTTCGTACGGCGATCAGACTCGGTCGGTCGTCGCTCCGCGCCTCCTCGATGGCGGCCTCGATCGCGGCGAGGTCGTTGCCGTCGGCGACCCGCTGGGTATGCCAGCCATAGGCCTCGAACCGCTTCGGGACGTCCTCGGAGAACGCCATCGCGGTCGGGCCGTCGAGCTGGATGTGGTTGTCGTCGTACAGGACGATGAGCTTGCCCAGCCGAAGGTGTCCGGCGAGGCTGCACGCCTCCGATGCGATCCCTTCCTGGAGGTCGCCGTCGGATGCGATGACGTACGTCCGGTGATCGACGATCGTTTCGTCGGGCGTGTTGAACTCCGCTGCCAGGCGGCGCTCGGCGATCGCCATCCCGACGGCATTGGCCAGGCCCTGGCCGAGCGGTCCGGTCGTCGCCTCGACGCCCGGCGTGAGGCCGTATTCCGGGTGGCCGGGCGTGATGCTGCCCCACTGGCGGAACGACTTGAGGTCATCGAGCGACACGTCGTAGCCGGTCAGGTGGAGGAGCGAGTAGAGCAGCATGCTGGCGTGCCCGGCGCTCAGCACGAACCGGTCGCGGTCGGGCCAATCCGGACGGGTGGGGGAGTGTCGCAGGAAGCGGGTCCAGAGCACGTAGGCCATCGGCGCCGCCCCCATCGGGGCGCCCGGATGCCCGGAATTGGCCTTCTGGACTGCGTCGATCGAAAGGGTTCGGATCGTGTCGATCGACAGCTGGTCGATGTCGGTGGTGGCGAGGGTCATCGGTCGGACTCCATCGCAGAGCGGCGTCGTATCAGTCGCGGCCATTGTAGGCGTGGGAGTGTTGCAGACCGGATACCAGCACGGCCCGGCGGCCATCGACTTGCGCTCCGGCTTGCGGGCCGCGACCATCGGCGGCGCATGCCTGCACTTCGGCCGCCCCGGCGTCGCCGCACGAACCCTCTCGGACGATCGACGGCCGGCACGACCGGGTCGCCCAGCATCGTCGTGCTCGGCGACCTGATGCTCGATGTCGTCCTGGCGCCGGCGCGCCCGCTCGAGAGCGGCACCGACGTGCCGGGCCGGGTGTCGCTGGTCCAGGGCGGATCCGCGGCCAATACCGCTCGCTGGATCGGCAGGCTCGGGGCGCGGTCCAGCCTTATCGCGGCGGTGGGTCGCGATGTCGCGGGCCGGTCGTTGGTGGAGGCTGTCCGCTCGGATGGTGTGACACTCCGGGTCGTTCACGTCGCCGGGTCACGAACAGGTCGGATCGGGGTGCTGATCTCACACGGAGGCCAGCGATCGTTCGTGGCCGATCGCGGCGCGGCCGACCACTTGCGTCCTGATGACCTTCGAGCCCGAATGGTTCGCCGGCGCCGACGTTCTTCACCTTCCGATCTACTCGCTCCTCGGGGTCCCGCTCGGCGAGGCCGGTCGCAAGGCGATCGAGCACGCGCCGCGGAGCCGGAGCTGCCATCAGCATCGACCTGGCGTCGATCGGGCCGTTGCTCGCCGGCGGCCGGCGTGCCGCGCGAACGCTCGTCGAGGGGTTTGCGCCGGACATCCTGTTCGCCACGGCCGCGGAGGCCGACGCGTTCCTGGGGAGCCGCCCGAAGGACCGACTGCTCGACTACGCCGGGGTCGCCGTCGTCAAACGAGGCGCCAAGGGCGCGACCGTCCTGACCCGCAGTGCAGGGAAGGGCGATCGGTTCGAGGTGGCGACGCCGCCGATCGCGGTCTCGGACTCGACGGGCGCCGGCGATGCGTTCGATGCCGGGTTTCTCGTCGCCTGGATCACAGCCCGGGCGGCGGGGAATCCCGACGGCCGCGGCGCTCCATCGGGCCGCGCTCGCGGGTCACAGGGCCGCGGCGCGTCAACTCGGGACGTCGCGGCCGGAGCTCCCCCTTGGCTGAGCCGCCGACTGAGGCCGCTATCAGCGGTGAGCCGCGTGGCGCCGCTGATCGGCGCGCACCGTTGCGCGACCAGCGATGATCGCCGATCGCCTCGCCGTGAGCCGCGAGGTCGCGGCCGCCCTTGCCGCCGGGGATGCCGTGGTGGCCCTCGAGTCGACCCTGATCAGCCACGGGCTCCCGTACCCCCAGAACCTCGAGGTCGCGAATGCCTCCGAGGCGGCGGTTCGGGACACCGGCGCCGTACCGGCGACCGTGGCCATCCACGACGGGCGGCTCCTCGTTGGTCTCGACGAGGCTGCGCTCCTCGCGCTCGCGACGGCGCCCGCAGGTTCCGTGCGCAAGGCGGCCCGTCCGAGTCTTGGGGCGGCTCTCGCGAATGGTGGCTGGGCCGCCACGACCGTGTCGGCGACGATGATCGCTGCCCACGCCGCCGGGATCACGGTATTCGCGACCGGCGGCATCGGCGGCGTACACCGGGGTGCTCTTGCCGGGAGTGGCCCCGGGACGAACGCCCGCGAATCGGCGGCTACGTTCGACATCTCGTCCGATCTCGAGGAACTGGGCCGCACACCGATGGCCGTCGTATGCGCAGGTCCCAAGGCGATCCTCGACGTTCCCGCGACGCTCGAATATCTCGAGACTCGCGGCGTTCCCGTGCTTGCTGTCGGCCAGGCCGACCTGCCGGGGTTCTACGCTCGGTCGGCCGGGATCCCGGCGCCGGAGAGCTCGCCCGACGTCGCGACTGCCGCGCACGTCGTCGCGACCCATCTCGGCCTCGGACTCGGGAGTGCGCATCCTCGTGTGCGTTGCCGTGCCTGCTGTAGACGCGCTACCAGATGACGTGGCCCGCGAGGCCGTTTCCAGGGCGATCGACGAAGCCGGAACGGCCGGGATCGGGGGACCAGCGCTCACGCCCTGGCTTCTCGCCCGGATCGCCGAGATCACCGCGGGCGCTTCGGTCCGGGCCAACACAGCGCTGATCGTCAACGACGCTCGTATCGGTGGCGAGCTCGCGGTGCGGCTGACCGAACGCTGAGGCCGCCGAGCAACCCTGCGCGGACCCGCCTCAGCGACTCGGTCGCCTTGCTGGCCTCCCGGCCGCTGGCTACACTCACGGAGCCCACGCCAACGGCTCGCGCCGAGGAGGACGCCACCCGATGCGGATCTACGAGGGGAGCCCGCGGCAGGACTTCGAGGAAGTCTTTCGCTCCGTCGGCGCGTTCCTCGACCAGCACGGGATGAAGGACATCCTTGTCCTCGAAGCGCCGGACGGCTTCATCGTCCAGGGCGTTGTCGTCCACGGCGGCAACACCGGGACGTGGTCTGACACCGTCGGGACCTTGACCAAGGAAACGCTCACCTTCCTCGACGAGGACATCGCGAGGTTCATGGAGGAAGCGGCGGCACGACGCGGCGGGCGCAGCGCTCCACCCCACGTCGGCGGTCATTACGAGACGGCATTCCGCGTTCTCGGTCAGTATCTCGATGACCAGAAGCCTCGCGATATCTTCTTCTTCGAGCAGGACGGCGCCTTCGTCCTGCGACTGTTCATGGCCGGCCAGGCCGGAGGCAAGCATGTGCTCGCCGAATTCACCCGGGAGGACATCGACGAACTCGTGAGTCGCGGGCCGACCCTGCGTCACGTGGAACCCAAGGTCTGATCGTCGAACGATCGCATCGCACTGGAGGTAGGACATGAAGGCACTCAAGACCGTCGCGGTCGCACTGGGGATCACCCTCGGCGCACTCATCGTCATCCCGCTCGCGGTGCTCGCCGGGCTGTTCGTCTGGCTGAAGCTGACCGAAGAGGCCGATGAGGAGATCCTCGAGCTCGACCAGGAAGGCGCCTGATCCCCGACGACGGGACACCCGCCGCGAGAGAGACGCCCGCCGGACCGGCGGGCGTCGAAGTTTCCGGCGCTCCTCGTCCGATCTCCGTCACGACAGCCGCTCGACGTCGGCCGGTCGCCGCTGCGAGACCTGGGACAGCCCGCGACCGCCGTCTCGCGGAGATCGGCGTCCTCGTCGTCATGGTGTTCTGGGCCGGCAACTTCATCGTCGTCAAGGGCGCGGTCGGTGTCCTGCCGCCGGTCGGGTTCACGTTCCTGCGCTACTGCCTCGCCTCGGTGACGCTGCTCGCCCTGCTGCGCTGGCGCGAGGGTTCGTTCCGGCTACCGCGCGGAGACATCGTGCCGGTCTTCCTTCTCGGGGCGATCGGGTTCGGCTGCTACCAGATGCTGTGGACCGTGGCTCTCCAGACGATCCCGGCAGGCGATTCCGCGCTGCTCATCGCGGCGACGCCAGTGATGACGGCTCTCCTCGCGATGGCGGTCGGTGCTGACACCCCAAACTCGGTGAAGGTCGCGGGCGCCCTGACGTCTCGTTCCTGGGCGTCGGCGCTCGTCATCGCCGCAGGCCAGGGCCTGGTGCTCGGCGCATCGCTCATCGGTGACGGTCTGACGCTGCTCGCGGCGGCATGCTGGGCGATCTACACCGTCTTCGGCTGCAGGCATCCTGCGGCGGCACTCGCCGCTCGTCACATCGACCTGGGCGCTCGTCGCCGGAACGATCTGCATGGCTCCGGTCGGCATCGGGCAGCTCGCGACGACGGACCTTTCGGTCATCGGACCCGGCGTGCTCTTCGCGATCTTCTACGCCGGCGTGCTCGCGGCCGGGCCCGCGAACGTCGTCGTCCTCCAGGGCGTCAAGGTCCTCGGACCGACCTGGGTGACCGCGCTGCAGTTCCTGGTCCCGCCGCTCGCGGTCGTCATGGCCGCGGTCTTCCTGTCCGAGCCGATCCGCCCCGAGCCAGGTCGTCGGTGGCGCCGTGATCCTCGCCGGCGTCGCGCTGCTGCGCCGCGGCACGTGGCCGGGCCAGCCGTCGCGCGGGTCGCGGGTCCAGGCGCCCGAGCCCGCGCGCGTGATCGAGGCCGACGACGGGCTCGCGCCGCCGATCCCTCCGCTCGTCGGCGGGCGCACCGCCGCTCGCGATCCTCGTCGACTACGACGGCACCATCGCCCTGACCGACGTGTCCGACACCGTCATGGCCGAATACGTTTCGGGCGGCTGGGAGGCCGAGGCCGCCGCGTACGACGCCGGGCTCATCGGCTCGCGGCGGCTGATGACCCTCGAGATGTCGATGGTCGACGCCGACCCGGCGGCGTTGCTCGCGACGGCGGCCGCCCAGCCGCACGACCCGGGGTTCGTGCCGTTCGTCCGACGTGCCCAGAGCGCCGGGATCCCGGTCGAGGTCGTCTCGGACGGGTTCGGGTTCTTCATCCGCCCGGCGCTCGAGCAGCCTCGGCGTCGACGGAGCTGCCCGTCGTCACGGCGCGGACGACGTTCACCGGCCGGCGCGGCCGCGATCGAGGTACCCGAACGGCAACCCCGACTGCCTCGTCTGCGGGACGTGCAAGCGGAACCGCGTCCTCGCGCATCAGGCAGCCGGCCGAGCCGTCGTGTTCATCGGCGACGGCGAGAGCGATCGATACGCGGCCGGCTACAGCGACGTCGTCTTCGCGAAGCGGGCGCTCGTCCGCATCTGCGTCGAGGCCGGCTGGGCCGTTCCGGCGATGGACCGAATTCGCCGAGATCGAAGCGTGGCTCGCCGAGACGCTCGCGGCGTGGGAAGCCGATCCGGCGACTCTCGTCGTGCCCGACGCCGCCGGCCGTTCTTCTGCGGCCCTGAGGTCTGGGGCGAGGGCCTCGATCGATCCGCCACCCGGCGCCTGGCCGCCCGGATAGACGCGAGGACGAGCGCGAATTCAGCCCCAGCGTTCCCAGTGAGCGAAGTCCTCGAACGGGACCCAGCCGCGCTTCAGGCTCGGTGAGCGGACGTCGGGCAACGGACGCCCCACCGGCATCACGCCGATCGGGACGAACTCGTCGGGGATGCCGAGGTAGGCGCGAAGGCCTTCGATGTCTGGCCCGACGAAGCCGCAGCCAAGCCCCTCGTTCACGGCCGCCAGCATGATGTTCTGCATGGTGGCGCCGATATCGATCCACCAGAACGGCACCGGCCACTCGATCTCCGAGCCGTCGTCGCCGACCTTGTCGGCCTCCTGGTAGCGGCGGTGATAGATCGACTCGCTGACGCACGGGATGTACTGGGCGGCACATTCGCTGATCCACGGCCCGAAGTCGGCGACCATCTCCTCCTGGCCGGAGATGCGGGCGACCTCGCGGCGAGCGCGCAGGCTCGGTGACGACGATCAGTCGCTGGCCCTGGCTGAACCCGGCCGATGGCGTCCGCTGGGCGAGGCGCGCGATCCGCTCGAGGACGTCGCGCTCGACGCCACCCTCCTCGAACCGCCGCACGGCGCGGCGCTTCATCACGACATCGATGAACTCCATCTGGCTCTCCTCATGCGCCTTGTCGCTGCGGTCAAACGCCCGTCTGGGACACTTCGATGAACGTTTCGCGCCCCGGAAACGTCAATACATATGGGACAGCGCGAGGGCCGGAACGGAACCATCCGACCCTCGGGGGGCACATATCGGTAGGAGCGGCGACGCCGTCGCCGCTCAGATCGGAGGGACAGGAATGCGGAGATCGAATCACACCGCGACCAGGCGGACCATCGACCGACGGCTTGGCGTTTTCATCCTGGCTTTCGCACTCCTCGCCGCGACGACGCAGCAGGTCGTCGCCGCGTCACCACCGGCCAATGACTCCGTCAGCGCCGCGACGCCGCTCACGCTCGACGTGCCGGTCGAGTTCGACTCGACCAACGCGACGATCGCCGCGACGGATCCGACCGACTGCAACGGCTCACACGGGCCGTGGCCCGGTCCGTACCACGCATCCGTCTGGTTCACCTTCACGGCGAAGACGAACGGCCAGTACTCCGTCAGCGCGCCGACGATGCAGGGGACCGCGACGGACTTCCTGGCCATCAGCTTCGTCTATCTGAAGACCGGGTCCGGGCTGACGCTGGTGGATTGCACGGCATTCGGGAACGACGCGTCCTGGCCGGCCAAGAACGGTCAGACGTTCCTGATCATGGAAGCCGGCCTCGACTCTTCGGTGACCGACGACACCGAGTTCTCCGACCGCGGGGGCCACGGGACGATCGTGATCAGCCGGGCGGCGAACGCGAACCACTATCACTACCGCGACTTCTTCACGTTCAGCGACTGTGGCCCGACCGTCGTCGGCACGAACGAGAGTATGGGTCAGTTCCGGCTCAAGGCCGGCCGTCACGGCGACCCGACGCCGTACTACTTCGACAACTACGAGTGGCACACCGTCTACACCAACCCTGCGAACGGGAAGTGGTTCCGCGAAGACGGCCAGGGCCTCTATCGCGATCTCCACATCACGAATGTCGAAGGCACGGTCTATACCTTCGTGTCGCAGGAGGTCGGCCGGCCGTACACCCTGACCGACATGAACGGAAATCGCCTGTTCATGGATCGCGGCCGCCTCCTCACGACCTTCCAGGTCGACACGAAGGGCGACGACGACCTGTCGAACGACGAGTTCATCGACGGCAGCTTCCAGCTGCTCGACGAGAACGGCGCCCATCCGGGGTACTTCTTCGACGGCGATTTCTGCGAGATCGTCCAGGACTTGCTGGGCTGAATTCCCTGTCACCGACGGGCCGGCGTCTCGCGACGCCGGCCCGTGGGGGCTCGGCGCTTCCTGCTCATGAATGCCGGCTTCTTCGAAGTCGATTGCGACAAGGTCAAGACGGTCTGCACCGACGCCGAGATCGCCGAGGAGCGGGCCGTGTCGGAAGCGGGTCTCGGCACGTCAACCAAACCACGTCGCCACCGGACGGCGTTACGTTACGTCGTCATGCTCTCGACAGTCGCACGGTGTGGAAGCACCACGGAATACGCGGCCGTATCTACCCATTCCTTTGAGGCGTGGGCACGCGAGCTCGCCGGTCGCACGCGTTCTGGGCGTTTCGTGGAGGTTGATGGCCCCCACACGATCTTCGAGGGTCCCGTGCCGGAGGCAATGGTCGAGTTCAACCGCCTCCTCGATGGCGTGCGCTAGAGAACGCGCCCGGTTCTGGTCCGGGTCGGGGCGTAGCCCTCCACGGAACGGACACCCTCGCATGACACGAGTGCCATGCGTGCCCGGCAAGAACCGGAGAGACACGTCCGAGACATCGTCGCCCATGACGTCTGGGACACTTGGCCCGTCTCCGTGCATCTGTGGGGTATGGTGGCCGAACTCTCGACCTCGGGCCTGATCCCAGCGGCGACGGTCGCGGACGCGATCGCAGGCGACACGATGGCGTTCGCCCGCATCGTCCGCGCCCACCACGACGACATGGTCCGCGTCTGCCAGCTCATCTGCGGTGACCCGGAACTCGCCCAGGACGCCGCTCAGGCCGCCTGGCCGATCGCCTGGCGCAAGCTCGGCAGCCTGCGCGATCCGGACAAGCTCCGGCCGTGGCTTGTGAGCATCGCTGCCAACGAGGCGCGTCAGATGATCCGCCGCCTGCACCGCGCCCGCGTCGTCCCGATCGAGGTCGCCGACGTGGGCTCGGACGCCGCCGATCCGGCGTGGCGGTCCGCGGATGACGAGCTCGTGTCGGCGATCCGCCGGTTGCCCGAGGAGGACCGGACACTGATCGCGCTCCGCTACGTCTCCGGCTTCGACGCGTCCGAAATCGCTTCGGTCCTCGGCCTATCGCCGAGCGGCGTTCGGACCAGGCTATCGCGGGTCGTGGCCCGACTCCGCCAGGAGGTGGAGCGATGACGGACACCATCTTCGAGGCGCGCCTCGAGCGCGCCGCACAGCGCTACGCCGACGAGGCCGTCCGCCCGATCGACGCCGTCGCGATCGCCACCAGGGCGATGCGGATCCGAGCCGTCGACGAGGGAGCGCCGCGGTCGACGTCCCGCTGGGCCGGGGCCCGGACCGCGCTCGCCGCGATCGCGACCCTGGTCGTTGCCATCGCCCTCGTGTCCTTCGTCGTGCCCCAACTGTGGTCGAACATCGGCCGGCCCGCGCCGTCGCCGTCGCCTTCCCCGACCGAATTCCCCGCCGTGACGGCGACGCCATCGGTCGAGCCCGGCGCGGTCGGCAACGGCGGGACGTGGCTCGCGGACAAGCCCGACAACCTCTCGTTCGAGACGCCGTCCGGGCCCGCCCGCATGGGGTTCACGCTGGCGACGCCCGGCCTGGTTGTCGCGATCGACATCACGTCCGGCCGGTCCGGACTCCTCCGGTCTGGCCTGGGCAGCGACAGCACCGGAAACATGCTGGTGACGACCATCGACGCGGTCCCAGAAACCCAGCAGGTCGTCGTCGACGGGACGCCCTTGGCGGCATGCGTCGTGGGCGACGAGGGCCACTACGAGTCGACGGTAACCCCCGACGGGATGCTCCTGACGCTCACCGCCGTCAGTGACGACTGCCCGTCTCGCCAGGCCGTGTTCGCTCGCACGTGGAGCCGCTCACTGGGCGTCCCGGGCGGTGGCGGCGGGGTCGGCGTCGTCGACGCATTCGAGCCACTGTTCACGGTCGAGCTTCCAACAGGCAACTATCAGATCGACCGCGGGGCGGATGCGATGACCATCCACCAGGACCTGCCCGAGTTCCAGTTCCTGTCGTTCAAGAACCCCCAAGGGTTCCTCGATCCGTGCGATCGCTCCAAGGGGCGTTACGACATCGCCCCCGGAGCAGATTCCATCGTTGCCTACTTCCAGCAGCTTGACGGGTTCACGGTCGACTCCACCGAGGAGCTCACGGTGGATGGCCTCCGTGCCGTCAAGCTCGTCGTTCACGCGAACGACGCCTCCTGTCCGGACGGGAGGCTCTGGGAGTGGCAGCCAAAGGCAGAGACGTCGGACCTTGCCTGGTTCGTGCATCCGGGCGTGACCGACAGTCTTTACATCGTCGAGCACCCGAAAGGGACGCTGATGTTCGAGACACTGCCCGCACCCAACGCGCTCGAACAAGAGGTGATCGGCACGATCCACTTCCTGGACGCCCTGCCAACAAGCCCCTGACCCGCCGCCTTGGCGGATCGGACGACCACCTTGGAGGTACCAGTCATGCTCCGTCGCGCCCTTCGCATCCGCAAGCCGGTTCTCCTGCCCATCCTGATCGGCGGGCTGCTCGCGCTCGCGTCGGTCTCGCCTGCCGTGGCGGCACCGCCTTCGACCCAGGATCTCGAATCCGGCGCCGCCGGACTTCTACACCTGCAACGCCGTCGGCACCGGCACGATCTGTCGGGCCCACACCGTCGAGCCGTACTCGGCCGAGCCCACTGGCATCGTCTGCGGATCCGGCGCGGCGAGCGTCGAGATCCTCGACAACGGCATCCGCGACATCCGCGCGATCCGGTGGTACGACCGTGACGGCAACCTGGCACGGCGCCTCCGGACGTTCCTATTCCGGGACGCCTATCTCAGCAACCCGACCACCGGCCGGACGCTCCGGTACAGCCAGCACAACGCCGACGATGAGGTTCTGGGCGTCCCGGGCGACCTCGCCTCGGCCACGCTGTCGAGCAGCGGCCACCTGTCGATCACGGCGCCCGGGTTCGGACCCGTGCTGATGGACACCGGCCACTTCGTGGTCGGCCCGGAGGGCGACGTCCTCGCCCATTCCGGCGTCTCGCGGCTTGACGTCGACGCCCTGTGCGCGGCACTAGGCACGCCGAACGGCTAGGGAGCTGGGTCCGGCGCGATCGTCATCGGTCGCGTCGGACTGTCACTCCGCGGCCTCGGTAGCCATCGGTGGCCCGCGTCGCGCCGCCTCGGCCGCCGCGAGCAGGTCCTCGACGTCGAGATGCTCGGTCACATCTCCCCGAGGCGGCGCAGCAGTTCGGCGTCCTCGTGGATGATCGTCGCGAGGTGGTCGTCCCTCCGCCGGGCGCGCGCGTCACGTACTCGTCGATCGCGGTCCGGGCGACTTCCTGCATCGATCGGTGCTCGCGCCTGGCGGTCTCGCGCAGGGCCTCGGTCTTCGCGGGCGGTCAGGCGAAGCGTCATCGGCATCGTGCCGATGATACCGGTCGGTATCAGCGGAGTCAAGCGCGCCCGATTCGACGGGGCATGGCCCAGCGGGTAGCATTGGAAAAACCCCCGGAGGACTCGACCCATGGCGAAGTATGTCTTTGTGACCGGAGGCGTGACCTCCTCTCTCGGCAAGGGCATCACCGCCGCCAGCATCGGTCGCATCCTCAAGGCCCGCGGCCTGCGGGTCTCCATCCTCAAGCTCGATCCCTACATCAACGTGGATCCGGGCACGATGAGCCCCTACCAGCATGGCGAGGTGTTCGTCACCGACGACGGCGCCGAGACCGACCTCGACCTCGGCCACTACGAGCGGTTCATCGACGAGAACCTGTCGCAGCTCAGCAACGTGACGACCGGCCGCATCTACCAGGCGGTCATCGGCAAGGAGCGACGCGGCGACTACCTCGGCGGCACCGTCCAGGTCATCCCCCACATCACGAACGAGATCAAGGAGCGGATCGGGCGCGTCGCGCGAGACGGCGATCCCGACGTCGTCATCGTCGAAGTCGGTGGGACCGTCGGCGACATCGAGTCCCTGCCGTTCCTCGAGGCCATCCGCCAGATGCGCAAGGACGTCGGACGGGCGAACGTCCTGTACGTCCACGTCACGCTGCTCCCCGCGCTGGCCGCCACGGGCGAGCTCAAGACGAAGCCGACGCAGCACTCGGTCAAGGAGCTGCGCGGGATCGGCATCCAGCCCGACATCATCGTGCTTCGGTCGGACCAGCCGGTGTCCGACGAGATCCGCGAGAAGATCGCGCTGTTCACCGACGTCGCGTCCGAGGCCGTCGTCCCCGCCGAGACCGCTTCGACGATCTACGAAGTCCCGCTCATGTTCGAGGCGGCCGGTCTCGGGCAGCGGATCGTCCGCGAGCTGAGCCTCGGCGATCCGGCGATCGAACCGGACCTCGACTCTTGGCGAGCCCTCGTCGATCGGATCAAGGCGCCCAAGCCGGTGCTCGAGATCGCGCTCGTCGGCAAGTACATCGAGCTCCCGGACGCGTACCTCTCGGTCACCGAAGCGCTTCGCCACGCGGCGTGGGCGCACGAGGTCGATGCGAAGGTCCGCTGGGTCGACTCCGAATCCCTGACCCACGAGAACCTGCACGACCGACTCGGCGGCGCCGCGGGGATCCTCGTTCCGGGCGGGTTCGGTCACCGCGGCATCGAGGGCAAGGTCCTCGCCGCCCACTACGCCCGCAAGCACCGCGTCCCGTACCTCGGTCTGTGCCTCGGGCTCCAGTGCGCCGTCATCGAATTCGCCCGCGAGGTCGTCGGCACATCCGACGCGAACTCGACCGAGTTCGACATGTTCACCGACCACCCCGTCATCGACTTCATGCCCGACCAGCGGGACATGGAGGACAAGGGCGGGACGATGCGCCTTGGTCTCTATCCGGCGCGGCTGACGCCGGGTTCGAAGGCCGCCGCCGTGTACGGTCGCGAGGTCATCTACGAGCGCCACCGCCATCGGTTCGAGGTCAACAACCGCTATCGCGCGACGCTCGAGGCCGCCGGCATGCTGCTGTCGGGCCAGTCGCCGGATGGACGTCTGGTCGAGATCGTCGAGCTCGCAGGACCACCCGTGGTTCGTGGCGAGCCAGTTCCATCCCGGAGTTCAAGTCGCGGCCGGAACGGCCGCACCCGCTGTTCGACGGGTTCGTGGCCGCATCGCATCGCGGTTCGCGACGGGCTCGAGCCGGTTCTGACGCCTCGCGAGGTCCCATCGGTTCTGCCGGTGGCCGCCAGTGCCGTCGTAAGCCGCTGGTCGTCCCGATCCGATGTCGTTGAGACAGTCCCGAGCGTCTGACCTCGCGTTCACGCCGTCCCTCGGAGTTCGAGCCCTCGGCGGCTTCGGCACGTCGATCGCCGTTGGCGGCCGCCCTCGGTGCGGCCGCCTGGACGCACGGACCAGCTCGGCTTTCCCGTGGACGGCTCTGCTGCCGTTCAATGCCATCGGCGCCTGGGTCGCGGTCGCGTTCGCGCTCGGCGCATCCGCCCGGACGATCCCGACAGGTGCCTTGCGCGGCGTGATCGGGCTCTTGTCCGCGGTCGCCGCGTATTACGTCTTGAACGCACTGTTCTCGGTTCGCGGGTTTCGGGCGATCGGTGCGTCGCACGCGGCGACGGTGTGGGGAGCGGTGGCGCTGCTCGCCGGCCCGGCATTCGGGTGGCGGGTTCCGCGTGGCGGCACGGGAGCGGCTGGCCGCGGGCGATCGGAGTGGCGGCGTCTGTCGGCGGCGCTCATCGCCGAGGGGCTCGTGTTCGGGGCGCAGCGGCTCGTCCACATCGGTCAGCTCGCGCAACGATCCGGGCGCGATCGTCCTCGCGGTGGAGATCGGTGCTTGGCCTCGCGTTGCCGTGGTTGCTGCTGCGCCGCGGCGAGCGTCGCGCCGGGTACGCGGCGGTCGTCGTCCTGGCTGTCGTCGCTGCCGTCGCGATCGGTCCGTTGACGTCGATGCTACGGGGACTGGCAGACCGCTTCTGACCCCGTCGCATCTCGCGTCGTAGACTCGGGGGCAATCGCACCACATGGGAGCCCCCGATGAAGATCTTCCTTGACACAGCAGACATCGAAGAGATCAAGACAGCGGCCCGCTGGGGCATCCTCGACGGCGTCACGACCAACCCGACCTTGTACGCCAAGGTCGGCGGCTCATACGACGACATCCTGACCGAGGTCTGCAGGATCACGCCCGGTCCCGTGTCGGCCGAGGTCGTGGCCGACGACGTTGAAGGAATGCTCGAGGAGGGTCGCAAGTTCGCGAAGCTCGCGCCGAACATCGTCGTCAAGGTCGCGATGAGCGAGGCAGGCCTCGAGGCGATCAGCCGGTTCGCCGAGGAAGGGATCAAGACGAACTGCACGCTGATCTTCTCGACGAACCAGGGTTTTCTTGCCGCGAAGGCCGGCGCGTCTCTGATCTCGCCGTTCGTCGGCCGGCTGGATGACATCAACCAGGACGGCATGACCGTCGTCCGCGAGCTGGCCGAGATCTTCGCCATCCACGAGATCGAGTCGGAGGTGCTCGCGGCGTCGATTCGCACGCCGCTTCACATGACGCAGGCTGCGCTCGCGGGTGCGCACGTCGCGACGCTGCCGTTCAAGGTCCTCCAGCAGATGGTTCGGCATCCGCTCACCGACAAGGGCATCGTCCAGTTCAAGAAGGACTGGGAAGGCGCTCGAGCGGCGGCAGCCGCAAAGGCTGATCCGGCGGGCGCGTCGCGGCGGGTGCAGTGCCGCCCGCGAACCCTGAACGGCAGCCCCGTTCCCCACGGAACGAGCGGCCCCTGGCCCGTGCGGCCGTCAGGCGATCGCGCGGTGGAGTCGCCGGAAGATCGGTCGAAAGCCGAGCCGCGGCCAGGCGCGACTCGATAGCAGGTTCGTTTCGCGCCAGTCGGTGACGACCGTCGGGTATCCGGCGTCGCGTGCCCAGACGAGCACCGCCTCGCCGAGCGCGCGCCCGGCACCGAGCCCGCGTGCCTCTGGCAACACGGCCGCGAAGCCGAGGAATCCGGCGTTCGCTGGCCGGACGATGCCGCGGTGCTCTGACGAGACGTCGATCGAGCAGCCGATCGCGGCACCGACCACACGTCCCGGCCGATCTCGGCGACGAACGTCGGCATAGGCCGGGTCGTCGAAACCCTCCTCCCATTCCGCGATCTCGGCTTCGAGCGTCGGGAGCTCGATCATGGAGAAGACCGGTGAGCGCGACCTGGTGCTCGGCGAGGGACGAGACCGACACGAGCCGAGCACCGGGATGTCAGCGGCGTTCGGCGCGGCGGACGAGGATGCCGTCCGGCGGCGCGACCACGTCGCCGACCGCGGCAGGACCGCGGATCCCGTGCGTGTGCTGGATACCGAAACCTGAGCCGGAACCAGGCATCGAGGAGCGCTCGCGTCGCTCGCGGGCACGATGACCGAATGCCGGACGACCCCGGCCTCGACCCACGGACGCGCCAGATAGCCGTAGAGGTCGCGGATCACCTCCGGCTCCGAGGCGGCGTGGCCGGCGCCCTCGACCCACATGTTCGGGCCCCACCGCTCGCCGCGCGGCGCGCCGATGACGTAGCCGACCACGTCGTCGCCGCGTACCGCGATCGCACCTTCGGCGCGGTCCCGGGCGAGCAACCTCCTCGATCTCGCGACGCGGCCGCGGCGGGATCCTCGAAGCGAGCGTCGAGCTCGGGAACGACCGTCCGCTGCGCCCGATGCCGATCGGCGAGCAGCCGCGCCGCCGCGTCGAGGGCGTCGTCGACGTGGAAGGGCAGGATCGAGATCACGTCCCGGCCGCTCCGTCATGCCGGCGCGCTCGCCGTCGATCCACGTCCCGGCACGCATCACGCGACGCACGTGCGAGGTCATCGTCGAGCTCGACGAGGTCCGCCCGACGGCCGACCGCGATCACGCCCGCGATCCATGGCGCCCGATCAGTGACGCCGGGTTCGCACTCGCAGCCGCCACGGCAGTCGGGCAGCGTGATACCGGCCGCGACGAGGTTCCGCACGGCCGAGTCAAGGGCGATGACCGATCCGGCGAGCGTCGTCGTTCCGGCCAGGGTCGCTCGGCCGTCGATGACCTCGACCTCGAGCCCACCGACCCGCGTCCGCCCGTCGCCCGTCCCGGCAAGCGACAGGGCGTCGCTGACGAGCATCAGCCGGTCGCGCGGTTTGAGCCGGGCGATGAGCGGCCACAGCGCCGGGTGGACGTGGTGACCGTCGGCGATCAGCTCGACGAAGACGTCGTCCGCTTCGAGCGCCGCGACCGCGAGACCCGGGCGATCGGTGCTCGATGTCCGGTCATCGCGTTGAAGAGGTGGGTCGTCGATCGTGCCCCGCGCGCATACCCGGTACGGGCGGCGTCGAGGTCGGCCGCGGAGTGCCCGAGCGAGACCGCGACGCCGCGCGCGAGCGAGACGTTCGATGAGCTCGGGCGCACCCGGCAGCTCGGGCGCGATCGTCATCACCGCGAGACCGTCGGCCACGCCGCTCGATCCACGCGTCGGGTACGTCCGCCGGCGCCACGAGGTGTGCCGGTCGTGTGCGCCTCGTCGCGCGTTCGAGAGGAGCGGACCCTCGAGATTGAAGCCGAGTGGCTCGGCGCCGTCGGCGGCGCCGCCGGCCGCCATGCCCGGACCCGGTCGGCGAATCGTTCGAGGACATCAAGCGGAGCTGTGACGGCGGTCGGCAGGAACGAGGTCACTCCCCGCCTCAGCGAGTGCACGAGCCATGCCGTCGAGGGCCGCCTCGTCGCCCATGGCGTCGTGGCCGCCCCAGCCGTGAACGTGGATGTCGACGAAGCCCGGAGCGAACAGGGGACCGGCGTCGATCGAGGGCCGGATCCAGCTCGACGGCGTCGATCCGGCCGTCGAGCGACCGAGATCCGGCCGCCGGCGACGGCATCCGCGAGCACGAGCCGGCCGGTGAGGACCTCGGCCGTCATGCGGGCCCTCACGCGAGGCCTGCCTGCTCGGCGCCGTGGATCGCCGCGCCGATCGAGCCGGCCCACGTCCCGAGCTCGGCCGGGACGAGCGTCGACGGCCGCCAGATCCGTGGTCCGGACGCGCCGGCCGAGCTCGGCCCGGATCGGCTCGAACAGCACGTCACCGGCCGCCGCGACGCCGCCACCGATGACCACGCGATCGGGCGAGACGACCACGATCATGTTCGCGATGCCGATCCCGAGCCAGCGACCGATCTCGGCCAGCCCGGCCAGCGCCCGCGCGTCGCCGGCGCGGGCCGCAGCGACGGCATCCTCGGGCGTCGCCGTGCCGCACGCGGCAGCGAAACGGTCCGCCCGGACGAACGCTTCGAGGCAGCCGTGATTGCCGCAGCCGCAATCGGGCCCGTCCGGATCGAGCGTCTGATGACCGAGCTCGCCCGCACTCCCGTCATGCCCGAGGACGACGCGGCCGTCGATCGGCGATGACGCCACCGACGCCGGTGCCAAGGATCAGGCCCGACCATCGAAGCGACGCCCCGACCGGCGCCGAGACGAAGCTCGGCGAGTCCGAACGCCCGGGCATCGTTGATGAGCGCGACCGGGATCCCGAGCGCCGCCCCGACGCGCGGCCCGACCGGCTGGTCGGCCCAGCCGCCTGGCAGGTTCGACGAGGAACCTGGTCCGGCCGGTCGCAGGGTCGTAGAGCCCCGGGACCCCGATACCGACGGACCGCGATCGACGGCCACCGCGCGACGGCGGCCTCCCGAGCCCGATCAGCCGCTCGATGACGGCGTCGGGACCATCCGAGGCGCGCGTTGGCGTCTGGCCGTTCCAAGCGATCGCCACTCGCCGTCAGCGACCGTCGGCGCCGCCGTCGCTGTCCAGGTGCTCCACCACGGACCACTTCAGGTTCGTTCGCCCCGAGGTCGATCCCGAGATGGACGGTCGCGTCCGTCATCGCCGGTCGGTGTCGCCCAGATACGAAGCCAGGTCACGACTCGCCGGTCACCCGCGTGTACGCGGCCGCGACGGCGACGATGATCGCCCCGAACAGGATCTGGCGGACCGCTTCGGGGGCGTGCATCGCGACGAGGAGCGATCGCGACGACCGTCAGGATCAGGGCACCGACGATCGTCCCCGAGTAGCCGCCGCGTCCGCCAAGGATCGATGTCCCGCCGATGACCGCGGCGGCGACCGACGGCAGGACGAACTCGGCGACGAGCGACACGCTCGCGGTCTGGACGAGACCGGCGATGAGGAAGCCGGCGAGCGCGGCAAGGAGCGCCGACAGCGACGTACAGGGCCACGAGGACCTGCCACACGCGGACCCCGGATAGCCGGGCCGCGACGGGGTTGTCGCCGACCGCGAACAGGAGCCGTCCGAACCCGCTGTACCGGAGTCCGAGGATGATGACGGCGGCGAGCGGCACGAACACGAGCAGGTTGTTCGGCAGCGAACTCGAGCGTCGTTTCCGAGCTCAGCCACAGGACGAAGTCGGGGATCTCGGTCCCCGTCTGGACGACCGTGAGCTGATAGACGGTCATCAGCCCCAGGATCACGAGCGTCATGCCGAGGGTCATGATCAGCGGGTGGACCTTGAACACGCCGACGCCGATCCCGTTGACGACGCCGGCCAGTGCACAGGCACCGAGGGCCAGAAGGATCGCGACGATCCCGCCCTGAAGTGGCGTCTGGGTCGCCATGATGAACGCCGCCATCGAGGCGATCATCCCGACCGACAGGTCGATGCCGCCGGTCAGCATCGTCAGCGTCTGGCAGGCCGCCAGGATCGCCAGCGGAACCGCGGCCCGGATACCGACGCCGATCCAGTCCGGGACTCACGGTCCCCGGCTGGACGATCTCGAGGACCGCGACGAGGACGATGAGCAGGCCGCTGAGCGGCACGAGCGGTCGATCGCGGAACAGGCGGCGCCAGCCGTCCAGCGTCAGCCACGGATTCCGAGCCGGGGCACGGGGCCGCGGCGGCATTGCTGGTCATGCTCGACTCTTTCGCATGGCGACCACGCTGCCGAACATGACGACGCCGATGAGGATCGCGCCCTGGAGCACGGTCGCGAGGTTCGGCGGGATCTTCAGCAGCGTCATGTCGGTCTGGACGAGGGCGAGGATGAAGACCGCGAGGATCGGGCCGGCCACGCCGCCACGACCACCCGCGAGGCTCACGCCACCGAGGACGATCGCGGCAACGCCGAGCAGCGTGTAGTTTCCCGGGACCGGTGTCCCGATGCCGGTCGTCGCCGGTCAGCGCCAGCCCGCCGAACGCCGCGAAGAGTCCGGTCAGGGCATACGCGATGACCTTCGTCCGGCCGATGGCGACGCCGCTCCTGAATGCGGAAAGACGGTTGCTTCCGACCGCGTACAGCGCGAGGCCCGGTGCGTGACCGGCGGAGCGGGATCCAGACGGCGGCGACGACGACCACGAGGACGACGAGCGCCTGCGGGACCCAGTCACTGCCGATCGAACCCCTCATCAAGCCCTTCAGCCACTCCGCGGAGCCGCCACCGGGCGTGTTGAGGACGAGCAGCGTGGCCCCGGCCCACACGAACGACATGGCGAGGGTGACGACGATGTCGGGCACGCGGGTGATGACGACGAGCACGCCGTTGATCGCACCGATGAGAAGGCCGAGGACGATGATCGCGACGACGACGCCGACGGCGGTGACCTCCGATTGACCCTGCATGAGGACGGCCGCGGTCACGCTCGTGAGCGCCATCATCGGCCCGACGGAGAGGTCGATGCCTCCCGAGATGACGACGATCGCCTGGGCGACAGCGGCCATCGCGAGCGGCAGAGCACCGATCGCAAGGCCCTGGATGTCGGCGGCGCCGTACGTCGGCTGGATCAGGATCGTGATCGCGAGGAAGGCGGCCAGCAAGCCGACGAGACCGAGCGTCCAGCTGTTGCGGCGGGCCCATCGGAGCGCATCGGTCTGGCGCGGACGGGCCGCCGGCTCCGACGGCCGCAGCGACGGTCATCTGAGCACGACCGGGGCAGTGGTGACGCCGGCCGCCGGCCGCGCCGGTGCTTCTTCGCCGGCGATCACCGTCGCTGCGACCTCTTCGGGCATCGGGGCGTCGGGCGGCAGGTCGTAGGCGGCACGGAGGAGCGTCGGCTCGTCGGCGTCCTCGATGGCGATCTCGGCGACGACTCGTCCAGCCGAAGATCACGATCGCCCGGTCGCAGGCAAGCTGGATCTCCTTGAGCTCGGAGGTGTAGAGCAGGACGGCCGCGCCGTCGGCGGCGAGGTCGCGCAGGAGCTGGTAGATCTGATGCTTGGTGCCGATGTCGATGCCGCGGGTCGGGTCGAAGCAGAGGAGCGTCCGGACGCCGCCGGCGACCCAGCGGGCGATCGTCACCTTCTGCTGATTGCCGCCGGACAGTCGTCGGACCTCGGCGGCGGCGCGCGTGTCGATCTGCAGCTGCTCGGTCGCGCCCGGCGACACGCCGCTGCTCGAGGCCGAGGTTGATCGGGCCCCACGACCGCAACGACGCGGTGAACGGCAGCGCGATGTTCTCGCGGACGGACCGCTGCATCAGCAACGCCTCGGCGCGATCGGCGGGCACGTAGACGAGCCCTGCCCGAATGGCATCGGCGGGATGGCGGAACGAGACCGCGGTGTCGTCGACAAGCACGTCGCCACCCGCCGGCCGGTCGGAGCCGGCCAGGATGTCGAAGAGCTCGTCCTGGCCCTGCCCCTCGAGGGCGACGATGCCGAGCACCTCGCCGGCGCGAAGCTCGAAGGAGACATCCTTCAGTCGTGTCCCGGCGCGGAGGCCGCGGACGGCCAGCCGAGGTGTCGCCGAAGCCGCGCGGCAAGCCGGCGCTCGATGCCGCACGGGCCGCACGCTCCTCGGCGACGCTGCGTCTCCTCGCCGAGCATCAGCGCGACGATGTGGTTCTCGGATCCCTCGGTCACGTCGACGACGCCGACCGTCTCGCCCTCGCGCAGGACCGTGGCCCGGTCGCACACGGCGGCGATCTCGATGAGTCGGTGGGAGATGAAGATGATGCTGCGGTCCGAGCCGCTCTGGTCGCGCGATGACCTCGAGGACTCGTTCGGTGAGGTCTGCCGGCAGCGCGGCGGTCATCTCGTCGAGCAGCAGGACGTGCGGTTCGATCGAGAGCGCGCGCGCCAGGTCGATGACCCGCAGCGTGGCGAGGGGCAGGTCACGGGCGAGGTCTGCGAGGTCGAGATCCGGGATCCCGAGCTCGGCCAGCCAATGGCGGAATGGCTCGACCGGGCGTCCCGTCAACCGCAGGTTCGAGGCGATGTCGAGGTCGGGGACGAGCGACGGTTCCTGGTAGACCGAGACGACACCGGCCGCCCGTGCCGCAGCGGGTGAGCGGGCGACGTACGGCTTGCCGTGGATGACGACGGTGCCGGCATCGGGGGCGATGGCGCCGGTGAGGACCTTGACGAGGGTGCTCTTGCCGGCGCCGTTGGCGCCCATCAGCGCGTGGACCTCGCCGGGCCGCACGGCGAGCGACGCCGACCGGAGCGCCGTGACCGCGCCGTAGCGACTTTGCTACCCCGCTCGCCTCGAGCAGCAGCTCCGTCATCTCGTGTTCAGACCCCTGGCTGGCATGGGCCGGCAGTGTCGCACGGGGATGCCGGCCGAAACCGACATCCCCGCGACGTTGACGACGATGGATGGCTGGGCTCAGCTCTCGCCGGGGCCCTTGCAGGCGATGAGCTGGTCCTTCGAGTACGTGGTCCAATCCTTGATCGTGAGCCCGAGGGGCCACGTCTTCGGAAGCTTCGGGATCTGCTGCGGCCGTGAGCGCAGCCTTGCCCTCGGGGGTGTCATTGCCCCAGATCTCGGGCGTGACGTGGACCGTCGTGCCCTCGGGCTTCTTGCCGTCGAGGATCTGGGTCGCGAGAACGACGCCGGCGCCCGCGACGGCCGACGGGTTGGTCACCGCGGCGCCCTTGAGGCCCGGCTCATTGAGGAGCTGCTGGACGAAGCCGGCGTTGTCGGCCCCGACGATCGGCACGAAGTCGTGCTTGGCGGTCTTGAGCGCGTCGACGATGACGTTGTCGATGCCCGACGTCCAGATGCCGTCGAACTTGGTGCCGCTGCTCATGATCTCGTTGATCTGCGAGACAGCGGTCGGCTGATCCCACTTGGTCACGGTCTCCTTGGCGACCGTGATGTCCTGGTACTCGGCGAGTGCCTTCTTGAAGCCCTTGTCACGGTCGGTGTCGGCCGGGTGGCCGGCGATGCCGCGCATGTAGACGACGGCGCCCTTCTTGCCCATCGCCTCGAACAGCCACTTGGCGCCGAGGTAGGCGTACTGCTCCTGGTCGTTCGACAGGTTGTAGGCACCGGGCGCAGTCACGGACGCGTCGACCGCGATGACCGGGATGCCGGCCGCGATCGCGTCGGCGATGGCCGGGTTGAGCGCATCCGGGCTGTTCGGATTGACGATGATCGCGTTCACCTTGGCCGCGATCAGGTTGCGGATGTCGGTGAGCTGGCCGGCCGCGTCCACGTCGTGGTGGATGGCGTTGACCGTCGAGACCTTGCCGGACGACGCCGCCTCGGCCTTGACCGAGCAGAGGGCCGACTCGCGCCAGCCGTTGCCCGTGCCGCCGCCGTTGGCGTATCCGATCGAGTACTTGCCGGCGCCCGCGGCGCCGCCCGATGCGCCGGCCGACGCGCCGGCCGAGGCCGCGCCGCTGGCGCCGCCACCTGCCGTCGAGCAGGCTGACGCGACGACGGCGATGGCCGCGAGGCCGATCGCGAGCCCTGCCGCGGAATGAGTGCTTGTCCATCCGTACTCCTCCATTGCGATCGGCGCGACGTCGCGTCGCGCCTCTGCGCGTGACCGTCCCCGAAACCGGGGAGCGAGGAGAATGTGTCAGACCTGATCCACCTCCTGCGCGGCGGTCGCCGGTCCATCGCCCTCTCCTGCGATGACTCGAGCGATGCGCCGCGCGTGTTCCCCGTAAGCGGCATCGAACAGTGCCCGGGAGCGTTCGGCGCCGATGACCGATGCCCGGGTGATGACCGGTGGCAAGGCGCCTCGCTCGGCGAGCAGCCGCGCCGTGCGCACCTTGATGGAGTTGACGATCGCGATGGCGGCGATGGATGAGCCGGGACCGACCGGCGTGTCGATGCCATCGATGGAGCAGAGCGCGTCGGCGCGGCGGCGTGCAAAGGTCGATGACGAGGTCGGCCTCGTCGACGAGCCGGCTCGCCGACGCTCGCGTCGGGCGAGTCGGTCGACAGTTGCGCGACGGAGGTTACCGCGACGACGCGCAACCCGCGCCGCGCGGGCGCCGCGGGCCATCTCGACCGGCACCGCGGTGGTGCCGCCGGCCGAGAACACGATCAGCATGTCGTGCGGCCCGAAGTGGAAGTTCGACAGGATGACCTCGGCGAGGCCGGGCATCCGTTCGATCGCCATCGCCTGGCGCTGCCCGTTGGAACCGACGACCTGGGTGTGGAACGTCATCGACAGCTCGACCATCGGGTTGAACCCCGGATAGGAGCCGTAGCGGGGGAACATCTCCTCGACCGGGATCCGCGAATGGCCGGTCCCGAACAGGTGGACGAGACCGTCGGCGGCGATGGCATCGGCTGCCCAGCGGCTCGCCTCCTCGATGGCACCTGCCTGGGTCGCCTCGAGACGGTCGAGTACGACGCGAGCTTCGGCCAGCCACTCGAGGGCGGGGGCTTCGGTCGCCGTCATCGGCCTGCAGAGGCGACAGACGCACCCGCGACCGGTTCCCACCGACCACTCCGCATGGAGCGGTACGCGGCCTCGAGGATGGTGTTGACAGCGAGGCCGTCGTCGAAGGTCTCGCGTGGCGCGACTCCGCGGCGAAACGCCTCGACCATGTGGCCCATCATCTCGTCGTGCCCGTGGACGTACGTCTCGTTGGGCACCGGGAACACCCAGCCGGTGTCGGCGTCGGCCTTCTCGCCGAGATAGCCCGACGGGCTCCTCGATGAAGGCCCGGATCGGCGTCGATGCCATGTCGTTGATCGACCCGGCCGGCTGTCCCGGTCAGCTCGAACCGACCCTCGAGGCCGCCCTTGCTCGACCACGACACGTCCATCGTCGCGGCCCGGCCGTCCTCGAACCGCATGAGCATGACCGCGTTGTCCTCGCCGGTCGTCCGGCCGCGATGGACCAGCGTGTCGCCCCAGGCGAAGGCCTCGCGGACGACCTGGTCCTTTCCGAAGAGATAGCGGGCTGCCTCGATCCCGTGCGACGCCATGTCGAGCAGTGCACCGCCACCGGACGTCTCGGCATCCCAGAAATGGGCGGCGTGCGGGCCGCTGTGTCCTTCCCGCGCTCGGAACGTCACCGGCGTACCGATCGCGCCGGACACGACCATCTCGCGCATCCGCATCATCTCCGCGTTGAAGACGGTGTTCTCGAGGTAGCCGTGCCACGACCCGCCATCGGTGGCGAGCCGGACCATCTCGGTCGCCTCGTCGCGGGTGCGACCGAGCGGCTTCGTGCAGGCGACGCCCTTGCCGTGGCGCGCGGCCGCGCGGACCGCCTCGACGTGCAGCTCGTTCGGCAGCGAGACGACCACGAGGTCGACGTCCGCGTCGGCGCACACGGCCTCGATCGAGTCGCTCGTCCGGAGATAGCCGTAGCGGTGCGCGAACGACTCGCGTCGATCGCTGTCGCGGCCATATGCGGCGACGAGGCGCGCCGCGGGCACGTGGCGCAGCCCCTGCGTGTGGAACTCGGCGATGAACCCCGTGCCGAGCATCCCGATGCCGACCGTGTCGCCCACCTCAGTAGCCGCCTTCGGACCCGCTGGCGGCCGCCGCGGACGCCTCGCGCGGCATCGACCCGGCCTTCCGGGACCGGAACTCGTCGAGCATCGTCTTCGTCGCCGTCGCGCCGACCCGCGTCACGCCGAGGGCCATGACCTCGAGCAGCGCGTCGAGCGTCCGGACGCCGCCGGCCGCCTTGACCTGGACGTGCGGCGATCACCGAACGGCGCATCAGGATCAGGTCCTCGTGCGTCGCCCCGCTCGGCGCGAACCCCGTCGATGTCTTGACGAAGTCGCCGCCGGCGGCCTCGGTGATGTGGCAGGCGCGGACCTTCTCGTCATCGGTCAGGTAGGCGTTCTCGAAGATGACCTTGACGATCGCGCCGGGCCGGCAGTGGGCGACTTCGACGACGGCGGCGATGTCGTCGTGGACCTCGGCATCCCGGCCGGACTTGAGGGCTCCGATCTGGAGGACCATGTCGAGCTCGAATGCGCCGTCGCCGATGCGCCCGCACGAGCCTCGAACACCTTCGTCACGGTCAGATGGTTCCCGTGCGGGAAGCCGATCGTGGTGCCGACCGCGACCGACGAGGTCCGTCGAGGATCGCCGACCGCGCGGCGACGTCGGCCGGCCGGACGCAGACCGACGCCACGTCGTACTCGGCGGCCAGCCGGCAGCCGGCCTCGACGAACGCGTCGTCGAGCTCGGGACGGAGCAGCGAATGGTCGATGGTCTTGGCGACATCGCTGTAGGTCAGGTCGTCGATCGAGAGGGTCATCGGCTCACTTGATGTACGGGCGGAGGACGTCGCGGGCGAGCAGGAAGCCGCGCTTGATGAGGTCGTCGGTCTTCTCGAAGTCGCGGTCCTCGTGCTCGATGATGACGTCGCCGTCATAGCCGGTTCGCCACAGCGCGCCGAACAAACGGTCCCATTCGACGTCGCCGAGCCCGGGCAGGCGCGGGACCTGCCAGCCGATGCCCATCGAGAAGACGCCCCGCTCGTAGAGGCCCTCGCGGTCGATGTAGCAGGTCCTTGGCCTGGACATGGAGGATGTGCGGCCCGAACTCGGCGATGAACCGGGGGATGTCGATCATCTGGAGGATCAGGTGCGACGGGTCGAAGTTGAGCCCGATCGTGCCGCCCCATTGCTCGAGGATGCGACGCCACATCCGCGGCGACGTCGCGATGTTGTGGCCGCCGGGCCACTCGTCGTAGCTGAATAGCATCGGGCAGTTCTCGATGGTGATCTTGCGCCCGTGATCGTTGGCGAACGCGACGATGTCGGGCCACACCTGGAGCGCCTCGGCCCAGTTGTCGTCCTGGTTCTTCGCACCGTCGGCGCCCATGAAGGTGTTGACCAGCGGCAGGTCCATCTTCTCGGCGGCGGTGATGACGTGCTTCAGGTGGCCGATGACCTCGGCCCGGTGCTCGGGATCGGGGTGCAGCGGGTTGGGGTAGTAGCCGAGGCCCGAGATCGTCAGGCCCTTGCCCTCGATCTCCGCGCGGAGGTCGCGTGCCTGGTCGGCCGACAGGTTCGCGACGTCGATGTGCGAGGTGCCCGCGTATCGCCGAGCCGGGCCGGTCGAGCGCGGCCAGCAGGCGATCTCGATGCTCTCGAAGCCGTTGGCAGCGGTCCAGTCGACGACGTCGGCGAGCGGTGTCTCCGGGAACGGCGCGGTGAGCAGCCCGAGCCTCACGGATGCCGCCTCCGACGACCGGGTCATTGACGGGCGACGCGGGGTCCGCGAACGACATCGACCCAGCGGCCGAGCCGGGCGCTCGCGGCGATCGCGTCGTTCGACGAGCATCTCGTCGTGGCCGTCGGCGAAGGTCGGGTAGGTCGGCTTCGGACGACGGCGCGCCGGCGACCACGTCGGCGTAGATCGCTCGGAAGTGGGCGCAGAACGTGTCGAAGAAGCCCTCGACGTGACCGCCGGGGAGAGCGGCGGCCGCCCGACCGGCCGCGCCGAGCAGCGCGGGGTTCCGGATCAGGATCTCGTTGGCAGCATCCCGGCGGCCGATCCACGCCTGGTCCGGCTGCTCGGAATCCCACGCCCAGGCGCGATTCCGAGCCATCGATCTCGTACTGGAGCGAGTTCTTCCGCCCGGCGCTGATCTGCGAGACGTTCACGGCTCCCCGAGCGCCGCCATCGAACCGAAGGAGGATCGAGGCGGTGTCCTCGGTCGAGATCGGCCGCGGGCGACGGTGTCCGTCGACCGCTCCGTCGCGAACGACTCGACCGGTCCGGCTGGTTCGTGGCGCGTCTCGATGAACGTCGACAGATCTGCCATGACTGCGGCGACGTGCTGACCGGTCACGAAGGTCATCAGGTCGAGCCAGTGGGAACCGATGTCTCCGACCGCGCGCAGCGCTCCGCCGCGTTCCGGCTGCGAGCCGCCAGTTCCAGTCGGTGTCGTGGAGCAGCCAGTCCTGGAAGTACCGACCGGTGACGAGCCGGACCTCGCCGAGACCGCCGCCGGCGACGAGCTCGTGTGCGTGCTGGTTCAGCGGGTAGTAGCGGATGTTGAAGTTCGTGGCGTTGACGAGTCCCGAGTCCGCGGCCGCGGCGACCAGACGAGCGGAGTCCTCCGCCGTCATCGCCAGAGGCTTCTCGCAGACGACGTGCTTGCCGGCACGCAGGATGGCCAGCGACTGCTCGACGTGGACGTCGTTGGGCGACGTGACATGGACGACGTCGACGGTGTCGTCCGCAAGGAGGTCGTCGAGCGACGGGTACGCGACACGGACACCGAGCGCGTCGGCGCGGGCTCGCCCTCGCTCGGGCGACGATCCGAGCACGCCGCGCACGGTGACGCCGATCCGTCGCAGCGCCTCCACGTGAACGGTCCCGATGAACCCGGTTCCGATGACGGCCGCACCGATGTCAGAGATCCGTTCGCATTAGGCTCCAGGACGATTCTTGTTCGGTTTTCGGGCCGTCGTCTGATTCGACGTTGCCTGACGCATCATACTTTGTCCTGTCAAGCGCAAAAGTTAAGGAGCGGCCTGGCGCTCGACCGGTGCTCGATCGTGACGGGTGCACCACAGCTTCCGCCTCGCATGACGATACTTCGGCGCTTGACACGCATTAATACGATCGGTGGACGTCGAGCAGATTGCGAGGGGGTATCCCGACGGACAGATCCAGTTCCACCGCAATCCGCGACCGAGGCGCGCGCGCGCCGCTTCCCGACGAGGTTCTCGACTCGTTCGTCATCGTCCTCGATGAGATCCGCCTCGGGCGATCGGGATCCCGGTCCGAGCTCGTCGAACGAACGGGTTTGGGCCGTGCGATCGTCGCCCGCCGGGTCGGGGAGCTGATCGATCGCGGACTGATCCGCGAAGGCGACACCGGGCCGAGCACGGGTGGCCGGCCGCCCCGCCAGCTCACGTTCCGGGGCGATGCCGGCCACGTCCTCGTCGCCGACCTCGGCGCAACGAGCATCGACGTCGCGCTGACGACGCTCGATGGCACGATCCTCGGCCACCACGACGAGCCGTCGCTGATCGAGGCCGGTCCCGAGGCGTGCCTCGAACGCGTCGAGACCCTGTTCGACCAGCTTCTGCGAACGACGACATCGGGCATCCCGGGCCATCTGTGGGGCGTCGGGATCGGCGTCCCGGGACCGGTCGAGTTCAGGACCGGGCGGCCCATCTCGCCGCCCATCATGCCGGGCTGGGATGGCTACCCGATCCGCGAGCGCTTCGCTGGACGGTACCGGGCGCCGGTCTGGGTCGACAACGACGTCAACGCGATGGCCCTCGGCGAGTGGCGATCGGGGGTTGCCGCCGGCCACTCGAACGTCGTCGTCGTCAAGATCGGGACGGGCATCGGGGCGGGGATCATCTCCGACGGCCGCTTGCACCGCGGCGCACAGGGAAGCGCCGGTGATGTCGGCCACATCCAGATCAGCGACGACCCTGCCGTCGTCTGCCGGTGCGGGAACATCGGCTGCATCGAAGCACTCGCCGGCGGTGCGGCGATAGGGCGGGCCGGTCGGGCAGCGGCCGAGGAGGGTCGGAGTCCGCGGTTGCGGACGGCGCTCGAGCAGCAAGGCGTGGTGACAGCGGAGGACGTCGCCCGCGCAGCGTCCTTCGGCGACGCGGTCGCCGTCGGACTGCTCGATGACGCCGGGCACCGCGTTGGGTCGATGCTCGCGAGCGTCGTGAACTTCTTCAACCCGTCGCTCATCGTGATCGGTGGCGGCGTCGCGAACAGCCCGGACCATCTCCTTGCAGCTATCCGTGAGACCGTCTACCGCCGCTCGCTCCCGCTTGCGACCCGCGACCTCCTCGTCCAGCGGTCCTCGCTCGGCGGCCTTGCCGGCGTGATCGGTGCCTCCGCGATGGTCGTCGATCAGCTCTTCGCCCGCGACTCGATCGGGCGCTGGATCGAGGCCGGCGAGCCGTCAGGCGATCCCGATGTTGCCCTCGCCCAGATGAGCTAACGAGGTCCCCCTCAGCCGCCGGCGACGACCCGGTCGCTGAAGTCGCCCGTCGCCTCGTCCTTGAGGATCAGCTTGTGGCGGCCGTCGGGCAGGATCTCGCGCTTGATGACCACCTGGCCGTCGAACCGCTCCGGGTTCGCGGCGATCCGCGGTGTCGTCCCGCACCGCGCCACTCGACGTCGATCGGCTCCCACGCGCCGCGCTTCGCCGACCGGTAGCAGGCGTCCATGATCGCGTTGACGACGTAGCCGTCGTAGAACGTCTCCTGCGGCGTCCCGCCCGTCTCGATCGCGCGGAACATGTCGCTGAACATGTCGACGTAGCCGAGCTCCGAGACCTCGTCACCGACCGGGAACAGCCAGCCGGCCGAGGTCTCGGCCTTCTCGGCGACGTATCCGCCCTCGCCGCCGGCGGTGAACATCTCGAAGCCCGGTCCGCAGGAAATGGTTGAGCCAGATCGTCCCGTTCGTGCCGGCGACCTCGTCGCGGAGGTCCATCCCGCCGCGGAACGTCCAGCTCACCTCGAACTGGCCGACCGCGCCCGATTCGAAGCGGATGAGCGCGATGGCGTTGTCCTCGTCGGCGATCGGGTGGACGAGCGTGTCGGTGTGACAGAGGACGTCGACCGGCCGGTTTCCCTTGCCGACGAAGTTCCGGATGATCTCGATGCAGTGGCAGCCGAGGTCGATGATCGCGCCGCCGCCGGTCAGCCGGCCGTCCCAGAACCAGGCGCTGTGCGGCCCGGGATGCGTCTCGCGAGAGCGGACCCACGTGACGTCGCCGACCGCGCCGCCACGAACCGACGCGATCGCCTTGAGCGTCTTCGGCGTGTAGCACAGGTCCTCGAGATAGCCGCGCGAACACTCCCGCGTCCTCGACCATCGCCAGCATCCGCCGGGCTTCCTCGGCCGTTCGCCCGAGCGGCTTCGTGCAGAGGACGGGCTTGCCGGCCTCGGCCGCCAGACCGACGGCTTCCTCGTGCAGGAAGTTCGGCAGCCCGATGACGACGATGTCCGTGTCGGGATGCTCGATGGCGGCGGCGAGGTCGGTCGTCGATTCCTCGATGTCCCACCGATCGCGGAACGCCGATCCGCGCGCCTCGCTGCGGGAGTAGACGACCCGGACGCGGTCGCGACTGCGCTGGCCGTGCAGCGTCATCGTGTAGAAGTCGCCGATCAGGCCGGTGCCGAGCATCGTGATCCGGTGGCCGTCCATGCGTGTCTCCTCGGGTGTTGGTGGCTACCGTGCGTCGGCGCGCGCGACCGAGGACGAGGTCGCGACCGGCGACGAGCGATCGAAGCTTGGCCCGGGTCGCCGCGCGGGGCGTCTGGCTGAAGCCGCAGTCGGGGACGAGACCGAGGCGCTCGGCCGGTGACGCCGGCCGCCAGCACCTGGTCGATCCGTCTCCGCGACGTCGTCTGGCGTCTCGAGATACGAGTTCTTGACGTCGATGACACCGACCGCGACGTCGCGACCGGCCGCGGCGATCTCGGCGAGGATGCTCGACCTCGGCCATCTCGCGGTTGGCGAACTCGAGGACGAGCTCGTCGACGCGGAAGCCGAGCATCGCCTCGAGGACGGGCCGGTACGTCCGGCGGGCGAGCGGGCGGCCCAGGTAGTTCCCGAAGCACAGGTGCGCGCCGATCCGGACGCGTCCGACGACGGGCTCGACGACGGCGTTGAACAGCGCCGAGAAGTCCGAGCCGGCGCGTCGGGATGGATCGCCGGCGACGGGTCGTCGATCTGGATCCAGCCGGCCCCTGCGTCGGCGAGCGCCGCGAGCTCGGCGCGCAGGATCGGCACGAACGCCGCTGCGGCGGCATTCCGGTCGGGGTAGACCTCGCCGGGTCCCGTCCGGAGTCGGCCGGACAGCGTGTACGGACCGGGCAGCGTCACCTTCAACGGCCGGTTCGCCCGCGTGACGGCATAGCGGTACTCGCCGATGACGCCGAGACCCTCCGGCGCGGCGATCGGCTTCGAGGACCTCGAACCGGTGCTGCTGATCGTGGGCACCGGCGCCGAGCCGCCGGTCCGGCGGAAGCGGCCGAACGCCGGTGAGGTGCTGGTAGAACTCGGCCGTGAAGAAGCCGGTGCGGCGCATCTCGCCGTCGCTCACCACGTCGATGCCGGCGTCCTCCTGGTCGCGCAGCGCCACATCGACGGCGTCGTCGAGCATCTCCGCGAGGTCCACCGGTCCGAATTCGCCGCGCTCGCGCGGCGTCCAGGCCCGACGACGAGCCAGGACGGACGCGCGTGCGACCCGACGACGCTCGTCCGCAGCGCTTCGGTCATCGGGCGTTTCCTCCATCGATGCGTCGCGAACGCGAAGGCGCGCGCAGGGTTGCGCACGAACAGACGTCTCGACAGGCGGCGTCGAGCCCGCGCTCGTCCATCAATGTGGTGAACCCGTCGAGCAGCCAGGTCAGTCCAGGGCCGCCGCCGTAGACGCGGTAGTACCCCTGCCGGGCGGCGTCCATCCCGAGCACGACCTGGTCGAGCAGACCGTCGGCGGCCATCCATTCGAGCAGCTGGAGCGTTCCGTTCGGCTTGTCGCCCCAGCGAAACGAGCCGTCGTATTCGACGAATGCGCCGCTCGCCAGCACCTCCCGGTGATACGCCCGATCGACGACCTTGTCGACATGGCTCAGCACGATGTGCCGCGGGATCGACCCCGCCGGCGGTCAGGAGGCGCGACCTGCTCGAGCGCGCCGGTGCCGCCCTCGCAATGGGTCAGGATCGGAGCGCCGGTCCGGGCGTGGGCGATGCCGGCCGCTTCGAACGCCGGCCGGTCGATCTCCGATGGGCCGCCGTCGCTGCCGGCGATCTTGATGACGCCGGCCCGATGCTCGGTCCGGCGGACGACGGGACCGGAGTAGTCGAACTCGTCGATCCCGTCGACGATGTCGGCCGACGAACAGGTCGGCGAGCGTCATCGACGTCGACGCGGTGCCGCCAGTGGTTCGGCCGGTAGAAACGCTCGTGGTGGAGGCCGGTCGGCGCGACGATGTTGACGCCGGTCAGCCGGCTCAGCTCGGCGAGCTTGCGGACGTTGCGGCCGGTGTCGCACGGCATCGCGTCGACGGCGGTCCGCAGACCGAGCGCCGCGGCCGCGCGTCACCTCGGTCGCCATCGTCGGCGACGTCGCTCAGGTCGAAGTCGGGATAGAGCTCGACGGCGCCGACCGCGGTCGATGACGAGATGCTCGTGGGCGTACGTGATCCCGAGCTCGCCCGGATCGATGTCACCGAGGACCGTCCTGACGAACGTCACGAGACGGGTGCCGCCGTCACCGACCAGCCGCCATCGATCGCCAGGCATTGGCCTGTGACGGCGCGCGACTCCGTCGAGAGGAAGTAGACCGCGGCGGCGGCGACATCGTCCGGGTCCAGGAGGCCGTTCGGCGAGCGGCTGCTTTCGCCGCGCGAACTCGACTGTCGCGGGATCGGCCGCCGCACGTTGGGCCATCGGCGTGTCGGTCAGACCGGGCGCGAGGACGTTGACGCGGATCCCGTCCGGCGCGTACGTCGCAGCCATCGACGTCGCGAGGGCGACGATCGCGCCCTTCGCCGCCGCGTACGCGTGCGTGCCGAACAGTGCCGGGACCGGGGTTGCCGGCGAGGACGCTCGACGTCAGCAGGATCGAGCCTCGGCCCGCGCGTCGCGCGTCGCCGCCGTCATCCGGACCGGCTGCGCGAGCATCTGGCGGACGACGGCCCGGCAGGTCATCGCCTGGGTCCGCAGGTTGAGGTCGAGCGTCCGGTCCCAGCCCTCGTCGCGTCACCTCGTGGATCGGCCCGTCGCCGAACCGCCGTCCGCTGCCGCCGGCGACCGCGAACAGGCCATCGATCCGCCCGAAACGCTCGACCGCAGCGGCCACGGCGGCGTCAACGGCCGTCGAGTCGGAGAGGTCGGCGACGGCCCAACCGACCCGGCCCGAGCCGCGGCGGCTGCGAGCTCATCGGCGAGCGCGCTGGACGTGCTCCTGAGCGTCCGGGACACGATGAAGACGCTCGCGCCCTCGTGCGCGAACCGGCGCGCCGCAGCGGCCGCGATCCCGGTCGAGCCCGTGACGAGACACGTCCGTCCGCGGAGTCGATCGGTCACAGGAGCTCGCCGGTGACGCAGCAGATGATGGGCGGCTGGGCACCGCTCGATCGTACGCGGTCAGCCTCTCGCGCTACTTGCGGCCGCGGCCGCTCCGACTTCGGTGAGCCGGATCGCGACCACCTTTGCCACGAGCCCGGGCGGGATCGGCTTGCCGGCCGGGAACCGGATCGTGCCCTTGCCCGCGACGTACGGGGCGATCTCGGCTCCAAGCGCCTTCGACGACGTCGTCGCTCGCCGGAAAGAGGCTGTAGTGGCGCTGGTACGCCGCGAACGACACCAGGAAGTCACCACGCAGCCGTTCGAAATGCCGGCATGTCGTACGCGATCGTCTCGACGGCGTCCGGCGCGGCGGCTCGGATCGTCTGTCGAAGCTCCTCGAGGACCGCGCGCCGGTCTTCGGGGAAGCCGGCCATGTACTCGTCGACTGTGCGTCGGTTCGGTCATGGCATCCGAGTGTACGCGGGACGCGCGGGCACGGCGCCTGCGGCGGAGCGGTTCTCGGCGATCATGCCGTCATGTTCGGCCGCCGCTTCTCGCCAGACCGCTGGATGTCACACGCCGAGGCCCAAGCGACCGAAGGCGATCCGGCGGGATGCGCGTTGCGCGACTGGCGATACGGCGTCCATCCACGCGCCGAGCGGCATGCAGATCCGCTCGATCAGCGCGTGTCGAGCTGCTGACTCGGCGAGGCACTCCGCATCGAGATGACCTCGACCCGACGCTCGAGGCGACGACGACGGCCCATCTCCAGTACTACATCGTGACCGACGCGGGCCCGTGGGCGCTGTGGCTGTCGTGTGACCGCGGACGAGCTCGACGCGCGCGAGAGGCTGCCTTGCACGATCTTCAGCCTCCATTCGACGACGCAGACCTGACCGACACGGCGACGCCTGCGCGCCGCGCTGATGTCGTCGGCCGCTCAGAAAATCACCGGACTCTGCATTGACGAGCGCCCGTTCGCGCGGTCTATGCTCCACGTATCCCGACCGGCAACCGCGCTGCGGCAGCGATTCCGCGCGCACCCATCGCCCGGTCCCCCTTCACCCGCAGGTGAGCTTTCCCATATGCCCGGACCTGGCCCCGACCAGCGCGATCAGCGCTCCCGAAACCGACGCCCTCGTCGCCGCAACCCCATGGGTGGCGGTGGATGGACGCGCCCCCGTCACTGAATACGACGAGCAGCAGGAGCTCGAAGCCGCCCGCGAGCGGAACGACCTCGAGGTGTCCGACCTCCGCGAGATGAGCGTGGCCGAGCTGCGCCAGGTCTCGCGCGACCTCGAGCTCGACGCCGTCACCGGCGAGCGCAAGGACAACCTCGTCGATCAGATCCTCCGCCGCCAGACCGAACGCGCCGGCCACGACTACGCGACCGGCATCCTCGACATCGTCGACGAGGGCTTCGGCTTCCTCCGCCGCCACGGTCTGCTGCCGAGCCCCGAGGACGTCTACGTCTCCTCGAGCCAGGTCCGACGGTTCGGGCTGCGCATCGGGGACCGCGTCTCGGGTGCCGTCCGCGCCCCGCGCGAGGCCGAGAAGTACTGGGGGATGCTCCGGGTCGACTCGGTCAACGGCGTCGACACCGAGACCGCGCGACGCCGCCCGGTGTTCGGCGACCTGACGCCGGTCCACCCGGACGTCCTGATCAATCTCGAGACGGACCCGAAGAACCTGAGCCAGCGGCTGATCAACCTCGTCAACCCGCTCGGCAAGGGCCAGCGCGCCCTGATCGTCAGCCCGCCGAAAGCCGGCAAGACGATGCTCCTCAAGCAGATCGCGAACGGCGTCAGCGCCAACTATCCCGAGATCCTCCTGATGGTCGCGCTCATCGGCGAGCGACCCGAGGAAGTCACGGACATGCGCCGGAGCGTCAAGGGCGAGGTCATCAGCTCGACCTTCGACGAGCCGACCGAGAACCACACCCACGTCGCCGAGATGGCGCTCGAGATCGCCAAGCGCCAGGTCGAGACCGGACGCGACGTCGTCATCCTGCTCGACTCGATCACCCGCCTCGCGCGCGCGTACAACCTGGCGCTGCCGCCGTCGGGCCGGACGCTGTCGGGCGGTCTCGATCCGATCGCCCTCTACCCGCCGAAGCGGTTCTTCGGTGCCGCCCGAAATATCGAGGAAGGTGGGTCGCTCACGATCATCGGGACGTGCCTCGTCGACACCGGCTCGCGGATGGACGACGTCATCTACGAGGAGTTCAAGGGCACCGGCAACTCGGAGCTCATCCTCGACCGGAAGCTCGCCGAGAAGCGGATCTTCCCCTCGATCGACGTCCAGCGCTCCGGGCACCCGTCGCGAGGAGCTGCTCCTCGAGGAGGGCACGCTCAAGATGGTCTGGACGATGCGCCGGATGCTGTCCGCGGTCGGTGCGAACGAGGGCATCGAGATCCTCCTCAACCGGCTCGCGAAGACGCAGTCGAACGCCGAGTTCCTCTCGACCCTGACGAAGAGCCTCGACTCCTAGGGTCGCGGGCGCGGCCGCCGGTCGCCGCGCCGCACGGCACGACCGTGCACGTCGAGGCCTCGTCACGTGCGTGTAATGTCACCACGCGGCAGTTGCCGCGTCCGCAAGGCCCGTGGTACGGTCTGGGCCGATGTCGTAAGCCCGCAGGAGACGGGCGTCGGCCGCGAACGAGACCCCCAGCTCAAACCGCGACCCGAACGGTTCCAGGTCCCACCCTCATCCGCGCCAATTCCGCGGCCCCGGGACCGTTCAACGCCAGGAGACCGTATTGCTCAATGCGTCGGTCGGCGTCGAGCGCGTCCTCGGACGCCTGCGCCGACCCCAGGACCTGCCATCGACCCGCTGCCACCTCACTCCCGGACCGGAGTCTCGCCGTCGGCGAGCGCGCACGTCGTGTGTTCCGGACCGCGGTGTCGGCCGCCGAACTCGTGGCGGCTGGGGACCTGCGACCTGCCCGCGCTCGATCGGTCGGGTGGTCGACACGGCGCCTCGCTCAGTCGATCGCCTTGGGCGTGATCGAGTCGTCGCCATCGCCGTTGGCGCCATCCTGATCGGCGCGTCGGTGGTCAGTGTCCGCCGGCGGGGACGTCGGAGTCGCCGGCGGACCGAGGTCGCGACCGTCATGCGGACACAGCGGCCATCGGTGGAACGACCGGCGCCGGGAGTCGCCCCGCGCATCGCCGATCGGCGGCGGCGCGTATCTCGACCGCGCAGGCGAGTCGAGTGCGGCGGTAACGTCGTCCTCGGCGAGCCAGTGCTCGAACCCACGCCGGTCTTCGTCGGGCTCGGCCGTCGATGTGGCGTCGCCGGCGATCGACCGGCGGTCAGTCCGACACGGTCGGTGTCGAAGGGCCCGTTCCTCGAGGACGGGACGCTCGTGAAGCCGGTCGCCGTCAACACGACGGTCGCTGACGGGCGCAGTCTCGTCCGTTCGTACACGGTCAAGGCCGGCGACGACCTGGACGGGGATCGCGCAAGCAGCTCGGCGTCCCGCAGGAGACCGTCTGGTGGGCCAACGATCTCAAGTCGAAGGATGACATCAAGGCCGGCAAGGTCCTCCGCGATCCCGCCGGCCAACGGCGCTCATCGTGACGGTCGACGGCGACCGACACGCTCGACGACCTCGCCAGCCGCTACAAGGTCAAGGCCGAGGAGATCCTCGCGACCAACGCGCTCGACGACGCGAACCTCGTCGTCGGTCAGGTCCTGGTCGCTGCCCGGTGCGGCCGAGCAAGCCCATCCCGACGCCGAAGCCGACCCCTTCGCCGATCCAACCTTGACGGCAGGTCGCCGACACCAAGGTCGCGTACAACGGGCCGGCGGCCAAGGTCGACAAGGCCGCGAAGGTGCCGGGAAAGGCCGGGAGTGCGCGCGGCTGCTGGTGGCGGTTCGGCGAAGCCGCCGGCGGTCGTACAGCCGGCGGCGCCTTCGAGTGGCCCGTCGTCGGCGGCAAGAACTACGTCAGCCAGTACTTCCATTACGGCCATTTCGGCATCGACATCGCGGCGATTTCGGTTCGAAGGTGCGGCTGCCGCGGGTGCCGGGGTCGTCACGTTCGCGGGCTGGAAGAGCAACGGCGGCGGTTATCAGGTCTGGATCGCCCACGGGTCGAACCTGTTCACGACCTACAACCACATGTCGGCGATCACCGTCGGCGTCGGGCAGCAGGTCGACGCGGGCCAGCAGGTCGGCGGCTCGGCCAGAGTGGATACGCGACCGGTCCGCATCTTCACTTCGAGGTGTGGCGCGGGGCGATCTGGGATGGCGGCCAGCGGCTCAATCCGCTGGGGTTCGTCGCACGCAGTAGGAGCGCAACGGTCGCTCGCCGAGCGGCTGGTCGCTGAGCGGCCGGTCTGCGCGGCCGGTCCGAGCGGCCAAGCTCGCATGCGAGAATGACGCTCGATGTTCCTCGACCGCGTGAAGATCTGGGTCCGCGCCGGCGATGGTGGCGACGGGGCCGCGACCTTCCGGCAGGAGGCGCACGTCCCACGCGGCGGACCTGATGGCGGCGATGGCGGGCGCGGGGGCTCGGTGTATCTCCGTGTCGACGCCGGCCAGACGACGTTGCGCGACTTCGGTCATCGGCATCATTTCCGGGCGACGCCGGGCGGTCGCGGAACGCGGGCTCGACGCCACGGCGAGCGCCGGGAACGACCTCTACCTTGACGTTCCACCCGGGACGGCGGTCTATGCCGATGAGACCGGGGAGTTGCTGGCCGACCTCGTCGCCGTCGGCCAAAGTGCGCTCGTCGCGCGGGGTGGTCGCGGCGGCCTTGGCAACACCCATTTCAAGACCGCGACCCACCAGGCTCCGAAGCACGCGCAGAAGGGCGAGCCAGGCACCGAGCAGTGGCTGCGCCTCGAGCTGCGGCTGATCGCCGACATCGGGCTCGGTCGGGTCTGCCCGAACGCCGGGAAGTCGACGATCCTCGCCGCGCTGACGGCCGCCACACCCAAGATCGCCGACTACCCGTTCACGACGCTCGAGCCGAATCTCGGGGTCATGGAGCTTGGCGAGGATGACGAGCGCCGACCGACGATCGCCGACGTGCCCAGGTCTGATCGAGGGTGCCAGCAGCGGGGCGGGCCTCGGCCACGCGTTCCTGCGGCACGTCGAACGGACGCGCGTCCTCGTCCACGTCGTCGATGGTGCCTCGCGAGACCCCGAGTGGGACCACTCGGTCATCCGTGACGAGCTCCTCGCGCACGACCCTGCCCTGCTCGAGAAGCCGATGCTCGTGGTCTTCAACAAGCTCGACCTGCCGGCCGCCGCCACTGCCTGGCCCGACTTCCGGCGGGCCCGGCTCGCCGAAGGCATCGATCCGGTGGCGATCTCCGCGGCGACTGGGGAAGGGCTGGCCGTGCTCCGCGAGCGACTCGGTGCGCTGCTGCCCGATGCCGCTGACTTCGGCGAGCCGCCGGAACCGGCCGGCGTCGTCGTCCACCGCATCGAGGCCATGGGCGACGGGTTCAGCATCGAGCCTGAGAGCGATGGCGCGTTTCGCGTTCGGGGCCGGCGGATCGAGCGGATCGCCGCGCAGACGAACTTCGAGGTCGAGGAGTCGGCCGAGCGCTTCCAGCGCGACCTGTCGCGGCTCGGTATCGACGCCGAGCTGCGACGGGCCGGGATCTCGACCGGGCGATATCGTCCGGATCGGGTCCACCGAGCTCGAATGGGAGCCGCAGCCCTGGGAGCCGGCGTGACCGACGTCCGACGGCCGGCCGCGGTCGTCCCGGGTTCGCTAGGCGTTTTCGGAGGCACATTCGACCCGATCCACATCGGCCATCTTGCGGTCGCGCAGGAGGCGGCCGAGGCGCTCGGGCTCGAGCGCGTGCGTGTTCGTGCCCGCTGCCCGACCGCCGCACAAACCCGGCGTCGAGTTCGCTCCCGCCGAGGACCGGCTTGCGATGGTCGAGCTCGCGATCGCCGACAATCCGTGCTTCGAAGCGAGCCGGATCGAATTGGATCGGCCCGGGCCGTCGTACACGGCGGACACGCTGGCTGAGCTACGAGGCCGTCGGCGCGGGACCGGGCTCGGCAGCTCTATCCTGATCCTGTCGGCCGACGCTTTCGCCGGCCTGCCGACCTGGCACGAACCGCAGCGCGTACTCTCACTCGCTCGCCTCGTCGTCGTCCCGCGCGAGGGGTACGCCGACGCGTCAGCCTGCTTCCCTGGACGAGTGGTTCCCGGGAATCTGCTCGACGCGGCTGATCGGGCGGTATTCCTCGACGAGCCTCGCCTGCACCTCTCGGCGAGCGACGTTACGGGTCAGCGAGCGGCCGCAGGACGCTCGCTGCGCTATCTCGTCCCGGATGCGGTCCGCGCGCCATATCGAGGACCATGCACTGTATCCGAGCCAGCCGGAGGAACCCCATGATCGTGACCGAACCCTCGATGCCAACCGAGTCCGCGAACGCCCATCGCGCCGACGGACTGCCCGCCCGCTCCACACCCGCGCCAGCCTCCGAGCGACCGCCGCTCGACGTGGCCCGCCGGGTGGTCGAGCTCGCAGAGGACAAGAAGGCGGCCGACATCGTCCTGCTCGACCTTTCCGGTCTGACGACGATGGCCGATTACTTCGTCATCTGCTCAGGCGGGTCGGAACGCCAGCTCGCGCGCCATCGCCGATGGCATCCTCGGTGGGCTGCGCGACGAGCGGACGAAGCCGATCGGCAAGGAGGGGACCGCCGCATCGCACTGGATACTGCTCGATTTCGGTGCCGTCGTCGTCCATATCTTCACGCCGCCCGAGCGCGACTACTACGGCCTCGAGAAGCACTGGTCCGAGGCGAAAACCGTCATCCGGGTCCAGTAACCCCCGCTTTCGACGCGCCGCAGTATCGCGAGTCGGCAGCCGGCTGGCGTGCCGGAGTACTTGCGGGTCATGCCGACGATACGGGGTCACTCCTAGCAGTCCCCGCATGACCGCCGTTCGAGATCGCTGCCCCGCCTGTGCCCGGCGTCTCATCACGACCAGATTCGACACGACGTTCCGTCTCCCCGACCGAAGCGAGCGGCTCTGTTTCGGCATCCCGGCGGGTCTGTGCGAGGACTGTTCGCAGCTCTACATCGATCCCGAGCTGATCGAGCTGCTAGACCTCGGTGACGGCCAATGTGTCTTTGCCATCGAGAGCGACCTGGTCGTCCAGGAGCAGGCCTGGTCGTCGGCCGACTGAGCCGGGATCGAACGGTCCCTGCCTCATAGCGGAACCGAAACCGAGCGACGCCCATTCGACCTGCGCCGTCGTTCCGCGCGCCGTCGTTGCGTGTGCCGTCGTTCCGTGTGCGTTCGTCGCGCGGTTTGGGGCGCGTCGCGGACGAGCGCTGGTAAGCCTTCACCCGGTCAAGCCGTACGCCGGTCCCTCCGTGCGGTGTGATCGACCACCCACAGCGTGAACGCCAGGCGTCGTTGAGCCTCGTCGATCTCCATGCCTGGCGCGCCCTTGACCGCGGCGTCCAACTCCACGAGCGCATCGAGCGCGGCGATCAGCTCCGTGGTCGTCCACCCGGCCGCCTGACCGCTCAGCGTCCGCGCCCGGAATTCGCTGGTGATGCCCATCGCCTTGGCCGCGGCCGGCAATCGTTCCCCGGCCGCGAGGCGGTCGCCGAGCTCCAGCAGCTCGCGGATCCGCCGATGGAGGACTGCGAGCAGGACCGGTTCAGGGGTGCGTCTCGAGCAGTCGATCGAGGAGCTCGAGCGCCCTGTCGCGTCGGCGTTCACCGACCGCATCGGTGAAACCCCAGACCGTGCCGGGGACTGCCTCGGCAACCAGTGCACGGACGTCGTCCGGGCCGATGACGCCGCCCTCGCCCCGGAAGAGCGCGAGCTTGTCGAGCTCGATCGAGGCGATCCGCGTTTGATGCCGACGTTCGGCGTCACCCTCCTGGACGAAGCCTCCTACCCGCTCCGCCAGCGTCTTCGCAGTCCCCGGCGCGAGCCGCAGCCCGCGCTCGCGTGCCTCGGCTTCGATCCACCCGGCGAGGGCACCCGCCCTCGGCGACTTGAACTCCCGGACCGTGCCACCGGCACTGGCGATGGCGTCGACGAGTCGTTTCTGGGCGGGCGCCCGCGCTCCCGACTGGCTGGCCTCGAGGACGACGAGGGCGTTCCCCGGCGCAACGAGCGAGATCGCGTTGAGGAACGCATCGCGATGCTCGGTCTTGACCGTCAGTGCGCCGGCGTTGGTGACGACGGCCAATGTCCCGCCACCGAACATGACCGGGGTCGCGACTCGTTCGTGGAGGTTCGCGAGCAGGCTGGCTGCGGCGTTGCGGTCGCCGCGCAGCTCCCAACGCTCGAGCGGCGCGCCCGTCTCGGCCGCGAGCGCTGTCGCCATGCGGTCAACGGCGCGGCCCGCCGAAAGCTCGTCGTCGCCCCACAGGTAGGCGAGGGGAGAGGCCGTCACGCGCGGACGTGTTTCCCGACGGCCGCACGCGGACGCTCGCGGGCCGCCCGCAAGGCCTCGCCGGTCCAGCGGAGCCTGCCCAACTTCGTCGGGCTCGACGCCCGCGGCTCGACAGACGTCACGCTCGAGTCGTACGGCGCGGAGCCAGATCGTCCGCATCTCGGACTCGTCCCAGCCCTCGGCGTGACCGTCCTTGACGACGAGCAGGTGGCGGCGTCGCCACCGGTCGAACCGCGCGGCCATCGGCTCGAGGCGCTGCGCGGCACGCTTGTCCGCATAGGCAACGATCCGCTCCTCACGAGACGCGAATCCAGCCCACTTGCGGTATGCGACTTCGTCGCCGAGTCGGGTGACAGGGTGGTTCGCGACGGCGCGTCCGAGCTCCGGGTGACCGATCCTCGTGAGCCATGCCGCCGATCCATCCCCGTGGCGAAGACCCCGCGCCGGATCCTCGATCGGCAGTGCCTTGTCGGCGTCGTGGAGGAGTGCCCCTGCCTCGACGACGCGGCGGTCCACGGGGATGCCGCGCGCCTCGATCCGCGCCGCCAGCCAGCCCGCGACCTCGGCTACGGCGCGCGAATGCCGGACGAACCAGGGTGGGGGATCGAGGGAGAGCAGGAGGGAAGCGGCCTCCACGCGGCCGGGAACCGTCATCGAACCGATGGTACCCGAGGGTCCGGTCGCGACGCGCGGGGTCGACGACGTGCGACACGACGCTTCCGCCTCACACGGCGTACCGGGTCGGGGCGAGATTCCTCGATGAAGAGATCAGGACGCGCCCGGCCCTCGCCGTCCGACCTGGCCAAGCAGCCGAACCGTAGGTGGATCCTCCCCGTGCCTGGAGGATCCTGTCCGGGCCTTGGAGGTACCACGGGGAACCGGCGGCGACGGCGTGGGAACGAGTGCGGTCACCGGGATCGCGCAGAGGAAGCGAGGTGCGAACCGCCTGCCGGCGGTGGTGCCGCCCGCCGCGGTGCGCGACCCACTCGACAACCAGATTGCCGCGAGCTCTGTCCCCGCCGCTGCCACTGAGCCGCCGCCCGAAGCCTGACTCCCTTCGGTCCGGACCGTCATCCCATCCGAGCCAAAGATCGCGACGACGGTCCCGTCCCGGTCGGTCCGCAACACGCGCGCACCTGTGGCCGCGAGCCGCGCGAGCGTCGACGCCGCCGGGTGGCCATACGGGTTACCGGCGCCCGCAGATGCGACAGCGACCCTCGGCCGGACGGTTTCGACGAATGGTTCGGTGGTGGCCGTCCGGCTGCCATGGTGGGCGACCTTCAGGAAGTCGACGCGGGGAAGGCCATCGGCCAGCAGGGACGGATCGATGCCGTCCTCGACGTCGCCCATGAGCAGGAAGCGCCGCGGCCCGACCTGCCCGAGGAGCACGACCGAAACGTTGTTGATCCCCGTGCCACCATCTGGTGGAGCGACCGGCACCTCGCCGCGAACCGGCCAGAGCACATGCATCGCGATGTCGTCGACGGCGAGTCGGTCGCCCGCCGCGATCCCCAGCCGACGCGGCGCACCGGCGAGCGCCAGCTCGCGCGTGAAGGCCGCGTAGCCGGGACCGGGACCGCGCATGCCGGGCTCGAACACCTGCTGGACGCGATAGCGTGCAAGGAGCAGGGCCAGACCCGCCACGTGGTCTTCGTGCGGATGAGACAGGATGACGGCGTCGATCCGCCGGTCCCACGGCGGGATCCTGCGATCGAGCGCGACGAGAAGCCGATTCGGGTCCGGTCCTCCGTCGACCAGCAGCCGGCCCCCGCGTGAACCCTCGACCAGGATCGCATCTCCCTGGCCGACGTCCAAGCACCGAGATCCGAGGGACCGACGTAGGTCGGGCCGCCACGACGGCTCCCGCTACGGCGAGCGTCACGACGAGGGTCAGGACACTCGCTCGACGGAGCGCCGCGCCGCGAGTCGAGCCGGCGTTCGCCGGCGGTTCGTCGATCGCCCTGTGACACGACCGCGGGGTTGCCCTGGTCAAGACTCGTCATGCCGACATCGCCCCGACGTCGGACCCACCAGCTGACCCCGAAGATCCCGGCGCCGGTGCCGACAGCCCCGATGACGTCGAACGGTGCTCCCAGGGTCACGCTCGCGAAGGGAAGGCCGGCCGCTCCCTGAACCACGGCGACAAGGACGCGCAGGATCACCCAGCCCGGGGCAGCGAGCACCGCGCCGAATACCGCAGGTCCGCCCGCAAGGACGAGCGCGCCGCCGCCCAGAGCCACGAGCCCTGCCGCCATCGCGGGCGCAACCAGCGGGACGACGACGAGGTTCACCGCAGGTGAGAGGATCGCCAAGCGACCGAACGAGGCGAGGACGATCGGCAGCGTGGCCGCTTGAGCGGCGAGCGAAACCCCAAGACTTTCAGCGAGCCAACGGGGCAGCCGTCCGCGGCCCATCGACTCGAACCATCCGGTGAGCGGCGTCGCCCAGGCGATCAGTCCCGCCGTCGCCAGCGACGAGAGCTGAAAGCCGGCGTCGCGGATCAAACCGGGATCGGCCACGAGGAGCAGCACCGCGGCCCAGCCGAGCGCTGCTCGGGCACGTCCTGCGCGCCCGCTCTCGCGAGCGACCAGGACGACGCCCGCCATTAGCGCCGCTCGAACGACCGATGGCGAGGCACCGGCGAACAGGACGTACGGCAACGATGGCAACGATCGTGACGACGGACCGTCGGCGTCGACCGAGACCCCCGGCAACGGCCGCGACGGCAGCGGCGACGATGGCGATGTTCCAGCCGGAGATCGCGACGACATGGCTGACACCCGCGGTGGTGAAAGCTGCGGCAAGTTCGCGGTCGACCCGATCCCGGAGGCCGATCAGGATCCCCGCGGCCAGTCCCGCCTCCGGTTCAGGGAGTGCCACCGCAAGGGCCTCTGCCGCGGCCCGACGAAGGTCCTCCAGCCGACGACCGATGTCAGCCGGTGCCGGTTCAACGGTCAGGGATCGTGCCGTCACGGTCCCGACGGCGCCGATCCGGCGGAGGTACTCACCGTACGGCGAGTCCGGTCTCGCCCGGATGGCCCCACTGATCGAGACCCTGTCGCCGGGCAGGACCTGCGGGTAGCGTGGCAACGTGGCCGCAACCCGAAACGCGGAGCTGGCCCCCGGCCGGGTGCCCAACGTGGCCGTTTGTTGACCGTCACGCGGCGACCCGACGGCCTCGACTTCGAGCGCCCACGGCCCGTTGCCACGCGGTGGCTCGGCGAGGGTCGACGATGCCGGCATCACCGCGAGGCGCAGGACGATCAGTCCCGCACCAACGACGATCGGCCACCCGCCTCGACCCAGCCCCTCCGCTCGAACCCCGCGCAGCGAGCAGCAGTACGGCCGCAACGAGTGCAACCACGGCGCCGAGGTGGCTCGTGCTTAGTAGGCCGGCCCCAAGTGCCGCCGCCACGGCGCCGATCGCAAGGCGCTCGCTTCGGCCCACGTCAAGGCACCGCGACGAGGGCCTTGAGTTTCTCGAACGTCTTCTCGCCGACGAGCTTTCTCGTCCGAAGGTCCTGGACGGACGCGAACGGTTGCTCTTCGCGTGAGGCGATGATCTTGGCCGCCGTCGCCGGCCCGACCCCCGGCAGCGTGTCGAGTTCCGTCGCCGTCGCCCGGTTCAGACTTATCGGTGCGCCCGTACCTGGCGGTGCCTGGCTTGCCGCAGCCCGGGGACCGACTGCCGCGCCGCCGGGTGCGACCGAGGTCGCCGTGTCGTCGCGTGACGGCACTCGAACCTGGTCGCCGTCGTGAAGCGGCGCCGCCAGGTTCAGCTCGCTCGCGGCGCGGCCGGTGTCCACCCGCGGGCCGAAGCCGCCGGCAGCGGCAACGAGGTCCCCGACACGTGCGTCGGGTGCCAGCCGGAAGACGCCTGGATGAGTCACGGCACCGACGATCTCGACGACCAGCACGCGGCCGGCCGTTCCGGCGCTTGGAGACGTCGCGACTCGCACGCCATCCGAACCGACCGGCTCGAACGATGCCCCGCCGTCGATGACGACCGCCCCCGCCGATCCTGTCCCGAAGGCAAGGACGAACGCGCCGACGCGCAAGGGCCACGGCCGCAACGACAGCGACGACGGCCGACCTCGGCACTGCGGCCAGCCCGTGTGGCGGCGCGGGAGGCGTCTGAGCGGGCGCCCCAGGTCCATCTTCCAGGACGCGCCACGGCGTCGCATTCGGATCCACGTCGACCTCCCCGGCAGGATGTCCGGCGAAGCCGCAGGGACGACGCGACGCCTCGCCACGTTGGGGGCACTTCCGACGCGGCGAGACGTCGTGCCGAACGTTATCGGTCGCCCCTTATCTGCCGCTTATCACGACTGTCCTCCGCCGCCGGTGCCGCGATTTCTGGTGCGGCGCGGCACCAGAGAATGGCGACGAAGACCGCAACGGCTGGCGCGTGCTGGGATGATGCCGCGGCAACTTGGGGCGGTCCTGTGGACCGGCGAGGGCCCCGGGATCATCAGGGAGGGACACCGATGCGACGCAGCCTTGCCATCGTCATGTGTACAGGCCTCCTGCTTGGCGTTGCTACCGGGGAGCGCCGCTGCCGGCCGCGCAACCAAGTACCACGACCATCACGTGGGCTTCTTCTGCGAGACCCCGCTCGACGGGGGATTTGCCGCGGTCAACATCGACTCGAGCTCGGCCTTCGGCGACTTCGCGAGCGCAAGCGTTTGGCGGGATCCGGCCATCCCGTACGAGGACGCACCCGCGATCAGCGGCTTCGCTGAGACCGTCTCCATCACTCAAGGGACCATCGAGACGAGCTTCAGCGCGACGTTCGATGTATTCGACGGTGACGGGAATCCGCTGGGGACCGCCGATCTCGAGGCCACGATGACACCGGTCGGCGACCCACAGCCGATCAACGACAAGAGCCACGACGGCAAATATCACAGCAGGGTCACCGGGACATCACAGCAACTTGAAGGTGCTGCGACTCTTAGCCTGCCGGGCCAGGTCCTGGAGTTCCCGGCCTGCACCGGGGACATCAGCGACGTCAGCGTGCTCGAGACCAATCCTGCGTTCGTTTCCAAGAATGCCGGCGTCAACATCACCTGCCACTGGCAGACTCCCGACGTGTCCGCTGATTTCTTTGCCGTCGAGGATCAATTCGGGTTCGCGAGCTTCACGGAGCTCCAGACGGCCGACCTGAATCTCTCGGTGTTCGACACAAGTGGCACCACAGGATCACTCACCGCAACGTCGCTGACCGCAACGATCGCGCTCGTCGACGAGGCCACGGGTGACCCGTACTCCGCGCAGGCGACAGCCACCTTGACGGCGACAGGCAGTCCCGTTAACTCGACGCTGCTCGGCGCAGACCGTCCGCCGGAAGCTCACGGAGCAGGCTCTCGTGCCGGTCGGTCAGCTCGTCTTCTCGACCGGACAGTCATTCGACTTCGACCAGGAGCACTGCCGAACTGCCTCGTTCACCAATCAGATCATCGGCACGAGCCCGTCAGGCCCGGAGCAGGGCGGGAAGGCTCCGGCAAACGACGTTCCGAACGGCGCCCAGGTCGTGAAGGCCGGCACGAAGCTGACGGCGCAGACAAGCACGACGTCGGCGGCCGCTGAAGTGCAGGTCGGAGAGACTTGCCCTGAGGGCATCGGTGATCAGTTCGGTCACACCCTCTGGTACAAGATCACCGCCACAGGCGCTCCCGTGACCATCGATACGGCCGGGAGCAACTTCGACACCGTCATCGGCGTGTTCGAGCGGGATGGTGCCGACTACAGCGAGCTGGCCTGCAACGATGACGTCATCTACGAGCCGGTGGGTTCGACCTTCCAGGCGGCGCTGACCTTCGACACGGTCGCAGGGCACACCTACTACGTCGAGGTGGGCGGCTACCAGAACTTCTTCGATCCGGAGGATGTCGAGTCCGGGCTCCTCAAGCTCAAGGTCAGCTAAGCGGCATACGTCCGGGGCGTCGCCCGAGCAGCCGGCGCCCCGGCAGAACCTCAGCGAGGGAGCCGCTCCCACGGGACCCACTCGGTGCCGTTCCACCAGCGGTGCCAGGTGCGGCCGTCGTGGCCCTTCGCCCAGACGTCGATCCGGTCCGGGCCCCATGAGGATGCGCCCGGCGTCCCCGTCAGCTCACCGCCGAGCGACTCCCATTCGTGCCAGCTCGTGCCGTCCCAATAGCGGTTCCACAGCTCATGGTCCGGGAAGATGGCGAAGACCTGCATCTGGTCGACGGCCCAGGCAGTCACAGCCGGCCCCGACGACAACGTCCCGCCGAGCGTCTCGGGCGCCGACCAGGCCCCGTCAGAGAACGTCGAGTGGGCGAGCGCACTCTCGGCATCGACCCAGAAGAGATCGATCCGGCCCTCGCCCCAGGAAACCGCCGCGGTCGCGTCGAACATCTCCCACCTCCGACGCGAGAGCCTACTCCGTCGGCGCGAGGGTCCGCCCGAGGTCGTCTGCCACGCACTCGTCGAGACGGCGAACGACTACTGCGGCGCCGAGGCTCAGGACCGCGACCGCCTGGGCGACCGGCCGTCGGACGATCGACCGGTGTGGCGGTTGACCGGCCCTGGCAAGGGCCACGAGGCGGTGATTCTCGACGGTCCGGCCGATCTCTCGGGATCGATCGTCCGCGAAGTCGGTCGTCAATAGGGTGTAGGGAAACATGGCCGTCAGGCTCCGATGGCTGGTCTGAAGTCGGTGGTGAGGAGTCGAGCTAGTCGACGAGAGGGCTGCGGCGGTCAACGCTCCAGAACGTCCAGAGAACCGCCAGGACGATCACCGCCGCCGGGATGAACGCCACATCGAATGCGGCCACCCCGGCGATGACGGTGAGGCTGATCAGAAGGGCCGACATGGCTTGATCTGCCTGGGATTCGAGGCGGTCGAATCAGCGCCGGTCTTCGCGGAACCCGTCGCGCGAGTCGGTGCCCCAAGCGATGCTGGCGGCGTCGAGCGCGGCCAGACCGATGATCACGATCGCGATGATGATCAGTGCTGCCATGGTCGGCCTCCTTTGGGACGTAACCCGTTTCGTAGGTCTTATCGGTTACTTGAGTAATGTAGCCCCTTGCGCGTAACCTGTCAATAGGCGTATTGTGGTTACCGAGATGCTTACCAACGCCGTCCAACCCATCGCCGTGGGTCATGCCCACGACGTCGACCTCGAAGACACCTTCGACTTCCTGAACACCGACGACACCGACAATGGTTTCCCCGCCGAGAAGCTTCCGACGCTCGGCGACGCCCTTGACTGGTTCGTCGATCGGGGAGTGATCCACAAGGAAGGCGCCGACTACGTCCGCGCCCAGGCCGCAGCCCAGCCCTCGGCCGCCGAGAGCGACCTCCGGCGGATCCATGCCGTCCGTGGCGCCATGCGCGAGATCGCTGCCGCGCTCGTCGAGCATCGAGCGCCGGACCCGGCCGCGCTCGAGACGACGAACCGGGCGCTCCACGCGCGCCAGGTGATCGAGCTCGTGCCCGCCCCTGACGGCGTCAGCGTCGACCATCGCCACGTCGGCGATCCGATCGATGACGCGCTCGCCCGGTTGGCGGATCCGCTCGTGGTCGAGCTGACCGGGGGTCACCCGGAGCGGATCAAGATCTGCGCCAGCGAGACCTGCGAGTGGATCTTCTACGACGACTCACGGACGAGTCGCCGTCGGTGGTGCGACATGGCCACCTGCGGGAACCGTGCGAAGGCGAAGCGGCACCGCGAGCGAGCTGCAGAAAAGAAGAGCGAGGCGGCTCCACGTGTGGACTGAGCGGGGCCGACGCGCCGTTGGCCGCCCGTCGTCGCGTACGAGTCGACGAATCCTGCCTGATCTGGCCTCGGAGTCGGTTTGAACCTCGGTTTTGGCCACTTCGTGCAGGTTTCGTCGCCTATCAGGCGACGTTATCTGCGTGAGACGGGCCGAACGTCCCGGTTCACGTGACTCCTGAACGCGCCCAAGCAGGAATCGTCGCCTCTGAAACGACGAGGGCCGGAAGCGTCGCGGCCCGTTGCTGTCGCGGTTCAGTCCTCGAGGAGCGCCCGCAGTTCTCCGATCCGGGCGATCGTCTCGAGGTCGTACGGTGCGGGCATCCGCACGATGACGTGCCGGAACCCAAGCTCGTCGCGGTACGGCCGGATCGCGGCGGCGATGTCCTCCGGCGGACCGACGAGATTGGGCACTGTGCCGCCGACGGGTGTCTCGTTGAGCTTCATTTTCTCGGCGTAGGCGGTCTCGGCCGCCTCTCGTGTGTCGCGGATCACGATCGGGAAGCTGACCGTCCGTTCGATCTCGGCCGGGTCGCGGCCGATCTCCTCGCATCGCCGCTCGAGGTTCGCGACGTTCGTCCGCACCTCCTCGAGCGTGCCGTTGGTGTTCCAGGCGTCTGCATATCGAGCCGCCGTCCGAAGCGTCTTCGTCGGACCCGAACCGCCGACGAGGATCGGCAGGCGCGGCTGGACCGGCCGTGGCTCGCAGAGCGCGTCGTGCATCCGATAGAACCGGCCGTCGTGCTCGGCGATCCGCTCGCCGTCGAGCAGCCGGCGCAGGAGCATCACTGCCTCGTCGAACCGGTCGAGCCGCTCGCCGACGCTCGCTCCGAAGTCGATGCCGAAGGCGTCGTGCTCCCGCTCGAACCAGGCGCCCCCGATGCCCAGGATCGCCCGGCCGTCGCTGATGTGGTCGAGGGTCGTGGCGAGCTTCGCGGTAACGCCCGGATTCCGGAAGGTGTTGGCGCCGACCATGAGCCCAAGCCGGATCCGCTTCGTCACGGCAGCGAGACCGGCGAGCGCCATCCAGCCTTCGAAGATCGGCTGTTCCCACGGACCGAAGATCGCGAGCAGGTGGTCCCACGTCCAGACGTCGTCCCAGCCGGCGTCGTCGGCAGCGATCGCGGCGTCGCGAAAATCGGCCCACGAGCTGTGCTGGGACCACAGCTGGGCGCCGAACCGGAACGGCCGGGTCGTCTCGCCACCAGCGACACCGGCGTCCACGGCGCTCATCGGGTGATGAGCTCCCGGACCTCGGTCGCGAACCGCGTCATCGACTCCTCGTCGTACGGCGGGGGGAACCCGGCGATCAGGTGCCGGTACCCGATGTCGAGGAACGGCCGGATCCGTTCCGCGACGTCCTCCGGCGTACCGACGGGCTGATCCTTCCACCGCTCGGCCTTGCCGTTGCGCTCGAACATCTCCGCGTGCACCCGCTCAGCCTCGGCCCGGGAATCCCGGATGACGACGCTGCCGAGCCCGGTCGTGCGCTCGATCTCGGCCGGATCCCGCCCGACGGTCTCGCAATGCTGAACGAGGATCGCCTCCTTCCGCTTGACGTTCTCGAGCCCGCCCCCGACGTTGTTGGCGTCGCCATAGCGGGCGACGAGCTTGAGGGTCACCTGCTCCCCGCCACCACCGATGAGGAGCGGCAGCCGCTCCTGGATCGGCGGCGGATCGTTCCGGACGTCCTTAGCTGAGTAGCGCGGACCGGCCGCCGTCGGGCGCTCGCCGTGAAGCATCCCGCGCATGATCGGGAGGGCCTCGCCCAGCCACCGAAGCCGTTCCGGGAAGCCGCTGCCGTACGCCAGACCGTACGCGACGTGCTCGGTCTCGAACCAGGCGCCACCGATGCCGAGGATCGCCCGGCCGTTCGAGATGTGGTCGAGCGTCGTTGCCATCTTGGCCGTCAGGGCCGGTTCGCGGAACGTGTTCGCGCCCACCATCAGGCCCATCCGGATCCGTTCGGTCGCCTGCGCCCAGGCGGCGAGTGTCAGCCAGCCCTCGAAGATCGGACCCTCAGGGCTTCCGACGATCGGATAGAGGTGGTCCCACGTCCACAGCGTGTCGTAGCCGAGGCGGTCCGCCCGCTGGCCAGCCTCGAGCAGTTCGGGCCAGGTCGCGTACTGGTTCCAGCACAGCGCGCCGAGTCGGATATCGCTCATGGTGCCTCCTGGAGGGGTCACAGGGATGGGTCACAACGGATGGGTCGTCAAGCGTAATCGGCGACGCTCCAACCCGAGACGCCACCGGCGCGCCGAGCAGCCCCGCCGGCGTTGCAAACCACTCATCGGCGTGAGGATCGAGCCCGCGTCACAGATCCAGGTGCAGTCGAAGGGCGTCGTCGACTCGGGCGAGGACCGACGCCGGGACCACGCCGACTCGATCGCCGACGCGGGCAAGGTCGATCGAGCGAACCTGTTCCGCCTGGGCCTTCGAATCTGTCGGCAGCCCTGTCGAGCCGGCAGAAAGGGCGACCTGGAACGGATAGATCCGCTCCGTGTTCGAGGTGATCGGAACGACGGTAACTACGCCGCGCCCCGTCCGCGATGCGGTCATGTTCGCGATGTCGTTGCTGACGACGATGGCCGGACGTCGCTTGTCTGCCTCTGAGCCGCGCACCGGCTCGAGATCGACCCAGTGGATGTCCCCGCGACGGATCAACGACCGAGGCCGTCCTTCGACGTCTCGTCCCACAGCTCAGCGTCTTTGGACGACCCCCACTCGTCCCAGGCGCCCTCGTATGCCGCGCTCAGCTCGCCGGTCCTGAGCAGGTGGACTGCCTGCTGAAGGGCCGCCGACCGCGAGTCGAGGTGCCGCTCTCGGACATAGGCGTCGAGGAACTCCACATCCTCGCCTGGGAGGCTGACACTGACTTTCACAGCCTTGATGCTACCACGTTGCTACCGCGGTAGCAATCGTCGTCAGCCGGCGCGGTACTGCACCTGGGAACCGATCACGGCCCGCAGCCACGGCGCCGACGCCTCTTCGACCGAGCGCACCTTGACGTGGCGGATCCGCTTGCCCGAGCCCTCGATCCGGCCGTCGGGGTTCGGAAGGTCGACACCGTCTGCGAGCTGCAGGTTCACGTGGGCGCGGTGCGGGATGATCGCGAACAGCAGGTCGCGCATCGACCGCTTCGAGCCGATCGCCAGCAGCCCGTTCCCCGGGTCGAACCACTCCACGGCTCCCGGAAAGCTGGCGAGCACCGTTCGGCGGAGGGTGCGGGCGATCTCTGCGACGTCGCGTGCGGTCGCGTCGAGATGGCGGTCGAACGCCACGGCGTCCTCCGACAGATCCGTCACCGGACGACGAGGTTGACCAGCCTGCCGCCGCCTGCGACCACGATCCGGTCAGGCTGGCGCCCATCAAGGAGCGCCACGATCCGCTCGCGCGCGAGGACGGCCGCCTGGATGTCGGCGTCGGTCGCATCGGCCGGGACCGTGACCTTGTCGCGCAGCTTCCCGTTGACCTGGACCGGCACTTCGCGAGTGGACTCGACGATCGCGCTCGCGTCGACGGCGGGCCACGTCTCGGTGTGAATAGACGACCACGGAGCGTCCGATGCCGCCAGAAGACGGCCCCAGAGCTCCTCGGTGATGTGGGGCGCAGCGGGCGCCAGCATCAGCAGCAGCAGCCGGACCGCCTCGTCCCACGCCGCTGACCCAGCCACCGGCGTCCCGCGGTACCGGTACAGGACGTTCGCCAGCTCCATCAGCTTGGCGACCATGACGTTGAACCGGAACGCCTCGTAGTCGGCGGTCACGTCACGGAGCGTTCGGTGGGCAGCGGTGCGCAGGACGGCCTCAGCGTCGGACTCAGCCTGGCCGGCCGGCATCGTCCCGGACTCCGCGTCGCCCGGCTCGCGCCCGGCTGGGTCGAGGACGATCGTCCACACCCGGTTGAGGAATCGATGGACGCCGCCGATCCCGGTCGGGCTCCACGGCCCACCCTGATCCCAGGGACCCATGAACATCAGGAACAGGCGGATCGAGTCGGCACCGTGGCGGGCGACGAGATCGTCCGGGTCCTGAGTGTTGCCACGAGATTTCGACATCCGCTCGCCGTCGGCACCCAGGATCTGGCCCTGGTTGAACAGTCGCCGCCACGGCTCGTTCTGCTGGACCAGTCCGACGTCGCGCATCATCTTGGTGAACTCGCGCGCGTAGAGCAGGTGCATCACGGCGTGCTCGGCACCGCCGGTGTACTGCTCGACCGGCGTCCATGTCTCGACGAGGTCGGGGTCGAACGGCACGTCCACCGCGTGCGGCGACAGGTAGCGATACCAGTACCAGCTCGAGTCGACGAACGTGTCCATCGTGTCGGTCTCGCGCTTTGCCGGCCCGCCGCATCGCGGGCAAGTGACGTTCAGGAACGCCTGGTCCCGGGTGAGCGGGTTGACGCCGTGGCCGCCGTAGTCGACGGTGTCCGGCAGGAGGACCGGCAGGTCCTCGTCGGGGACCGGCACGATGCCATCGGTCGGGCAGTGGATGACCGGGATCGGCGTGCCCCAGTAGCGCTGGCGGCTGATCAGCCAGTCGCGCAGCCGGTAGGTGACCGCGGCCCGACCCGCCCCTTGCCGCTCCAGGTCGGCGATGATCCGCCGTCCGCCCTCGTCGGCCGGAAGGCCGGAGTAGTCGCCGCTGTTCACCAGCCGCTCGCCCTCGGCGTGGGCGATATAGGCGCCGTCGAGCTCCGTGTCCTCGTCCCCGGGTGCGGCAACGACCCGTCGGATCGGCAGGCCGAACTTCTCGGCGAACTCGTAGTCGCGGACGTCGTGGGCCGGGACCGCCATGATCGCGCCCGTCCCGTAGCCCGCGAGGACGTAGTCGGCGACGAAGATCGGGATCCGCTCGCCGTTGACGGGGTTGATGGCATCGGCTCCGATCGCCAGACCCGTCTTCTCGCGGTCCGTCGACAGTCGGTCGATCTCGGTCCGAACCGCGGCCTGGGCGACGTACGCCTCGACCTCGGACCGCCGATCGGGCGCGGTCAGCGTCGCGACGAGCGGGTGCTCGGGCGCGAGGACCATGAACGTGGCACCGAACAGCGTGTCGGGTCGGGTGGTGAAGACGCGCAGCTCCTCGCCGCCGGGATGGTGGTCGGACGGCGCCGTCTCGAACACGATCTCGCCGCCTTCGGACCGGCCGATCCAGTTCGTCTGCATCACCCGGATCGGCTCGGGGAAGTCGATCCCGCCGAAGTCGAGCAGTTCGTCGGCGTACTTCGTGACGCGCAGGTACCACTGGTCAAGCTCGCGCTTCTCGACCTTGGCGCCGCATCGCCAGCAGTGACGGTCGGCGCCCTCGACCTGCTCGCGGGCGAGCGTGCCGTCGTTCGGGCACCAATCGACCGGCGACTTGGCACGGTACGCCAGACCGGCCTCGAGGAACCGCAGGAACAGCCACTGGTTCCACTTGTAGTACTCGGGGTCGCAGGTGACGACCTCCGCCGACCAGTCGAACGTCGCACCCATCGATCGGAACTGGCGGCGCATGTTCTCGATGTTCCGCATCGTCCATTCCCGCGGATTGAAGCCGCCCTTGATCGCGGCGTTCTCGGCCGGCAGCCCGAACGCATCGAACCCGATCGGCAGGAAGACGTTCTTGCCGTGCATCCGCTGGAAGCGGGCGATCGCGTCAGTCGGGGTGACGATGTACCAGTGACCGATGTGCAGGTCACCCGAGGGATAGGGGTACATCGTCAGCAGGTAATAGCGGTTCCTGGCATCGGCCAGGTCCGTCTCGTGCATCCCCAGCTCGTCCCAGCGCGCCTGCCAGCGCGGCTCGATCGCGGTCGGGTCGTAGCGCTCGGTACGGGTGCGAGGTTCGGAGGTCACGCGCCAATCGTATCTATCGGGCGGTCTTCTCGCGCGAGGACGCTACGTGAGGACCTCCGTCGCCCGGATGATCGGTCGGATCTGGACCCTCAAGCTCGCGGGCGGCGAATCCGCCTCATTCAACGTGACGATCACAAACGTCAGAGTGCGCCGGTCGGTGCTGGCGGTTCGGCTCCCTCACGTGGGACGCGCGGCGGCTACAGGTCCGCAGCCGGATCGCCGTCCAGGGTGCGCTCTTCCAGGCGCCCGATGAGGTGTCCGGGAAGTGCGCCTGCGGCTCACTCGGGTTCGACGTGCGCTTCGGCTACACCAGGTCGTACACCGCAGGTGCGCATGGCGTCGTGGCGGCGACCGTCACCCATGCGACCGTCCGTCAGGTTGGTGGAGCTACGGGGACTCGAACCCCGGACCCCCTGCATGCCATGCAGGTGCTCTTCCAGCTGAGCTATAGCCCCACGGGAGGCCGAGTCTACCAGAGGTCCGACGTGGCACCATCTGCCCGATGGCCACCTTCGACCTGGTGCTGCGAGGCGGCGTGCTGATCGATGGCACCGGGTCGCCGGGACGGCGCGCCGACGTGGGGATCAGCGGAGACCGGATCACCGCGGTCGGGGACCTCTCGGCGGTCGACGGCGCCGGAACTCACGTCCTCGAATGCGCCGGCCGCGTCGTCGCCCCCGGGTTCATCGATCCGCACGGCCATTCCGACGGCTCCCTGCTCGTGGACGGGATGCTCGCGAGCCACCTGCACCAGGGGTTCACGACCCAGCTGTCGGGCAACTGCGGTGGTTCGCTGGCTCCGGTCACCGACGCCGGGCTGGACCACGTGGAGCTGCTCCTCCGACCCGACCAGGTCGTCCTGCGCTGGAGGACGTTTGCCGAGTACATGGACCTTGTCGACCAGCAGCCTCTCGGTCTCAACGTGGCGTTCCTCGTCGGCCAGGGGACGATCCGCGGGTCTGTCCTCGGTGCCGAATCACGTGTTCCAACGGACACGGAGCTCGGCGCGATGGTCGCGGAGGTCGAGGCCGCGATGGATGCCGGGGCATTCGGGCTGTCGTCGGGACTGATCTACGCGCCGGGGATGCACGCGAGGACCGCTGAGCTCGCCGCCCTCGTTCGGACGACGGCGGCCCACGGTGGTCTGTACGCGACCCACATGCGCAACGAGGCGAGCGGCCTTTTCGGCGCCCTCGACGAGGCGATCGCCACCGTCCGTGACGCCGGTCCCGGTGCCCGCCTCCAGGTCTCGCATCTCAAATGCGCCTCCCGGGCGGTGTGGGGCCGCGCCGGTGAGGCGATCGCCCGTCTCGAAGCGGCCCGCTCGGAGGGTCTCGACGTCGCCGCCGACCAGTACCCCTACACCGCGGCCAACACCAGCCTCGAGACGGTCCTCCCGCCCGAGCTGCTCGCACTCGGCGTCGATGGATCGGTCCAGGCACTCGCTGATCGCGACACACGTGGACGGGCCCGATCGGAGATCCAGGACGGCAACTCGAGCTGGGAGAACGTGACCGCCGACCCGGGCTGGGACGGCATCCGGATCGCGTACGCACCGAGCCACCCGGAGTGGTCGGGCCGCTCGATCGCCGAGCTCGCCCGGCAGATGGATCGCGACCCGGTCGACCTCGCCTTCGACGCGCTGATCGATGACCGACTCGATGTCTCGATCATCATCGACTGCATGGACGAGCGCGACGTCGAGACGATCATGGCCATCCCGTGGATCGCGGTCTGCACCGACGCCGAGGGTCGACGTCCCGGCCATCCGGTCCTCGACGCGGGGCGACCGCACCCGCGCACGTACGGCAGCACCGCGCGCGTCCTCGGGCGGTACGTGCGCGAGCTCGGGACGCTGACGCTCGAGACGGCCGTCGCCAAGCTGACGTCAGTCCCGGCCGAACGCGTCGGACTGGTCGACCGGGGTGTCGTGCGTGAGGGTGCCTTCGCCGACCTCGTCGTCTTCGATCCCGCGACGGTCGTCGACGAAGCGACCGACGCGGAGCCGTCCACATATCCGACCGGCATCGAGCACGTGATCGTGAACGGACGCCCGGCGATCCGTGACGGCGTCGAGTCGGGCGAATGTCGGGGACGGCTGCTTGCGGCATGGCTGAGCCGGCCGCCGGCCGCCGCCCGGATCCCGGACGCCGTTCGTGATCGCCACCGAATCGGACGCCGTGGCGCGGCTGCCGGGTGGTCCGGTCGCGTACACGCTTCGACGATCGCCCCGATCACGAGGACTCAGGGTGGTCATCCACCCGGCCCGCGGCGTCGTGGTGACCGTCCCACCCGCGACCCGTCGAGGCTGGGCCCACCCAGAACCGATGATCGGCGACTTCCTCAGGGAGCGCGAGGGATGGCTTCGGCGCCATCTCGAGAACCACGCCCGGGACCGGGCCGAGCTCGATGCGCGTGGCGGCCTTCGCGACGGCGCCGTGCTGAGGTTCCGCGGCGACATGCACCGGTTGCGCATCGAGGCCGCGCGTCCCGGAGCGCGACGGTCGTCGGTGGAGCGGATCGGAGGCGCGGACGGGGATGAGATCGTCGTTCGGCGTGCTGCCGGCGACGCGAGGACGACCGCCGACGTGCTGACCGCGTTTCTCAAGCCTCGGGCCCGCGCCGCGATCGAGCGGGAGATCGCCCGGCATGCGCCGGCACTCGGGGTGACGCCGGCCGCTGTTTCCGTCCGCGACCAGCGAACGCGTTGGGGGAGCGCGTCGAGGCAGGGCCGGCTGGCCTTCTCGTGGCGCCTCATCCTCGCCCCGCCCGCGGCGCTCGAAACGGTCGTCATCCACGAGCTGGCCCATCTGCGCGTGTTCGGTCATGGGCCGAAGTTCTGGGAGTTGGTCGCTTCGCGTCGAGCCGATCACAAGATATGGCGCCGCTGGCTGCGAGACCACTCGACCGAGCTCCACGGTGCCCTCGACGACCACTCCGGGAGCTGACCTCGCGCCGGCCCCGACCTTCGGTCAAACGTGTACCTGGGCGCCGGGCACAGGCCGATACCATGACTAATGGTGTATGGCAATGTTGTTCCCGGCGGGTGTACCGTCTCGCGTACAACCGAAGACCGACCGTCCGCAGGGCGCGAACGACAGGGCTCCAGCAATCATCTTTCTTTTTTCCTGGTTCTCCCGATCTGCGCCGGCCCCCTGATCCGGCACGCCCGCGGCCACGACGCCCTCGGCTGGGCGCGAGCGGGCTTTACATGCCCGGTCGCGCGTCGTCGGCCGTACGTGCACGAGCGTGAGCGATGGATAGACAGCGCAACTCCCGATCCCCCGGCAGGGCAGTGAGTGCCCACGGGACAAGGCCAACACGAACAGCCGTGCCGGCGACGGGCGTCGACACGTCCGCGCCAGACACGACCGCCCCCGAAGGCGCCGTCCTCTCATTCCTCTCGGAGGTCCTGGCCGGCGACAACACCTGGACGATGGCCGAGGTCCAGCGGCTGGTCGTCGTGCGGGATCTCGCCGATCTCGGCCGGTGGCGCGTCACCGGTCTCGACGACGAGGGCACCACCTCGGGATAACTGTCCCTGAGAGCAACGGACTCCGTCGCTCTCGCTTCCGCCGGCGTAGACGCATCGTCGCCCGCGTCTACGCCGGCCATTCTCTTTTCGTCTCGATTGGTTGTGCTTCGACCCGCTGGCTCCTAGGCGCGCCACGCCTGCCCTGCGCCACCTCGTCCACGGCATCGATCGGAGTACGGGCTCGACTGCTCGCGTCCTCGGCTGTGCCCGCTGTCCGGCAGACGGCCGATCAGTTTCGGCGGCGGGGCGGCTCGTCCGAGATCCCGATCCAGCTCTTGCGAAGCGCGTACAGGACGGCCTGCGTCCGGCCGTTGACGGCGAGCTTTCGCAGGATGCTCGTCACGTGGTTCTTGACCGTCTGTTCGCCGATCCCGAGCGCCGCGGCCACGTCCTTGTTGGTTAGACCCCGGGCCATGGCCTCGAGGACCTCGGATTCGCGAGGCGAGAGGGGAGCGAACGCGGTTGCGGCGAGATCCTGATTGGCCACTTCCCGAAACAGCGAGGCGTCCCGGAAGGCCTCGAGGACGTGCCGCGCGACCGCCGGTCGGGCAGCGACCGCATCATCGATCAGGTACTCCCCGTCGGCAACCGCCCGTATCGTGCGGACCAGCTCGCTCGGCCGCGCGTCGTCGAGGACATGAGCGGCGGCACCCGCCTGGATCGCAGCGAAGAGCTCGTCATCGCTGCCGCGATGGCCGAGCAGGACGACGGGCGAGCCGGGGCATTCGTGCTTCAGCCGCTGGACGGCCGGGACGATCTGGTAGATCGGGAACTCCGTGTCGACCAGGACGACATCGGGCGTCTCGTCGCGGATGATCTCGATCGCCGCGTCGACATCGGCGGCTTCGGCCACGACCCTGATCTGCGGGTGGGCCTCGATGATCTCGCGGAGTACCGAGCGAACGAGGGCGTGCTCACCGACGAGCACGAGCTTGATGTCCTCGATTCGGGCCGCCGCGGCCCGCCCGCGCTGATTCGGCACTCTCGCTCCCCCGATGGATCTGCGTGGTTGAACTACCGTACCGTGCCAACCGGCCCGCGCACAGGGGACCAGCGAGTCATATTTCCGAACCAACAGTACTGGGACGGCGGAACCCCTGCCTGCCCGCCACGCTCATCGACTAGAGTCCGGCCGTGGACCGATCGCGTGTTCGTGCGCCACTACCGCCTGGTCAGTGTCGCGGGTGGCGCGGCATTCGGGCTACTTGCGTGGTTCGTCAACGGCGCCGAGGTGAGTCTCGTCAGCGCGTTCCTCGTCGTGCTGGTAGGCGCAGCGTTCACGGCCGGGATGTGGGCCGTCGGTCGGGCATCGTCGCGTCGAGGGTGAAGGTCGGTTGAAGCGCGGTGACCTGACGCGCACGGCGTTCAGTTGCGTTGAAGATCGGAGAAGTGGTGGAGATGAGGGGACTCGAACCCCTGACCCCCGCGATGCGAACGCGGTGCTCTTCCAGCTGAGCTACATCCCCACGGGATCGACGGCCGCCGTGGGCGCCGGACCGGTGGCAGAGTGTAGCAGAGGTCTGGCGGCCCGGCCGACCGGGCTCGAGCCACCGGCCGCGACGCGGAGGCGCCCGGTGAAGGCCAGGCCGCCCGTCTGGCCCCGACGGCTAGGACTCCGCCGATGCCCTTCGGACTCCTGACCGGCCTTGCCGCGGCGTTGGCCTGGGGAACCCTCGACGTCATCACGGCCCTCGAAAGCCGGGTGATCGGCAGCCTGCGCGTCGCCGCCGGGATGCTCTTCGTCACCGCGATCGAATTCGCCGTGCTGGTGGTCGCCACCGGGACGACCCTGCCCAGCGATCCGCGATCGATCGGGATCGCGATGCATCCAGGGGCTCGTCGGAGCCGGTGCCTACATGGCCTATTTCACGGGACTCCAGTTCGGCCCGATCGCGGTCGTCAGCGGGACAGTCGCGGCGTTCGGCGGCCTGACCGTGGTGCTGTCGGTGGTCTTCCGCGGCGAGACGCTGACCGTGGTGCAGGCCGCGGGCGCGGTCGTCGCCACCGTCGGCGTGCTGTTGACGGCCATCGCCTTCGATGGCGGGATCAAGGCCACGCGGCTGGCCGGGCCAGGCGTCCTGTTCGCCCTGATCGCGCTCATCCTCTTCGCCCTGATGGCGATCACCTCGGACATCGCGCTCGAGACGCTGTCACCTCTCCAGCTCTACGCGATCGCCCGAGGAGTCAACACGGCGCTGGTGATCGTCGTGGTCGTCGCCCTTGCCCGGACGACCCTGGCGGTGGGCAGCCGCCCCGAAGGCGGGCCGACATGGTCACAGACACGCATCGTCGGGGCGCTCATCGTGGCCGGTACGCTCGACGTGCTCGGGCCTGATGGCCTTCGCCATCGGTCTCCAGTCGGCGCCGACCTGGATGGTCGGTCTCGCGGCCTCCTTCGGCCCGGCGGTGACGATCGTCGCGGCGGTGGTCCTGCTCGGTGAGCGCCTCAAGACGGTCCAGTGGTTCGGTCTGGCCGGGATCGCCCTCGGGATGGTCCTGATCGCGATCCCGTGACGCTCAGGCAGGCAGGCTGAACCAGAACTTCGTCTGGCCATCCCCCGATTCGGCACCGACCCGGCCGCCGCCCGCCTCGACGAGCTGCTTGACGATCGCGAGACCGATCCCGGCCCCTCCGCGGGCTCGGTCGCGCGACTTCTCGACGCGATAGAAGCGTTCGAAGACACGGTCGAGGTCGTCCGGCGGGATCCCGTCGCCGGTGTTGGCGATCGAAACGAGCAGGTCCGACGGCCGCCGCTCTGCGCGCACCGTGACCGTGCCCGCCGGCCGGCGTGTAGCGAGCGGCGTTCGAAAGGAGGTTCGCGAGGACCTGCGCCAGCTGGTCGGCGTTTGCCCGCGCAGGCAACCGGTCGGGAAGGTCCACGACGAGTCCCAGTCCGGCGCGTTCGAGGGTCGGCCCGGCGAGATCGAGCGCCTGCCGGATCGCCGTCACAAGGTCGAGGTCCTCGCGCACGAGCGCGCCGCCTGCGTCACCTTCGGCAAGCGCATCGAGCGAACGCGAGAGGCGGACGAGCCTCTCGGCCTCCTCCCAGAGCGACTCGTATGTCGCCCGATCCGGCGTGATGACACCGTCCCGAAGGGCCTCGAGGTAGCCCTGCAGGTTCGTCAGCGGCGTTCGAAGCTCGTGCGCCGCGTTCGCGATGAAGTCGCGCCGCATCATCTCCTGGCGTTCGAGGCTGGCGGCCATCTGGTTGAACGAATCGGCGAGGCTGGCGATCTCTTCGGGACCTTCGCGTGGGACGCGGGCTGCGTAGTCGCCCTCGGCGATCCGCCGGGCTGCGCCACCGACCTCGGCCAGGGGCCGTGCGAGCATCCGGGCGAGGATGACCGCGAGCACGACGCTCGCGATCGTGGCGACGACGACCGCGCCGACCACCACCCTGGTGACCGAGTCGTCGTACATCTCCTGGGCGTGGTCGGCCGACGATCCGGCCTCGATCATCAACGCGCGAAAGACCTCGGCGCCGACGACGGTGACACCCACGGCAAGGATCGCCAGCCCGAGTGCCGCCGAGGCGAGAGCGGCGACCGCGATCCTCGTAGCGATGCCGCGACCGAACCTGCGCCGGAAGCCGCCCTGTGCGCGGGAAGGAGCGTCGGTCATGCGCGCGCGGCGCGGTAACCGATGCCCCGGACGGTGGCGATGTAGCGAGGCGCCTCCGCGTCGTCACCCAGCTTGTCGCGCAGCCGGCCGATGTGGACGTCCACGGTCCGGTCCATGACGTCGGCCTGGTCACGCCCGTAGACCGCGTCCAGGAGCTGGTCGCGGGTCAGGACCCGGCCGTCGGCCTCGATGATCGTCTGGAGGAGACGGAACTCGACCCGCGTCAGAGGGATCGCCTCGCCGGCGCGGGTCACCTCGTGGCGGTCGAGATCGATGACGAGGTCGGCGTGGAGGAGCGGCGGATGCGTTGCGGCCTGCTCCGTGGTCGTGGTCGTGGCCGTGGCGGTGGATCGGCGAAGGATCGACTTGACGCGAAGCACGAGCTCGGCCGGGGAGAATGGCTTGGGGAGGTAGTCGTCGGCGCCGTCCTCGAGCCCGGCGATGCGATCGAGCGTCGAACCACGGGCCGACACGATGAGGATCGGCGTGGCGGCAGCCTCCTCGTCGCCGCGGACGGCCCGGATCACTGCCCGCCCGTCCAACTCGGGGAGCATCAGGTCGAGGACGACCAGCGCCGGCCGATGGCGCTCGATGGCATCGAGGGCAGCCGGGCCGTCGGCCGCGGTCACGACCGCGAACCCGTCGCGCTCGAGGTATGTACGCACGAGGCGGACGATCTTGGCGTCGTCGTCGACGACGAGGATCGGCCGATCTGGCGTCGGCTGTGGGGGCTGGACCGGCATCGGAAGCATGGTAGGGGAGCGACGGTACGCGGCTCTCGTGACGGGCCGGTGACGGGGCGTGGCAGGACGGATCCTCAGGCTGCCGGCGCGGGGACGTGGTGCGGCGACTTTTGCCATCCGTCCATGTGGTGCGCGTTCGGCTCTGCTTTCGGTCATCGAAGGCACGTGAGCGGCCCTGCTCGGGCTTCGACGAGCGTGGAAGGATCGAGCGCCGGCGGGATTCGCGACATGTATCGCTGTCGAGTGCGCGTGTCGTGGACGGTTGGCAGGAAATCTCGAACGGTCAGGGATCGAGGGCGCCGCTCTCTCGTGCGCGAACGATCAGGGATCGAGCCCCGCGAGGCCGTTGCTCCCGAGGATCTGCGAGATCTCACCGCCGTGGTGGATGTCGTGCTCCAGCACGTGCCACACCACCCAGCCTCGCTGATGCGTTCTCGACGGTCGATTCGCGGTGGATGGCCGGACGATCGAGGCTTCGAGGTCCTCGGCCGTCCACCGTCGAAGGCACTCGTCCACGATCTCCCATGTGCGCTGGAGGCCATCGACGAGCTCGTCGGCGCTCCTCGGCTGGTCCTCGACATCCTCCCAGCCGGCGTCCTCCAGCGACAGACCCGGGACGGTGGTGCGGTCGACGCGGAAGAGAGCCCGGGTCGCGGCGTCGCCTTCGCCGAGGACGTCCTGGAACCAGTAGGCGCGGGATCCGGCAACGTGCGCGGCCAACTGCCAGACCGCCCACTGATGAGGCGCTGTCCGCAGAGCGAGCTCCTCGGGCGTGAGACTGCGAAGTGCGTCGACGACCAGGACCTGGTGTCTCGCCCATCCCTCATGGAAGGGTTTCAGGGCGGGGATGGACATGGACCGAGCATAAGCCAGTGGACCGGTTGACGCTTGATTCATTCGAACAGATGTTCTATCTTGAGCATCCGATGGCGACCCTCTCCCCGGACGTGACGGCTGCCGTGGCGAGCCTCCAGGCTCGCTGGGGAGCCGCAGCTCCGCGGGTCACGGCATCGACGGATGGGGCCCTCGCGCTGGCGCCGGCCATGCTCCCACGCGAAAGCCCGCCGGGCCTCGGCTCGCCGGCTGATTCGGGGCCGACCCCGGCGGCGACCCCGGTCCACCATCCCGTCCCCGGCCCGGCCGCTGACGACCGGGTCATCCACACCGGGTTCGCCGCGCTCGACGCGATCCTCGGTCCCGGCGGCCTGCCCCGGTCGGCCAGCGTCGCGATCCGCGGCGACGGGTCGAGCGGGCGGACCACGCTCGTCCTCCGGCTCGCGGCCGAGGCGCAGGCGCAGGGCTCGATCGTCGCCTGGCTCGACCTGTCGCGGAGCTTCGACCCGGTCGAGGCCGTTGCCCGCGGGATCCACCTCGAGTGGCTCGTGATCATCACGCCGGAGACGCTCGATGAAGGCCTGGCCATCGGTGGCTCGCTGCTGGCCGGGCGCTCGGTGGACCTGCTGGTCCTGGACCTGCCCGGCGGCCGTCTCGCTGCCACGGACAAGCCCGCCCGGATCGCCGATCGACTCGGCCGGCTGGCTGCCCTCGCCCGGCGGTCGGAGACGCTCTTCGTCGTCCTCGAACCGCCCGGGCTCGCCGGTGGCCTCGCGACCGCAGTAGCGGAGTCGACCGCGGTCCGGCTCGAGCTCGCCCGGCGCTCGTGGATCCGGCTCGGACGCGACGTCGTCGGCCAGCGAACGGAGGCACTCGTCGCCCGCAACCGCTACGGCCCGCCTGGCCGGCGGGCGACCCTCCGGATCCTGTACGCGGAGGGTGGTGAGCGCGACGCCTGCCTCGCCCGGGACGACCTCCTCACCGACGAGCCCCCGACCGATGCCCCCGCCTTCGCCCCCGCGAAACCCGAACGGACCCACCGCGATGCGACTTCTCCATCTCCACCGACCACATCTCCCTCTCGAACTCGCCCGACTGCGGACCTCAGAGCCCTTCCCGGCGGGACCGCTCATCCTGGGCGGCCGGCCGTGGGATCCCGGTCCGGTCATCGACGCGAGCCCGGACGCGCGGGCGCTGGGCGTTCGCCGCGGGATGCCGCTCGGGAGCGCACACCGGCTCGTCCCTGAAGCGACCTTCATCGATCCCGATCCCGATGCGGACCGGGCGACCGTCGAGGGCGCGTTCGAGGCGCTCGCCGCGTTCAGCCCGGGGATCGCCGGCAGCGCTGACCCGCTCGATGCGGCGTTCGGGCTGTTCGAGGTACACGTCGACGGTCTCGAGCCGTTGTGGGGACCTGAGCCGGTCCTCGTCGAACGGCTGGCGTCCGCGCTCAGGACCGCACTTGGCGAAGGCTCAGCGCCAAGCGGTATCCGGGCCGGTATCGCCGGGACGCGGTTCAGTGCAACGGTCGCCGCGGTCGTGGCCCGGCCCGACGCACCCATCCTCGTCCCCCCCGGCGGCGACGCCGATTTCCTCGCGCCGCATCCGTCGGGCCTCCTCACCCAGGACGCCGACGTACGGGCGAGGCTGACCCGTTTCGGGCTGCGCCAGATCGGCGCCATCGCCGAGCTTCCGCGGTCCGCGCTCGTGGCCCGGTTCGGCGAGGAGGGCGCCCGGATCCATGCCCGGTCCCGCGGAGAGGAGCTCGAGCCATTCCGACCCCGGCGCGCCCCGGAGCGCCTCGCCCTGGGCCTGCCGATCGAACCCGCCGTGGAGGACCTCGAGCCGCTCCGGTTCGTCCTCCATCGACTGGCCGTCGCGCTCACGGGTCAGCTCGTCGGCCGCGGCCTGGCTGCCTCGCGAGCTCGGCTGCACCTGGACCTGGACCTGGCCTTCGCGCGGGCGGGCACGCTGCCTGTGCTCGACGTCGACCAGCGCTTCCCAGAGCCCACCGCCGACGCCGAAGCGATCGAGCGCCTCCTGTTCGCCCGCCTCGAACGGACCCCGCCACCGGCCGCGGTGGCCCGCCTCGGGCTCGAGCTGGACGGCACGACGCCGGCCGCCGGACAGCAGCTCCCGTTGTTCACGCCACAGGCCGCCCGCGCGGCCCGGCTCGATTGGCAGCTGGCGAGGCTCGCCCTTACCTTCGGGGAGGATCGCGTCCGGCGGGTGGAGGTCGTCGATCCCGAGGCGCCGCTGCCCGAGAGGCGCTGGGCGTGGCGTCCGGTGGACGCGGGCACGGGCACGACAGTCCGATGACCCGTCTCCTGCGCGGACACCCCGAGATCGAAGTGGAGCTCGACGCCGAGGGCGCGATCCGGGCGATCGGCTGGAACGGCCGCCGTGAGCTCGTCGAGGTCTGCAACCGCTGGCGAGTCGAGGAGGCCTGGTGGCGAGGCCCGATCGCGCGTGACTACTTCAAGGTGGTCGGTCGACGCTGGCTGGCGCTCGTCTATCAGGACCGGGTCGATGGGTCGTGGCATCTGGAGCGGCTCTACGACTGACCGGAGCCACCGACAGGGAACACGAAATCCAGAAACGAGAAGCGCCGGCTTGGTGACCGGCCGGCGACGCTTCCGTCGCCGTTTCTGTCCGGGATCGCTACCCGACCCCGGTCGTCTCAGCTCACGGGCGACCCGTACACGAGACTGACGACGAAGAGGATGACGAACAGCCCGACAACGAGTGCCAGGGCTCCCACGTCACGAGGCTGTGCCGACTGCACGAAGGCGCCTCCCCCATCCTGACGATGGACCGGATTCCCGGCCGGTCCGGCGACAGCATAGACGCGTGAGGCGCGGCAAATGTTGCGTCCGCGCACCGAATCGGGCGCGCCGTGCGGTCAAGCCGGCGCGACCAGCTGGGCCGTGACACGGGTCCTCAGGCGGCTGTCGGGATGTTGCCCGCGACGATGACGGCGACGAGCGCGATGAGGACGATGGCCAGCAGACCGGCCGCCAGGAAATCGCGGGGGCGTGGCTCCATCGCTCAGTGCTCCGGTGTCGTCCGAGCGCTGTTCATGGCTGCGGACAGCCTGCACCGTACAGCACCGTGACCGTCGTCATGCCGCCAGTCGGGGCGATCGTGACGCCGACCCGGCAGCCGGGATCCCGCCTGGCGTCGAGGACGAAGCTGCCATCTTCGAGCGCGGCCGACCCTCCGTCGACGGTGTACCCACTGTCCGCCAGCCGCTCGGTCATCCACGATGCGACGGCGGACGCCGTGGCGCCAGGCACGACAAGCGTTGCCGAGGCAGGCCCGGTGGCCCCCTCTTCTGCGGCGGTCGCACCTTCGAATCGCGGGAAGTCCGCCGGAACGGCGTCCCAGATGCGCCCCCATTCCGTCTCGGTCTGCCCGGCCCCAGCCTGCCCCGTCCCGGCGGCTCCGCTCGCTGGGATCTCGGTTGCCGTCGCGGCGCGGTCGTTCGGGGCGGCGACCGTCGAACCGGCCGAGGCGCGCGGGGTTGCACTTCCGGAGGAGCTTCCGCAGCCCGCGATCACGACGGCCAGCGCGAATGCTGCAACGACCCGACGGACATCCACGACGTCATCGTAGCGGGGCTGCGCGAAGCCACGTGTCCGGCCGTGTGTCCCCCCGCTCGGTGGCGCAGGCGCGGCACGATGAACGAGGGACCCCCGGAGTCGCGACCAACCCGCCGGGGGAACGGGCCGGGCGACCCGCGGAGGTCCCTCATCCTCCCAACGCCGGAACGCCCCGTCCGTTAGGCCCGGTGCGTGCATGCACCTGCCGGCCGCACGAGGGCCCGGCGGGCCGCCACGCCGAAACCGCCGACGTTTCCCGGCTGTCTAGCGCCGCTCGCGGTACGCCAGGAACTCCTCCGGGGTCCTGATGCCGTGGTCGAGGACTGCCTCGTACACCGCGTAACCTGCGATCGGCTCCTCCCCGGTGCGACCGCTCATGGCCGTCTTGATGCGGAGGATCGCTAGCCCGATTCTCGTCGTCAAGGCGGCCGGGAAGCGTCTTCATGTGCTCGAGGTCGTGCTGGGTCGTTCCCTCGGCGATGAACCAGAGGTCGAGGCTCCACTCAGCGCCCGCGTCGGTCACGTGTTCGACGAGCCAATACAGCCCGTCGGGATACTCATCTCCCGTTCGCCAGTGACCGGTGTCGTTCCGGAACGTCAGCCGCCTGACCCGCGGGTGCTGAGCCAGCGACCGGCCGATGTCGAACGCACCCTCGACGTCAAGCGACGGGCAGACCGTCGTCACGTCGATATCACGGCGGACCATCAATCCGAGCGCCGAGCTGCCGGTGTGCGTCGGCGCGCCGAGCCGACGAAGCAGGACGAACAGGTCGAGGTCGGCCAGGATCGACATCGCTTCGGCTTGAAGCGCGTCCTGGCGCTCGAGCAGAGAGGCGTCGCTGGGAATCATGGGGTGGATACATTGTCCCCGAGCGCGGACGTAGAGTCGTGCCCGAAACGTCAGGACCCCGTCGCCCCCAAAGCGACGGGGTCCTGGTGGCCGGATGAGCCGCTCACCGGTTCATCGGCCGATCGACGAATCGACCTTTCGGTCGAGCGTCGCGCGTCGTCCCGAGGCCCCCAGGCACCGAGACGTCGGATGTTCTTAGTAGGTGGTCGCCTCGACGCTGAGAACGGCGGGAAGCAGACCCATGATCAGCACCATCGCCAGCGCGACAAGCAGCCCGATCCGGATGATCGAAAAGGCGACTTGGCGTGTCATCGCAGGCACGTCCATCTGACGCCTATGTGGTCATGGATGTTTCGTGCCCGAAGCGCGACTTTGATTGCAAATGGATCACTGGCTATGGCGTGATGTGAACGTCTGTTCTATATTGGTCTGCCCCCGCAAGCCGGCCCCCAACCGGAGCGACCCGTGGCGCAGATCCCATACGCCGAACTCCATTGCCACACCAACTTCTCGTTCCTCGACGGGGCGTCCCCTGCGGACGACCTCGTCGAGCGGGCGGTCGCGCTTGGACTGAGCGGGCTGGCCGTCACCGACCACAACGGTCTCTACGGCGCGGTGCGATTCGTCTCCGCTGCGGAGGCGGCCGGCCTGCATCCGGTCGTCGGTCTCGAGATCGAGTTACTGGATCCGGCAGTTCCCGACCCGAACGGCCTGGTCATCCCTGCCCGCCGTGCCCGGCGACGTGCTGGTCGTCCCGCTGTGGAGAGCCTGACACCCGCCGTCACCGAGGGTCTGCCGCGCCGGCCTCGCCTATCACGGGCCCGTCTCCCCGGACATCGGGAGCCTGTCAAAGAGGATCTGCGCGGCATCGGTGAGAGGTCGCGAGGGCCGCATCTCGTGCTCCTTGCGCGCTCGCAGATCGGCTGGCGGAGCCTGTGCCGGCTCGTGTCGCGGGCGAACATGGCCGGCACCAAGGCGGTCCCGCGGTTCAGCCAGGCCCTGCTCGCGCGAGCACACCGAGGGACTCGTCGCGTTGTCGGGCTGTCGTGACGGCGAGGTTGCCCGTCGCCTGCTGGCGGGCGACGAGTCCGGGGCCCGGGCGGCGGCGGAACGGTACGCGACGCTCTTCGGCCGAGGTGATGGCGCCGCCACGAGCGGCTTCTTCGTCGAGCTGTCGCACCATCTCCTCCCCGACGACGACTGGCTCGTGTCCGAATCGGCCGCGCTGGCAGAGGACCTGGGTCTCCCGGTCGTCGTCACCAACGACGTCCACTACGCGAACCGCGAGGACCGCGAGTTGGCGGACGTGCTCGCGGCCATCCGGCACGGCCGGACGCTCGACACGCTCGGGGACCTGCTGCGGACGGACAGCGAGTCGTTCCTGAAGGCCGGATCCGAGCTCGCAGCGATGCCGCCCGGCGAACGAGGCTTCGCAGCGGTCGATCCACGGGCGTCGCGGGCGTGGGCGGAGGGGATCTCGACGGCAGGCGAGGTGGCGGCGTCGTGTTCGATCGATCTCGCCTTCGAGCAGTACCGCTTTCCGGGCTTTCCGGTGCCGGGCGGAGAAACGGCGTTCAGCTATCTGGTCGAGCTGTGCCAGATCGGTGCCCGCAAGCGGTATCACCCGTTGACGCCGGCGGTCGTCAAGCGACTCGCCCACGAGCTCGAAGTCATCGAGCGAGCCGGCCTCGCCGAGTTCTTCCTCATCTGCTGGGACCTGATGCGCTTCGCGAAGGAGCAGGGGATACCGGCCCAGGGCCGGGGCAGCGCGACGAGCTCGATCGTGTCGTACACGCTCGGGATCAGCCGGGTGGAGCCGATCGCCCACAACCTGCTGTTCGAGCGGTTCATCAATCCGGGCCGAACGACGTACCCGGACGTCGACATCGACTTCAGCTCGGAGCGGCGCGAGGAGGTCATCCAGTACATCTACAAGCGCTACGGGCCGGACCACACGGGGATGGTCTGCAACCTCGTCACGTACCGGGCACGATCGGCGGTTCGCGAGGTGGGTTATGCGCTGGGGTTCCCGCGGCCGCTCGTCGATCGCGTGGCGAAGGCCCTCGAGACGTACGACAGCGTGATGGTCCGGCGGGACCTCGAAGCCGATGGCGGGTTCGCGGAGTTCTTCCACCGACCGGACGAGGGACGCCCGGCCGAGGCCGCCGCTGCCGAGGCCGCCGAGGCGCTCGGCCTGGTCGACGGGATGGGCCAGCTGAACACGCGCGTGCCGCTCGTCGGGAAGGTGCCACCGTGGCGACAGCCGCCGAAGCCCGAGGAGCCGAACGCGCCGCGACCGTTTGCGTGGCTCCGGGAGGACGAAGGTGGGTCGGCCGTGGGTGCCGAGGGAGGCGCCGCCGCCGAGTCGACCGATCCTCGCCAGATAGCAGCCGGAGTCGTATTCGGCGAGATACAGGGGCCTGGACAGGTCGCCGCGGGCGGTATCCACGCTCAGCACGGCCGGCACGGCGCCCGCCGATCGGGGGTATTCCTCGCATACCACGAATGACGCTGCTATCTGGCAGGAACGGCGGCAGTCGGGCCCCACGGAGGGCCCGTCACGTTCCGGGATGTGGGAGGGCGCTCCGGAATCGCCGCCCTCGATCCGGCCCGGTGGCCGGCACGATGACGAGGGCGGTCCGGGCGACACGCCGGCCAGCGTCGCGTGGCTCCGGGCCGGTCGCGGCACGGGCTACAAAGGTGATGCAGATCGGCTGGTCGGGCCGATGCTCATCGATGGCCGACGGATCGATCCCGAGAGTGGCCAACTCGAGCCGCCGCCGCGCTCCACTGCAAGGCGCCGCCACGGACAGGAAGCAGGCCGCCTACGAGTCGCGCGCCACCGACAAGCTCGGTCGGCCGACACGCTGGGATCCGCCTGCACCGCGCCGGGCCGACACGGGTGCGGCGGCGGCCCATTCCTCGGTGGCCCGGATCGAGCCGGAGCCGGCGCCCCAGCCGCGAGGCGGCTCGACCGTGGGCATGTCGGACTGGGAGCGCTGGCTCGAGTTCTGTGCCCGGATCGACGGCTTCCCGCGCCACCTCTCGATCCATTCGGGCGGGATGCTGGTGACCGCTGCCCCGCTCATCGACATCGCCCCGATCGAGCGCGCGACGATGGTCGATCGCGTCGTCGTCCAGTTCGACAAGCGCGACGTCGAGACACTCAAGCTCATCAAGCTCGATCTGCTCGGCCTCGGCATGCTCGCCGCGATGGACGAGACGCTCAAGCTGATCGAGCACGACTGCGCGGTCTGCCTCGACCTCGATCGCCTTCCGGAGGAGGTGCCGGAGGTGTTCGAGATGCTCCAGGCGGCCGATACCGTCGGGGTCTTCCAGGTCGAGAGCCGGGCCCAGATGCAAACCCTCCCGAAGTCGCGACCGAAGAGCCTCGACGACCTCGTGGTCGAGGTGGCGATCATCCGGCCGGGACCGATCCAGGGCAATGCCGTCCACCCGTTCCTGCGCCGCAAGCAGGGGCTGGAGCCGGTGACCTACCTGCACCCGAGCCTCGAGCCCGTGCTCAAGGATTCGATGGGCGTGATCCTCTACCAGGAGCAGGTCATGCGGATCGCCATCGAGGTCGCCGGCTTCACCCCGGCCGAATCCGATGGGTTCCGGCGGGCCATGGGGACCTGGCGCTCGGATCGCGAGATGGAGAAGCTCCACCGCCAATTCTTCGAGGGCTGCATGCGCCAGCCGGGGATGACCGAGGAGATCGCCGAAGAGCTGTTCCGCCAGGTCGCGGCGTTCGCGAGCTTCGGGTTCGCGAAGTCACACGCCGCCGCGTTCGCCAGGACCGCGTACGAATTGGCGTTCCTCAAGCTGTTCTACCCGGCCCAGTTCCTGGTCGGACTCATCAACGCCCAACCGATGGGGTTCTACCCGGTCGAGGTCCTCGTCAACGACGCCAAGCGCCATGGCGTGTCGGTGCTGCCGGTGGACATCAACGCCTCGTCGTACAAGACGACGACCGAATGGGTCGGCCGACCGGGCGAGCCGCTTCCGCCTGGGGCCGGGATCGACGCCCGGCCCGAGCCGGTCCGCTCGCCGGCGTGCGTCGTCCCGTCGGCCGAGTCACAGGACCGCTGGACGCCCGAAGGCACGACCGGCTGGGGTGTCCGACTCGGCCTCCGTCTCGTCAAGGGGATCGGCGAGCAGCACGAGGCGCTCCTGGACCGGGAGCTCGCGGCCGGTCCGTACACGACGCTGGCCGAAGTGGTGGACCGGACCGGCTTGCCCGAGGAGGTCATCGAGCGACTGATCCGGACCGGAGCGCTCAATTCGCTGGGACGGCCGCGGCGCGAGCTCCTGTGGCAGCTTCGCGAGGTCGCGGGCGCCTCGCGTGGGCGGGTGGACGGGCGGGCGCTGCGCGGGCTCGGACGGGCCGCGGGCAAGCGCTCGGCCGCGGAGGGCCGCCCGATGGACCTGCGGCTGCCCGCGACCGAGGCGCCTGCGCTGCCGGCGATCACCGAATCCGAGCGGATCGGTGACACGTATGCCGTGATCGGGCTCGATGCGCGGCGGCAGGTCGTCGGGCTGTTCCGGCCGGTGCTTGACCGGCTGGGCGCGGTGACGAACTCGGCGCTCGCCGAGCGACGCGTGGGGCGTGTCCTGATCGGCGGGCTCGTGGTGACCCGTCAGCACCCGATGACGGCCAAGGGCACGGTCTTCCTCGCGCTCGAGGACGAGACCGGGATGGTCAACGTCACGCTCTGGCCAGACACGTGGGCTCGGTTGCGGAGCGTCGTGCGCCGCCATGCACTGTTGCTCGGTCGATGGCGAGCTCCAGCGCGAGGGCAACGTGGTGAACGTCGTCGCCCATACGGTCCGGGCACTCCCCGAGGTGGCCGCCGAGGCCGGTGGGCCGGACCGGCCGTCAGGCGTGCGCCAGCTCGGTCAAGCCGGGATGCGCCGGCTCGGCTGAGTGGTCAGCGCCGGGCGCCGGCCTTCTGTGAGGTTCCACCCGAGCGCGTCCGGCCGTCGCCCTTCTTGGGCGCGGCGCCGGTGGATCGGCGCTGGCGGTTCGGGTTCGAAAGCGACAGAAAACGGCGGTACCAGGCGGCCGAGGCCGCAAAGAACGCGCCGATGATCGGTGAAAGTACGAATGAGGTGACGACCACGTCGACCGAGCTGACGGTCGCGCCGACCGGGACGATCCCGGTCAGTCCGAGGAACGAGTAGCAGGCTGCCGCCACTGCGCCGACGATCACGCCGAGAAGCCAGCTCGCCCTCGGGGCGAGGAAACCGGCGATGAAGACGCCGCCGATCGCCGGGGTCAGGATGAAGTACTGGTACATGAACGCGCTCAGCATGTCCTTGCCGCCCGTGACGGCGACCAGCACGGTGCTGGCAAGCGTGATCAGGACCGGGAGCCACAGCGCCTTCGTGTGGACCGCGATCCAGGGCAGCGACTCGATGTCCTGGCGGACGTGTACCGGCCGGAAGGCAGCCTTGAACGCCGTGGCCATGCTCATTCGGGGCGGCGTTCCTGTCGGGCGCGCCGCGGTGGTCGATGCTGAGGTCGTCCCTGGGCGGCTCGACGTCGGCGATTCAGCGTCGATGGTGCCGTCGACCGGCTCGGTGGCTGTCTCGGCTCGATAGCGTCGTCGCGCCTCGGCACGGTCGGTCCTCTTGGCGCGCGCCACGGTCTCTCCTGTGTTCTTGCGGTCGGGTGTGACACGCATCGTAGTGCACCCGCGGTCAAACGCGGCGACGCGGCCCCGATAAGTGGCGGTGCAGCCCGCTCTGCTACAAACAGCGTCTGCCCGCCCAGGACCTACCCGCCCGGAGGTCACGATGGATCGTGTCCGACGCGCGGGGATGGCCGCGCTGATCGTGGTCGTCGTCATCGGCGCGGGTGGCTGGGGCCGGGTTCAACGCGTCCTCGCCGCGCCGGTCTCCTGGCCGACTTCGAGCCTGGTCGTTTCGGAACTCCAGACCGGCGGCGCGTCGGCGTCGGACGAGTTCGTCGAGATCGCCAACCAGGCGCCGGCCGCGGTCGATCTTGCCGGCCTGGAGGTCGTCTACGCGACTTCCTCTGGCTCGACGGTAACGCGGAAGGCGACGTGGTCCTCCTCGCGCGTCGTGGAGCCGGGCCGCCGCTTGCTGATCGCCAATGCGGCCGGTGTCTACGCCGGACTCGCCGATGTGACGTACTCGAGCGGCTTCGCGGCCACCGGTGGGGCGGTCGCGCTGCGGGTCGTGGGCGGGTCAGTCATCGATGCGATCGGCTGGGGCGATGCCACGAATGGGTTCGTTGAAGGGACCGCCGCGCGCGGCACCTCCCGCGGGGTCCAGCGTGGAGCGGTCGCCCGGCGGCGCTGCCGGGAATGGCATCGACACGAACGACAACCTTGCGGACTGGTTCGTCCAGGGAGCGCCATCGCCCCAGGGTTCCACTGCACCGCCGGTGCCCGATCCGGGAGCGACGCCCGGTCCCTCGGCAACACCGACATCAACGCCGACGGCATCACCTTCTCCCGAACCGTCGATCGCGCCGAGCCCGGAACCAACCGCTGGGGTGAGCCCGGCGCCGACTGTGACGCCCGGACCCACCGCGATGCCGACGGCGACCGCGACGCCGACCTCGACGCCGACTGTGATCGCTACCGCGACTCCCACCGCCACGCTGACGCCGACTCCGGCACCCACCGCGACACCGACGCCGACGCCGACGCACGAACCGCGACCCCGAGCCCGACGCCAACGCCGACCGCGACGCCGAAGCCGTCACCGACGGCGACACCGACGCCGACGCCAAGCCCGACCGTCACGCCGAGCCCGACGCCGAGCCCGACCGCGACGCCCACGGTAGCGCCGACCCCGACTGCAACACCCACGCCAGCGCCGAGCCCGGCGGTGCTCTCGATCGCCGCAGCGCGAGGGCTGGCGGACGGAGCGACCGTGACCATCGAGGGCGTTCTGACGACGTCGCTCGGTGCCGTTGAGTCGGGTCGTGGCGGCTTCGTTCAGGACGCCACTGCCGGCATCGGTCTGTACCTCGATACCGCGGTCGTCGGTATGTGGCCTTCGGGCACGGTGATCAGGGTCACGGGATCGATGTCAAGCCGTTTCGCCCAGCGCGTGTTGCGGATGCCAGAGTCGGCCATCGCGTTCGTTGCGCTGACCAACGTCCCTTTGGCGGTGTCCGTCGCGACCGGGGACGCTGGCGAATCCCGCGAAGGCACGCGGCTCGTGGCGACAGGCACGGTGACCGCGTCACCCGACGAACTCACCGACGGCCTCGGCGTCACGATCGACGACGGATCAGGTCCACTGCGAGCTGTGATCGGGCCGGACGCCCTCGCAGCCCGGACGATCAGATCAGGCACGCAGTTGTCCGTCACCGGGCCACTTGGTCAGCACGACAGCTCGGGAGCGGGTACGGGCGGATACCGGGTGCATGTCACCGGGCCTGGGCGAGCTTCAGGTGGTCGAGCCGACTCCGACAGCGACGCCATCACCGACGCCGCCCGCGACGCCCATTCCGACCGCAACGCCGACCGCGACCCCGCGCCCGACGGCCACGCCGGTGCCGACAGCAACGCCCCAGCCGACCGCGAAGCCAACGCCCACGGTCGCGCCAACCCCACGGCCAAGCGCTTCCCCGACTCCGACGCCCGCCGGGACGTCATCACCACTCACCACCATCCGGAGCATGGCGGTAGGGACGCGCGACGCCGCGGCAACCGGCGTCGTGACGGCCGAAGCGGGCCGGCTTGGAGCACCGCGTCTCCTCGCTATCGGTGACGCGACAGCCGGGCTGGTGGTCCGCCTCCCTGCTGGCGCGTCCGGTTTCAGGCGCGGAACGATCATCCGGGTCAGCGGCACGCTGGCTGCGCCCTACGGCCAGCTTGAGATCCGGCCGGCCTCGTCGAGCGTCTCCTCGCTTGGGACGAGCGTTCTTCCCGCCGCGGTCCCGGTCGCGGCCGAGGGCCTCTCGGAAACCACGGAGGCTCGCCTCGTCACAGTCGCCGGCAAGCTCGTCGACAAACCGAAGAAGACCTCAGGCGGCGACGTCACCATCATCCTGGAGCGTGACGGCGAGGCACCTGTGAAGGTCTCCGCCGACGCATCAAGCGGAGTCAAGCCCGACTCATTCAAGGTTGGAACGACCTATCGCGTCGTCGGCGTCGCTGGACAGCGTGCGACGCACGCCGGCGCACTGGACGGCTATCGGATCTGGATCCGAGACGCCGACGATGTGGTCGTCGTGGCCGCCGCAGCTCCGAAACCCAATCCCAGCCACGGTCCCGGGTCCCCGAAGCCCTCGGCGTCGACGTCGGTCACTGTGACGATCGCTGCGGCCCGCAGGATCAACGACCGCGCGGTCGAAATCGACGCCACGGTGACGGCCCCGGCCACACTGCTCGACGCGACCGGGCGACGGATCGTCGTTCAGGACGGCTCTGGAGCGATCGAGGTCGGGCTCCCCGCGGGCGTTGCGGCGCCACCGGTCGGTTCAAGAGTTCGGGTGGAGGGCCGCATCGGCGTTGCCTACGGAGCCCCGCGGCTGAAGGCCGACACGCTCGAGGTCCGGGGCACCGGCAAGGCTCCGGCTCCGCTGATCCTCCATGGCCCGGCAGGCGACGCTCACGAATGGCGCCTCGTAACGGTGAGTGGCCAGGTCGAGAAGGTGCACAAGCTCGGTGATCGCTGGCGTGCTGAGGTGCGCGTCGGGTCGCAGCTCGTTCCAGTCGTCGGCCAGCCGGGTTCGGGCATCGCTGTGACGACTCTCGCGGAGGGCGGCATGGCAACGGTGACTGGGATCGTTCGCCGGCCGTACCCGACAGCGACCGATCGCCGGTTCTCCATCATTCCTCGCTTTCCAGCTGACCTGAACATGGGCCGTGGGGCACCGAAGTCGGATGCCCGCGCGGTCGGAGCCAGCGCCGTCGGCGGATCGACAGCCGGAACCTCGGTCGCGTCAAGCCCGGCAACGGGGGCACCGGATCCGGCACCGCCCGCAGGCGCCGTGGACGCGGATCTCGCCGATCTCGCTTCGTTCGCGGGCGTTCTCGTGCGCGTCGGCGGCCTGGTCGTCTCGCTCGAACCTGGCGGGTTCACGCTCGACGATGGCACGTCGGTCGGGCGGGTCCTCGTCACGGGAGAGGCCGCGGTTCAGCTGGCACTCATCGAGCCCGACGATGCGTTGAACGCGATCGGTCACGTCAAGGTGACGGACGATGGGGTCGTCGTTGTCGTCGACGCGCCCGGTGGCATCTCGTTCGCCGGCGACCCAGTCGCGGCGGCGGCGCTCGCTGCGGTCGATGCCACGCCGTCGCCGTCAGCCTCTCCCGAACAGTCGGCGGAGGCTGGGTCGGGCGGCCCGGTGTCGCAGCTGGCGAGTCTCAGCGCGGCGCCGTGGCCGCTTGACGCGGGCGTTGCGGGGGGAGGAGCGCTCCTGCTGGCGGCCCTGCTCTCGGTCGCCGTGACCGTCGCCCGACGGGAGCACTCGCGGCGGCGGCTGTCGCACCGCGTCGCGGCCCGTCTGGCGAGCGTCGCTGGACCCGTTCCGCCACCCGCGCCCGTGAGCGTGGCCAAGCGTGGGCCGAGCACGCCGGGCTCGGCTTGACGCTCGCGAGAGGGCCGGGCTATCGTGGCGGCCAGTTTCGCGTCCGCGAAGCAGCCACCTGAGCGCGAGGGAGCGGTCTTGCCGAACGCGGACAACCGCGTCGAAACGCCGGTCGACCGCCGGATCGCGGTCCCAGCCGGCGAACGGCAGTACCACATCGGTCTCGGTCCAGGCGAACTGGCCGAGTACATCCTCCTCCCCGGCGACCAGGATCGGACGACCCGGATCGCGTCGCGGTTCGAGAGCGTCGAACTCGAGCACCGACATCGCGAGTTCGCATCGGCCACGGGGCGCTATCGAGGCCACCGGGTCTCGGTCGTCTCCACGGGCATCGGCACGGACAACGTCGAGATCGTCATCGCGGAGATCCTCGCGATCACGGATCGGCCGACATTCATTCGGGTCGGGTCATGTGGAGCCCTCCAGCCGGAGATGGGCCTGGGCGACCTCGTGATCACGACCGGCGCGGTACGTCTCGAGGCGACGACGAGCTACTTCGTCCACGACGGATTTCCTGCCGTCGCCGATTACGAGGCGGTCGCGGCGCTCATCGAGGCATCGGAGCGACTCGGGCATCGATATCACGTCGGGATAACGGCGACGGCGCCGGGGTTCTTCGGTGCGCAAGGCCGCCCGATCCCACAGTTGCCCATCCGCTACCCTGACCTCGCGGAGGATATGGCGCGCCAGCGCGTCATGAACTTCGAGATGGAGGCGTCGGCCCTCCTCGTCCTCGCATCGCTGGCTCGTTGTCGGGCCGGTGTGGTCTGTGCGGTATACGCCAATCGGACGACCGGCGAGTTCGTCGAAGGCGACGTCAAGGACGCGGCCGAGGCCGCCTGTATCGAGGCCGGGCTGGAAGGACTGCTCGTCCTGATCGAGATGGATCGGCAGAAGCGCGAAGTCGGGACGGACCGTTGGCGGCCGTCACTCTGGCAACACACCGTCTGACACAGAAAGCCGACGGATGCGGGGCAAGGGATCCCGCGACGCGGCACAGGATGAGGAGAAGCCCGATGGCCGAGGCCTATTGCGTCAAGGACAAGAAGAAGGTCGAAGTCCAGAACGCCCAGAAGATCACCATGAAGAACGGCAAGCCCGCGCTGCAGGGCACGTGCCCCGAGTGCGGCGGGAAGGTCTTCCGGATCGGCGGCTGACGCCGACCTTCGATCGACGCCAGGCACGAGGCCCCCGCCGGACGGCGGGGGCCTCGTCGATTCCGGCGCGCGGGGACAGCGGCCGGCTGATCCCGTGCCGCTGGGGGCCAAATGACCTGCGAGTCCGTGCCGACGGCAAGGGGAACGCAACCCGCCCTTTGGTACGATTGGCGTGACGCACGATGGCGGGTGGATCGCGCCCGGCCCAGGAGGCACCGCGAGGTCCGCAACGGCAGCGTCGTTCCCGTCTGACACGTTCTTTCACGCGCTAGGCGACTGCCGGCGCGAACGTCGAGCCCAGGAGGTCGCGAACCATGACCACTCGCGTCGGCATCAACGGCTTCGGCCGGATCGGTCGCCAGTCGCTCAAGGCCCTCATCGAGCGCGCCCCGGACGTCGAGGTCGTGGCCGTCAACGACCTCGTCGACGCGGAGATGAACGCGCTCCTGTTCAAGCGCGACTCGACCTACGGGACCTATGAGGGCGACGTTCGCGCCGGCGACTCCTCGATCATCATCGACGGCCGCGAGATCAAGATCCTCGCCGAGAAGGACCCGTCCGCCCTGCCCTGGGGCGACCTCGGGGTCGACATCGTGCTCGAGAGCACGGGCCTGTTCACCGACGCAGAGAAGGCCCGCGCCCACATCAACGCAGGTGCCAAGAAGGTCATCATCAGCGCTCCCGCCAAGGGCGAGGACATCACGATCGTGCTCGGCGTGAACGAGGATCGTTACGACCCCGCGACCCACGACATCATCAGCAACGCGAGCTGCACCACGAACTGCCTCGCTCCGGCAGCCAAGGTCGTCCACGACCTGGTGACGATCGAGCGCGGCCTCATGAACACGATCCACAGCTACACCAACGACCAGCGCATCCTCGATGTCGCCCACAAGGATCCGCGTCGGGCCCGGAGCGCCGGTCAGAACATCATCCCGACGACGACCGGCGCGGCAAAGGCGCTTGCGCTCGTCATCCCCGATCTCAAGGGCAAGTTCGACGGCTTCAGCCTGCGCGTCCCGACCCCGACCGTGAGCGTCGTCGACTTCACCGCGACGGTCAGCCGGCCGACGTCCGTCGATGAGCTCAACGACGCGTTCCGGGCTGCCGCTGCAGGACCGATGGACGGCATCCTCGGCGTGTCGGACGAGCCCCTGGTGTCGATGGACTTCAAGGGCGACAGCCGGAGCTCCATCATCGACGGCGCCTCGACGATGGTCCTCGGCGGAACCATGGTCAAGGTCATCTCCTGGTACGACAACGAGTGGGGGTACAGCTGCCGGGTCGCCGACCTCATCGCGTTCGTCGGTGCTCGCCTCCCAGTCGCCGCCTGACGTCGGACTGCTGACCTACATGGACAAGCTGACGATCCGTGACGTTGATGTCGCGGACAAACGGGTCTTCGTGCGGGTCGACTTCAATGTCCCGCTCGCCGACGGCAAGGTCACCGACGACTCCCGGATCCGGGCCGCGATCCCGACGATCGCGGCCCTGCTCTCGGCCGGCGCCCGGGTCATCCTGGCAAGCCATCTCGGACGTCCCGACGGCAAGGTCCAGGACAGCCTCCGGCTCCGCCCGGTCGGGCAGCGGCTGACACAGCTCATCCGGCGCAACGTCCCGGTGACCGGCGACGCGCTCGGGATCGGGACCGAGGACGCGATCAAGCGCCTACGGCCCGGTGAGGTGCTCCTGCTCGAGAACCTTCGCTTCCACGCCGAAGAGGAGAAGAACGATCCCGCGTTCGCCGCGACGCTCGCTTCCTACGCCGACATCTTCGTCAACGACGCGTTCGGGACCGCCCATCGCGCCCACGCGTCGACGGTCGGGATCGCCAAGCTGCTGCCCGCCTATGCCGGGCTGCTCATGGAGCGCGAGATCGAGATGCTGTCGAAGCTTCTCGAGGCACCGGACCGGCCCTTCGCCGCGATCCTGGGCGGGGCCAAGGTCTCCGACAAGATCAAGGTCATCGATCACCTCCTCACGAAGGTCGACCTCCTCATCCTCGGCGGCGGCATGGCCAACACGTTCCTGCTCGCGCAGGGCAAGGCCGTCGGCAAGAGCCTCGCCGAGCCAGATCGTGTCGAGGACGCGCGCCGGATCCTCTCGTCCGCGGCTAACAACGGCGTCCGGGTCGTGCTGCCGGTCGATGTGATCGTCGCGAAGGAGGTCACCCGCGGCACCGAATACAAGACCCTCCGCGCCGAGAAGATCCCGGCCTCGTGGCACATCGTCGACCTCGGCAAGGACAGCCAGCAGAACATCCTCGATGCCCTCGGCGACGTCCAGACCGTCTTCTGGAACGGGCCGCTCGGCGTGTTCGAGATCCCGTCCTTCGCCCACGGCACCAAGTCAGTAGCACGGATACTGGCCGAACGGGCGGACGCCGGGGCCACGGTCGTCGTCGGTGGCGGCGACTCGGTGGCCGCGGTCACCCAGCAGGGCCTGGCGGACCGGATGACCCACATCTCGACGGGCGGTGGCGCGTCGCTCGAATTCCTCGAAGGGCGCGAACTGCCGGGGGTGAACGTGCTGCTCGATCGGCCGGCCGGCGTGAAGGCCCGCACATGAGCACCCTCATCGATGTCGTCGATGCGCGCGAGATCCTCGATTCGCGCGGCAATCCGACGATCGAAGTCGACGTCGTCCTCTCGGACGGATCGGTCGGTCGGGCGGCGGTGCCGTCGGGGGCGTCGACCGGGGTGAACGAAGCCGTCGAGCTGCGCGACGGCGACAAGGCTCGATACGGCGGCAAGGGGGTCCTGCAAGCCGTCGCCAATGTCACCGACACGATCGCCCCCGCGATCTACGGCCTCGATGCCTCGGATCAGGCCGGCATCGACGCCCTACTGTGCGAGCTCGACGGCACGCCGAACAAGGGCACGCTCGGCGCCAACGCGATCCTCGGCGTCTCGCTCGCCTGCGCCCACGCGTCGGCCGCTTCGCTCGACCTGCCGCTGTATCGATACCTCGGCGGAGTCGGTGCGCGGATCCTGCCGGTCCCGTTCTTCAACATCCTCAACGGCGGCAAGCACGCCCAGGACTCGACCGATTTCCAGGAATTCATGGTCGCGCCGGTCGGCGTCGCGACGTACGGGGAAGCCGTTCGCGCCGGGGCCGAGGTCTTTGCGGCGCTGCGGGCATCCTCCACGAGGAGGGCCATGCGACCGGCCAGGGCGACGAAGGCGGCTTCGCGCCGTCGCTGCCGACGAACGAGGCCGCGGTCGAGGTCATCCTTCGCGCCATCGAGCGGGCGGGCTACCGACCGGGCGAGGACGTCGCGATCGCGCTCGACCCCGCGACGAGCTCGATCCTTGTCGAGGGGACGGGGATCGACGGCGTCACCGGCCAGTACCGCCTCGAGCGGGAAGACCGGACGCTGGACTCGGGCCAGATGATCGACCTCTGGGAGCGCTGGACGTCGACCTACCCGATCATCTCGCTCGAGGACGGCCTCGCCGAGGAGGATTGGGCGGGCTGGCGCGAGTTGAACGCTCGGCTCGGCTCGAAGGTCCAGCTCGTGGGCGACGACATCCTCGTGACGAATCCCGCGTTCATCGCTCGGGGGATCGCCGAAGACGCGATGAACTCGGTCTTGATCAAGCTGAACCAGATCGGCACCCTGACCGAGACCATCGATGCGATCGACCTCGCCCGGCGGGCGGGCTGGACAGCGATGGTCAGCCACCGGTCTGGCGAGACCGAGGACACCACGATCGCCGACCTCGTCGTGGCGATGGGGACCGGTCAGATCAAGACGGGCGCTCCGTCACGGTCGGAGCGCGTCGCCAAGTACAACCGACTGCTGCGCATCGAGGGTGAGCTCGGTGACGTCGGGCGGTATCTCGGGCGAGGCGCGCTGTCGGGGGCGCCGTCGGCGGGCGGGAGTCGGGCAGCGGCCGGCCAGGGTGCCGCCGCCGGGTCTAACGCGGGTGCCTCCGGACGCGCCCGAGGCGGCGGAGGTCTTGTCCGGCTCGTGAGTCGGTTCATCGACCGCGGGGCGATCACCGCCGCTTACGTCGGGATCGGGATGGCCGTGACGATCGTGGTCAGCTTCCTGCTGTTCATCCCGATCGAGTGGATCATCTGGTTGCTGGCCATCCCGTCGGGACTGATGATCGGGTACTACGCGAACCAGCGATCGGATCGTCGGGCAGGCCCGTGGAGCCGGATCCTCGTCAACGGGCTGTTTGCCGGGCTCGTTACAGGGTTGACCGCGGCTGTGCTGCTGATCCTCATCAAGGGGATCTTCTTTTACGCCGACAGCGGCTTCCGGGATCCAGGCCAGGGCGGGCAGATCACCTGCCAGACGGGCGCTGGATGTGTCTACGAGCGGTACCTCGAGGCAGGCCGTGGAGATGAGCTGGCGGCGGCGGGCGTCACAGACACGGACTCCTTCACCGGCTTCTACTGGCAGGAGCAGTTCGGGACGGCCGGGACTCTCGTGCTGCTGACCACGCTCGGTGCCCTCGGCGGCGCCGCGATCTACGGAGTTGCGCGCCCGAAGACGCCGGCAGCCGCGCCGCTTCGAGCCGGGTAGACGAGCGGCTAGCGCGCGAGTTCGCCGGGTAGACGCCGGCCGCCTCCGATTTCCGCTGGTTTCGGACAAATGCTCGTCACACGAGCGTTCGGCAGGCGGATCGTGACATTTGCTGCCGTTGATCGACATTTGGCACGAACGCTCGGCCGCGCCGCGCCGGGTTGAGCACGAGCCCTGACCGGAGACCGGTCGGCTGCGGGTACGTGCCTGACGAGCGCTCGCCTGGTGAGCATTCGTCACTTTTCGGGCCGCGTCGTGACCGCGCGACCCGACCCGGGAATCGAAACGCCCCGGGGGACCCGGGGCGTCGTGATCGAAGACCGAACGCGACTACTCCGTCGGAGCGGCCTTCTTCGGCTTCGGGGCAGCCTTTGCAGTGGCCTTCGGGGCAGCCGCGGGAGCCTTCTTGGCAGCCGCGGTCGAGCGTGCCCGGGTCGCGGTTGCCTTCTTCGGAGCAACGGTAGCGACGGACGAGGTTTCGCCGGTGGACGCGGCCTCGGCGGCCGCCTTCGCAGCAGCCGCCTCGGCTCGGGCGGTCTTGCTCAGCGCGGCGCGTGCCTTGCCGGCGGCCGTCTGGGCACCCTTCGCCTTGCCGGCCTTGCCCGCGGCGATGCGGGCCTTGGCGGCCTTCGCTGCGGCGGCGCGACCGGTCGACTTGGTGATACGACCGCCGGGCAGGATGTGCTCGCCAGCGAGGACGGCATTGACCTTGAGGGTCAGGCGCGACTTGCGCCGCGCGGCGGCGTTCGGGTGGATGGCACCGACCTTCGCCGCGCGATCGAGCGCGCTGAGCGCCTCGCGGAGGGCTGCCTCAGGATCGATGGTCGATTCGGTGGGATGCGCAACAACGGTCAGGGCCTTCGCGACGTACGTCTTCGCGGCGCTGCGACGGGGCTGAAGGACCTCGTGGCGGCTCTGGGCCTGACGGACGCGCTTGAGACCCGACGGCGATCGAGCGCCTGTCCAGGTGCGGGGCGTCTTGGCCAAGGTGATCGAACCTCACTGTTCGGGACGGGATGGATGGCGGGCGGCATGCGGCACGGATCGAGCCCGCGCGCGAAGGCGGATGGTACCACACGCTCTTCCGTCCACCGCCGACACTGTCCCCCGGCAGTACTCTCGCTGCCCCGGCCAGACGGACCTGCGGCCCCGCCCGCAAACTACCGCGCGTGACCGCCATCGTCGGTGGCCTCGGCGCCGCGATGTTGTGGGCGCTGGCCACGCTGTGTTCCTCGCGCTCAAGCCGGATGCTCGGCTCGAGGGTGGTGCTTGCCTGGATCATGATCGTCGGCGTCGTCGTCGGCCTGCCGATCGCGGCGGTGAGCCCTCCACCGGCCTCGCTCGAGCCCTCGACACTCGGGCTGCTCCTCATCGCGGGCGTCTGTTACGTCGATCGCGCTCCAGATCACGTATGCCGCGCTGAAGGTCGGCAAGGTCAGCATCGTGGCACCGATCGTCGCGACCGAAGGGGCGACGGGCGCCGTCATCGCGGTGCTCCTCGGCGCATCGCTCAGTGCCGGCGCCGCGGTGATGCTCGGCGTCATCGTCGTCGGTGTCGTGCTTTCGACGCTCGAGCCACGAAAAGACGTGCCGGCCGGAGATTTCGACGTCGTCGTGGACGCGATCGATGAACCGAGTCTCGAAACCGACGCCCAGACGACCGCACCCGATCCGACGGACCAGGTGTCGGCGGCCCCGACTGTCGACGACCCCGCCTTGACCCGCCGGACCGCCGTCCTTGCCATGGCGGCGGCCGTTGTCTTCGGTATAGGGCTCGTCGCCTCGGGCCAGGCGGCGTCGTTCGTTCCGGTCGCGTGGGTCGCCCTCTCAGCTCGTCTGATCGGCCTCGTCGCGGTCGTCCTTCCGTTGCTCCTCCAGCGTCGGATGCGGGTCACCAGGGCGGCGCTGCCGCTCGTCCTCATAGCCGGGACCGCCGAGGTCCTCGGCTCGATGCTGGGCGCGTGGGGCTCGCGCGAGAGCATCCCGGTCGACCGCCGTGATGGGCAGTCAGTTCGCCGCGTTCGCTGCCGTCGCCGCGTTCGTGTTCTTCGGCGAACGCCTCGGTCGGCTCCAGACCATCGGCGTCGTCGTCATCGTCGTCGGCATCACGGCCCTCGCGGCACTTCAGGTCTGACCGCGGCAACCTGCCCGCGAGGCCGCGCCCAGTTGTCCCGCTACACTGCCGCCTCGTGACCATCCCGCAGGACCGCCTTCGCAACTTTTCGATCATCGCCCACATCGACCACGGCAAGTCGACGCTGGCGGACCGGCTGCTCGAGCTGACGCACACCATCGAGGGGCGCCAGATGATGAGCCAGGTCCTCGATTCGATGGACCTCGAGCGCGAGAAGGGGATCACGATCAAGGCCCGTGCCGTGCGGCTCGAGTACACCGCCCGCGACGGTCTGACCTACGGCCTCAACCTCATCGACACACCGGGCCACGTCGACTTCGCCTACGAGGTCAGCCACAGCCTGCAGGCGTGCGAGGGCGCGATCCTCGTCGTCGACGCGACCCAGGGCATCGAAGCCCAGACGCTGGCCAACGTCCATCTCGCCCTTCGCGAGAACCTGACGCTGATCCCGGTCCTCAACAAGATCGATCTACCGTCGGCCGACCCGGACACGATCATCGACGAGCTCGAGAACGTCCTCGCCATCCCGCGGGAGGAGGTGATCCTCGCGTCGGCCAAGGACGGGACCGGCGTGCCGGAGATCCTCGAGGCGATCGTCTCCCGCATCCCGGCCCCGAAAGGCGACCCCGCGAAGCCGCTCCAGGGGCTGATCTTCGACAGTCACTACGACGCGTACAAGGGCGTCATCGTGTATGTCCGGCTCGCCCAGGGAACGCTTCGTGACGGCGAACGCGTCCGGCTCATGGGCAGCGGAGCCACGGCGGAACCGCTCGAGCTGGGCGTCTTCCGGCCGCAGCTCGTCCCGGTCCGGCAACTCGTGGCGGGCGAGGTCGGGATACGTCGCCACGGGTCTCAAGAGCGTCCGCGACGCCCAGGTGGGTGACACCGTGACCGCCGCCGACCGGCCAGCCGCCCAACCCTTGCCCGGCTACCAGCCGGCCAAGAGCCTCGTGTTCGCCGGCATCTACCCGGTCTCGGGCGAGGACTATCCGCTCCTCCGCGACGCGCTCGAGAAGCTCCACCTCAACGACGCGAGCTTCACGTACGAACCGGAGAGCTCGGTCGCGCTCGGGTTCGGGTTCCGTTGCGGGTTTCTCGGCCTTCTCCACATGGAGATCGTCCAGGAGCGGCTGGAACGCGAGTTCGGGCTCGATCTGATCGCGTCCGCGCCGTCGGTCGAGTATCACGTCGTGCTCACCAACGGTCGCGGGGTGGTCGTCGTCGACAACCCGGCGCGTCTGCCCGGTCCAACAGACATCGAGGTCATCGAGGAGCCCTGGGTCAAGCTGAGCGTCGTGACGCCAAGCGCGTACATCGGGCCGCTCATGGAGCTTTCGACGAACCGCCGGGGCGACTTCATGACGATGGAGTACCTCGACCCGAACCGTGTCGTGCTCCACTTCGAGATCCCATTGGCCGATCTCATCGTCGATTTCTTCGACCAGATGAAGAGCCGGAGCCAGGGCTACGCGTCGATGGACTACGAGCCACTCGGCTACCGGCCGGCCAATCTCGTCAAGGTCGACATCCTCGTCAACGGCGAGCCAGTCGATGCGCTGTCGCTGATCGTTCATCGCGACCGAGCCCAGTCCACCGGCCGAGCGCTCACCGAGCGGCTGAAGCAGCTGATCCCGCGGCAGATGTTCGAGATCCCGATCCAGGCCGCCATCGGCTCGAATGTGGTCGCCCGCGAAAGCGTCCGGGCGATGCGCAAGAACGTGCTCGCCAAGTGCTACGGTGGCGACATCACCCGCAAGCGCAAGCTCCTCGAAAAACAGAAGGAAGGAAAGCAGCGCATGAAGCGGGTCGGATCCGTCGAGATCCCGCAGGAGGCGTTCCTCGCGATGCTCCGAATGGACGAGGGATAGAGACGCTCAGTGGATGAGTTCAAGGAGCTTGCGCGCTGGCTGATCACGATCGGGCTCGTGATGATGCTGATCCTGCTCCGGCTGGAGGCTGAGAAGTTCGGCACCGCGGAGTACTACGAGTCCACCCGGACGGGCGAGCGTCCACGGGTTCGACGGCGCCTCACCTGGTACGGGATCGGCTTCGCGATGGTGATCGCCATCCTGTTCGTCCATCCGTCGCCGCAGGCCGACCTCTTCCTCGGGTCGGGCGACCGGATCCGGGCCGTGGTTGGTGGGATCGCGTACGGCCTGCTCGGCACGCTCGTCGCCGTGACGTTCGCGACAGTCCGGTATCACCGCATCCGCTTCCCTGACTCCCTCTCGTACCCAGGGGCGCTCCTGAACTCGGTGGCCACGGCGTTCATCGACGAGGCGACGTTCCGAGGCGCCCTCTTCGGTCTGCTCCTCGCCACGGACATGAATCCTTCGCTCGCCAACCTGATCCAGGCGGTGATCTACACCATCACGACGCGGCTCGGCGCGCCGGGGCGCGATCGATATCTGCTGTTCCTGACGCTCGGGATGGGCCTCATCGGCGGGTGGCTGACGGCGTCGACCGGCGGCATCGCGGCGGCATTCCTCGGCCACGCCATCACCAGGTTCGCGGTCTTCATCTGCACCGGACATACCGGCCAGACGAAGCCGCGCGGCCGGGAGGTGGAGGAGATCGAGAAGCGCCGCCGCCCGCCCGAAGGATGGCGCGTGATCGGGACCCGCGACTCGTCGTCGAGGGACCGATGACAAGGCCCGGGGCGAGCGGCCGGGCGAGCACGGACACCAGCGGCGGAGCGACCACCGCGGCTCGGCCGAGGGCGGCTACACGCTCCGCGAGAGTGCGCGCGGAGAGCGCGCCACCTCCCGAGATCGCGCCGGAGCCGCCGGTCGCGCTCTATGTCCACGTCCCCTTCTGCGTGGCTCTCTGCCCCTACTGCGACTTCGTCGTGTACGCCGGCGCCGCGGCGCGCGGGCCGAGGGCGCGTATCGACGCGTTCGTCTCGGCGCTGCGGACGGAGATCGCGCTCCGCGCGGACGCCCTCGACGCCGCCTGCGGTGCTGGACATCCGCCGCTCCAAACGGTGTATTTCGGTGGCGGCACGCCGTCGCTGCTCCCGGCCGAGGCGCTCGACGGTCTCGTGGCGCTCGTCCGCGAGCGCTTCGGGATCGCTGACGGCGCGGAGATCACCCTCGAAGCGAACCCCGGCCCCGCGGAACGCGGCGACGCAGACGGGATCGCGGCCGCGGGCGTCACTCGGCTGTCGATCGGCGCGCAGTCGTTCGACTCGAAGGAGCTCAAGCGGCTCGGCAGGCGGCATCGTGTCGGCGACGTGGCCGAGGCGGTCGCTGGCGCACGGGCGGCCGGTATCGCTTCGGTGAGCATCGACCTCCTGTACGACGTCCCCGACAGCTCGCTCGGGACCTGGATCGAATCGCTCGAATCGGCGCTCGCGCTGGAGCCGAACCACCTGTCGCTGTACGCCCTGACCCTCGACGACCCCGATGCCGAGGGCCTGACGGGCGTCGTCGGCGACCACCTCCCGACGAGGGCCGGCGCCAAACGCTGGCGTGCCGAGGCGAGGCCCGTGCAGGACGAGGATCGCGCCGCGGCCCAGTACCATCACGCCGTCCATCGCCTCGGCGACGCGGGTTGGCACGGCTACGAGATCAGCAACTGGGCGCAGCCCGGCCACGAGGGCCGCCACAACACGGCGTACTGGACCCGCCAGCCGTACGAGGCCGTCGGCCCGGGCGCCCACGCATTCGACGGCACGACACGACGCTGGAACGCCGCCCGGCTCGACCGGTACCTGGCTGCCCTGACGCCGATCGGGAGGCGGCCGCCGCGACTGCCACCCGGCGGCTCCGAGGTGCTCGATCCCGCGACGGCGGCCATCGAGGGCCTGATCCTTGGTCTCCGGACCGATCGCGGCGTGCCGGTCGATGCCGCCCAAGGACCGCCGCTCGAGGACGAATTCGTGTGGGCCCTCTCCGGTGGCTTGCTCGAGGTCACCGGCGACGACCGCGTCGTGCTCACGACGCGCGGCCGCCTCCTCTCGAACGAGCTGTTCGCCCGGCTCGTCTGATCGACGCGAGGGCCGAATCCGGGGCGATCGGGACCCGCCCGCAAGGTCCTGCGCCGGTTTCGCGCGTTGACACTCGACCCAGCCGACTGCTACGATGCCGTTCACATCGTTAGCACTCTCAACCTTAGAGTGCTAACCAATCTGGAGACCGAACCTTGGCGCGACGACCACGGCGCCCACTCGGCCCCCTGGACCTCCGTTCGCAGGCGATCCTTCGGGCCGTCATCGAGGAATACGTCACCACGGCAACGCCCGTCGGCAGCCAGGCGCTCGTCGAGCGCTACGGCCTCGGCGTGTCGAGCGCGACCGTCCGGAACATCCTGGCGGAGCTCGAGGCCGATGGCCTCCTGACCCACCCGCATGTCTCGGCCGGTCGGATCCCGACCGACGCCGGCTACCGGTTCTACGTGGAATCGATCGTCGACGCTGTCCCGCTTCCGGCCGTCGAGCAGCTGATGATCCGTCACCAGTTCGGCCAGGTCGAGTTCGCGAGCGAGCACTGGTTCCGTCTCGCGGCGACCACGCTGGCGGGGCTCACCCGTTCTGCCGGCCTGGCAACGCCGGCCAAGCCGAGGGCCGCTCACATCCGGCGGGTCGACCTGGTCGCGGTCAATGAGCGGATGGCCAGCCTCATCCTCGTCCTGCGCGAGGGCGCCATCAAGCAGGCGGTCGTCGCGCTCGATGACGACGACGCGGTGGACCAGGCGATCCTCAACCAGGTCGCGACGATCCTCAACGACCGGCTCGTCGACCTCACCGCGACCCGCGCGGAGGCCCTCCTCGCCCGCCTCTCGCCCAACGACCGAACGGAGCGGCTGGCGCGGCGGGTCGGCGATCGCATCGTGCGGATCCTGCGTGAGTACGACGCAGCCGCCGTCGAGGAGGTCTTCAGCGACGGTCTTCTCAACGTGATGGAGGCGCCCGAGTTCGCCCAGAGCGACAAGCTCCGCCAGGTCTTCGCCGCGCTCGAGAACAGGGCGTACCTCGGCGAGCTGGTCGGCAATGTCGCCGGTTCCGGTCGGATCCACGTCTTCATCGGTGCCGAGAACGCCCCGATCGAGATGCACGACGTGTCGCTCGTCCTCGCCCCGTACGGCCGGCCGGGCCGGGCGATCGGTGTCGTGGGCGTCCTGGGCCCGACCCGGATGTCCTATCCCCAGGCGATCGGCACGGTTCGGTTCGTGTCCGGTCTCATGAATGAATTGATGGATCACCTCTATGCCTGACTCTCGCAAGCGCACCCGCGCCGAGGCGCGGACCGACGATATCGACATCTCCCCGACGGCTCTGACCGAGCAGATCGACGGCTTGACGGCCGAGCTCGAGTCGAGTCGCAAGACGGCCGACGAATACCTGCTCGCGCTGCAGCGGGAACGCGCCGAGTTCCAGAACTTCCGTCGGCGCGCGACCGAGGAGCGGATGCGCGACCTCGGCCTTGCCGGCGAGGACCTCATCCGCAAGGTCCTGAACCTCGCGGACGACTTCGACCGGGCCATCGAGGCGCGACCGGCGACGATCGCGGAGGACCCGTGGTTCGAGGGCATCTCGGCCATCGATCGCAAGCTTCGCCAGCTGCTCGAGAGTGAAGGCGTGACCGCGATCGATGCAGCGCCGGGTCGTCCCTTCGACCCCCGCGAGCACGAGGCCATCCTCAACGTCCCGAGCACCGAACGCGGCGAGGGCGACATCGTCGAGGAGATCCGCCGCGGCTACCGGCTGCGCGATCGAGTCATCCGCCCGGCGCTCGTCTCCGTCGCTACCACTGCTGACACCACCGATCCGATCGAACCCAGTGGTTCGACCGAAACCCTGACCTGACCCAAGCGAATCCGAAGGAGCACCACAACCCATGGGCAAGATCATCGGCATCGACCTCGGCACCACGAACTCGGTGGTCGCCGTCATGGAGGGCGGCGAGCCGACCGTCATCGCGTCGGCGGAGGGCGGACGGACCGTCCCGTCTGTCGTCGCCTTCACCAAGACCGGCGAGCGACTCGTCGGCCAGCTGGCCAAGCGCCAGGCTGTCACCAACCCGGCCAACACCGTCTACTCGATCAAGCGGTTCATGGGCCGTCGCTGGGACGACCCGGAGGTCAAGCGCAGCGGGACGCTCGTCCCGTACGGCGTCGAGAAGGACCCAAAGAGCGACGGCGTCGCCGTGAAGCTTGCCGACGGCAAGACCTACACGCCGCCCGAGATCAGCGCGATGATCCTCCAGAAGCTCAAGACCGACGCGGAGGCCTACCTCGGCGAGAAGATCACCGAGGCCGTCATCACCGTCCCGGCCTACTTCGACGACACCCAGCGCCAGGCGACCAAGGACGCCGGTCGGATCGCCGGCCTCGACGTCAAGCGGATCATCAACGAGCCGACGGCGTCGGCGCTCGCCTACGGCCTCGACAAGAAGGGCGACGAGAAGATCGCCGTCTACGACCTTGGCGGCGGCACCTTCGATATCTCGATCCTCGAGCTGGGCGAGGGCGTCTTCGAGGTCAAGGCCACGAACGGCGACACCCACCTCGGCGGCGACGACTTCGACCAGCGCGTCATCGACTGGCTGCTGGCCGAGTTCAAGAAGGACCAGGGGATCGACCTCGCCAAGGACCAGCAGGCCCTCCAGCGCCTCAAGGAGGCCGCCGAGAAGGCGAAGATCGAGCTGTCGTCGACGTCGACGACCGAGATCAACCTCCCGTACATCACCGCCGACGCCACCGGGCCGAAGCACTTGGTGGTGTCCCTGTCGCGAGCCAAGCTCGAGGATCTGGTCGGCGACCTCATCGACAAGACCAAGGGTCCGGTCCAGGCCGCGATGAAGGACGCCGGCCTGAAGTCGGGTGACATCAACGAGGTGATCCTCGTCGGTGGTATGACCCGGATGCCGGCCGTCGTCGAGGCGGTCAAGGCGATGTTCGGTGGCAAGGAGCCGCACAAGGGCGTCAATCCCGACGAGGTCGTCGCGATCGGCGCCGCGATCCAGGCCGGCGTGCTCGCCGGTGACGTCAAGGACGTCCTGCTCCTCGACGTGACCCCGCTGTCGCTCGGCATCGAGACGCTCGGCGGCGTTATGACCAAGCTGATCGAGCGAAACACGACGATCCCGACCTCGAAGTCGCAGACGTTCTCGACGGCTTCCGACTCGCAGTCGCAGGTCGAGATCCACGTCCTCCAGGGCGAGCGCGACTTCGCGGCCGACAACAAGACGCTCGGGCGGTTCATCCTCGATGGGATCCCGCCGGCTCCCCGCGGTATCCCGCAGATCGAGGTCACGTTCGACATCGATGCCAACGGCATCCTTGACGTCAAGGCCAAGGACCGGGCGACCGGCAAGGAGCAGCAGGTTCGGATCACGGCGTCGTCGATGCTCGACAAGAGCTCGGTCGACCAGATGGTCCGCGACGCCCAGGAGCACGCCGAGGAGGACCGCCAGCGGCGCGAGGAGGTCGAGACCCGCAACCAGGCCGAGGCCCTCACGTTCCAGGCCGAGCGGGCGATCAAGGACCTCGGCGACAAGGTCTCGTCCGAGGACAAGGTCGAGGTCGAGAACCGCATCTCGTCCCTGCGCGAGTCGCTCAAGGGCTCGGACATGGACGTCGTGAAGTCCGGGATGTCGTCACTCGCCGAGGTTCTGCAGCGCGTCTCGACGGCCGCCTACCAGGCGTCGGCGTCGTCCCCCGACGGCTCGGACGGGATGAACGGGACGTCGGACGGTGCCGAAGACGCGGCTGGTGCCGCGCGGCCGGTGGTGAAGGCGCCGGCGAGGAGACGGTCGAGGGCGAGTACAAGGAGGTCTAGGCCCCTCGGGAGCTCGCAGATCAGTGGAGGCTCGGCTTCGGCCGAGCCTCTTCGTTTGTCCCGGGAGGGTCGTGGCGAGTGCAGCCGGGCTTAGCGAGGTCGCAAACTCGGGTCATTCCAAGCCGGGCCAGGTCCGTCCGCCGCTCGAGGCAGCCGTTTTTGACAAACGCACACCACGCGAGCAATCGGCGAAGACTTTTTGACGATTGCACGTGTGGAGAGCATCTGACCCAAATCCTGCTCGTCCACGGTAGCGCGCACGCTCAAGGTCGGCGCGTCGACGCCGTCCGTGGCCGAACTCCCTGACGATTGCTCGGGTGGCGTGAATCTGGCAGGAACAGGACGCCCGCGATGGGTCCGTTCGGGTTCTTGAGCCAACGACGGACCGCTACGTTTCGGTCCGGGAGTGCCGCGTGGAAGGTCACGGCGTGTTCGTTGACGCGCCGTCGTGCGGTTCGGTCGTCAGGGAGCACCAGCAGGCGCGCCACACCCTGAACCGCCCAACCGCGCGTTCGTCCGATCTCCGCTGCGAGCCGCGCCTTGCGGTCTATGCCGTGCAGCATCGCCTGCATGTCGGGGACCGTCGACTTGACCTCGATAACAAGCAGCGTTCCGGTGGCCGCGTGGAACGCGAGGATGTCGATCGATCCCCGTTCTCCGCGGATCTCGAAGGACACCTCCGTTGCGACCTCCCATCCATCCGAACGGAGAAGGGCTAGGCACCGCTCGACAAGGTCGGCGTGTGCCACGTCCAGGAGGCGGTCAAGACCTTCGCCGTGCCATAGGAGCCGGACATCGACGCGCGCGCCGAGGGTGGCCGCCAGACCGACGACGGTCTGGAGCGTTACGTGGTCGGCGGCTCCGCGCTCGACACGCCACACCACGGACCGCGATACGCCAGCTTGGGCTGCGAGCTGCTCCTGCGTCAGTCGCCTTCGTCGCCTGAGCGCTCGGACCGAGAGCCCGAACCGGATGACGTCCACGCGACGATGATGCGGTGGCAGCCCTTGGCTAGGACGTATTCGAGGCTTATCCGGCCGTTATCGCCCGGATCCGCGAACCGGTGGCGATCCGCGACGAGATCTCACGCTCGGCGCCGCTGACGGCGCGTCGACGAGCGCCGCGACGGCGCGACCGCTGGCTGCGAGTGGTTCGAGCGGAGTTACCTCTCCGGTCGGCTGGATCAGGAAGATCCAGATGTCCCAGGTGACATGGCTGACGACGAGCGCGCCGAGCGGCACACCTGCCGCGTACAGGGCGCACCAATGAGCGCCGGCGATCCCCGCGGCGCCGAACAAGGTGAAGTTGCCGGTCACGATGTGGACGCCGCCGTACGCCGCTGCGGCAAGGGCCGCGCCGCGCCAGCGGCCGTAGCGGCCCATCAGCGCCTCCTGGACGAGGCCGCGCCAGAACAGCTCCTCCGCAGGCCCGACGATCGTCACCAACCGAACGCCGATCTCCGACTTGGGGCGGAGAGTCCTGAGCGCATAGATCTCGCGGATCTCCTCGTCGCCGCCTGGCACGAACCGCCGGGCGAATCCGTCGCCCACCTTGAACGTCGCGTACAGGGTCGCTGCCGACGCGAGCCCGATCGCCACTTCCCGCAGACTGATCCGCGTCGAGCGCGCTCGCGGGCTCGTGATGAGCGCCAGCGTCCCGAGCGCCTCCCCGGTGACCGTCATCCGCTGCCAGAACTGCCGGCGCGGTCCTCGGAACGTCGCGGCGAAGGCGGCCTGCGCCGCTACGAGCCCGACCGCCAACGCCCAACCGGCGACCTCGCTCTCGCGCCCGGCTCGTAAGTCAGCCACGGTGGACTCTCCCGTGAACCGCAGTTTCGACCGGACACCCCCGGCCTCCGCTCCGCGCCCGGCCGCGGCCCCCGGCTCAGCTACACGCCCTCGAAGACCGTCCTCAGGCACCGACCAACCTCGATAGCAGCCGACGACCTCCTAGATGCCGTGGCGCACAGCGACGCGAGACCCACCCGATCGACGCCGCGCACCGGAACGGCGCGAAGTCAGCCCAGGAACAGGTCCACCGTCGGCGCGAGCTACCCCGAGCACGAGCACCACGGCATACGCCGCGAGCAGCAGCAACCCCGCGCGAAGGTGGAGCTGGACGTTCACGCCCATGATCGCCATCAGGCCGTACGGGTTCTCGTAGTTCGGTCCGAGGCCACGCGCGACCCGCAGCGCGAGCGGGATGGTGAGGAGCATCAGCAGCGCGGTCACGGGCAGGATGCCGAAGACGACACCGGCCACGAGCACGATGAAGGCGGCGGCCGCCGCGACCTCGTAGCCGGTGATCACCGTCGTCGGCGACAGCCGCACCGGCAGGGTCCGCTTGCCGGCGCGCGCGTCACCTCGTCGATCGGGGATCTCGTTGACGTACAGGATCAGGGCGACCAGCAGGGCGATCGGGATCGACGCGACGAACGGCTCCCACGCGAGCGAGCCGCCCGTCTGGACGACATACGCGCCGAGCAGCATCAGCGGACCGAACCCGAGGGCGACAGCCACTTCGCCGAGACCGCGATACACCAGCTTCAGCGGCGGCGCCGTATAGCCAAGGCTGACGACGAACCCCACGAGGCCGATCACGAGCAGCTCGATCGAGGGACGCATCGCGAGCAGCACGAGTCCGATGACGCCGGCGGCGATGTAGAAGACGGTCGACAGCGTCGCCATCTGGCGGAGCGAGACCAAGCCGTACTGGATGACGCGCGATCCACCGGAGAACTGGGTCGGGGTGACGTTCGCGTCGTCGGCGCCCTGGATAGTGTCGAACACGTCGTTCGCGACGTTGAGCCCGAGTTGGACGAAACATGCGCCGAGGACCGTCAGGACTGCGGTGACGAGGTCGAACGAGTCGTGTGTCGCGGCGATGAGGATCCCGAGGGCGACCGGGATGACCGTCGCGGTCAGGAATGGCAGCCGGGTCGTGCGCAAGGCAAGGAACCCGAACGACAGGCGCGGCTTGACCGGCGTCCCGCGTTCGGCCGAGAGGGCATCGAAGTAGCGCTTCGACTGACCGGTGGACCGCTCGGAGTACTCGAAGAACGGAACCTCGGCCTCGTCCCAGCCCCAGGCCCGTGTCGCCGCGAGCGAGACGACGCCGTCAGCGACCGACGTCCGGCCCCAGACGGTCACGTGCCGGCGTTCGTCGTAGCCGTAACCGGGTTGCGGCCGGATGTGCGTGCCGGTGAGCGAGACCTCGCGGTCGGTCGGGACCGTGAGACCGGCGGGCGCATCAAAGGTCGCGGCACCCGCTGCCGCGTCGATACGGCCTTCGATCGCGACGCTGACCGGATATCCGGTGTCCGCCACCCAGGTCGCGACCTGGTAGGGGTAGGTCGCGAGCTTCTCGAGACCAGATCGGGCGTCGAGCGAAGGTGTGGTGCCCATCACGCAGCCTCTTCGCTGATGGCCGAGACGGTCGGCGCGGTCGCGGCGCTGCCGTCCGGCCAGTACAGGATTCGCCGCGGCGTGATCTCGATGAGCGCGCGCTCGAAGAACAGCGGCAGCGCGACGCGCGCCTTCAGGAAGTACACGATCGATGGCTCCTTGGCCTCCCAGATCGGCAGCAGGCGCTCCCAGCCGCCATGCGGGTCCTCGTCGATGATCCGGGCGTCACCCTGGATCAGGGTCCGATCCGTGCGCCCGCCGACCGCGACCGGGTCGGTGATCGACAGCGAGACCTTCGGGTTCGACTTGATGTGTTCGAGCTTTCGGCTGAACAGGGTCGACGACGTCAGGTACACGTGCTCGCCGTCCCACAGCGGGATGAGCGGGTAGGTGACCGGGCGTCCGCCGGGATCGATGACGGTGAGCTCGCCGACGAGCGCTGCCTCGAGCAGCTCGGCGACCGGAGACGGCATGGCGGCCATGAAAGGCTCCTCGAAAGTTGTTTGCTACCGCAGCGTAGCACGTTTCTCCGCCGACGGCAGGCGCGGAGGGCGCCGTCTGACCGCGACTCGGCCGGGTCATTGCGGTAGCATTCGCGGCCCATGCAGGAGAACTCCGAGGCCTCGCTCATCCATGCCCGCGGACTGACGAAGCGGTTCGGTGGTTTCACGGCCGTCGACGCCATCGACTTCGATGTCGCGCGCGGCGAATCGTTCGGTTTTCTCGGTCCCAACGGCGCCGGCAAGACCTCGACGATGCGGATGATCGGCTGCGTCTCGCCGATCACCGGCGGGACGCTGACCGTGATGGGCATGGATCCGGCCCGCGACGGACCGACGATCCGGGGCCGGCTGGGAGTCGTTCCCCAGCAGGACACGCTCGACGTCGAGCTGACCGTCCGGGAGAACCTGCTGATCTACGGTCGCTACTTCGGCCTCGACCGAGCCGAGATCGCTCGCCGGGCCGACGAGCTCCTCGAGTTCGCCCAGCTGACAGAACGGGCCAAGGACCAGGTCGAACCGCTGTCGGGCGGGATGAAGCGGCGCCTCACGATCGCCCGGTCGCTGATCAACGAGCCCGAGATGCTCCTCCTCGACGAGCCGACGACGGGCCTCGACCCCCAGGCGCGGCACCTCCTGTGGGACCGGCTGTACCGGTTGAAGCAGCGCGGCGTGACGCTCGTCCTGACGACCCACTACATGGACGAGGCCGAGCAGCTGTGCGACCGGCTCGTCGTCATGGACAAGGCGAAGATCGTCGCCGAGGGTAGCCCGACGGCCCTGATCGCCCAGTACTCGACGCGCGAGGTCACCGAGCTGCGATTTCCGTCCGGGCGTCGCCGAAGCCCTCGACGGCCGGCTCGACGGGATCGCCGAACGCGTGGAGCACCTCCCCGATCGGATCCTCCTGTACGCCGACGACGGCGAGGCGGCGGCAGTGGCCGTCCATCAGCGTGGCCTCCAGCCCGACACCGTCCTTGTCCGGCGCTCGTCCCTCGAGGACGTGTTCCTGCGCCTGACCGGGCGCTCGCTGGTCGACTGACCCAGCCGTCGATATGACCACCCTGGCGCAGGCCCGCCGCCCCTCGACCATCGCTCGCGTCTTCGAGCATCGGTTGATGAGCTACCGGCGAACCTTCCGGGCGTCGATCATCTCGTCGTTCCTTTCACCGATCCTGTTCCTGACCGCGATGGGGATCGGGCTCGGCGGGTACGTGTCGAACAGCGAGGCGCTCAACGGCGTGCCGTACCTCGTGTTCCTCGCGCCCGGGCTCCTGGCCGCGACGGCCATGCAGAGCGCGTCGTTCGAGTCGATGTTCCCGATCATGGGCGGGCTCGTGTGGAGCAAGATCTTCTTCGGGATGCACGCGACGCCGCTCACCCCGCGGGACATCGCACTCGGCAACCTGCTCTGGATCCTCGCCCGGCTGACCCTCATCTCGACGGTCTTCACGATCGTCATCGTCGCGTTCGGTGCCGCACAGTCGCCGTTGATCGTCCTCGCGATCCCGGCGGCCGTGCTGACTGGGATGGCGTTCGCGGGTCCGATCGCGGCCTTCTCGGCGACACAGAAGACGCCCGACAAGTTCACCGCGATCTTCCGGTTCGGGATCACGCCGTTGTTCCTGTTCTCTGGCACGTTCTTCCCGCTCACCTCGCTCCCGGCGGTGCTGCAGGCGGTGGCGTGGGTGACCCCGCTGTTCCACGGCGTGGCCCTGACTCGTGCGTTGTCGCTCGGGACCGTCCTCGAGGACCCGATCGCCATGGTCGTCCACGTGGCGTACCTGACGACCCTCGCGGTCGTCGGGGCGTACCTGATGATCAGGACGATCGGACATCGGTTGGTCGGCTCATGACGGCGCTCCGTATCACGCCGTCCTTCGCCATCGGCAGCCGGCGGTCGATCTTCCTCATCGAACGGAACATGTATGTCTACCGGCATACGTGGATCGTCATCCTGTCCGGGTTCTTCGAGCCGCTGTTCTACCTGGTCAGCATCGGCTTCGGTCTCGGGGCGCTCGTCGGCACCGTTCCTGGTCCAGGCGGCGAGCCGATCAGCTACCAGCTGTTCGTCGCACCGGCGCTCCTTGCGACGGCATCGATGAACGGGGCGATCACCGAGACGACCTTCAACTTCTTCTTCAAGCTCAACTACAACAAGACGTTCACCTCGATCCTCGCGACCCCGATGTCGCCCGGGGACGTGGCCGCGGGCGAGCTGAGCTGGTCGCTGATCCGCGGCGGGCTCTACGCCCTCGGGTTCGTGGGCGTCATGCTGCTGCTCGGCCTGTTCGTGTCGCCGTGGGTCGTCCTCGCGTTCCCGTCCGCGTTGCTCGTCGGCTTCGCCTTCGGTGCCGCCGGGATGGCGGCGACCTCGTTCATGAACAGCTGGCAGGACTTCGACCTGATCCAGCTGGTGATGCTGCCGATGTTCCTGTTCTCCGGGACGTTCTACCCGATCGATGCCTACCCGCCGGCGCTACAGGTGTTCGTCCAGCTCACGCCGCTTTACCAGGGAGTGGACCTGATCCGTTCGCTCACGGTCGGGGCGATCTCTCCCGTCCTGCTGGTCCATGTCGCCTATCTCGCGATCATGGGCATCATCGGGCTGACCATCGCCTCGCGACGGCTCGACAAGCTGCTGCTGAAGTAGGCCCGCGAGGGTGGCGACGGCAGCCGCGAGGACGCGGCGGTGACGGATCGGGCCGCGCTCGACGCGCTCACGGACGAGATCGTCGTCTGCCGGCGTTGCCCGCGGCTGGTCGCGTGGCGCGAGCTCGTCGCCCGCGAGAAGGTCGCCCGGTTCCGCGACGAGACGTATTGGGGCCGGCCGCTGCCCGGCTTTGGCGATCCCGACGCACGTATCCTCCTCGTCGGGCTCGCTCCGGCGGCCCACGGCGGCAACCGGACGGGTCGGGTGTTCACCGGGGACGCCTCGGGCGATTTCCTGTGGGCCGCGCTCCATGCGCAGGGTCTGGCCGATCGGCCCGTCTCGCGGCGGGCCGACGACGGCCTGACCCTGACCGATACGTACATCGCCGCGGCGGTCCGCTGCGCGCCGCCGCTCAACAAGCCGACCATCGAGGAGCGAGACACCTGCGCCCCGTTCCTGGCTCGGGAGCTCGCGCTGCTGTCGAGCGTTCGGGTCGTCGTCGCCCTGGGCCAGTTCGGATGGGACGCGGCGCTGCGGGCGATGGCCGCAGCTGGGGGTGCCGCGCGTCCGAAGCCGCGGTTCGGGCACCTCGCGGAGGCGAGCATCGGGCCGTACGTCCTGATTGGCTCGTATCACCCGAGTCAGCAGAACACGTTCACTGGCCGGCTCACGCCGCCGATGTTCGACGCCGTGCTGCGGCGAGCGAGGGAGGTCGCCGCCGGCTGAGCGAGGGGCGGGTCGCGTAGTCGGCGTCGGCGGCGTTGCCCCGCGGTCGCGTTCCGATCGCTGCCTCAGGTCACCATTCGGCTCTTCGACCAGCGGCTGACGACCTCATCGAGCCGCTCGAACACCACTCCCGGCAGCGCCTTCGCCTCGTCGATGAACGTCGAGAGCATCGCCATCCGATGCCCGCGTCCGATGCACTCCGGATGCATCGTGACGGTCAGGACGCCACCGTCGGCTTGTTCGTATGCGTAGCGCAGTTCCGCCGACCAGATCTCGAGCACCTCGGAGGGCGGCCGGAGGCCATCGCGTCCCCCGCTCGGCTCGAAGAGCGGCCAGTCATCGAGCGCCCAGTAGACCGGCACCTCGACGAGATCGCCCGGCTCGCCCCAGACCGTCCCCTCGGCCACCGAATGGCGGTCGCCGTGGCGGATCCGGTAGGGGTGGTAGTCGTCGGCCATGAGCGAGCTGTCATAGCGGAACCCAGCCGCCTCGACGAGCGCGAGTGTCGATGCGTTCAGCGCCCAGTACGGGGCGCGGTAGCCCGCCGGTGGCGCACCCGTGCGCTGGGCGATGGCCTCGATCGAACGGCCGAGGATCTCGGTCTCCTCGCCGGAGGTCAGCTCGGTCGCGTCCTCGTGATACCAGCCGTGGCAGGCGAGCTCGTGGCCGCCCTCGAGGATGGCATCGGTGTTGTCCGGGAACGTGACGAGCGAATGGCCGGGCACGAAGAACGTGGCACGGATCCCTCGTCGGCAAGCAGGGCGAGGATCCGCGGCAAGCCGACCCTCGGTCCGAACTCGGCGTGCGAGAGCTTGACCGGGGCATCACCGCGCCGCACGGAGTCGGAGAGCGCGTCGTGGTCGAAGGTCAGGGCGACGGTGAGGCGTGGCTCGTCGGGCATGGGCAGCTCCTGGCGATGGCCGGGTCGTTGGCAGCGTAGCGCGTGAGGGTCGGGCGCGGCATGGCACGCCCGCCTCTCGTATCCTTCTCCCCCCGATGGCCACGACCGAGCGCGACTTCTACGACCTCCTCGGCGTCGAGCGCAACGCCTCCGACGCCGATATCAAGCGCGCCTTCCGCAAGCTCGCCCAGCAATGGCACCCCGACGTCAACACGGATCCGGCTGCGCAGGAACGGTTCAAGGAGATCAACGAGGCCTACCAGGTGCTGTCCGACCCGGAGCGGCGGAGCCGGTACGACACCTTCGGCCGGGCGGGAGTCGGCGGAGCGGCAGGGGGAGCAGGCGGCGGCGGCTTCGAGGGCTTCGGGGGCTTCTCGGACATCTTCGACGCGTTCTTCGGCGGTGGGGCGGGGGCGGCGTCGGCGCGTCGTGGCCGGCCGCAGCCCGGTGCCGACCTGCGCTACGACCTGCGGATCAGCTTCGAGGAGGCTGTCAACGGAACCGAGAAGGAGATCGAATTCGCGGTCCTCCAGGCCTGCCAGACCTGCGGCGGGAACGGCGCGAAGCCCGGCACCGAGGCCACGACCTGCCCGCAGTGCAACGGTCGCGGGGAGGTCCGCTCCGTCCGCCAGACGATGCTCGGGCAGATGGTCAACGTCAGCGCCTGCCCGCGCTGCGAGGGCGAGGGCCGGGTCGTCGAGACGCCATGCGAGACGTGCCATGGCGACGGCCGAACGGAACGGAAGCGTTCCCTGCGGGTCACGATCCCGGCCGGCATCGACGAAGGCCACCAGATCCGCCTGTCGAACGAGGGTGAGAGCGGACCTCGCGGCGGGCCGCCGGGCAGCCTGTACGTGGCCGTCCACGTCCGGCCACATCCCGCCCTGACGCGCGAGGGAACGGAGCTCTTCTACGAGGCGAAGGTGTCGATCGCCCAAGCGGCACTCGGGACCAAGATCATGGTCCCGACGGTCGATGGCGAGGAAGAGGTCGAGATCAAGCCGGGGACCCAGCCGGACACCGAGATCCGGCTGCGCGGCAAGGGTGTCCCGCACCTTCGCCGCGGCTCGCGAGGCGATCTGCACGTGATGGTCGACGTCGTGGTGCCGACGAGGCTCTCGAAGCGGCAGCGGGAGCTGCTCGTCGCCTTTGCCCAGGATGCCGGCGAACCCGTTTCGGGTGGCGGCGGCCTGCGCGAGAAGCTCGGGCTGGGGTGACGTCGGGGGGCGACGTCGCCGGGGGCCACGGAGAACAACGCGGCAGCAGGTGCCTGGCTCGAGTTGGCGGTCGAAGCCGACGTCGAGGCCGTCGAGGCAGTCAGCGAGATCCTTGGCCGCTCGGCGCCGGGCGGTACGTCGGTCGAGCCCGCGTTCCTGCTGACCGACGAGGGACTCGGAGCGCGGGTGGACGTGACTCGACCGGCCGTCGTCCGCGCGTACGTGCCCGCGCGCGACCGCGCGTCGGCGGACCGTGCCGTCGCCGACGCCGCCGAAGCCCTTGGCCACCTGCAGGCGTTCGGGCTTCGGCCGATCGGGGAGTTGCGGACACGGATCGTCCACGAGACTGATTGGGCCGACGCGTGGAAGGCGTACTTCCCGGTGATGCGGGTGGGCCGGCGGATCGTCATCCGACCGACGTGGCGGCGTCATCGAGCCTCGGCTGACGACGTCGTGTTGGCGCTCGACCCCGGGATGGCGTTCGGGACGGGTCTGCATCCAACGACGCGGCTGTGCCTCGCGGCGGTCGAGGCGCTTGCGGACACGGGGGTCCTCGGAGGTGCCCGGGTGCTTGACGTCGGCTGCGGCTCAGGGATCCTGGCGATCGCGGCGGTCAAGCTGGGTGCTTCGGCGGCCGTCGGCGTCGACACGGACCCGATCGCCATCGAGTCGACGACCTCGAACGTCCGCCGGAATCGCATCGCTCGACGGGTCCGCGCGCGTGCGGGCAGTCTGCCGAGTGGTGAAGGTCCGTTCGATGTCGTGCTCGCCAATCTGATCGCCGGGCTTCTTGTTCCGCTGGCGCCGTCCTTGCGCGACGAGGTCCGGCCGGGCGGGACGCTCGTGGCGTCAGGGATCTTCGTCGACCGCGAAGGCGACGTTCGCGCGGCGTTCGAGGCGGCGGGGTTGACGGTGTCGGGTCGAACGACGGAAGGCGACTGGGTCGCGCTCGCGGCCGTGCGGGAGTAACGATCCCGGCGTCGTCGCGGCCAGACGGCGTTCCACGCTTTGGAAGGCGCTGCTCGTTCAGGCGCGGCCTTTTCGGTGGCCGCCCGTACAATCGCGGCCGATGTCGTCCTACCTCCCCGTCCTGCTCGTGGCTCACGTCATCCTCGCGGTGAGCCTGATCCTGCCGTCGATCCTGTTGCCATTCGCGCTCCGGGCGCGACGAGCGACGACCGAATCGGGCAGCAGGGTCGTCCGCTGGCTGCTCTGGGCTCAGACCCACGGGACCGTCGCCATCGGCCTGGGTCTGGCGCTCACGGGTCTCGGACTGATCGCAGCGCTCGGTTCGACCATGCTGCAGCAGACGTGGCTACTCCTGGCGCTGATCATCTACTTCGTCAACCTCGGGATCGCGTTCTTCGTCCAGCGGCCGAACCTTCGACGCCTCATCGGCGTTCGCGCCGCCGCCGATGACGAGACGTGGCTGGCGCGAGCCCGCCGTCAGCGCTACGTGTCGTATCTGATGGCGGGACTGGTCGGCACGATCGGGTTCCTGATGAGCTCGAAGCCGAAGCTCTGGTGACGACCCCGAACGAGGAGGCCGCGATGACCGCCGACTGCCTTTTCTGCCGGATCGTCGCCGGCGAGATCCCCTCGGATCGGGTCCACGAGGACGATCTCGTGATCGCCATCCGCGACATCGCGCCGCGCGCGCCGACGCACGTCCTCCTCATGCCGCGACGTCATGTCAAGTCGGCGGCGGACCTCGTCGAAAGCGACGCGCCGCTGCTCGGGCGACTCTTCGCGGTCGCGGCCGACCTCGCTCGTGAACTCGGCATCGCCGACGACGGATATCGCCTGGTCTTCAATGTCGGCCGGTGGGGCGGCCAGACGGTCGACCATCTCCATCTGCATCTCATGGGCGGGCGGTCGTTCGATTGGCCGCCCGGATGAGGAGGGTGTCGCCGCTGGTCGTTGTTCTCGCAGTCTCGCTGGTGGTGGCGGGGTGCGGGACCACGGCGGAACCGGTAGCGTCGTTTGCGGCGGCCTCGGTCGGGCCCGTTCGGACCGTGAGTCCGGCGATCAACCCCATCCGTGCTGAGATCGTCAGGGCCCTTGGCCAGCACAACCTCGTCCTCACCGATAGTCAGTCGCCGATCCGGCCCGCTGAATCCGCCCTTCTTGGCGCCGTTCCACGAGCGGTGTACCAGGTGATCCTGCCGAAGGAGCCGACGCACGGCTACATCGTGGTGTACGAGTTCCCCGACGCCGCCCGGGCCGCGACGGCGGCTGCCGAGGAGCAGGCCTACCTCGCCACCGGGCCCGGCCGGGTGCAGACGCCTCAGGGCACCGTGACCGTGATCCGCCAGCTCGGTACGGCGGTGATCCTGTATTCGTGGCTTCCGGGGGCATCGACCGACGAAGCCGCGCCCGGCATCCAATCGGCGCTCGAAACACTTGGAGTCGGGTTCCCGATCGCGGGCTGACGCCCCTCGGCGCCCTCCCTCGGGTGACCGGCGGCCTCCCTCGGGCTCCCTCGGCGCCCCGCGGGCTCGCCGCCCCGGCTACCGGACCGGCAGCGGCGTGTCGGCCGCGACCCAATCGCGGATCGCCGTCCGCTTCACCTTGAGGGTATGCGTCCGCGGGAAGTCGTCCTCGGGCCACAGCCGCCACGCGGCGATCCGCTGGTTGGCGCCCAGGGTCGCATTCGCCGCCTTGACCGCGGCGTCGAGGTGGCCTCGGAGCACCGCCGGGTCGTGGGGGTTTGGCGCACCATCGCTGCGTGGCACGGCAGCGCTGACACCAGAGGCGAGGACGACGGCTTCGATACGCCCGGGCGCCGTCTCGATCACCACCGAATCCCGGATGCCGGCGATGCGGAGCGCGTTTTCGATGTCCTCGGGATAGACGTTGAAGCCGTTGGGCAGGACGATGATGTCCTTCTTGCGGCCCGACAGGATCAGCCGGCCGTGGTCGTCGAAGTGGCCGATGTCGCCGGATCGATACCATCCGTCGGCTGTGAAGGCCTCGGCCGTCTTGGCGGGGTCGTTCCAGTAGCCATGGAACAGCGTCGGCCCGCGGAACAGGATCTCGCCATCCTCGGCGAGCTTGAGCTCGATCCCTTCGGCCGGCCGCCCGACAGTTCCAAGGCCATGGTCCGTGAGGGTGGTGCTGCAGCCCGTGCCCGTCTCGGTCGAGCCGTATCCCTGCAGGATCGTGACGCCGATGTCTTCCCATGCCTGCTGGACCGCAGGCGGCAGGTAAGCCCCGGCCGACAGGAACAGCCGGAAGCTGCCGCCGAACTGCGAGTGGATGGACCGGAACAGCAGCCGCCGGGCACCCATCGGCAACCGCCGCGCGATCGGCCGGAGGGTCGCGACGACACGCGTCATCCCGCGCTTGTCGATCTCGCGCTGGACGCTGCTCCAGAAGAGGTCGATGAACTGCGGGACCATCACCATCGACGTGACTCGGTGCTCTCGGAGCGCTTCGAAGATGACTCGCGGGTTGCGACTGCGGACGTAGTGGATGTCGGCCCCGACCGACATCGCATAGAACAGGCCTACCGACTGCTCGAGCAGGTGCGATAGCGGGAGCAGCGACACGATCCGGTGGTCCATCGGCGGCACGAGCGAGCTGAAGCTGTGAACCGATGCGACTACGTTGTCGTGACCGAGCATCACGCCTTTCGGAGTGCTTGTCGTGCCGCTGGTGAAGATCAGCTCGAAGATCTCGTCGGGCTTCGGTCGAGCCCACGTCGCGATCTGCGTGTCCCAGTCGCGGGGAAAGGTCTCGTCGGGATCCGCAGTGAGTGCATCCACGGTCGTTGTGGCGAACTTGTCGAGGCCAACGTCGGTCGGATCGGGCGCGTCGCGGCCGGTGCCGAGGAGCAGGCGACGCGGTTCAGCGGACGAGACCACTCCTGAGATCGCGTCGGACGACATGCGGAGGTCGAGCGGGACCGTGATGAGCCGCGCGCGCATCGCGCCGAAATACGTCGCGGCAAGCGCAGGGCTGGACGGCGCCCACGTAAGGATCCGGTCGCCTGATTCGAGCCCGGCCGCTCGCAGGCGCCACGCCGCGATCCGCGTCCGCCGCTCGAATTCGTTGTACGTCCACGCTTCGACGGCCCCGTCGTCGCGACGCATCGAGAGCGCCGGCCGCGTCCCGAAACGGGCGACCGCGGAGTCGAGCAGATCGAGCATCGTCGCCGTCATGGACCCCTCCTGACCAAAGTGCGAGGCATCGTACCTTCCGTTGCGGGTGGTTTGTGGCGAGACGTTTGGCACGGCCTTCCGTTGCGCCAGGCGCGCGGCCGAAGTCGCGATCACGGCCGGCGATAAGCCCGGGATAAGGGCGAACGACCATCCTCGAGCGGGTGGATCCGGTTCGACTCGGTCACTCATTCCGGGCGCTTCGGCTGAACCGACGGTGGCGCCAGGTGGATGTCGGGGCGAAAGCGCGCGTTTCGGCATCGGAGATCTCGCGGATCGAGCTCGGTCGGGTCGATGGCGTCGCCGTCGGCACGCTACGCCGCGTCGCTGAGTCCCTTGATGCGTCGCTCGACATTCGCCTTCGGTGGAACGGCGAAGGCCTGGACAGGCTGCTCGACCAGGCGCATGCCGGACTCGTCGACCAGTTGGTCATCCGACTCCGTGCCGCGGGGTGGGTCGCCGACGTCGAGGTGTCGTTCTCCATCCGGGGTGAGCGCGGGTCGATCGACGTGCTTGGGTTCCACCCGGCAACGGGCATCGTCCTCGTGACGGAGGTCAAGTCGGTCGTACCCGACTCGCAGGCGACGCTTGCCGGGATCGATCGCAAGGCTCGGCTGGCGGCCGAGATCGCACGTGCCCGGGGATGGGATTGCCGAGGCGTCGCGCGGCTGTTGGTGGTCGGAGATTCGACGACTTCGCGGCGTCGGATCGATGCGCTCGCCGCGACATATCGAACGGCGTTTCCGGTGGCGGGCCGCGCGGTCGCACGATGGCTTCGGCAGCCGGATGTCCCGATCGCTGGTCTCATGTTCCTGCCATACGGGCGTGGAGGGCACACTAGGAACGCAACGACCGGGATGCAGCGCGTGCGGCGGCCTCGATAACGTCGTCGGCGGTCCATACGACCGTGGGGCGACCGCATGAGCAGGACGGCGTCGTGTTCCGGGCGCTACGTCCCGGCTGGCTGGGTGAATGGCAAAACGGTCCCGCGAAGGCGGTCCGGATCGACGAGGCTGACGATGACTTGTCCGAAGCGGCGCTTCCGCTGGCGGCCGCGCATTGGCACGAAGGCTTCGGCAGCCCGACGTCCCGATCGCCGGCCTGCCATACGGCCGTCGGGTGCACGGTAGGAACGCAACGACCGGGGTGTAGGCGGTGCGACGGCCGTATACACGGTGTTGCGGGTCCGTACCACTCGGGAGCGACCGTATGAACACGGAGCAGCTCGCGCGTTGGCGCTACGTCCCGGGTGGCGCGCGTATGGCAGCACGATCGCGCGGCGGTACGCGACGGATGTCGCCGGGAGCGCCACCGATCCCGGATCGGCGCGCCTGGACCCGCGCGTTCTGAGCGTTTGACCGTCATGAGAGCCCTCGGCTATGCTCCGCCAGCCTCGGACGGGATTGTCCGTTGCGAGGCGCGTCAGGGCCGGTTGGCCGCGAGCCCGACGTGGACCACGAGACCCTTGGCCTGGGGAGGTGAACCGGGATTGGCTGAAGTCCGAGTGGGAGAGAACGAGACGTTCGAAAGCGCCCTGCGACGCTTCAACAAGAAGATCCAGCAGAGCGGCATCCTCGCCGAGGCTCGCCGGCGCGAGCACTACGAGAAGCCCTCCGTGAAGCGCAAGCGCAAGGAAGCGAAGCGCAAGAAGAACGCCCGAACGCAGGTCGGCTGAGCGGGCACCCGCCCGAACGCCACCCTTTCCCGAGGGCCCAACGGCGGTGCAGCGCAGTCGCGTTGCCCGCCCTGCCCGAGGTGCCAGACCGGTGTCCCTTCACGATCGAATCCAGACCGATATCGCGACCGCCATGCGCGGCGGCGACACGCTGCGCCGAGACGTCCTGCGGATGACGGTGAGTGCCGCCTACAACGTCGAGAAGAAGCAGGGCCGGCCGCTCACCGACGACGAATATCTCGGCGTCCTGTCCCGAGAGGTCAAGACGCGTCAAGAGTCGGTCGAGGCGTTCCGCGGCGGCGGCCGCGAGGATCTCGCGGCCAAGGAAGAGGCGGAGATCGCCGTCCTCCGCGAGTACCTCCCCGCGCCGCTGACCGAGTCCGAGATCGAGGCGCTCATCACCGAAGCCGTCGCCTCGACTGGCGCCTCCTCGGCCCGCGACATGGGCAAGGTGATGGGCTGGCTCGCGCCGCGGACGCGCGGCCGCGCCGACGGGAAGCGCGTCAGCGAGCTCGTTGCCAGGACCCTTGCCCGGGCCGATCTGGCGACCCACGATGTCGGCGGGCATTGAGCCGCATCTCGCGATGAGTCGACCATGCTGACCCGGCGCCAGGCGACCACGACCCACTTCAAGCGCGGCGACCTTCGACGGCTCGTGGTTGCCGCGGGCATCCTCATCATCGCGCTGACTGCGATCCTGATGGCCGATCTCCTGCCGCAGCGACCGCTCGAGGTCGAGGCCGGCCAGCTCGCCACGCGCGACATCGTCGCGACAAAGCCGCTCGACTACGAGAGTGCGCTCCAGACAGAGGCTGCACGGCAGGCGGCGAGCGCCGCGGTGCCGTTCCAGTACACATACACCTCGGAGAACGCGATCCTCGTGGCGCAGGCGCAGCAGGTCGCGTTCGAGGATCGCGTGCTCCGGATCGACACCACGTTCTCGGCCGACCTCTTGCCAGCCACCAGGGCAACCCTGCTCGAGGGCGCCGTTTCCGACCTGTCCGATGGGGCCCGGGAGACGCTGAAGGGACTCGATCCGTCCGGCTGGGCCGCCGTTCGCACGGAGGCCGCCCGCGTCCTGGATGCGATCGAACGCACGGAGCTGCGCGACACCGAGGTCGCTGACGCAAAGGCACGCCTCTCCAGCGCCATGGCCGGCGGGATCGACGAGCGAGAGCGGATGCTCGCGGCCGAGCTGATCGCTCCGCTGGTCGTGCCGAACTCCACGTTCAGCGAGGAACTGACCGCGACGGCCCGCGCGAAGGCCGCCGAGGGCGTCAATCCCGTCCACGTCGTGATCCGCCAGGGCGAGGTGATCGCCCGGAGCGGCGACGTCATCGATCCCACCGACATCGAAAAGATCGATGCCCTGGGTCTGCGTGAGGAGGCACCCGATGTCCGTAGCGTTGGTGGGTGGCTGCTGCTGGCGATCCTTGTTGTAGGGATGCTCCTCGCCTGGATCTGGCGGTTCCGTCCGGGTCTGTGGCATCGGAACAACGTCCTGATCCTCATCGGCTTGCTGCTCGTCGCCGCGACTATCGCGCTGAAGGCCACCGCGGGGCGCGCTGCACTTCCGTACTTCCTGCCCACGGCCGCCATCGCGATGCTCCTGGCGGTCCTCCTCGACGCATCCATCGCCACGATCGTCATCGCGCTGGTCGCGATCCTCGGCGGTGCCATCAACGGCGGCTCGCTCGAGCTCACGGCATACATCTTCCTGGGCGGTATGGCCGGGATCGTCACCGTCCGGCGCGGCGACCGTCTCCAGGCCTTCCTCCAGGCCTCGATCGCGGTCTTCGCCGTCTGTGCCGTCCTCGTATCCGCCTTCTACTTACTCGGCGCCTGGGACGTCCAGGGCGTCCTCGAGCTGTGGTTTGCGTCGGCTGCCGCCGCCGCCGGAGCGGGCATCGCGGCGGTCGGCAGCTTCGCGGTCCTCGGCTCGGTCTTCGGGATCCTGACCGTCTTCCAACTTCTCGAGCTGGCCAACCCGTCCCAGCCGCTGCTGCGGCGCCTCCTGGTCGAGACGCCGGGGACGTACCACCACTCGCTGATGGTCGGTAATCTCGCGGAGCGGGCCGCCGAGGCGATCGGTGCCGACGCGCTCGTCGCCCGCGTGGCGGCCTATTACCACGACGTCGGCAAGCTTGCGAACCCGCTCGCGTTCATCGAGAACCAGGCCGGCGGCGAGAACATCCACGATCAGCTCGCGCCCGAGGTCAGCGCCGCGATCCTCAAGCAGCATGTCGCGGACGGCATCGACATCGCCTACCGGGCAAAGCTGCCCAAGGCGCTCATCGCGTACATCCCCCAGCACCACGGGACGGCGATCATGAGCTACTTCTACGCCCGAGCGAAGGCCGCCGCGGGTCCCGGAGCGATCGTCGACGAGCGAAGATTCCGTCACGCCGGGCCGAAGCCCCAGTCTCGCGAGGCGGCCCTGATCATGCTGGCCGACGGCGTCGAGGCTTCCGTTCGCTCGCTCGCTTCCCGTGACGAGCCTGCGATCCGGGCGATGGTCACGCGGATCATCGAGGAGCGGGCGTCCGACGGGCAGTTCGACGAGTGCGAACTGACGCTGCGCGATCTCGAGCGAATCCGGGAGGCCTTTGTCGGGCAGCTGCTCGGCATGTACCACACGCGGATCGCCTATCCCCAGAACACGGTCGTGGAGCTGGAATCACGGCGGGCGGCCGGCGGGGGGAGCGGTTCCGCGTCGTGACGCGGGCGGTCTACAGCGGCCCGTGGCGGATCGACGTCACCATCCGGGAGGGCGTCCGGCCGCCCCTGTCCACCGCGGCGCTGTCTCGCGTGGTCGCTTTGGCGCTCGAGGCGGGTCACGCGCCGTCGCCGGCCTCGATCGGACTCGTCTTGTCGGACGACGCGGAGCTCGCCGGATTGAACGCCGAGCACATGGGCAAGACAGGCCCGACGGACGTGCTCTCGTTCCCGTTGCTGCCACCGGAAGCCTTCGTCCCGGGTGCGGCCCTGCCGGAGTGCACCGCGGCCGCCCAGGACGCGGTTGCATCTCGGTGACGTGATCGTGTCCGTCGAGCGCGCTGACGGAGCAGGCGATCGAGGGCCGCGGCGGTCAGACCGGCGACGTCCAATGGTCGGCAGCCGACGAGCTTCGACTGCTTGTGACGCACGGGACGCTCCACGTCTGCGGCTGGGATCACGCCGAACCCGACGAAGAGGCGGCGATGCGGGCGCTGGAGCGCCGGTTGCTGGCGGCGGAAGCGTGATGGCGTAGCCGGCGTCCCTGCGTTGGCGCCGGCCCCTGCCGGATGCGCACGGTCCGGGTACCATCGATTCCAGTGCCCCGGGCCCTCGGTCCGGGGCTCATCGGCGTGTCATGGAGGTCTCGTGAAGCTTGTCGTGGGGCTCGGCAACCCCGGTTCGCAGTACGCCCGGACGCGGCACAACATCGGCTGGCGGGTCGTGGACCGCATCGCCGACCGAGCCGGCTGGAACGAGCGCGGCCGCCAGCGGGATGCCTCGAACGTGGTCGGTGGCCGCTATCGAAGCCTCGACCTGACGCTCGTGAAGCCGCTGACCTACATGAACGAGTCGGGGCTGGCCGTCCGGAAGGTGTTGGCCCGGGAACGCGCGCCGCTCAGCGACCTCCTCGTGGTCGCCGACGATTTCGCGCTCCCGTTCGGCAAGCTCCGGTTCCGCGAGGGTGGGGGAGCGGGCGGTCACAACGGACTTCGCTCGATCATCGACGAGCTCGGCACCGAGAAGTTCAGCCGGTTGCGGGTGGGCATCGGCGAGCCGGATCGCGGTGCGGTCGACCACGTCCTCTCGACATTCGCGCCCGACGAGACCGCCCGCCTCGACGAGCTGGTGGACGCGGCCGCCGACGCGGTCGAGGCGTGGGCCCGCGACGGCACCAACAAGGCGGCCAACCGGTTCAACATGTTCGAGCTCCGGCCGGCCGATGCGTCACGGCTGGCGGCCGCGGGCGAAGTCGATGGACCCCCGGACGCCGATGGCATCCGACGGACCCGAACGGGCTGGCGGCGGATCCGCCCGACCGAGCCGGACGCCTGACCCATGCCGGACACACCCCTCCGCGGCCGTCGCGGCCGCGACCGACGGATCGCCGAACGGATCGCCACCGATTTCGCGACGCGCCACGCGCCGCCGCGGCCCGAGACGGAGACCGACTTCGATATCGGCGCCGTAGACGCGGAGGTCGCCGACGCGAGACGTCAGGAAGCGGCGGCCAGCGCGACCGAAGCGGCCGCCACCCCGACCGAAACCGCACCCACCCGCCGCGAGCCTGCCCGGCGCGCGACGACTCCGGCGGCCACGACCTCCGCCGGGGTCCGAAAAGGCGGTGGCCAGCGGATCCCCGACCTGTCGGCACTCCCGCCGCTGCTCGCGGCAACCGGCACGTTCGCCAGCCTGCGGGATCGCCTGACTCCGCTCGGCGACGGGCGCCGTGGGCGTCATGTCGGGCTCGTCGCGATCCCCCACGGGGCGAAGAGCTACCTCGCGGCCGCCCTGGCGTTGGCGCCCGCCGGCGAGCGGTTCGCCTGGATCGCCCGGGACGCGGAGATCGGCGACCGCGTCGCGGAAGAGCTCGGTGCCTGGCTCGGCGACCCGGCGGCCGTCGCGATCCTCGAGCCCCGCACGGCACTCGCGTACGAGCGGAGCGAGCTGATCGCGGATGAGACAGCAGCCCGGGTCGCCGCGCTTGCTGCGTGGCGCAGCGGCCGGGCGCGTGTTCTCGTGGCAAGTGTCCAGGCGCTGCTCCAGCACACGATCGCCCCGGCCGACCTGCCCGACGCGCCGCGCGAGCTTCGGCCCGGCGCACGTCTGCACCAGGATGCACTGCTCCACGAGCTGTTCGACCTCGGCTACGTGCCAGTGACCGAAGTCGCCGGCCGCGGCGAGTCCGCTCGGCGGGGCGGGATCGTCGACGTCTTCCCGCCGTCGCTGCCGCTACCGATCCGGATCGAGTTCTTCGGCGACGAGATCGACTCGCTCCGGGCCTTCGACCCCACGGATCAGCGAACCGTCGGCGTCATCGACCGGGCCGTGCTCCTGCCTGCCACCGAATTCCTGCTGCCGGCCGGTGGCGGCACCGCGATCCGCGATCGGCTGGGGCGGTCGGCGGCCAGACTTCCGGAGCGACTCGCGGCCGATCTCGCGCGGTTCGACGGTGACACCCTCGACCCGTCGAACCCCCCCGTGACATCGACGCCCACCGCAAGCCGTGCGATGGCGGTCGGCGACGCGGCGGAGGTGTGGGCCGCCCACCTGGCACCCGCGACAGGGCTCGACCACCTCGACCCTGGGACCCTCCTCGTCATCGATGAGCCGGGCGACATCGCCGAGGCCGCTGGGTTCCTGTGGAGCCAGGCCGACGAACGGCGGGCAGAGCTGGTGGCCGCCGGAGAACTGCCGAAGGACTGGCCGTCGACGTACCTGCCGTCGCGCGACTGGAAGAACCGGCTCGTCGCCTCGCGGACGCTCGAACTCACGTGGGAATCGATGCCCGCCGAGGACGCCTCGATGGCGCGTGGCGGGCTGTCGTCAGGGGACCAGTTCGGCTGGCGCGAGCCGGTCCTCCCTCCCGGTCGCGCCGGTCGGCTGATCGAGGCCGTGGACGGTTGGAGTCGGGAGGGGCAACGGATCGTCCTTGCCTCGGACCAGGCGCCACGGCTGGCTGACCTCCTCGCGGAAGCGGACCATCCCGTGGGCATCGTCGGCCGGGTAGCCGAGCCACCGCCGCCCGGCGCGGTCACCCTCGTCGACCGGAGCCTGAACGGCGGGTTCATCGGCGGCCCGGACGGGCTCGCGTTCGTGACCGACCGCGAGCTGTTCGGAACCGTCCGGGTCCGCCGGCCGCGGGCTCTCCGGCGGATCGTTCCGCGGGACATCCTCGAGCGCCTGACGCCCGGCGACCTCGTCGTCCACATCGATCATGGCGTCGCGAGATACGAGCAGATGCTCCGCCGGGGCGGAAACGGCGAGGACCGCGATTACCTCGAGCTGGCATTCGCCGGCGGCGATCGGATCTTCGTCCCGGTCGAGCAGATCGCGAGGATCAGCCGCTATGCCGGCGGTGAGCGGCCGGCGCTGTCGAAGCTCGGCGGCACCGAATGGCTGAGGGCCAAGCAACGCGTTCGGAAGGCCGTCGACGACCTTGCCGAGGAACTCCTCGCGCTGTACGCCTCGCGCGCGGCCGCCCAGGGCCACGCGTTCGCGCCCGATTCGCCCTGGCAGGCCGAGATGGAGGCGTCCTTCCCGTACGAGGAGACGATCGATCAGGCCCGCGCAGCGGCCGAGGTCAAGGCCGACATGGAGCTCGTCCGGCCGATGGACCGGCTCGTGGTCGGTGACGTCGGGTACGGCAAGACCGAGGTGGCGCTGCGGGCGGCGTTCAAAGCCGTTCAGGACGGCCGCCAGGTGGCGGTCCTCGTGCCGACGACCGTGCTCGCCGCCCAGCACCTCGCCACGTTCTCGCAGCGGTTTGCGGCCTTCCCGCTCGAGGTCCGGCTCCTGTCGCGGTTCGTGCCGGCATCGGCCCAGGCGACCACGATCGCGGGTCTTGCCGATGGGACCGTGGACATCGTCATCGGGACCCATCGCCTCCTGAGCAAGGACATCCGGTTTCGGGATCTGGGACTGGTCGTCGTCGACGAGGAGCAGCGCTTCGGTGTCGCCGCGAAGGAGCGGCTCAAGCAGCTTCGTCGGGAGGTGGACGTCCTGACACTTTCGGCCACGCCGATCCCGCGAACCCTCAACCTGGCCCTCGCCGGGATACGGGATCTGAGCGTCATCGAGACCCCACCCGAGGATCGATTGCCGATCCAGACCCGAGTCGCCGAGGCGTCCGCGGGTCTCGTCCGCGACGCCATCTTGCGCGAGCTCGACCGTGGCGGACAGGTCTTCTATGTCCACAACCGGGTCGAGACCATCGAGGCCCAGGCCGATCAGCTGCGCCGGATGCTGCCGGGGGTGCGGTTCGTGGTCGGACACGGGCAGATGGCCGAGGGTGCCCTCGAGAAGGTGATGATCGCGTTCGCCGACGGCGCGGCCGACGTCCTGGTGTGCACGACGATCATCGAATCCGGGCTCGACATCCCGAATGCCAACACGATCATCATCGACCGCGCCGACACGCTCGGCCTCGCCCAGCTCTACCAGCTCAGAGGTCGGGTGGGTCGCTCATCGCGCCGGGCGTATGCCTACCTCCTGTATCGACGTCGCGAGCGGTTGTCGGACGAGGCACGCAAGCGCCTGCAGGCCATCTTCAACGCCTCCGAGCTCGGCGCCGGATTCCAGATCGCCCTGTCCGATCTCGAGATCCGCGGCGCCGGGAACATCCTGGGTGGCGAGCAGTCCGGCCACATGGCGGCCGTCGGCTTCGACCTCTACTCCCGGCTTCTCGCGGAGGCCGTGGAGACCCGCAAGGCGTCGATCGAGGGGCGCGCGCCGATCGTCGAGATCCCTCAGGCTGTCATCGACCTGCCGCTCGAGGCGCACCTCCCCAACGAGTACGTTCCCGACGAGGCCCAGAAGCTCGAGCTCTACCGGCGCCTGGCGCGCGCGCGCACGACGGGCGACCTCGCGGCGTTCCGCCAGGAGGTCCTCGACCGGTACGGCCCGATGCCCGATCCGGTCGTTCGACTGATCGAGGTCGCCGAGCTGCGGCTGGCGGCTGAGGCCGCCGGGATCGGCTCGATCTCGCGCGAGGAGGGCTGGCTGGTGGTGCGGTTCGGCGCCGGTCTCACCCGAGCGACGGCGATGCGACTGCTGGCCGGTCCAACGCTGCCCGGCGTTCGTCCGAGCGACGTGACGTTCGCCAGCAACCAGGTCCGGATCCGGCTTCCGGCGGACACGCGAAAGGCCTGGACGCTCACCCAGGCTGTCGTCGCGCGGCTGTCGGCGGCGGCCGGGTCGGGCTAGGACGCGGGAGCGGCGGCGGGGTGAACGCCGCCGTCCGGCCGCCGGGCCGTACCCGTCGCGCCGCCCGACCGCGTCGTGCCGCCGCCGGACCGGCGGCTACAGTACGGCCATGACAGCTGCCGACGACGTCACGGGACTCACCGAGCACGCCGCGCGCAACCGCGACTCCTGGGACGCCTACAGCGACGAGTACCAGGCGCTTCACGGTGACCAGCTCGCCGACAGCGGCGGCCTGGCCTGGGGCACGACCCAGATCCCCGAGTCGGAGCTGCGGGTGCTCGGCGACGTCGGGGGCAAGGACATCCTCGAATTCGGCTGCGGTGCGGCCCAGTGGTCGATCGCGCTGGCGAAGCTCGGGGCGCGGCCGGTGGGGCTCGACCTCTCGGAGCGCCAGCTGGAGCACGCCCGGCGGCTGATGACCGAGGCCGGCGTCTCGTTCCCGCTCGTCCACGCGAGCGCAGAGGCAGTCCCGCTCCCGGACGCCTCGTTCGACATCGTATTCTGCGACCACGGCGCGATGACCTTCGCCGATCCGTACCGGACCGTGCCCGAGGCGGCCCGCCTCCTCAGACCAGGCGGCCTCTTCGCGTTCAACCACCAATCGCCGATCGAGGCGATCTGCTGGCCCGTCGATTCCGAGCATGCCGGGGAGACGCTCGCCCTCGACTACTTCGGGCTGCATCGGATCGAGGACGACGACATCAGCTTCCAGCTGCCGTACGGCGAGTGGGTGAGGCTGTTCCGGGCGAACAGCTTCGTCATCGAGGACCTCATCGAACCGAGACCGGGGCCCGATGCGGCCAGCACGTACCGCGACGCCGAGTCGCTCGCATGGTCGCGGCGCTGGCCCTCCGAGGAGATCTGGCGGCTCCGGCGGAGCTGAACGGGCGACCAACGTCAACCCGGGATCGAGACGCTCGGCCGAGGCGCCGTCGTCGTGGAGGCGGCATCCTTGTCCGGTGAACCTTCCCCGACGGGATCCGTCCGATAGCCTCTGGAGAGCCGACCGCCGCGCCCTGACGGTAGGCCTCGTGCTGACCATCACGCTCGTGGCGTTCGAGGCCCTGGCGGTCTCGACCGTCATGCCGATCGCCGCCCGCGAGCTCGGTGGTCTCGAGCTGTACGGCTGGGTCTTCTCGGCGTTCATGCTCGGTTCGCTGATCGGGATCGTCGTCGTCGGCGGACTCATCGACCGGCGGGGGCTCGCGTTGCCGTTCGCCGTCGGCCTGTCGCTGTTCGCCGTCGGCCTCCTGATCGGCGGCCTCGCGCCCTCGATGCAGGTTCTCGTCGTCTCACGCTTCATCCAGGGCCTCGGCGCCGGGACGATCCAGCCGATCGCGTACGTCGCCATCGCTCGGACCCTCCCCGAATCGCTCCGGCCGCGGATGTTCGCCACGCTGTCGACCGCCTGGGTGGTTCCCGGTCTGGTCGGTCCGGCGATCGCGGGGACGATCGGCGAGGCCGTCGGCTGGCGGTACGTGTTCCTCGGACTGCTGCCGCTGATCGCCCTCGCCGGTGCGCTCACCCTCGGCGCCCTGCGGGCCGTTGTCGCCGCGCCGCCGCGGACGAGCGTGCCCGACCGGCGTCTGCCGCTCGCCCTTATCGTCGCGCTCGGCGCGGGTCTCGTGACCGTGGGACTGACGATCGGCCAACCGGTGCCGACCGTCGTGCTCACCGGGATCGGACTCGTCGTCGGTATCTATGCGCTGCGCCGGCTGACACCGCCGGGCACACTCGTCGCCCGCCCTGTGCTCCCGGCTGCGGTCCTGCTCCGCGGCATCCTGACGTTCGCCTTCTTCTCCGTCGATGCCTTCGTCGCGCTGACGCTGGTGGAGTGGCGCGGTGTCTCTGCCACCGAGGCCGGTCTCGCCCTCAGCGCGGCGACGATCACCTGGACCGCGGGAGCCTGGACCCAGGCCCGAGGCGCCTCGCGCTGGCCGACCCATCGATTCGTCGCGGCCGGGTTCGCCGTGACGACGCTCGGACTCGCCAGTTTCCTGCTCGTCCTGCGCCAGGACGTCAACTGGCTGATCGCCGTCCCGACGTTCGCCCTCACGGGCTTCGGGATGGGCCTCGCCTATTCGCCGCTGGCTCTGATCGTGCTCCGCGAGGCGCCCGCGAACGGCCAGGGCGCCGCGACGAGCGCGCTGTCGCTGTCGGATTCGCTCGGCACGGCGCTCGGGACGGGGGTGACCGGCGCGCTGGTCGCGTTCAGCATCCGGTCCACCGGTGAGCCGGCGGCGGGGCTGCAGGTTGCGTTCGCGGTTGCGGTCGCCGTTGGATTCGGTGGCCTTCTTGCTCACGCGCCGTCTTCGTGGGCGCGCCGCGGCGGTGCCGCGTCGCGTCGGGCGGCGAGGTCTCGCAAGGTGCCGAGGTGGCCGGCGCAGCCACGACTTCGGCCTCGTCCTCGGCGGCTTCGTCATCGGTGCCACGCCCCTGATGCTCGGCCGGCCACGCCGGCGATGTCGAAGCCCGGCATGCCTGCGGTAGACTTCGGGCGCCCACGCCACCCTCGCCGGCGGCGACCCACGATGGAGGTCCCGATATCGTGTCTGCCGAGGAACTCCGCGCGAAGATCCGCGAGGTCCCCGACTTCCCGAAGCCCGGCATCCTCTTCTACGACATCACCACGCTGCTGAAGGACCCGGTCGCCTACAAAGAGGCGATCGACCTCATGCTCGCGCCCTATGCCGGTGAGCAGATCGATCTGGTAGTCGGGATGGAGTCACGCGGCTTCATCTTCAGCGCCCCGATGGCGTACCAGCTTGACGCCGGCCTGGTCGTGGTCCGCAAGCTCGGCAAGCTCCCGGCGGAGACGATCACCGTCGAATACGCGCTCGAGTACGGATCGAACACCCTCGAGATCCACCGCGACGCCATCACGGCGGGACAGCGAGTGCTCATCGTCGATGACCTGCTCGCCACCGGCGGCACCGTGAATGGCACGATCGAGCTGGTCGAGCGATTGAAGGGCGAGGTGGTCGGGCTCGCGTTCCTGGTCGAGCTAGAGTTCCTCAACGGCCGCGACCGCCTGGAAGGACGCCGGGTGACCAGCGTCGTCAAGTACTGACAGGCCGCCGGATCGAGGTCGAGCCGGTGGCCGATCAGCCCCTCGCGCAGGAAACTCCGGGCACGACGGCGCCCGAGTCGTCCGGAGTCGTGCCTGCCTCGGTGCCTACTGCGGGACAGGGGGTTGCGCCCGCCGGCGAGCCGGCGGCGGTGCCCGCGCCTGCGCCCGCGTTCGTGCCGCCGCCCGGCCCGACGCCTCCGACGAGCGTGCCGCCTCCCGTGCCGCCGGCGGTGCCGGGCGCCGACCTCGGCCGTCGCCGGTTCTTTCGGACGTTCGCCGGCGAGATCATCCAGACCGCGGCGATGGCGGCCGGGGCTGCCCAGGCGCTCCAGCGAGCGTCGGCGGAGGCCGCCAGCGCGATCCTCGACCCCGAGGGCGCGAGGTTCGGTCCGGCCGCTGCACCCGTTGAACACGAACCGCTCACACCCGCGGCTCCGGCCGGGTTCCGGACGCCCTTCCGCGAGGATGGCCGGATCCTGTACCTCATCGACCAGCGGCTGCTGCCCGACGTCCTCCAGGAATACCCCTGCAAGTCGGCCGGCGAGGCGTCCTACGCCATCCGCGAGATGATCGTCCGCGGGGCGCCGGCGATCGGCCAGGTCGCCGCCATCGCCCTCGCGATGTCGGCCGAGAACATGCGCGACAGCCTGCCGTACGCCCGCCGGGCGACGCTTCGTGGCGGGGCGAACGCGCTGATGAACGCCCGACCGACAGCCATCAACCTGCGCTGGGCGGTGGACCGGATGATGGCCCGGTACGAGGCGATCGGCGACCTGTCCGACGATGGCAACGCGATCGCCGAGGGCATGCGCGAGGAGGCCGACGCGATCGTCTTCGAGGCAACGACGGACCACGGCCGCATGGCCGCATTCGGCCTCGAGGTCCTGCCCGCCCCGGCCGACCGACCCGTCCAGGTCCTGACCCACTGCAACACGGGACCGCTCGCGGCCGGCCAGTTCGGTACGGCGCTCGGCGTCGTCCAGGCCGCCCACCATGCCGAGCGGCCGATCCACGTCTGGGTCGACGAGACACGGCCGTACCTCCAGGGCGCGCGGCTCACGACCTGGGAGCTGGCGCAGGCCGGCGTCGCGCACGCGCTCATCGCCGACGTGGCGGCTGGCCACCTGATGGCGCGCGGCGAGGTCGACGTCATCCTCGTCGGTGCCGACCGGATCGCGGCCAACGGCGACACCGCGAACAAGGTCGGCACGTACACGCTGGCCGTGCTTGCGGCTCGTCACGGGATCCCGTTCTACGTGGTCGCGCCCACCACGTCGGTCGACCTGAACACGGCCGACGGCTCCGATATCCCGATCGAGGAACGCTCGCCCGACGAGGTGACCCACCTTCGCGGCGTCCGGATCGCCCCCGATGGCACGGAGGTCCGAAACCCGGCCTTCGACGTCACCCCCGCCGAGCTGATCACCGGCATCGTCACCGAAGAAGGTGTCGTCCGGGCGCCATTCGGCGAGGGTCTGCGGTCGGCGACGGATTCCGCTCGTGCTCGCTGGGCATCGACTCCGGGGTTCCGGGCCCTCGCCAACGCGGCACAGCCTCCGGCCACCGCTGACGCCGCACAATCGCCGCCAACCGGCGACACCCGATCAGAGTCGGCCGCCCCGGCCGACGCAGGCCCGTCCTCGACGGACACACCGGCGTCCGGCACCCCTGCGGCGGTCGGCTGATGGCGACGGTCGTCATGGGTCGCCGCGGCACGATCGTCGCGGCTCCCACAACCGACAAGGCGCTCCTTCGATCGATCCTCGAGCGTGACCGGCTCTACGCCGCGTACGCGCTCTGCGATCTCGAGGAGCGCGAGTTCAGCCGGACGCGCTGGGGCGTGGCGTGGAGCGGCAACACGCCGATCGCCGTCGTGCTCGAGTACAACGGCCCGACCCCGCAGCCCATGTTCGTGATGGGCCAGGAGGACGGAATCCGGGTGATCCTCCGCGACCTGATCCGGCCTCGCGTCGCGTACCTCGCGGCGCCGGGGCCGCTGCTCGCGGCGGTCGAGTCGGCCTACCGGGTGGATCCCGGACCGACGATGGTCCGGATGTGGGTCGATCGCGCCCGGTTCCAGCCGTATCCGGCAACCACCCAGCGGCTGCTGCCCGTCGACATCGGCGAGCTGAACCGGCTCTACCAGCTCGGGTTCGCCTCGTGGTTGCCCTCGAGTGCGATCGCCGAGGGCGTCTATTACGGGATGCGCGTCAACGGCCAGCTCGTAGCAGCCGCCGGGACCCATGTCGTCAGCCCGACGGCGAGGCTCGCGGTCGTCGGCAACGTCCTGACCCACGTCGACTATCGAGGCCGCGGCTTCGCCACCGCCGTCACGGGCGCCGTCACGGCGGAGCTCCTCAAGACGTGCGACGAGGTCGTCCTCAACGTCCGGGCCGACAATCCGCCGGCACTCAACGCGTATCGCCGACTCGGGTACGCCGAGCACGTCCGCTTCGAAGAGCGGCTCGTCCACCGGCTGGGCTCGCCCTGGCCGGATCTCGTCGCGCCGATCCGGCGCCTGCTCAGCCGCAAGGAGGGGGAAACCAGATGACCACCCAGAGCGCGCCACCGGCCCACGACGTCACCGATCTCGGTCTCGCCGGCGAGGGCATCCGGCGGATCGAGTGGGCCGAGCGAGAGATGCCCGTGCTCAGGCTCATCCGCGAGCGCTTCGAGCGCGACCGCCCGCTCGAGGGCCTGCGCATCGGCGCCTGCCTCCACGTGACGACCGAGACCGCCAACCTTATGCGCACGCTCAAGGCTGGTGGCGCAGACGTCGTCCTCGCGGCGAGCAATCCGCTGTCGACGAAGGACGACGTCGCGGCCGCGCTGGTCGCCGAGTACGGCATCGCGGTCTACGCCCGGCGCGGCGAGGACAACGCGATGTACTACGACCACCTTCGGTCGGTGGCGGACACGCACCCGCAGCTGACGATGGACGACGGATGCGACCTCGTGAACCTCCTCCATACGGAACGTCCGGACCAGCTGTCTGAGATCCACGCCGGGACGGAGGAGACGACGACCGGCGTGATCCGGCTGCGGGCGATGGCGGCCGACGGGATGCTTCGCTTCCCGGTCATCGCCGTCAACGAAGCCCAGACCAAGCATCTCTTCGACAACCGCTACGGGACCGGCCAGAGCACGCTGGACGGCATCCTGCGGGCGACGAACATCCTCATCGCTGGTCGAAAGGTCGTCGTCGCAGGCTACGGCTGGGTGGGGAAGGGGATCAGTGCCCGGATGGCCGGCCACGGCGCGCACGTGACCGTCATCGAGGTGGACCCCGTCCGCGCGCTCGAGGCGTTGATGGATGGCTTCGGCGTGATGACGGTCGGTCAGGCGGCCGCCTGGGGTGAGTTGTTCATCACGGCCACCGGCAACATCAACGTCTTCCGCCGCGAGCACTTCGAGGCGATGGGCGACGGGGCGATCATGGCCAACTCCGGCCACTTCGATGCCGAGCTGGACCTTGCGGCGCTCCGGGCCATGGCCGAGGGGCACGTCCGCGAGGTTCGCGAGAACGTCCAGGAATTCGACCTCGGCGGGAAGCGACTCAACCTCATCGCCGAGGGACGGCTCGTCAATCTCGGCGCCGCGGAGGGGCATCCGGCCGCGGTGATGGACATGAGCTTCGCGAACCAGGCGCTCAGCGCGGAATACGTCGCGACTCACCACGCCGAGCTCGAACCGCGCGTCTACGTCGTCCCCGAGGCGATCGACGCCGAGGTGGCCCGCCTCAAGCTCGCCGCGCTAGGCATCAATCTCGACGCCATGACCCCCGAACAGGCCGAATACGTCGCGTCCTGGCAGCACGGGACCTGACCATGGCCGATCCGGTCATCGCGCCGTACGGCGCGTGGTCGTCGTCGATCCGCGTCGACGATGTGGTCGGCGACGTCATCGGTCTCGCGGAACCGTGGGTCGACGGCGACGAGACGTACTGGCTGGAGGCGCGTCCGGTCGAAGGCGGACGGCGAGTCCTCGTGCGGGCGGCCGCCGACGGGTCGACGAGCGACCTTACGCCGCCGCCATTCAACGTCCGGAGCCGCGTCCACGAATACGGCGGTGGCTCGTACACCGTGGCGGGCGGCATCGTCGTCTTCTCGAACTTCTCCGACGGCCGCCTCTATCGGCTGGATCCGGAAACTGAGTCGCCGGTCGCGATCACCCCCGAGAGCCCGATGCGCTACGCGGACCTCCGGATCGATCTTGGCCGAGGCCGCGTCCTCGCCGTCGGCGAGGACCACGAGGGTGAAGGGCAGCCCGGCGCCTCCATCGTCGCCGTGCCACTCGACGGGGATCGTCCGCCCGTGACGCTCGTGTCGGGCCCGGACTTCCTCGCCGCGCCCCGCCTTTCGCCGGACGGCAGGCGGCTCGCTTGGCTCGAATGGGACCACCCGGACATGCCCTGGGATGCCAGCCGGTTGCGAGTCGCCCCGATCCTGCCCGACGGCACGCTGGGCGCATCCGAGCTGGCCGCCGGCGGTCCTGACGAGTCGATCGTCCAGCCCGAATGGTCACCCACGGGCGTGCTCCATTTCGCCTCGGATCGGACCGGGTGGTGGAACCTCTACCGCCTTGTCGACGGCCCATCGCTCGAGGCGCTGGCGCCGATGGACGCCGAGTTCGCCGATCCGCCGTGGCTGTTCGGGCGATCGTCGTACGGGTTCGCCGCCGACGGCTCGATCGTGGCCGTCGCCCGCCGTGCCGGACACGACCATCTCATCCACGTCCGGCCCGGCCGGCTCGTCGGCGAGGTCGAGTCGCCGTATACCGAGTTTGAAGGCCTCATCGTCCGCCCGGGCGCCATCGTCGCCGTCGTGGGCTCGTCGTCGGAGCCCACGGTCGCTGGCTCGCTTCGACCCGGTGCGGCTGGCCGTCTCCGGCGTGCTTCGGCGGTCCTCGTCGCTGTCCGTCGATGCGGCGCTCCTCTCGCTACCGGAAGCGATCGAGTTTCCGGTCGCGGACGACGGCCGCGTCTCCCACGCGCTCTACTACGCGCCGCGGAATCCGGCCTTCACCGCTCCCGACGGCGAGCGACCTCCGCTCCTCGTCCTGACCCATGGTGGCCCGACGTCCAACGCCTCGTCCGCGCTGCAGCTGGACATCCAGCTGCTCACGAGTCGCGGCATCGCGGTCGTCGACGTGGACTACGGCGGCAGCACCGGCTATGGGCGGGCATATCGCCGTGAGCTCGACGGTCGGTGGGGGATCGTCGACGTGGACGACGCCGTCGCCGCCGCCCAATTCCTCGTGAAACGAGGGGACGCCGATCCCGAGCGGCTCGCGATCGCCGGTGGGTCTGCCGGCGGATACACGACGCTCGCGGCCCTTGCGTTCCGTGATGTGTTCGCCGCCGGCATCACCCGCTACGGCATCGGTGACCTCGAGACGCTGGCACGCGACACGCACAAGTTCGAATCACGCTACATGGACCGGCTCGTCGGACCGTATCCGGAGATGGCCGAGCGCTATCGGGAGCGCTCTCCGATCCACTTCCTCGAGAGCATCACGTGTCCGGTCCTCGTGATGCAGGGCCTCGAAGACCAGGTCGTGCCACCCTCGCAGGCCGAGTCGCTTGTGGCGGCCCTGACCGCTCGGGACATCCCTTGCGCCTACCTGGCTTTCCCCGGCGAAGGGCACGGGTTCCGCGGCGCCGATGCCATCCGCCGGTCGCTCGAGGCCGAGATCGTCTTCCTCGGCGAGGTCTTCGGGTTCGTCCCGTCGGACAGCGTCGAGCCATTGGAGATGCCGGGCATCGAGGCCTGGCGTGAGCGTCGCGACGAGGCGAAGCGGGCGGCCGCGACCGAGATGGCTCGCGCGCGCGAGGCTGCCGTCGCCACGACCTCGGCGCTCGCGGACGCCGCGGCCACAGACGCCGAGCGCCACGAGCGGGCGCGCAGCACGGCCGCTTCAGACGAGGCATCGACCGAGGGATCGGCCACCCGCTGATGTTCTCGAATCCCCTGGAATTGGTCCTCGGCCTCTTCGTCGTGGCCGTGGCGCTCGGCTTCGTCGCCCGTCGCATCGGCGTCGCGTACCCGATCCTGCTCGTGCTCGGTGGACTCGTCCTCGGGTTCGTGCCCGGCGTCCCGCCGATCACGCTCGAACCGGACCTCGTCTTCCTGCTCCTGCTGCCACCGATCCTCTTCGGCGCGGGCTACTCGACGCCGATCCGCGACTTCAAGGCCAACGCCCGGCCGATCGCCTTGCTCGCGGTCGGGCTCGTCCTGTTCACCACGGTCGTGGTCGGGCTCGTGACGAAGGCGCTCGTTCCCCAGATCCCGCTCGCCGCGGCGTTCGCCCTCGGCGCGATCGTCGCCCCGCCGGACGCGGTTGCCGCCACTGCGATCTTCCGCCGTCTCGGCGTACCGCGACGGATCGTGACGATCCTGGAGGGCGAGAGCCTGGTCAACGACGCGACCGCCCTCATCGCCTGGCGTGTCTCGGTCATGGCGGCGATCCTCGGCGTCTTCTCGCTCGCCGATGCCGGGGTCTCGTTCGTCTCCGTCGCGCTCGGTGGCATCGTCGTCGGGGTGGTCGTGGGCGTCGTCCTCACCGAGGCCTGGCGACGGACCGGCGACCCGACGCTCGAGATCATGCTCTCGCTGCTCGCGCCGTTCGTCGCATACCTGCCGGCCCAGGCGCTGGGCGTGAGCGGCGTGCTGGCTTCGGTGGTCGCGGGTCTCATCGCCGGGCGGCGCGCTGCGCGTGCCCTGTCGCCGGATGCCCGCCTGCTCGGACGCGGCGTGTGGGACATCGTGATCTTCATGATCAACGGCTTCGCGTTCATGCTCATCGGGCTGCAGTTGCCGGTGATCCTGAAGAACCTCGCCCCGCGAAACCCGCCCGAGCTCATCGGCCTTGGGGTCGCGATCTCGCTGACGACGATCCTTGCCCGCATCGTCTGGGTCTACCCTGCGACCTACCTGCCGCGGTGGCTGAGCGCGCGCATCCGGGCCCGCGATCCGTACCCTCCGCCCGGAGCGGTCTTCGTCGTGTCGTGGGCGGGCATGCGCGGCGCAGTCTCGCTCGCGGCTGCGCTCGCGCTGCCGCTCGATCCGCCGTTCCCCGAGCGGGATCTCGTCATCTTCCTGACCTTCTGCGTGATCTTCGCGACGCTCGTCGGGCAGGGGCTGACGTTGCCGTGGCTCGTGCGTCGCCTGGGCGTCGTGTCGACCGGCGCCGAAGACGCCGAAGAGGCGGAGGCGCGCCGGGCCGCCGTCGACGCCGCGCTGCTCCGGCTGACCGATCTCGAGGTGGCGTATCCGGACCACCGTCCGCTCATCGACCAGCTCCGGGCGCGCTACGAGCACGAGGCCGGCCACGCCGTACCGACCGATGGCGACGCCGAGGACGAGTCAGAGCAGGAGCTGCTCGACCACCTGGAGATCCGCAACGCGGTCCTGTTCTCGGAGCGCGAGGCGATCATCCGGCTCCGAGACGACGGGGTGATCAGCGACGACGTCCTGCATCGAGTGGAGCGCGACCTCGACCTCGAGGCCGTTCGATCCGGAGCGTGAGGGTGGTCCCATGCTAGGCTTCGCGCGGTGAGTATCGTCGACGCCAGCCAGTACCTCTTCACGTCCGAGTCGGTCACCGAGGGCCATCCGGACAAGATGTGCGACCAGATCTCAGACGCGATCCTGGACGCGATCATCCGGGAGGACCCAGACGCCCGGGTCGCCTGCGAGGCCGCAACCACGACGGGATTGGTCCTGGTCCTCGGCGAGATCTCGACGACCACGTACGTCGACTTCCAGGCGGTCGTCCGCGACACCGTTCGCGAGATCGGCTACACCCGCGCCGATTACGGCTTCGACTACCTGACGTGCGGGACGCTCGTGTCCGTGAAGGAACAATCGCCCGACATCGCCCAGGGCGTCGACACGGCGCTGGAGGTCCGGGACGAGGCGGCCTCGACCTTCGAGCTCGGGGCGGGCGACCAGGGGATGATGTTCGGGTTCGCCTGCCGGGAAACGCCCGAGCTGATGCCGCTCCCGATCGCGCTCGCCCACCGGATGGCCCGCCGCCTCGCCGAGGTGCGAAAGTCCGGCCAGCTGCCGTACCTGCGGCCCGACGGCAAGACGCAGGTCACCGTCGAATACGACCACGGCGTGCCGGTCGGGGTTCGAACGGTCGTCGTCGCGGCTCAGCACGACCCGGACGTCCGTGCCGAGCGCCTCCGCGCCGACATCATCGAAACGGTCATCCGCCCGACGATCCCCACGGACCTGCGTGAGACCGATCCGGTGATGCACGTCAATCCGACGGGCCGGTTCGTGACCGGCGGTCCGATGGGCGACGCGGGCCTCACCGGTCGCAAGATCATCGTCGACTCGTACGGCGGCATGGCCCGTCACGGTGGCGGGGCGTTCTCGGGCAAGGATCCGACGAAGGTCGACCGATCCGCGGCGTACGCGGCCCGCTGGGTAGCCAAGAACGTCGTGGCTGCCGGGCTCGCCGACCGGTTCGAGGTGGAAGTGGCCTACGGGATCGGGATCGCCCGCCCGATCAGCTTCAGCGTCGACTCGTTCGGGACCGGCCGGATCGATGACGCGGAGATCCAGACACTGATCGAGCGGCATTTCGACCTCCGGCCGGCCTCGATCATCGCGGCCCTCGAGCTCCGTCGACCGATCTACCGCCAGACGGCCACGTACGGCCATTTCGGGCGGCCGGACCTCGACCTGCCGTGGGAGCGGACCGAGAAGGCGGCGATCCTCGCGGCCGAGGCAGGGATGCCCGAACCGGAGTCCGCCCAGGCCGTCTGAGGCGCCGCCGGGCCTGCAACGCGCGCCGACCGGCCTGCAACGCGCGCGCCGCCGCCCCAGACGGCACCGCGCGACTGCACCGCGCGCCGCCGGCGCTCCGCCCCGTAGACTGCACGCCACATGTACGCCGTCGTGATGGCCGGTGGCGGGGGCACCCGGCTCCACCCGCTCAGTCGACAGGAGCGTCCGAAGCCCTTCCTCCCGCTGCTCGAATCGGGGACGCTCCTGCAGGCGTGCGTCGAACGGCTGTCGGGTCTGACCGACGACGTCACGATCGTCACCGACCGCCGCTACGAAGCGCACGTCCGTCATCAGGCGCCGGCCGCGCACGTCCTTCTCGAGCCGCTCGGCCGGAACACCGCGGCCGCGATCGCGCTGGCGGCGCTCGCTATCGACCGTCCCGAGGACGAGGTCATGGCGGTCGTGGCCGCCGACCAGACGGTCGATGACGTCGAGGGCTTTCGGGAGGTCCTTGGAACGGCCGCCGAGCGGCTGGCGACCGGTAGCTTCGGCATCGACGACCCGCTCGTGACGCTCGGCATCCGGGTGGACCGGCCGGCGGTCGAATACGGCTACCTGATCCCCGATGTCGCCCGCGGCGAGGACGTGGATGGCGTGCGGGCGTATCCGCTCCAGCGATTCGAGGAGAAACCGAAGCCGGCCCGCGCGGCGGAGCTCCTCGACATGCCGGGAGTGGCGTGGAACGCCGGGATCTTCCTGTGGCGTCGTCGGGCGATCCTCGCGGCACTCGACCGATACACCGGCCTGCTTCAGTCGCTCGGGCCGATGATCGCCTCGCCCGGACTGCTCGAGCAGGCCTACGAGTCGATCCAGAAACCGATGTCCATCGACTTTGCGGTCATGGAGGCCGCCGCGGCCGACGGTCGGGTGGCGATGGCCGCCATGGACGTCGGCTGGTCGGACCTCGGTTCGTGGTCGGCGCTGCTCGCGGCCATCGGCGCGCGCGGCACCGGCGCCGTCGTCCAGGCTGGGGAATCGGTGGAGATCGATGATGACGACCTCGTCGTGCGGCGCGTCGACGGACGCCTCGGCGTCATCGCGCCACCCGAGCGCGGTAGCATGACCGCCACACAGACGATCGCCGTCCTGCACGGCACCGGTCCCGACCGGTCGGTGGTCGAGCGCCTCATCGAGCGCTGTTCGGAACCGGAGGACTGACGACGTGACCCTGACGGGCGAGGCCCCTGCGCCCACGACCATCGTGTTCGGGACCGATGGCTGGCGAGCTCGCGTCGCCGATGAATTCACCTTCGAGAATGTCCGCCGCTGCGCCGATGGCGTTGCCGCGTACGTCGTCGAGCGCGGCGAGACCGCCAAGGGCGTCGTGGTCGCGTATGACCGGCGGTTCGCGTCGGAGCACTTCGCGGCCGCCGCTGTCGAGGTCCTCACCGCGCACGACATCCCGGTCGCCTATGCCGCGCACGCCGTGCCGACGCAGATGAGCTCGTTCGAGGTCCTCGAGCGAGGAGCCGCGGCCGGCATCGTGATCACCGCCAGCCACAATCCCTGGGTCGACAACGGCTTCAAGGTGAAGGCGCCGACCGGGGCGGCGGCGGGAGCCGACATCCTCGGCGTCATCGAGCGGCGCCTTGCCGTGAACGGTGGGTCGCCCATCGAGCGTCGTCCGTTCGACGAGGCCGAAGCTGCCGGGCTGGTCGAGCGGTTCGACCCGTACGAGGGCTACGAGCGGTTCGTCCGGCGGACGCTCGATCTCGACGCGCTGCGGACGGCCGACGTGTCGATCCTGGTGGACCCGATGTGGGGGGCCGGCGCCGGCTGGATCTCGCGGCTGCTTGCCGGTGGCCGCATCCGCGTCAACGAGATCCACCAGGAGCGAAACCCGTGGTTCGGCGGCGTGAACCCGGAGCCGATCCGGCCCAATATCGACGAGGCGCTCGGGATGCTCGCCGCCGGCGGATATGACCTCGGGCTGCTGCTCGACGGCGATGCCGACCGGGCGGGCGCCGCCGACGAGCGCGGAACGTTCATCCACCAGCTCCAGGTCACGGGGCTCCTGATGTACTACCTCGCCGAGCATCGCGGGATGCGCGAGCCGGTCGTCGTCAGCGTCAACAACACCTCGATGGCCGCGCGGCTTGGTGAGCACTACGGGATCCCGACGTTCGAGACCCCGGTCGGCTTCAAGTTCATCGGGCCCAAGATGATCGAGACCGGGCGCGATGCTCGGCGCCGAGGAATCGGGCGGCTTCGGGTTCGGCATGCACCTGCCGGAGCGGGATGGTGTCTACGCCGACCTCATGCTGCTCGACCTGTTCCTTCACGAACGGGCCGCCGGCCGCTGGCCGGTCTCGAAGGCGATCGAGCACTTCCATGAGGTGGCGGGGCCGTCGTGGTACCTGCGGGTGGATGTCCACGTCGAGCGGGCGGCGTATCCGGAGACCAAGCGGTACCTGCTCGTTGGCTTGGCCGCCGAACCGCCCGTGGAGCTGGCCGGGCGTCCGGTCGTCCGCACCCTCGCCCTCGAGACGGGCGACGGTTTCAAGTTCTGGCTTGACGACGGCTCGTGGCTCCTCATCCGAGCGTCCGGGACGGAACCCTTGGTCCGTGTCTACGTCGAGGCCACCGGGGAGACCCTCCGAGACGCGCTTCTCGGCGCCGGCGAGCAGCTGGTGCGTGGGGCATGAGCGACGAGGGCCGCGAGGCGGGCGCGGGCGATGCGAGCGGCGAGGCCGGCGCGGGCGGCGGGCGCGGCGGGCAGCGGCGGGTCGACAAGCCCTGGGGTCACGAGCTCATCTGGGCTCACACCGAGCGATACGTCGGCAAGCTCATCGTGATCGACACAGGTCGCCGGCTGTCGCTTCAGCGGCACGAGATCAAGGACGAATCGATCATCATCCTGACCGGTCGGCTGCGTCTCGCCCTCGAGGACGACGCCGGCGTCGTGCAGGTCCACGAGCTTGGGCCTGGCGAATCGATGCACGTCCCGACGGGCCGGATCCACCGCTTCGAGGCGGTCGAACGGTGCGAGCTCGTCGAGATCTCGACCCCCGAGCTGGACGACGTGATTCGCCTCGAGGACGACTTCGGGCGCGAGGGGACGAACGCTCCCTAGGCGAGCGCGACGCGTGGGCGTGGTGTGGCCGCGCGTGATCCGCGCGATTCCACGTCCGCCAGCGTCCCTTCGTGCGCGACGCTCCGGGCGTCCCGGCGATCGCCGAAAGGACGGCTGCGGCGGCCCCGCCTGAGGCGAATGCGCGCCGCCTGAGTCCGCCGGACGTTCAGCCGTCTGCTCAGGGACGTTTTCCGGGGTGCCGGGTCCCGGCGAGGGGTGTACTCTTTGGGCACGCGACCGCCATCACCGGTCGAGGTGCATGACCGGACGGCGGCCGCCAGCGCTCCTCGGGGCGACGGAGGTAGACCGCGATGCACAGCTCACTGATCGGCAAGGTCGAGAAGGCAAATCGCTACGCGCGAGAGCTCGATCGGATCACGATCGACCGGCTCTCGCTCACGTTCCGTGGCGATAACGACACCCACCACATCGGGCTCGACGGCGGTCAGTGGCGTTGCACCTGCCACTACTTCGAGAGCTGGGGATCATGCGTCCACCTTCTCACCCTCCAGAAGGTCCTCGGCGTGATGTTGCCCGAAGAAGCGCAGGTCTCGATCTTCACGGCCGCAGAGCCGGTCTCCGCAACCGCCTGACTTCACGGTTCGCGGCACCCTGAGGTTCCGGGTACCCAGGGACGCCGTCGAGATCCTTGGAATCGACGCGGTGGGATCCTCGTTCAGCCCTCCGGGATTTTCGACTTGGGGACCGCGCGCCGGCGCGTTGAAAGGCGGCCGCGTCGACCGCAGATTCGCGGCCAGGACACGGAAAACTGCCAGATGCTCTCCAGGCGAGCAATTGGCGCGGCTTTGACTCTCGCCGCAGGCAGCCACGTTCATATCGCGGCTCCTCTGCGCGAGAATTCGCCAAGTGAAGCACGACACGAGCATCTGACCGAAAGTCTTCGCCGATCGCTCGCGTGGTGTGCATCTGTCCAACACTTGGAAGTGGACCGTAGATCCGGCGCTCCCGACAGCGAAGCGCCGCACCGATGGTGCGGCGCCAGGCGCTGGTGATGGAGGGCCTGTGAACAGGACGGGCATCGGCTCAGCGGGTTCGCCGTGTCAGGCCCGACGCTCAGGTCACCTCGAGCTGCCAGTAGTAGCTCGCTGACCCGAGGCCATCGGCGAACTCGACATCGACCTGGACGGACCACACGCCCTTGTCGGGAGCGCTGAACGTCACCGGCCCGGCCGATCCCGAACCGAGCTCGCTCGCACCCGCACCGCCCTCGGTTCCGGCCGGCACTCGTCGGGCCGTCCACCCGGCGACACCGACCTCATCCGCGAGCGTCGCGGTCAGAGCCTCGCCGGCTCCGGCCTTGATCGGCGCTCCGGGTAGCCAGGGGCTATCGGAGCCGCCGTCGGCCCAGACGTACGTTCCGAGCTGGCCCGTTACCGGGTCGCCGCCTTCGACAGTGAGGGTCGCCTCGGGTGGCGCACTGCCAGCCTGCGTCGAGCGGGACGGGCTCGCCGCTGCCACGTCGGACGCCGTGGCCGACGGCGTGGCTGCCATCGCAGACTCGGTCGCTACCGCAGCGGCGGCCGTCGCCGGCGGTGGCGAAGACGGCGCACCCGCTGGTCCACTGCACCCGAGCGCCAGCGCCGCGATGACCGCGATGACCACGATGGCTGTCAGGGCCGGTCGATGCATCACCTAGCCTCCAAACTTGTCGCGGTCGCACGCCACTGCGGATCTGGAACTGTCCTCATGGGCACGGCGCCAGGACCGTGACACCGGTGCAGGTGAAGGCCGTGACCGACACGGTTCCCGACGTGTCACCGCGGAGCCCCTCGCCGGACGGGGCGGCGAACACGGCGCGGAACTCTGTACCGGCGTAGATCTGGTAGCTCAGCGTGTAGGTCCCGGAACCGCCGGCCGTCATCGTTCCGACGCTGCTCCACGTCGTCGAGCCGACGGGCCGGCGCTGGAGAGTGACGGTCCGCGCCGAGATCGGATTCCCACCCAGCCGGACGTACGTGGACAGGTCGACGACGGTGAGATTCGCCGTGAGCGTGATCAGGTTGACATTGCGCGTCCACGACAGCCGAAGGTCGGTCGTGAGGTCGAGGCACGTCGAGTACTTCGCTGCGCTCGAGGGAACGTCGTATTGGAGTTGCAGCGTCGCGACGTCGCAGCGGCCGAAGGCACGGGCGTTGTAGCCCGCCTGCGCCTTCACCCGCGAGTACGTCTGAACCACGGCGTCGAGGTAGTCGTGCTGATCGGCGTAGTTCTCATGATGGTTGAGGATCTCGACGTGGCCGAATTCATCGAGTGCGACCGTCTCGGCGTCGTAGCAGCCGTTCGGCGGGCTCGTGTACGCCTGACACCACTTGAGGCTCCCCCAGTCGAAGACATGACCCTGCTCGCGGAGCCACATGGTGAAACCGGTCGGGGCGGTCCTGGTGAAGCACGCAATGCCATTGACGCCACACGTGGCGCCGGGCCCGTAGCCGATCGGGTTCGTCCCGGCAGTGTCGTAGGTGAACGTCGCAGACCGCGAATTCCGGGTGGCGTTCGCGGCGGTGGCTGCTGCCCGGATCGCAGTCTTGATGACCGCGGCAGGCTCGGCTCCTGCCCGCCAGCGAAAGCGCAGGTCCTGGCCCTGAGCGAACAGCCCTCCGCCGAGGATAGGGTCCGGACCGTGCGCAGCGACCGCCCACGGCATCGCGAGCACCAGGAGCAGCGCCAGCCCGACGCCGGCAAGCAGAGCGTGTCGGCCGGAGTCTGCCGGGTCGACCGCGTCGGTGATTCATCGACATCATCGGATCGCCTCATCGATAGGGGACGGTCAACCCGTCCGGAAGGCGGCGGAGGAGTGCGGCGGCCCTCGTGGGATCGGCCGGCAGACGGCCGTCGGTGGCGAGCACCGCCCAGCCGGGAGGAACGAGGGTGGCCGATTCGGCCCGGTCGGCCGTCACCACCAAGGCCAGCCCGGGCGGTATGGGTCCGAGATCCGACGACGAGCTGTCCACGAGACTCGTGGAGCGCAACCGCCTCTCTGTGCCGACGACGGTCTCGTCCACGAGACGCGCACCCGCGGACGTGAGTGAGATCACAGCTGGCCCGCCGTCAGCCACCAAGATCCGCTGGAGCCCGGTTCGAGCGTCGGTCGCGACGATCGGGCAGGGGAGCCCGCGACAGGCCGCATATGACACCACGCGGTCGCCGTCGAGGCCGATGAGCCCGCCGAGACCCGAGTCGTCGACCGAGCCGACCAACTGGCCGGTTGCGTCGAGGAGCCGCGTCCGGCACGCGTTCTCACCGCACGACTGGATCGCCACGCGACCGCCGACCGCATCCCGCGTGAACTCGGTCGAGAACGTTCGACCAAAACGTGCGTCCGGGGCGGGCGGATCCAGGACGCGCCGGGCCTCAACCGCGCCATCGAACGGACGTCGCCAAACACCGAGGTCGGCACGGTCGGCGCGGCCGACGCGCATCTCGAGAACGGCAGTCCCGCTCGGGTCGACGGTCGCCCGACGGATGACATCGCTGCTTTCGCCGATGGCCCGGGTGCAGCCAGCCGCGACGTCGACGGCCTGCAGCTGTGACCGCTGCCCGTCATCCGAGCCCACCAGGATGAGACGGCCGAACGGCCCGGCAGCGAAGGATTCGACCGGCAGCGTCATGGTCCGCACGACCGAGCCGCCGACGATGCCGATCGAGAGGCGTTGCCCGGTGAGCGACCCACTCGGATCGAGCGTCGCGTCGATCCGGTACCACGGCGCGCCACGAGCTGCCACCGGAGCTGCGTGCCGGCCCGCGCACGGCCGCGGCCACTTCGCTCATGGGCCCCGAGCACGGGTGTGGGACCCACGGCCGTTGGGCGGCTCCCGCCGTGGCGGACGCGATCGCGCCGACAGCGACGAACGCCGCCACGACAGGACCGACCCACCGCAACCATCGAGACTCCCCCATGGGATGAACCTCCTCCGGCGGATGGACAGTTGGCGGGAGGAGGGCGAGGCGGCGATGCTCGCAGGCGCCCCTCACCTGCGACTTATTCGACCTCGCGTCGACGACGGCGGCAGGTCGCCGGCGCAGCCATCTCCGGTAACGAGGCACCCGTTTTCGCTGTGCTACGCTGCGCCGACAACCCACTACGCCGCGTCGTCGCGAAGCCGGTGAGATCCCGGCACAGTCCCGCTACGGTGATCGTCCCCCGAGGACGTAGTCCGGTCGCCGACCTCACGGTGCATGCTCGAACCTTCGAGAGAAAGGTAGGCAGGACCCGTGCGATCCACCTCGTAGACCCCTCGTTCGAGCGTTCTCGAACCGAGGGGTTTCGCGTTTTGTCGACCCCTCCGGCCACTCGATCTTCCGGAGGTCCAACCGTGTCTGCGCATCAGGGTCGCAGGTCCCCATCCGTACCTGCCCGCGTCGCGAGCGTCATCGCGGCGGCGGCACTCATCGTCGGCGCGTGCAGCGCCGCGGCTCCGTCCCCATCAGCCTCGGTCCTCGGGTCGGTCGCCGCGGTGACGACCCCTGCCCCGACGCCGTCGGCCGCGACCACCCCAAGTTCCAGCCCCACGCTGAGCGCGAGCCCCAGCCCGACCCCCGCGCCGTCGTTCCCGGTGACGCTCACCGACGACGAGGGGACCGCGATCGCCCTCACCGCCGAGCCACAAAAGGTCGTGTCGCTGACCCCAGCCGTGACCGAGACGCTGTTCGCAGTCGGCGCCGGCTCAAAGGTCGTCGCGACCGACGACTCGAGCGACTATCCCGAGGCCGCCAAGCCGCTCCCGGATGTCGTCACCCTGGGGACTGTCGACGTCGAGAAGATCGTCAGCCTCGACCCCGACCTCGTCATCGCGGGCGGCGCCGGCTTCACGTCGGCCGAGTCCATCGCGAAGCTTCGGTCGGTCGGTATCCCGGTCCTCGTCGTATCCACCTCGTCGATCGACGGCATCTACAAGGACATCGAGCTCGTCGGTAACGCTGTCGGCGCCGGCGACAAGGCCGTCGCCCTGACCGGGAAGATGCGTGGCGACATGGAGGCCATCGCCACAGCGGCCCAGGCCGCGTCGGCGAAGGCCCCGACGAAGCCTCGCGTCTTCTACGACGTCGGCTACCTCGACACGACCGGCCAGATCTACGGCCCGGGTGAGGGTTCGTTCCTCGCCGAGATGGTCGGGTTGCTCGGCGTCGACGTGATCACCGGCGACAAGGTGACCTACGAAGTGCCGCTCGAGACGCTCATCGAGCGCGATCCCGAGGTGATCATCCTGGGCGTCAACGCGTTCTACTCGCCGACACCCGAGACAGTCGCCAAGCGCACGGGCTGGAAGGCGTTGACCGCGGTCAAGACCGGTGACATCCGCTCCGTGAACGACACGGAGATCACGAGGCCCGGACCCCGGCTCGCGACGGGAATGCACAACCTGGCGCTCGCGATGTATCCCGACCTCCAGCTCCCGCCGGTCAACTGAACGACATGCCGTGACGGCGAGGACGATCCCGGGCAGCCTGCGTCGAGCCGGGGGCATCGGCTGGATCCGCGGTCGCCCGGCGGTCGTCGCCGTCATCGGGCTCGTGCTTCTCGGTGTCCTCCTGGTCGCCGGCGTGACGATCGGGTCGACCCAGATCGGTCCGTCGGATACGCTCGGCGTCATCGTTCATCGGGTCCTCGGGCTCGACCTGGGACAGCGCTGGACGGTCGCGACCGAGACGATCGTGTGGGATCTACGTCTGCCGCGGGTCCTGACCGCTGCCGTCGTCGGGGCCGGGCTGGCGGTCGCCGGGGCAACATTCCAGGGCATCGTGCGGAACCCGCTCGCCGACCCGTACGTGCTCGGCACGTCGTCGGGCGCTGCCCTCGGCGCCGCGATCGGGATCCTGCTGCCGGTCGGCTTCGCTGCGCTGCAGCTCGGGATCGTCAACCTGCTGGCGTTCGTCGGCGCGGTCGCGGCTGCGTTGCTCGTCTTCCGGCTCGGGGGAAGTGGCGCGGCGGGCGGGATGACCCGGCTGTTGCTCACGGGCTATGCGGTCGGATCGATCCTCGCGGCGTTCCTGACGATGGCCATGTACGTATCCGGGGCGAACCTCCGGGCGATCTTCACGTTCCTGCTCGGCGGCCTCGGCGGGGCGTCGTGGGACCGTCTCCTGATCGCGGCGCCACTGATCCTCGCGGGTTGCGCGGCGATCGCATTCCGCGCGCGCTCGCTCGACGGAATGCTCCTCGGCGATGCCGCGGCACGCCATCTCGGCGTCGACGTCAAGCGCGAGCGCGGGATCCTCCTCGTCGTCGCTTCGATGACCACGGCCGCTGCGGTGGCGATCACCGGCCTGATCGGTTTCGTCGGACTCGTCGTCCCCCACGTCGTCCGACTCCTCGTCGGGGCGCCGGCGCGGCGGGTGATCCCGATCTCCGCGATCGCCGGCGCGATCCTTCTGACGGGCGCCGACCTCGTCGCCCGGATGCTGGGCGACCTCCCGGTGGGCGTCGTCATGGCGATGCTCGGAGCGCCATTCTTCCTCGTGTTGCTGACCCAGAGCCGATCGGGGTACGAGCTGTGACCGCGATCCTCGCGGCGAACGGGGTGACCGTGATGGACGGCGAGCGCGCGATCGTCAGCGACGCAACGCTCGTTCTCGAGGCGGGCGAACGGCTCGCATTGGTCGGTCCCAACGGCGCTGGGAAATCGACCCTGCTCCGGGTCCTCACGGGCGTCCTCGAGCCGCGCCGAGGGTCTGTGCTCCTGCGCGGCGAACCGATCGGCGACGTCGACTACAAGACCGTTGCGCGAACCATCGCTGTCGTCCCCGAGCTCACGACGCTGCCGTTCGCGATGCCGGTACACGAAGTCGTTGCCCTCGGCCGGCTGCCGCACGATCCACCCATCGGCGGCGCGCGGTCGGCGGATCAGGATGCGGTCAACGCAGCGATGGAACGGGTAGGCGTCGCGCACCTCCGCGACCGGGATGCTCGACGACTGTCGTTGGGCGAGCGGCAGCTGGTATTCGTGGCCCTCGCGCTCGCACAGGAGGCGCCGATCCTCATCCTCGACGAGCCGACCGCCCACCTCGACATCCGCCACCAGGTCGAGGTCATGCAGCTGCTCGCCGACCTGAACGAACGCGATGACCGGACGATCGTGGCCGTGCTCCACGATCTGGCGCTGGCGGCGAACTTCTTCCCGAGGATCGCCCTCATGAGCGGCGGCCGGATCGTGGCCGACGGGCCGCCGGCGGACACACTTGATGCCGCGCATATCAGGGCCGTGTTCGGGGTCGATCCGGCGCTCGTTCGATTGCCCGCCGGGTCTGGATCCGCCTGAGATGCACGACGAAGGACCGAAGGTCACCGACATTCGGACCCGCGCGCGTCGCGGGCCGGCGGCTGGGTCGACTGCGGTGGCGGCGGAGTCGGCGCCGCCCCCGCCCGCACCGATCACAACGCCCGCAAAGCCGATCGCGCCCGAGCCGATCGCCACCCACCATTGGCCCGCTGCGACTCCCCGCCGGCGCGTGGCAGCGCCCGATGGTTTCCTCGCGCCCGCAGCCGACGAGATGCGCGCCGCATTGGGGCTCCTGACCCGCCTGCCGATCGGGGCGCCCGATGCTCAGGCGATCGATCGAAGTGGCGCCGGCGCATTCCCGATCGTCGGTGCACTCGTTGGCGTGATCGGGATGGTGCCGCTGGTGCTCGCGGGGGCGCTCGAGCCGCTCCTGGCAACCGTGCTGTCGCTGGGCACCGTCGCCGTCGTGACCGGGGCGCTGCATCTCGACGGCCTCGCGGATACCGCCGACGCACTGTTGGCGCCCGACCGGGGGCGAGCGGAGCGCGCCCGCAAGGATCCGGCAGTCGGTCCGGGCGGCGCCGTCGCCCTGATCCTCGTGCTAGGTGTCGAAGCGTCCGCGCTCGCAGCGATCGTCTCGGCGGCCGGTGTCTGGGTCGCCGGTGCCGCGCTGGTGGTCGCCGCGGTCGTCGGTCGGACGACGCCGATCCTGGTGATCGCGGCAGCCCGCGGCCGCGTGTCGCCGACGGGCTTTGGCGCCTGGTTCGCGGCTCGCGTCGGGCCGGCCGCCGTGCTCGCAGCGACGCTCATCGCGGCGGGTCTCGTGACGGTCATCGTTGTCGCGACAGGGTCCGTCGCCGTCGGGATCGGTGCCGCGGCGGGTCTCGTCGTCGGAGCCTCGTTTGGCGGCGTCATCATCGCGCTGCGTCGAGCAGCTCGACGGTGACGGGATGGGCGCGATCGTGGAGCTGACGGTGGCCGCCGCACTGACGGCCGTGGCGCTCGTCACGTGAGCCACGCAGGCCCGGACCGTCGCCGGCCGTCGGCCGATCATCCGGGGATGGCGTGGCCAGTCCGCTGATCCTCGCGCTCGGTGGCACGCGCAGCGGGAAGAGCAGGTTCGGACTCGCTGCAGCGACTCGCTTGGCCGAGGGCGGCCGAGTCTGGTTTCTGGCGACCGCGTGGCCGGGGGATCCCGAGCTCGACGACCGCATCGCCCGCCACCGCGCCGAGCGTCCCTCTTCGTGGCCGACTATCGACGTCGGGGCCGACCTCGCCGCGGCGCTCGCCGAGACCGATCCGGATGAACCCGCGCTGATCGACGGCTTCACGCTGTGGCTGAGCACGCTGCTCGGCGACGACGTCCCGGCGATCGACCCCATCCTCGACGGACCCGTCGCCGCAGGTCTTGCGGCCCTCGTGGGCAGGCCGGGCCCGGTGATCGTCGTCAGCGACGAGGTCGGCTCCGGGATCGTGCCGATGCACCCTGGCGCGAGGGCGTACCGAGACCTTGTCGGCATCGCGCATCAGCGCCTCGCATCGGTCGCCGACGAGGTCCATCTCCTCGTGGCCGGCATACCGCTGACGCTCAAGGGTCCGACCCGAAGTTGAAGCACGTGCCTACCTCGCGCTTCCCCGCGCCGGACGTCGTGGAGCGCCAACTCACGCGACGACCTCGCCGCTGTCCGACCGCTGGATGCCGAGGCGATGAGCGCCGCACAGCATCACCTCGACCGATTGACGAAACCGCGGGGCAGCCTCGGGCTCCTCGAGGAGATCGTCGTCCACCTCGCGGGGATCACGGGTGATCCCGACGCACCGGTCGAGCGCCGTGCGGTCGTCATCGCGGCCGGCGACCATGGCGTGGCGCGACGCGGCGTCTCCGCGTATCCGTCGGACGTCACGGCGCAGATGGTCGCGAACTTCGTCGCCGGCGGCGGCGCGGTGAACGCGCTGGCGGCGACGGTCGGTGCCAGGCTGCTCGTCGTCGATGTCGGCGTCGCGGGGCCGATCCCGGATGTGCCGCAGCCGGGCCTACGCGGCGGGGCGTTGATCCGGGCCCGGATACGTCGGGGGACGGCCGACATGACCGAGGCGCCCGCGATGTCGCGGACCGAAGCCCTCCACGCCATCGCGCTCGGCCGCCGGGTCGTAGCCGACCTCAGGGCCGATGGGGTCGATCTCCTCGGGATCGGCGAGATGGGGATCGGCAACACCACGGCCGCCAGCGCTCTCGCCGCTGCCTTCACCGGCGCTTCGGTCGAGTCCGTCACGGGCCGAGGAACGGGCGTCGACGAGGACGGCCGACGACGCAAGGTCGCCGCGATCGAGCAGGCACTCCGACTTCATCGCCCGGATCCCGCGGACCCGATCGGTGTCCTCGCAGCCGTCGGTGGGCTTGAGATCGCGGCGCTCGTCGGGGTGATCGTCGAGGCGGTAACGACCAACCTCCCGATCGTGCTCGACGGATTTATCACGGCGACGGCCGCGTTGGTGGCGGCCACCCTCGAACCAACCGTGGCCAGGCGCCTCATCGCCGGGCATCGCTCGACCGAACCAGGCCACGCCATCGTTCTCGAGCGACTCGCCCTGCGGCCGATCCTCGACCTTGATCTTCGACTCGGAGAAGGCTCTGGTGCTGCGCTTGCGATGGGCGTGATCAGCGCGGCGGTCGCCGTTCGCGACGGCATGGCGACGTTCGAATTCGGCTGGCGTTGCAGGTCCGTCGTGACGCTCGTCGTCCTCGTTCGGCACGCGCCGACGGCATGGTCCGGCAAGCGGTACTGCGGTCGAGCTGATCCGCCCCTCTCCGCGACTGGACGCCGGGTCGCCGCCGACCTCGCCGTCCGGCTCGCGCCGACGCTGCCCGACGAGGCGAGGATCGTGACCAGTCCGAGTCGTCGCGCGACGGCGACGGCGGAAGCGATAGCCCAACGACTCACTGGGGCAACGATCGAAATCGACGACGACTGGCAGGAGGCCGATGTCGGGCTTGCCGAGGGCCGGACGTTCGATGAGCTCGTCGAAGCGTTCCCGGCCCTCGCCGACGCCCTCGTGACCGCCGGCGTGCCGGTCGACTGGCCCGAGGGAGAGACGGCGGCCGAGCTCGATCGCCGGATCGCCGTGGCGTGGTCGCGCATAGTGGAGAGCGGACATCCGACCGTTGTCGTCTCGCACGCTGGACCGATTCGGATCGCAGAGGCGCTCGCTTCCGGACGCCAACCCGCCGAGATTGCGTTTCTGGCGACGGGCGCGTGGAGCCGCCACGAGATCCGTGTTCAGGAGGGCGAGGGACCGGGCCGGCGTACGACCCGATCAGCGTCCGGTAAAGGCGGCCTCGGCGAGGCGGGCGATGGCATCGGTGGTCGCCTCGGCATCGCCGTTGGCGAGGGTCACCGCCGTCGCGCCGAACCCGACGACCGGCATCGCAGCCGCGAGGTGTGACACGACCTCGAGCGCGGTCTCGAGTGCGAGGCCATCCGGCTCGGGCATCGTCACAGCCCAGCCTCCCGCGGCATCGAGGCAGTCCATGTCGAACGCCACGTAGATCCCGTCGACGCGCGAGCCAACAGTCGCCGCCCACCCATCGACAGCCGCCAAGCCCGCAGACGTTCCGAGCATGCCGGCACCGAAATGCGCGATCCGCGATGCCGCGAGCGCCCGGGATTCGGGCTCGTCGAGCACCTGCCCGCCGAACAGGGCCGCATCCTGGTCCATGACAGTCGGGCCGTCGGCGGCCGCCACGAGGTCCGGATCGCCGCGACCGCGACAGCATCGCGAACGGCATGCCCCAGACGTTCCCCGACGGCGTCGAGTCCGGCGTGTTGAAGTCCCCGTGCGCGTCGAACCACGCGATCGCCAGGCGGCCGCCAGGGCCCGCGGCCCGCAAGCCCGCCATCGCGCCGGCATGCGCGGTGCAGTCGCCACCGATGATGAACAGCCGTGCGGCGTCCGCCCGCGACCGCGTCCGCAACCATGTCCCGCTCCCGCGGCAGGAACTCGCAGATCAGGTCCCGATTCTTGGCTCGCGGATCCGGGTCGGGCACGAAACCCGGGTCGATCGCGAGATCACCGGCGTCACGAAGCTCGACGCCGCGCAGGCCCGGCCGCTCCGTGACAGCGGCAACTAGTCCAAGCTCCCGGAGCGCTGACGGCGTCTTCTCCATCCCGGACAGGTGGCCCCCGAGCGCCGTTGGCACGCCGACGAGAACGATGGGTCGAGCCATGCCCGGCATGGTGCAGCATGATGGGCTGGTGCGCATCGCCGACTTCGAACTCGAGCGCTTCTTCGCGAGCTGGGAGTTCGCCGTGGAGCACCTGCTCTGCGCCTCGGACGTCGAGGGCTATCCGATGGCCGACGTCCTCGCCATGGCCGACGACGAGACGCGCGCGCTCTGGGACGGCCTGAAACTCGGCTACACCGAGTCGACCGGCCACCCGCTCCTCCGCAGGGAGATCGCATCGCTCTACGACACGATCGAACCCGACGACGTCCTGACCTTCGCCGGCGCCGAGGAAGCGATCTTCTGCCTGATGAACGTCGTGGTCGGGCCCGGCGACCACGTCATCGTCACGTGGCCGGCGTACCAGAGCCTGTTCGAGGTCGCTCGAGCGGCGGGCGCTGACATCACGCTCCACGAGCTCCACGAGAGCACCCGCTGGGCGCTCGACCTCGACCTGTTGAGGCGCCAGGTCACCCCCGCAACACGTCTGATCGTCGTCAACGCCCCACACAATCCGACCGGCATGCTGCCCGACCGAGCCACCTTTGACGGCGTCGTCTCGATCGCGGCGGAGTCCGGTGCCCACCTCCTGGTCGATGAGGTCTACCGGGGGCTCGAATTCGATGAGACCGATCGACTGCCAGCCGGCGCCGACGCGCTCTCGAACGGCATCTCGCTCGGGGTGATGTCGAAGTCGTACGCGATGGCCGGCCTGCGGATCGGCTGGCTGGCAACGCGCGACCGGGATCTGCTCGACCGAGTCGCCCGGTTCAAGGACTACACGACGATCTGCTCGTCGGCGCCATCGGAGATCCTGGCGATCATCGCGCTTCGGGCGCGTGATCAGGTCCTCGCGCGGTCGCGCGGCATCGTTGCGGCGAACCTCGAGCGGCTCGACGACTTCTTCGACGAGTGGGCCGATCGGTTCACATGGGTCCGTCCACGAGGCGGTTCGATCGGCTACCCAAGGCTGACGGTGCCCGGCATCGCGATCGACGACTGGGCCGCGAGCCTCGTTGAAGCCGAGGGCGTACTGCTGCTGCCCGGCTCGCGGTTCGGTGACCCCGGCAACCACTTTCGGATCGGCTTTGGCCGGACGGACTTGCCGGTGGCCCTCGATCGGCTCCAGACCCACGCACGCAGGACCCTTCGATGAGCGTCCCGGCCCGGATCAGCATCGTCACCCTCGGCGTGGCCGATCTTGCGCGGTCCGTTGCCTTCTACGAGGCGCTTGGCTGGGAGCGGCGCCCGTCGTCGATCGAAGGTGTCATCGTGTGGTTCGGCACAGCCGAATCGCACCTGGGACTGTTTCCCTTGGACGAGCTGGCGGCGGACGCCGCACTGCCGGCCGCGCCGCGTGCGCCGTTCGGAGGGATCACGCTGGCGATCAATGTGGAGGCCCCCGAACTCGTCGCACCCGCGCTCGACGCGGCCGTTGCCGCCGGTGCGACGCTTCTCAAGCCCGCTACGGTCCTCGACTGGGGCGCAGTGTCCGGGTACTTCGCCGACCCCGACGGGCATCCCTGGGAAGTCGCCTATAACCCGAACTTCCCACTGGATGCAGGTCGGCCGGCTCACGATCCCATGACGGGTGGGCGGCCCACGCGCGCGCTCACCAGCTGACACGCACGCGCTGTGTTCCGGTCGAGAGCGGTGAGAGCCGTCGATAGGCATCGCTGTACAGGTCCATGACGCGGCCACCCGGACACCCGCACCAATCGATGAGCCTCACGGAGATGCAGCCGCCGGCGCCGCAGACCTGGACCACGCGGCCTCGCCAGGAACCGACACGAAGCGCGGGCCCAGCCGCGGCGTACATGCCGCCTGGGTAGCCGTGGGTGCACGCGCTCGTCCCGGTCTTGCAGTACCAGCTCGCCGGGCCGCTGACGGAGTGACCCGTGCGCGATGGAGCTCGGACGGCCAGCTTCGGCGCCCGGACCGGTGCTTTGGCCTTTGCCTTTGCCGCTGGTCGCGGCGTCGGCTTCGCGGTGGGCACCGGGGTCGGCGTTGGCTTCGATGTGACCTCAGGTCGAGCCGGGAGGTCAGGGTTGGACCGCGGCTCGAACGACCGCTCTGCCGCCTGGAAATCGACGATCGGCCGGGCCGGCGTGCGGCCGGGCGTCGCCGAGCGCGAGGCGTCTCCCGACGACGACGCAGGAGCGCCACGCGACGTAATCGAGGCGGAGCCGGCCGACGGGATGACGACCGGTCTGAACGCCTCGGGAGCAACCCGAGTTGGTTGTGAAGGGGGACGAGCCGTCGACGCGGAGACGAAAGCGAACGTCGCAAAGGCAAAACAGAGGATCAACGCGGCGACGAGCCGTCCCCTCAGGGTTTAGCGTCGCGGACCGACAGTAGGTCCGGACGCACCCGAGCGGGTGGGGGCATCCGTGAAGGGTCGACGTGGGCGCCCGTCAGGGACGCAGCATGATCACCGTGGATCGTTACATCGACCTCGCAGCCCCCGGGCGCTGACCCCGGGACCCCTCAGGCCCGCTTGCGCTCGAGATCGAGGAACGGCAGTTCGACCACTGTTCCCGCGACTCGGCCCCGGCGCCCCTCGACCGTCCATTCGACGGCGACCGACGTCCCCAGGCCCTCGTACTGCGGCGCCACCGAAGCGAGCGCGATCGCCTGCTTCAGGACAGGGCTCCAGCCGTGGCTCGTCACCTTGCCGATCTGTCGACCACCGGCGAACACCGGAACCGGCGAACGGTCGACGGACGGGCTGATCGCCGGCGGCAGGCCCTGGGCGTCGTACAGACCCTCGATGTCATACCAGTCGAGCTGGAGCCCGACGAGCCGCCGAGGCGGACCACCGGCCTTCACCTCTCGCTCGAGCGCCAGACGCCCGACGAAATCGCCCTTCTCGAAGCTGACGAGACGTCCGAGCCCGATCTCGGTCGGGGAGTAGTTCTGCTCGGGGTTCATCGCGTGTCGCGACGACGTGTAATCCACCTCGAGCAGGATCAGCCCTGCCTCGAGCCGCACCACGTCGAGGGCCAGCATCCCGGCCGGGCGGATGCCGTACGCCGCACCAGCCGACATGACGGCGTCCCACACAGCGACGGCCTGCCCGGCCGGGATCCAGAGCTCGTAGCCCAGGTCGCCGGTGTAGCCCGTCCGCGAGACGTCGATCGAGATGTCACCGATCCGCGAAGTCCGCCTCCGAAAGTAGCGCAGGTCGGCGAACGACTCGCCGGTCGCGGCCTCGAGGACGTCCCGCGACAGCGGACCCTGGAGAGCGAGTGCCGCCGTCGCTTCGGTCTCGTCGTCGATCGTCACATCGAGCCGCGCCGAGTTCTGGCGGAGCCATCTGAGCTGGGGATCGGCCGCCGTCCACCGGAAGCGGTCCTCATCGAGTCGGTGGATCGTGCCGTCGTCGACGACCTTTCCGTGCTCGTCGCACCACGGCGTGTAGAAGACGCTGCCGACCGCGAGCTTCGTCGCGTCGCGGGTGATGACCCGGTCGACGAGGCGAAGGGCGTCTGGCCCCGACACGACGTACTTGTATAGCGGCGAGACGTCGATGAGCGCCGCGGCCTCACGGATCGCGTTGTATTCGATGTCGAGGGCGTCGGCATAGACGCTCGAGGCGAAGTAGCCGGACCACTCGCGCCACTGCATCTTTCGGTTGAGCGGCGCCGTACGGGCATGGAAAGGGGTCCCGACGCTCACCTGATCAGCCTCCTCCTGTCCGTGCCTCGCGGCCAGTATGCGTGAAACCTGTACCCGGTGAGATGGCGTCGCCGGGCCGCCCAGACGCCTCCCCGCGCGCCACGCCATCGGAATCCCCGCCTATCGCGCCCGGGCTCCCTGCGCCTGACGCTCCGTGGCGCTGGAGCGCGGTCGCTCTGCGCCCTCGGGCGGGTTGACCTCCTCACCTTCATCCGCTTGCTTCGGGTCCGAGGGCCGTCGGTCAATCGCGGCGCGGCTTCGAGGGTCAGCTGGGCAGCCGGTGCGGCGGACCTGATCGGCGGTCCGGAGCGCCCGGGCTCGACGTGCGCGCTTCCCTCGCGAGCCAGGCGACGGACGACCGGGGCGAGCAAGGCGTGAAGTCGAGCGTCGGCCGCTCCCATTGAGGACTGTCGCGATCGACGTCCGATTTGTTCATCGTCACCGGCACGTGCGCCAGCTCCACCTCACCGACGAGCCGGTTCAGCGCGAGATGCAGTACCCGTCAGGGCGCGAAGCGCTGCACGAGTTGGGAGCGAAACGCCTGAACCTCGCGCGGTCGCCGCTTGCCGACCCACGACAGCATCGGCCGGCCATTTTCCCGGGTGACTTCGACACGGTCTCCTTCGGCACAGGTCACAGCATTCGGACCGAGACGGTCGGCGATGTCAGCGCGTCGTCGAAAGTCGCGATGATGTCGCAGCCGGCATGTTCGGCGGCGGCGGAGATCAGGGCATCCGGGATCCGGCGCGCCGAGACGCGGGCTGCCCATTGCAGAGCGGCCACAGCCTGCGCCTGGTCCGCGTCGATCAATTCCACTCGACGTTTCGTCAGAAACCCGACAAGTGCTTCCGCGATCGCCGGGTTGCGCCGGCCGTGCTGCGTCCGCAGCACATGCGCGACCTCCACCAGGACAGCCGTAGAGATGACGAGTGTGTCCTCACTGTCGATGAGTCGGGCAGCGGCAAGTGCCCTAGGAGGATCGTCGTCCGCGAAGTAGCGGACGAGGATGCCGGTGTCGCAGAACACCCGACGGGACATCAGCCGGCCTTCGCCCGTCGCACCGACCGGTGGCGCTCGCTGTCCGCCTTGAGCAACGCCGTGACTTCTGTCGAGCGTGCCGCCCACGCGGCTTCCTTTTCGGCCGCCGAATCCGTCGTCCCCGGGGGCACGTCCGGGCGCTTGAGGATCCCGCGTAGCGACCGATCGTGCGGCCGGGGCAGGAACTCGACGACCAGGACGCCATTCTCGACGTACTCGACGGCCTGATCACCCGGCGAGATCCCGAGCCGTTCACGAACTTTCTTGTCGATCGTGATCTGGAAGCGTTCGCCGACGACGTTCGGCATATTGTAACCTCGTCGTACGTATCTGTGATCCTGAGTATGACACGCTAGGCGGTGGCAATGAAGTCCTCAACGGCCGTCACGTCGGCGGCCGGGACGATCTGGTCGGCGAAAAACATCCGGTTATGCGATGCATCAGTCGTAGGCGAGCACGCGGACGCCCTGGATCTCGAAGTCCGCGGGGTTGCGGGTCACGATGATCGCGTCGTTGAACCACGCGACGCCAGCGATGATCGCGTCGCCGAGCTGTCGCGGACTCCTTCGGCGCGACCGCCGACGAGATGCCCCCGCCCACCGAGCCGCTTCGGGATGCGTGGAGAGGAATTCGAGCGCGTTGATGAGGCTCAGCACGCCGCCGATCTCTTCGTCGTTGTCGCCCGATGTCGCCTCCGTGACGACGATGTCACACACGAACAGGTCATTCGGCTCGCTGAACAACTCCCTTACGACGTGCGACCGCGCCCGGACGTCCGTGGGCGTGGTCGATCAGGAGGGTTGTGTCCAGCAGGTATCGCATCGACTTCCTCCGCGTACGGTGCCCAGATCCGTCGTTCTCGCTCCGAATTGTCACGGGCCTCCGCGAGCAGACGGTCGGTTTCTTCCTGGTGTTCGACCCCACGAATCAGAGTCCTTCAGAAAGCCCGCGTACTTCTCCGCACACGAGCCGGGCGTTATCGCGGCGAACCTGCTTCGCGACGACCTCGGCTATGTAGCGACTTCGGCCGCGTGGGCCGGCCACGGCATCGACCAGCGCCAGTGTTTCCTCGGGCAACGTGATGTTGGTGCGGACGAGACCCATCGTGCGGCTCCAAGTGTGAATCTGATTGCACACACGTTAGCACACGGCGGTTCTCGCGATCCGTCCGGTAGACTGCATGAAACGGTATGCAGGGTGGATAGCCGACGCCGACGGCCCGGCCCGCTCGGACAGGAGGAGGGACGTGGGCCAGCGCTACGACGCGGTCATCATCGGCGGTGGCCACAACGGGCTCGTGAGCGCGGCGTACCTGGCGCGGGCGGGCATGAAGACGCTCGTCCTCGAGCAGCGACACGTCCTGGGCGGCGCTGCCGTGACCGAGGAGCTATTCCCCGGCTTCCGCTTCTCGGTGTTCAGCTACGTCGTCTCGCTGCTGCGGCCTGAGATCATCCGCGACCTCCAGCTTCCGAGGCACGGCCTCGACATCCTGCCGCTGGACGGGACCTTCACGCCCGTCCGCGCGGGCGAGGGGCCGGCGGGCGGGCGGAGGCGATCTACCTCTGGCGCGTCAACGACCACGGACGCACCGTTCGCGAGCTTCGCCGCTGGTCTGCGACAGACGCAGAGGCGTACGAGGAATACGGCCAGCTCATGGTCGAGATGGCCCGTTTCATCAAGCCGATCCTCGCCATCACGCCGCCCGACCTCACCAGCCTCGACCCGCGGCCGATGCTCCCGCTTGCGTCGCTCGCCCGCCGCTTCCAACAGCTGCCTCAACGGCAGCAGGCGGTGTTCGTCCAGCTGATGACGATGAGCGCGTCGGACTTCCTCGACCAGTGGTTCGAGACGGATCCCCTCAAGGCGACGATGGCTGCATCGGGGATCATCGGCACGTATCAGGGCGTCAAGAGCCCGGGCACGGCGTACGTCCTGCTCCACCACTACATGGGCGAGATCGACGGCGCGTTCCGTGCCTGGGGCATCCCCAAGGGCGGGACCGGCGGGATCAGCAACGCGATCGGAAGTGCCGCCCGGGCGCTCGGGGCCGAGATCCGGATGGAGGCGCCGCGTCGCGAACATCATCGTCAAGGGCGGCCGCGCCGTGGGCGTCGCCCTCGAATCGGGCGAAGAGATCCTGGCGGAGTCGGTCCTGTCCTCGGTCGACGCCTGGCAGACGTTCCTGCGCCTTCTCGAGCCGGGGACACTCGACCCGGCGTTCGAGGATGAGGTGCGGCGCTTCAAGTTTCGGGGCTCGTCGGGCAAGGTCAACATGGCGGTCGATCGCCTGCCCGATTTCACGTCGCTGCCCGGGCGCCGGCGAGCATCTTCGTGGAGCGGTGTCGTTCAGTCCTTCGATCGACGACATGGAGACGGCGTACGACGACGCCAAGTACGGCCAGTTCTCGCGGAAGCCGTACATCGACATGATCATCCCGACGCTGGTCGACCCTTCGATGGCGCCGCCCGGGCAAGCACGTCATCAGCTGCTTCGTCCAGTACGCGCCGTACCAGCTGGCACCGGAGCTCGGGTCCTGGGACGACCAGCGGGAGGCGTTCGGCGACGCGGTCGTCGACCGGATCGCGGAATTCGCGCCGAACATCCGCGACATCATCCTGTACCGCAACGTCCAGACCCCGCTCGACATCGAACGAACGACGGGGCTGTCCGAAGGCAACATCTTCCAGGGCGAGCTCTCGCTCGAGCAGCTGTTCTTCAACCGCCCGGTCCCTGGCTACGCCCGATTCCGGACGCCCGTCCGCGATCTCTGGCTGTGCGGATCGGCGACTCATCCGGGGGGTGGGATCATGGGCGCGAACGGCAGGATCGCCGCGCTCGAGGTCCTCCGGGCTCACGGTCGCAAGGCCGCCTGAGGTGGCGACCGAGGGTTACGACGCCGTCGTCATCGGTGGCGGGCACAACGGTCTGGTCGCGGCGGCGTATCTCGGTCGCGCGGGGCTGAAGACCGTCGTTTTCGAACGGGCGGCGAGCGTCGGAGGCGCGGCTATCACCTCCGAGCTTGCACCCGGGGTCCGCGTGCCGACGCTTGCGCACACGGTTGGGCGGTTGCGGCCGTCGGTCGTGCGCGACCTCGACCTCAAGCGGCACGGTCTTTCGCTCGTTGCGCCCGGGGTTCGCGCCTTCGCACCCGCGGCCGACGGATCGGCAGTGACGTTGTGGGGCGATGTCGGCCGAACGGCCGAGGGCCTCCGTGTCCGTTCCGCGCACGACGCCGACGCCTACGCCGGCTTCGACCGGCTCGTTCGGGCGCTGTCCGGGTTCCTCGGCGAGCTCGCCGGGCGGACGCCGCCCGATATCGAATCGCCCGGCTTGGCGGATGCGCTCGCCGGGCTCCAGCTTGGCCGAACGTTCCGAGGCCTGGGCCGTCACGACGGGCGGACGATCACCCGCGTCCTCCCCATGGCCGTCGCAGACTTCGTGGCCGAATCGTTCGAGACGGACGCGGTTCGTGCGGCGATCGCCTGGCGCGGCGTCCAGTACACCGCGATGGGACCGTGGTCGGCCGGGACGACGGCGGTGCTGCTCACGGAATTGGCCGGCAACGATGGGGGAGCGGCCGGGCAGACGGTCTTTGCCCGTGGCGGACCGGGCGCGCTGACGGCAGCACTCGAGGCCTCGGCGGTTGGCCGTCGGCGTCGAGATCCGGACGGGCGCCGCGGTCGCATCGATCACGTCGAAGGACGGCCGGGCGACGGGCGTCGTCCTCGAGTCGGGGGAGGAGGTGTCGGCACGGGCCGTCGTCTCCGGCACCGACCCGAAACGGACGCTGACGGCCCTCGCGGACCCGGTCGCTGTCGGCCCGAATTTGCTGTGGCGTGCCTCGAACGTCCGGACGCCGGGAACGGTCGCCAAAGTGAACCTCGTGCTCTCTGGATTGCCCAGGTTCCCGGCCGCAGCCGACGAGCCCGCGGTCCTCCGCGGACGGATCCTCCTTGCGCCTCGGTATCGATGCGATGGAGCGGGCCCACGACGCGGCGAAATTCGGACGGGTGCCGGATGCCCCGATCCTCGAGGCGACGATCCCATCGCTCGTCGATCCCTCGCTGGTCGACGGAGCAGCGCCCGGGACGCACGTCATGAGCGTCATCGTCGGCGCTGTGTCGTACCGACTTCGCGAGGGTAGCTGGGACGACCATCGCGAGACGCTCGGGGATCGGGTCGTGGCCGCGCTCGACGCGGTTGCGCCCGGGCTCGCCGGTTCGGTCGTGGCGCGGCAGGTCATCACACCGCTCGATCTGGAGCGCGACTTCGGTCTGACCGGCGGCCATCCCGATGCATGGCGAGCACGGCCTTGACCAGTTCTTCCTGTGGCGGCCCTTGCTGGGCCACGCTCGATATCGGCTCGGGCTCGACGGCCTGTACCTCGCGGGCGCTGGTTCGCACCCGGGTGGCGGCGTCACCGGCTGGAACGGACAGAACGCGGCCCGCGAGATCCTCGCCGACCTGCGCCGTCGGCGGCGCTAGGCGATCCCCGGTTCGGGTCGGTCGGCCTCTTCGTCTCGTCGGGTGGCGAGAACCCAGAGGAAATCCACCGATCCCTCAGGTTCGTGGGTGGCGACCACCTCATCCATGAGCAGTGTGAAGCCGGCCGCAGTGAGCAGCCTCCTGTTGGTGTCGGCATCGAAGGCGCTGAAGAACATCGGCCGACCGAGCCACTCGCCGGTCCAGTCCGGGTTGTCGGCTGCACCGAGCGTCGCGAGGAAGATCCCGCCCGGGCGGAGCCATCGTCGGATCCGCCCGAATAGGGCCTCGTGCTCCTCGCGGGGTACGTGCGAGATCGAGTAGAACGCCGTGACTCCGTCCCAGGAGCCGGGTGGGAAGTCGATCTCGGCGAGATCGGCCTCGATGAAGGACGCTTCGGGGACATTGCGGCGCGCCGCCTCGACCTGGGCGCGGGACGCATCGACGCCGGTCACGGTGAAACGGCGAGCCAGCCGCTTCGTCGATGGGATGCCGGCGCCGCAGCCCAGATCGAGAACCTGTGACCCCGGACTCAGGCGCGCCTCGAAGGCCGCCGACATGCGATTCCGGCCATCGTCGGAGATCGCGGACGCCCAGTCGAGATAGGTCTCGGCGAGTGCGTCGTAGCCGTCCGCAACGATGGCCTTCCGGCTGTCCCTGACCATGCCGTCATTCTCGCCGACGCGGCCGCGTCTTTCGCTGTGTCAGGCGCCGACCAGGCTCGGCTCGCCGAACACTCCCGGCCGGGCGCCGAGACTCGGCTCGCCGAAGCCACGTCCAAGCTCGCGCAGGCCGTGCACGACGTCGGGGGAGTCGGTCGCGGAGCGAACGTCGGTTGCGAGTCGGTTGGACGATCCGCGGCGCGACGCGCTCGCGAGGTCGCCGGCGCGAGACAGGCTCACCATCGGCACCGGCGCTGTTCGGCCGCCGAGGCTCGTCGATGGAGACGGCGGGTGCGCCTGCGATGCGGGCGCTGCGCGGGGTCGTCCGGCCGTGCCACCCGAGGAAGACGTCCGGGACGATCCGGACGACCTGGCTATAGGTGGCCGCGAATTCGGTGGCCGCCAGGTTGAGTGCCGCGATCCGAGCCGCGTACTTGGCCAGGAAGGCCGCCGGCAGGACGTCGACGGTTGGGGTGGTGAGGAGCTCGGCGCGGCCCGCGGATGAGCCCGACATCGAAGTCCTCCTCGGCGTCGCCCAGCGCGAGCATCACCGCCGGGTTCACGCGCAGGTTGCGGATCTTCTGAGCATCGGGCTTCGAGAAGACGAGGAGCGCCTCGCCGTCCCACCAGAACCAGATCGGGACGATGTGCGGCGTGCCGTCCGGGCGGACGGTCGAAACCCAGACCACGGGCTCGTGCTCGAGGAACCGGACGATCCGGGTGGCGGCGAGGGTGGTGGCGGCGGTCGCGCTGTCCATGAGCGCACTGTGGCCCAGGGCGCTCGCGATGAGACCCGACCGAGGTCACGTCGTGGGCATGGACATCCGACGGGTCCGTTCTTGACACTCGACACCGACGGCTCGCCCGAATCGGAAGGTCGCCGCGTCTGGGCCGCGGTGAGCGGGCCACGGCGGACGGCCCGCCCGCTGTGATCAGCGGCGGTCACTCCCTGTGCTTGTGCCGCCGAGCATCCCGCCGAGTCCGCCGAGGATGTCGTCGAGCCCGCCGGTTCCCGTTCCGCCGGATCCCGCCCGAACCGCCGAGCAATCCACCAAGGAGTCCGCCGAGGTCGGGCATGCCGCCGGCAGCCTGGTCGACGCCGCCCTCCGGCACGCGGCCGTCCGGCGTCAGCATGTTGATGAGCTGGGGAAGGACCGCCGCGAGCAGCGGCAGGAGCTGTCCGATGTCGAGTCCCGTCTGGCTGGACATCCTCGCAGTCGTTTCGGGTCCGAGCGCCTCGCCAAGCATCTGTGGGTCCACGGGCTCGTTCGGTCCGGGTGAGACCCACGAATCGACCTGACTTCCGAGGCCGCCTCCGCGGAGCTTTTCCATCAAGCCGTCGATGCCACCGGCGCTCTGGAGAGCTGGGCCGAGGGCCGAGGCCGCAGCGGCCGTATTCGGAGTCGAACCTGACAGCTGGGATCGGTCGTCCATCGGAGTCTCCTTGCGTGGGCCGCGACGCACATGATCGGAGTGGAGGCGCGACGCAGGTGAGCCCCGAGGGTATCGCGGTCCACCCCCCGGGAATGGCCTCGGCCGGTGCGTGCGCCTTGCGGCTACATCGCGTTCGATCAGGCGATTCGCGCATACACAGGTCGGTTGCTCGGGCACGCTCCAGAGCGGTCCCCATCCTGGCTCGGATGCGTCGAGCGCATCGGCTCGGCCGGACAGTGCGGAGCCCCGCGAGTCGCGCCGCCGCGGCCTGCCGGTCGTCATATGCCACGAAGGCGTCGAGCGGTGAGATCGCGACCGCCGCGGCGACGTGGATCGCGTCGAGCGCTCGCAGGGCCGGCTCGTCGAGAGCGCCAGCAGCAAGGAGAAGGCTACGGTCAAGGGGGAGCAGCGCGACCGCGTCGAGGACCTCGCCGGCTCGGTCCAAAAGCACGCCGAGAAACCGACGGTCGTGTCCGGGCGCGCGCCTGATCGCTCGCGGGATCTCGGTCAGTACGAGCTCGCACGAGACCAGATCCGAGTCGGTGAGGAAGGTCCGCAGCGCGCCGCTCTCGCGTTCGTCCAGGACCAGCCTCACGAGCGCAGAGGAGTCCAGGTAAACGAGAGCCGATCAGCGCTCGCCACGAACGTCGTCGAGGGCCCGGCTGAGCGGGTACGGATCACCGTCGAGCTTCAGGGGCTCCGGAAGCCCACGACGAAGGGGTCGCGAAACCCGCCCGTCGGCGATCAGCCGGTCGAGCTCGGAACCCGGTGTAGAGGGAGGACCAAGCTCCGCAACCGGTCGATTGCCGTCCGTGACGACGAGTCGCTCTCCCTGCGCGACTCGTTGCAGGTACCGGCTGAGGTTCTGGCGGAGCTCTGCCACGCCGACGGTGTTGTTCATGTACACGAACGTAGCATGAGTCGGAACGCGCGAGTCGCCTTAGGTGCCCGCCGGGGACCTCTGCGTCGGGGGCGCAATTGCTGCAGCGTCCGGTTCGTTCGTCGGGGCGCCGCTTTCAACCTTCGCCACCTCTGCGGCGTCGATCTCGGCCGCCTCCGCACCGGCGACCGCCGCGGTCTCGACGCTCTCGGTCGGCGCGTCACCGGAGTCAGCAACACTGACTCGCTGCGCATCCGAGCCCGCGGCGTCCTGCGGAAGGCTCCAGTCCCACGTCCGCAGCCGTTTCAGGAGTCGCCGCCCGGTCAGGTCGAGGTGGATGGGCGTGACGGCGATCCGGCGGTTGACGACGGCGTGGAAGTCGGTGCCTTCGACGGCGAGGCCCGACGGCGGCGGGCCGCCGATCCAGAAGTACGGGATGCCGCGGGGATCCTTGCGGGCGACGAGCTGGTCCTGGTAGATCCGCTTGCCGAGGCGGGTCACCTCGAATTCCGCGTCGTCACCGACCGGGATCGCCGGCACGTTGACGTTGATCAGCTCGCCCGGCGAGAGACCGTGCTCGAGGATGTTGAGCGCGACTGCCGCCGCCGCCCGGCCGGCCAGCGAGAAGTCGGGATGCTCGTAGTACTCCTGCGAGATCGCAAAGGCCGGACAGCTATTGATGACGGCCTCCATCGCGGCGCTGACCGTGCCGGAGTACGTGATGTCGTCGCCCAGGTTCGCCCCGTAGTTGATGCCGCTCGCGACGAGATCGAACCCGTGACCGAAATACCCGAGGAAGGCGACGCTCACGGCATCGGTCGGCGAGCCGTCGACCGAGAATGCCAGCGATCCGTCCGCGAGGGTTCGCTCGCGAATGCGCAACGGGCGCATGAGCGTCTTCTGGTGGCCGACGGCGCTCTGGTTCGTGTCGGGCGCGACGACCGTGACGTCGCCCATCGGCTCGAGCGCCTGCTTCAGCGCGAGCAGGCCCCGAGACTCGACGCCGTCGTCGTTGGTGATGAGGATCCGTGGCCGGCTCTCCCACTCGCCGAGGGGTCGAGCGCTCGTGCGCAGCGCGCGAGGGCCACCGCGGGCCGCTCCGCCACGTGCCGCACCACCGGCCAGCGGCTCACCGCGCTCCTTGTCGAGGTCCCGGCGCTCGGTCCGAGCCCGCTCTCGCGTCATGTCGGGCGTGTCGCCGGCGCCTGGCCCGTCCCCGCGCTCGTCGTCGGTCATGTGAGGATCGGGCCCGGGCTCGGCCTCATCGATGTCGGTGGCGCTGCCCGGAGTGGGCTCACGCGGGATGCGGACCGGCCGACCGTCGCGTTCGGACAGCCGTCGCGCGGCGCGCCCGGTGACCGTCCGGTCGCCTGACGTTCGATGGAGGAACTGGAAGAAGAACGCCGACACGACCGCGGCGATCGGGATGCCGAAGATCGCGCCCGGGATGCCGGCGATCCGGCCGCCGATCAGGACCGAGCCGAGGACGACGATCGGGTGGATGCCGACGGCGCCCTGCATGATCCGCGGCTGGAGGACGTTCATGACGAAGAACCAGCCGATGCCCATGAGGATCACTGTCGGTATCAGCGACTCCGGCTGAAGCGCCAGGGCCACGATGACCGGCGGCGCCCACGAGATGAACGGCCCGAAGAACGGGATCATCTGGAGCAGACCCGACGCCACCGAGGTGAGGACGACCCAGCGGCAGACCAAGGATCGCGTTGGTTCCGAACGCGATCATGAAGTAGACGAGGCCCATCAGTGCCTGGCCTCGGAGGAAACCCTCCGAACGAGCGGGACACGGACGTCTGCAGCAGCCGGGCCTCGTCGGAGTAGGACGGCGGGACGAGCCGGAAGAGGAAGGCCAGGATCTTGTCGCGGTCGAGGACCATGTAGATCGACAGGAAGAAGACGATGAGCATCGTCCCGAGCACGCCCAGGCTCGCCACCGCGATCGACTGGAGCGGCGCCACGAGCCCCGCGAAGATCTGGTCGAGGTTGGCGAGGGCGGTTTCCGCCTGCTCCTGCAGGTCGACCTGGTTGAGGCCCGAGCGAATCGAGCCACGCCTGCCACGGCGCGAGGATCTCGCGGGAGATTGGCCCTGATGTCGGGGAGCTTGGCCGCGAAATCGCTGACCGACGAGGCAAGCGCACCGGCCGCCACGACGACGACAAAGACGAGTGCTCCGACCACGAGCGAGTAGACGAGGACCGTCGCCGCCGCATCGGGGCAACCGTGGGATGAGATCGACGAACCCGGCGACGATCGGGCTGATGATGAACGCCAGCAGCCAGGCCAGGAAGAATGTCAGCAGGACGTCGCCGAAGAAGAAGAACGCCGTCCCGATCTGCCCGACGACGATGAAGAACAGCGCGATCGCCGCCAGCACGAGGATCGCGCTGACGATGCGACGGTCACGACCCTCCGGCCGGACGTCGAGCATGGCCGTCAGCGAAGCCCCATCTTGTCGCGGACCTCGGCCATCGTCTCCTCGGCCTTGGGGCGTAGCCTGGCGGCACCCGCGGCGAGGATCTCGTCGACGAGGCCGGGCGCCGTCATGAGCTCTTCGTAGCGTTCTCGTGCCGGACCGTAGTGGGTGACGATCCGGTCGGCCAGCAGCCGCTTGGTGTCGACGCAGCCGGTCCGCGCCGTCCGCTCGCCGTCCTGGATCTCCTCCCAGTCCGGACCGAAGAAGCGATGGAGCTGGCAGACGTTGCAGACCTCGGGCCGCCCGGGATCGGTGCGAAGGATCCGCTTGGTGTCGGTCACCATCGACATGACCTGCTTGCGGATGACCTCGGGCGAGGCGAGGACGTCGATCGTGTTGCCGACCGACTTGCTCATCTTCCGTACGCCGTCGGTGCCGAGGACGGTCGGCGCCTCGGTGTAGGCCGCCTGTGGCTCGGGGAAGGTCTCGCCGTAGCGGGTGTTGAAGGCCCGGACGATCTCGCGCGACAGCTCGAGATGCGCCGCCTGGTCCTTGCCGACCGGGACGAGCGACGCCTTGTAGATGATGATGTCCGCGGCCTGAAGCACCGGATACGTCAACAGCCCGTCGTTGACGTCGTCGGGCTGGGTCTGCTTCTTCTCCTTGTATGTCGGGGTCCGCTCGAGCCAGCTGACCGGGGTGACCGTGGCGAGCAGCCAGGCGAGCTCCGTGACCTCCGGACGGTGGCTCTGGACGAACAGCGTGCACCTCTCGGGATCGAGGCCGAGGGCGAGCAGCGAGGCTGCCATCTCGCGCGTCCGCTGGCGCAGGACCGCGCCGTCATGCGTGCTCGTGAGCGCGTGGAAGTCGACGATGCAGTAGATCGCCTCGTACTCGGATTGGAGCCGGACGTAGTTCCGGACCGCGCCGAGGTCGTTCCCCAGGTGGACCACGCCCGAGGGCTGGATCCCCGAGAAGATGCGCGGCCGCTTGTCGGACGCTTCGAGCGATGCGGGGGCGGGCGCGGAAGCCACGTCGGTCGTCATGGCTCGCGAGTGTAGAACACGAGGCTTACCAGTCGGTTGTTCTCGGGGCGCCCCGTCTCACGCTCGGCGGTCGCTTCAGCGGGTCGGCTACCATTCGGCGGATGTCGCGACCTGAGGGGCCCATGTCATGAGCCGCCCTGCCCTGCGCGTCGCCGTGCTCGGGGCCGGGACCGTGGGGCGCGAGGTGGTCCGTGCCCTCCTCGAGCGGCCTGCGGATCTGCACTCTGCAGGACGCCGGCGCCCTCCAGCTGGCCGCCATCGCCGTCCGGGACGTGGACCGCGCCGCGCGCGCCGGGCTGCCTGCCTCGTTGCTGTCGGACGCGCCCGCCCACCTGGTCGCGGACGACGCGATCGACGTCGTCGTGGAGCTGATGGGAGGCGATGAGCCGGCCCACACGCTGATCGCGGCCGCGCTCTCGATGGGCAAGCCCGTCATCACCGCCAACAAGCACGTGATCGCCCATCACGGGGCCGATCTCGAGGCGATCGCGCGGCGTACCGGCGCTGCCCTCAGGTTCGAGGCGGCGGTCGGTGGCGGCATCCCGATCCTCGGGCCGCTGGCCGGCGACCTGGCGGCCAACCGCGTCAGCCGGGTCCGGGGGATCGTCAACGGAACGACGAACTTCATCCTGACGGCGATGACCGACGAGGCCGCGCCTCTCGAGTACGCGGCAGCGCTCGCCGAGGCGCAGCGCCTCGGGTACGCCGAGGCCGATCCGGCGGGCGACGTCGAAGGGTTCGACGCGGTCAACAAGCTGGTGATCCTCGCCCGGCTCGCCTTCGATCGCTGGCTGGATCCGGCGACCATCGCGACCCGGCCCGACGGCACCGACGGCCCGGCGGGTCCCGGGATCACATCGGTGAGCCTCGGTGATCAGGCGGATGCGAGGGCTGTCGGCCGGATCATCCGGCTCGTCGCCAGCGCCGCTCGCGACGAGGGAGGTGACATCGCCGCCGGTGTCCTGCCGACGGCGCTCCCGATCGGCTCGGCCCTTGGCGCGACGGCAGGCGTTCGGAACCGGATCGAGATCGACGCGACGCCGGTCGGGCATCTCGGGTTCGATGGTCCGGGCGCCGGCGGCGCGGCGACATCGTCGGCCGTCCTCGGCGACCTCATCGCTGTCGCCCGCGGTGCAGGATCGACGTGGGGGCCGCGACCCGAGGCGGGCGCCCCAACGGGCAACGGCGTCCACCGCCCGGTCAGCGACGTCCTCACGACGGCGAGCGGCGTCCGGTATCCCATCGATGACTGAGGGGGTTCGGAGTGGCCGGCGCTCGGCCGCGACTCATGGAGCGCTACGCCCGCTTCCTGCCGGTGTCGGCGGCGACCCCCGACCTTACGCTCGGCGAAGGGTTCACGCCACTGGTCCACGCTCGACGTCTCGGCGTGGCCCTCGGTCTGCGCAACCTGTACCTGAAGGTCGAGGGCCAGAATCCGACAGGCTCGTTCAAGGATCGGGGGATGGTCGTCGCCGTCGCGAAGGCGGCCGAGGCCGGTGCGCGGGCGATCGTCTGCGCGTCCACCGGCAACACCTCGGCATCGGCCGCGGCCTATGGCGCCGCCGCCGGGATGGACGTCATCGTCGTGCTGCCAAAGGGCCAGATCGCGGTCGGGAAGCTCCTCCAGGCACTCATCGCCGGCGCGAAGGTCGTCGCCATCGATGGCAACTTCGACCAGGCGCTGGCGATCGTCCGCGCCCTTGCCGAACAGGATGACCACCCGGTCACGCTGGTCAACTCGGTCAACCCGTTCCGCCTCGAGGGCCAGAAGACCGCCGCGTATCGAGATCTGTGACGACCTCGGCGAGTCGCCAGACGTCCTGGCGATCCCGGTCGGGAACGCCGGCAACATCAGCGCGTACTGGGCGGGCTTCCGAGACTACGTCGACGCTGGGATCGTCGCGGAAACGCCGCGGATGTGGGGCTTCCAGGCCGCGGGTGCCGCGCCGCTCGTGCTCGGCCATCGGGTGGATCATCCGAACACCGTGGCCACGGCGATCCGCATCGGCGACCCTGCCTCGTGGGACAAGGCCGTCGCGGCGCGGGACGACTCGGGCGGCCGGATCTCGGCGGTGACCGACGAGCAGATCCTCGCGGCGTACCGCGCGCTCGCCCGGCACGAGGGCGTGTTCTGCGAGCCGGCATCGGCGGCCAGCGTCGCAGGCATCACCAAGGCGGCGGCCGCCGGCGAACTCGACCCGGACGCTACGGTGGTCTGCGTCCTGACCGGTCACGGACTGAAGGACCCGACCACTGCCGAAAAGCAGGTCCTGCCGCTCATCGAGTCCGAAGCGACGGTGGGCGCGGTGTCCGTCGCGCTCGGCTGGTAGCGGCGCAGGTGGCCGCAACCGATTGGCTCGATGAGCTCGACGGGACGCAGATCACAGTCGAGGTGCCGGCCTCGTCGGCCAACCTCGGTGCCGGGTATGACTGCCTCGGCCTCGCTCTCGCGCTGACCAACCGGATCGAGCTCGAAGTCCGGGCCGGGCGGCACGGCGCGATCGAGCTCGCAGTCGAGGGCGAGGGCAGCGACGAGCTGACGGACGACCACGACAACCGATTCGTCCGCGGGCTCGAATCGGCGTTGCGGGCGGCCCGCGGCGAGATGCCCCCGACGGTCGGCTGGCGTATCTCGATGCGGAACGAGATCCCGTTGTCACGCGGGCTCGGATCGTCGGCGGCCGCGACCGTCGCCGGGGTCGTGGCCGGGAACGCGCTTGCGGGCGACGCGCTGACGATCCCCGAACAGCTTCGGCTGGCGACCGACATCGAGGGCCACCCAGACAACGCTGCAGCCGTGCTCCTGGGCGGCTTCGTCGTGTCGGTCGCGGGTCCCAGCGGCACCGAGGCGATCCGGTTCGACGCGCCGCGCGATCTGCGCGCCGTCCTCTTCATCCCCGAGCTGCGGCTGTCGACGAACGCGATGCGGGCCGCGTTGCCGCGCGACATCCCGCTCGACGATGCCGTGGCGAACCTCGCGGCCGTCGCGATCGGCGTGGCCGGCCTGGCGACGGGACGGTTCGAGCTGCTGTCGCGGCTGACGGTCGATCGGGTCCACGAGCCGTACCGCGCCGCGGCGTATCCCCAGCTGCCGCGCCTGATCGAGGCGGCGCGAGGGGCCGGCGCGCTCGGTGCGTGCCTGTCGGGCGCCGGTTCGACGATCCTCGCGTTCGCCGATTCCATGGCCGGCATCACCCGGATCGAGGCCGCGTTCGCTGCCGCCGCGGCCGACACCGATCTGCCCGGGCGGGTCACCGTCGTCGAGCCGCGCAACACCGGCGCGCGCGTGGTGGCGAAGGCCTGAGGTCTGGGGCCCTGCTCTCTGGCCAGGCCGGCCGGGACCGCAGGCCCGGGCTGAAGCCGCGGCGCCGGCGCACGCGTCCGGAGCCGAATCTCCGCCAGATACGAGCCCGGCTCGTGTTATGCGAGACGTCCGCGTCCGACATCGGAAATCTCCGCCAGATACGACCCTGGCTCGTGCTATGCGAGATCCCGGGTGTCAACCGAGGCAAATCCTTGCCACCTATCAACGAGCGTCGTGTTAGCCGTCGCTGGTTGCCTCGCGGCAGCCGCCTCTTCGCACAACACGAGCCACATCGCTAGATGGCAAAGATCGGACCGCGACCGCACCAAGCGAGGCGTTCTGCCGGGTCCGTCGAGGGGCGCACATCGGTGGCCGGCCGTGCCGGGGCCGTCGAGCGACGCACTTCGATGGCGGCGCGCGCGTGCAGGGGCGACGTCGTCCAGCACCTATTCGAGCAGCGTCGCCCACTTACCGCGCACGCCGGAGCATTTCACCAGCCCGTCGAACGCCTTTTGCGTGTCCTCGCTATCCCGATGCGGCGCTCGAAGCACGTCGACATACGCCGCGAGGTCACCGAGGTCCCACGTGAGGTCGAACAAGTCCGATGGCGAGGCGATCTGGCTGGTGTCCGGTCATGTCCTCGTAGATGGCCGCCTCATCTCCGCCGTCGCGAATCACCATCCACAGGTCACGCTCTGCGGGCGCGATCGCGACGGTGTCCCAGTCGATGAGGACACGTCCGGCTGCCGTCCGCATGACGTTGAAGGCATGCGGTTCGCCATGGGTCACGACCCAAGGTAGCCCACGCGCGAGCACCTCGCCGCGGACGCGATCGAACAGCTCGAGCAGCTCCGCCACGTCTGCGGCGCGGCTCGCAAGCGCGTGTCTGGCGGGCTCAGCGAATGGCCCGCCCGTCCACGGGTCATCGATCTCCCCGAGCCCCGACTCGAGAACGCTCAGACCCGGCAGCTGGAGGTCGATCCTGCGCGCGACCGACGACACGGATGATGTCGTTTCGTGGAGCCGGGCAAGCATCTCGACCACCGCCCCACGAACCTCGTCTCCGTCGTATTCGAAATGCGAGCCGGTCTCGCCGTCAACGAACGGGAACAGCGCGGCGGTGTGGCGGTCGCCGATTCGAAGCAGGGGCGCGCCGTGGCGCGTCGGCAACGGAGCGCAGACGAACTCGAGACCTGCGCCGCTGAGGGCGACGGCGCTCGCGAATGCGCGCGTCAGACCGTCGAACGCGGCTTCACGGGTGTCACCGAGCGCAGGCTTGCGATCGAGATCGTCGACGGTCACGAATACCCGTCGTCCGGCGCCGTCCGCAGCGACCCAGTGGTAGCTCCCGAACCCGACGGGCGCGTACTCGAGCGTATCGACGTCGAAGCCCCAACCCTCGGCGAGCGAATCGATCAGCCAGCCGGTCTCGAACCCATCGGGCAGGTCGTTCACGTGGTGAGGGTAAAAGAAAGCTTGGGGCCGACGGGAACTTCCCAAAGGCCGCGAAAGATCAAGGGGTCTCGATCGACGGCTCCAAGGCTCGACCGAGGATCGCCGCAAGCCGCGCAACCTCGTCGTCCAGTGCCTGCCGCGGCTGTCCACCACCGAACCACCTGATCACGATTCGATCCTGTCGGAGGGACCACGTCCCGGACGCGACGCCGCCGACGATGGCCACGTTCGCTCCGCGGGTGACGAGCGCCCGCTCATCAGGCGGCACGATGTGGACGTCCGTCGTCCCGGGGCCGAGCAGCCACTGGTCGTACGCCGGCAGGAGTCGGACGGTCGTCGCCGGTGACGTTGCGGCCAGGTCGTCGAGGTCGTCCTTCATCACGTACGTCGACTCGCGGTCGATCTCGACCGTTGCCAGACGCTCACCGATTCCGGCGATCCAGCCCTGGATCCGCTTGCGGCCCGCACCCAGACCATTTCCGAGCCAGTAGTGAACCCGGTCAGGCGTGGCCGGCCCATACGTCCGGAAGTACGCCTCGACCGCACGCGGGCCGGCCTCGTCCAGGTCCGGCAGCCCCGCCCAGCGCGGATTGCGATCGAGACGCTGGAACGTCGCGCGTCCGTCTCGTGGCGGCCCGAAGCTCATGTCGCCCTGCCACGCCAGCGGCTTCAGCAACGTCCAGGCACCGGCGTCGAAGGCGAACGCCAGATGCTTGAACTTCGGACTAGCGGTGATCGCCGCACCAAGCTCATCGTGGGTAAGCGGTCCAGCGTCGAGCGCCTCGCGCACCGCTTCTCGGAACGATGGCCAATCGGACGGCGTCAGGCCGTAGTAGGTCTGCCACGAGGGGAGCTCCCACATCCGGCTTGCCGATCGCAAGGCAAGGTAGATACCAGCGTCCTCAGGCGTCATCAGATGCGTCGCACCGCGGAAGGCGAAGGTCTTGATGATCCGGCCTTCCGCGAGCGCATCGGCGACCTCGCCCGGTAGCGAGTGAGTACGCCGAGTCCGGATCGAGAGCTCCGACGCCTGATCGGATTGGGCCTGGAGGGCGCCCAGCCGGGCAACGACACCTTCCACCGACTCCCTGCCGACCGGGTCGAGCAGCTGACGCCGCATCCGCCACGCGAGTGCGCGCGACCAGTCCAGTGAGACCATCCCCAGATGCTATCGGAACGCTCGTGAGTCCCCAGTTCGGTGGCGCTGAACGGGAAGGCCGCGACGAGCCCGGCCCAGTGTGCCGCTTGCCGCCGAGGGTGCGGGCAGCCGCGAAACCCGAACCACGACTACTCGATGGTCGTCACGTAGCGTTTGACGGCACGAGCACCTTGAAGCCCTCGCGCTCGGCCGCCTGAGCCAGCCGTACGTCAAGAGTCACGAGTTGGAGCGAGGAGGGTTGCTCCTCGGAAGCGCTGATCGCGGCACTGAGCTGGAAGGCGTCGGCCGGCGCGCAGGCCGTGCGTGCGAAGGAGCCGATTGGCCGTCCGACGGATGCGCTCGACGGGCTGAACTTCCTGCCACGCGCTTACGAGTCGGTCGAGCCGTTCGATCGCGAGTGTCGTGCCCGCGGCGTCCAGGCTCGACTCGCGTTCCACGCGCGCGATAGCCGACACACATTCGGTTTGGGTGGCCCACCACACGACGATCTCGCGATCCCCAACTGCCAATGCGATCACGTCTGGCGTCGACTTCTCAGCGACGAGCAGCGGGATGATGGCAGAGCTGTCCCAGAACCTCATCGACCAGACCTTCGCTCGTCGAGGATTGCTTCGACGGCGCTCGCGCCTGGCGTCAACGGGGGTGGAGGGTCGCGCAACAACTCCGCCGGGAACGCACTTTTCGCGACTCGGACGACCCCGGCACGCTGCAGTCGGAGGAGGCGGCCGACTGGGTCAGATACGGAACCCGTTGGCTCGAGGATCGCGACCGCTCTGCCGCGATCGGTGATGACGACGCTTTCACCGGCCCGCACAAGGTCGATCAACGCGCTCAGGCCGTTCTTGGCTTCGGTGATCGTCGCCGTTTTCATCTGGCTATTATAGCCATCTCGAGGTGGCTGTAGCAGCGCCTTCCCGCGAGCGTGGCCGACCCGCTGCGATCCGCTACCGTTGGCCGGTTCGGAGACCGGGCGTCACACAGGTCCACCCATCGTGAAACTTGCGGCCCACCATCCGCCGAGGATCCCGAAGCCGCTCGCAAGGAACGGGATCAGGATGAATGCCTCGCGCGTCCTGAGCGACGGCGGGCTCGTTGATCGGACGGCAACAGGCGACGGTGCGACCGGTCACGGGGCGCAGTCACCGGGCGACCCCGGCGAGGGCGGCGGAACCGGTCCCGACGGTGGATGGTCGCCGGCCCAGATCGTCAGGCGACCGCACGAGAGATCGACCCTGCCCATCGGGAAGGTGTACTCGACGACGCCGTCCGCCACCGTGGTCTCGCTCGGCCGGCCCGGGGCGACGCTCATCGAGGTGAGCACCCGGCCGCTCGGAGACCTTGCCTCGACGGTCCACGGCAACCGCGGCAGCGACCCGGGGTCGATCGTCGGCGGTGGTGCACCCGGCGGATAGTCCGCCACGTGCATGCCGTTCACTAGGACCGAGACGGTGAGCGTCGTCCCGTTGCTGACGCCGAGCGTCGGATTGGCTGACGACGTAGTTGCTGGCGTCGAGTTGCAAGCCGCCAACGCGACCGCGACAGCCACCGTCGCGATGGAGACCCAACGTAGCCTCATCCTCGCTTCTCCGATCGAGTCGCCTCGAAGACACTACGCCGATTCGATTGCCGCCAAGCCGGGCTCGATCTGTCGTTCGGTAGCCACCGGGCAGCGCCCCTTGACCAGTGACGCAGACTAGGCGGGCATGTCCAGCGATGTCATCGAACGTCCCAGCTCCGAGCCTGCGACTGAGCAGCTGGCGCTCCCGACCCTTCTCGGACTCTTCCTGATCCCGGGCGCCCTGACGACGCTCGCCTACGTCGTCTTCGCTCCATTCATCGAAAGCGCCGGGTTCCCGCCGATCGCTGCGCTGTTGGCGGCGATCGTCGTCGTCCTTCTGCCGATCGAACTCGCCGTGATTCTGCGGGCAGGACAGGACAAGTCGCAGCGAATCCGCTCGGCGGTTCCCTATCGCCGACCGCTCGCGATCCGCGACTGGGTGTGGCTGGTGCCGGTGCTGATCGTCGCGGCCTTCATCGGCTTCGGCCTGTCGATGGCTGTCGAACCTCGCGTCATCGACGCCCTGTTCGGTTGGGTGCCGGATTGGTTCTTGCGCCCGGTCGACCTCGACCGCGTCGGCGACTATAGCCGTGAAGCGTGGGTCGTGACGCTCGGGGCGTATCTCCTCTTGAACGGCTTTCTCGGCCCGATCGTCGAGGAGCTGTATTTCCGCGGCTACCTGCTTCCCCGCATGGAATACATGGGCCGTTGGGCGCCTCTCGTCAACGTCAGTCTGTTCTCCGTCTACCACTTCTGGTCGCCGTGGCAGATCGTCGGCAGGATCCTCGGGTTCGGGCCGACGGTCTATGCCGTGCGCTGGAAGGAGAACGTGTACCTGGGCATGGTCGTCCACTGCTCGTTGAACACTCTGGGCGTCACGCTGCTCGCCAGCCAGGTGCTCGCCCACACCTGACATCACCGTTCGCCGTTGGCGAGGTCACTCAGTGCGACCCCAAGGCGGCGAGCTAGGCCTCCTGGGATTTCGTCGCCCGCTCGCGGCCCCTCGCTCGCGCGTAGGCCCAGACATCGAGATCCGGCGGTGTACGGCCGAGTATCGTCAGGGCCGTGCAGACGTGGCTCCGATGATCCGACCCGTGGTGGATGACCTGGGCGAGGCGAACACCGACCGGTGAATGGACCTCCCAGCCGTTGTCGTACTCGACGATGTCGGTGTCCGGGTCGAGGTCGCCGGCAAGGACGTCCATCCAGACCGCCCCGTTGCTAGTGATCGCCGACCGTAGTTCGCCGAGGGTCGCCTCCTCGCCGGCCTCAGTGATCCCTTCGCGGAAGAAGGACAGGTACCAGCCGTCCGATCTGACGAGGTGTCCGAGCGTATCGATGATCGACCCATACGTGCCTGGCGCCGAAGTCTGTAGCTCGTCGGGAGTGAGGGCGCTGCATTCGTCGAGAAGGCGTTCGGTCGCCCAGATGTGGTGGGCGAACGCGTCGTTTAGAACGGATGCGGTCACAGATCGAGTTTAGCGGCCGGTCCGCGGAAGGCTTCCGGGCTTCCTCACCGGCAGTATCCGCGAGGGAATCCGTGGAGTGATGCCCGCGCGATCACTCCACCGGACGGACGTGGATCCTGTCCTCGCCAGGCTGCGTCTATGCCCGGTCCTTCGCGAAATCCTGGCGCTGCGCCTCGCGGTACGCATCGCCGGCTTCGGCTTCCAGCGCGTCCGCCTCGCGGACGATCTCGCCGGTCCGCTCCATGTCCTCCTGCGCCTCCGCGTAGACCTGCTGAGCCGCATCCGACGCCTGGCCGGCCGCGGCCGAGGCGAGATCCGAGGCCTCCTTTGCACGGTCGACGGCTTCAGCGGCGCCGGTGACGGCTGTCTGGGCAGCCGCCGCCGCTGCCTTGGCGGCATCGGCTGATTCGACGGCCAGGCCAGCGGACTCGGCGGCCGAGCGCGCGGTCTTTCCTACCCGTTCCGCCGTCCGCCAATCGGCGAGCAATTCCTTGGCCGAAGGCTTCGGTGGCTTTGGATCCATGGTGGGTCACCCTCTACGTGTGGCCTGTGACCCTACTCCACGTGGACAGGAGTGTGGCGCCGTCTCGTCGGTGAGTGTGCGCAAATGCACCAGCATCCTTTCGGTCGAGCCACCGGATATCGTTCGAGTTGCGGTGTCGGCCATCGACATCAGCGTGCGCGGAGGACGGCCTCGATCTCGTCCAGGTGTTCAGCACGGTGCTCAGAGCGCGCCGGGCTGATCGGGCTTTCGGGATCGCCCGGCCACAGCCGATCCAGGGGTAGCCTGGCGGCGAGGGCGTCCGTTTCCTCCGCGGTCCGCAAGGCGAACTGCGCGGCATCGCGGGGCGGGATCGCGTGGATCAACGGCCGGGTCGAGTCGTTCAGCCAGTCACCATCGGGCTCGGCATCGCCCGGCACCCAGGGTTCGCCGCGATCGATCTTCTCCGCGAGTGTCTGGAAGCGGATGTCCCAATACGCGACGTGGCCGAGGACTCCTGCCACGGTCCAGTACTCGTTCACGGGCGAGGCGAGCGCCTCGTCGTCCAGCGACTCGATCAGGGCACGCATGCGCTCGCGTTCACGCGTGTTGGCTTCGATGTACGGTCGATCTTCACTCATGGTCTGACCATACAACGGCGCGGACGTGGCTACGCCGATTCGGCTGCCCGCTTCATGCCCTCGGCCTCGAGGTCCATGTAGCGGTTGGTCAGCTTCTTGTAGAAAAGCGCCATCATCGGGACGAGGAGGCCCCGCATCTCGAGCGTGAGCGTGAGCCGTGCCCGGCCGGCTCCCACCGCTTCCACGCGGTGGCCGGCGACGGTGGTGGTGCCGGTCATCTTCTGCGTCCACTCGAAGTAGGACGGAGCATCCCAGACGGTGACATCCCACATCCCCTCGGGCAGCTTCGGCTGCTTGAGTCGCACACGGCTGCCTTTCGTGACCGGCGCCGGCGTCAAGATCTCGACGATGTCGACGGTCTCGACGCGCTGCGGCCAGGCCTTGAGGTCGCTGATCACGTCCCAGACGCGCTGCTGCGGAGCATCGATCTCGATCGACTTCTCGAAGTGCATCATCAACCTCCGTGGTTCGGCCGTCTCGGGAACGTATTGCCCTTCTATGGTGCACAGGAGGAAGCCATGATTCCGCCCGATCGAGCCGGGACGCGGCCAACCATGTCGAGGTGGACGGCATGAGCCCGACCGGGGCGTACACCGTCGGTCGCGACAGCATCATCGTGCTCTGCAAGGGAGGTCGGCTGCCGAGCTGGCACGACCTCACGCAGGAGGAGCGCGACGCGTACCGCCAGGAGCACGTGGACCTGATGCTCGACGTCGCCCGCGAGCACGGGCTGATGCGACTCGAGGGATTTCGACTGGTAACGGCGCAGGGCCCGTGGCAGCACTACTGGGTCATGGAGTTCCCGACGCTCGATGGCGCCGAGGCGTGGATCGAAGCCGAGATGCGGCCACCGAGCGGTGCCCACGGCTTCTACGAGTACGAGCTCGCGCGTTGGCATTGGCGCGAGGGCCTGGCGTCCTGGCCGTCACGGCCGCGGCCCGCCGTCGTGCCGCTGACGGACGATCCGCACCACGTCCCTGCCCTCGGTGTCCGGACCAATTCGATCGTGATCATCCTGTTCGGTCGCTGGCGTCCCGAGGCGGAGACGGTCACGGCCGAGGTCCGCGGTGACGACGAGCACGTCGAACTGATGCTCGACGTGGCGAAGCGCCACGGGCTCATGCGGATCGACGCCTTCCGACTCATCGCGCCCAAGCCCGACTATCACCGTGCCTGGCTGATCGAGTTCCCGACTCTCGAAGATGCGGAAGCGTGGCTCGACGCCGAGGTGCTGCCGCCGCACGGTCGATACAGCGACAAGTGGTATCTCCTGGCGCGTCCATGGGCACCTGAATACTTCGCCACGTGGACTGCCCCGCGCTAGATCCTTTTGCTCGATCGGGGCCTCGACCTGCACCTCGTCCTTCGGCGGAAGGTACGGCGACGGCCTCAGGTTCGTCGCGCTTCGAGCCGCTTTTTCACCGCGGGCCACTCGTCCTGCACGATCGAGTACCACGCACAGTCGAGTACCGTTCCGTCCTCGCCGAGCCGCTCAGCGCGGCAGCACTTTGGCGCGTGAACCCCGAAAGCCAGCGTGGTTCGCCGAGCCATCCGATGGAGGTCCTGGATCATCGGTCTGTCGTTTTGGCGGGTGGCCGGCGAACTCCGCGGGTGTCTCGGAATATCGGCAACGACCCACCAGAGACTCACACCTGCGAGTACGCGGCCTTCAGCCGTCTGGCTGAGGCGACGAGTCATTGCGCCACCCTGCGATCAGCCAAATGATGACCGCCGGGAGCAAATAGAAGCCGCCGAATGTGCTCAGAAGCGCAAGAGCGACAGCCGCTCCAACTCCGGCCGCCAATCTCGTGGTCCGATCAGCGTCGGCCAGCGGACGGATCCACCACAGCAGCAGGAGCAGGACCAGCCAACCCACGGCGAACGGCCAGCCGATGAAGCCGCTGCCGATCATCGGCACGGCGAGGCCGAGAAGGGCGATCGCCCACGGTGCCGCCGCCAACCAGCTGTCCCGGGTGGATCGCACTCGGCCAGTGTGGCGCACCAAGCATCCGGGTTACGGCGGGTTCCCCGAGCGAGCCTGACTAAGTCACAGTTGGTCACTTGGCTGAGCGACAAACCGCCCACGTCAGTCAGTGTCCGCCAATGTCACTCGACGAACACTGGCTAGAGGCGCTCCCGGGTCAAGCCGACGGACACTCCGTGTCAGTTCCCGGGCGAGCAGCCGCTCGACGTTCTGTATCGAAGCCATGCCCGAGGAACGTGAGGAACGCTTGGGCGGCTCGCCCTTCGTGGTGGCATTGCCCGCGGCCACTTGACACGGCGGCTCACCCCGCGCTATATCGTGGCATGATATACGACCGACGAGAGGAGCCATGGCTGCGACCGGGATGACCGCGGCAACCACGGCGATCGACCACAGCGCGATCTGGCGGCCCGGCGAGATCTGGCGGGACATCGCACGCGCCGGACTCGCCGGGTTGTTCGTCGGGATCTTCGTGGCCGGCGTCGGCGGACGGCTGGCGATGCGTCTCGCGGCCTTGCTCGTGCCGCAGGCGACGGGCAAGTTCACCGAGAACGCCGCGGAGATCGGCGTGATCAGCTACCGCGGGACGCTCTCCGTGATGATCATCGGCATCGGGGCTGGTGCCGCCGTGGGAGTCCTCTGGGTCGTCATCCGGACCTGGCTACCGGCCGCCGAGGTCCGCCGAGCGCTGGTAGCGACGGTCGTGGCCCTGGCGCTCGGGTCGTTCCTCCTGATCCGAGCTGCCAACACCGACTTCAGCACCCTCGGCTACAACGCGGCCGTGGTCGGGGCCCTCGTCGTGCTCGTGGGCCTGGTCGGTTGCTCCATGTCGATCGTCGATGGGTGGCTGGATCGACGACTGCCCATCGCCGCTTCGGTCCGCAGTCGGGCGGCGATTGCCTACGCCGCCATCTCCCTGATCGGAGCTTTGCTCATTCTGCCGCTCGTCGTCCTGACGTTCCTGGGCCTTGGTAGCGACGCGGCGGAGCTGGACCGTATCCGGCTCCGGCCGATCGGGATCGGTCTCGTCGTCCTGGGTGCGGCGACGGTGCGCTGGTGGATCCTTCGGCTCCATGGCGCCACGCAGCCACCCCGGTCACTACTCCTCTTCGGCCGCGCGACCCTGGCCGTCATCGTCGTGTTCGGCCTGGCCATCGAGTTGCCGGAGATCCGCGGCGCACTCGGGATGTCCTGAGGTCATCGCCGATGGCTCGCGTGTCGGCGCTCACATCGTCGTCCACGTACACGGTAGCGACAGGCCATCCGCATCTCTGGGCGAGCTCTCGGGAGTCCTGCTCCTGTCGGGTCACACCAAGCAAGTCACCGTCGGGTGAGCCGATCCGGGCATGAATTGGCGGCCGCGGGCATCGAGGCAAATGAGCACACGCCGTTATCGCCGGGCGTCCTGTTCCTTGCCGGCCTAAGGCTGCCAGCGCCGACGAGTCGGCTGGCGCCGCCGCTCTCGCGGGCGCGGCAATGGGGGACTCCTGGCTCCGTTGACACCGTGCGCAGACTCAGTCCATGGATGGGCTCCTGCAGTCGGTCGGAAGCTCGCTCGGGGGCCTGATTTCTGGTGCGTACCACGCATTCGGCGACGCGGTACGGGGCGTGGTCCATGCCGCGAACCAGGCACTGCCCGGCGGGATGCTGCTCGTGGTCGCCTTCGTGGTTCTCGTGGTCGTTGCGTGGACTTTTGCCCGTCGGTGACCGCCGCGACGTGACTGATGTCGGCGGGCCAGAGACCTAGCCTTCTGCGACCTGGATGTCGACCTTCGCTTCGAACAGTCGGCCGATCGATTCGAACTCCGGCTCGGCAGCTTCCGCCAGCGGGCTTGTCCCACCGCCCACCTCGTCGAACGGACTCACGGTCACCGTCATCGCTGAGCCGCTCAGACGATGACTCCATGCGGCGACCGCCCGGCCGCCGCGGAGGATGATCGGCAGCCCGTCCCCCGCAGTCGCGCCGATGCGCGTATCGGCCGTGGAGTAGGCGAATTTTAGGTGCTCGTCGGCGACGAGCCGGCGGCGGCCGTCGGGCGCGTAGGCCATCGTGTACGAGTCCCATTTGGGCAGGACATCGATCGCCTCGGGGTCCAGCGGCTCGGTCTCGAGCCAGGCGGCCTCGAGCTCGGCCGGCAGGAGGAGGCCGCCACCGATGTCCACTGTTTCGACAGATTCGAGCGCGCGCTTTGCTCGTGCGCGCGGGACGCCAGCCCACCACGCGAAGTCGACCATCCGGGCAGGACCGTATGCGGCGAGGTACCTCTCGGCAAGCCTCGCGAGCGCCGCGTCCGGATCACCCTCGCCCAGGCCATGACCCAGCCACGCCTCGGTCGCGACCCAGCGGAGGTCGTCGGTCCGCACGCGACCTGTACCCACCCGCACGACGGCGCCCTCGCGGGCCAACAGCCGCATCGCGAAATACGGTCGCGTGTCGTCCTTGGCCGCCCCGAGCGCCTGCGCCAGCTGGGTGGGCGTCACTGGTTGCGACGCTGCCTCGAGGATGCGCGGCTTCAAGGCAGCGAAAGTTGCGGCATCGAGCCCCCGCGAGCGAAGGACGGCGGGCTGCAAATCGGCCCTCCGCCGCGTCGCCGACACGATGTCGTCGGCGAGCTCGACCGGCACGAGGAACGCCGAGCCGCGCATCCCGACGACCCGGACGGCGGCACGACGACCCTCGAGGGCGCGGAACCCCTCGGCGTCGAGACCGGCACATCGGGCGGCGAGCGCGAGCGGGCCGGACGGGTGCGCGCTATATACGCCGACGACCGCGCGCAACGCGACAAGCGGATCCGCGACGCGATGCCCGAGCCCTAATCGCTGATGCGTCCACGCCGACAGGTGATCGAGGTCGGCCGTCGCCGAGCCGGTCACGGCGTCCTGGCGCGGATGAACTCCACCACCTCCGACCACGCCGCCGCGCTTGCGGTAGCGAAATCGGCCGCCTTGCGGTCGAAGAAGCTGTGCGGTGCGCCCGTGTACGTGACCAGACGATGATCCAGCCCGGCGGCGCTGAGGGCAGCATCGAAGGCGGCGATCGAGTCGTCCGGGATCCCCTGATCCGCGCCGCCGAAGAGGCCCAGGATGCTGCCCCGCATCGAATCGACGCGGTCGATCGGCGCCATCGCATCGGAAGCGTCACGCGGCGTCGGGCGTCCGTAGAACCCGATCGCGCCGGCCAGATCCAGCCCCATCGCCGCCGACAGGAACGCCTGCCGACCGCCCATGCAGAAGCCCACGGTGAACAGGGCCCGGATGGGGCGATCGGCGTCGGACCGGATCTCGGTCGCCGCCGCGCGGATGTCGGCGGTCAACCCGGCCTCCGTCGTCTGCTTGACGTGCGGCCCGTAGTCGAAGGTGTCATCCCGGGGCGTATCGGTGCCGGCGGTCCGCCCGAAGTAGTCGATCGCGAGCGCATCGACGCCGATCTCCGCGAAACGGAGCGCCAGCTCTTCGTAGAACGTGTGCAGGCCGCGGACGTCGGGCAGCACGATGATCCCGGCGCCAGTCGGCTCGGCGGCGCGCGCCCGAAATGCCTGGAGGCGGTTCCCATCGTCGGCCGTCAGCACGAGCCGCTCGGAGTCCAGCGCCCCGCCGGCGATCGGCGCGATGGGCGGTCGGCTGTCGAGGTCGAAGCACATGGGACGCCTCCGGAGGCATGACTGGACGGGTCGGACGGACTAATCGTAGGCGGGGCGGCGAGGGGCGCGGGGTAGAATGGCCGTTCGATGCCTGCCCCCATCGTCGTCCAGAAATTCGGTGGCTCGTCCGTCGCCGATGCGGACCGGATCAAGCGTGTCGCTCGCCGGATCGCGCGCGAGCGTGCCGCCGGGAACGACCTCGTGGTCGTCGTGTCTGCGATGGGCGATACGACCGACGAGCTGCTCGGGCTGGCGGCCGCCATCACCGATGAGCCCGACGCTCGCGAGCTCGATGTCCTGCTGGCGACCGGCGAGCACCAGAGCGCGACCCTGGTGTCGATGGCCCTTCATGCACTCGGCGTGCCGGCGATCAGCCTGAGCGGGCCGCAGGCCGGGATCACCACCGACGGGCGGTACGGGCGGGCGCGCATCGCCGGCATCGAGCCGCGGCGCGTCCACCAGGAGCTCGCCGCGGGCAAGGTCGTCATCGTGGCCGGGTTCCAGGGCCAGTCCGCCTCGTCCGTCGGCGACGCAGAGATCACGACACTTGGCCGCGGCGGAAGCGACACGACGGCGGTCGCCCTCGCCGCCAGCCTTGGCGCCACCCGCTGCCAGATCTTCACCGACGTTCGCGGCATCTACACGGCCGACCCTCGGCTCGTCGCCAAGGCCCGGCAGCTGGCAGTCATCGGCTCCGAGGAGATGCTCGAGCTGGCGCATCAGGGCGCCCAGGTCATGCAGGTTCGCGCCGTCGAGCTCGGCTGGGTCAACGGCGTCGTGATCGAGGTCTTGAGCTCGTTCGAGGACGCCCCCGGCACGCTCATCAAGGAGGACCCGCTCGTGGAGCAGCGCAACAAGGTCCGCGGGCTCGCCCACGACCGGAACGTCGCCAAGGTGACGATCGTCGCCGTGCCCGACCGTCCCGGCGTCGCCCGGTCCATCTTCGACCCGCTCGCCGAGGCCGGGATCAACGTGGACATGATCGTCCAGAACGTCGGCCACGGCGGCGAGACCGACCTGTCGTTCACGGTTCCTCGAGTCGAGCTCGCGCCGGCGAAGAAGACGCTCGAGCCGCTCGTCCGCGAGCTCGGTGCGCGCGAGCTCACCACGGACGCATCGGTGGCGAAGGTGTCGATCGTCGGAGCGGGGCTCCACAACGCTCCCGGCTATGCGGCCCGGATGTTCGGCACGCTGGCCGACAACGAGGTCAACATCGAGATGATCTCGACGTCCGAAGTCCGAATCACCTGCATCATCGCCGAGGCCGACCTCGAGACCTCCCTGCGCGCGCTCCACGACGCGTTCGAGCTGGAGCGACCGGAGGCGGTCGATACCGTCGGTGCGGCCGCCGGGACAACGTCCGCGGCGGCCGGCTGAGCCTCGTGGCTGCCTTCCTCTCGCGCCAGGAACGGTTTGACTCGGTCACGTCCACCAACGACGTGGTCCGCGGGTGGCTGGCCGACGGCGTGCCTGAAGTGGCGCTCGCGGTAGCGGACGAACAGACCGCCGGTCGGGGACGGAATGGCCGCCAGTGGGTCGCCCCGCGTGGAGCGGCGCTGCTGCTGTCGCTCGGCTTCCGGCCGGATTGGCTTGCGCCCGAGCGGGTCTGGCGGCTCCCCGCGACGGTCTCGCTGGCCATGGCAGACGCCGCTGAGGAGGTGGCCGGCCTGCCGGACCGCGCCATCAAGTTGAAGTGGCCGAACGATCTCGTGGTCGAGATCGACGGTGCGACGACCGTCGCGCTGGACGACCTCTCTGGCGATGCGGCGCGCGCGGTCCTGGACGCCGCGGCCGACGTTCGCAAGGTGGCCGGTGTCCTCGGCGAGACCGATGGGCTGGGCACGGCCGACCCACGTGTCGTCGTGGGGCTCGGCATCAATGCCGACTGGCGCGCGGCCGACTTCCCGCCCGAGCTCGCTGCCTCGATGACCTCGTTGCGCGAGGCGTCGCGCGGCCGGCCGGTCGATCTCGCGCTGCTGCTCGACGCGTTCCTGGGCCGGCTCGAAGTCCGCATCGAGGCGCTTCGTGGGGGCCGGTTCGACGTGGCGGACTGGGTCGATCGCCAGCTGACGACCGGCCGTGTGGTCCGCCTCGAGCGCCCGGGCAGTGCCGAGACCGCCCGTGCGATCGCCGTCGACACGCACAGTGGCGCGCTCGTTCTCGAGGACCCCGACGCACCAGGCGGAGAGCGTCACGTGCTCGCCGGCGAGATCACCCACGTCCGGCTGGCCGAACCGATCGCTGGGGCGGTGTAACACGATGGCCCGCGCGGCATTCAGGAGAGTGGACCCTTCAGAGGAAGGCAGTCCCCGTGTGGCTCACCTCGATCGCGACCGAAGGCTCGTGGAGGCGGCTCAGGCGGACCCGGCCCGGTTCGAGGCCCTGTATCGGAAGTACCTGGCCCAGGTGTACAGCTACGCGTTCTACGAGTTGCGCGACCATCACGACGCCGAGGACGTCAGCGAGCGGACGTTCCTCGCCGCGCTCGCCAATCTCGGCCGGTTCGAGGAGCGGGCGCGACCGGCCGACGGCGAGGGTGCCTCGACGTTCCGCGTCTGGCTGTTCCAGATCGCCCGCAACGCCGTTGCCGAGCGCCGTCGCCGGATCCGCCGCCGGCCGGAGGCCCCACTCGAGGCCGCGCTGCAGATCGCAGCACCCACCGACGTCGAGGCCGAGGCGTCCCGCCGGGCAGAGGCCGCTGCGGCGTTGCGTGCCGTCGACCGCCTTCCCAGCGACCGCCGGCGGGCCCTGATCCTTCGGTTCGTGGACGAGATGTCGACCGCCGAGATCGCCGGCGTCCTCGGTCGCTCGGAGGGAGCCGTCCGGGTCCTGATCCATCGAGCGCTGCGAAGCGTCGCGCGAGAGCTCGACGACCGCGACCGCGACCCTGACCGATGACCGGCTCATCGGCCGAGCGCGACAGCATCGAAGTCGACGCCCTCATCACCGACCGCTACCTCGAGTCCCTGCTCGCATCGCACGCGCGCGACGCTGACCCAGGCGCCCCTAGTCAACCGCCACCCGCGGACATCGTCCGCGCCGCAGACCGACTCGCGCGCGACCTGCAGCGGCTGCACCCGTCGTTCAGGTTCGAGGAGGCCCTCGCGCTCCGCCTCGCCGACGCCGCCGCCCGGATGCGCCTGGCGCGCGCCGTCGGCTCGGGGGGAGCGGTGGTGACGCTGCGGACCCCGGACCTGGATCCGCTTATCCCCGGCGCCCCCGGCGACGACGCAGCCGAAGAGGAGTTGCATCCCGGCTTCGGGCGCCCGCTGCTGATCGGCGGCGCGCTGACATCCGCGGCGCTGTCGATCGCCGGCGTCTATGTGGCCTGGCGCCTCAACCGACCCCCGGCAGGCCCCATGGCCCGGGCGGTCCGTGCCGTCGCTCGCTCGAGACTGTCCTGATGCCGATCAAGCTGCCGTCGTTCCGTGCCAGGCGCGACGTCTACCCGGCCGACCTGTGGACCAAGTGCCCCTCGTGCGAGGAGATGCTGTTCAACAAGCAGCTCGACAAGGCGGACCGCGTCTGCCCGACGTGCGGCCACCATTTCCGGCTGTCGGCGGCCGCTCGCCTTGAGCTCCTGCTCGACCACGGGACGTGGGCCGAGCGCGACGCCGGTCTCCAATCGGTCGATCCCCTCGGGTTCGTCGACCAGAAGGCCTACCCGGACCGGCTGCTTGCCGCCCAGACCGCGACCGGGATGCGCGACGCAGCCGTCTGGGGGACCGCCTCGATCGACTCCGTCGACGTCGCCATCTGCGTGATGGACTTCGGGTTCATGGGCGGCTCGATGGGCGCCGTCGTCGGTGAAAAGGTCACGCGCGCCGCGGAACACGCCTTCGACGCCCGCATCCCGCTGGTGATCGTGAGCGCGTCGGGCGGCGCCCGGATGCAGGAGGGGACGCTCGCCCTGATGCAGCTGGCGAAGACGCTCGGCGCGATCGAACGCCTCCGCGACGCGGGCGTCCCGTTCATCAGCATCCTGTCGGACCCGACGACCGGCGGCGTGTTCGCTTCGTTCGCTGCCGTCGGCGACGTCAACGTCGCGGAGCCCAATGCCCTCATCGGGTTCGCCGGGTCGCGAGTGTCGGCAGGCACGATCTCGCAGGAGCTGCCGGACGGCTTCCAGCGCGCCGAGTTCCTGTTCGCCCATGGGTTCATCGATCGGGTCGTCGCCCGGCCGGACCTCCGAGACGAAATCGCCCACCTGCTGCGACTCCTCCCGGTCCGGAACGACGTCGCGGTGCCGGCGATCTCCTCGAACGGCAACGGCTCGACCAACGGCACCGGAACAGGCCCGGCCGACGCGAACGGGACCGGTTTTCGGCCGCTGTCGTTCCTCTCGACGCTGGCCGCGCGGGTCGGCGACGTGTCGGGGAACGACCACGAGCGGCCGCCCGACGCCGAGCCCGTCACGGGTGACGACGCTCGCGACGCCGTGTGGACACGGGTCCAGCTGGCACGCAACATCCATCGACCGCGCACGCTCGAGTTCGTCAGCGCGCTGACGGACGACTTCATCGAGCTGCACGGCGATCGCCTGTTCGGCGACGACGCCGCCATGGTCACCGGGCTGGCCCGCCTCGACGGCCGGCGGATCGCGGTGATCGGCCAGCAGAAGGGCGCCGACACCGACGAGAACATCCGGCGGAACTTCGGGATGCCGCATCCCGAGGGGTATCGCAAGGCGATGCGGGTCATGGAGCTGGCGGAGCGGGTCGGGATACCGGTCGTGACCTTCGTCGACGTCCCCGGCGCGCACCCGGGTCCCGAGTCCGAGGAGCGCGGCATCGCGGAGTCGATCGCTCGCTCGATCGGGCTGATGAGCCGGCTTCGCACGCCGATCGTGACGGTCATCACCGGGGAGGGCGGATCCGGCGGCGCGCTTGCGATCGCCGTCGGTGACGTGGTCATCGCGCTCGAGAACGCGGTGTACTCCGTCATCTCGCCCGAGGGTTGTGCCTCGATCCTGTGGCGGACCGCCGACGAGGCACCGGCCGCGGCGCTGGCGATGCGGATGACGGCCTCCGACCAGCAGGCGCTCGGCGTCATCGATATCGTCGTGCCCGAACCCGGCGAAGGCGCCCACGCGGACCCCGCCGAGACGGCCCGTCGCCTCAAGCCGATCATCGTCGACCGTCTCGGCGCGCTCGAGGCGCTGCCGATCGAAACGCTCATCGAATCGCGCTATCGGCGCTATCGGTCGCTCGGGTCCTACACTGAGGCCGAGATTCCGGAGCTCACGCCACCGCCCGTGCGAGGACTCGGGGACCGCCTGCGCGACCTGCTCGATCCGAGCCGGCGCGCCGTCGGAGCCCTCGCACCGTCCCGGTCGCGCGACGAGCCGCCCGCCCGCGAGGAGATCTAGCGAGTGCTCGACACCATCCCGTCCGATCCCGGCCGCGCCATCGACACGACGCGCACCCCGGCCCAACGTTCGGCCGATCACGCCGCGATCGAACGGCTCGCGGTCCAGCTGCTGCCCGCGCTCATGGCGAAGCTCGCCGCGACCGGCCTCGGCGAACTCGAGGTCCGCGAGGGCGATTGGCGGGTGCGTCTCCGCCGCCCGGTCGAGGGCGCGCCTGGGCGCGATCGCCGGTCGACCGACCGCGACCGCGAGCGAGGGGGCCGCGGCGCTGGTGCTGCGTCGGCCGGGCACGCGGGGCACGCCGGGCATGCCGGCCCGCCGGGCTCACGCCGGTCGGCCCGGGCCGCGACGGCCGCGAGGCGCGTGGTGGACGAGACGGCAGGGACGGACACGACGGCGGCGACAGCGGTCGCGATGGCCGCGACGGCCGGAACGGCGCCCACGATGACGACCTGACGGTGGCCAGCTCCCCGGCCGTCGGCATCTTCCACCCTCGCTCCGAGGCACGAGCCGGGACGAAGGTTCGAGCCGGCGACCGCCTCGGTTCGGTGGACGTCCTCGGAATCCCGCAGGAAGTCGTCGCGCCGGCCGACGGGATCGTCGGTGCCAGCCTCGTCGAGCCCGGCGATGCCGTGGAGTTCGGCCAAGAGCTCATCGTCATCGAGTTCGCATCGGCGGCTGCGTCAAGCGCATCGCCCGAGGGCTGAGGGTGTTTCGGAAGATCCTCATCGCCAATCGCGGGGAGATCGCGCTGCGCATCCTCCGGGCCTGCCGGACGCTCGGTGCCGAGGCGGTCGTGGCCTACAGCGAGGCCGACCGCGATTCGCTCGCCGTTCAGGTCGCCGACGAGGCGATCTGCATCGGGCCGGCCGACGCCCGGCGTTCGTACCTGTCGGCACCGGCGGTCATCTCGGCCGCGCTCGTGACCGGCTGCGACGCCATCCACCCCGGCTACGGGTTCCTGTCGGAGGACGAGGGCTTCGCCGACGTCGTGGCGGCCCACGGCCTGACCTTCATCGGGCCCTCGGCGGCCGTGCTCGAGCGGTTCGCGAGCAAGGCCGGGACGCGGCAGCTGCTGGGGCGCTATGGCCTGCCGACGATCCCCGGCTCGGACGGGATGCTTCGCGACGACCTGCACGCCCTTGGCGAGGCCGACCGCATCGGATACCCGGTCCTCATCAAGCCGTCCGCCGGCGGCGGCGGCAAGGGCATGCGGATGGTCCGCACGCCGCGCGAGCTCGAAGCGGTGCTCCCGGTCTGCCGGTCCGAGGCGAAGGCGGCCTTCGGCGACGACTCGCTGTATCTCGAGAAGTGGCTCGACGAGAACCGCCACGTCGAGGTCCAGGTCGCCATCGACCGCTATGGCCACGGCATCCACCTCGGCGAGCGCGACTGCTCGGTCCAGCGGCGCCACCAGAAGATCCTCGAGGAGGCACCGACACCGGCCCTCGGGCCAGCCGCTCGAGCCGAGCTTGCCGAGCTCGCCGTTCGGGCGGCCGTCGCGGCCGGGTATGAGAACGTCGGCACCCTGGAGTTCCTCGTCGACCCGACGGGCGCGTTCTACTTCATCGAGATCAACTGCCGGATCCAGGTCGAGCATCCGGTGACCGAGATGGTGACCGGGCTCGACATGGTCGCGATGCAGATCCGGATCGCCGCCGGCGAGCCGCTGGGGCTGTCGCAGGCCGACGTGGTATTCCGGGGTCACGCGATCGAGTTCCGGATCAATGCCGAGGATCCGGAGCATGAGTTCCGCCCCGACGCCGGGCTGGTCGAGCGCTACCACGCCCCTGGCGGGCCAGGCGTGCGGATGGATTCGCACCTGTATGGCGGGTACGAGGTGCCGCCCTACTACGACTCGCTGATCGGCAAGCTGATCGTCTGGGGTCCCGACCGAGCGACCGCGATCGCCCGGAGCCGGGTCGCCCTCGACGAGCTGGTCGTCGACGGGCTGACGACGAACGTCTCCATCCACCAGGCGATGCTCTCGAACGAGACGTTCCTCGAGGGCCGCATGACGACGAACCTCCTCGACCGCGTCGGCAGCGCCGCATTCCTCGCGGCGGCGGCGCGCGCGTGATGCGCGTCGCTGTGCATACCTGCACAGACCGAGCCGCGTGGCGGCCCCGAAAGCCGCCAGACTGAACGGCCATGATCCAGGAGTCGCCCGTGACCGAGACCATCCACACGCCCCGCGAGATCGAAGCGCTCATCCCGCACCGCTGGCCGTTCCTGCTCGTCGACCGGATCGTCGAGTACGACCCCGCGGCGAAGCGGATCGTCGGCCTCAAGGGCGTGACCTCGAGCGAGTGGTTCTTCCAGGGCCACTTCCCGGGGTTGCCGGTCATGCCGGGCGTGCTCCAGGTCGAGGCCCTTGCCCAGACGATGGCGGTGTACGTGGCCAAGCAGCCGGGCTTCGGCGATCGGATCGGCCTGTTCGCCGGCGTCGATGACTGCCGGTTCAAGCGGGTCGTGAGCCCGGGCGACACTCTCCGGCTCGAAGTCACGATGGACAAGCTCGGCGGCCGGTTCGGGCGCGGGCGGGGCGTCGCGAGCGTCGATGGCGAGACGGCGTGCGAAGCCACCATCAGCTTCATCATCCCGGGAGAGGGCGTGCTCAGGTGACCCGGTTCATCGTGCTCTCCGACGTCCATGGCAATTCGGTCGCGCTCGATGCTGTTCGGGCCGCGTTGCGTGCCGAGAAGCCGGACTTCGTGGCGGTCGCCGGCGACCTCGCACTGAACGGTCCCGACCCGGCCGGGACGGTGGACCGGCTTCGGGAGTTGGAAGCCGAAGGCGCGGCGATCATCGCGGGCAACACCGACATCGCAGTCGCCGACTTCGACTACGGCGCGGCCTGGCCGCAGTACCGCGACGGCATACCCGGACACGATGGTCGCAGCCGCGGAGTGGGCCCACGACGAGCTCGGCGACGAGCGGGTCGCGTGGTTGCGCCGGCTGCCGACGGAACGACGCCTCCGCGCCGACGACGGAACGATGATCCTCGTCTGCCACGCCTCGCCGGGCTCCCAGACGGCCGGTTTCGACCCGGAGCTCGACCCCACGGTCGTCATCGAGCGAGTGGCGGCGACAGACGCCCGGGTCATCGTCTGCGGGCACACCCACCTGCCGGAGGTCCGTGACCTCGGCTGGAAGATCATCGTCAACGACGGGTCGGCGGGCTACGTGTTCGACGGCGAGCCGACCGCGTCATGGGCCCGGATCGACGTCGCCGACGGGGAGGTCGTGGCGACCGATCCGGCGCACCGAGTTCGACGCTCTCGCCGTGGCCAACGCCATCTCCGCGCGAGGCCTCCCCGGCGACGTGTATCGCGCCGCGACCATCCGAACCGGGAAACTGGTGCGATGAGCGAGCGACGGCGGGTCGTCGTGACCGGGATGGGCATGGTGACCGCACTCGGCAATGACCTGGCCTCGACGTGGGACGGTCTTGTCGCCGGACGTCCCGGCGTGCGAACGATCGAGAACTTCGATCCCTCGCGGCTCGCCTCGCGCGTCGCCGCGGAGACGCGCGATTTCGACGCCAGCGGGTTGCTCGACCGCAAGGAGCTCCGGCGCACCGACCGGTACATCCAGTTCGGCCTCGTCGCCGCGCGCGAGGCGCTCGATGCGGCCGGTCTGCCCGGAACGGTTCGAAGGTGAGCTCGCCGAACGGACGGGCGTCATCCTGGGGACCGGGCTGGGCGGGGTCGGGACGCTCATCGATGGCTTCAATACCAACATCACCCGTGGCCCGGACCGGATCAGCCCGTTCCTCATCCCGATGGGCATCCCCAACATCGGCTCCGGCCAGATCGCCATCCAGTTCGGGATGACGGGACCGAACTTCACGACGGTTTCGGCGTGTGCGACCGGTGGCCATGCCCTCGGCGAGTCGAGTGAGATCATCCGCCGCGGCGATGCCGACGTGATGATCGCCGGCGGCGCCGAGGCCGGGATCTACGAGCCGATGGTCGGCGGGTTCGCGGCGATGCGGGCACTGTCCACTCGGAATGACGACCCGGAGGGCGCGTCCCGCCCGTTCGACATGGGTCGCGACGGCTTCGTGATCGGGGAGGGCGCAGGGGTCGTCGTCCTCGAAGAGCTCGAGCACGCGGAGGCCCGCGGAGCGACGATCCTCGCCGAGCTGGTCGGGTACGGCGCCACGGCTGACGCCTCGCACATCACGCTGCCCGGCCCCCGGCGGTATCGGCGCGGTGCGGGCAGCCCGGATCGCCCTCACGAAGGCCGGGCTCGAACCGGACGCGATCGACCACGTCAATGCTCACGCGACCTCGACGCCGGAAGGCGACAAGTCCGAGCTGCAGGCGATCCGGACGATCTTCGGCGACCACGCGCCGAAGCTGTCGATCACGGCCAACAAGTCGATGCTGGGGCACACGCTCGGTGCAGCGGGCGCCATCGAGGCGATCATCACGGTCCTGACGATGCGGCACGGCTGCGTCCCGCCGACGATCAACCTCGATGATCCCGATCCCGCCGGCGACGGCCTGGACCTGACGCCGAACCGGGCCGCGCAGCGCGAGGTCCGGACCGCGCTCAGCAACTCGTTCGGGTTCGGCGGCCAGAACACGGCCCTGATCTTCGCGACAGCGGATCGATGACGGAGGAGACCTCGCCGGCCGCCTCGACCGACGAGACGGCGCTCGGTGTGCCGGAGCCGACCGACGGCGGCGATCTCGAACTCCTCGGGCTGATCGACCGGCTCGCGGAGCTGCTCGAGCGTTCCGACCTCTCCGAGCTCGAGATCCAGTCGGGTGAGACCGGTGTGATCCTGCGCAAGCAGGTCGCCATCGGGGCGGTGGCCGTCGCTGCGCCCGGTGGGGGCGGGGCCGTGGCTGCCGCGCCGGAAGCCGACGTCCGCCGGCTGGCGATGCGACTGCCGGCCACGACCCGGGGCCACCGCCCGCCCGAGCGTCAAGGCGCCGCTGACCGGGATCTTCTACGCGTCACCTGCGCCCGGCACCGCGCCATACGTCAGGGCAGGCGGCGAGGTCGCGATCGGCCAGGTCATCGGCCTCATCGAGGCGATGAAGCTGTTCAACGAGATCAAGTCGGACCTCGCCGGACGCGTCGTCCGGGTCGTGCCCGAGAGCGGAGCCCTGGTCAAGGCCAAGCAGCCACTCATCGAGGTGGAACCTCTGTGACGACACACCCGCGCTCCGCCCACATCACCGGCTGGGGGCGCTACGCCCCGACCCAGGTCCTCACGAACAAGGACCTCGAGCGGATGGTCGAGACGTCCGACGAGTGGATCCGGACGCGGACCGGGATCCGCGAGCGGCGAGTGGCTGCCGCGCACGAGACGACTGCCTCGATGGCGGCCGTCGCCTCGCTTCGGGCCATCCGGACGGCCGGCATCGACCCCGACGAGATCGACCTGATCCTGCTCGCGACGCTGACGCCCGATTACTGGATGCCCTCGACGGCGGCGCTGGTCAAGGAGGCGATCGGCAACACGCGGGCGGCGGCGATGGACGTGGCGGCCGCCTGTTCCGGGTTCGTCTACGCCTACTCGACGGCCCATGCGTACGTGACGAGCGGGCTCGCGAAGCACGTCCTCGTGATCGGCGCCGAGCTGCTCACGCGGTTCCTCGACTACACCGACCGGAACACCTGCATCCTGTTCGGCGACGGCGCGGGCGCGGTCGTCGTGTCGGCGTCGGACGAGCCGGGCGGCGGGCTCGGGATGGAGCTCACGACGGAGCCGCAGGGCGCATACATGATCTGGCTGCCGGCCGGCGGAGCGAAGAGCCCGCCCTCGGCCGCGACGATCGCCCGAGGCGAGCACTACATCCGGATGGAAGGCAAGGAGACGTACCGGTTCGCGACGCGGACCCTGGCTTCGACGGCGCTGGCCGCCATCGAACAGGCCGGGCCTCGAGCCCTCCGACATCGCGCTGTTCATCCCGCACCAGGCGAACATCCGGATCATCGAAGCGGTCGCCAAGGGTCTCGAACCTGCCGATGGACCGGATGTACGTGAATCTCGACCGGTACGGCAACACGTCGGCCGCGTCGGTGCCGATCGCGCTGGCCGAAGCCGTCAACGAGGGCCGGGTGGCGGTCGGGGACCGGATCGTCATCGTGGCCTTCGGTGCGGGCTTCACGTCGGGCGCGGTCGCGCTCGAGTGGACGGCCGATCCCGCTCGTGGCATCGCCGGCGACGCGGCCGTCAAGCCCGAGGATGTCCAGGTCCGGCTGCCGGTCGACTGGGACTCGGTCGATCCGATCCCCGACGCGCTCGCGGCGATCATGGCCCAGCCGGGCCGGGTGGACGTGCCGCTCGACGACGTCGTGCCCGGCGAGCCGCGCGCCGCGCCAGCGACGGAGGTCCACGCATGATCGACCTGACCGGCAAGGTCGCCCTGGTCACGGGCGGCTCGCGCGGCATCGGGCGCGCGATCGCCACGCGGCTCGCGACACAGGGCGCCGACGTGGCGTTCACGTACAAGGGGAACGCTGCGGCCGCCGGCGAGTGCACCGCTGGGCTCGAAGGGCTTGGCCGCCGGGCACTCGCGGTCCAGGGCGACGCTCGCGAGGCCGGTGCCGCCGAGACGCGTCGTGAAGTCGGTCCTCGAGGCGTTCGGCAAGATCGACATCCTGGTCAACAACGCCGGCGTCACCCGCGACGACCTCATCATGCGGATGTCCGAGGAGGCCTGGCGCGAGGTCCTCGAGACGAACCTGTTCGGGGCCTTCTGGATGACCAAGGCCGTGACCCGGCCGATGCTCAAGGCCCGCTCCGGGCGGATCATCAACATCACGTCGGTCTCGGGCCAGGCGGGCCAGACCGGGCAGGCGAACTACTCGGCGGCGAAGGCCGGGCTGATCGGCCTGACGAAGGCCAGCGCACGCGAGCTGGCGAGCCGGTCGATCACCGTCAACGCGGTCGCTCCCGGGTTCGTCCTGACCGAGCTGACCCAGGACCTGCCCGACGCGCTCAAGGCGGAGATCGTCAACCGGACCCCGCTCGGGCGCTTCGGAACGACCGAGGAGATCGCCGCCGCGGTCGCCTTCCTCGTCAGCGACGAGGCCGCGTTCATCACGGGCCAGGTCCTCGGCCGTGGACGGCGGCCTGGTGATGATGTAGGTCGGCCGCGCCGGGTACGACCGGCCGCGAGTCCGTCGAGACCGATCGAGTTCCAGAGCCCCGGTGGCGCAACAGCCCATATGCGTTGATGGCCACATATTCCCGGGTCGCCGGTAGCCTCGTCAGCTGGTTGAGCGCGCGGACAGCAGGGTGATCGCTGACGTTCGCCGTGAGCCATTCGGCTTCAAGCGGGGACTGTTCGATGATCGTGCGGATCTCCGCGAGAGACAGCCCGTTCAGCTCGCGATCAAGCAGGCGAAGCCGGCGCACACTCGGCCAGGTTCCGAATCGAGGAGCGTTTGGCATCGGTGCAACAAGCAGGTGAAGCCATGGGATCCGCATACCCAGCAGGCCATGATCGCCAAACGGGCTTCTGTACATCGGTCCGAAACCGACGTACATACGGCCAGCCGGACGCAGGAGGCGGGCCGCATGGGCGAGGACATCAGACAAGTCGTGGATGTGCTCGAAGGTATCCCGGCTCACGATGACGTCGAAGATCGCCTGCCCTTCGATCCCCTGGATCGTCGTCGCCCGATAGTCGACGCGCTCGGCGACATCGGCCTGTAATGCTCGTGCCGCCGCACGGGCCACCCTGATCCTATCCTCATCGGGATCGATTCCGGTCGCGCGTGCCGCGCCGAGTCGAACGAGATCGGTCGTGAGCGCCCCGACGCCACAGCCGAGGTCGAGGCAAACGGTCCCGGCGAGGTCCCCCGGACCGCCTGTCCGTCGCCAGAACTTGGCGTTCCACGTCTCGGTGAGACGGTAGTAGCGCAGCTCTTCTCCGTCGAGCCGCGTGCCGTCCTCTCGGTCATCCATCGACGTGACGGCCAGAGTGCAGGATCCCGTCATAGACGGCCTCCAGCGATTCCGCGACGCGTGCCCATGACCATGCGATCGGAGGAACCTTCGTACGCCGCACGGTGCCGAGAGCCTGCTCGACGGCAGCTCCGATGCTCGGCACGTCGGCGTGCCGGCAGTACGCGGCCGCCTCGCCGAAGACCTCCCGATGCTGAGGAAGGTCGCTCAGTACGAGCCGCGTCCCTGCTGCCTGTGCTTCGAGCGCGACCAGGGGCAGATTTTCGGACTTGCTCGCGAGCACGAATACGTCGGCCGCAGCGTACGCGCTTGCCAGGAGCTCGCCGTCCATCGACTCGAACCAGCGGCTGTCCTCGTCGCGATCGACGTCCCGAAGGAAGTCCGCCACGTAGGGGTCGCGACGGTCGTTCGCCTGGCCGATGAACACCGACCGCATCCCAAGGCTGCGGGCGGCAGCCAGCACCTCGCGCTGGCCCTTCAGCCTGCTGATGACTCCGACGCTGAGAACAAATCGGTCGAGCCCGGACGCGGAACGAAATGGCGCCGGATCAGCAGCTGAAGAAATGGTCGTCGATCCCGTTGGGAATGACCGATATCCGTTCCGATCGGATCCCGAACAGGGACTCGAGGACAAGCTGCTCCGTTGTCGTCGCTGCGATGACCACGTCGGCAAGATGAAGAAGGTCCCGCCGATAGCGAAACGACGTCCGCATCGGGAGCCATCGATCGAAGCGCCTCCACATCCGCTGACGCCCGAGTCTAGGTCCCAGACTGATGACCGCAGAGACGACCACGGGGATGCCGCGTCGGCGGGCGAGCGCAGCCGGTTCCCACATCCCGGACTCGGCGCCGATCACGTGGAGCAGGTGGACGTCGGCGCCTGGATCCCACCAATCGAGCGGGCCTGCACCTACGCCACGATCCCGTAACGCGTTGAGCGTTGCCAGCGCAAGTCGCTCGCGGCCACCGAACGCAAGACCGAATGGGATCGGCGTGATGAAACGGATGGCCATCGCCTCACCAGGTTTGGGCTCGGTCAACGCTGGCGCAGCCGGTGCCGGACGCATCGTGCCGCGGTCACCCTCCCGCAAGGAGTCGGTCGCGCCACTCGGCGAACTCCAGATTGGCACGGTCGTAGTCCTCAGGCCGGCCGATGTCGAGCCAGTAGCCGTCATGTGCGAACGAGGCCGGCCTCTGACCTGCCGCGATGAGATCGAGCATCACCTGATCGAACCCCAATGAACGCCCGCGAGGATACGCAGCCAGCGTGGCACGCGACAGGGCATATACGCCCATGCTGACGCGATAGCGGAGCACGGGCTTCTCGACGAAGGCCACGATGTTGCCATCTGCGACCTCGAGGGTCCCGAAATCGATCGCGACCTCACGACCGCATGTCGCCACCGTGATCGGCGACGGGGACGCGATGTGGCGGTCGAGCAGGTCACGATATGAAAGATCCGTCAGGATGTCGCCGTTCATCACGAGGAAGTGCTCAGGCAGCCGTTCGAGCATCTCGACAACGGGGCCGATCGTGCCGAGTGGCGTGTCCTCGACGGCGTAATCGATATCGATGCCCCATTGCTGGCCAGACCCTACATAGGCTCGGATCAATTGCCCAAGGTGCCCGATCGCTACCGTCACTCGGCCGAAGCCGTCGCGAGCGAGCTGCCGAAGAACGATCTCCACGATCGCGGAGTCATCGCCGATCGGTACGAGCGGCTTCGGTATCGTCGTGGTGAACGGTCTCAGCCGAGTCCCTTGACCGCCGGCGAGGACGACGGCGTGACGAGTCGTCACACCGTGAACCGGTCGGACCGGAAACGTGCGAGGTTGGTCGGATCCTCGAACCACGCGATGGTCTCGGCCAAGCCGTCGCGGAGCGATCTCGTCGGTATCCAGCCCGTCGCCTCACGCAACCGCGTGCTGTCGCAGACGAGCCTCGAGACCTCTGAGTCAGCTGGTCGCATCCGGTCTCCACGCTCGACTGCCTCGACAGGGTGGTTGGTGATGTCGCCGACAAGCGCGAGGAGGTCCGCGATCGAGACCTCGACGCCGGTCCCGCAATTGAGCGTCCGGCCGACGACGTCCTCGGGCCGTGCGTCTCCAACGGCGAGGAATGCCTGGACCGTGTCCTTGACGAACGTGAAATCGCGAGTCGGACGAATGTCGCCGAGCTCCACAGTGACGGCCTCGCCCGCTGCTCGGTCTGCATTGAGAATTTGCGTCACGATCGTCGGGATCACAGCCCTCGTCGACTGACGCGGGCCGTATGCATTGAAGGGTCTCAGCGTCACGACCGGAAGGCCGTACGAAAGATGGAAGCTCTCGACGAGCTTGTCGGCTCCGATCTTCGACGCCGAATATGGCGACTGGCCCTGGAGGGGATGACTTTCGTCGATGGGAACCGTGCGAGCGCTGCCATAGACCTCACTCGTGGAGGTGTGGATGATGCGCCCAACGTCGTCGCGACGGGCCGCTTCCAGGAGGTTCAACGTACCGAGGATATTCGTCTCGACGTACGACCGCGGCGCCCGATAGGAGTACGGGATCGCGATCAGCGCCGCGAGGTGGAACACGGTGTCGCAGCCTTCGATCAGGGCGCCCACTGACGACGGGTCTCGGACGTCGCCGAGCTGGACGTCGATCGATTCGAGGGCGGCCTTGGGAAGCGTCTGGAGCCAGCCCCACGAGTCGAACGAGTTGTACTGCACCATCGCCCGGACACGGTCACCTCGCGGCAACCAGCGCTTCGACGACGTGCGACCCGATGAATCCCTCGGCACCTGTGACCGCGGCTGTTCTTGTCACCGCCGCCTCCTCCTGTGACTCGGGCCAGAGGATAGCCGACGGCCTAGGGCACGACGTGCCGACCGGGCATCCCGGGTCGCAGTGCCCTCATGACCCGTTCACGATCTTCCTCTGGCCAGGACCGCATCATGAGCCCGGCCGCGACATACACGCATGCACCGAGCGCGATCGAGATCAGCACGGGTGTCCCGCCCGCGACGACCTCCAACGCCAAGAGGACAGCACCCATCGTCAATGCCGGTGGGATGGACCTGATGGTGTCGCGAAGGCCCGAGGCGGCGGGCAGCTGTCCCGCGACAACGCCGAAGACGATCAGCTCCGTCAGGAGCGTCACCGTCGCTGCCGCGACCATCCCGAACCGCGGGATGAGGACGAGGTTCGCCACAACGTTGACGGCTGTCCCGATCAGGATCGCGCGAGTGACGAGGCCACCACGGCCGATGGCGGAAAGTGCCGAGATCATCGTGCTACTGAGAAAGGCCAACAACATCGCCCACAGCAGGACGGCGAGGGGGACGGCTCCCGCGACGTACTCGCCACCGAACAACGCGTCGACGATCTTGGCGGAAAGGATCGTCCCGCCGACTGCCACGGGTAGCGCGAACCATCCCAGAAGCCGAAGGTTGACCCGTAGCATCTCGTCGAATTCGGCGCCCGTCCGACGCGTGTGCGAACGCATAACGGGACAGATACACGGACGCGTACACGAGCGAGATCATCTGGAGTCCCAGCACGATCTTGTAGATCGCCCCGTACGTCGCAACCTCGATCGCCGGACGGGTGAGCCCGATGAGGATGAGGTCGAAGTTGTAGTACACCTGCGCCAGGAGGCTGGAGACGCCCAGTGGGAGCGCAAATCGGGCGATCGCCATGAACAGGCTCCTGGTAGGCATGGCCGGAGATCCATGGCGTCCGAAGACGAGGACGATCGCAGTGGCGGACGCAACAAGAGCGGCTGCGATAGCGCCCAGCGGGGCGGCGAGCGGACTTGGCGCCAGCGTCAGGAGGGCGATCATCGCCCCGAGCCCAAGCAAGCCCGTGATCCCGGCCACGATCGCCCGCGGGACGGTCGAGCCCAGCGCCTGACTCAGCCAGGTGACGTCGAATGCGGCGATGGCGGCGGCGATCGCATAGAGGACGACCACCATGGCGAGCGGCTGCCCGATCCCGAGCAGGATCACCACAGCGCAGATCAACGCGAGGCCCACGACGGCGAACCCGATGCGGGCAACCAATACCGCCCCGAGGACCGGGCGTGACCGCGAAGGGTCGCGCGCGACCAAGCTGATCCCCGCGGTCGTCCAGCCAAGTTCCATCGCCACCAGCAGGTACGCGACCACGGCTTGGGCATAGACCACGACGGCGAGGTCCGACGGTGCGAGCTGCCGGGCAAGGATGACGATCCCGACGAATGCCGATCCACGAAGGATGGCGTTCCCCGCGAACAGAACGATCGTGTCGCGGCCTACCGACCCGGGCTGCTGGGCCGACGCCGGCTGTGCGACTGACGCCGGCTCCACCGACCCGGGCTGCTCGAATGACGCGGGCTGCTCCAACGTCACGGCCGGCTGTGCTCGTCTACGCCTGAGCCATCGAGCGTGCCATGGCGTCGGCCCACGCGTCGGCGACCATCGTGTCGACGTCGACGCGTGGCTGCCAGCCGGTCAACTCGGTGAGGAGCGTCGCGTCGCCGCGCGACTCCGCGACGTCATCCGGGCGGACGAGACCGGGATCCGTGACGACCTCGGCGTCCCGACCGGAGAGAGCGATCAACCCGTCGACCAGGTCGCGGATCGCCACCGACCGACCGGACGCAACGTTGACGACGCGGCCGTCCGCGCGACCATCGCTCAGTTCCAGCAGAAGGCGATAGGCTCGGACCACGTCCCGGACATCCAGGAAGTCGCGTCGGACCGCGAGGTTTCCCGCGCGGATCGGAGCTCCACCCGGCCGTGACGCCGCGAGGACCCGCTCCGCGAGTGCCGGCAGGACGAATTTCGATGATTGGCCCGGTCCCGAATGGTTGAACGGTCGGACCACGGTGACTCGCAAGCCATAGCGCAGCGCTCCTGCCAGCGCGATCGATTTGGAGGCCAGCTTCGCCATCCCGTAGATGGAGTCCGGGTTTGCCGGCTTGTCCTCCGAGACAGGCACGTCGGGACGGGACCCATAGACGGCGGCAGAGCTGATCGCGAGTACTTGAGCTTCAGGCGAAGCCGTGCGAATGGCCTCGATGACGTTCGCCGTGCCCCCGACGGCGATGCCGAATGCGAGCGGCGGGTCGGCTGACGCATCGAGCGGGTGCGCGATCGCGGCGAGGTGGACGACCCCATCGGGTCGGACGGTCGCGACGGCCGAGGAGACGACGTCCGCGTCCCGAACATCGAGCTCGTTCGACGACGGAGCGACGACTTGGTGACCGGCGCTGAGAAGCTCCCTCTGGAGGTACCTGCCGACGAACCCCTGGCCACCTGTGAGGAGGACCCTCACCCGGCGATGCTCGCTGGGCCTGCCCGAAGGACCGTCTTGCCCTCGATCCGGGCGACATCGGCGTCGACCATCATCTTGATCAGCTCCGTGAACCCGATGTCGGGCTTCCATTCCAGCTCTCGTCGAGCCTTTGACGCATCGCCGACGAGATGGTCCACCTCGGCTGGTCGAATCAACGAATCGTCGATCCGCAGATAGCGATCGGCATCGAGCCCGACGTGGGCGAACGCGACCTCGCAGAGCTCTCGTACGGAATGGGCTTCGCCAGTGGCGACCACATAGTCGGTTGGTTCGCTGCGTTGAAGCATCAGCCACATAGCACGAACGTAGTCGCCGGCGTAGCCCCAGTCCCGGTGGGCGTCAAGGTTGCCCATCTGCAATTCGGACGCTTGCCCAAGCGCGATCCTGGCGGCCGCATCCGTCACTTTCCGAGTGACGAACTCCAGGCCGCGCCGGGGCGACTCGTGGTTGAACAGGATCCCGGAAACCGCGAAGAGACCGAAGCTTTCGCGATAGTTGACCGTCAGAAAGTGACCGTACGTCTTGGCCACGCCGTATGGACTCCGCGGGTGAAAAGGCGTCATCTCGGTTTGCGGCGTCTCGCGCACGCGCCCGAACATCTCGCTCGATGACGCTTGATAGAACCGGATCCGTCGATCGACCTGACGGATCGCCTCGAGCATCCGGGTTACGCCGAGGCCGGTGAATTCGCCCGTCAGGACCGGCTGATTCCAGGATGTTGGGACGAAGCTTTGGGCGGCGAGGTTATAGACTTCGTCGGGTTCGACAGTACGGATCGCTTCGACCAACGAGGCTTGATCGAGCAGGTCGCCCTGGACGAGCTCGAGGCGGTCCGCGAGATGGACGATCCGCTCATTCGTCACGGTGCTCGATCGCCGCGTTACGCCCACCACGCGGTAGCCCTTATCGAGCAGCAGCTCCGCGAGATACGACCCGTCCTGACCGGTTATGCCTGTGATGAGCGCAGTCTTGGCCATACGTCCCTCGCCGGCGTGCTCGAACGGTCGATCCCCTCGGCGGCGTCAGCTTGCATACTTCAGCCGCCGCGCAGCATGCCAGAGTGTACGGTGTCGGCTTCCACGAGCGCGGACCCCCGAGGACTTGCGAAGCGCTTGAGACCGTCGAGACGATGGTCGCGACGGGACACACGTTCAGATCGAAGGAGAGCGCCTGATCGAACCGGATTCGGATCGTCGTCCGCGCGTTCTTTTCGTGGCCGCCGACCTTCCCTGGCCACCCGACGGGGGAGGTCGCATCGCGACGCTCCGAAATCTTCAGGCGTTCGCATCCTTCTGCGACGTCGATCTCGTTGCCCTGGCGGATCCGATGGGCGATCTCGACGTCGTCGGAGCTCACGTCGCTTGTGCCGTTCAGTCACGGTCGTCCGACACCCCTTCACATTCGGTCTGCACCGGACGAGACAGGTGTACGAGGCCTTGAGGAGTATCTTCTCGCGCTCACCCTACCGGCTGCGCAAGTTCGAGAGCGCGGCGCTCCGAAGGCTTCTCGATGAACGTCACGCAACCGGGGATTACGACCTGGTCCACTACGATCAATTCGGGGTCGCACCCTACTGGCGCGCCGACAGCAGATCGACCTACGCCTGCCAGAACGTCGAGTCCGAGGCGTATCGGCTTGCGGTCATGACGGGCCGGACTCGGGCCGCTCGATGGTGGGCGCGCCTCGAGGCAGTCAAGCTGCGCCGATCCGAGCGTCGGTTGCTGCCGCGATTCGACGAAGTCCTGATCCTTGCCCCAGATGACGACCGCTTGCTGCGTGACTTGGGTGTCGTACGGACCCGTCTGATCCCCATGCCTGCGCCCCCTGTTCGAGAGCCCCGGCGCGACCCCCCGGCTGACCGGACCATCCTTTCACTCGGAACGATGAGCTGGTTTGGTGTGGAGGACGGTCTCCTCTGGTTTCGCACCGAGGTGTATCCGCGGATCCGCGCCGTGATACCAGACGTGAAGTGGGTGCTTGTCGGTCCCAATGCCGGTCCCGCGATCAACCAGCTCGACGGCGTCGACGGGATTCGGGTCAGGGGATACGTCGACGATCTGGCGCCCGTATTCGACAAAGTGCGGGTCGCGATCGTCCCTCTTCATATCGGCGGGGGTATCCGAATGAAGCTCCTCGATCTCATGGCCGCAGGCGTGCCGACGGTGTCCACTCCTCTCGGCGCCCGTGGTCTGGCGTTCCCGGATGGTCACGGCTGCTTCCGCCGTGAGGACGCTGCCTCGTTCGCGCACGCCGTCGTCCAGCTGCTCACGGACGACGAATGCTGGCGTTCGACGGCCGAGCTCGGACGCAGGTATGTCCGTGAGCATCACCGACCGGAGTTCCTCGAACAGAGCATCCGGGCGGCGTTCCAGGCAGTCACCGGCCGAGATGAGACCGATCGGGGCCATGCATGAGCGGAGCCGCGCGTCGTGACGATCGGCGACGTCCTCGTCCACGACATCGTCGCGAGCGAGGCTGACGCGCTGATCACGTCATGGCTCGAGGAGAACCGGCAGGGCGGGCGCTACGTCTGCACGCCCAACGTGGACTATGTCGTGCGGGCCCGCCGCGACCTGGCGTTTCGTGATTCCGTGAATGGAGCCGATTTGCGGCTACCGGACGGCATGTGGATCGTCTACGCCTCCCGGATCGCCGGTCGCCCGATTCGCAGGACCGTGACGGGGCGGCTGCTTCTGCCACGCCTGGCGAGGATCTGTGGACGCCGCGGTCTCTCGCTCGGACTCATGGGCGCAGGCCCCGGTGTGGCGGCCACCGCCGCCCAGAAGCTCGTGAACGCAAATCCGGGTATTGAGATACGGCACGCGATCTCGCCGCCCATGGGGTTCGAGATCGGTTCGGACGCCGATGAGGAGATCGTCCGAGCCATCGCCTCCGATCCGCCGTCCATCCTGTTCGTCGCGCTCGGGGCACCGAAGCAGGAGCTCTGGATGCAGGCGCATCGGGAAGATCTGTCGTCCAGCATCCTCATCGGAGTCGGCGCGGGCCTCGACATCCTGGCGGGGAGATTCCGTGCAGCGCCTGGATGGATGACCAAGATCGGCCTTGAGTGGTTGTTCCGGCTCGTCCAGGAGCCGCGCCGACTGGCACGGCGCTATCTCGTCGACGACCCATGGATCCTCTGGTGGGCGATTCGAGCGAGATTTAGCGAATGACGAGCGCTCGACTCGATCGTCCCTCGACCGCCGAGGCGACACGCGCCCGGTTGTTGATCGCTGGACTGCTGCTCCTTGCCGCAGGTGCCGCGGGGATTGTCCTGACGCACGGAAGCGTCGCCGCGGCGATATTCCTGGCCGGAGTTGCGTTGTCGGCCGTCGCCCGGCCAGGGATGATGTTGATCGCCGTCATCGTCCTGTTTCCGATCCATCCCCTCGTGATGAGGGTCGCCAACATCGACCTTGGCCTCGGCGGGGCTGCGCTCGTCCTGACGTCGGCGTGGAAAGAGGTCGCCCTCGGCGTCATCGTTGTCCTGGCGATCGTGCGTCTCGCGCGAAACCCGAGGACGAACGCCGCGACTCGTCGGTTTCATCCCTTCGACCTGCTCGCCCTTGCGCTGGTCGTCCTCATCGCCGGAACGCTCGTCGCTCAGCCGACGCTTCATTGCGATCAACGCGGCGCGATTGTTGCTGTTCCCCGTCGGCGTCTACGTCGCGGTGCGGCTGGGCATGCTCGACGACCGTCCTTACCTGAGAAGCACGGTGATCGCTGCCGGCCTCGTTGGCGCGTTTGGCATCATCCAGGGATGGCTGCTCGGGTGGGGATTTCGTGGAAGCGTACTGGGGGATTCCGGGTCAGTCGATCCCTACACATTCACTGCCCAGTATCTGGATGGACCCAGGTCGGCCGGGACCCTGTCCTCGCCGGTGGAGTTCGGAACATACCTCGCGATGCTGATCGCGGTGACTACCGCCACGATCGTGGCCCGAGCCGATCAGCGAAGAGTCGCGCTTTTGGTCCTTCCGATCCTCGTGGTTGCCGTGGCCCTGACGTTCTCCAGGAGTGCCATCGTCGCGGCGGCGATCGGTGGCACGTTCGTACTCGTCGCAGCCGCAGTTCGTGGCCAGCTGACCCGTCCGGTCGTCGCGATGATCCTGGTCGTGGCGATCCCGGCGGTAGCCGTGAGTGGCGTCGTGTATGCCAGCCGTGGAGGGGTCGATCTGATCCGGAGCACGATGATCACCCTGACCGGCGAAGGCAACCCTCCAGCACCGGGGTCCAGTCCTGCGCCGGGAACCGCGAATCGACCGACTGCTCCGCCAGTCGAAGGCTCGACGGTCGATCACATCACGTCGCTTCAAGACGGCGTGCGACTCGTCACGATTCACGCATTCGGCGTCGGTCTCGGAAACGTGGGATCCAGGAGTGTCCCCGGCAGCGAAGAAAGGCCCGCGTACTTCGCAGAGTCGTGGTATCTGACGATGGGCCTGACGCTCGGATGGCTCGGTTTGCTCTGGGCTCTCCTCTGGACGGTATCGTTGGCGGCCCTGGCCATCGGGACGCTCCGGCGAATGGACACCGTCATCCCGTTGTCGCTGCTCGGGACCGTCGTCACGGTGGTGTTCGTCGGCCTTCTCCTGCCGACGCTTGTCGAGCCACAGGTCGCGGTGCTCCCGTGGGCACTCGCGGGCCTGTTGGTCGTCGGCGACAGGTTCGTCAAAGACGCACGCGCGAAGGGCTCGGACTTCCCGGGTCCCTGAGGCGAGGCGACCGAGGGCGGGCGGCTACCGCCCCTCCCGTCCCAAGACGGCCGGGATCGTTCGGAACAGGATCTTGACGTCGAGCCACAGCGACCAACCATCGATGTACTCGAGGTCGCGTTCGACCCATCGATCGAAGTCGCGCTCGCGCCGCGCGCCGACTTGCCAGAGGCCGGTCACTCCCGGCTTCATCGACAGCCGGCGCCGATGCCAGACGTCGTAACCGGCGACCTCCGACGGCAGTGGCGGGCGCGGACCGACGAGGCTCATCTCGCCCCGGAGGACATTCCACAGCTGGGGCAGCTCATCGAGCGACGAGCCCCGCAAGAAGGCACCGAGCCGGGTGACCCGCGGGTCGTTGGTGATCTTGAAGGCATGCCCGTTGATCTCGTTGCGCGACATGAGGTCGGTCAGACGCTCCTCGGCGTCCGCAACCATGGTCCGGAACTTCACCAGCTCGAACACCCGGCCGTTGAGACCCACGCGACGTTGGGTGAACAGGATCGGCCCCGGTGACGTGAGGCGGATCGCGGCAGAGATCGCCAGGTAGACCGGAGTCAGCAGGACGAGCAGCCCGACCGAGGCGACGACATCGAGTGCGCGCTTGGCGACCAGGCTCGCGACGCGATCGGGTCCCGTGACGATCGAATAGATCGGGAGCCCGCCGAATTCCTCGACCCGCCCCACTGACAGCGCGTGCTCGAGGACGTACATCGGGATCCGGACGATCTTGCCCTCCTCCTCGCACAGACGCGCGATCTCGTCGATCCGGCTCCACTGGGTCACCGGCAGGCAGATCGCGACCTCGTCGATGACACCGTTGTGGAGGATCCGCTCGATGTCCTCGAGCGCGCCGAGGATCGGGCGGGTGACGGTCGCGGTCTCACCGCCGACGTCGAGATGGCCGACGACCGAAAGGCCGATCGCCGTCTGGGATTCGATCATGTCGGCGAACGCCTGCGCGGGGCCGTTCACGCCGAGCACGAGCATGTAGCGCGTGTTGTGGCCGGCCCGCCGCAGATAGGCCAGGAACGAACGAAGGGCGAGCCGCGTCACAAGCGCCGTGATCGCGAGGATCGGGAAGAGGATCAGCAGGACGCCGCGGCTGACGTCCGGCAGGCGGGCGAGGAACAGGATGCTCGCGCTGCCGACCGCGAACAGGAACGTGGCCCGGACGATGTCGGTGATCTCGCTCCGGATCGTCCATCGGGCCCGCGTCCGATACAGGCCCTGCGTCCACAGGACGACGGGCCATCCGACCGCGTACGCCCCGACCGCCAGGATCGGGTTGGGGATGACCGACAGGACCGGTTCGAGCGGCGACGACGAGCCGAATCGGAAATAGCCGGCGACGACCAGGGCCCCGATGGCCATCAGTGCGTCGAGGCCGGCCAATGCGACGCGAAGGACCGCGGCGTGACGCCGGATCAACGGTTCACCTCTTCCCTCCACCCCGTGCTCTCCGGTTCCCGAACCGGCGAGGGCCGCATTCTACATGCCGGGTGTTTGCTGTCACTGGCCAAATCGGCCCCCTTGACGGGCCACGACACGGCGGGTGCTAGACTCCGCGCCGTCTTGTCGAAGCGCACTGTCCCAGACGCCGCACGGCCCCAGCCGTTACTGGCGGCGACCCTTTCGTTCCTGTGGCCCGGGCTCGGCCACGCGTACGCCGCTCGCTGGGCATGGGCCGCGATCCTCGGGCTGCCGGTCCTTGTGCTCGCCGCGTACGTGGTCATCCAGGTGGCTGGCGGGGCCGATCTCTTCGCGGTCCAGATGATCGATCCCGCGTTCGCCGCGGCGGTCATCGCCTGGACGTTCGCGCTGTGCGTCTGGCGCCTGTTCGCGATCGGCAGCGCGTTCCAGCTCGGTTCCGTCGACGGCCCGCGCCGCAGCCACCGCCCGGATCGGCCTCGGTGTCCTCGTCGTCGCCGTGCTCGCGATGCACGTCTATGTCGGCTACGTCGCAGCCTCGTTCTACCAGGCGGGGACGGCGATCTTCGAACCGTTGCCGGGCGAGACGTCAGCGCCCGGTCGCGGTCGGCTCAGGGACAGCAGGTCCGGCCGAGAGCCGTGCGCCGGGCGCGACTGCCACGGAGGACGCCGCGGCCCCCGGTTCGAGCCCGACGCCCGTCGTGCAGCCGGGCGCCGTCGAACCGGGTGACGATCCTGCTGACCGGCGTGGATTCGGGCCACGACCGGGAACATGCGCTCACCGACACGATGCTGGTCCTCAGCTTCGACACGGTCGACAAGACCGCGGTGATGATGAGCGTCCCGCGTGACATCTCGGAGTTCGAGCTGTATTCCGGGCGGGACCTACCACGGCAAGATCAACTCGCTCATGACGGCGGCACGCAATCAGCCGGGAAAGTATCCGGATGGCCCGATGGGCACGCTGACGCGCCAGATCGGTCACATCATCGGCGTCCCGGTCGATTACTACGCGCAGGTCAATCTCGACGGATTCTCGAAGATGATCGACCTCGTCGGCGGCGTCGATGTCGACAATCCACGGGCGATCGACGACCCGCTCTACGACTGGTTCGATGGCACCTACGGGTTCACGCTGTCGGCGGGCAAGCATCATCTCGACGGCCGCATCGGCCTCGCATACGTGCGCTCGCGGCAGGGCCTCGGCGACAGCGACTTCACCCGCGCCCGCGCGCCAGCAGCAGGTCATCGCTGCCCTGCGCACGAAGATGACGACGCCGTCGGCGCTCCAGAAGCTGCCGGATCTCCTCGATGTGGCATCGAAGACCATCCGGACCGACTTCCCGGCCGACAAGATCCGCGATTACCTGAAGTTCGCGAAGCAGATCGGCGACGACCAGACGCAGCGATACGTGCTTGGACCGCCGTATTCGAATACCCCGGCCGTTCCGGGCAGTTCGTACATCCTCCTGCTCGACAAGGAACGGATCGCGAAGCTCTCGATCAAAGCGTTCGGGGCCGACAGCGCGTACAACAAGAGCGCCCCCTGAGCGCCCTCCGCGCCCTCGGTTCGCCGCCAGCAGCGGATCGGGAGAAGGTTCGCGGCGCGCGACCGTCGCGGCTCGGCGCCCTGGTCGTCGTCGTGTCGCTGGCCGCCGCGCTGCGGGTCGACCCCGCCGTCTGCCGCCGTCGTGACGGCGCCGCCCGCCGTGACGACACCTGGCCCTTCGAGCCGCGGCCGCATCGGCGAGCTTGTCGGCGACGCCGTCGGCTGACCGTAGCCGCGACCAGCAACCCGACCGCGAGCGTCGCCGCCGTCTCGCCGAGCGCGTCGGCCGGACCCGTCCTGCCGCCGGACATCGCTCGCATCAACGGGGTCAAGACCGATCCCGCCCGGGCGGCCCGTCTGCCGCTCGCGGTCATGATCGATGACAACGTGCAGGCGAGGCCGCAGGCCGGCTTCAATGCCGCGTCCATCGTCTACCAGGCGCCGGCCGACGGCGGTGAGGACCGATACATGCTCGTCTTCCAGGAGGGCGACGCCGACATGGTCGGCCCCGTTCGGAGTGGACGGCCGTACTTCGTTCGGTGGGCTGCGGAGTTCCGCTCGGCGTTCGCGCACTACGGTGGCGACACGAAGACGCTCGAGCAGGTCATCCCGCCGATGGACGGGTCGCTCATCTACGACGTCGACGCGCTGTCGGGGGGCGGTGCGGCGTTCCACCGCATCAACACCCGCGCGGCGCCCCACAACGCCTACACGTCGACGGCTGTGCTCCGGAAGGTGGCAACAAAGCTCGGCGGGCCTGGAGCGATGGTGGACGGTCTCCCGGGCTGGACCTTCATGGAGGACGGACCCGCGGACGCGCGCCCGGCGTCGGGCTCGATCACAGTCCCATACGGCCGCGGCGACACCGGCTATACCTACGACCGTAAGGCGAACGCCTACCTGCGCTCCGTCGCGGGTCGAGCGCAGACGGACCAGGGCGACGGAAAGCGGGTCATCGCGCGGAACGTGATCGTCCTGTTCCAGCGGCTGTCCTACGACCCCGACTCGGAACCGGGGTACCGTCGGCCGATCCTCGACCAGATCGGCTCAGGGGACGCGATCGTCTTCCGGGATGGGGCACGCGTCGACGGGACGTGGAAGAAGGACGACATCGGGGGCCTGACCAGGCTGTACGACAAGGCGGGAGCGGAGATCCCGCTGGTCCGCGGACGCATCTTCGTCCAGGTCGTGGACAAGGGCACGAAGGTGACGTCGACCTTCCGCTGAGGCGGGACGACCTGCGGTCAGCCTCCGGGCACCGCCGCAGCCTCGGTTGGCGCTCGTTCGCGGCCGTCGCCAAGCTGGATGACCGTCCAGCCGAGGGACCGGAGAGCGCCAGCGTCGAGGAGCCGGCGGCCGTCGATGACGATCGGCCTGGCGACCTCATCTCTCCACCGCTCCCACGGCAGGTCGCGGAACTCGGGCCACTCGGTCGCGATGACGACGGCGTCGGCGTCTCGAACCACGAGGTCCGGGTCGTCGCAGACCTCGAGATCAGGCAGCGAACGGCCGGCGTTCGCGCTCGCCGCGGGGTCGTACGCCCGGACGGTCGCGCCGGCCTCGAGGAGGCGCCCGGCGAGGCGGACCGCGGGAGAATCGCGGATGTCGTCGGTGCCGGCCTTGAACGCGAGTCCGAGGAGGCCGATCGTCCGTCCCGGCAGTCCTCCGACGGCCTCGGCGACACGGTCGGCGAAGCGATCCTGCGCTGACAGGTTGGCAGCCGACGCCGCCGCCGTGACGTGCATCGGGCAGCCCGAGCGCGCGGCCCGCGACCGCCAGCGTGGTCAGCTCCTTCGGCAGGCAGCTGCCACCGAAGCCGAAGCTCGGGTGCATGTAGGTCCGGCCGATCCGCGGATCGGCGCCGATCCCGGCGAGGACCTCGTCCACGTCCGCGCCGGCCTCCTCGCACAGGCTCGCGACCTCGTTGGTGAATGACAGCTTCAGCGCCAGAAATGCATTCGCGGCGTTCTTGATGATCTCGGCCGCCTCGACATCGACGATGAGTCGCGGCCCGGCAAGCGGCGCATACAGCGCGAGCACCTCATCGAGGGCGTCGGGATCGGCATCCGGAAAGCGACCGATGACGACCCGTGTCGGGATTCGCGAAATCTTCGACGGCGCGTCCCCTGGCGAAGGAATTCGGGGTTCGTGAAGGTTCGGCTCGTCGGCAGACCGGCATCGAGGACGGCCGGCCGCGTGCCGCGGACGGGGAGGGTGCTGCGGATGACGACGACGTCCGATCGGCCCGAGACGCGGAGCGAGCTCGGCCAGCACCGCGTCGATCTGTCGGAGGTCGCTGAGACCGTCGTCGCCGATCGGCGTACCGACGCACACGAGGACGATGCCGGGCCCGTCCGGCGGGGCATCGTGGACCGACAACCGGCCCGCTGCCACCGCGGCGTCGAAGCCTTCCTGGAGCCCGGCTTCGTGGATCGGGATCCGACCGGCGCGCAGCGCGGCAAGTCGCCCCGGCGCCGCCTCCACGAGCCGGACGTCGCTGCCCGAGCCCGGCGAGTCCGACGGCCGTCACGAGGCCCACGTAGCCGGCACCGATGACGGTGGCCGTGCGCGTCGTCGCCTGCATCGGTCGAGGGTAGCAGCCGTGACTCGGCCGATACGGCTGGCGGATGAGGCCGACCGCCGAGGGCGCCGGCGCGCCGTTGTACGCTGCCTCGGTGCGCGTCACGCAGTACCGGATCGAGGGCTTCGGCCACCTTTCGACGCTCGTCGTCGATGAGGCGGCCGGCGTCGCCGCCGTCGTCGCCACCCGCGTCGCGACGTCGAGCCGTCTACCTCAAGGCTGCGGCCGCCGAGGACTTCCTGACCGTGCACGTCTCCGAGACCCACCTCCACAACGACGACGCGAACCCGTGACCGACGCATCGGTCGTCCGGATCGCCGTCGCATCGACGCCGTTGACGGCCACGCTCGACGACGCGGTGCCGGCGGCCGTCGCAGCAGTCGAGGAGGCCGGCCGCCTTGGCGCTCGAGCATCGTCTGCCTGCCGGAGACCGGCCTTCCGGGGCATCGGGACCAGCCGCGGCACGTGCCCGACGTGCTCTGCCGTCGCCATCGAGGACGCGCTGGAGATCGTCGCCGAGGCCGCCGGGCGCGCCGGAGTCGTGACGATCGTCGGTGCCGAGCGGCCGACGCCGCCGGCCGCGAGATCGTGTCGGTCGTGTTCGGCGCGCGACGGGAGGCGGCTCGGCGAGCAGGCGAAGACGCAGATCGACCCGGGCGAGGAGCGCTGGTACGTGCCCGGGCGAGGGTCGGCGGGTCTTCACCGCCGCCGGCGTCACGTTCGGGATCGCGATCTGCCACGAAGGCTTCCGATATCCCGAGATCAGCCGGGCGCTCGTCCTCGGTGGTGCGCAGGTCATCTTCGCGCCGCACTACGTCGTGACCGACGACGGCCGCTGCCGTCGCGCTGGTGCGACGCGTCGAACCCGTACAACGAGAAGGCCCTGCTCTGCCGCGCGCTGGAGAACACCGTCTACGTGGCAGCGTCGGATGTCGCCGGCCCGAACCAGGGATCGATCACCGGGATCATCGCGCCCGGACGGCGACGCTCGTCGCGAGCCTGCCCTATGGCGAGGTCGGCGTCGTCGCCGCCGACATCGACCTGCGCTCTGGCGGACCGCCACCTGGCCCTCCGCTGGGCGCCCGAGCGCAACGCGCTGCTCGACCCCGACGCCTGCGAACGGAGCCCGCAAGCATCCACTAGCCTCGAGATTGGTGCTTCGCGCCTCGGTCGCGGCATCGATCCAGAGGATCCCGTCGCCCGGCCAGGCCGTGCCCGCTGTTTCGATGGCGTTCGCCAGTCTCTTCGGGTGCCTCGGGAAACGCAGTCGCGACGATGCTCGGATGCGATGCGACCAGATCTCGATGGTGCTTCGTCGGTGGCAGAACGAGCACGACGTGGATTCGCTTGCCCGGCGTCACCTCGGCGACGGCCCGTCGCTTCTCGGCGACCTCGCGAAGGATCGCCTCGAACGCGCCGATGCGGGTCTCGACCTCCATCAGGACGACATCGTTTCCGCGATCCAACCGCAGGTCGGTCGACCGCCGACCTGGTCCCGGGACCGGTGCTTCGACAGTCGCACGCCACGTCGGATGGCATCGACGCAGCAGTGCCTCGACGATCCGGGCATGCGCAGCATCATGGATGAGCGGCGCGTTGGACGGGTATACGGCGATACGGAATTCAGCACCGAGTGCCGCTGCAGCTCGGGCCCGAATCCTCGCCGAGACGTTCGCATCGCCCTGCTCGATCCGGCAGATGACGGACCGCGAGACATCGATGGTCCGGGCGACGGCCGACTGGCTTACCCCGGCCCGCAGCCGGATCTCGCGGAGCTCCTCGCCGAACCTCGTTGACGTTCGGCGCAGTTGGCGGTCGCCGTCGTTGACGGCCAGTCGGCTTACTCGGGTCGCGACACTTGGCATGGGTGGCTCCTGGGTGCACTTCCGTTCCTCGGGCGGTGACCTCTTGCGACGATCGCCGACTCACCGAGGACGTGTTCTTGGCAGGAGAACAGATCACGGTCATCTCGCACTTATCTGGCGACCCCGGTGAACGGGCGAGCCTAGAACTGGCGACATTGACGCCAAAGCGGAGCAGCATGTTCGCCAACCGAGTCAAACGGTGTCGGGAATGTCGCCTCGAGGGGTTCCAAGCAGACCGGTTGGGCTGTCAGAGGCCGATTCGGACGATTTGTCCTTGTGCGAAGAACACATCGACGTGTCTGGACGAACGGTTGCCGGTGACCCGGGCGACATGCCAAAACCCACGCCACCCGCGCGCGGACGAAGCTCCCGCCGCGAGCACCGGGCCGTGGCCCGCTACCCGACCGAGATGCCGACGACACCGAGCGCCGTCACGCCCAGCAGCACGACGTCGAGCGCGATCACGAGGCCGACCGCGGACCACGCCAGCACATTCGCGACCCGCCCGTTCCGGCGGTCGCCCATCAGTCGCCGGTCGTTGATGAGCAGGACCATGAAGACGAGCACGACCGGCAGCAGCAGGCCCTGGAGGTTCTGCGACGCAAGGATCACCGGCAGCAGGTCGAGCCCCGGGATCAGCACGACGAGTGCGCCGACCAGCAATACGAACGTGTAGATCGAGAAGAAGGCCCGGGCGTCACCGAACCGCTTGTCGACCCCCGACTCCCAGCCGAATGCCTCGCAGATCACGAACGCGGTCGAGAGCGGCATGATCGTGGCGGCCAGGACGCTCGCCCCGAACAGCCCCACCGCGAACAGCGCCTCGGCGAGCCGTCCGGCGACCGGCTCCAGCGCCTTCGCCGCGTCGGCCGCCGACGTGATCGTCCCGCTCGCGACGCCGACCGTGCTCGCAGCCGCGACGACGATGAAGATCGCGATGACGTTCGTCCAGATCGATCCGCCGATCGCGTCGGCCTGTTCGAGGCCGCAGCTCATCCTCGGCGATGCCCTTCTCGGCGACGGCGCTCGTCAGGTAGAACTGCATGTACGGCGTGATCGTGGTCCCGACGACAGCGACCATCAGCAGGATCTCCGCCGGCGCGAGGTCGAGCGACGGCGTCACGAGCGCCCGACCCACGCTCGCCCCAGTCGGGATCGGACAGGACGGCCGAGACGATGTACGCGAGGAACACGACGATCACCGACAGGAAGACCCGCTCGACGGTCCGGTAGCTCGCCTTGATCACCAGCGCCCAGATGGCGACCCCGACGATCGGCACGACGATGTAGCGAGACACGCCGAACAGCTCGAGTGCCGCCGCCGCACCCGAGAACTCGGCCACGGTGTTCGCCACGTTCGCGATCGAGCAGCACGATCATCGCGAACGCCGTCGGGCGGACCCCGAACCGGTCGCGGATGAGGTCGGACAGGCCCTGGCCGGTGACCACGCCGAGCCGGGCGGCCATCTCCTGGACGATGGCGAGGATCGCGATCGTGATCGGGAAGATCCACAGCAGGCCGTCAGGCCGGTCGTCGCGCCCATGACGCTGTAGGTCGTGATGCCGCCGGCGTCGTTGCCGGCGATCCCGGCGATGAGCCCGGGACCGATGACCGCGAGGAACGCGAGCAGACCGCGCCGCCCGCGGAACCGGCCGCGCAGCCGGACGCAGACGACGCGCCGCGATCCGCTCGCGGAAGCCGCGCAGATCGGAGCTCACCGAGCGACCGCCGCTAGTCCCGCGACCCTGCGCGGCGACACGCGCCGGCGCCAGCTCGCGGGCAGGATCGTGTCGATGGCGTCGTCGACGGTGACGATCCCGACAAGGTGGCGCTCAGCGTCGTCGGTGACCGGGCACGGCCAGCAGGTTGTAGCGGGCGACGACACTCGCGACGTCGTCGTGGTCGGCGTCGACGCTGACCGCGACCGGCTCGTCGATCATGACCTCGCGATCGTGCGTCTCGGGCCGGGCCACGATCAGGTCGCGCAGCGACAGCACGCCGACGAGGTGCGCCGTCGTCGTCGACGACGTAGACGTAGTAGATCGTCTCGGCGTCGGGCTCGAGCTCGCGCAGCCGGTCGATCGTCTGGGCGGCCGTCAGGTGCGCGGGGACCGCGACGAACTCGGTCGTCATCATCCCGCCGGCCGTGTCCTCCGGGTAGGCGAGCAGGCCGCCCAGCTCGTCCGCCTCGTCGCGTCTCCATGAGCGCGAGCAGCTCCTCGCGGGTCTCGTCGGACAGGTCGGCGACGAGGTCGGCCGCGTCGTCGGGCGACATCTCCTCGAGGATGTCGGCCGCTCGCTCAGGCGCGAGACCCTCGAGGACCTCGACCTGCGTCTCGGGCTCCATCTCCTCGATGGCGTCGGCGGCGGCCTCGTCGTCGAGCGCGGCCAGGACGCCGGCCCGGTCGCGCGGCGCGAGCTGGTCGATGATCGTCGCGAGGTCGGCCGGGTGCAGCTCGGTCAGGCCGGCGTGCGGGACGCGCAGCTTGATCGACGCGACGCTCGTCTCGACCGGGTCCACGTCCTCCCAGTCGATGTAGCGCTCCGGGGTGGGCAGACGCAGGTTCCGGGCGAGGACGCGATAGCCCGCGCTCGAGGCCGAGCCGGCGGAGGAGTCCGGCGGCGCCGACGTCGACGGCGACGAGGTGAAGGCGGCCCTCGACGTCGTCGAGCCGCAGGTCGTTGACCCGCACGACCTTGCGGCCGTCGATGTCGACGATCTGCTTGTCGAGCAGGTCGGCCCGCAGGCGGATCTCGTTCGGGCCGCTGCTGGAACCGGGTGATGTCGATCCGGTCGCTCGAGAGGCGGGCGCCGGCCTCATCGAAGCGGGCGACGCTCGACCACGGCAGGAAGATGCGGCGGCGATCGGTCGCGACGACGAGGCCGGTGACCGGCGGATAGCGGTCGCCGAGGGCGACGATCAGATCGTCGACCTTGCCGAGTGGCTCGCCGTCGGCGTCGAGCACGGGTCGGCCGATGGCCTGGCTCAGGTAGAGCATGGATGCCACCTCACGAGCGGGACGTCCCGCCGCAGGTGGCGCGACCCGGGTGGGTCGCGATCAGCCCTCAGGAGGCGGGACGAACCGGTTCACTGGTGCTGTCGGCGCCAGGAGCGCCGACGGGACTGGGACCGTCGTCCACGGGATGCAGGAGCCTCGGAGCGGAATGGGACAGCCGGGGACGCGAGTGGTCCTCGGCGCCGCCGGAGTGTAGTCCCGGGACCGTTCCACGGTCAACGAAACGGCGGGCGATCAACGGCGTGACGCGTCGGAGTCGTGCGACGCCGAGCGCCGGCCGCTCGCTGAGCCCCCGTCCCGCGCGAGCGACCGGCAGGACGAAAGTACTACCCCGGCGCGGGTACCCGTCCGACGTGGACGCGCGGGCCGCGAACCTGCCATCCTTCGTTCCCGACGTGCATGCCACCCCTACCGATCCGTCGCGGACCCCGGATCCGTCCGGCCGACGCATCCGCCGAGCGTGGTGGGCCTTCGCCGGCACCTTCGTCGCCCTGGTCGCGATCGTCATCGTCCAGCTCGCTGCGCGGGCATGCCGGCCCGATCGAGCTCCTCATCGGAGCGCTCGTGCTCGGCGTCGGGCTCGCCGCGATCGAACACCGCGCCGCCGTCGCCGACCTCGAGGCCGGTCGCCGAGTCCGAGGCGGAGTCCTTCGTCCGGATCCTCTCGAACCTGTCCCACTCCGTCTCGCCCGACGCAGTCGTGGCCGCCATCGTCGACGAGCTCGCCCGGACGACGGGCGCCGACCACATCGTCGTCGCCCGCCGCGCGGACTGACGCCCGCATCCTCGAGGCCCGCCTGGTCAGCGCGCGGCCGGGCGTCGCCGACATCGACCACGACGCTGCCGATCGGCGACCTCGAGGATCCGCTTCCTGACCGAGGCCGCCACGCCGCGCCGCGACCCGGTCGCCATCCCGGTGCTGCGCCGAGACGCTCGAGCCCGTGCCTGCGACGGCCGGGCTGGCGGTCGGCGTCCGCGGCTTCGTCGGCGGACGTGGCGACGCGCCTCGCCGCCGGGCCGACGACCGGACCACTCCGACGCGTCGCGCTCGCGGTCGTCGAGCCGATCCGCCCGCCCGCGCGACCTCCAGCGGGTCGCCGACCGGATCGCGGCACGGACGCGGACCGTCTACGGCCTGACGAACACGCTCGCCGCCCCGCTGACCGTCGAGGGGGCGGCGATCGGCGCGATCGTCCTGTCGCATCGCAAGCCCGGCGCGTGGTCGCCGGCGACCCAGCGGATCCTCGGAGCGGCCGCGGTCGAGGCCTCGGCCGCACTGTCCGGGTGACCTCGCAGCGCGACGCCGAGACGCGGGCGGCGACCGATGCGCTGACCGGGCCTGCCGAACCGCCGCTACTTCGACGAGTTCTGCGGGCTTCTCGCCCGACGCCGGCGCGCCGGCGACGCCGTCGGCGTGCTGATGATCGACGTCGACCGGTTCAAGGTCCTCAACGACACGTACGGCCACCACGCCGGCGACGAGGTCCTGCGGTCGATCGGCGCTGCCGTCGTCGCGGCCGTCCGCGAGGATGACGTGCCGGCCCGGTACGGCGGCGAGGAGTTCGTCGTGCTGCTGCGCAACCCGACGCCCGGAGGTCGCGCTCGAGGTCGGGGAGCGGGTTCGCGCGGCGGTCGGGCGGATGGACCTCAGCCGGCTCGGCATCCCGGCTGTCTCGGTCTCGGTGGGCGTGGCCGTCGCGCGCGTCGCCGACCAGCCGATCGCCGAGATCGTCGCCGAGGCCGATCGCGCCCTGTATCGGGCCAAGCGCGCCGGTCGCGACCGGGTCGTCGCCGCCTGACCGCTACCATCGCCAGGTGACCGACGAACCGCTCGAGCTGACCGACGACGCGACCGACCACCTCGCCGAGCGCGACCGCGACCGACGACCGACGCGACGGCGACCTCGACCACGACGAGCCGAGCCCGAACGACGACTCGCCCGACCTCGCCGACCGCGATTCGACCGACCTGACCAACGGCGATCTCGCGCGGATCTTCCACGAGATCGGCGACATGCTCGAGCTCAAGGGCGAGCTCGTGTTCAAGACCGTCGCCTACCACCGCGCCGCCGACGCGATCGGGCGGAGTCCGATGGACGTGGTCAGCGCGTATCGGTCGGGGTCGCGGCCGCGGATCCAGGGCGTCGGTCAGGCGATCAGCGACAAGATCGCACGAGCTCGCGACGACCGGCCACATGGCGCTTCTACGACAAGCTCCGGGCCGAGGTGCCGCCAAGCCTCGTCGAGCTCCTGCGGATCCAGGGGCTCGGGCCCGAAGACCGTCCGCCAGCTCCACCAGGACCTCGGCATCGAGACGGTCGACGACCTCCGCCGGGCAGCCGAGTCGGGCCGTCTCCGCGAGCAGCGCGGGATGTCCGCCCGGACCGAGGCGCTCGTCCTCGAGGGGATCGCGCAGGCTCGAGGACCGGTTCGACCGGATGCTGCTGCACCGCGCCGAGCAGCTGACCGACGGCCTGATCGAGGCGCTCGGACCGACGCCGGGCGTCCGGAGCATCGAACCGGCGGGCTCGTATCGCCGCCGGCGCGAATCGATCGGCGACCTCGACCTCCTCGCCGAGACCGACCAGCCGGCGACGCTCATCGACGCCTTCACCAGGTTCGGGCTCGTCGATTCGGTCCTCAATCGCGGCGGCTACAAGGCCGCCGTCCGGCTGATGCGCGGCCCGCAGGTCGACCTGATGGTGATGCCGCCCGGCGAGGCCGGCACGTACCGGATCCACTTCACCGGCTCGAAGGAGCACAACGTGCGGTTGCGCGAGCGGGCGCGCGACCGCGGCTGGAGCCTGTCGGAGAAGGGCTTCCTGCGCATCGACGAGGAGGGCCAGCCGCTGACCGGCGCGGCGGCCGAGCTCCGCACGTTCGCCTCCGAGACCGAGGCGTACGCGTTCCTCGGGCTGCCGTACATCGAGCCCGAGCTGCGCGAGGACACCGGCGAGATCGAGGCGGCGCTCGCGGGCCGGCTCCCGACGCTGATCGAGAAGCGCGACCTGCGTGGCGACCTGCACAGCCACTCGGACTGGTCGGACGGGCACCAGCCGATCGAGGTCATGGCCGAGCACGCCCGGCGACGCGGCTACGCCTACCAGGTGCTGACCGATCACACGCAGTCGCTCGCGATCGCCCGCGGCCTCACGCCCGACCGCGTCGCCGAGGAGGCCGAGGTCATCGCCGCGCTCAACGAGCGGTTCGCCGCGGAGGAGGCGGCGGGTACCGCTCCGCCCGAGACGCCGCCCGAGGGCTTTCGGCTGCTCCACGGCTGCGAGCTGGAGATCCGGGCCGACGGCGCGCTCGACTACGACGACGACCTGCTCGCGCGCTTCGACCTCGTCGTCGCGTCCGTCCACGTCAGCCGCCGCCAGTCGCGGGCCGAGCTGACGCGACGGACGCTCAACGGCATCCGCAGCCCGCACGTCGACGTGATCGCGCATCCGGCCGGCCGCAAGATCGGGATGCGCGACGACCTCGACCTCGACTGGGACCTCGTCTACAGCGAGGCCGCTCGGACCGGGACGGCGCTCGAGATGAACGGCTCACCGGCTCGTCTCGATCTCGCGGTCGAGCGCGCCCGGCGCGCGGTCGAGCGTCGGGTGCGTCATCGCCATCGACTCCGACGCCCACGACTGGGACGAGCTCGACGACGTTCGCTGGGGCATCAGCCAGGCGCGTCGCGCGTGGATCGAGGCACCGACCGTCGTCAACACCTGGTCCGCGGGCGGACCTCCTCGCGTGGGCCGCCGGAAAGCCGGGGCGCGTGTGACCGAGTCCCGTGACCGACCTGCGTAACAGCTCGGCGATCGCGGACCGCTCCGCTCGGCGCGACCTGGCCCTCGTGGCCGTCACCGTGGTCGGACTGTCGCGTCTGCTCGAACCGCCGCTCGTCTGGCTCGTCGCGGGTCTTCTTGCTCGGGGCGATGCTCCTCGGGACGCTCCAGGTGCTGAGCGACGATGCCGGGCCGGCCGAGGCGTGGGCCGGCGTCCCGATCGAGGCCCTGATCCTGCCGTCGGTCGCGGCGATCGGCGTGCCTCGGGTCGCATCCGGCTCGTCCCGTTCGGGCTGTGGCTCGTGCCCGCGCTTGCCGCGACCTTCCTGATCGTCGGGCGAACGCTTGCGCTCGAATCGCGGATCCACCGATCGATCGGCGCGCTGTCCGCCGACGACCGGACGGCCATCCTCGTCACGACGCTCCTCGTCGCGTTCCTCGCGTTCACCGGCATCGCCGCGATGGTGCCCGGCGGTCTGGTCGCAGGGTCCGGACGCGGAAGCGCTCGCGACGCCGTATCTCGCGGTACTCGTGGCCGGCGACGCGATCGTGGCGCGCCTTGCTCGGCTATCGCGTCGCGGCCCTCCGGGTGATCTCGGCCCGCGAGGCGCTGTGGATCGCGTTGACGTACGGCGCGGCCATGGGGATCGCCGCCGCGGCGCTACGCGCGATGCAGATCCCGGGCTTCGTCGGTCCGGCGCTGCTGACGCTGGTGTTCTACCTCTGGGACGCGTTCCTCGGGCGCCGCTCCCGGCACGACGGCGCGACCCTCGGTGGCTCGGCCGGCTGGGCGTCCTCGCGGTGCTCGGGGTCGCGGTCACGGCCTGGAACCTGTTTCTGCGCGGCTAGGGCCGCCGCTCGGGGCGTCGCCGGCCGGGCGGCCCGGCAGATCGCGTGCCGCGGGGGCGTCGTCGCGTGACAGTCGACGAAACCTGCAGCGAGCCGTCGTTCAAGCGGCGTGGAGACGGTCGTCGCGAGCCGCTTCGCGCACATTCCGTCGCGCCTGAGGCGACAAAAGCTGCTTGAAGCTGGCCTTTCGGGCCGTTCCGGTGGCCCTTGACGAGCGGAACCAGACGGACCTCGTCGCCTGTCGACGCGACGTGGCGTCACTTACCCGGCCGGCGCCGGGAAGCGCCCGGCCAGCCGGGTCATTTGACGTGTCGGCCGCATGGTGCTAGAAAGCGAAGCCGCGCCACGCCGTGTGCGCGCGCCCCCCATCGACCCGATCCGGACCCGAACCCGCGCGCCTTGCACCGAGCCTGAACGGAGATCGCTACGTGACCTTTCCCGACATCGAGACCACGAACCAGAGCCCCGCAGCGCTGACCCGACAGAAGCGCCAGCTCGCCGACCAGGCGATCGCCCACGCCACCGCCGCCCACTGGGCCGAGGCCGCGTCGACGAACCGACGCCTCATCGAGCTCGGACCGGATGCCGAGGCCGAGAACCGGCTGGCCAAGTCGCTCTGGGAGCTCGGTGAGCTCGGGTCCGCCCGCGAGCACTACCAGACCGCGCTTGCCCTCGATCCGACCAACCGCATCGCCGAGCGCAACATCGATCGGCTCAAGATGCTGCTCGTCGCGGCCGGCGAGAAGACCGTCCCGGCGCAGGAGGGGAGCAAGGCCCCGGTCAGCATCTTCGTCGAGGAGACCGGCAAGACCGGGTTCGCCTTCCTGACCGACCTCGCCGACCCGCGCCAGCTCGCCCAGGTGAACCCGGGCGACGCGGTCGAGCTCACGCCCGAGGGCGGCCGGCTCATCGCGTTCAGCAACGGCGTCCGGATCGGCGTCGTCGAGCCGCGGGTCGCGGCCCGCCTGCTGAAGCTCATCGCCGACGGCAACAAGTACCACGCCGGGGTCACGTCGCTCGGCGACAAGGACGTCCGGATCATCATCCGCGAGATCTTCCAGGACCCGGCCAACTACGGGAAGGTCAGCTTCCCGACGGCGGCCAAGTCGACCGACCTGCGGCCCTACACCAAGGGGACGCTCGTCCGCGAGGAGATGGATCTCGAAGAGGACCTCGAGGACGACGAGGAGGACGAGGAGATCGAGGACCTCGATCGCGTCCTTCCGCCGGAGTCCACGACCGACGAGGCGTTCGAGGACGAGCCGGACGAGCTCGACGAGCCCTAAGCCCTAGTCCCGAGGGAAGCGCTGGGGTCCCACCAGGCGATCAGCCCGAGGCGGCGCGCACCCGGGCGGCCGTCTCGACCACTTCGGTCATCGCCGCCTCGAGGATAGCCCGGGCGTCCGACCGGTCGGCGGACCGTCGCGTCGAGGGCGTCCGCGTCGCGACCGACGAACTGCCCTTCGAGCCGTCCGAACCCACGAGGACCAGGCGGACTAGGCGCTAGGTCTCTGTGCGCCGTGCCGCCGGGCGGTAGCTCGATGAGCGGATCGCGCATCCGCGAAGGGTACGACGTGTCGGCTAGCATCACGGCGATGATCGGACGAGGGACGCGCGCTTCCGCCGACCCCGGCGGGTCGCTGCCGGTCTTCGATCGCCTCGCGCCGGCACCGCCGCCCGCGATCGTCGCCGCCCAGATCGAGCTCCACACCAGCCCCGGCGACGTTGTCGTCGACCTCGCAGGTCGCGGCGGCTGGGTCGCCAAGGCTGCCATCGACCGCGAGCGCCGAACGGTCTCGCTCGAATCGAGCCCGCTGACGCGCATGCTCGCCGAGGTCGTCCTCCGTCCGCCCGACGTCCGACACCTCGACGCGGCGTTCCAGGCCTTGGCAGCATCGGGTGGCGGGAACTCGACGTTGAAGGGTTCGATCGCCGACCTGTATCGCCACGCGCTGCGCGACGTGCGGCAGGACCCTCGTCGCCGACGAGTTCACGTGGTCGGTCGGATCCCCGGCGACGACTGCGGGCGCCGATCCGGTCCCACGCGCACCCCGTCACCCGGCACTACCGTTGCGCGGTCTGCCGGGACCAGCTCGGCGGCGGCGAGCTGCGCCAGGCGCCGCTCGATGCCGACGACCTTCGCCGTGCGACCGCGGAAGTCGGGGCAGACGCCGCCCGCGAGACGATCCGCGCGCGCTTTCCCGTCGTCCCGGGCGCCGAGCGGCTGATCGACGACATGCTCGATCTCCACACGCCGCGCCAGCTCGTCGCCCTGGCGGCGATCCTCGAGCGGATCGAAGGCGACCTGCGAGCCGCTCCGGTGCTCGCCGCTCTGCGGCTCGCCCTGCTTCACGCGATCCTGCCGGCCAGCCGGCTCGCGACCGCGACCCGGCCGCGTCCCAGCCGTCCGTATCGCGGGCGGCCACGTCCGGCTCCCGAGCGGCCCGACGTTCCGTGAGCGGAACCCCTGGCTCGCCTTCGAGGACGCCTTCCGGACTGTCCGTGGCTTCGTCCAGGGCCTCGATGGCAGCGGGCTCGGTCCCGTCCAGGCCCGCCCGGGCGAGGACCTTCATGCACTCGGCGAAGGCCATGCCACGGCGGTCCTGGCGCTTGCTGGCACTTCGAACGTGCTCGCGCTTCGCGACGGGTCCTACTCGACCGGCCGGACGGGGCCGACGCCGCGGATCAAGCTGGTCGTCGGCCAGCCGCCGATGCGCCCGAACCTCGACCGGCTTGCAGCCGCGTACCACGCGACGGCGTGGGTGCTCGGACGCGAGGCGGCCGCGTTGCTGCCGCTCGAGGGACTCGCCGATACCTCGATCCGGCCGTCGTGGAGCTGGCAGGCGGCGGCACTCGCTGACGCCCTCGAGCAGGTGGCGCCGGCGATGGCCCGCGACGGCCGCGTCGTGCAACTGACCGAACCAGGTCCCGAGTCGATCGTGGCGACGGCGCTCGGCGGGTCGTCCGCGAAATACAGATTGCTCGACGTCCGCCTCGCCGAAGACAGCGACCGGGACGGGCCGGGCATCGTGGAGCTGCTGCCGCCCGGTGGCGTCCTCCCGCCCGGCCCCCGGACGCGCGGCAACGTTCCCCTCGACCCGGTGCCCGGCGGTGCCGGCGATCCCAACATGGTCCCGGGACGCGGGATCTTCGGCGCACCGGAGCGGGTCGAGGATCGACCGTTCTCGGCGGTCGACACCGCGCGCATCGTCACCTCCACCGCCGTCGAGACGCTCCGCGCCCGTGGCGAACCCGCGTCCTTCGCCAGGCTCCTGGGCGCGATCCTCGTCGGACTCGATCGGGCCGGTCAGCTGCGACGGCTGGTCGATGCCTCGCCGCCACGCGAGACCGGAATACACGCCGACGACGATCGCCGCGACGCCACGGACCGCTCGCCCGGCACGCCCGCGCCCGTCCCCCTCTCCTCGTCGGGGCACGAAGCCGCACCCGACGTCGTCGAGCAGTTGCTGTCCCTCATCCGCGAGGAGCTCGGCCGTCCGACGCAGCGCCGCCTCACCGAGATCGAGCCCGACCGCTGGTGGCTCGCCGACCCGCAGGACGTCGCGACCGCGGCCGTGCCGCTGGCGGATCGCGTCGAATGGTCGGTCTTCAGTCTCCTCTCGACCGCGGGTCCCCTCACCGAGACGGCGTTCCTCGAGCGGATCGCCTCGTTGTTCACCGGTCACGACCTGCCCGAGGAGCGCCTCGTTCGGGCGTGCCTCGAGAGCTACCGCAGCCCGGACAGCACGCCTGACCTCCTCGTGACGAACGACGACCTTGTTCGGCGGAGTCAGGAGCACACGGAGCTCCTCGCGCTCATCGCTGAGGCCGGCCACAGGCTGGGCATGCGGATCTGGATCGGGCGCCGGGAGCAGTCGCGGCGGTACGGCTCGGGCACCCTCGGCGATCTGCTCGGACGGAGCGAGGACCACCTCTACCTGGGGCGTACCGGCCGAGCCGCCGAGGAGCTCGCCGAGGTCGACGCGATCTGGTACCTCCGGGGAAAGGTCGTCCTCCTGTTCGAGGTCGAATGGACCGCGATGATCGGCGAGCCGCTGCTTGGCCGGCACGTCTACATCCCACCCGACGACAACCTGATCCGCTTCCTCGTGATCCCTCCCGAGCGCACGGAGCTCGTCCGCTACAAGCTCGCTCGCTCGCCGCTCCTGCGGGCCGCGATGAACAGGGGCACCTGGCACATCATCAAGTCCGACCACCTCCGGACCTTCCTCGCTCGCGACCCGCTCGCGCTCGATGACCTCGAGCCATACCTCGGGCTCGACCCAGCCATCGAGCGGGGCAGCGAGCAGATGGCCCTGTTCGGAGGATGAGCCGCAGCCGATCCCGCCGGGACCGACAACGCCGCCCCCAGCAACCGCCACCCATCACCGATGGCCGCCCGTCACGGAGGACGCTCCGAGGGATCAAGCGCTAGGCTGGGCGGCCACATCCCCGGCGTTCATTGCGCGCCTGACGCCCGACTGCCCGTTGCCGACAGGAGACCGACCGTGACCTTCGACGAACAACCGTTGACACCGGTGAACGAGCTCGCCGACCGATACTGGGAGGCGATCCTCGAGCTCGATCCGACGACCGCGACGTTCTACGGCGACGAGCGCTACGCCGATCGACTCGAGGATCCTGGACCCGAGGGTCGTGCCCGGTTTCGCGCGCTGATGGAGCGTACCCGCGACGACGCGACCGCCATCGACACCGACGGCCTCCCGACCGAGGACAGGATCACCCGCGACATCCTCAAGGTCATCGCCGAGCTCCACATCGAGCAGGACGACCAGGGCCTCTACCAGCTGCGCGTCGTGGATCAGATGAGCGGGCCGCAGCAGCTGCTCCCGCAGCTCACCCAGTTCCAGCCGGCCGATACGCCGGAGCGCCTGGACGCCTTCCTGGCCCGGCTCAACGCCTACCCCGCGTACATGGCCGCCAACGTCGAGATCCTGCGCGAGGGCATCGCCTCGGGGCTGACCGCGCCGCGGATCGTGGCCGAGCGGACCATCGCCCAGATCGAGCGCATGCTCGAGGTGCCGATCGACTCGGCGATCGTCCCTTCGATGGTGAAGGTCACCTCGGACGCGGACCGCGAACGCGTCCGCGAGGCCGTCCGCGACAAGGTCTATCCGGCCGACCAGGCCTTCCTCGAGGCGCTTCGCGGCGACTATCTGGCCGCGAGCCGGGAAGAGCCCGGGATCTGGTCCGCCCCGAATGGCGACCAGCTGTACCGGACCGCCATCCGGAGCTGGACGACGCTCGATCTCGACCCCAACGACGTCCACCAGATCGGCCTCGACGAGCTCGCCTCGATCGAGGACGAGCGCCGTGAGATCAGCCGGGCAGCCGGCTTCGGCGACGACACCGCCGCGTACCGAGCTGCCCTCGACGCCGACGTGGCCAACACGCCACAGACCAAGGACGAGCTCGTCGCCCGCGCGACCGAGGACATCGAGCGCGCTCTGGCCGCCGCACCAGACTTCTTCGGCGTCCTGCCCAAGGCGCCGTGCGAGGTCCGCGCGGTCGAGGAGTACAAGGAGAAGGACGCGCCGTTCGCCTACTACTATCCGCCCTCGCCCGACGGCTCGCGCCCGGGCATCTACTACGCGAACGGGTACGACCTCCAGAGCCGCAAGTACACGAAGCTCGCGACGACGACGTTCCACGAGGCAGCGCCGGGCCACCATTTCCAGATCACGCTCGAGATGGAGAACCCGCACCTGAACACGTTCCGGAGGCTCGGTGCGCGGGCGGTGGGCGGCGCCTACGTCGAAGGCTGGGGCCTCTACAGCGAACGTCTGGCTGACGAGATGGGGCTGTTCCGAAGCGAAGGCGAGCGGTTCGGGATGCTCGACGCGCAGGCCTGGCGAGCGGCCCGCCTGGTCGTCGACACCGGGCTCCATGCGCTCCGCTGGCCTCGGCAGCGCTCGATCGACTTCCTCCGCGAAGCCGGACTGTCCGAGACGGACGCCGTGATCGAGACCGACCGCTACATCGCCTGGCCGGGCCAGGCGCTCACCTACAAGATCGGGCAGCGTGAGATCGAGCGCCTCCGGGCGGAGCTGTCACGGCGCGACGGCTCAGCGTTCGACCTCCGCGCGTTCCACGACGCGCTGCTCGGGCACGGCTCCCTGCCGCTGGCGACCCTGGCTCGGGAGCTTCCGAACTGGCTCGCGACCCCCGTCTGATCTCGAGCCCCGAACGACCAGGTCAAGCGCAAACATTGCCAGAGGAATGTGGTGCGCTTAGGCACCACCGCAGCGCGATTCGAGTTCGGTTCCATTTGCGATGGCGCCGAGCGGCGGCGCACGATAACCATCCTCACCGCACCGCAGGGAACTGGAGGGAAGTGCCCATGTCCAGTCGGACCCGACGGCCCGTGCGCTCGCACGTCGTGGTCTTCATCGGCGTCATAGCCATCGCGGCCGGCCTGACCGGCACGGCGGCCGCGGCGAAGCCACCAGGCTTCAAGACCACCCAGGCGCCGATGCTCAACCCGGTGCTGCCGCGCGCCTGGGTCGATCCGATCGTCACCACCGGCGAGATGATCGGGGGCTACCGCTTCGAGGCGCTCCCCGACGGGATCGCCCTTAGCAAGGACAGCAAGGGACGAGTCGAGGTGTTGGTCAACCACGAAACGTCGACCGTGCCATTCCCGTACTCGAACGACCCGAACGCGACGCCGCCGACCTCGCCGACGCAGGCGAACTCCCAGAACGACTTCGACAACGCCCAGCTCAGCCGGCTGCTGATGAACCGAAAAGACGCCACGATCGCCGACGCCTCGATGGTCATCACGTCCGAACGGGGCTTCCAGCGATTCTGTTCGAACTTCCTGGCCGGCAAGGAGCAAGGCTTCAAGCATCCGCTTCTGCTGACCAACGAGGAGGCGGTCGACTGGGTGAACCGGACGGTGCCGTCGTGGCCGGCCGTCGAGGGCTCACCGGCCGCCCGGCAGTCCGGGGCCGTGATCGCCTACGACCCGGAGACCCGCGAATCGCGGCCGATCTGGGGCATGGGCAGGCTCAACCACGAGAACAGCCTGGCGCTCCCGGGCTACAAGAGGCCGGTCGTCGTCACCGGCGATGACACGTTCGTCAACAGCCCGCAGCCAGTCGCAGATGTACATGTACACGGCCAAGGATTCGGACGGGGTCTGGAACGACACGGGCGACCTGTGGGCGTTCGTCTCGGACGGACCGCAGCAGAAGTACGAGGACTTCACGCCCGTTCGACGCGCCCGGCACCTCGACCTGGGGTCACTTCATCAAGGTGCCGAAGCTCATCGCGACCGGTCGCAACCCCGACGGCTCGGACCTGATGGGTGCCGACGTGCCCGGCACAGTACGGCGGTCCGTACCCGCCGCCGACCGATGGATCGTTCTCGCGACCACCCGGCAAGATCGACGGGTCCGAGCGTCGACGGCCCGCAATGGGTCCTCGAGCGCTGGTCGCAGCTCAACAACGTCTTCAGGTTCGTCCGCCTCGAGGACATGGCCTATGACAAGCGCCCCGGCATGTCGAACGTCGTGTACGTCGTCGACTCCGGGCCGCGGGACCGCCGGGGCGCCGGCCGCCGGCCGGTCGACCAACGGTCGCGTCTTCAAGATGGTCCTCGACAAGAAGGACCCGACCAAGGTGACCTCTCTCTCGGTCCTGATCGAGGGTGACGACAACCCGGTCAAGACGGTCGGCGAGATCCACCAGCCCGACAACATCGAATCGACCAAGAACGGCCTGTACATCACCGAGGATCCGGGTTCGAGCCAGCAGTTCAGCTTCACCGACCCGGCCCAGCTGAACGACCCGCGCCGGACCGAGGCCCGGATCTGGCAGTACAAGCTCCGCACGGGAGCCGATGGCCGTCGCCTTCAAGATCGACCAGTCGGCCGATGAGGGACCGACCGACGTCGACACGCTCGTCCGCGAGGCAACTTCGGGGCCTGGGAGGCGTCGGGATCATCGATGTCTCCGAGTTCTTCGGTCCCGGAACGTTCCTCGCCACGGTCCAGGCCCACACGCTGTTCGTGGAGACCGCGCCGGGCCTTGACGTCACCGGCGACGGCAACCCGGACATCCTCAACAAGCGCGAGGGCGGCCAGCTGCTGCTTCTCCACATCCCGGGCGGCTGATCGCCCGTCCCGGTCGCGACTGACCACGCCCATCAGAGGCCCCGGTTCCGACAGGACCGGGGCCTCGACCTGACGTTGACCGGCTCAACGGCCCGTGGGAGCATGGGCGGCGCTGTCCCACATCGCGTTCCCCGGGTCCCGCCCGGCACGCCTGCACCTGCACGCGAGGATCTCCGATGGCCACCCAGCCTGCCTTCCGCGTCGCTCCGGCCCTGCGCCGCGAAGTCCAGTCGGCCATGTACCAGCGAGCGCTTCGGACGATGCCCGGCGGCACCGATTCGAACTTCCGGGCCTGGGGCGAGGACACGATCTACATCGATCGTGGCAAGGGCGCGCTCGTCTGGGACCTCGACGGCAACGAGTACGTCGATCTCCGGATGGGCTACGGGCCGGCGGTCCTCGGTCACGCCGACGACCGGGTCGACGACTACGTCAACGAGCACATGCGCAAGGGCGTCAGCTTCTCGCTCACCAGCGAGGAAGAGGTCGAGGCGATGGAGCTCCTGAAGGAGCTGACCGGCTGGGTCGACAAGGCGCGGATGACGGTGTCCGGCACCGAAGCGACGATGCACGCGATGCGGATCGCGCGGGCCTTCACCGGGCGCGACAAGATCGTGAAGTTCGAGGGCCAGTACCACGGCGTCCACGACTACGCGCTCATCAGCGTGACCCCGGACGTGGTGTCCGATCTCGGCGACGGCGAGGAGCCGGTCGGTCTCGCCTACGGCCGCGGCATCCCGAAGCCCGTCGCGGACACGATCATCCCGGCCCGCTACAACAGCATCGAGCGACTCCGCCGCCTGTTCGAGCGCCGTGGCGAGGAGATCGCCGCGATCATCGTCGAGCCTGTCCTCGGCAACGCCCAGGGGATCCTGCCGAAGCCCGGCTTCCACCAGGCGATGCGGGCGCTGACCGAGGAATTCGGCATCCTCCTGATCTTCGACGAGGTCAAGACCGGGTTCCGTTTCGCCAGAGGCGGTGCAGCCGAGTTCTTCGGCATCAAGCCGGACCTCGCGACCTACGCCAAGGCGATGGGCAACGGCTACCCGGCGGCTGCCTTCGCGGGCACCGAGGAGGTCATGAGCGTCCTGCCGAGCAAGGTCAGCCACGGCGGGACGTACGCCGGAAACCGCGTCGCTGCCGCGGCCGCCGTCAAGACCCTCGAGATCCTCCGCGACACCGACGCGATCGAGACGATCCATGCGACCGGGCGTGAAGTGCAGGCCGCGATCCGCGACGTCCTCGCGCCGACGGGCCTGCCGTACGTCTTCACCGGGCCATCCGTGCATGTTCGGGATCATGTTCACCGAGACCGAGCCGTCCGAATACCGCGACTGGGCCGACTCGGACCATGAGCTGTACGACGCGATCGCGGTCGGCATGCACGCCCGCGGCGCGATGCCGGAGCCCGATTCGCGCGAACCGTGGTTCATCTGCGAGGCACACGCCCAGGGCGACCTCGTCGACCGGGTCGTCACGGCCTTCTCGGACTCGCTCGACGCGGCGCTCGAGGCGCGTGCCCACGGGCAAGCCATCGGCTCGACGCACGCGGCAGCGATGGGCGGCCAGATGGACGAGCCGGGGGACGACTGACCGGCCCGCCGATCGTCCGATTCGGGCGCGCCGCCGCGCGCTAGGCTCTGCCGACGATGCCAGATCTCGACAAGAAGCCGTGGAGCGATATCGTCCCGTTCCTCCGCGAGGACGTGCTGCCGATCCTCGTGATCGTCATCGCGGCATACATCGCCCTCCGCCTCGCCCGGGTGTTCGTCCACGGGGTCGTCAAGGCGCTGCTCGACCGGGAAGCGACCGAGGGCACCGCCCAGGAGCTCAGCGCCGTCGAGCTCAAGAAGCGGATGGACACGATCGACACGCTCGGCTCGAACTCGATCGAGTTCCTGATCGTCGCGATCGCCGGACTGATGGTGCTCGGTCAGCTGGGGTTCAACATCGGACCGGCCATCGCCGGCCTCGGCATCGTCGGCATCGCCATCGGATTCGGTGCCCAGAGCCTCGTCCGCGACTACCTCAACGGCGTCCTGATCCTCATCGAGAACCAGTTCGCCAAGGGCGACGTCGATCCAGGTCGCCGGGGTGGCCGGGACCGTGGAGGACTTCACCCTCCGACGAACGACGCTGCGCGACGCCGACGGCGTGGTCCACACCGTGCCCAACGGCGAGATCAAGGTCGCCTCCAACCAGACGCGGACGTGGGCCCGCATCAACCAGGACGTCACCGTGATGTACGGCACGGACCTCGACAAGGCGACGGCGGTCGTCGACAGCGTCGGACGGGAGATGGCAGCCGATCCGATCTGGCGGCGGCGGGTCCTCGAGGCGCCCAAGGTGCTCCGGGTATCGGCCCTCTCGGAGACGGGCGTCACGCTCACGATCCAGGGCATGGTCCGGGCGGCTGACCAGTGGGATGCGGCCGGCGACTTCCGCAAGCGGCTGCTCACGGCGCTCGACGAGAACGGCATCGATTACGCCGGCAAGCCGCGGGTGAACGTCGGCGAAGACGCCCGGGTCGGCTCACCGGCCGGCAATGGACCGTCCGAGGACGATCTCGCCGCCGGCTCGGAGTAGCGGCCGGTCCGGGGCGCGTCGAGCCCGCGCCGCAAGTTTCCTCTCGTTGGCGCTGCGGGATCCTTCTGCCATACACGCGCCACCCGGGACCTAGCACCGAAGCACGAACCCGCCCTACTCATACGGTCGCTCCGTGGGCGTATGGCCCCGCACGCCCCGCGATCCCGGCCGCGGGACCCGCGCATCCCGGCCGTTGCGTTCCTAGTGTGCGCACCACGCCCGTATGGCAGGAACATGAGACCGCGGCGACCTCCGCGAGCCACCCGGCGCCGCGCAGCGCGGTTCACGGCCCGGCGGCCAGACCCGCGGCGGTCGCGGCGCGGGGAGTCGCGCGGTAGGATGACGCGGCAAGCCGAGACCGAATGCGAGGGTGAATGTGAGCGTCGAACCACCCGTGCCGTCCCCCGAGATCGAGAACCTTCTCGCCGAGTCACGGACCTTCCCGCCGGACCCGGAGTTCGCGGCCCAGGCCAACGCCAAGGCAGACCTGTACGCCGAGGCTGAGGCCGATTTCGAAGGCTTCTGGGCGAAGCGGGCGCGCGAGAAGCTCGATTGGACGACGCCCTTCACCACGACGCTCGAGTGGGACCTGCCGTTCGCGAAGTGGTTCGCCGACGGCCAGTTGAACGTCAGCTACAACTGCATCGACCGCCACGTCGAGCGCGGCCTCGGCGACAAGGTCGCCTACCACTGGATCGGCGAGCCGGGCGAGACCCGGACGCTGACGTTCCGCGACCTCCAGCGCGAGGTCAGCAAGGCGGCCAACGCGCTCAAGGAGCTCGGCGTCGAGACGGGCGACCGGGTTGCCATCTACATGCCGATGATCCCCGAGCTGCCGATCGCGATGCTTGCCTGCGCCCGGATCGGTGCGCCCCACACGGTGGTCTTCGGCGGGTTCTCGGCCGAGGCGCTGTCGGGCCGGATCAACGACTGTCAGGCCAAGGTCCTCATCACGGCCGACGGCGGGTACCGGCGCGGCAAGGAGGTCGGCCTCAAGCACCACGCCGACGAGGCTCTTTCGAGCACGCCGACGATCGAGGCGACCATCGTCGTCAACCGCATCGGCCACGGCGTCCACATGGTTCCCGATCGCGATCACTGGTGGCACGACATCGTCGACCGCCAGTCCGAGGACTGCGCTCCGGTCGATGTCGACGCCGAGCACATGCTCTACCTCCTCTACACCTCGGGGACGACGGCCAAACCGAAGGGCATCCTGCATACGACCGCCGGCTACCTCCTGGGCGCCGCGTACACGCACGAGATCGTGTTCGACGTGAAGCCCGACGACGTCTACTGGTGCGCCGCCGACATCGGCTGGGTGACCGGGCACTCGTACATCGTGTACGGCCCGCTCGCCAACGGAACGACCGGGCTGCTGTACGAGGGAGCGCCCGACACGCCGGCGTGGGATCGCTGGTGGCAGATCATCGAGGACTACAAGGTCTCGATCCTGTACTGCGCGCCGACGGCTATCCGGGCGTTCATGAAGCAGGGCGAGGGCTGGCCGGCGAAGCACGACCTCTCGTCGCTGCGCGTGCTCGGGTCGGTGGGCGAGCCGATCAACCCCGAGGCGTGGCTCTGGTACCGCGAGCACATCGGCGGCGATCGAACGCCGGTGGTCGATACGTGGTGGCAGACCGAGACCGGCCAGATCATGATCACGCCGCTGCCGGGCGTGACGACGACCAAACCCGGCTCGGCGACGTTCGCCGTTCCCGGGCATCGCGGCCGACGTCGTCGACGCCGACGGCGAATCGGTGCCGATCGGGGGAGGCGGCTACCTCGTCCTGAAACGACCGTGGCCCGGCGATGCTTCGGGGCATCTACGGCGACCCCGAGCGCTACCGGCAGACCTACTGGAGCCGGTTCCCCGGGATGTACTTCGCCGGCGACGGCGCGAAGCGCGACATGGACGGCTACCTGTGGCTGCTCGGCCGGGTCGACGACGTCATGAACGTGGCCGGTCACCGGATCTCGACGACCGAGGTCGAATCGGCGCTCGTCGATCATCGCTCGGTCGCCGAGGCGGCGGTCGTCGGCAAGAAGGACGACATCAGCGGCCACGCGATCTTCGCGTTCGTCATCCTCAAGGCCGACCAGGAGCCGAGCGACGCGCTCGGCATCCAGCTCCGCGAGCACGTGGCCTACGTGATCGGGCCGATCGCCCGGCCGAAGTTCCTGATGTTCGTGCCCGACCTGCCAAAGACCCGGTCCGGCAAGATCATGCGACGGCTGCTCCGCGACATCGCCGAGGGCCGGGTGCTCGGGGACACGACGACACTCGCCGACGAAACGGTCGTCGAGACCATCCGCGAGAACTCGGGCGCCGCGGAGGAATGACGTGCCGTTCGGGTTCCTGAAGCGCGGCAAGGACAAGGCAGCCGCCGGCTGAGACCGTCGTCGAGCCGCCGTCCGGCATCGCGTTCGACGGGATCACCGAGGACTGGAGGATCACCGGCCGGATGGTGATCGACGGCCGGCTGTCGGACGTCCTGAACCGCCGGGAACCGATCCCCATCGTCGACGTCCGATGGGCGCCGGTCGACGGCTCCGGAGCCGCTGACGCCGGCGACCGGCCTGAAGACGATCGACCCGTACGACCTCGTGCTCGTCCTCGGCGCGTCGGCATCGCTTTCGGAGATGTCCGACGCCGAACGGAGCGCTAACCGGGTCCACAAGGTGAACTACGACGTCGCGCTCGAGGTGCCGCCGTATCGCGTGGCGGGCAGCGTCTCGCTCTACCCGGGGACGGAGCCCGATCGGCTGCTGGATCGCTCCACCGAGATGTTCATCCCGGTCGTCCAGGCCAAGGTGATCGATGGGCGAGCGGGCGATCGGCGAGCCGAACATCGACGTGGTCCTCGTCAACCGCGCCTACCTGCGCGGAGTCCAGCAGGTCGATCCGCGGACAGGCGAGCGTCCGGAGCCGCTCCCGGGCGCGCCGCTCGGCGGCGTCGAGCTGGACGGACCGCAGCCGCTGAGACCGGCGAGGTGTGCGCCTAGGTCGTGGCCTTGGCCGCGCCGGACCGAGCACGCGACGGGAAGCGCAGGCCCCGCGCCGCGGGGACGATCGTCGGGATTGCCGATGACCCGGTCGGCGAGCACCTCGAAATCGGTGCTGATCTTCTCCTTCGGGAACATGTCGATCGACCGTCCGGCCCTCGTTGGCGGCGCGGACGAACAGCAGTCCACCGGAGCGGATGAGCGCGAACGCCGGCATCCCGACGGTGCGCTCCATGTCGGCGACGGTCACGCCACTGTTGGCGCGATTGACGACCATCGCCAGGCGGTCGCGGCAGCCAAGCCGGATCGGCGACGTCGCGCAGCTGGACGGCGGCCCGGATCGCCGGGACATCGGGCGTGACCGGCACGAGGATCCGGTCGGCCTCATCGAAGACGGCCTGGTTGAGCGTGCTGTAGGACGGGTGCAGGTCGACGACGATCACGTCGAACGACGACCTTGCCCACGACAGGGCAGAGGCCAGCCGGGCCGGCTCGAGGATGTCGGTGTGGAGCGGCGAATCTGGTGAGGGGGACGACCCGCATCCCGGAGGGTGGGGCGCCGCGATCTCGGCCAGCGTCTCGGCGCGGTCCTCCTTCGGCCTCGTCGGTCCAGGCGTCGGCGACCGTCCGGACGCCCTCGATGGCGAGCGACGTCGTGACGTGTCCGGTGACGGTGTCGCCGTCGACCAGCAGGACGGACTCTCCCGCGCCGGACCTGGAGGGCCGCGGCGAGGTTCGTGGCGATCGTCGTCTTGCCGACGCCGCCCTTCGGACTGAAGACGGCGACGGTCAGGGCGCGCTTGACCCAGCCGTTCACCCCGGGCGTACCGCCCTGGAGGATCGGCCCGCTGCCGTCGTCGACGGTCTCGCGCCGGATGCACATCGCCTCGACGCGCCAGCGGATGGCATCGGCCGAGTACGGTCGCGTGAAGTACTCGTCACCCGAGTCGTCGTCGGCTCGTGGCGAGGCGCTCGAAGGCCCGCGGCGACACGACGGTGAGTGCCGGGACGCGCGGACCGCCGCCCCGACGCATCGTCGCGTGGGCCCGGGCGAGCTCTTCGTCGGCCTCGCCGTCGAGGATGACCAGGGCAACATCCCGCCGCGCCTCGAGGACCTGCTTCGAGGGCGACGGCTCCGTCGGCCACGATGACCTCGAAGCCGGCCGCCGCCAGCTCCTCGCGGACGGGCACCGACTCGCTGGGCGGCAGGGTGACGACGATGGCGAAGCGGGGCACGGATGACTCCTCTGGATTGCGCCGGTCAGTCGGCGCGTCGGGGTCCTGGGCGGCGACCTCGATGCCGTCGGCGGTCGTTGCGGTGATCCGCGCCTCGAACCCCGTGCAGCGCCGTGACGGCGCCGGCGACATCGAGGCCGGTCATCGTGGGTCACGGTGAAGACGAACTCGCCGTCCGGACCGGAGGTGACGCCGATGCCGGTGACGCCGACGGTCCGACCGAGCTCGCGCTTGAAGGCCGCGATGCTCGCGACGCTGACGAGCCCGACGACGACGACACGCGTGGTGACGGTCGTGTCCGGCGTCCGGCCTGGGCGGGGTCCGTCCGCCGGCAGGCCGGTGGCGGCCTTGACGTCGGCTTCGCGGGCTTCGGCGTCGCGTCGAGGTCCGCGCTGAACTGGGCGGCCTCGGCCTCCGCCGCGGCGAAATCGGTAGGACCGGCCGCGGGGGACCCGCGATGCCGAGGGGGCTGCAGTCGCGCCGACACCCGGAGCCACGGCGGGCGGCGCCGGCTGGAACGGAGCCGGCCTCGGGCCCGCGGATCGATGCCGCGATCTCGAGCAGGCTCGGCGGCTCCGGCATCATCTCGGCCATCGTCGCGATGCGCGTCGGATCCTGCTCGGCGAGCAGGCGCCCGAAGAATTCATCCATCTCGGTGCGGTAGGTGCGCGACCCTCGCGCCGACCCGCTCGATGCGAGCCTGAACGACCGACGGCATGGGCGTCGATCTCGCCGTCGAGCGCGGTCTTGCGCTGGCCGATCCGCTCCTCGGTTCGCTCGCGGATCCGGGCGATCTCGGCCTTCGACCACTCGCGGACGGCGGCGACGTCGTCGTCGGCGCGGCGGCGGAGGTTCGCCGCTTCGACCGTCGAGGCCGCGTTGATCTCCTCGATCGATCGTCTTGGCATCGGCGTCGAAGCGGGTCATCGTCTCGTCGCGGGCGTGCTCGGCTGCCGCCTGCATCGCCCGACTGAGGTCGGCCATGAGCTTCGTCGGCCGGCGGGTCGTCGTGGGCGGGTCGGCGGTCATCGCGCCGCCACCGACCGTCTGCGGGACGGCGACAGGAGACGGCGACGCCGACGAGGCGATCGACGAGGGGGCCGATCGCGTCGATCATCTCGGGCGTCTCCGTCTCGTTGGCGGCTGCGTCAGACCGCGTCGGCAGGCGCTCCCGGCTCCGACTCGCTCGGCGGTCCACGGAAGTCGAAAGCCCGGTCGGGTCTCGGTCTGGGCCATGAGTGGTGTCCTCGTTGGCGCGACGCCGGACGGCGGGCAGTCCGACACCGCGGCGTGGTCGCATGGTGGCAGCGCGGGATGGTGCGGTGCAGTTGACTGTTGGTACCAGCGGGGTGCGCCGGTGGTACCGCCGAGGCGACCTCGGTCGCGACAGGCGAGCTGCCAGTGCGCGCAACGGCGTCGCACCGCCTGCGCAGGCCCGCGCGGGCCGACGTTCGCGGCTTGGCGACTACCATGGCGTCGATGCAGCACACATCCGATCCGCCCTCTCCGGCGACCCGCGCGCCGCCCGACCGATCGGCTCGGGCGGCCGATGCACGACCTGCGCATCTCGGTCACCGACCGCTGCAACTTCCGCTGCACCTACTGCATGCCCAAGGAGATCTTCGGCCGCGACTACGCAGTTCCTGCCCCGAGGACCAGGTCCTGAGCTTCGAGGAGATCGAACGGATCGCCCGGGCGTTCGTGGCCGGTGGCGTGGGGAAGCTGCGGATCACCGGCGGCGAGCCGCTCGTCCGGCGAGACCTGCCGGATCTGATCGCGATGCTCGCCGCGATCCGCACGCCTGACGGCGGCGAGCTCGACCTGACGCTGACGACCAACGGCTCGGCGCTCCGCGGCGCTCGCCCGACCGCTGGCCGACGCGGGACTGCGCCGGGTGACGGTCAGCCTCGACTCGCTCGACGACGCGGTGTTCGGTGCGATGAACGGGATCGACTTCCCGGTCGCGCGCGTGCTCGACGGCATCGACGCCGCGCGCGAGGCCGGGCTCGAGCCGATCAAGATCAACATGGTCGTCCGGCGCGGGATCAACGAGTCGAGCATCGTGCCGATGGCGACGTGGGCTCGCGAGTCCGGGCTGATCCTGCGGTTCATCGAGTACATGGACGTCGGCCACTCGAACGGCTGGCGGCTCGACGAGGTGGTCCCGACCGACGAGCTGCTGCGGACGATCGCGGCGATCTGGCCGATCGAGCCGGCCGATCCGGCGTACCTCGGCGAGGTCGCCGACCGCTGGCGGTACGTCGACGGCGGCGGCGAGTTCGGCGTCATCTCGTCGGTGACCCAGCCGTTCTGCCGCGACTGCACGCGGGCGCGGATCTCGGCCGAGGGCAAGCTCTACACGTGCCTTTTCGCGGTCCAGGGCCACGACCTCCGGGCGCTGCTCCGCGGCGGCGCGCTCGACGCCGAGCTGGCGGACGTCATCGACGGCATCTGGACGCGTCGCACCGACCGCTACTCGGAGATCCGGTCGGCGGCGACCTCGACGCTGCCGAAGATCGAGATGTTCGCGATGGGCGGCTGAGCGGGCTCGCCCGCGCCTCGCCCGCCTCGCACTGGTCGTCCACAGGCTTTTCCACAGCTCCGGCGATTGGTGGACAGGCGCCTGAACGGCTGGCGCGGTGACTTCGTGGATAACCGCGTTGACCCGTCGTGCGGAGCGCCCGTAACGTAGTTCTTGCCCGAAGGGGCCGTCAGGATCGAAGGACTGAGATCACATCAAGGACCATGACTCCCCGCCGGTCGCTTCGGGCGCTTCGTTACCCGCTGTGGCGGTCGTCTCACCACGGCCTGCCGCCGGGAACGCGCCCGGCGGGACGTGATCGGCATCCCGGTGTCGATACTCCCGTCGGGTCGACGAAGCCGCGGGCCTCGGATGGTCGCCCCCAGATGCGATCCTGGAGGCCCGCATGTCGTCCTCGGCACCGACCCCCGAGCCCGTCCCCCGACCCGTCGCGGCCGATCCCGCCGGCGGATCAGCCGGCGCTCATCGATGCGCTTGCCGCGGCCGTCCGCGCGCGGACGGATCTCGTCCCCGAGGTCGGGATCGTGCTCGGCTCCGGACTCGGCGGGCTCGCCGACGACCTGGAGGAAGCCGTGGCGATCCCGTTCGCTGAGCTGCCGGGCTGGCCCGCCGCTACGGCTCCGGGGCATGCGGGACGGCTGCTTCTCGGGCGGCTCGGTGGTCGGTCGGTCGTCCTGCTCCAGGGTCGATTCCACCTGTACGAGGGCTACGACCCTGGATTGGTCATCCAGCCGGTCCTCCTGTTCGCCGGCTCGGGGCACGGATCGTCGTCCTGACCAATGCGGCCGGCGGGCTCGACCCGTCATTCGGTCCCGGGACGCTGATGGTCATGCGCGACCACATCAATCTGACCGGGCGGAATCCCCTCATCGGCGCCAATGCCGACGACCTCGGGCCGCGCTTCGCCGATCTGACCGATGCGTGGAGTCCCCGGCTCCGTGCGCGTCTGCATGCGGCGGCCGCGCACGAGGGGATCGAGCTCGTCGAAGGCGTGTACGTCGGCCTGACGGGACCGACGTACGAGACTCCCGCCGAAGTCCGGATGCTCGCGGCGCTCGGCGGACACGCAGTCGGGATGTCTACCGTGCTCGAATGCATCGCGGCGCGCTGGGTCGGCCTGGAGGTCTGTGGCGTGTCGCTGGTGACGAACGCCGGCGCCGGCTACACGGGTGAGCCGCTGACCCACGAGGAAGTCCTCGAAGGCGGGAGGGTCGCCGGGCCGCGCCTGGCCAGGGTGATCCGCCGCTTCGTCGAGGACCTGCCGGACTAGGGCCGTCCTCGCGCGAGCCGGCGTCGCCGCGAGCCGGCGTCCCGCGAGCCGGTCGACGCGAGCCAGTGAGCCGGCGCGCGGCCTCAGGCGACCGGCAGCTCCCGGCCTGCGGCCTTCGCAGCCGCTGCCTTCTCGGCCCAGGCCTCCAGCACCCGGTCCTTGTGCGGCCGGATCGGGCAGTGGCCGTCGCGGTTGTTGAACTCGTCGCAGTAGCCGAGCGGCACGCACTTGGGCGCCAGGAACGAGCCGAGGAACGGCGACACCCCGAAGATCTCGTGGCGGATGAGCTGGAACAGCCGCCGGATCTCCCATTGGGCCATCGTGCAGAGGCGCAGGCCCGACATGTGGATCAGCGCCCGCAGGTTCGTCGTCATGACAAGGTTCGTCCGAGTCGCGTTCGGGAACACGAAGCGGGCGTCCTCGCCCGGCACGCCGGCTTCGAGCATCTCGCCGTACAGGTCGAGCGCCCCGTCGACCTGCGTCTCGTAGCGCTCTCGGAGCTCCGGATCGCCCTCGGCGATGGAGTGGGGGAGCATGGTCGCCGCGCCCTTGAACTTGACGTATCGCTGGCTCTGCTGATCGAACGCCACGCCCGCCCGGTGCCGGACGAGCTGGTGCGACAGCGTCCGCGAGACGCCGCTGATCGCGAACGTGAACACGACGTGCTCGATCGTCGAGCCGTGGCCGGACTCGATCACCGAGCCGATCAGCTTCTGCATCTTGAGCGGGTCGAAGTCACCGGCGACCGCCCGCCGGAAGATCTCATCGGGATCCTGTTCCGAGTAGCACGTCCGGCAGGCCGTGTAGATGATCGGGACGTAGAACCGTTCGACGATCTCGCGGTCGGGAAAGAGCAGCGTCGCCCGCATGCCGAGGTCGCGCCGGCCCGGGTTCTTCGGGATGCCGGATGGCGCGCGGACCGGGACGGACTGGGTGGTCATCGAATGCGAAGTCTAGCCGAGCCATCGACCCCGCTCCCGACGCGGGCGCTTCAACGTCCGCCCCGCCAGGATCGCCGCGAGATCGTCGAGGTAACCCGTCCAGTAGCCCTCGTGGTCCTCACGGAGGGCCTCGTCGGCGCCGCCGTCGGTCCAGCCGTCGTGGACCATCACGACCCGCGAGCCTCCGCCGTCGAGCGGCTCGACCCGCCAGGTGACGACCGTTTCCTGGCGTGGCTCGCTGTCGGCCCATGCCCACGTGTAGGTGAGGCGCCGACCGGGATCGACCTCCACGATGACCCCCTCGACCACGCTGGCTTCACCGAAGTCGAGTCGATATGGCGTCCCGGGCTTGCCGACTCGACTGGCGGTCGTGAACCATTCGGCGACGCGCGACGGGTCGGTCAGGGCCTTCCACGCCTCCGATGGGGCGGCGGAGGTCTCGATCTCGAGGACGATCGGCGGAAGGGCTTCGGTCATGGCGGCGACCTCGATGGGCCTGTGGTCGGTCACGGAACGTTACCCTGCGCTGTCGTGGCCGGCGACCCCCCGGCGGGCCGCCAGGGTGTCGTCGGGTGCGAGGGCGTACGCGACCGCCTCATCGAGCGTCATCGCGGCACCCTCCGCGCCGTAGCGGGCGAGGTCCTCCTCGGACATCACCGAGCGGACACCGGGCCGGACGCCCGTCTCGAAGGTGTCTTCCACGTAGCCGGCCAGCGCCGCCCCCGTTGCGACGGTCAGGTTGCGTGCGGCGCCTCGCAGCCGGGCCGCTCGCGGCAGGTCGCCCTCGGCAACGGCCACCGCAGACAGGTCGTCCAGGGAGATTGCACGACCGGCCGCGTCGCCGGCGGCATGGAAATGGCGGACCGCCAGCTCGATCCGCTCGTGCGCTTCGACGACATCGCCGTTGCGCAACAGGCCCGACCCGAGCATGTGCTGGGACCATGCCTCCATCGTCGTATCGCCCGACTCCTGGAACATCTTCAAGGGCCCGCCGGAACTCGTCGATGCCGTTGCCCGGGAACCGCCGGAAATATCGATAGTTGCCGAGCCCCCACATCGCGTTCGCTTCGCCCGCGCACGTCGCCGAGCTTGTGGAACAGGTCGCGGGCGCGCTCGAGGTAGCGCGAGCCCCTTCCATTCCGGATCGGCGGTACGCGCGGGGTCGGCCTCCTCCGGGACCGCGTACTGGAACGACGCGTTGTAGTAGGCGTTCGCGATCTCGGCCTCGTCACCGATGGACAGCCACAGCTCGAGTGCCTCGGCGTAGCAGACTCCCATCGGTCCGATCTCGCCCTGCCACCAGCACGTCCCGCCGAGCGCTTCCATGAGCTTCGCCCGGAGGCGCGGGTCGTCGTGCGACCACGGCGCGGCGGCCATCGCGTCGAGCCGCCGGCGCGCTTCGGCGAGGTGCCCTCGCTTCTGCCAGAACCGCCACATCGAGAACGCGAGCGCCGATGGCGACCGGCTGGGTCTGGCTGACCGACTGCCCGGTCCAGCACGGCGCGGATGTCGTCGTGATCGAGGTCGAGCCGGTCGAGCCAGGCTCGCTGTCCGTCGCCGCCCGAAGCTCCGGAGCGGCCCGTGATGCGAGGGCCGTGAACCAGTCGCGATGGCGGCCAAGCACGAGGTCCCGTCTCACCGCTGGCGGCGAGGCGCTCCGCGGCGAATTCGCGGATGGACTCGAGCAGCCGGAAACGCGGCTCCCCATCGGGCATCGGGTCGACCTTGACGAGGCTCTGGTCCACGAGACCGGATAGCCCGTCGAGCACGTCGCCACCGACGTCGTCCGATGGGCCGGCGATGGCCTCGGCCGCCTCGAGGTCGAATCCGCCGGCGAACACCGACACCCGATCGAGCAGCCGGCGCGAGCCGTCGTCGAGCAGGTCGTAGCTCCAGGCGATCGCGCCGCGCAGCGTCTGCTGTCGGTCCGGCAGGTCCCGCGAGCCCGCCGCCAGCGCGTCGAGCTGGTGCTCGAGACGGGCCAGGATCGCGTCGGGACCGAGGAGCTTGACGCGCGCCGCAGCGAGCTCGATCGCCAACGGCATCCCGTGCAGCCGAGCGCAGATCGCCGGCTACGGCCGGCGCGTTCTCGTTGGTGACAGCGAAACCCGGCCGGACCGCCACCGCTCGCTCGATGAACAGCCGGACCGCCGCGTACTGGCCGAGCGTGCTCGACGTCGAACGCCCGTTCCGCACCCGGCACGTTGAACCGCTCCAGACCGCTCCTGCGGGTCGGATCGGGCGGCGCCGGAAGCCCCGGCACGGGATATTCCTGCTCGCCGTACAGCCGCAGGGCCGCCCGGCTCGTCGCGATGACCTTGAGCCCGGATGCCGCTCGCAGCAGGTCGGCGACGAGCGGAGCCGCGGCGACGACCTGCTCGAAGTTGTCGAGGACGAGGAGCGTCTCGCGGTCGCGCAACCATTCCGCGAGGGTCTCGGCGATCGGTCGGCCCCCGCCTTCGGTCGACCCCGACGGTCGAGGCGATCCGCGACGCGACCAGCATCGGGTCCCGGATCGGCTCCAGCGGGATGAAGAAGACACCGTCGGCGAAGTCGTCGGACACGATCGAGGCGAGCTGGATCGACAGCCGGGTCTTGCCCGTGCCGCCCGGACCCGTGAGGGTCAGGAGCCGGGTCGAGGCCAAGCAGACCGGCCGCCTCGGCCAGCTCCGGGTCGCGCCCGACGAACGTGGTCAGCTGGGTCGGCAGGTTGTCCGGTCGCGAGTCGGGCGTCCGGAGCGGCGGGAAGTCGGACCGCAGGCCCTCGCCGATGATCGCGTACAGGGCCTCGGCCGTCGAGCAGGTCCTTGAGCCGGTGCTTTCCCAGGTCGCGCACCGCGACTCCGGGCGGTGGCTCGCCGATAACGGCCCGCGTCGCCTCGGACGCCAGTATCTGCCCACCGTGGCCGACAGCCGATATGCGGGCCGCCCGGTTGATGTCGAGGCTGGTCAGGGTTCCGCCGACGCGTTCGGCCTCGCCGGTGTGGAGTCCCATCCGGACCTGGATCGGTCTGCCGTCGGACCACGGCTCGGCCGCGAGAGCGCGCTGTCCGGCGACGGCCGCGGCGACCGCGGACCTCGCGCTGTCGAACACGACGAAGAAGGAGTCGCCCTCGGTGCTCTCCTCGTGGCCGTTGTGCGCCGCCCACACCTCGCGCAGGATCGTGCGGTGCCGCTCGCGCAACTCCGCATAGCGAGACGTGCCCGACGTCCTGCTCGAGACGCGTCGAACCTTCGATGTCGGTGAACAGGAAGGTGATGGTCCCGGTCGTCGGGCCTCGCCGTGGTGCGCAGCGTCTTCGGTCATCCCGCGTCGGTGTCGTCGGCCCTCAGTGATTCGGCATTTCGGTCAGCTCGCGCAGCCGCCCGGCCAGTTCGCGAAGGATCGCCAGTGCGACGCTCGGTTGCTCCGCGATCGACGGCTTCGAAGTCCCAGGACGCGAGGGCGAGGCAGATCGTCGGTTCGATGCTCACGACCTGGGCGATCCGCGGACGGCCGTCGAGGATCGACAGCTCGCCGAAGAACTCGCCGGGCCCAAGACGAGCGACCGGCACGCCGTCGCGGATGACCTCGACGGCGCCGCTGACGACGATGTAGAAACCCGTGCCGATCTCGCCCTGGCGGACGATCGGCCGGTCCGCAGGGACGTCGAGCTCGCTTCACCCGGCGGGCGATCATCTCGAGGCCGGCCGGCGTCGACCCCGGCGAACAGCGGGGTCTCCGCGAGGCGTCGCGCCGTCTCGTCCAGGGTCAGGGTCATGCGTCCCTCCGGTTGGCTCAGACGGCCATGCTGCGCCGACCGGCGGCGGGCCGTCAATCCGCTACGGCCGCCTTCCGAACCAGCCCGGATTCTGGCACCATGCCAACCATGGCAGGACGTGACGAACTGGTGGACGCGATCGCGTCGTTCGCGCTGTTCGCAGACCTGAACCAGGCCCAGCTCGAGGGCATCGCTCATCTCTTCGACGAGGCCGTCTTCACCGAAGGAGAACGGGTCCTCCGCCAGGGCCTGACCGGCTCGGGCTTCCACGTGATCCTCGATGGTGAGGCCGCCATCGTGGTGGACGGGACGGAGCGGGCGCGGCTCGCCCGCGGTGAATTCTTCGGGGAGGTGTCGATCATCCTCGGCGAATTGCCGATCGCCGACGTCGTCGCCGTCCGCCCATTGCGCTGCCTCGTCCTGTCGGGTCCGCAGGTCGAGCCGTTCCTGATCGACCACCCGCGGGTCATGTACCGGATGCTGCAGGCCCAAGCGAGGCGCCTCCGGGCCGCGAACCGATGGCGGAGCTGAGCCAGCCGTTCCCGCCCGGCGAGTACCCGGTGCTGGTCGTCGGCAGCGGCCCGGGCGCGCTCCAGTTCTCGTACTCGCTGCGACGGCTCGGTGTCGACCATGCCGTCATCTCGGCCGATCCTTCGGCGGGTGGGATGTTTCGTCGCTGGCCGTTCTTCCAGCGGCTGCTGTCGTGGACCAAGCCACACGCACCGGCGCCGCGCGGCAGTCGCGCCTACGAGCGGTTCGACTGGAACAGCCTGCTCGGCGAGGAACCCGAGAACCGCGCGATCCAGCCCGGCCTGATGGACGGCACGTCCTACTTCCCGTCGCGGCCCGAGATGGAGGCGAACCTCGTCTCCTTCGCGGAACGAGCGGACGTCAAGGTCCGCTACGACTGCCGGTGGACCGCGACCCGGGTCGACGAGGCGCCGGACGGCCCGCGATTCACGGTCGAGACGACCGACGGCGAGTACACCTGCCGTGTCCTGGTCATCGCCGTCGGTGTCGCGCAGCCGTTCATCCCGCCCGGCGATGGGCTGGAGCACGCGTATCACTACGCCGATGTCCGGCCACCCGAGACGTACGCGGACAAGCGCGTCTTCATCATCGGCAAGCAGAACTCGGGGTTCGAGCTCGCCAACGGCCTCCTGCCCTGGGCGCGGCAGCTGATCCTCGCGTCACCGTCCCACGCGCGTCTTTCGGTCGACACCAAGTCCCTGGTCGGCGTCCGTGCCCGGTATGTCCAGCCGTTCGAGGACAACGTCCTCGGCGGGGGCGTGAGCGTCCTCGACGCGGCACTCGACCGGATCGAACGCCTGCCCGGCGGCGCCTTCAGCGTGCGGCTGCGCCGGACCGACGGCGGCGCCGACCTCATGATCGAGGCGGACGAGGTCATCTCCGCCACCGGGTTCCTCTGCCCGCTGCTCGATCTGCCCGCGCTCGGCGTGACGACGTTCGGGGCGAGCAAGCTGCCGGCCCAGACGCCGTGGTGGGAGAGCTCGAGCCTGCCCGGTGTCCACTTTGCGGGCACCATCGGGCAGGGCGCCAAGGGTTTGCAGAAGCACGGCATCCCGGCCAACTCGGGGGCCGTCCACGGCGCCCGTTACAACGCCCGCGTCCTGGCCGGCCGGATCGCCCGGACGCGGTTCGGGATCGAACCGGAACGACCGCGGGTGGCGAGCGACGCGGCGACCGCGTTCATCGCGACGGAGCTGGCCGAGGCGCCCGATCTCTTCCATCAGCGCGGCTACCTCGCTCGTGTCCTCACGGTCGATCCGGACGGCGGCTTCCGCGACGAGGGCGTCATGCCCCTGACGGCGTTCCTCGACGAGGGTGGCCACTCGGCGCTCGCGGCGACGCTCGAGGCGGATGGATCCGGGGCGATCTACCCGGTGCTCTACTCGCGCGTCGACGGGCGCATCGCGGAACACGCGCTTGCACCCGATCCGTTCATGGGCTTCGAGATGGCCGATGGGATGCGGATCATCAGCGAGCTCGTGGGACGGGTCGCGCGCACCTGAGCCGCGGGACCCGATCGTCGATGCCGACCACGAACGACGAGGCAGCCGATCTCGAACGGCCCCTGGACGCGACACTCGCGCAGGGTCGCCTACGAAAACCCGTGGGTGACGATGTGGCACGACGAGGTGACGAGACCGGACGGGTCACCCGGGGTCTACGGGGTCGTCCATTTCGCGAATCTCGCCGCCGGTGTGCTGGTCCTCGACCGAGGACGACCGCGTCCTGCTCGTCGGTCAGCATCGGTACCCGCTGGGCGAGTACTCCTGGGAGATCCCCGAGGGCGGCGTGCCGGCGGGTGAGACTGGCGTCGACGGGGCACGTCGAGAGCTCCGCGAAGAGACCGGGGTCGAGGCCACCGAGTGGCGAGAGCTTGCCCGAGTCCATCTGTCGAATTCGGTGTCCGACGAGGTCGCCGTCCTGTTCCTTGCGACCGGCCTGACGCAGGGCGATGCGACGCCCGGATGCCACCGAGGAGCTCGAGGTCCGCTGGCTGCCGTTCGACGCCGTCCTCGAGATGACCCTCGACGGGCGGATCACCGATGCGATGACGGTGATCGCCGTCGAGCGGCTCGCCCTCCTGCGCGCAGTGGGTCGAACGCCCGGATAGGAGTCCGCCATGACAGACCCGATCACTGGATCGACCCTCGAACCGCTGACTCCGGCGGTCATCGCAGATCTACTCAAGGCTTCCGCCGCCGCGGTCGTCGCCGAGATCGACGCGCTCGGGCACGAGTCAGGTTGGCGGCCGGCGGCGGGCGAGTGGAGTGCGAACGAGTGCGTCGGCCACCTCATCGAGGCCGAACGGCGAGGCTTCGCGGGGCGGATTCGTCAGATCCTCGCGGTTGATGCCGGTGCGCCACCCGCCCAGCTCGAGGGATGGGATCCGCCGGCGGTCGCGGAAGGGAGGCGCGATCACCTGCGCGCCGGAGCGGAACTCGCCGCGGAGTTCGGCGGACTCCGGGCTGACAGCGTCGGGCTCGTTCGCAGCGTCGACGCCGGCGACCTCACTCGGGCGGGCATGCACCCCGACATCGGCCCGCTCCGAGTCGACGAGCTCCTCGCCGAGTGGGTCCACCACGACCGTGATCACCTCCGCCAGCTGCTCGCGGTCACCCAGGAGCGCGTGTGGGGCCAGATGGGCAACGCGCGCCGGTTCAGCCTCGAGGACCTGTGACGTCTCGGATCGTCTGATGCTGGCTCAGTAGGTCTCGACCCGGACGGGAGTGAGCGCGAAGTCGCGTACGTTCCGCGTCAGGACCGCCGCACCTGCGTCGAACGCGGTTGCCGCGATCAGCGCGTCGGCTGTGGAGAGCGACTTCCCGGTCTCCCGGGCGGCCGCACGCCACTCGCCCGCCGTCCGGGCCGTCGCAGCCCCGGGGTGGACGTACTCGAGGTAGCGGAGCGCGCGGGCGATCGCTTCCTCCGTGCCCGCGACTCGGCCCGACCACAGCTCAGCGGTCGTGATGGACGTCGTGAGGGGCTCGTCTCCGTCTCCATGAAGCCGATCAAGCCGGTCCAAGGCGGCCGGCATGCCACGGATCACATCGATGAGAAACGTCGTGTCGAGAAGATATTTCACGACTCGGCCGGCTCAGCTCAGCGGTCGTTGGTGTCACGTCGACTCGCCCGGACCCATTCGGAGACCGATTCGTCAGTCGGGAACGATGGATGGTCTCGCCACGCGCCAGCTGCGGCCTTCATCGCCCCGTACCAGCGATCGCGCTGGATCTGTCGGGCGAGTACGTCGGCGACGTACCGGCTTCGACCGCGCGGACCTGCCACCTCGTCGATGGCGGCGACCAGATCATCGGGCAGCATCAGATTCGTGCGCACGTTCATGCGCAGACGATAACACACTGGTATGCGCGCAGCCGCGCACAGCACCGGCGCCATCACCGATCGGCGGCTCGGGCGCCGCGGATCAGCAAGGCGTCGCGCCATGTTCGGCAGAGGACCTCGACGAGCTCGAGGCGATCGACGGCCTGGTCGGCGTTCGCGCCGACCGCGACAGCGCCATGGCGCTCGAGGAGCACGGCTGCGGCAAAGGGCTCGGGTGGGTCGGTGAGCGCGGCGGCGATGCGTCCAGCGAGTTCGTCGCTACCCGGCACACCCAGCGCGAGATAGGGGAGTCGCGGCAGGAACAACGCGGTCTCGGGCAGTGCCGAAGGATCGGGAACCTCCCCCGCCAGCGTGAGTGCCATCGACGCCGGCAGATGGGCGTGGGCGACCGCGCCGATGTCCGGGCGAGCGGCATGGACGGCGAGGTGGATCGCGAGATCCGACGTCGGGGCGAGGCCGCTCCGCGACGTCGCCTCCCGCTCCGCGTGACCCAGCCAGACGACGACGAGATCGCCCGGGTCCAGTTCGTCCTTGCGCCGGCCCGTCGGGGTGACGAGGAGCCGGTCGGCGTCGAGTCGGACGGAGATGTTGCCCTCGCCGGCTGAGATCAGCCCGCGGGCACCAAGCCGCCGGCCCGCCCGGATGATCGCGTCGGTGGCAGCGGTGATGCCCTCCATCGGTCGCCATGCTAGGGCCTCGGCGGCGCGGCAGTCGGACCGGTGCTTCCGTACCATCGATGGCATGCCCGACGATCACTTCGCCGTTCCGCTCACCCGGAATCGCGACTTCAAGGTCGTCCTCGCGAGTCAGGGCATCTCGGCGTTCGGGGACGCCGTCAATTTCACTGCACTGCCGCTCCTCGTCCTCGCCCTGACCGGGTCCGGGTTGGCGATGGGCGTCGTCGGGGCCTTCCAGACGCTCCCGGATCTCGTCTTCGGCATGGTCGCCGGTGCGTTCGCTGACCGGAGCGACCGGAAGCGGCTGATGCTGCTGTCCGACCTCGGCCGTGCCGGATTGACCGCCCTCATCCCGCTGTCAGTTGCGCTCGGTGGGCCGACGCTCGCCGTCATCCTCCTCGTCGCGCCGCCGCTCGCCGTCCTTCGCTCGTTCTTCCTGGCGGGATACACCTCGTCGCTTCCGGCGCTCGTGGGACGCAGCGAGGTCGGGCGGGCGAACTCCGTGTTCGAGACGATCTACTCGATCGGCTACATCGTCGGGCCATCGGTGGCCGGCGTGCTGGCCTCGACGATCGGTGCAGGGCCGACGCTGGCGATCGATGCGCTGTCGTTCGGCATCTCGGCGATCGGTCTTGCCTTCGTCCGGCGCGACCTGCGTGCGCCCGTCGATCGGCCGACGCAGCCGCTGCTCGCCGATATCCGCGAAGGCATCGACTACATCGCCGCCCATCCCACGCTCAGGAGCGCCGTCCTGTATTGGGGTGCCACGTCGATCGTGATGGCGCCGCTCGTGACGGCCATCACGGTCTACGTGACGCGTGAGCTCGCGTACGAGCCATCGGTCCTCGGACTCGTCCTCACGGCGTACGGCGTCGGTACCGTGGCGGGCGCGGTCGCGAGTGGCCGGTTGATCGGGCGCACGCGGCCGGCGCCAGATGATGCTCGGCGGCAACCTCGTGATGGGCCTCGCGCTCGGCTGGATCACCCTGGCACCGCAACTTCCGACCCTGCTTGCCGCGGCCGTCGTCGCCGGAAGCACGCAGTCGCTGGTGCTCGTGACGTACCTCACCCTTCGGACTGCGCAGTCGCCCGATGCCCTGCTGGGGCGTATCGGCAGCACGGCCCGGACGATCTCACTTGGCCTCCAACCGATCGGACTGCTCGTGGGAGGCGCGCTCGTCGATGCAACGAGCGCCTCCCTCACGATCGCGGTCATGGCCATCGGCGTGGCGGGCCTCAGCCTCGCGTTCCTGCCGGTCGCATCGTTCCGCAGGGCGTCGCTCGCGACGAGGTGAGCGCCGGGTGCACAGTCGCCTGACCGATCAGGCCGCCTGGCAAGCTCCGTCACGATGGCGTCCGGCGCGAGATCGACGCGCACGCCGCAGTCCGCGCAGTCGACCGCGGCCCAGCCGCCAGCCGGCTCGCCGGGACCAACGCCGCCGGCCCCGCGCACCATGGACATTCGATCTGGACCATCGCGACTGTCTCCTTGCTCTCGACCCGCGCTTCATGGGCGAACCATGGATCGAGGCTGTGACAGCTAGCGTGTCATGACCGTTCGCCGATATCGGAAGCAGCCCGGAAGGTGGTCGTCGACGAGCCCGATGCTCTGCATGAACGCGTAGACGATCGTCGAGCCGACGAACTGGAATCCGCGCCGTCGCAGGTCGGTCGACAGGCGGTCCGAGGCCGGCGTCGTCGCTGGGATCGCGCCCGAGGTCGCATCCGGCGGCACGCGCGTCGGAGGCCCGGGCACGACGCTCGCGAGATATGCCCGGAATGATCGCGAATTCCTCGGCGGTCGCCAGGAACGCTCGGGCGTTGCCGATCGTCGCCAGGATCTTGGCGCGGTTCCGGACGATCCCGGCATCGCCCATAAGCCGTTCGACGTCGGCATCGTCCATCCCGGCGACCACCGCTGGGTCGAAGCCGGCGAACGCCGCGCGAAAGTTCTCCCGCTTCCGCAGGATCGTCGACCACGACAGGCCCGCCTGGAAGGATTCGAGGGCGAGCCGCTCGAACAGCTCCGTGTCGTCGGCGACCGGTGTTCCCCATTCGTCGTCGTGGTAGGCGACCATCAGGGGGTCGGGTGACGGCGCGTCGGCGCCGGCCCAGGCGCAGCGGGGTCGTGGCGTCAGCATGGCCGCCACGATACCGTGACTCAGGGGATCGGCAGCGGTCCCGACGCAGCGTGCTCCGCATCGATGGGTCCGTCGAAGGACGCCGGGCGTTGAAGATCGAGCGGAACACCTCGCCCGACACGGTCTTCCTCGCCTGCCGACCCGATGAGCGTCACGCTGATGAGCCGTCCCGACACGCCGCGGTTCCGGAGGTCGAGCGCGAGCAGCGTCCCGACGCTCGTCCGCGGGTCAGCGCCGAACCAGCTCGACAGCTGCGCCCGGGTGTACGTCCGCGTCGACCAGGGACGAAAACCTCGGATGCGATCGTCGCAACGATGGCGTTCGGAAGCGAGGTCCGGGCATGACCCGATGGAACCATACGTCCCCCATCCGAACCGCCCGCCACGGCTACGCTGTCGAAGTGAGCCTTCGCTGCTTCCTCGGCCATGGCGCCAGCGGGTCGGCTGCGTCGATGGCACCGTTCGTTTCGGGCCTCCGCGAGCGCGGCGTCGAGGCAGTCGCGATCGACCTTCCGAAGCGCAAGGCCGAGGACGCCGTGCCGGCATTCCACCTCGTCGTTCCGTCGGCGGCCGACGTCGTCGTCGGCGGCCACTCGTTCGGTGGAAGGGTGGCGAGCCTGGCGGCGGCCGAGCCGGGGGCGCCCTACGCCGCGCTCGTCCTGTTCAGCTACCCGCTCCATCCGCCCGGATCGACCCGAACGCACCGACGCCCGGATCAGCCACTGGCCGTCCATCACGTGCCCGGTCCTTCTCCTGTCCGGCGAGAGCCGATCCGTTCGCCCGGATCGAGCTTCTTCGGAAGGCGGTGCGGCTGCTCGCTGACGCCGAGCTCGTGACGTATCCACGGCTCGGCCACACGCTCAAGCCCGTCCTCGGGGACGCCCTGGACCGGGTCGCCGCCTTCCTCGAGGGACGTCGACGGGAGCTGACGAGCCCGGCGCCGCAGAGCCGCGGAATCGACCGCGGTGTGGATAACCGGGTTGCCGTATGGTTGCGAAGTGTAGCGTATCCTGACGCCGCCCCAGGGCCGCTCGATCCCCCAGATCGGGCGGCCACCCACTGCGTCGCCGTTGGAGTGCTCAGGACGCTCCGTCCTGCTCCCAGACGCTGACTCCGACCGCGACCCCGCCACAACGTTCGGCGCGCTCACCGTGTCGATCTGGCAGGAAGGAGCTGTATTGCGTGTGCTGCATGGCCGTCTGAAGGCGGTCCTCGTCGCTTCCCTCGCGGCGATCATCCTCGTAGGGATCCTCGCCCCGGCGACCACGCTCGCCGCCGACCCCCCGGGCCTTGCCCGGTTCATGACCGCCATCGGACGCGTCGAGTCCGGTGGCAGCTACACGGCCCGGAACGCCTCGTACCGGCGCGTACGGCAAGTACCAGATCATCCCGTCGAGCTGGCGGGCGTGGGCTCAGACCTATCTCGGCAACGCCAACGCCCCGAAGACTCCCGCCAACCAGGACATCGTCGCAGCGGGCAAGTTCCGCGCGCTGTACAACTGGCTCGGCTCCTGGCGACGCGTCGCGTACTGGCTGGCTGACAGGCTCGAGCCGGACGTCCGGCTGGTCGTCGTTCGCGACCAGCTACGTCAACAAGGTGATGGCCTACTACGCGGTCGCCCGTGACGGCGCGGTCCCGGCAGCGGCTGCCGACACCGCCGGTGCGGCCAGCGTCGCCCGACACCGGTTCCAGGAATCCCATGCCGCGATCAAATACACCGGGAGATGGCGCCTGGTGTCCGGTCGCGCCCATGCCGGCGGCGCCATCCGCGTCTCGACCGAGAGAAATGCGAGCGCGTCGCTCACATTCACCGGGCGACGGATCACCTGGAATGCGCCACAGGGACCGAGTCTCGGCTGGGCGAGGGTGTTCGTCGACAACGTGCTCGTGAAGCGCGTGACTCTCAACCGGAGCTGGAACGCCACGAGGAAGACCATCTTCAACCGGTCGTGGGCGAGCTCCGGTCAGCACACCATCCGGATCGAGGTCATCGGCACGAGGGGTCACCCCTCGGTCGCCCTCGACGAATTCGTCGTGACCGACTAGCCAGCCGCCTATTTCGCGAGCCGCTCGCGGCCGTCGCCCCAGAGGCGTCAGCGAGCGGCGAGCACCTCGATCTCCACTCGATAGTCCGCGGCGAGCGCCGTGACGCCGACGGTCGCGCGCGTCGGCGCGTCCGACGGGAAGTACTCGCGGTAGACCGCGTTCATCGCGGCGAAGTCACCGAAGTCGCGCAGGTACACCGTGCACCGGACGACGTCGGAATAGTCGAGCCCGACCGCCCGAAGCAGGCGGCCGACGTTGTCGAGCATCGCCCGGGTCTCGGGCTCGATGCCGCCCGGCACCGCTCCGTGGCCGCCGGGCACGTCGCCGACCTGGCCGGCCAGGAACACGAACCCGTTGGCCTCGACGACCTTCGAGAACGGAAGGTCGCCCGGTTCGAGCCCGGGCGCGTGGGGGACGGTCTTGGGCATCGGAGATCCTCCAGCGGGGCGTTCGAGCGCTAGGGTAGCCTTCCGGGCGATGGCCTGCGATCGTCACCTCCGGGCTGACCAAGCGCTACGGCCATTCGATGGCCGCTCCATCGGCCGGGCCGGCCCAGACCAGCCCCGATCGAGGCGTTGGTGGACCTCACGGTCGAGGTCGAGGCCGGCGAGATCTTCGGCTTTCTCGGTCCCAACGGCGCCGGCAAGAGCACCGCCATCCGGCTGCTTCTCGGGTTCCTTCACCCGACCGCCGGCCAGGCGACGGTCCTCGGTCTCGACGCCGTCCGCGAATTCGGTCGAGATCCGGCGCCGCGTCGGCTACCTGCCGGGCGGTGTCGCGTTCTGGGACGGGCTGACCGGCGAGCGGCTGCTCGATGAGCTGGCGGCGATGTCGGCACGGCCGCCCGTCCGCCGCGCCGAGCTGCTCGATCGCCTCGAGCTGTCACCAGCGACACTTCGGCGGCCGGTTCGCGACTACTCGCGCGGGATGCGCCAGAAGGTCGGCGTCATCCAGGCGCTCCAGCACGATCCCGAGCTGGCGATCCTCGACGAGCCGACCGAGGGCCTCGACCCGCTGATGCAGTACGCCTTCTACGCGATCCTCGACGACCTTCGGCGGGCGGGCCGGACGATCTTCTTCTCGTCGCACGTGCTGTCCGAGGTCGAACGAGTCTGCGACCGGGTCGCGATCGTCCGCCGCGGCCGGCTGGTCGCCCTCGAGGACATCCCGACCCTGCTCGCCCGGCGGAAGCGCAACGTCGAGATGCGGCTTGCCGGCCCGCCGCCGGACCTCGTCGGTGTCGCCGGCGTCTCGGACGTCGAGGTAACCGAGGGCCAGGTGCGCTGCCGGCTCGAAGGTGACGTCGGGCCGTTCCTCGCGGCGATCGCCGGCCACGCGATCCACGACCTCACGATCGAACCCGCGCGACTCGAGGAGGCATTCCTCGAGTTCTACGCGGAGGACGCCGGCGCCGCCTGCGCGAGCCGACGGTGTCCCGCGGCCCGCCACGTCCGAGGGCGCCGCCGGAGGGCCCGCATGAACCGAGCGGTCTTCGCCCACGTCTGGCGTTCGAACATCACGCGGGTGATCGTCGTGACGGTCGCCCTGACGGTCTGGGGCACGTTCCTGCCGATCATCTACAACGCGTACGGCTCGGTGATCAAGGACATCTTCGCGAGCGGGCTGTCCCGCCGCAGCTCCAGCAGTTCGCCGAGTTCGGCGGCGGCGACCTGTTCAGCCTGTCGGGGTCGGTCGCGCTCGGGTTCATCCACCCGATCGCGGTCGGGCTGGTCCTCGTGCTCGCGGTCGGGTTCACGTCCGTCGCGATCGCGGGCGAGCGGCAGCGCGGGACGCTGGAGATCCTGCTGTCGCGGCCGATCTCGCGGCGACGACTCGTCGTGACGCTGGCGGTCGCCGGAGCGCTGTTCGTCGGTATCGCGGTCGCCGGCCTCGTCGCCGGCACGCTCATCGGGACCACCCTGACCGGTCAGACCGTCGGCTCTCGGCGCCGGTCAGCTGCCGCTGCTGTGGCTCAACGGCGCGCTGCTGTTCTGGGCGATCGGCGCCATCGCGCTGCTGGCGTCGGCCTCGTTCGACCGGCTCGGTCAGGCGCTCGGGGTCACGCTCGCCTTCGTGTTCGTGTCGTACTTCCTCGACGTCCTCGGTTCGCTGTGGCCCGACGCCAAGGGTCTCCAGCCGTACTCGGTGTTCTCGTATCTCGATCCGAAGGCGATCCTGTCCGGGTTCCCGGACGCCCGGGATTTCGCCGTGCTCGCGGTCGTCGCCGGCGGTGCGCTCGTCGCCGCGCTGGTCATCTTTCCGCGGCGCGACCTCGCCGCACCGAGCTGATCAGAGGCGGCGCGCAGCGGCCTCGACCGCCCGGTCGCACCACCAGGCGAGGTCCTCGCGGGCCGGTGACCCCGGAGCCGAGCGTCGCGCCCGCCTCGGCGTCGAGGCCCTTTCGCCAGCCGCGCAGCAGCAGCCCGACGATCGCGGCCAGGTCGACCTGCGCATCCCAGTCGCCGAGGACGCGCGTCGAGCGGCCGGAAGCGGGCCGTCGCCGGGTCGCCGATCACGGCCTCGACCGCCCCGGGCGGATAGCCGCGCGCCGGATCGAACGGCGGCGTGACGGTCACGACCTCGCCCGCGACGCGAACGAGCGGCGGCCCGATACCGCTCCAGGACGACCTCCGGCGGGTCACGCAGGACGCCCGAGTTGCCGACCAGCAGCCAGCCGAGCTCGACGGCGACCGGTGCGAGCATCGTCATCTGCCAGTCGATGAGCGCGACCCGGCCGTCCTCGAGCGGCGCGAGGTTGCTCAGCTTGAGGTCGCCGTGCAGGCCCGTCCGCGGCAGCCGACCGAGCGCCGCGACAAGCGGAGTCGGGTCTGCCTCGAGATTCGTAACGAGGTCGCGCGCGGCGCGCGGCGCGAGCCGATCGAAGGCGGCCCAGCCCTCGAGGAATCGCTTTCCGGCGGCCACTCCGGCCGCGATTCCTCCCGAGACGTAGGCGGGCAGCGGCCGCGGGCGCGAGGAGGCACAGCCGCTCCGGCGAGTGGCGCCATCGGCCAGGTGTCGGGCGACTCCCGCCGGATCGGCTATCGGCGGCCTCGGCGATCGGCCACGGCGCCGCGTGGAGCCGGGCGATGGCATCGAGGCAGCGCTCGACGACACGCATCGTCGGGCGACGCGGCGCCGAGCTCCCAGCCGAGCAGCGATCGCTGACAGGTCGGGCATGACGATCCCGAGCGTCGTGCCGTCGGCGCCCGCCCCGTGGTACGGAGCGACGAGCGGGTAGGGAAGCGGCAGCGGCGTCGCCGCGACGAAGCCCTCGCGAAGCGCGTGGTCGCGCGTCGAGCGGGCGATCCAGTCGACCGCCCATGAGCTCCGCTTCACGATGAAGGACGGCGCCATCGCCGGGACGCTCGAGGCGGGTCAGCACCGATCCGGACCAGCCGTCGTTGGGGAACGGTCTCTCCTGGGACGCCGCTCAAGCCGTGCTCGGCGAGGACGTCGGTCAGCGACCGCTCATCCCAGTGCCTCAGCACGGAGCCGGGACGTCAGCCGCGCCGTCCGGGCCGCCGTCGAGATACACGACGTGCGAGTCGGGGCAGTTGCGCGTCACGACGACGACCAGCGGCTCGGTGGTCGGAGGCGTTCGATTCGACGTGGATCTCGCCGGCCGGGATGTAGACGAAGTCGCCGGCGGCAGCGTCGAAACCGTGTTCGACGCCGGTCGGGCCGAACGTGTAGCTCGCCGCGCCCGACACGATGTAGATCGACGTTTCGCAGTCGCCGTGGTGATGGACCCGTGTTCGGTCGCCCGGGGCGGTCGAGACGACCGCCGAATAGAGCCGGTCGGCCCCGACAGTCGGGCGCGGAGATCGCGATGGACCGTTCCATCCCGGCGTGCTGCCCGGTCGTCGTCTGCCGGTCGGCCGGAGTCACGCGGACCGCCACGTCAGTGCCCGCTCTCCGGTGACGGACCGGTCGCGGCCAGGTGGTCGACCACGGTCTCGCGGGTGTCCAGCCGTTCGACCAGCCGGATCCGCTCGCAGACGACGAACGTGGAGTCGCCGATGTCAAAGCCCGGATCGCCGAGTCGCACCGCAGGTCGTCGAGGTACCCGCCCCAGAAGCGCTCGTGCGCCTGCCGCCAGTCGGCTGCGTCGGCGAACCCCTCGCCTTCGTCGATCGCGAAGGCGTCATCGACGCGCGGCGACGGTCGTGATCCGTGCACTCGGTGGTCTCGATGATCGCGACGGGCCGCCCGTCCGAATCAACGACGACGAACCTGTCGCCGGCTCGCGGGATCGGGTCGCCGTCGACGACGAAGTCCGCGACCAGGCCGGCCGTCGCCGTCTTCTCGCCGGTCAGCACGAGCTCGACGAGCCGATCGCGGAGCGGGCCGGGAAACGCGAATTCGGCGATCGGCAGGCCGAGCATCGTGCGCGACGGGACGGCTTCGCTCATCGCTCCGATGATAGGGCGCTGGCCTGAGCGCCTCGCAGCCTGGCGGGCGAGGCTGCGGCCACGGCGTCACCGCCGCCGCTACCATCGCGGCGATGGCGCGCTGGACGACCGACCTGCCTCGGTTCCCGCTCCTCGATGGGCCGTCGCCGCTACAACCGCTCCCGCGGTTCTCGGCCGCGATCGGCGGTGGCGCCGAGATCTGGATCAAGCGTGAGGACCTCCTCCCGCTGGCGTTCGGTGGCAACAAGCTCCGCAACCTCGAGTTCCTCGTCGGCGCCGCCATCGCAGATGGCGCCGACACCCTCGTCACGTCCGGCCGCCGATGGTCGAACCACGCCCGGCTGACTGCGGCGGCCGGAGCGCGGGCCGGCCTCGCAGTCCACCTCGTGCTCTCGGGTCCACCGACCGATCCACCGAACCCCGGCGTGCGACTCGACGAGCTGCTCGGGGCGACGGTCCACGTCGCCGCGAGCGACGCTCGCTCGGAGCGCGAGGCCCTGGTCGACCGGGTCGTCGCCGAACTGCGCGACGCCGGCCGGCGTCCCGCGGTCATCAGCGTCGGTGGTTCGGGCATCACCGGCGCGATCGGCCAGGTCCTCGCAGCGTTCGAGCTGCTGGACGGCGCCACTGCGCGCGGTTTCGTGCCGGACGACGTCGTCGTGCCCTCGGCGACCGGCGGGACCCAGGCCGGCCTCCTCGTCGGACTTCGGACGGCCGGCGCCGCGACGGTCGTCCACGGTGTCGCGGTCACGCCGCTCCGCGGAGCTTCGGCCCGAAGATCGTCGGGCTCCTGTCGCGACCTGGGCGACGTTCGCCGGCCTCGCGACCGTCCCCGAGGCCGAGATCCACCTCGACGGCGGCCAGCTGGGCGACGGATACGGCCGTCGGACCGAGGCCGCCGAGGCCGCGACGGCGCTCCTCGCCCGGACCGAGGGGATCCTCGTCGATCCGATCTATACGGCCAAGGCCCTCGCCGGACTCATCGCCCTCGCCCGGGACGGGTCATTCAGTGGTCGCCGCGTCGTCTTCTGGCACGCCGGCGGCACGCCGGGCCTGTTCGAGCCGCTCGGCGGCTGAGCGCTACTCCCCGGCCGAGCGCCACGCGTCGCGCAGCTTGATCCGCCCGCCGACCTTGAGAACGGCCCCCGCGTACACCCGCGCGCCGACCGAGAAGAGGATCCAGATCGCGGCGACGGTGATGAGCACAGACAGGACGATCTGCCACGGCGGGATCGCATCGAACGCGGCCCGGAGCGGGACGACGAACGGCGCCGACGGCGGCAGGAACGTGGCGATCGTCGCGACCACCCCGTCGGGCTCGTTGACGACCGCGAAGACGGCGATGAAGTAGCTGATCATCGCGATCATCGTGATCGGCGTCGACGCGTTCGACGCCTCCTCCATCCGCGACGCCAGCGCGCCCATGAACCCGAGCGCCGTCGAGTAGAGGAGGTAGCCGAGGACGAACCAGACGACGAGCAGGAGGATCGCGGCGGGGGTCGTCGTCGGAAGTGCGATCCGGTCCGTCGCGAGGGCCGCGATGAGCGCGGCGATGACGAAGACCGCCAGCTGGACGATGCCGAGGAGGCCGATGCCGAGGACCTTGCCCATCAGCAGATCACGCGCACGAACGGTGGCGAGCACGACCTCGACGACGCGGCTCTGCTTCTCCTCGACCACGCCGGTCAACACCGTGAAGCCGAAGCTGAAGATGCCGACGAGGATCAGGACCGCTCCGATGTTGGCGACGAGGAAGCGTCCCTGGTCGTCCTCGGTCTGCGGCTCGACGGCCGCGATCGCCGGGTGGCTGCTGGGCCTCGGCGAGCGCGGCCTGGTCGACGTTGCTCGCGCCGAGAACGGATTGGACGCGGATGGCGACCGTCGCCGCGGCGATCAGCTGCGCGGTCCCCGCATCGGTCTCCTCCTGGAAGCGGACCTGGCCCGCTGACGCGAGGTCCGCCGGCAGCTCGACGACGGCGTCGATCGACCCGTCCGCCAGCGCTGCGTCGGCCGCGGCCCCGTTCCGGAAGCTCTGGATCTCGACGGTCCGGTCGAAGCGCGCCGCGGTCGCCTCGATGGAAGCGGGCAGGCCCGGCGGGCGCGGGCTCGACCACACCGATCTTGGTCGCCGTCTCGTCCCCGAAGAAGACAGCCGGGATGACGAACGAGCCGATCACGATCAGCGTCGTGAACAGCACGCTGAGGATGAAGCCGCGGCTCCGGCCACGCTCGAGGATCTCCCGGCGGGCCACGAGCCAGACGCTGCGCCAGCGGGGCATCAGGCGACCTCCCGCTCGTCGTTCGCCGGCCGCGACCGCCTGCATGAACAGCTCGGACAGCTTCGGCGGCTCGTAGGCGAAGGTGCGCACCTCGCCAGCGGCCCGCGCCCGCGCGAGCAGGTCGCCGAGATCGACCGCCCGGTCCACCAGCAGCTTCAGACGATCGCCCTCCCGCTCGAGCACGATCGCGCCTGGCACATCGTCGATCCACGAACCGCCTGACCCGACGACCTCGACCTCGAGGTGCTGACGGCCCGACGCGCTCTTCAACTCCTCGATCGCACCGGAGGCGACGACTCGGCCGCCCGCGATGATCACGACGTCCTCGCAGACGTCCTCGACCAGGTCGAGCTGGTGGCTCGAGAAGACGACCCCGACGCCGGCGGCCGCGCGCTCGCGGATGACCCCGGTCATCGTCGCGATGCCGATCGGGTCGAGACCCGAGAACGGCTCGTCGAGGACCAGCAGCTCCGGGTCGTGCACGAGCGCGGTCGCGAGCTGGATGCGCTGCTGGTTGCCGTGCGACAGCTCCTCGAGCTTCGACCTCGCACGTTCGGCGAGTCCCATCCGGTCGAGCCACGTCATTGCCGCCGCGTTCGCCGCTGCGCCGCGCATGCCGTGCTGCTGTGCGAAGTAGCTCAGCTGTTCGGCGACGCGCATCCGCGGGTAGAGGCCCCGCTGCTCCGGCATGTACCCGAAGCGGAGCCGCGCCTCGCGATCGACGACCGCACCCTTCCAGCGGACCTCGCCACGATCGGGACGGGCCAGGCCAAAGATGCAGCGCATCGTCGTCGTCTTCCCGGCGCCGTTCGGGCCGAGGAAGCCGACGATCCGGCCGGGCTCGGCCGCGAACGTCGCACCATCGAGGGCGACGACCGGCCCGTAGCGTTTGGCGAGGTCGATGATCTCGAGCATGGCGGGCCCCCTCGCACGTCGGTCGTAGACACGAAGGGTAAGCGAAACCCCCGGCTGGGCCGGGGGCTTCGAAGGCGGCGCGAGTGAGATCACTGGGCGGTGATCGTCCCCTTCATGTCTGGATGGACCTCGCAGATGAAGGTGTAGGTGCCCGCCGCGAGGGCCGGGACCTGGTAGGTGACCTTCTGGTTCGACACGATGTCACCGCCGAAGACCTTGGCGTCCGAGGCGTCGGAGATCCGGATGTTGTGCGGAGCTCCGTCCTGGTTGTCGAACGCCACTGTGAAGGCAGAACCGGCCTTCACGTTGAGGGAGGTCTCGACGAACTTCATGTCCTTGGCAGTGACGGCGATCACGTCTCCCGAGGGGCTTCCGGCCGGGGCCGGGTCCTGCGTTCCGGGGGCTGCCGACGCGCCTGAACAGGCGGCCAGCACGGCGGCCAGCGCGACCAGGCCGAAGGTGAGGGTCAGGCGCTTCATGTGGATGACTCCTGCTGATCGGGGAATGCGGGTGAACGAAGGGTCAGGCTGCGGCCGGGGCGCTGGCGCGGCGGCTCGAGACGAGGGCGACGAACGAGGCGATCTCGCGGCGAACGAGCGAGACGGGGTTGCCGTCGTGGCGGGCGAAGTCGACGGCCAGGAGGACGATCAGGGCGACTTCGATGGCCTTGGCGATGTACGCGGTGGTGAAGTACGGACCCATGACGGCCCAGGCGACGATCGCGGTCGCGGCATAGCCCATCAGGCCGACCCGGATGATCCAGCGGAAGCGAACGGCGAGCGCCAGCGGGACGATCATCGCGACGGCGGCGACGAGGTAGCCGGCGGCGTTGAGCGTGAACAGCAGGCCGCCGAGGGTGTAGTGGATGTAGCCCGTGGCGAGGGCGAGCCCGACGATCGCGGCGCGGATGGCGACATCGACCGGGCGGAGCGAGGTGCGAGAAGCGAACATCTGGCGGGACCTCATGTAGTGAAGGGCGGTGGTGCCGGTCCGACGCCGGCGATGAGGGGATGGTGCAAGCCGGGCCACCCCTTGTTCGGTGGGCAAGTGCCCTCGATGACGCACGGTCGCTCGCCGCATGCCGTCGATGACGTAGGTCGGTCCAGGGCTCGGCCGGATGACGTAGTCCCCATCGCCGAACGTTGATGCCACCTCTCGGGGCAGGGGCGGTATCCTCCCGAGCGTGGCGACCACGACACCACCCAAGCCCGCGCGACGCGCGGCGACAGCCAACGCACGAGTACCGAGCGGCGACGCGCCCGGTCGCCCGTCGCCCGCGCACGCGAAGCGATCCCGACGGCGGCAGCGGCGAGGTCCACGACCTCCTGAAGGCGGCCGTCGCCGAGGCCGCGCGCCTCCTCAACGCGGACGGGGCGATGGTCTACCTGATGGATCCGGCGACCGGTCACCTGCGGTTCGCGCACGACGCGGGTATCCGGAGCAAGCGCAGCCGGGCGTGGGTGCGATCGATCAAGCTGCCGATCGGGGTCGGGATGTTCGGCCGGGCGGTCGCCGAACGTGGCGTGGTCCTGACGAAGGACTACCTGAACGACCCCGCATTCCCGCACGCGCCCGAGACCGACCGGGTCGTCTCCGACATCAGCATCCGGTCGATGGTCGTGGCCCCGATGGTCGCCGGCGACGAGGTCTTCGGGGCCCTCGGCGCCTTCTCGACGCGGGTGGACGCCTTCGATGCCGCCCAGACGGTGCTGGTCCGGGCACTCGCCGACCACGCCGCGGGTGCGATGGCCAACGCCCGCCTCATCGAGGCGCTCGACGCGTCCACCCGGGTGCTCGCCGAGCGCGCCGAGGTCGAGCGCTCGCTGCGCGAGATCACCGCCCGCATCAGCGCCGCTCGCGACCTGCCGGCCATCCTCCAGCTCGGCGTCGACGAAGCGGCTCGCCTGATGGGCGGCAACGGCGCCCGCATCGATCTGATCGACCCCGCTTCCGGCGTGCTCCGCTGGGCCTATGCGTCGGGCTCCGTCCGGCCCGACGACTCCGAGATCGAGGAGAACGCCAGCGAGGAGGAGCTCGAGAAGGGGCTCGCCGGCCAGGCCGTGGTCCACGGCCGTCCGTTCTGGACCGGCGACTATGTGACCGATACGACCTTCCCCCACGGCACCGGCGCCGACGCATACGTCGAGCTCCATGGCATCCATTCGGTCATGTCGGCACCGATGTCCGGAGACGAAGGGCCGATCGGTGCGCTGACTGTCTTCAGCGACCGGCGCGACGCCTGGAACGAGGCGGACGCGGGGCTCCTGAGCACGATCGCCGACCAGGCCGCGATCGCTGTTCGAACCACGAGGCTCATCGAGGAGCTGGACCGCTCGCGGGTGGCGCTCGGCCGCCGGGCCGCCGCGGAACGAGCCCTGCGCGAGATCGCGGCCCGGATCACGGTGCTGCGCGACCCGTGGGAGATCCTCGGCGATGTGGTCGCACACGCCGGTCGCCTCGTGTCCGCCGACGGGGTGATCCTCGACCTCCTCGATCCTGCCACCGGCAACCTCCACTGGGCGCTCGACGACGGGATGGGCGCGGCGTTCTCGGACGAGGAACGGGCAAACCTCTGGATCTCGGTCGGTATCGGGGCCACCGGCATCGCGGTCGCCGAGGATCGGGTTATCGTCGCCGACGACGACCTCGCCGGACCAGTTCCCGCCCTCGCCAGAATCGACCGAGTTCTACGAGCGCACCGGGTTCCGGTCGATGATCGCGGCGCCGATCACCGGTGAATCCGGGCCGCTCGGCGTCATCGAGGTCTACTCGAGGGAGCCTGCCGCGTTCACGACGGCCGACGGAGGGCTCGTCGGCGCTCTCGCCAGCCAGGCCGCGATCGCCATCACCAACGCCCGGCTCATCGATGAGCTGGCCACGTCGCGCGCGGAGCTCGCCCGGACCGCGGACGCCGAACGCACGTTGCGCGAGATCGCCGCGCGCGTGAGCGCGATGCGCAACCAGGACGAGATCCTCCAATCGGTCATCGATGCCGCAGTCCGCCTGCTCGGTGCGGCGGGCGCGATGATCGACCTGCTCGGCAGCGCCGGCATGGCCGAGGTCTGGACGACCCACGGCATCGGGCTGCGTGCCGGTGCGAATGCCGACCTGCTCAGCGAGGCCCAGTTGACGCCGGATGCGGGTGTCTCCGGCCTGTCGATCCGCAACCGCAGGGTCGAGTGGACCGGCGACTATCTCGCCGACGAGCGGTTCGGGCACACCCCCGAGCGCGACGCGTTCGTGCGCGAAGTCGGCATCCACTCGGTCATCGCCGCTCCGATGATCCATCGCGAGGTCGTGGTCGGCGCGATCACGGTCTACGGCGACCGGCCCGACAAGTTCAACCCCGACGACGCCGCGCTGCTGCTCGCACTCGCGGACCAGGCCGCCGTCGCGATCGCCAACGCCGGCCTGATCGTCGAGCTCGAACGGTCCCACGCCGAGATCGCCCGGCGGGCCGACGCCGAACGGACCCTCCGCGAGATCGCCGCCCGCGTGTCGGCCATCCTCGACCCGGCCGAGGTCCTCCAGCAGATCGTCGAGGAGACCACCCGCCTGCTCGAATCGGACGGGGCCCGGATCGACCTCTACGATCCGGAGATCGACGCGCTGCGCTGGTCATACGCGGCCGGTGACGCCATGTCCGTCGTCCCCGAATGGGCCACGACCAGCGGCCTCAAGGCTGGCGAGGCCGTCGCCGGCACGGCCTACGCCGAGCAGCGCCCGATCAGGACGGACGACTACCTCACCGACGAGCGCTTCCAGGGAGACAACCTCGGCCCGCGACTTCGTCACCGACACGGGGATCCGGTCGGTCATCGCGGTGCCGCTTGCCGGCGACAGCTGGAGCATTCGGGACCCTGTCGGCCGTCTCGCGCAAGCAGGCCGCGTACGACGATGCCGATGGCGAGGTACTGACCGCCTTTGCGACCCAGGCATCGATCGCGATCAGGAACGCCAGGCTCATCGAGGAGATCGCCCGGTCCCGGGACGTCATCGCCCGCCGCGCCGAGGCCGAGCAGGCGCTTCGGGAGATCGCCGCACGGATCACCGCCATCCGGGAGTCACGCGACCTGCTCCAGCACGTCGTGGACGAGGCTCAGCGCCTGCTTCGAGCCGACGGCGCCGTCATCGACGAGTTCAACCCGGCGACCCAGCGACTCGAGTGGGCGTTCGATGCCGGGCTGCCCGAGCAGCAGCGGAACGCGCTTCGCCAAAGCTCGCTGTTGATCGGCGAGGGACTCGCTGGAACGGCACTCGCGCAGCGGACGGGTGATGACGGCCGGGGACTACCTGTCGGGTGACTTCCCGCACGACGAGCTGGCCGACGCCGATGCCGCGGAGGCCGGGATCGGCGACCTCATCGTCGCACCGATCATCGGCGAATCCGGCCCGCTCGGCGCGATCGAGGTCTTCAGCCGTCGATCGCACGCGTTCGACGAGATCGACGAAGCCGTCCTCGGCGGTCTCGCCGACCAGGCGGCGATCGCCTTCACGAACGCCCGGCTCATCGAGGAGCTCGAACAGTCCCAGGCCGCGGTCGCCCGCCGGGCCGATACGGAACGGGCGCTTCGCGACATCACCGCCCGGATCGCCGCCCTGCGCGAGCCCGACGTCATCCTCGAGCGCGTCGTCGAGGAGGCGATGCGCCTGCTGGGGACGGACGGCGCGCACCTGACCCGGATGAGCGACGAGAAGACGTACCTCGTCCCCGTCGTCGCGGTCGGTGGTGTCGATGCCGCCACCCAGACCTGGCTCATGGGCACGAAGTTCCCGCTCGACGGCGGCATCAACGGTCTCGCGGCGACACGCGGCGAGGCCGTCTGGACCAGCGACTACACGATCGACCCCCGCATCCCCCACGACTGGGACGACGTCGCGGTCTCCGAGCGACTCGGCCTCTGCGGGATGGCGGCCGCGCCGCTCCGGGCCCCCGGCGGCGAGGTCATCGGGACGCTCGCGATCTCGACCGCCAGACCGCGGAGCTTCGATCCGGAGGAGCTCGACCTGCTGCAGGGGCTCGCCGACCAGGCAGCCATCGCGATCTCGAACTCGAACCTCGAGCGGGAGCTGCGCGAATCCGAGACCCGCTTCCGGCACCTGGTCCAGACCACGCCGGATGTCATCTACCGCTGCGACACGGACGGTCGATTCGTGTTCGTCGCCGAGGGCGCCGAGGCGCTGTTCGGCTGGACCCCGGCAGAGCTGGCCGACAAGACCTTCGCCGACCTGACGGCGGACGAGTCGAAGGCCGAGGCCGTCGTGAACTTCCAGGCACAGCACCAGGAGCACGACGTCATCCGGCGGTTCCGCTACCAGCTGCTCCGGCGCGACGGCTCGACCTTCCCCGGCGAGATCTCGTCGGTCGCTGTGTGGGAGGACGGCGGGTTCGCCGGCGTGCAGGGCACCGTCCGCGACATGAGCGAGCAGGAACGCCTCGAGCGCGAGCTGCGCGTGTCGGAGGAGCGCTACCGGTTCCTCGTCGAGAACTCGCCGGACGTCGTGTTCTCCACCGATGCGGAGGGCAACTTCACGTTCATGTCGGACGCCATCGAGCGGATGACCGGCTGGCGCCCGCAGGACCTGGTCGCGGGCCATTTCTCGATGGTCATCGACGAGTCGAGCATGTCCGAAGTCGGCGTCGCGCTGGGCGGCGCTCATGCCCAGCCGGACGTGGAGCAGGTCGCCCTCCTCACCCTTCGCGGACCGGACGGCCGGATCGTCCCCGTCGAGGTCAGCTCGATCGGCATGGTCGACGCCGAGGGCAACTTCGCCGGGATCCACGGTTCGACCCGCGACATCAGCGAGCGGGCCCGACTCGAGCAGGAGCTGCGCGAGTCGGAGGAGCGCTACCGGTACCTCGTCGCATCGTCGCCCGATCTCGTGTGGGTCACCGATGAACACGGCGTGTTCACCTTCATCAGCGATGCCAGCCGGACGATGGTCGGCCGTGAGCCCGAAGAGCTGCTCGGCCGGCCGTTCCAGGAGGTCTTCTCGCCGGAGGCCGTCCGCGATGCCAGGATCCGGTTCCGCTGGGTCTCGCGCCATCCGAGCGCGGTCCATCGGATGCGGCTGCCGTTCCGTCACGCCGACGGTCACGACGTCCTGGTCGAGATCAGCGGCACGGGCATGACCGACGAGCACGGCCGGTTCGTCGGGGCCCACGGCGCTGCGCGCGACGTGAGCGACCGCGACAGGCTCGAGCGGCACCTCCGCCGCCAGGCCGGCGAGCTCGCGTCGAGCGAGGAACGGGCCCACCTCGCCCGCGAGCTCCACGACTCGGTGACTCAGGCGCTCTTCTCGATGACGCTCGTGTCGCGCTCGGTGGAGCTCCTGCTCGATCGCGATCCCGACCAGGCCCGCACCCAGCTCGCGCAGCTCCGCGACCTCCAGCGCGAGGCGCTCGTCGAGATGCGGGCGCTGATCTTCGAGCTCCGGCCCGGCAACATCGAGCAGGACGGCCTCGTCCACGCGCTGCGGACGCACAGCAGCGCGCTCCAGGGACGGATCGGGCTGCCGATCGTCGTCGAGACGTCGCTCGAGCAGCGGCTGCCGCTGGCGATCGAGGAGACGCTGTACCGGATCGCCCAGGAGGCGCTCCACAACATCGTCAAGCACGCCGGCGCGCAGCAGGTCCGCCTCGAGATCGGCCGGGCGAGGGGCGGGGTCCGGATGCGGGTCGTCGACGACGGCCGCGGGTTCGACCCCGAGCAGGTCGCCGACGGTCATCTCGGGCTTGCCGGCATGCGCGCGCGTGCGGTGCGGATCGGCGCCGAGTTCCGGCTGCGAGAGCGTGCCAGATGAAGGGACGACGATCGAGGTGATCGTTCCGGACGCCGCGCTCGAGGCTGCCGGCGCGCTGCCCAAGGCTCGGCGATCCGACGACCATCCGCGACACTTGACGTAGACCGGCATCGTCATTCGGCCGCGGCCGGCCATGGCCGGACGTCGCTTCCGCCGGACGCTCCGCACCGCGTCACGATGGACGGGTGCAACCAGACCCTGCTCGCAGCCACGATCCCGCGCGTCATCGTCGTCGACGCCGACGACCGGGTCCGCGAAAGCCTGTGCGGCCTGCTCGGTATCGGTCACCGGCTCTGGTCGTGGGGAGCTACCGGTCAGACGGCGGACGCTCTCGACCTCGCTGCCGCCCAGCACCCCGACATCGTCGTCATCGATCCGCGACTTCCCGAGAACGACGGCGGCATGGCGTTCATCCAGCAGCTCCGAGACACGGTGCCGGGCGTTCGGATCATCGCGATGAGCCGGACGGACGCCGAGTTGGACGCCGACCCTCGCTGCGAGCTTCGATGGCTTCGTCCGCAAGACGTTCCGGCCGAACGAGCTCGCGTCGGCCATCCTCGGCGACAACGGCGTCGCCGCGACCTGACACGTGGCGGCTGACGCGGCTCGTCCTGCCAGCGAGACTCGTCCGGCCAGCGAACGCGGTGGCTTTGCTAGACTCCGCGTCAACCCATGACCCCGCCCTGTCTCAGGGCGCCTCGAGCCAGGAGTCCCCGTGACCGAGCCCTCGACCATTCGTGTGCTCATCGTCGACGACCATGCCGTCGTCCGGATGGGACTTCGCACCTTCTTCGACCTCCAGCCTGACATCGACGTCGTCGGCGAGGCCGTCCGATGGCTCCGAGGGCGTGGCGATGGCCCGCCGGCTCGAGCCCGACGTGATCCTGATGGACCTCCTGATGCCGAACATGGACGGCATCACCGCGATCGGCCGGATCAAGGCCGAGCGGCCCGAGACCGAGATCGTGACCATGACCTCGTTCATCGAGGAGGAGAAGGTCACCGCGGCGCTCGAGGCTGGCGCGTCGGGCTACGTGCTCAAGGACGCCGAGGCCGAGGAGGTCGCCGCGGCCGTCCGCGCGGCATACGCCGGTGAGGTCCACCTCGACCCGGCCGTCGCTCGTCTGCTGGCCCAGCGGATGCGAACGCGCAAGACGTCGGACGCCGACTTGGTCGAGCCGCTGACCGATCGCGAGAAGGATGTGCTGAACCTGCTCGGCCAGGGCATGAGCAACAAGGAGATCGGCACCGCGCTGTTCATCACCGAACGGACGGCCCGGACGTACGTCTCGAACATCCTCGGGCAAGCTCGGGCTGGCATCACGGACCCAGGCGGCGCTCTACGCCGTCGAGCACAAGCTGGTCGAGCCGCCCAAGGCCTGACGTCCGCGGAGGCGTTCTCAGGCGATCGCGACGACCCGGTAGCGAAGGGACCCAGCCGGCGTCGCGACCTCGATGTCGTCGCCCACGTCGTGACCGACGAGGGCCCTCCCGACCGGCGACGACGAGGAGATGCGCCCGGCTGACGGGTTCGACTCCGAAGCGCCGACGATCGTGTAGGTCGCCTCGGTCCCGTCGTCCTCCTCGACGGTCACGACCGAGCCGAGACCGACCCGCGAACCGGCGCTCGGCGCATCGACGATGACCGCGGTCCGAAGTCGGGCTTCGAGCGCCTGGATCCGGCCCTCGAGGAACGACTGCTCCTCGCGAGCGGCGTGGTACTCGGCGTTCTCCTTGAGATCGCCGTGCTCCTTCGCAGTCCGGATGCGGGCGATGACCGCCGATCGCTTGACCGTCGACAACTCTTCGAGCTCTGCCCGCAACCGCGCCGCGCCCTCGTGGGTCAGGGAGCCGTCGGTCGCGCGGAGGATGGAGGCGTCGCGGAGGGCGGCGCCGGCCGGGCTGGCTGCCGCGGAGAGGGTGTCGACGCGCGTCGGGGGTTGGTGCCGAGGCGGTCCGGGGACTCGGCGAGGCCGTCGGCCGGGGACTCGGCGAGGGCGTCGCGCCGGGACTTGGTGAGGCCGTCCCGGCGGGACTTTCCGGAGGCGCAGGCGCTGGCGCGGGTGACGGAGCGGCCGCCGGCGTCCGGGTGGCAGGTCCACGCTGCTTCCCGGCGGCGGCTCCCCGCGGGCGCCCTCGGCGTCCCCGTCCGGGACCTGGACGATCCGTGTCGGTGGCGGCGCCGGCAACGACAGGTTCGGCGATGAGCGAACCGGTCAGCCCGGTCGCCTTTCGTTCGCCGGTCGGTCGTCGCAGGTTCGCGAACGGCAGGACGACCGTCGTGTCGGGAAGGCCGCTCGTTCGGCGCTCGGGATTCCATCGGCGAACGCCGCCGAGCAGCGCATCCTCGTACTCCTCGGGAGCATCGGTCGCGGCCCACCAGACCACGCATCCCCTCGAGCGACCGCAGTGTCCTGAGCCAGTGGCCGCCGAGTTCGGCCGCCGGTCGCCGAGCTCGGTCGCCGCGATCGCCGCGACCCGCCGGCGATCGAGTGCTCGCTCGAAGCCCCGACGTAGAGGACGGTCTGCGACGGCAAGCCAGAACGCGGCGAGCCGAGCGGCGAGCGCTTTCGGATGTCGGCCGCTCACCGTCGAGACGAAGCGTCTCGACGCGTTCGATCCACTTTCCGACCCGGGTGAGCTCGATCGGCGCGCTCGGCAATGGGGCCGGAAGCTCGATGACGAAGACGCCGCCGCCCGCGGCCGGGACCGGTCGGCCCCAGACCGCCGGACCGTCCGCCATCAGGCCGACCGAGCGGAGCAGGCCGGCGGCGTCCGGGGTGCTGGTCATCGCTCGATGGTACAGGTGCGCGGGTCGGGTTATCGTGCGGCGAGATGACACCCGGTAGATCGCCAGCGGCGCGGGGCCTTCGTCGGTCGCGTGGCCCTGGCGGCTCCGATCGCGGCGGCCATCGTGCTCTGGCTCGCCCTCTCGCCGCTCCTTGCCGCGCCGTCGCAGATCGGGCCGCCCGGTTCAGCCTCGCCGAGTGCGTCTGCGGTTGCCGGCGCGAGTCCGAGCGGTCTCGCGGTAGGGGCGACCGCGGCGGCGAGCCTGGTCGACTCGCATGCGGCTCCGTCCCGCTCACCCGTGACCCCGAACTCGACGGCGGGAGCGAGCGCTCGCCCAACGACACGTCCGCAACGTCGCCGCTCGCCTCGCCGGCGGAGCAGCCCGCCGCGTCGCCAAGCGGTTCGCAGCGGCCCCGGGCACGTCGCCAGCCGCGCTCGCCAGCGACGTCTTCGATCGACCCCCGACCGGTCCCGAGGCGCATCGGCCGGCCGAGCGCGACACCGCTCATGAAGGCGACGCTCGATCGGGAGTTGGACGCCCTTCGCGCAAAGCTCGGCATCCCGGGTATGTCGGCGGCGATCCAATTCGCCGATGGCACGTCTGGACGGGCACCTCGGGCCTCGCCGATGTCGCCGGCCGGCGCGCCGTCACCCCAGACACGCCGTTCGCCGTCGGTAGCATCTCGAAGACGTTCACTGCGGCGCTCGTCGTCGCGCTCGCCGGCGAGGACCGGCTCGATCTCGACGCTTCGGTCCTGACCTACCTGCCGTCCTCAAGATCGACCGCCGTATCACGGTGCGCGACCTGCTCGACCACATGAGCGGCCTCAATGACTACTTCTTCCACCCGAAGATCGATGCCGCGTTGCTCGCCGACCCCGGCCGGAAGTGGTCTGCCGCCGACGCTCTCGGTACGTCGGCAAGCCGTACTTCCCGCCCGGGACGCGGCTACCACTACTCGAACACGAACTACCTCGTCCTCGGCATGCTGGCCGAGGCCGTCGGTGGCGCACCCATCGCCGAGCAGCTCCACGCCCGATTTCTCGACCCGTTGGGCCTCACCGGCACGATCTACCAGGGCGCCGAGCCGTCGACGGCGGCACCGGCTCACGGCTACCGGTTCACCGGTGCGTCGGTCGAAGCTTCCCGCGATCGACCTGACCGGGAAATCCTCGATCGCGCCGTTCCCGTCGGTCGTCACCGCGGCCGGAGCGGCGGGTTCGATCGCCACGACGGCCCCGACCTCGTCCACTGGGCCCGCGCGCTGTACGGCGGCGACGCGCTCAGCGAGCCGGACCTCCGGGCGATGCTCGGCGACGTGGAATCGGACGACGGCCTACGGCGTGCCGCGTACGGCCTCGGAGTCCAGTCCGTCGCTCCTCGACGGGCGACCGACATTCGGCCACTCGGGCCGACTTCTTGGCTCGCAGGCGGTCTTCCGCTGGCTTCCCGACCGAGTCGATGTCGATCGCAGTTCTGACGAATCAGAGTCGAGCCGACCCGCGGGCGATCGTCCGCGCGCTGCTCAGATCGCCGTGACCCAGCCGGCCGACTGCACGACCTGCCCCGGCGGCTGGTAGCCGTCAACGAGCCGCTTGCGGCTCTGAGCGGAGGCCCGGACCGGCGGTACCACCGACCGTCGTGAACGGTACGGTCGGGTCTATCGCTCGCCCCACGTGAACGAAGGCCACACTTGCGTCGACGCTCGAAGGGGGAATCGACGATGCCGATCCGGGTCGTTGCCTATCTCACCGACGGGACGATGACCGGCCAGCTCGCTCGTCAACGTACCGCTGCGCGAGGCGCTCGAGGGCGTCGGCGGACTAGTCGCTCGAAGATGCGTATGGCGCTCGCTCGACGGTTCGACCGCCGACCGAGCTGCGTCCGTCACGATCGCCGCCGATGACGTGCTCCTCGCCATCGGCGATGACGAGCCGACGACGCCGTCCACGCGACGTGGCATCACGTCAGCCGCTATCCGGCCCGTGGGTGACTCGAAGGCGACTTCCCGACGATGCCCGGGTTCGATCCGGGCCGCGCCCTGACACGACCGTCGGGCGAGTTCGTCCTGCTCCGCGACGTCCGGGTCTCGCGCCGCGATCGACCGGACTGGAGGTCGGCCCGCGGCGATCACGCGTTCGTCAATCGCTACGCCGTCGAGCACGATCCGGGCGGAGTCATGCTCGGGTTCTTCTTCCCGGGCGCCGTCGTCGACGACCGACCGGCGGAGTCGGCGTCAGAGCCTGATCCGGGCGTCGGGACCGCGGGACTCAGCCTTCCGGCCGCAGGCGACTTTGTCAGCCTCGGCGCCCAGCCGTCGGCGCGAGCAGGCCGGCGGACGGGCTTTCGGTGGGCGTGATGCTCGGACGATCGTCCGAGCATGTCCCATCCGGGCACCCAGCGGTCGGGGTTCGGCGTTCCGGTCGGGGATGAAGCCCTTCCTCGACGGTCCATGGGATCGCCTGCTTGAGCATCCGCTGGACGGCTCGGAGCAGGTCGGTCTCGTCGATGCAGACGAGCGAGATCGCGGCGCCGGTCGCGCCTGCCCGCCCGGTCCGTCCGATCCGGTGGATGTAGTCCTGCGGATTCCACGGAAGCTCGAAGTTGACGACGACCGGCAGGTCCTCGATGTCGAGCCCGCGGGCGGCCACGTCGGTCGCGACGAGGATCCGGATGTCGCCCGCTCTTGAAGCCCTCGAGCGCGCGCGTCCGCTCCGGTTGCGATCGATCGGAGTGGATCGCGACTGCGTCGAGCCCTTCGCGGTCGAGCCGGTCGGCGAGTCGCGTCGCGGCCAGCTTCGTCCGGGTGAAGACGAGTACCTGGCGCAGGTCCTGCTGTCGGATCAGGTGGGCGAGGAGCGCTTCCTTCCGGTCGCGGTCGACCGGGTAGACGAGCTGACGGATCGCCTCGAGCGTCGTGTTGCGCGGCGCGACCTCGACGGTCGCCGGATCGCGCAGGATGCCGCCGGACAGACGCCGGATGTCGTCGGAGAAGGTCGCCGAGAACATCAGGTTCTGGCGTCGGGCGGGAGCAGGGCGATGATCTTCTGGATGTCCGGCAGGAAGCCCATGTCGAGCATCCGGTCGGCCTCGTCGAGAACGAGGATCTCGACCTGGCCGAGGTTGGCGACGCGCTGTCCGACGAGGTCGAGGAGACGGCCCGGCGTGGCGACGAGGATCTCGACGCCGGACCGCAGGGCCTTGATCTGCGGGTCCATCGGGATGCCGCCATAGACGACAGTGGATCGCAGCGGGACGGTGCGGCCGTACGTGTGGACGCTCTCGTCGACCTGCATCGCGAGCTCGCGCGTGGGCACGAGGATCAGGGCGCGGACCGGGTGGCGCGCCGGCGAGAAGCTCGTGTTGGCCTTGTCGCGCAGGCGGTCGAGGATCGGAAGGACGAAGGCGGCGGTCTTGCCGGTGCCGGTCTGGGCTGCGGCGAGGACGTCGCGTCCGGCGAGGACGAGCGGGATGGAAGCAGCCTGGACCGGCGTCGGGATCTCATATCCCTCTTCGGCCACCATCTGCACGAGGTCGGCCGACAGGCCGAGTGAATCGAAGGTCAAGCGAACGCTCCTGAATGTGGTCCCGCCGCGGGCACCGGAACGGAGCGCGACGGCCGCCGGTCGCCGGGCACGGACGAGATGCGACCGGTGAGGCTGGTCGGAGCATAGCCCAAATCGATAGCGATCGAGCCATGACCGCGGGTACCAGAGCCGTCGACATCCTTCGTCGAGCCGGCATCGAGCATCGCGTCCACACGTACGCGCGCGCCCGAGCGCCACGGCCGCGATCGCGAATCGCGAGACCTTCGTACGGGCTCGAGGCGGCGGCGGCGCTCGGCGTAGCACCCGATCGACTGTGCAAGACGCTGGCCGCCGTGGTCGACGATCGGATGGTGCTCGCCGTTGTTCCGGTCGACCGGGAGCTCGACCTGAAGGCGCTCGCGGAAGCGTGCGCCGGCCGGAAAGCGGTCATGGCCGAGTCGGCCGCCGCGGAACGCGCGACCGGATATGTCGTCGGCGGCATCAGCCCACTCGGAGTCCGCCGGCCCTTGCCGGTGGTCGTGGACGCGTCCGCGCTCGCACACCGCGACTGTGTACGTCTCGGCGGGCCAGCGCGGCGTCCAGGTCGAACTTGCGCCGGCCGACCTCGTCAGTTGCGCGGCCGCGACTGTTGCACCGATCTCCCGGTAGGGCGATGCTTGGTGATTCCTGTCGGAATGTAACGGGTTTTTGAGGTGACACCGTCGTTTTGACGCTGGCATACTCGCAAGAGCCACACTGGCATCCCGATAGACAGGACAACAGAAGACCGCCGCCCCCCACGGCAGGATCCCTGTCCCTCGTCGGGTGCCCCCAACACCTGACGGACCCGGACCGCACCTCGGTCCACCCGCGTCCTCGCGCCCCCCAACGCGTCGGGCCCGGCCGTTCGTTACCCCTTTGCGCCTGCCATGGCGGCATGCCCACCGTTCGCCGCGTCTGACGACGCGACGTTCAGGCAGTGAGGAGGTACGAACGTTGCGGGTACCCCAGAACGGCGCCCAGAGGGCGTCCAGCCACTGGTCGGTTCGGCTTACGGCCCTGACCCTCACGCTTGCACTCGTCGCGCTGGTCGGCGCGGCGGACCCAGCCCCAACCTCAGCCGCCGGGATGAAGGTGGTCGTCATCGTCGGCCCGGTCGGCTCGAGCACCGCCAACTACATCTACAACGCAAGGAAGTACGCGTCGCAGGCTCGCTCCTACGGGGCCTCCGTGGTCGAGATCTACAGCCCGAATGCGACGTGGGCCCGGGTCAGGAGCGCCGCACAGGGCGCGAATGTGCTGATCTACCTGGGCCATGGCAACGGGTACCCGAGCCCGTACGGCGCCTTCTCCCCGACCAGCAGGGACGGGTTCGGCCTGAACGCGACCGCCGGAAACGGGAACTACAACACCAAGTACTTCGGTGAGTACCACCTCCGGACGTACATCAGGCTCGCCCCGAACGCCGTCGTGATCCTGAACCGGCTCTGCTACGCCTCGGGCAATTCCGAGTGGGGCAGGGCGAACCCGACGAAGTCCGTCGCGATCCAGCGTGTCGACAACTACGGCGCGGGCTTTCTCCGGAGTGGCGCTCGAGCGGTCTTCGCCGAGGGCATCACCAGCGCGGCCTACATCCTGCGGGGCCTGTTCCGGACCAACCGCTCGATGGCGTCGGTGTTCGCCAGCTCACCCGATCACAACGGAAGCTACGACTTCCAGTTCGCGTCGACCCGCACCCCGGGCTACCGAGCCTGGATGGCGCCGTACGCCCCGTCGCGCTACTACCGCTCGGTGATCGGCAACCTGAACCTGACCGCATTGCAGGTGCGCGGCGGCTGACCCCGCGGCGTTCAACGCCGGCCGCGACTGAGTCGCGGCCGGCCCCTCGCGAGTGTGCGTCGCCTGCCACGCGACGATTCCTGCTCGGCTCCGGCTGTAAGGGCCGGCGCCTGGAGCACGTCGCCGTGACGCGACGAAAGTGCCCGCGCCCGACGACCGTCGCCTGCCACGCGACGAAACGAGGCCGCGCCCGACGACCGTCGCCTGCGACGCGACGAAACGTGCGCGATGCGCCGACTACCCGCACGAAAGGCTCCGGCCCCAGCGTTTCGTCGCCTCCCACGCGACGAAACCCGTCGCGACCGCCGGACTGTGCCAAGAACCGATCGACCCAGGCAGCTTTCGTCGTCTCTGAGGCGACGATGCCTCGTGGAAGGACCGCGCCGGTCGCCAAGCGGTCGAACCAGGCAGCTTTCGTCGCTTCCCACGCGACGACGTCGCGTCGATCGGCGCACCCGCCGCCAACCGCCAGACCCGGGCAGCGTTCGTCGTCTCTGACGCGACGCCGCGAGATAGACGGCCGCGTCTCCGCAAACGCCTGAGTCGGACAAGCGGAGGCCCCGGTCAAGAGCCGATGCTCCTGCCGGGGCCGATGGATCCGAAGGGATGGAGCGCCAGAGGCGCCCCGGGGGCTACAGGACCGCCGCGTGGGCGACGATGCCGAGGATCGACAGGATCGCCATGAGGACGATCAGGGTCGTCGGCAGGACGCCGAAGGCACCCGCCTGAAGCACGGGGGACTGGGTGGTGATCATCGACGTTCTCCTTTCTTTGTCAGTGAGGCCGACCGGTTGGTCAGGCGATGTCCGTAGTGTCACCGGGTCGACCCATCGGTCCCGTGGTCGCCGGTCGTCAATCACAGCCGCCGTTCGGCGAGCCGAAGACGTGGACGGATGACGACCCGGCCCAACCGTTTTGGCGGCGGCGCACCGTAAAAGTACGACAAAGTAATATCGGGCCTTGACAAATAGAAAGACCGACTTGCTATAACGTGGCCTCACACCCGCAAACACGCACGAGGACACGAAACGCGGATGCCACACGACGTCATAGCAACTTGCCCGGTCTGCTCGAACGAGCTGGCCGTCACGCGGCTCCATTGCCGGAGTTGCGGCACCACGCTGGAGGGCGAATTCAGCGTCGGCCGGTTCGGCCGGCTCTCCCGCGAGCAGCTGGCCCTCCTCGAGAGCTTCCTCCGGTCACGCGGCAATCTGCGCGAGATGGAGCGGGAGCTCGGCATCAGCTATCCCACCGTCCGGGCACGCGTCGAGGCCCTCGTTCGCGCGCTCGGGTTCGGCGCTCGACCTGACGCCGACGGATCGACCGAGAGTGTTCCGGTACGCGACCGGGACCAGATCCTCGAGGCGCTGGCACGCCACGAGATGAGTGCGGAGGACGCGGCCGTCGCGATCCGATCGCTTGGGAGGACCGAATCATGACCGCGACATTCCGAAGCGCCCTCGAGCACGTCATCGGAGCAGAGGGGGTGCTGTCGATCCGCCTCGGATCCGGCGAAGTCCGCCTCCGCGCAGTCGATGGGACCGCTGTCCGAGTCCGCGACCGTCGCGACCACGACATCGCCGGCATGTTCCATATCGAGCAGTCCGAGGGCAGCCTGTCGCTTCAGCGTGGACCACGGCCGGGCGTGGTTCTCGACCCGTCATCACACGCCCGAGCTCGACGTCGACGTCCCGCGCCGCGCCGCGGTCGTGATCGAGTCGGCGAGTGGCGACATCTCCGGCCGATGGCCTCCAAGGCGACCAGCGATATCGGACGGCCTCGGGAAACCTCGCGATGCGCGGCTGCGCGGGCCGACTGGTGGTCGACGCCGTCTCAGGCGACATCGATGTCGTCGCGGTCGCCGACATCGACCTTTCGGCGAGGACCGTGTCGGGCGACCTCGAGATCCGCGCCGGGAATCTTCGAAAGCTCGGGGCGTCGACGACGAGCGGCGACCTGAAGATCGCCGGCCGGTTCTCGGGCCATGGGCCCTACACGATCGAGACCGTGAGCGGCGATGGCGTCCTTGCGCCGGTCGGCGACATCCAGATCGAGATGACGACGATCGCGGGCGACCTGCGCTCGGATCTCGAAGCCCGCCCCGAAGGCGGTCGTGGTCGCCGAAAGCTCATCGTCGGCTCGCACGGGTCCGTTGCTGACGTTCAGCTCGCTGTCGGGCGATCTACACGTCACACGCTCGGTCGTCCTGGACCGCCGGGACGCCGCCGCACCGAACGCCGTGCTCGATGCGGCATCCGAGGCGTCTCCAACGACCGATAGCCTTGCCTCACGGGCGCCGATCGTGCCGGCCCGCACGCCGACAACCGACGAAGCGATCGCCGCCGACGGGCCGCGGCCGACATCCGAGCCGGCGACGCCCGCGCCCGACCCGGGACCCGAGCGCGGGACGACCGTCCCCGCGCTCGACCTCGCCCCCGACCCCGCGCCGACCGAGCGCGCGGCCACCACGGACTGGCCAGCGTGGTCCGACACGGCGCACACCTCCGGCGCCGGCGACGCAGACCCGACGCTCGCCGAGGCGCCAGAGACGCGAACGAGCCCGACCGGCAGCCGCCGAGCACCCAGCCCGACCCGCGGATGGATATCCTGCGCGCCCTCGAACGCGGCGACATCGACGTCGCCGAGGCCGGCGCCCGCCTCGAGGCGCTTGACACCGACTCGTCGAACGCGCGGCGAATCGTCCGATGCCTGACGATCCGGTCTCCCGAATCCTTGCCCTCGTCGCCGAGGGGCGACTCACGCCCGAGGAGGCCTCGCGCCTCCTCGATGCCCTCGACGGGTCGGCGAACCCTGATCGGCACGGTCCGGGTCGGTCCGCGCCGCCGCCGCCGCCGCGGCCTTCGATCGGGTAGACAGGACCGCCAGCAGCCTCCGCATCCAGGTCCTCGACACCGGCCGTCCGGTCGTCAACCTGCGCGTCCCGTTGTCCCTGGGCCGGGCCGCCCTCGACCGGGTGCCGGGTCTCTCCGACGCGACCTCGGATCGGATCCGGGAGGCGATCGAGGCCGGCATCACCGGGCCGATCCTCGATATCGACGACGGCGGCGACGGCGTCCGGATCTCGATCGAGTAGGACCGCGGTCGAGTGGCGCTTCCCATGGAGCTCGTGATGTCGGCCGTCGCCGCGCGCGAGCGCGTGACGGCGCGCTACGATGACCCGATGACCGCACCCGACCAGCCTGCCGTTCACCGGCGATCCCGACGCCGACCGTCTCATCGCCACCGACCCGCTCGCCCTGCTCATCGGCTTTGCCCTCGATCAGCAGGTGACCGTCCAGAAGGCCTTCACCGGGCCGCTCGACATGAAGCGCCGGATCGGTCATCTCGATGCGGCGAAGATCGCCGCCATGCCACCGGATGAGCTCGATGCGGTGTTCCGCGAGCGCCCCGCGATCCACCGTTTTCCGGGCTCGATGGCCGGCAAGGTCCAGGCGCTCTGCGCAGCGATCGCATCCGATTACGGCAACGACGCGGCGCGGGTCTGGACCGAGGCTACCGACGGCCCCGACCTCGAACGGCGGCTCCTCGGCCTGCCGGGGATCGGCGAGATGAAGGCCAAGTCGCTGATCGCCGTGCTCGGCAACCGGTTCGGCGTCCGGCCGCCCGGGTACGAGGACGTCGCGCCGACATGGCCAACGCTCGGCGACGTCGACTCGGCGGAGAGCCTCGCGTCGTATCAGGCCGGCAAGCGCGCTCACAAGGCGGAGATGCGAGCGGCCGCGAAGGGCTGACCTTCCGCCGAGTCCGGGCGCCGTGGAACGGCTCCGCTTCACATCCGAGTTGCACGTGCCGGTGGTGGGCCGTACTCTAGTTGCACACGCAACTAGATGGAGCGCACGAATGGATACCGACATCCGCCGGGCACTGACCCGCGGCGGGATCATCGACATGACGACCACGGGCCGCCGGACAGGTCAGCCGCGCCGGATCGAGATCGCATACCACTCGATCGACGGCCGCATCTACATCACCGGGATGCCGAAGCGCCGATCGGACACGTTCCTGGTTGCTGAACCTCGCCTCGGACCCGCATCTCACCATCCACCTCAAGGGCCAGATCAGCGCCGATCTTCCCGGGACGGCGCGGATCGTCACTGACGAGGCGGAGCGCCGGGCGGTCTTCGAGTACGTCGTGACTGTCTGGAAGGGCCAGGACGTCGAGACGATGACGCGCTACAGCCCTCTCATCGAAGTCACCTTCGAGGACCTCGCGGCCTGAGCCATCGCCCGATTTCCCGTTCGCCGGAGGCGTAGACTGTCGGCCAGTGGTCGATCCTGCCGACGCAAAAGAGACCCCGGAAGAACCCGCGACACCATCGGCGTCCGCATCGGGTCGTATCGGACGGGTTCCTCGCCCCCGACCTCGGCGACGATCCGTCAGGTGCCGCCCGCACACCTCCTCATCCGTACGAGCGGCGAGTGAACCCGTACGGCGAGACGCCGCATGAGATGCCGCGCGCGGCCGCCGGCGACGCGCCCTCGATGCAGGTCCCGCGGCCGTTCTCGCTCGACACGCGTCCGGACTGGATGCTGGCGGTTCGGCGCGAAGACGCCCGCAACGTTCGATACGGCCGGCCCGTGTCCGTGGTCATCCTCGAGCTGACGAGTGAGGAGACCGGCCGGGCGCTCGATGTCGTCGCCGGCGACGTAGCCGATGTCATCCGCGAGCAGTCGCGCTCCACGGATCGCGCGGTCCGACTATCCGCTGGCAGCTTCCGCATCCTGATGCCGGAGACCGGCGCGACGTCGGCGCGGGTCGCCGCCGACAGGCTCGAGCGCACGTACGAGTCCACGGCGTCGGGCGAACGCGGCGAGACGTTGCGCGTTGCTGTCGTCAGTTCGTCCAGAGCGCGCTCGCTGCCGGAAGCGCTGGCCGACGCCGAGGAGCGGCTGCGGTCGGCCTGAACCGGGTGTCGCTCTTGACGTAGCTCCCGAGGCACGCCCCGTTACCCAACGCTCCCCTTGGCAGTGTCCGGGAGCCGCGATCCCTGCCGGACGAGCGTGGCCACGAGATGGTCGAGCTCGGCCTGGGGATCGTCACACAGCCCGCGTATGGACGTCGCTCGGTTGGATGATCGTGCTCGACGGCGAGACGAGCCAGTGAAATCGCTCCCCCTGGCCGAGTCGCGCGATCGGTCCCGCGGCGGGATCGCCCTGCGCGATCCGTTCGATGGCGTCGAGGTGCGGCCGGATGACGTCCGGGTCCAGGTCCGGCCAGAAGGCGGCGAGGCGGCGCTCGTCGAGCTCGATCCGGGCGCCAAGGAATCGCCGTGGACGGCAGAGCAGGACGATGCCGACGTTAAGGGACTCGCCGCGCTCCACTCGCGGCAGCACGCGAATGATCGCGTACTGGAAGGGATCACGCGGCGCGGGCACGCTCGGCCTCTTCGACGAATGGTCGCGGCGGTCCGAGCCGCCGGCCGAGATAGCGAACATACGCGCCGCGCTGCGCGTCGGCGTCGCCGATCACCGGATCGTCCGGCAACCAGCCGTCCGGGATCGACTGGACGAGGTCGTGAAGGAGCGGGCCGCCCACCGTCGCGGCGTGGCGCGCGTCGGCGTCCGCGATCGAGCCGGCGTACGGCAGCAGGACGTGATCGCGGATCCGCTCGAACGGCCGGCGAGCGTGCTCGTCCGGATCGCGCCAGGTGTGGTGGATGTACAGCGCCGCGCCGTGATCGATCAGCCACGGCCGACCATGCCATACGAGAAGGTTCGGGTTCTGGACGGTCCGGTCGGGGTTCGTCACGAGCGCGTCGAGCCAGACGACGTCGGCCGCGAACGAGGGATCGATGACCCGGCCGGCATCGCGCACGGCGGGGTTGAATGAGAGCGCGCCGGGAAGGAAATCCATCCCGAGGTTGATGCCACCGCTCGCCCGGACGAGGTCGTGGATCTCCTCGTCGGGCTCGGCGTCGCCAAGGGCGGCATCGACATCGATGGCGACAAGCTCTGGAACGGCCAGTCCGATCGCCCGTCCGATCTCGCCGGCAAGCCATTCGGCGACGAGCGCCCGTGGACCCTGGCCCGCGCCTCGAAACTTGACGACGTAGAGGCCGTCGTCGTCGCCCTCGACCAGCCCGGGCAGCGAGCCGCCTTCGCGCAGCGCGGTCACGTAACGGGTGGCGACCACGGTCCGCATCATCGCGAGAGCCTAGCGGACCTCGAGCAGTGAGAACCGCGCTTGTGCGGTCGTTGTCACGAAGTCCGTGCATGTGCGCAACGGTCCCACTCGGATCGCTCTGGCAACTTGCATACCATGCAAGGAATGACGACCTATGACGAGCGCGCCCTCCTCCTCGAGCTCGAGCCTGAAGCCGGACGCCTGTATGACCGCCACGCCGCGGTCGCCCAGGAATGGTTCCCGCACGATTACATCCCGTATCGCCTCGGCCGTGACTTCGACCGCGAGCCGTGGACACCCGACCAGCCGCGTCTGACCGGCGTCGCCCAGACGGCCTTCGAGATCGGTCTCCTGACCGAGGACAACCTCCCCTCGTACCACCGGCTCATCCACGGGATGTTCGGCAAGGGTGACGGAGCGTGGATCAGCTGGGTCGGTCGATGGACCGCCGAGGAGGGTCGTCACGCGATCGTCCTGCGGGACTACCTGACGGTCACTCGCAACATCGACCCGGTCGCGCTCGAGCGTGGCCGGATGACGCAGCTCCAGCAGGGCTATGACCACGATGCCCCCGACACACTGCACGGCCTCGCCTACGTGACGTTCCAGGAGCTCGCCACGCGGATCGCCCATCGCAACACCGGGCGGTACTCCAGTGACCCGGTGGCAGACCGGATCATGGTCCGGATCGCCGCGGACGAGAACCTCCACATGGTCTTCTACCGCGACATCCTGTCAGCCGCGCTTGCGATGGAACCCTCGGCCGCCGTCCGGGCCATCGTGGATGAGGTCCTCGCATTCAAGATGCCGGGCGCCGGGATCCCGGGGTTTGTCCGCAAGGCGGCCCAGATCGCGAAGGCGGGTATCTACGACCTGCGGGTGCATCGCGACGACGTCCTGCTCCCGATCCTCCGGCACTGGAACATCTTCGAGTTGACCAACCTCGACGCGACAGCGGAGGCCGCCCGGGTCCGCCTGGCCGAGCACCTGACCGGCCTCGATGGGGCGATCCAGAAGTTCGAGGAGCGGCTCGCGAATTCCGCTGTTCCGCGTGTCGCGACGAACCAGCGCTGATTTCGCAACAACGTATTCCTGACAGTACCTGGCAAGTTCCAGCGATATGGTCCGGGCAGGTGATCGAAGGCGATCGCCGGAAGCCCGGAGGCGTCCCACATGCTCCTCATCGATCTCACCGCCACGATCGAGGCCGATCGCGAGCGGGCGTTCCGTGAAGCCCTCCGACGCCGTGAGGCGCGTGTCGCGACGACGACCGATCCAGGTGGATCGACTGCTCCGCAGACGCCGGGCCGAGCGCTGTCCTCAGGCCACGTCGCCGGCGTAGCGGTCGGCGATCGCGCGGGCCGTCGCGGCGACTCGGGCGCGGACGTCGGCGGGTTCCAGGACCTCAACCCAGCGTCCGGCGCGTAGGAGGATCGCGGCCGCTTCGTCGGGCCAGTCGAGGTGGAGCCGGTAGTGCGGCCAGCCCTCGGCGTCCGGTTCGGTCGATGACCTCGGCCGACTGCAGGACTGCCGAGCCGACCGCATCCCTGAGCCGCTCGAGACGGTCGGGCCGGACGCGGACGGTCACCGCGATCCTCGGGACGTCGCGTTCGTAGGCCGCCGTCGACTCGGCCCAGTAGCCGGCAAGATCGAACCCGGCCGGACGCTCGAATCGTTCGTCCGTGGGATCGGCAGCCGCGACGCGCGATACCCGGTACGTTCGGATCTGGCCCTCGGTCGAGGCGACGATGTACCAGATACCGGCCTTGAGCACGAGCCCCAAGCGGTTCGATCAGTCGGTGGACGGTGCCACCCTCCCGCCGATAGTCGATGGCGACGCGGGTGCTGTTCCAGACGGCGTCGGAAAGGACCCCGAGGAACGGCACCGGCTGGCTGGCAGCGAACCATTCGCCGGCATCGAGGTGGAACCGCTCGACCAGCCGCGTGGCCCGTGTCCGGAGCTCCGCCGGCAGGGAAGCGAGCACCTTGAGCTGGGCAGCCGCCACGACCGTGCCGAGGCCGAGCTCGGCGGCGGGTCCGGGCAGGCCCGGCGAGGAACAGCGCCTCGGCTTCGTCACCGGTCAGCCCGGTCAGACGCGTCCTGTAGCCATCGACGAGGCGGATGCCGCCGTGCGGGCCGCGTTCGGCGTACACCGGGACGCCCGAAGCGCTCAGCGCCTCGACGTCGCGATGGACCGTCCGCTCGGAGACCTCGAGCTCGCGGGCAAGCTCTGCCGCTGTCAGCTGGCCCCGTGCCTGCAGCAGGAGCAGAAGTGCGACGAGGCGCGACGCTCGCATGAGCCGAGCATACCGTCATACATGACAGAAGTCGTCATGTTCTTCTGGTGATCCGGGCTGCGCTGCGGTCGTCGACGGACCTCCGTCAGACGCCGCCGCTGAAGGTGTCGCAGGAGGCCGAATCTCCGGACTGGTATCCGGTCGCGAACCACTTCTGGCGCTCGGCCGACGAGCCGTGCGTCCACGAATCCGGATTCGACCTGGCCCTGGGTCGACTGCTGGATCCGGTCGTCGCCCACGGACGCGGCGGCATCGAGCGCGTCGGCGATCTGGGCGTCGGTCGGTGGCTGGAGGAAGCCGGTCGCCGCGGCATTGTTCGCCCAGACGCCGGCGAAGCAGTCGGCCTGGAGCTCGGTCCGGACCGATCGGCTTTCCGCACCGGAACCGCCGCCTCCGCTCTGGAGGATGCCGAGGAGGTCCTGGACGTGATGGCCGTACTCGTGGGCGATGACGTAGCCCTGGGCAAGGGAGCCGCCCTGGGCGCCGAACCGGCTCCGCAAGCTCGTCGAAGAAGCCGAGGTCGATGTAGACGAGCTTGTCGAGCGGGCAGTAGAACGGACCGGTCGCCGAGCTCGCCGTCCCGCACCCGCTCTGCGTCGCGCCGCGAGAACAGGACGGTATCGACCGGCTGGTACCGCTGACCGGCCGCCGAGAACGCGCCGTCCCAGTACTTCTGAACGCTGTTGACGTACCCGAGGATCCGGCAGTCGTCGCGGGCGTTGGCGTCGGCGCCGGTCTTGCAGTCCTGGGCGACCGCACTGCTCTGCGGGACCGGTCACCGCGCCGGGATCGTTCAGGTAGCCGAGATCGTTCGGGTTGCCGCCGAGCAGCATGTAGGCGATGACGACGATGAGGCCGATCCCGCCACCGCCGACGGCGAGGCCGCCGCCGCCGCCCATGCCTCGGCGGTCGCTGATCTGTCCGGGATCGAGACTGGCATTCGGGTTGAAGGTCATGAAGAGGCCTCAAAAGGGAATCTGGGACTTCCATCGCTACGGCCCGATCCATCGCGTCACCGTGACGGGCTGCCATCAGGAGGCTCGCGTCGGCGTTGCGGATCGCTCTGCCGCTGGCCCGGCATGGACATTTGGCCGACACAGTTCATGACTGATGGCCGATACCGCGCGTCGGACCGGGCGGCCTAGATCTGTGGTCATCGCGAACGGACCGCCGGACAACGAGACTCTCGACCGGCGGCGCGTCGTTCCTCCGGCGGGATGCCGGGCGGCGACGGAGCCGGCAAACCTGCCTCAACGGCGGTCCGTCGACGATCCTCCCCCTTGACCGCTCCCCGCGGCGGCTATCCGCGCTGCGACCCCTGGCTGCCCTGATCGCGCAGGAAGCGCTCGATGTCCGAGATCAGGTCGTCGCCGGCCGGGAGCCGCTGCTCGTCGTACATCGCCTCGAGCCGCTCCACGTAGCCCCGGGTCGTGTCGTCGGCGGCGGCCGCGGCGTCGAGCCGGATCCGGAGTTCGCGTGCCTCCTCGTCGAGTTCGCCGGTCGGGATCGTCGACATCGAGATGCCGCTCGAGCGAGTGGAGGAGCGCCACCGCTGCCGTCGCGTACGGGCCGGAGACGTAGTGCGGGACCTGGGCGAAATAGCCGAGCGCCGGGATGCCGGCCGTGGCGACCTCCAACTCGAGCGCCGACACCAGTGCCGAGGGCACCCGTAGCGTCCCGGCCGGTCCCGCGGCGACGTCGCCACGCAGGAGGCCGGGCTGTGCCTCGGTGCCGAGGATCGGAACCGGTCGCGTATGCGGTACGGCCGCCGGGATCGCGCCGAGGCTGATCCATTCGACGACCCCGAACCGTCGGGCAAGGTCGGCCATTCCGCTCACGAACGCGCGCCATCGATAGTCGGGTTCCGGACCGACGAGGACGAGGAGGTCGCGCTCCTCGATCCGCGTCCGGCGCAGGACCAGCTCCGGCCACGTGAGCTCCATGAGCCGCCCGTCGACGATCTCCAGCGGCGGCCGGCGTGCGCGGTAGTCGAACAGCGCGTCCGGGTCGAACGTCGCTACGACCGACGCATCGTCGGCCACGATCGACAGCGCTGTCGTTGCCGCCGAGCCGGCGTCCACCCAGCCATCGAACGCGGCGACGAGAACGGGTGCGATGAGGTCGCGTGGATCATCGATCGTGTACAGGCTCACCGGCGAAGGATAGGCGACCGAGTCTCGGCGCCGCGGCTGCGGCGCTAACCGGCCCTTGCCGGGTACACTCGTGCACCCACGTCGTGGGCCGAACGAGAAGGGACGGATCGTGGCCAGGCACTCCAAGCACGAACGAGAGCGTCGCAAGGCGGAGACCGAACGGGTCCGCGAGATCGAGGCCGCCTGGATGGGCAGCCTTCCGCCCGCGCAGGCCAAGGCCTTTGCCGAGTCGGTCGCCAGTGCGCGCGCCCGCGGGCCGGAGGAGAAGCGCCCGGACATGGCGCCCGGCACCGCGCCGCGCCCGCCGCGTCCAGGACGAGAGCCCCGTCCGCCGAAGGACGAGCGCCCCCGCCGGAATTCGCGCGACCGCGACTAGCCGCGACTCGCCGCGACCAGCGGATAGCGCCGCGATGGCGTCGAACGAGTATCACTACATCACGACCTGGTCGATCCGGGCGACGCCCGATGAGATCATCGACGTCCTTGGTGACGCCCCGGCGCTGGCCAGGTGGTGGCCGTCGGTCTACCTCGAGGTCACCGAACTCGAACCAGGCGATGAACGCGGTGTCGGCAAGCGGGTCGAGCTCTACACCAAGGGCTGGCTGCCGTACACGCTTCGGTGGCGCTTTCGGGTGACCGAGGCGGATCCGCCGACCGGTTTCCGCCTCGAGGCCGAAGGCGACTTCGTCGGGCGCGGCATCTGGACGCTACGCGCCGACGCCGGGGCGGATGCGCCTGGCGGGCCGCTGACGACGGTCACCTACGACTGGCTGATCCTCGCCGAGAAGGGCCTCCTTCGACGGCTGTCGCCCATCATGAAGCCGGTGTTCGGCGCGAATCACCGCTGGGCGATGGCGCGCGGCGAGGAGAGCCTCAAGATCGAGCTCGCTCGCCGTCACGCAACGTCCGACCCGACCATCGCCGACGCGATCCGGCAGCCACCCGGTCCGACGTTCCCGCACAACCTTCGACGGCGCCGGCGGCGAGTGAGGTCCCGAAGCTAGGCGACGGGTCGGCGCCCGGCCGGATGGGTCAGCGCCCCGCCCGACGGCCCCGGTTTGCGCCGACCTCAGCTCGCGGATGGGACGGCCGAGGGCGCGGTCGACCCTGAGGCACCACTCCCCGAGGCAGCACCCGATGCCGCCGGGACCTGCGAAGCTCCCGGCGCCGGGATCGCCTCGAGCGCGGCCGTCGCGATCTTTTCGTCGGCCGTCTCGACGTCGAACACGTGATCGCCGTCGATGTACCAGTAGCTGTCGACGCCCTCGCTGCCGAAGTCACCTTTCCTCACGGCCTTCCCGCCAAGCGTCGTGTCGGTGATCTTCAGGTCGGGGTAATCGACCTTCCAACCCTCGATCATCGAGGCCAGGAGTTCGGAGGGAGCGACCCCGTCGGCGCGGAAGACGCGAACCAGGAGGTCGAGCGATTGGTCGGGATCGATCGACTGGGCCACCTGGAGGTCCGACGGCGTCTTTTCCTTGCCGCTGAGGAACTTCGTGACCGTCTTGCTCCAGCCGTCGTCGCTGAAGATCGCGTCGCCGGTCCAGCTCATCGTCACGAGCGGCGTGTCGTTGGCGCTCTTCGGCAGGAGCGGCTCGAGGGCAGGCACGTCGTGCGTAAGATCGAGCGGCGGGATCGAGGTGTCGTCGCTCGGCAGCGCCGCGAGATCGTCAGTCGGCTCGGTCACCGCAGCCGGCGGCGCTCGGCTCACCGGGTTCGCGGATGGCGAGCATCGCCGCCGTCGTCCAGCCGGCCGTGGCCACGACGATCGCCACGATCGCCAGGATCTGCCAGAACCGAGTGCTCTCGGAACGAGATATGGCCGGAGATCCGGGTGACCCCGGGGCGCCTGGACCACCGGGCGGCTGGGCCGGGTAGCGGCCTCGGTCGGGCGGACCCGGTCGAAGCCGGCGCGACTGCGTCCCTCGTTCCCGCACGTATCCTCCTGTCTGCCTGATGCCGCCGACGCCGGCGGATGATGACGTCCCGACCTGAGACGTCGCTGAGATCCGGTCAGCCCTCGCTGGGCCAGGCCGGCGGCTCGGGCGGATGCTCCGGCAGGGCGTCCCAGTCGGTGCGGACCGGGGCAAAGATGTCGATGACCGACGCACCCTCGGGACCGACGGTCACCTGATGGTAGACGCCCGACGGGATTCGCCACGTTCCACCCGGCCCAAGCTCACGTACCTCGTCGCCGACGGTGAAGGTGAGGCGGCCGGTGATGCAGACACCCATTTGCTCGTTGTCGTGCTGGTGCCCCGGAACGATCGCGTTCGGCGCGAGCTCGACGAGCGCCAGCGTGATCCGGTCGCCGTCGACACGCCGTCCGCGGACGGTCTCGCCCCACAGATCGATGACAGGCAGCGTGGCGAAATCGACGAGGTTGCTCACGAGGCTCCTCCGGTCGGATGGTGTCGCGGGGTCGGGTGATGCGGCGGTCCAGCGGATGGTGCGACCGTCCGCGGTCGGCTGACGCGCGTCGCCGCTCGGTGTAAGGATGCCCCGACCTCGCCGTTCGTGCCAGCGGGCCGGTGTTGGGACGGCCTCGGGAGGAGCGCGGAGGCACGACTGGAGTACCATCGCGAGCGATGTCGCTCCTCGACGATTACGTCGCGCGCACTCCGCGTTCACAGGCGCTCTTCGAGCGCGCGACCGGGTCGCTGCCCGGCGGATCGACCCGGACGACCGTCTACACCGCGCCATACCCGCCGTACATCGAATCGGGCCGCGGGCTGTGGCTTCGCGACGTCGACGGCAACGAATACCGCGACTTCCTGTGCAACTACACCTCGCTGATCCTCGGTCATGCCCATCCGGCCGTGGTCGACGGCGGTCGAGGACGCAGGTGCGTCGCGGGTCGGCGTTCGCGGCGCCGACCGAGACGGAGGTCCTGCTCGCCGAGGAGATCCGGGGCCGGCTGCCCTCGGTCGAGCAGCTCCGCTTCACGAGCTCCGGCACCGAAGCCACGATGTTCGCCATCCGCGCCGCGCGCGCGTTCACCGGCCGACCGCTCATCGCCAAGTTCGACCACTCCTATCACGGCACCCACGACGGCGTGATGACCGGGCACCGCCGGCGTCCCGGCCGTACTCGATGGGCTCATCGTCGAGCTGCCGTGGGGCGATCCAGACGGTATCGAAGCCGCCCTGCGCGGCCGCGAAGCCGATCTCGCGGCGATCATCCTCGAGCCGGTGCAGGGCGCCGGCGGCGTCCGCGCGCCCGAGCCCGACTTCCTGCCGTTCCTCCGTTCATATCACCGAGCGCCACGGGGCGTTGTTGATCTTCGACGAGATCATCTCGTTCCGCGTGGGGCCCGGCGGGGCACAGGGTCGGTTCGGCGTCCGGCCGGACCTGACGTCGCTCGGCAAGATCATCGGTGGCGGCTATCCGCTGGCGGCCTTCGGTGGCCGAGCCGACGTGATGCGGATCTTCGATGCGCGCCGGTCGGGGGCGGTCAGCCACGGCGGGACCTTCAATGGCAACCCGGTCGCTGCCGCGGCAGGGCTGGCGACCCTTCGTGAGCTGACGCCGGACGTTTACACGCGGCTCGAATCGCTGGGTGAGCGACTCCGCGCAGCCGTGGTCCGCGAGATCGACGGCGGACGACTCGATGCCCGCGTCAGCGCGGTCGGCTCGCTGTTCCAGGTGTTCGCAGGCGCCGGCGTGACGGCGTTCGCCACCGGTGTCGCGGCCGGCCCGACGCTCTTCCTCGGCCTGCTCCTCGAGGGGTTCTACTTGGCGCCCCGAGGCATGGGCGCGATCCCGGCGATCGCGACGGAGAGCGACATCGATGATCTCGCTGCCGCGATCGGCCGGTCCCTCGCGGCGCTCCAGCGAGAGCCCGAGGCTGCCGCCGTCTGACCGACGAGGCCGCTTGACCGAGGATCGGGCCGCGTGTTCGCGCCCCCGGTGTCCGCTTCCGTTCGCATCTGGTGTCCGCCGACCGACTGTGAGCGCTTGCGGCACGGCAGTACCCTGATCCGCATTCGCCGAGGGAACGGGGACTTGCAGTACTTCGACTTCGAGCTCGAGGTCACGCCGGCGGACGGGGACCTACACGGTCCGCGTCCTGCGCTCGCCGGCGGGCGAGGCAACCGGGACGACTGCGATTGCCGTTCGGCAGCCTGGCTCTCCAGAATCGACTGCAGGCGCTCCAGATCGCACTGCTCCGATCGGGAACCACGCGTCGCCGCGTCGACACGCCTGAGTCGCGCACCGTCGAGTCGTTCGGCCAGGAACTCTGGTCGACGCTGTTCAGCGGCGACGTTCTGTCGAGGTTCGAGGCCAGTCGGATGGAGTGCCGGCGGGTCGACGCGGGCATGCGGATCAAACTTCGGATCGAGAGTCCGGAGCTCGCGGCACTGCCCTGGGAATACCTGTTCGATGGGGACCGCGGCGACTACCTGACGCTGTCGGCATCGACGCCCGTCGTCCGCTACATCCCGCTGCCCCAGACCATGGCCCCGCTCCGGGTCCAGCCGCCGTTGCGGATCCTCGCCATGGTCGTCAGCCCCTCCGACATGCCCGATCTCGACGTCGAGCGCGAACGTCAGCGGCTCGATACCGCCCTTTCGAGGCTGACCCGCGACGGCCTCGTCGAGGTGATGTGGATGGAGGGCGGGACGACACGCGATCTGCAGCAGGCGCTCTGGAAGGGTCCATGGCACATATTCCACTTCGTCGGCCACGGCGGGTTCGACGAGACCCGCGGCGAGGGCGTCATCGTCATGGCGAACGAGAAAGGGACCTCGCAGCTCGTCTCCGCAACGAACCTGGGGCGGCTCCTGGGCGACCACGATCCACTGCGGCTGGCCGTGCTCAACGCATGTGAGAGCGCGCGCGGCGACGCGGTCGACGTGTTCTCGAGTACCGCCGCCACGCTCGTCCGGCGCGGTACGCCGGCCGTCGTGGCGATGCAGTACGAAATCACCGACGACGCCGCGATCGAGTTCAGCCGCGACTTCTACGAAGCCATCGCGAGCGGGATCGCAGTCGATGAGGCGCTCGCCGAGGCCCGCAAGGGCGTTGCCCTCGCGATCCCCGGCACGCTCGAATGGGGGACGCCCGTCCTGTTCATGCGGGCCCCTGACGGCGTGCTGTTCGACATCCCGGCAGCAGCTCGGCACGCCGTCGTCGCCGCCACGGGCACCCAGGCAGTCGATGCAGTGTCGCCGATCACGCCATCGATGCCGCCTGCACCGGCGGCTGGCGGACCCGCGGCACCGGCCATCTCGGCCGCCACACCTGGAGGTGCGACAGCGCCCGCCGGTGACGCCGCTCCGGCGCGGTCGTTGCCTGAAGCGGCAGCGGCCGCTGCGGTCCTCGCCGAAACTGGCGGTGCCGTCGCCTCCATACCCGGTTCACCGGCGGACGCTCCTCCCGCGGTCCCGCCCGCCGCAGGGTTCCAGCCATCTTCCGTGGGTGGTACGACCGCGTCGACGGTCGGCGCTTCGCCGGCGACGCAAGGCTGGAGCGGCAGCGCCGGACGAGTGGCCGCACAACCCGGTCCTGGCGTTTCGGGTCGAGGGGGAGTCCCGAGGAAGGTCATCATCCCGGGCGCAGCAGTGATCCTGTTCGCGGTCTTCGGCCTCGGGATATTCGCGGCGGGGGGCCAGGGCGGCCCCAGCCCAAGCGCGTTCGGACCGGCTTTCGTTGGGAGCGGGGCGATCGCCGACGAATCGCACGGCGCCATCGGAAGACCATCGCCGACGGACGACAGGCGGGAACCAACGCCAACGGTGGATACGAGCGAACCCTCGCCGACCCGGGAGGCCGTGGGTCCAGGTGCCGCATTTCCGTCCGGCATCCTGTTCGCGAACGATTTGGGCGAACTCAGCGACATCATGTTCGTCGACCCGTCGGGCAACAACCTGCGCCCCGTGCTACCGGGCCCGACCGACGACTCCTGGCCAAGCTGGTCGCCCGACCGCACCCGCATCGCCTTCACGCGCATCACGGATGGTCATGGCGAGATCTGGCTGATCGATTTCAGTGGCAACGAGACCCAGATCACGAGCGGCGCCGATGACTGGGAACCGAATTGGTCGCCGGATGGCTCGCTGCTCACCTTCTGGAGGGTCACGAACGGACATGATGAGATATGGGTGGTCCGCAATGACGGAAGCGACGCGACCTCGATCACGCACGGGCCCGACTTCGACGTCTCGCCGAGCTGGTCGCCGAACGGAGACTTGATCGCGTTCTCGAGCACCAGGAGTCACGACGGCGGGTCCTACCTGTACACGTACAACACCGCCTCCGGGGAGGTCGTGCGACGGACCTTCCCGGAGTCGAAGGCGAAACCAGCGATGGACAGCTGGCCAGCCTGGTCGGGCGACGGTGCGCAGATCTCGTTCGCACACGCCCTCGCCTCCGCCCCCGACAAACGAGCGACGTGGCTGCTCGACACGACGACCTGGAAGGCCGATGCCGCCGGGGATGTGGGAGCCGATGAGCGTGATGCGATCTTCTCCCCTGATGGTCAACGAATGTCGTACTGCACCAACGAAAGCGGCTCGTATCACGTGGTCGTCTGGGATCCCCAGTCCGGCGACGTCGTCGACGTGACGCCGGAGCAGCCGGGTAACAGCTGCCAGCCCAGCTGGCGTTGAGCGTCTCCGGGTGCACGTCACCCGGAAAGCGTCCCGAGTGACGCGGGCGGTACGCGGGGACGGTAGTGTGCGCATTGCGGGTCAGCGCCTGCTTAAGCCACACGATGCTGGAGGCGTCGACGGACGATGGGGACCGGACAGCGCGGGCGGCCGCTCCGCTCAACGCCGGCCTCGTCGAAGGCGGACCGCGATACGTGACGGCTTCGTCGGCGCGAGGCGACCGGCGGCGGCGGCATGCGGCTGCGCGAGCTCGACCCATCCGATGGTCCGGCGATCGACGCCCTCATCGCATCGAGTCCCGACGCCGGGATGATCCGGTTTCGGCCCGTCTTCCAGGTCGACCCGTTCGTTGCGCTGACGTACGGCGACGACTGGGCCGGCGTAGTCGTGGAACAGCCGGGCACGGCTGGTCTCGTCGGCCTCGGAATGGTGAGCTTCGGTGAGCTTTTGTTGCGGGGCCAGCGCCGGCCCTACGCGCTCCTTCATTCGCTGGTGGTTCACCCGAGCGTTCGCCGGCAGGGCGTGGCCGGCAGGATGATCACCTCACGCCTGGCGACCGCACGTGAGCGGGCTGGCGACGATGCAGTCCTCGTCGCCTCGATCCAGCGGAGCAACGCCGGTTCGCTCGCCGCCGCATCGAGGTGGGCCACGCAGTTCTCCGAACCGCTCGACGCGTGCGTCATGGGCCTCAGGTCGTCACCGCCCTCGGGCGGCCGCGGCTGGCGAGTAAGGCCCGCGGAGGAGGCCGATCTCGAAGCATTTGCAGCCGGCTTCACGGCGTTCCGCCGGGACTACGACCTGTCCGTCCGGGGCGATGCCGCCGAATTGGCGGCGTGGCTCGATCGGACGCCCACTCCCGGGTCGCGGGTCCATGAATTCTGGGTCGTCGAGGACCTCCAAGGCAACCTCATCGCCGGGCTCGGGGTCGCCGAGGTTCGTCGCTCCTCGATCCTCAGGGTCGAGTCCCTCCCGGCGTCGATTCGGGCGCTCAACAGGATCGTCCGGATCATCCCGAGTGACGGCACGATGCAGATGGTCCCTGTCAGCCACCTCTGGTTCGCACCCGGCGCCGAAGCTGCCGCCAGCCACCTGTTCCAGTTCATGCGATACGAGGCGCGATCCCGGGGCAACGTCGTTAACGTCACCTACGACCCCCGGAGCCCGATCCGCGCGATCGTGGCGGCGCCGCGCTGGTTGCCACGCACCTCGTTCAGCCTCGCGATCCGCGCACCGGAGCCTCTCCGCGCGGACCATCCGATCGACTGGGTCCAATAAGGCGCGATGCTCGAGATCTCCGGTGTCACGGCCCGCCGATACGTCATGGGCCGAAGCGGCTTGTGGCCGGGCCGCCGCTGGCGTGGCCTTGAAGGCGCGGCACTGGCGATGCGCGCGTTGGAGCATCTCCAGCTCGACCCGCTGGTCGTCGTCGCGCGCGCCCACGACCTGATGCTCGCGAGTCGCGTCATCGACTACGCGCTCGACGACTGGGCGATCCTGACCTACGACCAGCGCCGCTTCTTCGAGTGGGGCGGCTGGCTGGCCGTACGGCCGATGGACGAGCTGCCGTACTGGCGGGTCCTCATGCACCGCGAGCGCGACCGGGATATGTGGCGCGAGACCCAGCGCGACCACGCCGAGGCCATCGAGGAGATGCGGGCGATCCTGCGGTCCGGCCGCCAGGTCAGCAATCGTGACTTCGCGATGCACGAGCGGACCCGGATCGACAACTATCGGGGCCGCAAGGACAGCGCTCTGGCGCTCCACTACCTGTGGCGGGTCGGCGAGGCGATGGTCGTCCGGCGGGAGCGATTCGAACGCGTCTACGCCCTGACCGAGATGGTCGCCCCGCCCGAGGCGCTCCGCGACGTCGACCCCGACGAAGCGGACGATGTCCTCCTCCGCAAGAACATGGCGGCCGACGGCCTGATCAGGTACACCGGCGTCGGCAACTGGCTGCGGCGCCCGGTCACCCCGGCCGAGGTGGCTGCGTGGCGCGAACGCTGGCTCGCGGCGGGGGAGGCGATCGAAGTCCGCGTCGAGGGATGGAGGACGGTCCAGCTCGCACCCGGGTCGGACGCCGGCATCCTCGCCGACCTCGAAGCCGGGCGGGTGCCTGCCGCCTGGGCGCCGCTCGAGTCCTCCACCGAGGACGAGGTCGACGTTCCTCTCGCCACTCGATCCCGTCTCGGCCCGCGGACGGGCCAAGCCGCTCTTCGGGTTCGACTACACGTGGGAGGTCTACAAGCCCGTCGAACAGCGCCGGTACGGGTACTACACGATGCCGATCCTGTGGGGTGACCGGCTCGTCGGGCGGTTCGACCCGAAGCTCGACCGGACCACCGGCAACCCTGCTCATCCTGGGCCTGTGGCTCGAGGACGAGGCGCTCGCGCGCGACGCGGCCTTCGTCGAGGCGCTCGGGCGAGGCATGGCGACGGTTCCTGCGGCTGCTCGGGGTTCGGCGGATCGACGTGACGGCCGTCCGCCAACCCGGGATCCGAAAGCGGCTGCGGGCGTCGACTCGGGCGTAGGCGTCGCCCGATCCGTCGCAGGCGGCCCGAAACCCTGCTCAGCGAGCCTCGTCTTCGCGCGGCGAGCGACATCCGCGCCGCGGGCGGGAGCACGGCGACACGCGCCGCCTCGCGGGCGAGCGTGACGCACATCGCCTCGGGGATCGCGTCGCCGGGCTGGAACGTCAGGAACCGGACCTTCTTGAGGTTGAGGTGGGCGCCCTCGAGATGCCGTTCCGGATCCGCCATCCACGCCCCGTACTCGAAGCCCAGGTGGACGTGGATCGGCTCTGGGGCGACGAACGCGAAGTAGCGCATCCGGCCGCCGACCGGCAGGTCGTACCCGATGAGGCGCCACCCCGGCCGCACCCGCTCGACGGCGTCGGGCACCGCCTGCCGCACGACGCGACGAAGGATCTCGGCAGCGTCGCGGATCGGGTCGGGGTAGCCCGCGAGAAACACCTCGGGCGGGAGGCCGTCCGTCATCGGGGCCTGTCCGGTCATCGCGAGGCATCGCGTTCGGCGATCAGCTCATGGACGCGGGCGGTATGTCTGGCGAGGAATTCGCGGCTCAGATCGAGAAAGTCGAGGAGCAGCTCGACTTGCTCGTCGCTGTACCGCGACATCGATCGATAGCCTTCCTCGGCGACCGGCCCGAACACGGGAGCCATCAACTCCTCGACCTTCGGGGTGATCTCGACGAGCACTCGTCGGCGATCGGCCGTGTCGCGGACCCGGCGGACGAGGCCGGCGTTCTCCAGCCGGTCGACCACGGCCGTGACTGCCCCCGACGTGAGCCGCGCCTCCTTCGCCAGCTGCCCGGCGGTGATCCGACCGGCTCGCTGGACGATGTCGATGACCCTCGCGTCGGTGCGGTTCAGGCCGGCGTACTCGGCGGCGGCATCGTCGAACACGTCCTGGTCGACCTGCCAGCCGCGCATCGCATCGAAGGCCCTGGCCTCGAGCTCTGCCCGAGAACGTCTTGACACGTGAAAGTCTCACCAACTAAGATATCTCACGAAACAAGAGAATCTTAGCACCGCGGACTGAAGGAGCGTCGCAGAGCATGGCTGCCATCGAAACCGTTGATCTCGTCAAGGAGTATCCCGGCGACGTTCGCGCCGTCGACGGCGTGTCGTTCGAGGTCGAGAAGGGGTCGATCTTCGGACTGCTCGGCCCGAACGGTGCGGGCAAGACCACGATCGTCAAGATCCTGACGACGCTATCGCGTCCGACGTCGGGGCAAGCCCGTGTGCTCGGCTTCGACGTCGAGAAGGAGCCGACGGCGGTTCGCCGGTCGATCGGTGTCGTCGCCCAGCGCCCCGGGTTCGACCCGACCGCGACCGGGCGCGAGAACCTCGATCTGCAGGGCCGGTTCTTCGGCATGGCCGGGCGCGATCTGAAGGCGCGGATAGACGAGTTGCTCGAGGTCGTCGGACTGACGGACGCCGCGAATCGGTCGGCGGGCACGTATTCCGGAGGGATGGCCCGCCGGCTCGACATCGCCATCGGCCTTGTTCACCGGCCACAGGTCCTCTTCCTCGACGAGCCGACGACCGGTCTCGATCCCGAGGTCCGGGCGGCGATGTGGGGCGAGATCTCGGGTCTCGCCGCGCGCGACGGCCTGACGATCCTGCTCACGACCCACTACCTGGAGGAAGCGGACCGCCTCGCCGACCAGCTCGTGATCCTCGATCGCGGTCGGGTCGTCGCGACCGGCACGCCCGAGGCACTCAAGGCCGGCCTGCACGGTGACGCCATCGCACTCGAGCTACGTGAGGGCGGAGGTGAGCCGAAGGTCCGGTCTGCGCTCGATGGCTTGGCCGGTCTCCGCGAGTTCCAGTTCGACGAGCGGACTGTCCACCTGCGCGTCGACTCGGGCGCAACGGCGCTGCCGGGCGTCCTTGCAGCGCTCGATGCCCACGGGCTCGCCGTCGCGTCGGCAACCGTCTCGCGGCCGTCGCTCGACGACGTCTACCTCCGCCACACCGGCCGCTCGTTCGCGGCCGCCGAGCGGACCAGCACGACCCAGGAGATCGCCCGATGACCGCAGTCGTTTTCCACACCCAGGCCGTCACGGTTCGCCACGTCCGCAGCTTCGCGCGGCAGCCGTGGTGGATCGCCATCAGCCTCATGCAGCCGGCCATCTACCTGCTGCTCTTCAGCCAGCTGTTCTCGGCGATGGGCGCGCTCCCCGCGTTCGGCGGGTCCTACCTCGACTTCCTGCTCCCCGGCGTGGTCGTCATGAGCGCGCTGCTCTCGGGCGGCTGGGCCGGAACCGCCTCGATCGAGGACATGAGCCGCGGCGTGATGGACCGGATGCTCGTTACACCGGTCCGGCGGACCGCGATCATCGTCGGCCACCTCGCACAGCAGGCGCTCATCGTCGTGATCGGCGGCATCGTGCTCGTCGCGCTCGGGGTGGCCATTGGTGCTCGCTTCGATGGCGGTGTGCCGGGCATCGTGGTGATGTTCGTCGCGGCGATCCTCCTCGGCACCGCGATCGGCGCCCTGTCGCACGCGATCGCGCTGCTCGCCCGGACCCAGGAGACCCTCATCGCCCTCAGCCAGGGGATCATCCTGCCGATGACGTTCCTGTCGACGGTGTTCATGCTGCCCGAGCTCATGCCCGACTGGATGGCGACCGTCGCCGCGTTCAACCCGCTGACCTGGGCCGTCGACGCTGCCCGGACCGCCATGGATGGACCGGCCGACTGGGCGTTGGTCGCGTCCCGCCTCGTCTGGTTGCTCGCGTTCCTTCTCGTGAGCGTCTGGCTCGCGCTGGGGGCATTCGGACGGTATCGCCGCTCGAGTTAGGCGAGGCGCACGCCGGGGTTGACGCTCGGCGCCGTTCGGGTATTCTTCCAGTTGGTTAATTAACTAGTGGGTGAACCTGACTCCGATGGAACCCGACGCGTTGAGCAGCACGTTCTCGGCGTTGGCCGACCCGACCCGCCGCGCGATCCTGGCCAGGCTCGCCCAGGGCGACGCTACCGTCACCGAGCTCGCGCGGCCGTTCGACATGAGCCTGCCCGGCGTGTCGAAGCACCTCAAGGTCCTCGAGCGCGCCGGACTCGTCGCCAAGGGACGTGACGCGCAATGGCGGCCATGTCACCTCGAACCGAAGCCGCTGCGGGATGTCTCGACATGGCTCGACCACTATCGAGTCCTGTGGGAGGCGCGCCTCGAGCGGCTCGACGCGGTGCTCCGCGAGCTTCAGGCGGCCGACCGCGCAAGTCGCCGCCAGTGACGACGCCGGCGCCTGAGCCACGAACGACCGACCAGCGACGGACCCGACGACCGACAACCGACGAGCCGACCAACGCCGACCGACAACCGGCCCGACCGGCCACCGAGCCACCGACCGGGATCCACCAGACCGCGTGACACCGACCGAAAGGAGCTGTCGATGCCATCCAGCACCCTTGTCAAGCCCGTCGAGGACCTCCGGGCCCGTCTGACGGGCCGCGTCATCGGCCCCGAGGACGCCGACTACGATGCCGCCCGGACGATCACCACCGGTGAGTTCGACCGCCGGCCCGCCGCGATCGCCCGGGTCGCCGACGCACGCCGACGTCGCCCGCGTGATCGCGTATGCCCGCGAGACGGGTGTCCCGCTTGCGGTCCGGAGCGGCGGCCACAGCAACGCCGGCAACAGCGTCATCGACGACGGCGTGGTCATCGACGTCCGCGACCTCGACGCCATCGACATCGATGTCGAGGCGCGAACAGCGTGGGCGGGCAGCGGCGTCACAGCGGCGGCGTTCACGACCCGCGCCGGAGAGCACGGGCTGGCGGTCGGTTTCGGCGACACCGGTTCGGTGGGACTCGGAGGCCTCACGCTCGGCGGCGGCATCGGCTATCTCGTCCGCGCCTACGGTCTCACGATCGATTCGCTGCTCGCCGCCGAGATCGTCACCGCGGACGGCGAGATCCGCCAGGTCGACGCCGAGACCGAGCCCGACCTGTTCTGGGCGATCCGCGGTGGTGGCGGCAACTTCGGGGTTGCGACGCGCTTCAAGTTCCGACTTCACCCGGTCGATCGGATGGTCGGCGGACTGCTGGTCCTGCCGGCGACCGCCGATACCGTCGCAGGGTTCGTCGCCGCGGCCGACGCCGCCCCGGAATCGGTGTCGACGATCGCGAACGTCATGAACTGCCCACCGATGCCATTCGTGCCCGAGGAGTACCACGGCAAGGTCGTGATCCTGGCGATCATGTGCCACGCCGGCGGCGGCGAGGCCGGCGAGCGAGCGATGGAGCCGTTCCGTAGCCTCGCGACGCCGATCGCCGATCTGGTGCACGACGCGCCGTACCCCGAGATCTATCCGCCGGAGGATCCGGACTACCACCCGACCGCGGTGAACCGGACCTTCTTCATCGACACGATCGACCGGGAGACCGCGGCGATGATCGTCGACCGGCTCGAGGCCTCGGACGCGTCACTTCGGGTGTCGCAGATCCGCGTCCTCGGTGGCGCGATGTCCCGCGTGCCTGCCGACGCGACGGCCTTCGCCCACCGCGACAGCAAGATCATGGTGAGCGTCGCCGCGTTCTACGACGGCCCGGACGACCGGGCGGTGCGCGACGCCTGGGTCACCGAACTGACCGCCTCACTCCAGCAGGGTGACGACCGGGCGTACGTGAACTTCCTCGGACTCGACGGGGAAGCGCGCATCCGGGCTGCCTATCCAGGCACGACCTGGGATCGCCTCGCCGCGATCAAGGCCGAATACGACCCGACCAACCTGTTTCGCGGCAATCAGAACATCGCGCCGGCGCGGTAGCCTCGGGGGACGCAGGTGGAGCGTGCCGGGTCGGCACCGCCCGGCGCTCGCCGCAGATCGATCGAGGAGTGACTGCGATGTCCTACCCGGAACCGGTGTACCTCGGCGAACCCGGCCTGGTGAACGCGACGTACCGGCCGTCCGACCACGAACCGGAGCTCCGCTACCGAAGCGGCGGGACCGTCCACTACCTGGCGACCGGAGCGTCGACCAGCGGCCAGTTCGGGCTGTACCGCTGGGAGATGGCGGCCGCCCAGAGCGGTCCCGATCCGCATTTCCACCGGACGATCTCGGAGTCGTTCTACGTCCTGACCGGGACCATCAAGCCTCTACGACGGCACCGACTGGAAGGACGGCCAGACCGGGCGACTTCCTCTTCGTGCCCGGAGGGAGGTCTCCACGGCTTCAAGAACGAATCCGGGCGAACCGGCGTCGATGCTGATCCTGTTCGCCCCCGGTGCGCCGCGTGAGGACTACTTCGAGACGCTGGCGCGGGTCGGCGAGGGCCTCGTGATGACCGACGACGAGCGCGCGGCCTTCATGGTCCGCCACGACACGTACTGGCGCTGAGCGGCGCGGCCGGCGTGCCGCGCGACCGGCGCCGGGAATCGAACGACCCGGGTCGACTGACAACCCGGGTCGGATGATCTGTTCGCGCGGACCGTCAGACGGCCGCGGCGAGTGCGGGATCTAGGCGCGCTGGCTGCGGAAGCAGTCGCTGCAGTAGACGGGCTTGCCGCTCGTGGGGCGGAAGGGGACCGAGGCCTCCTTGCCGCAGGACGAGCAGGTTGCGGTGAACATCTCGCGGGGACCGCGATCGTAGCTGCCACCACCACCACCGCCGCTGCCGTAGCTGCCGGCGCCGCTGGAATAGCCGCCGCCGTACGAGCTTCCGCCGTACGAAGACCGCCGCCGCTGTCGCCCCGAGCGGCCTTGCGGCTCGCTCGACACGACGCGCAGCGACGAGGCTCGCTGAAGCCTCGCTGCGAGTAGAAGTCCTGCTCGGAGGCCGTGAACACGAATTCCTGTCCACAGTCCGCGCAGGTAAGGTTCTTGTCGTTGTACAAGGAAAAGACTCCTGCTGATCAGCCGGCGCGGTCCCTTCGGGTTTCTCCGCGTCAGTCGAGAGAGGAGTCCGAGTTGTAGCGTCGAGCCTATTTGTTCCGCCGTGGACGTTTCCACGGCGTCCCATACATCTTACCGCCTTTCGGTCGATCTGACCATACCCAAATCGCGGCGCGGACGCGCTCCGCCGTCGGATACGGTCCTCGCACGCTTCGCCCTGACCTATGGAGGACGACGTGCCGCTATTTCGACCTACCGCTCGAGCGAGCTTCGCAGGTACGCGCCGGACCTCCCGGAGCCCGCCGACCTCGATGCGTTCTGGGAGTCGACGCTGGCGGAGGCGAGGACGCACGATCTCGCGCCGACGTTCGAGCGCGTCGACAACGGCCTGGCCTTGATCGAGACGTTCGATGTCTCGTTCAGCGGGTTCGGCGGAGACCGGATCCGCGGCTGGCTCCACCGGCCCGTCGGGACCAGCGGCCCGATACCGGCCGTCGTCGAGTTCCTCGGCTACGGCGGCGGACGCGGCCTGCCGCACGAGAAGACGATCTACGCTCAGGCCGGCTTCGTCCATCTCGTCATGGACACCCGCGGCCAGGGCTCGGGCTGGTCGGTCGGCGACACGCCGGATCCGGGCGGCTCGGGTGCTCCGTCGCATCCGGGGTTCATGACCCGCGGCATCCTCGATCCGGCCGACCATTACTACCGGCGCGTCTACGTCGACGCCGTCCGGGCGGTCGAGGCGGCGCGCGCACACCCGAGCGTCGACCCGGGACGCGTTGCGGTCACCGGAGCGAGCCAGGGCGGCGGCATCACGCTCGCGGTCGCGTCGCTGGTCGGCGGACCTCGCCGGGGCCGCGCCCGACGTCCCGTTCCTGAGTCACTTCGAGCGGGCGATCGGACTCGTCGAGACGAATCCGTACATGGAGCTGGTTCGCTACCTGGCCGTTCACCGCGACCACACCGAGGCGGTGCTCCGCACGCTGTCCTACATCGACGTCGCGCGGCTGGCGCGCCGTGCGAAGGCGCCGGCGCTCTTCTCGGTCGCGCTGATGGACGACATCTGCCCGCCGTCGACGGTGTTCGCCGCGTTCAACGCGTACGGCGGCAGCCCGAAGGAGATCCGGGAGTATCCGTTCAACCGCCACGAGGGCGGGCAGGCGTTCCACGACGTCGCGAAGCTGCGGTGGCTCGCCGAACGACTCGGGAAGGAGGTCCATGCATGATCACGGCAGTTCATACGCTCATCTACTCGGACGACCCGGAAGCGACCCGAGCGTTCCTGCGGGACGTCCTCGGCTGGTCATCGGTCCAGGCGCCCGATTCGTCGCCGCCGTGGCCGATCTTCAAGACCGGCCCGAGCGAGATGGGCGTCCATCCGACGTCCGGCGGCGAGGGAGACGACGCGTACCGTATCCGCGCCATCACTCGATCTCACTGATGTGCGACGACATCGAGGCGACCAAGACAGATCTCGAGGCGAAGGGCGCGACCTTCACGACCGGGATCGTCGATTACGGGTTCGGCCTCGCGGCGCATCTCGACGTGCCGGGCGCCGGCGACATCATGGTGTACGAGCCGCGCCATCCGACCGCCTACGACCGCTGAGCCGACCTCGCGGCCGCGGAGCCTTACCCCACAGCGCCACTTGCAGACGCGTCGCCCGGGTTCCGAGACGGCTGCGTGACGGCCGTGTGGATAATCCGCGAGCAATCAACTTCATAGGAGGGGTGCCCGATGCTTCGCAGGTGGACGCTGCTCGTCTCGGTCCTTGCCCTGTGCTTCGCCTCCCTGCCCGGGGTCGCGAATGCCGCAGGACCGACATTCACGCCCGGGGCTCCTGGGATCGGCGATCCCTACTTCCCGGGTGACGGGAACGGCGGCTACGACGTCGACCACTACGATCTCGTGCTCGCCTACGACCCGGCGACTGACCAGCTGACCGGGGTCGCCACGATCACGGCGAAGGCGACCCAGAACCTGTCCGCCTTCAATCTCGACTTCATGGGGCTCGACCTGCACAAGGTCACCGTGAACGGCACCACGGCGGCCACGAACCGGGTCGACAGCGAGCTGACCGTGACGCCGAAGCACGGGATCACCAAGGGCGCGACGTTCACCGTCGTCGCCACGTACGACGGCGTCCCGTTGACCCTCGAGGACTTCGGGCTCTCCGGGTTCATCCACACCGATGACGGAGCCATCGCGATCGGCGAGCCGCACGTCGCGGCGACGTGGTTCCCGGCCAACGACCATCCGCGCGACAAGGCCTCGTTCACGATCGCGATCTCGGTTCCGGCCGGAACCGAGGCGATCTCGAACGGCATCCTCAAGAGCCAGAAGACCAAGCACGGCTCGACGACGTGGACGTGGGACGCCAAGGAGCCGATGGCCACGTATCTCGCGTTCATGGCCGTCGGCCAGTTCGACATCCGCTCGTACCAGGAGGATGGGCTCAAGTACTGGGACGCGATCGATTCCGGCACTGATGGTGGACGGGCCGCCGACCACTCCGGTCGCTGGCGACCAGTTCCTGTACTCGCAGATCGCCGATGCCACATACAAGCGTCTGACCCGCACGATCACCGTCCCGGCGGGCGGTGCCGACATGTCGTTCCAGGTCAACCGCGACACCGAGCCCGGCTGGGACTTCGTGTTCGTCGAGGCACGGACCGCGGGCGGCGAAGACTGGACGACGCTGCCCGACGCGAACGGCCACACGAGCCAGGACACGGGCGCGTGTCCCGGACCGTTCCTGGACAACCCGTTCCTTGCGCACTACATGACGGACGTTCCGCCGGACCTCGGCGATCCCGAAGACCCCGATGACGACGTGTACTTCCCATGCGAACCGCACGGGACGAGCGGCGACTGGAACGCGGCGTCGGGCCAGGGTGACGGCTGGGAAACGTGGACCGTCCACCTCCCGAACACGGGCGGATCGGACAAGCAGGTCGAGGTCTCGATCGCGTACGTGAGCGACGGCTCGGTCCAGGGCCAGGGCACCATCATCGACGACATCGCGGTGTCGACCGGCGAGGGCTCGACCTCGTTCGAGAATGACGCGGACGTGCTCGACGGGTGGGTGGCCCCGGTCCCGAAGCCTGACGGCGGCGACAACGAGAACACCTGGACCGTAACGAACGAGGTCGCCGGAGTCCCGGCGCTCGGCGCCTTCGATCCTCAAGTCGTTCGACCGGCAGCCGGAGATCCTCGCCTTCGAGGCCGCCAACTTCGGTCGCGTATCCGTTCTCGGCCTCGGGCGGCGTGGTCGACCGGGTCGGGTCGGATTCGCCCTCGAGAACCAGACCAGGCCGACGTACTCGCCCATCTTCTTCGAGCGGCGGCGAGGGCAACGACTTCGTGGTCGTCCACGAGCTCGCCCACCAGTGGTTCGGCGACAACCTCGCGGTCGACACGTGGCAGAACATCTGGCTCAACGAGGGATTCGCGACCTACGCCGAGTGGCTGTGGGGCGAGCAGCGAGGGCTTCGGCACCGCGCAGGAGATCTTCGATGGCCTGATCGAGGTCCCCGAGGATGACTTCTTGTGGGAGATGGCGATCGGCGACCCCGGGCCGATCCAGCTGTTCGATTTCCCGGTCTACGCACGAGGCGCGATGACGCTCCAGGCGCTCCGCGATGCAGGTCGGCGACGACGGCCTTCTTCAAGATCCTCAAGGAATGGACCAAGCGGTATGCGGGTGGGACCGTGACGACCGCTCAGTTCATCGCCCTGTCGGAGGAGATCTCGCATCAGGACCTCGAGCGACCTGTTCGACGTGTGGCTCTCGTGCCGGCAAGCCGGCCGGCTACGCGGCGGCAGCGTCGGCGGTCACGCGGGAATCGCTGCACGGCGCGGGAGCGGCCGCGCGGTCACGCGACGCTGTCGCTCGAGTCGATGCCGGCCGCCGTCCGGAGCCTCGCTGAACGACTCGCCGATCGGGCCGGAAACCCGTTCAAGGCGGCGCTCAAGAAGACGAACTGACCTCGTCGCCGGCGGGAGCCGGCCAGGAGATCTCGAGCGCCCGCTCCGTCACGACCATGACGAGGCGGGCGCTGCGCGCTCGGTCGTTGTCGCCACCTCGTCGCGGCGACGATGGCGGTCGTCGGCTGGCCTCGGAGGTGCGCCGCCGGGTGGCGTACCGGGTGGTCCCAAAGGCCATTCCGGCGCGTTCACGGCATACTGCGGATGAGTGATGTCGTCCCGCGCGTTCCGGCCGACCGCGCCGGCCCTTCTCCCTTCTCCTGCTCGTCGCCGCGATGGTCGTCGCCTGCTCGCCGGTGGACGGCGCAACGATCGGATCGGGTCGCTTCCGGAGGCAGGCGCTCCCTCCGCAGGTCACTGCCACGCCGCGCGTCGGCCCCGCCGGCGCGCGAGCCCTCGGAATCGGTCGCGGCGAGCAGCCATCGCCCGTCCGACGTCGCGCGGATCCGGCGCCTCGCGCAGCACCGAGCACGACCGCCGAGCGCGGCCCCGAGCGCCGCCGCGCGCGATCCGGCCGGCCGCGGCGACTCCGGCCCCGGCCGCGTCCGCCACGCCGCAGCGACCGTTCGCGATGAACCTCTACCGCAAGGGCGACTTCGTGGCGCAGTACACGTTCGAGTGGTGCGTCGGGGCGAGTCTCCAGATGGCCCTCAACCTGACGACCGACGAGGCCCACCGCACGCGCGCCGACCAGGAGCGGCTGTGGGAGATGGCCAGGGACCGGAGCTCCAGCCCGTTCGGTGGCGCGAACCCGACGGGGTGGACGGCGGTCCTCAACGAGCTCGGTATCGGTCCGTATCAGCTCGTCTCGATCCCGACGCTCGACGAGGCGCTTGACCACCGCCGCAGAGGCGATCCGGGCCACCAAACGGCCGGTCGGGCTCGTCATGTGGCACGGACGTCACGCGTGGGTGATGAGCGGGTTCGAGGCGACCGCCGACCCACGACACGCCGACGAATTCGACGTGACCGGCATCAACGTCCTCGATCCGCTCTATCCGCACGGCAGTTCGACATGGGGCAAGAGCCCGAAACCGAACAGCCTCGTGTCACCGGAGACCCTCGCCGAACAGTTCGTCGTGCGGGACGTCACCCAGAGCCGCGTCGATCTCCGTGTCGCGACGGGCTATCTCATGATCGTGCCGGTCGCCACCGCCTGACGACAGACGGACTCGCGTGGCGTACCCGGCTCGCGGCTGGGCTCAGCCGTTCCTGTCGGAACCGTTTCTGAACGAAACCCTCGTGGATCGGCTACCAGACAGCACCGAGTGCGATCTGGGGACGATCCACGAGGCGTTCATCGGAATCCGTTCTGTGCCGTCGGCCGCTCGCTGACGAGATCGTCGCGGACATAAGAAAAGGCCCCGGCAGTGCCTTGCCGGGGCCCAGGATGGAGGAGGATCAGCGTTCGCTGTACCAGCCGGCGCCACCTTCGCCGTAGTAGGTGCCCAGGCTGTGGCGGTAGTTCTTGTCGTTCATCATCGCGTCGTTGAACTCGGGCGCGTTCTGGATCAGGTCCTTCGTGCGCTCGACAAAGACACGCTTCTCCTGGTGATCGACGTTCTTCACGACGCCCGCAGGGAGCATCACCTTCCGGCCGAAGATCCACGGGCCGGTGTTCACGATCAGGCAGCTCTGGCCGACCTCGTTCGTCGCAGCGTCGACCTTGCCGATCTCACCATCGATCGCGTCGACCTTGTAACCGGTGAGGTCGCTGCCGAGCAAAGCTCGGATCGCGATAGGACCATGGCTGCCAGCGGGTGGCAGTGCTCGGTTCGTGTACGTCATGGCTACGTACTCCTTTCCGGCCATCCCGAAGCGGACAGCGGTCTGGTGACCCCTTCTCGAAGCCGCTCGGAATGGCGACCGGGCAGGTACAACGTTCCCACCGGATGCCCGAACAGACGACTAACCGCGCACGCTGCCGGAGGTTTCCAGAGGATTACAGCCCCATAACAGGCGATCCGGCACGCTCGGGACGCTTCAGGCGGCTGCCTCGTGGACCTCGGATGCATCGATCATGACCGTGGCAAGGACGCCGTACGCCTCGGCCCAAGCGTCGCGCAACTCAGCCGTGAACCCGTCTCCAAGGCCCTGCCCGAGGGTCCACAGGAGGGCCGCGCCGACCGTGTCGTAGTGGCTCGCGCGAACTCCGTAGCCGGCGTGGCGCCGACCGAGCGCCTGGATGGCCGGAACGAGCGTCTCGAGTCGGTCAAGGCTTCGCACGACGACCGTCAGCGTCTGCATGAGGACCTTCTTCTGGGCCGCCATGTCGGTTCGCCGGAAGAGTCGACGGAGCGTCGGATCAAGCTCGAAGAGTCGGTCATAGAAGAGGGTCGCGGCGAGATCCTGGATGGGCTCGACCTGTGTCCAGCTCGCTCGGATCGATTCGACCTGCCTGGGAGTCATCGCCGTCTCCTTGCCCCTGTGGCCTTCGGCCCGACGCAGCGGGCTGTTGGTTCAGCAGGGTGGACGGATGCAGGGCTCAGTCGGTCACCGACCAGCGTCGCGTCGTCGCATGGACGCATGACGATGTCGCCGCGGCCGGATGTCCATGACCGCACGACCCTGACGATCAGGAGGGGGCCTCGCGCGCTGCGATGGAGGCCCAGCGAGAACAGCATCAGGGCGCAGACGAAGGCGAGGATCGCGGCGCCGACCATCGCCACGCCGAGACCGACCGCGACCGAGAGGAATCCCATGACCGGGGGATAGACGATCGCGCCGAGAACGGCGACGCCGGCGAGGAGGCCGCTGACGGCCGCGGCGCGACCGGGAAATCGATCGCCGGCGACGGCCATGATCAACGGGTAGACAGGCCCGAAGGCGAACCCGACGACGCCGAAGAGGAAGATCGAGGCCGGGAGCGACGGGACGAGCGCTGCCGCCGCGAGGGCGATCGAGGCGACGAGGGCCGCGGTGGCCGCGAACGTGGCATGGTCGAATCGGTCACTCCAGGTGGCGCTTGCGAGTCGCCCGAGCGTCAGACAGCCCCAGAAGAGGGCCAGGGCAGACGTTGCAAGACCGACGGTCGCTTCCTCGAGGAAGCGGACGAGCCAGCTCGAGACGCCGACCTCGGACGCCACGTAGCAGGCGATCGCGACGGCCAATGCGATGAGCGGCCAGGCGAGACCGACGCGCCGGGATCGTTGGGCGCCGGCGTCGTCCGATGGCCGGATATGGCGCCCGGACGGCATCTTTGTGAGCGCCAGCGCGCCGGCAAGGAGCAGTGCGACGATCGCGGTCGCGAGGATGATCGCCTGCCAGGCGACACCGGCCTCGACGAGTCGGCCGACGAACAGCGGCGACGCGAGTGCTCCGATGCTGAAGAACATGTGCAGCAGATTCAGCGCGCGGCCGCGGCTGCTCGCGAAGAGGTCAAGGAAAAGGCCGTTGGATCCGCCATCGATCGCGCCGCCGCCGAGGCCGTACGGAAGGCCGGCCAGGAGGAAGATCGCCCAGGTCGGCGCGACGGCCTGCCCAGCGAGCCCGAATGCGATGAGTCCCGCCGCGAGCGACAGGACCGCCCGGCGGCCGACACGCTCGGTGAGGAAACCGCCGCCCATCGATCCGCCGACATACGCCACCGAGTGCACGAAGAAGTAGACGCCGATGCCGGCGTCCGTCTGGTCGAAGGCCGGCTCGATCGATCGGATGAGTGACGGGACGAGCAGTCCCGCCCAGCCGACGAGCACGAGGCCGGCGCAGCCGAGGACAGCGGCCGCGGTCAGGTAGCGGAGGTCGGGGCATGCGCTCGATGCTACCGGCGGGAAGGCGTCGCTGTGCCGTCAGCCAGCGTCCGCCGACCAGGCCGACACGCTTGACACCGACCACGATCCGGGGTCCCCTGTCGTGCCGGAGCCGCGACGCGGATCCCTGGGCCAACGCCAAACCCAGGAGGACATCGTGGACTGGACCCTCGAAGTCGTGATCGTGCCCGTCAGCGACATCGACGCATCGATCGCGTTCTACCGGGACAAGGTCGGCTTCGAGCTCGACCACGACACGCGCAACGAGCACATGCATGTCGTGCAGCTGACCCCGCGCGGGTCCGGATGCTCGATCGTCTTCGGCGACCTCCCGTCACAGCGCGAGATGGCGCCGGGTTCGATGCGCGGCCTGCAGCTGGTCGTCGCCGACGGGCGCGCGGCCCGCGAGGAACTCGTCGATCGCGGTGTCGAATGCAGCGAGATCATGGTCTTCGACGAGCGCGACGGCGGCACGTTCTTCGGGTTCAGCGACCCCGACGGCAACTACCTGGGCGGTGCAGGAGCTCAAGGTCCGCGGCGAGAAGCCGCTGATCCCGGTCGAGCACCGCGGCCGCTTCGGCGCGGGCATCGATGCCTGACGAGGGTCACGTCGTCGCGTTCGACGACCTCGAGCACGGCGCGCATTCGCACGAGTTCGTGGGTGCCGAGCACGGCGACGTCCCGTTCTCGATCATCCTCGTCCATTCCGCAGCCGGGTGTCGGACCGAAGCTCCATCGGCATCCGTACGCCGAGGTCTTCGTGGTCGAAGCGGGTCAGGCGACGTTCCGGATCGGCGATCGGACACTGGTCATCGAGCAGGGCCATGTCGTCGTCAGTCCGCCCGGCGAGGCTCACGGCTTCACGAATACCGGCACGGGCGAGCTTCGCCTCGTCGCGATCCACGGCGCAGCGCGGTTCGATACGGAGTGGCTCGAGGGCAAGGATTCCGTCTGGGCCTCGCAACCGAAGGACGCGTGAAGCGCAGCCGCCTCGCGACGCTTATGGATCGCTGAAGCCGGCAGGCGTCAGGAGTTCGGCCAGGGCGAGCTGATCGCCATCCTCCAGTCGTCGCGCGTCGGGCCGCGGGGCGACCGGCCGCCGACGACGATCTGCGATCCCGTGTTCGCGGGCGAGCGCGCGTACCTGGCCGCGAACCGGCTCGAGGACGTCCTTCGTCACGTACGCGCGGCCGGCGTACAGGCGCTCGTACTTCGGCAGCGAGCTCGGGCCAGTCGCGCGCGAGGTTGCTCGATGAAGTGTTCGCGCGTCCCGGGTTTCAGGTAGAGCACGTTCGTCCAGACCGACGTCGCGCCGGCGTCCCGCGCGGCGCGAACGACGTCGGCCATCTTCGCGGGGTCGTCGGTCAGAGCCGGGCAGGATCGGTGCCATGCCGACGCTCGCATCGATGCCGGCGTCGATCAGGGCCCGGATCGCCCGAAGACGCTGACGTGGCGGCGCAGTGCCCGGCTCGGTCAGCCGCCAGATCTCGGGATCGAGCGTCGGGATCGAGAACGTGATGCCGACCTCGGCCTGCTCGCTCGCGAACGTCAGGACGTCGATGTCGCGGACGATCATCGGGCCGCGGGTGATCATCCCGAACGGCGTGCCCGCAGCGCCAAGCGCCTCGATCGCGCCGCGGGTCAGGCGGAAATGGCCCTCGGCCGGTTGGTACGGGTCTGTCGCGGTGCCGACGACGACCTGCTCGCGCCGCCACGAGCGACGCGCCAGCTCGCGCGTGAGCACCTCGACGAGGTTCGTCTTGACCCGGATCGAGGTCCCGTAGCGGCCGTCCGACGGCCGGTCCGCCAGCTTCTCGAAGGCGCGCACGAAGCAGAACGTGCACTGGTGGACGCAACCCATGTACGGGTTGAGCGACCACTTGAACGACATCTTGCGGACCCGCGTGAGCGCCGTTCGGCAGGGCTCGTCACGGTATTCGGGACGCATACCTCAGTATAGAACGGCCGTTCTAACGAGGTCATCGTCATCTTCGAGGGAGCAGCGATTGCGGTGCATCGAACGCGACCGCACGGCACCATGTCGGCATGCCGAGCCAAATCGCGACGCCGATCGATGGCCCGGCTCGTCCTCGCCGCCGTCGTCGCATCGACTCTCGTCGTCGGTCGCGTGGCGCTGCCCGGCTCCGAGGTGTCGGCGCTTTCAGCGTGGACCGGCGGCATCGATCTCTATCGGACGGGCGTCTTCACGACCCAGAAGACGTGGCTCTGGTGCACCGCGGCCGACGTCCAGATCATGCGCAACATCGTCTATCACCAGACCGACCACACACGGACGAACTCAGAGCCGGTACTTCGACTACATGCGCGCCCACGACCGCTATGCGATCCCGGTCACCGACGGCACTGACCCGGGCGGCTGGACCGCCGGACTCCGTCATTTCGTCGACAGCCGGTACCGGCTGTATCAGAGCACCACGTTCAATTCAGCGCTCCGTTCCGCTGTGACGAACCTGCGCAAGACCAATCGTCCGGTCGGCCTCCTGGTCGCCCACGGCAACCATGCGTGGGTGTTGACCGGTTTCACGGCAACGGCAGACCCAGCCCGGACGACGAATTTCACGGTCACGAGCGTGCGTGTCGTCGGGCCGTTGTGGGGACTCCAGAGCCGGACCTACGGATACGACATGCGCCCGGACACGAAGCTGACGCCGAGCCAGCTCCGCACATTCTTCACGCCCTGGCACTACGCGCGGGTGCGGATGGCCTGGGAAGGGCGCTGGGTCTCGATCCAGGCGGTGGCGACGCGACATC
>CAWFLS010000004.1:0-229786 GCA_963816675.1 uncultured Chloroflexia bacterium
GGAGCGGTGATCGGTGGCAGGCTCGGCTTCGCCCTCGAGCATTGGTCGTTCTACGCGGCCGATCCGGGAGTGCTCATCGATCCCTCGATCGGTGCGCTCGACCTCGGGCTCGGCGTGGTCGGCGCGACGCTCTCCGGTGCATACGTGGCGAGCCTGCTCGGAGCACCGCTCGGACGCTGGTTGCATCTCGCTGCCGCTCCGGCCTTGTTCGTGATCGGGGCAGGGAAGCTGTCGATGGTGCTGACCGGGTCTGGCCAGGGGGTACCCAGTAACGATTCGTGGGCGACCGCCTACGCGGGTCCCGGGCCGTGGGGCTCGGTCGGTCCGCAGATCCCGTCGCATCCATCGCAGGCGTACGAGGGGATCGCGACGCTTGCCATCCTGGCGGTGCTCGCCGTCGTGCTGATGGTCGGTGGGTTCCGGCGCCGCGACGGGCTGCTCTTCTACGTCGCGATCGGGCTGTGGGCGGTCGCCCGGGCTGCCGTTTCGACCACCTGGCGGGACCCGGTCCTCGTGGCCGGATTGCCCGCAGGCGGCGTCATCGCGGTCGCGATCGCTGTCGGCTGCGCGATCTTCGTCCTTGGACTCACGATCCGGCGGTCAACGGCCGCCGAGAGCGCGCCGGAGAGCGAGCCCGAGCCCCCGTCGATATGGCCGGACCCGACGCCGCCACCGGGTGTCGCCCTGGACGCGACCGATGAGCATCGCGCGGGAGACACGGAGTCCCGCCCGGCCGTCTGATCCGCCCCGCCCGGCCGGTCACGTCGCCCCAGGGAGTATCGTGAACCGACACCACGGTTCCCCGACCGCCCGACCGGGCGGACGCAGCACGGAAAGGGTCGATTCCCATGACACAGGTCGCAGAGCCGGGCGCTGCCCGCTCCGAGGCGCCCGCGACGGGTCGGATCAGCCATTGGATCGACGGCAGGTCGGTCGTCGGCACCTCCGGCCGAGAGGGTCCCGTCTTCGACCCGGCGACGGGGCAGGTCACGAAACACGTGGACTTCGCGTCCGCCGAGGAGGTCGCAGCCGCCGTCGATGCCGCCACCCGGGCGTTCCCGGCATGGCGGGCGACCTCGCTCTCGAAGCGGACCGACGTCATGTTCCGCATTCGGAACCTGGTCGATCAGCACCGCAAGGAGCTCGCCGCGCTGCTCACCGCGGAACACGGCAAGGTCCCGAGCGACGCCCTCGGCGAGATCGCCCGCGGCCTCGAGAACCTCGAGTTCGCCTGCGGCATCGCCAACCTGCTCAAAGGCGGCTTCTCGGAGCAGGTTTCGGGTGGCGTCGACGTCTACCAGATCCGCCAGCCGCTGGGCGTCGTCGCCGGGATCACGCCATTCAACTTTCCCGCGATGGTCCCGATGTGGATGTTCGCGACAGCGATCGCCACGGGCAACACGTTCATCCTCAAGCCTTCGGAAAAGGATCCGTCGGCCTCGAACTTCCTGGCCGAGCTCCTTGCCGACGCCGGCGTGCCGGATGGCGTCTTCAATGTCGTCCATGGCGACAAGGTCGCGGTCGATGCGATCCTCGAGCATCCCGGCATCGCCGCGGTGAGCTTCGTCGGGTCGACGCCGATCGCCCGCTACATCTACGAGACCGGGACTCGGAACGGCAAGCGGGTCCAGGCCCTCGGCGGCGCCAAGAACCACATGATCGTTCTGCCGGACGCCGACATCGAGATGGCCGCCGACGCGGCGGTGTCGGCCGGCTACGGATCGTCCGGCGAGCGCTGCATGGCCGTCGCGACGATCGTCGCCGTCGGGGCGTCGGCGGACCCGCTCGTCGACGCGATCCACGCGCGCCTCCCGAACGTGAAGGTCGGTCCGGGCTCAGATCCTTCCTCCGAGATGGGCCCGCTCGTCACCCAGCAGCATCGCGACAAGGTCGCCTCGTACCTCGACAGCGGTCCGGCCCAGGGCGCCACGGTCGTCGCAGACGGCCGGGATCACCCGCTCTACACCGAATCGGACGGGTTCTTCCTCGGTGTCTCACTCATCGACAACGTGACGCCGGCGATGGACGCGTATCGGGACGAGATCTTCGGGCCCGTGCTCACGGTCATGCGCGTCGACACGTACGAGGAGGCGGTCAAGCTCGTCAACGACAACCCGTACGGCAACGGGACCGCGATCTTCACCCGCGATGGCGGAGCGGCTCGGCAGTTCCAGTTCGAGGCGAACGCCGGGATGGTCGGCATCAACGTCCCGATCCCGGTCCCGGTCGCGTACTACAGCTTCGGTGGCTGGAAGGCGTCGCTGTTCGGCGACCTCCACATGTACGGTCCGGAGGGCGTCCAGTTCTACACGCGGGCCAAGATCGTGACCTCGCGCTGGCCGGATCCGGGAACCAGCAAGATCGACCTCGGGTTCCCCCGGACCCGCTGACGCCGAGCGTCGTCGCGCGGGTCGCGTCAGGCGCGCCCGAACGCCTGACGCTTCCGCGCAGAGGATCAGCCGGGAAGGTCGGCGGCCAGAACCGGCTGACCGCCCGTGCCGCCGCGGCAGGCTCGAGGCTGACCCCGAACCGGCCGCCATCGTCGAGTGAGATCGTGGCCCAGTCGTCGAGCGAGCCCGTCCAGTAGGCGAGGTCGCCGACGAACCACATCTTGCCGACGGGCGACCGGACCCCGTTGCGTTCGATCCAGCACCGGTACACGAGGGCGGCGGGCGGCTTCTCGAGCGCCGTCGTCATGACGGCCAGGTCGTGATCGGACCAGGCGACCGAGCCCTGCATCGTGCCGTCGGCGGCCGTCAGCCCGACGACCTTGTGGTCCGGCTCGCGCAGCAACCGACCGATCACGGCGGTGACGTCGGCGAGTTCGTGCGTTTCGGCTCGGGCGGCATCGAGACTCATCGCCTGATCCCGAAGCGCTGCGACGCCGATGACGAGGACCACCACGGCGGCCAGGATCGGTGCCATCCGGCGCCAACCGAAGCGGGCCTTCATGGCCGCCCTCCGGTTCGCCGCGGGGACCGGCTCGCCCGCCTTCGCCTGATCCTCATCCGTCCCGGGGATCGTCGCGATCGCGGCGCGAAGTGAGGGCGGCGGCATGATCGCCGGCTCGGCGATGACATCGGCCAGTCGTTCGCGCCCGCCGTCGGCGGTCGACGAGGGCGTCCTCGATCGCCTGATGCGTGCTCCGCCAGGCGAGCAGGTCCGCCTGGCAGACGTCGCAGGCCTCGAGGTGCATGCGCAGTCGGTCATGCTCCTCGTCCGCGGCCGTCGTTTCGACGTTCGCCGGCTCGAGGGCGAGGTCCGCAAGCAGCTCGTGGGCCTCGGCGTGGTCCATCGGCCGCATCAGTTCATCAACTCCGGGATCTCGGTGAGCCGCGCGCGGAGCATCGCCATCGCGCGGCGAGTGCGCGACTTCACGGTGCCGATGGGTAGACCGAGACGGGCCGCGATCTGTGACTGTGAGAGGTCCTCGTCATAGGCGAGGACGAGCACGCGACGCTCGGCGTCCGGGAGGTCGGCCAGCGAAGCTCGCACGACCGACGCGAGTCCAGCGCCGGTCGATCTCGGTGCTTGGGTCCGTGTCAGCCGCGCCGGCCACGGTCGCCGCTCGTGCTCCGTATGCGCGAATCGCCGCATCCATACCCGATCCGCCTTCGCGTCCAGGGATCTGACTGGGTGCGGATCGTGCGAGGTCGCCGGGACGCCGCTCGAAGGCGGTCCAGCGACCGATGGCGGGCGATGCCGATCAGCCAGGCGATCAGCGTTCCGGCCGCCGGGTCGAACCTGGTGGCTCGCTCCCAGAGTGACAGGAACACCTCCTGGACCACCTCGGCGGCGGTTTCGCGATCGCCGAGGAAGCGGACGGCGATCCCGAACAAGCGTCGTGCCGTGCCGGTCGTAGAGCACCATCAGGGCACGCTCATCGCGCTCGATGATGCGGGCGACGAGCTCGGCGTCGCCGAGCTCGTCCATCGATCCATGTCGGGCCAGCAGGTTCACGCAGACTCGTTGACGTTGCGCATCGAGTGATGGTCGCGTCGAACGAGTCTGCTGTCGAGGGTCACTGAACGGTCACCGTTCCCTTCATCGCTGGATGGATCGCGCAGTGGTAGGCGAATGTGCCGGCCTTGGCGAACGCCTGGGTGAACGTTGCTCCGCTGGCCATGTTCTTGCTGTCGAATGAACCGTCGTCGGCTGTTGCGGTGTGGGGTGCGGCGCCCGTATTCGTCCAGGTGACGCTCTCGCCGACCTTGATGTTGATGCTTGCCGGCTCGAAGCCGAAGTCGATGATCTTGGCCGGGGTCCCGCCACCGGCGGCGGCGGACGCAGGCGCTCCGGACGCGTCTGCGCCACCGGGGCCGCCCGCCACCGCAGCGACGAACCAGACCCCGCCGACGCCCTGACCGGTCACGTCGCCGGGCTTCGTATCCTTGGCCCAGTAGTAGATCGGAGCACCCTCGTACGTCACCTGGGTCGTTCCATCGTCGCGCTTGACCGTCGCGAACTTGCCGGTGACGCCATCGCCGGGCTTGACGGTCGCATCGCCCTCAACGGTGAGTGGCGGCCAGTTCTTGGCGCAGTCGCCGTTGCAGACGCTCTTGCCTCCGGTGTCCTTGGTGAAGACGTACAGCGTCTTGCCGTCAGGACCGACAAGGTACGCGCCGAGCTTCGGGTCCTGGACGGCCTTGACCTCGATGGCTGCGCCAGAGGCGGCGGATGCCGAGGCAGCTGCGGGTGCCGAGGCGGCCGCTGCGGCGGAGGGTGAGGCGCCCCCGCCCGACGAACAGGCGGCTACGGCGATGGCTGCGACCGCGACGATCGCGGCCAGGGTCGTCGATGACCGGGTGCGCTGGGACAGTCGATCCACGCGTTACTCCTCCTGTGTGCGGCCCTTGAGGCGGCCGACTGACTCCATACGCCGAAGCGAAGCGTTCGGATCGTGGGGATCGGCGTCACGGCGCCGGCCACCTGGCGTGCAACAGAGTTGTCGCCCGGCGCACGGTGGACGGTGCAGAGCCGCGATGGCGGCGGTCCGATCGGTGATGCCCCTGCCGCGACCTGACACGCCGCTGCAAGCCACGGCGCGTGCCCTGACGCCTCCAGACGATCGCGGCTGGTCCAGCCTAAGAGGGGCCTTGAAACAAGGAGGGAATCACTTGACCGATTACAACCGCACCACGACCACCAGACAGACAGTCGTCCAGCCGGAGGTCGCTCCGCCGCCGGTCGTCGGCACTCCCGGTGGCCGGCACCCCGGTCGCAGGGACCCCGGTGGTCGGCACTGCGCAGTCTGTGTCGACGACCGACACGGCGTATGTGAGTCGGCCGGACGGCGCGACGACAGCGGCACGCATCGTCACGTTCGCGTTCGGCATCCTGCAGGCGCTGCTGATCATCCGGATCATCCTGCTGCTGCTCGTCGCGAACCCCGGCAATGACATCGTCGGCTTCATCCTCGGCATCACCCAGCCGTTCGTGGAGCCGTTCGTCGGGATGTTCTCGCTCAACCGCGTGACGGCCGACCAGGGCTCCGTGCTCGACGTCGCCGCCATCGTTGCGCTGATCGGCTGGACCCTCATCGAGGCGCTGATCCTCGCGGCGATCCGCATCTTCGCACGACGGCCGTCCACGGTCGTCTAACCAGGAGCACACCCGTCGCGGGAGCGTCCTGCGTCGGGGAAGAGACTCAAGCGGCCGCCCGGAACGGCGGCCGTTTTGATTCGCGGAACCGTGGCGGCGGGACACGGGCGGGGTTCAGCAGTCGAAGACCGACCAGCAGATGTCGTTCCGGAGCCGCTGATCGTCAAGGACGAGCTCGCGGATGGCCTCCGGGAGTCGGTCGCGCTGCCAGCGGCACTCGAGTCGCGCTGCGGTTGCCGCGTCTCCATCCGCGCGCCGCGGCACGCACCGCCTTGATCGCATACGCCGCGGCACCGAGCTCGTGGGCGGCGACGTGCGCGACGTTCGCGGCCTGGGCGGCAGCGTAGGCCGCGTACCGCGGTGCGCCGCGCAGGTCTCTGGCGGCTCCGTTCGCGTGGCCGGCAGCTGTGCGAGCCTCGGTCATGCGGACCTCGCCGCGGGCCCAGGCTCGCCCGAGTTCGATCGCGCGACGAGGGCGGTCGTCGCCGGGCCGGGCACGCTCGAAGAGGTCGAGGACGTGCTCGGCGCAGTCGGCGGCCCACGACCGCCAGTCGGTGGTGGTCGGCGTCCTCGAGCGTTCCACCTCTCCGAATCGTGATGAGCCGTGGGTCGCGAACGTTGCTCAGGATCACCGGTCCAGTCTCTCCCTTGATCGCATGTTTGTCCTTCGAGCGGCGCCGGCGGCGCGATGCCGCGCGACAGCCCAACGCCTCGGCTCGTTTGCCAAATTGCGCTGTGGCTCGTCTTATGCGAGAACAGAGGGCCCCAGTCACCCGTCCGGGCGGCTATTCCCTGCCTGGTACGACGGACGATCGTGGGTGGCACGGATGAGGCCGTCGAACGGGCCTGCGCCTCGCACCGGCTGGCAGAACACGAATGTGGCGAGTGTCTGGCAGAGATCGCCTTGAGCGCCGGCGGAGCGGCTGACGACACTAACGCGGGCTAGCCGGTTGCGGCGCCCGGCTCGAGGAACGCCGCGAGTGCCGCGATGTCGCCCGGCCCCGTCCCGCAGCAACCACCGAGCCAGCCTGCACCGAGCGCTTTCCAGCTCGCCACGACGGCCGGCTCGAAGACCTCGCCGTCGCTCGGCGTCCACCGACGCGCTGCGGCATCCCACGTGTCACCGCCGTTCGGGTAGGCGATCCCCGGCTTGCCGGATGCCGTTCTGGCGGCGGCCAGGAGCGCAGGCACGTGCCGGGGTGCGAGGCAGTTGACGCCGACTGCGACGATGCCGGGCCGACCCTCGGCCACCGCGAACGCTTCGCCGACAGGCTCGCCGGCCGCCGTCGTGGATCCATCGCGGCATTGATACGACAGCCAGGCCGTCGTCCCGAATTCCTCGACGAGATCGACGAGAACCTCGGCCTCCGCGAGCGTCGGGATCGTCTCGAGCGCGAGCATGTCGACGCCAGCGCTGAGTAGCGCCTCGATCCGGGGCGCGTGGACCTCGCGGAACGCTGCCACTCCCGGGTCGTAGTCGCCGCGGTACTCGGAGCCATCAGCAAGCATCGCGCCGTACGGGCCAACGGAGCCGACGACGAGCCGGTCGGACGCCTCAAGCGCCGATTCCTCGGCGAACCGATCGCGCGCACGCAGGGCCAGCGCGACGCTCCGGCTGATCGCGTCGAGGGCCGCGGCGCGATCGAGGCCGGCCGCCTCGAACCCCGGGACGGTGGCCTGGTAGCTGGCAGTCGTGGCGACGTGTGCCCCGGCCCGAAAATAGTCGAGGTGCAGGTCCTCGATCGCGTCGGGGTGCGGTCAGCAGGAGCCGCGCCGACCACAACCGGTCCGAGATGTCGTGGCCGCGGGCTTCGAGCTCGGTCGCGAGGCCGCCATCGAGGATCTTGACTCGCGCCGTTCGGGGCCTCGGAAGTCCCGGCCACCGGCTCAGCTCATCCGGGCGTGGTCCGCCGGCGCCCGCTTGATGAACCGCCCATGACCGGCCCGTCCGGTGAATTCGCCGTCGCGGACGATCACCGACCCGCGGCTCAGCACGACGTCGCTCGCACCCTGGACGCTCCGGCCCTCGTAGCACGAGTAGTCGACGTCCATGTGGTGCGTCGACGCCGAGATCGTGTGCCGGCGGTTCGGGTCGTAGATGACGATGTCGGCGTCGGAGCCGACCGCGATCGCGCCTTTCTGCGGGTACATCCCGAACATCTTGGCCGGCGCCGTGGAGACGATCTCGACCCAGCGCTCGCGGCGTGATCCGACCGCCGACCACGCCACCGTCGTGCAGGAGGTCGATCCGGTCCTCGACGCCCGGCAGGCCGTTGGGGACCTTGCGGAAGTCGCCGCGGCCGAGCTCCTTCTGGCCGTGGAAGTCGAACGGGCAATGATCGGTCGCGACCAGCTGCAGGTCGTCCTTGACGAGGCCGCGTCCAGAGGTCGTCCCAGTTGTCCTTCGGTCGGAGGGGAGGGGAGCAGATGAACTTGGCGCCCTCGAAGCCGTTGCCCAGGTCGTCGAGCGACAGGAAGAGGTATTGCGGGCACGTCTCGGCGAAGGCCTTCGTGCCCGCGGTCGCGCGCGGCGCGGACCTCGGCGAGGGCGTCGCGCGCCGACAGGTGGACGATGTAGACCGGGACGCCGGCCGCCTCGGCGAGGCGGATGACGCGGTTGGTCGCCTCGCCCTCGAAGACGGCCTTGCGCGCGAGGCCGTGGCCGATGCGGGTCGGTCGTGCCGGCGTCGAAGGTGTCCTTCGCGACGACGTCGATGGCCATCCCGTTCTCGGCGTGCATCATGATCAGGCCGCCGTTCTTGGCGGTCTGCTGCATCGCCCGGAAGATCGCCCCGTCGTCGCTGTAGAAGACGCCCGGGTAGGCCGTGAACAGCTTGAAGTCGGGGATGCCCTCGTCGACGAGTGCGTCCATCTCGGCCAGCGTCTCGTCGGTGACGTCGCTCATGATCATGTGGAAGCCGTAGTCGGTGACCGCGTTGCCCTCGGCCTTCGCGTGCCAGGCGTCGAGGCCTTCGCGGAGCGACGAGCCCTTCGACTGGACGGCGAAGTCGATGATCGACGTCGTCCCGCCGAACGCCGCGGCCCGCGTGCCGGTCTCGAACGTGTCCTTCGCGAACGTGCCGCCGAACGGCAGCTCCATGTGGGTGTGGACGTCGATGCCGCCCGGGATGACGTAGCGACCGGCCGCGTCGATCGTCTCGTCCGCGGTGACGCCCGCCGACAGCCAGATCGCGGCCGATCTGGGCGATCGTCTCGCCATCGATGAGGACGTCGGCGGCATAGGAGCCGTCGGCGGTGACGATCGTGCCGTTGGTGATGAGCGTGCGCATCCCGAAGCCGTCGGCCTGACCGAGCCGCCGCGATGTCGCGCATCGCCGGGATGATCTCCCGCCCGTAGATCTCGAGCTGGGTCTCCTCGTCGCCGTTCATGAGATAGAAGTTGAACTGGTCGACGCCGGCGTCCTCGAGCTCGCGCAGCTTGGCGACATGGTCCTCGACCGAGCCGAGGATGCAGAACCGGTCGGTCACCTCGTCGCCCACGAAGCCCGCGTTCGACGAGCCGACCTCGGCGTGGTGGTGGTAGTCGTAGCCGGACCGGTCCGCGATGTAGCCGGTCAGCGATTCGGGGAGCTGCTCGCGCGGGTACTTGTTGACCAGATCGACCACGTGGTTGCTGACGAGCGCCGGGAACCAGCGCGTCCGCTCGCGACACAGCGCGCAGGTCGCCGACGTGGGCCGGCGCCGCCGCCTGGATCCTGATCGAGGCTCGGGTCGCGCCCGGCCGCGGCCGCGGCGTCGCGGACCTGGCCGACGAACCAGCGGATGAGGTCCGGGTCGGCCAGCTGGAGGATCAGGCCGTCGGCGACCCGGCCGGTCATCGCGAGCGCCATCGGTCCGTAGCCCGCGACCCAGACTGGCAGCGTCCAGCCGTGTCGTCCAGGGGAAGTTGCAGCTCGGTGCCCTCGTACTCGATGGTGCCGCCGGCCGACGAGCGTCCGAATGACCCGGATCGCCTCCTCGGTGTGGGCCAGCGTGATCGGCGGCTTGCCGAGGACCCGCCGCGCCGAGTCGCCGCGCCCGATGCCGAGGTCCATCCGGCCGCCCGAGATCTCGTCGAGCGTCGCGAGCGACCGACGCGGTGACCGTCGGTTCGCGTGTTCCGGGGTTCGTCACGCAGGTCCCGAGTCGCAACCGCTCCGGTCGCGCCGGCCATCAGCGTCAGGAGGGGATAGGGGTCGCGCCACAGGACGTGCGAGTCGAACAGCCAGCCGTGCTCGAAGCCGGCCGCCTCCGCCTGGCGCGTGAGGGCAAGCGTGCGCTCGACGGTGTGCTCGGGTTTGAGCGTGAAGCCGAACTGCATGTCTCCCTCCCGCGGAAACGACTCGGCTCGGCCGTCCTCCTCCAGACGGCCGAGCCGGAGGGATGGTACCGCGAACTACGGCCGGACGAGGTCCTCGTATGCGTCGGGTCGCCGGTCGCGGAAGAACTGCCAGGTGTTGCGGACCTCCATGATCCGGTCGAGGTCGAGGTCGCGGACGATCAGCTCCTCGTCGTGGGCCGATCCGATCGTCGCCGACGAACTGGCCGCGCGGGTCGACGAAGTAGCTCTGGCCGTAGAAGTCGTCGTCACCGAGGGGCTTCGATGCCGACCCGGTTGATCGTCCCGACGTAGTAGCCGTTGGCGACGGCGTGGCTGACCTGCTCGATCCGCCACAGGTATTCCGACAGGCCGCGCGAGGTCGCGCTCGGGATGAGGACGATCTCCGCGCCATTGAGCCCCAGCGCCCGGGCGCCTTCGGGGAAGTGGCGGTCGTAGCAGATGTACACGCCGATCTTGCCGACCGCGGTGTCGAAGACCGGGTAGCCGAGGTTGCCGGGCCGGAAGTAGAACTTCTCCCAGAAGCCCTTGACGTGCGGGATGTGGGTCTTGCGGTACTTGCCGAGATACGTCCCGTCGGCATCGATGACGGCCGCGGTGTTGTAGTAGATGCCGGCCGCCTTGTCGTCCTCCTCGTACATCGGAGCGACGACGACCATGCCGGTCTGCTTCGCGAGGTCCTGCATCCGCTTGGTCGTGGGCCCGTCGGGGATCAGCTCCGTGTAGCTGTAATAGCTGGCGGTCCTGGACCTGGCAGAAGTACGGCCCGTAGAACAGCTCCTGGAAGAGGATGAACTGGGCACCCTGCGCGGCGGCCTCGTGGGCCCGCTGCTCGTGCTTCTGGATCATCGATTCCTTGTCGCCGGTCCAGCTGGCCTGGACGAGCGCGCCGCGGACGGTTCGGGGCATCTTGGCGTCACCTCACTCGCGCGCTGGGTCTGGTTGCTCGGAGAGACGTGAGGGTACACCGAGGGGCGGCCGGCGGGCGGGGTCGCCGAGGTCGCGCTGCTTCGACGAACGGCGCCACGGCCGCCGTCGCCTCTCACGCGACGAAATGTGCCGGTGTGCGCGATCTGGGGGCGCTGAACGGGGATCGTCGACTCTCAGGCGACGAATACTGTCCGCCGAGCCGGATCGGACCGCGCGCAGCAAGAAACGTCGACTGCGAGACGACGAACGGTGTTTGCAGGGCCAGACAGGTCCGCGCAAAGCAGGTTTCGTCGCTTCTCACCCGACGATACATGCGCCGCTGACCTCGCGCGCCATCGTCGAGCAGCTTTCGTCGACTGCCACGCGACGACAGCCGACGGCGACGCCACGGCGAGGGTTTGCCGCCGCTTCCGCCGGCCCTCACCGCGCGTTAGGTGCGGCCCCGCGCCGTCGCACCCGGCATCCGCGACCGCCCGGACTCAGTCGGGCAGGGCCTCGGGGCGGCGGCGCATGTAGTACTCGGTGAACTCGCGGCAGCGGCCGTCGTCGTCGAAGCGGCACACGAACACGTTCGCGAACTCTCGGTCGACCGCCGAGCCGTCGTCCGTCAGGTAGCGGGTCCGGCCGTGTGCGACGTGGGTCTCGCCATCGATCGCGAGCACCTCGTAGTCGGCTTCCCAGGAGCCGGGCGGGTCGGGATCGGCGAGCCACGCCGCGACGACAGCCGGCCGCCCGACGACGGCCTCGCCCCATGCATCGAACGCGTACCGCACGTCCTGGCTGAAGAGGTCGCCGATCGCGACCGGATCGCCCGAGCCGCCAGGCGTCGACGTAGCGGTCGAGCCACGACTTGAAGGAAGCGTGGTCCATGCAACTCTCCTTATCGGCGTCGCACGGTCACGGTAGCATCAGCCGTCCGCGCGTTCTCGGCCGGTCGGCCGCGCGAGACGGGAGGCTTCCGATGGCTGATCACGATCGAGTCCTCCGGCGCACGGCGGAGCTCGCGTCCGGCGTATCTCGACTCGCTCGAGACGCGACCGGTCGGCGGGCCAGTCGACCTCGAAGCGCTCCGCGCGGCCATGGGCGCGGGAACGCCCCTGCCCGAAGGCCCGACCGATCCGACGACCGTCATCGAGGACCTCGCCGTCGGCGGCCGAGCCGGGCCTCGTCGGAAGCGCCGGCCCGCGTTATTTCGGGTTCGTCGTCGGCGGCGGCGTCCCGGCGGCGGTCGGGGCCGACTGGCTGACGAGCGCCTGGGACCAGAACGCCGGCCTGTACGTGCTGTCGCCGGCAGCGGCCGTCGCCGAAGAGGTCGCCGCCGCCTGGCTCATCGAGCTGCTCGACCTGCCCGCGGCGACGAGCGTCGGGTTCGTGACCGGCGCGACCATGGCCAACTTCACCGCGCTCGCCGCCGCCCGCCACGGCGTGCTCGATCGCGCCGGCTGGGACGTTGAGCGGCATGGGCTCCAGGGCGCGCCGCCCGTCACGGTCGATCACCCACGAAGGCAGCCACATCACGGTGTATGCCTCGCTCCAGATGCTCGGCCTCGGCCGCGAGGGCGAGGGCGTCCGGATGGTCGCCGCCGACGACCAGGGCCGGATGCGTCCGGACGCCCTTCGCGAAACCCTTGCCCGCATCGACGGGACCGGCGATCGTCTGTGCGCAGGCCGGCAACGTGAACACGGGAGGCTACGATCCGCTGGCCGAGATCATCCCGATCGCGCACGAGCGCGGCGCGTGGGTCCACGTCGACGGGGCGTTCGGGATCTGGGCGGCCGCCGTCCCGTCGTTGAAGTCGCTGATGGACGGCTACCGCGAGGCCAATTCGTGGTCGACCGACGCGCACAAGTGGCTCAACGTGCCGTACGACTCGGGGATCGTGTTCGTCCGCGACGCCGGACGCGCACCACGGCGCGATGCGGCTCGGCGCCGCCTACTACATCGAGACGGCCGGCGCCGAGCGCGACGGCTACAACTGGGTGCCCGAGTCTTCGCGTCGAGCACGCGGATTTCCGGTGCTGGCAGCGCTTGCGGTCGCTCGGTCGACAGGGGATCGTCGACCTCATCGAGCGCGATTGCGCCCACGCCCGTCGGATGGCCGCCACGCTCGCGACCGCTCCTCGGGTTTCGATCCTCAACGAGGTCGTCCTCAACCAGGTCCTCGTCAGGTTCGAGGGGCTCGATGGCGACGACGACGCCGGCGACGCTCGAACGCGCGAGGTCATCGAGGCCGTCCAGCGCGACGGCACGTGCTGGCTGAGCGGCACGACGTGGCGCGGCCGGGCGGCCATGCGGTTCTCGGTTTCGGGCTGGCAGACGACAGAGGACGACATCGATCGGTCGGCGGCGGCCATCCTGTCGTGCCTCGCCGAGGTCGACGCGCGAGTCGCTGCTTCTCGTTAGGGAGGCCGCGAACGTCGCCGGCATCGGCGGCCGCAGCCACGAGTCCTCGGTGTTCCCCAGGGAACGGATCGCGAACGAGTTCTTCGTGGATCGGTCCCCAGACTGCACGTAGATGCATCCTGAGCATCGGTCCACGAGGTGTTCGTGGGAATACCGTTCGCCACGGAACAGCCCGGTCGTCCGGGGAGCGGCCAGGCCTCCGCGAAGCGGGCGCGCCTCCGGGGAGCGGGCGGGCCTCGGCGGAGCCGCCGATCGGACGCCATGCGCCGGACGCGTAAGGACCCCGGCCTGTCCCTCGGCCGGGGTCCTCGGAGCGGCATGGGCGGAACGAGGCCCGCCGGGGCGACCTAGCTGGTCGGGGCTGTGCCGGTCGTGTACCGGCTGGACATCCCCGTGTGCAGGTAGGCCGTGAAGCGGGCGGTCACGGCATACACGCCGTGGATCCGAACTCCGCTTCGGATCGCGCTGATCGCGCGACCGTTGCCGATGTAGATGCCGACGTGCGTGCCGCCGCCCCACACGACGATGTCACCGATCCGGGGGTTGTAGCGGCTCGCCTTGCCGCGGGCCCGGAAGTAGTAGTAGAGCGAGCGGGCCGACCGCCCTGCGTAGCGAAGGACGCTTGCGTCCCCGGCTCGCTTGTAGGCAGTAGATCACGAGGCCGGAGCAATCGAACGTGTACGGACCGGCGGTGCCATACCGGTATGGGTCACCGAGCTGGGCTCGGGCGATGCGGATGATCTGAGCGGCCTCGGTCGTGGTGGACGCGGCGGCCGGGGTTGACGGTGCGAGGCTGAATAGGACTGCCGCAGCCAGTACGGCCGGGATGAACGCTCGTGCGCCCATTCTTCGCGAGATCAATGGAGCTCCTTCCTGCCGGGACATCGCGTTTGGGGCGCGATGGCGATCGGGTGGTGGCGCCCGCGTGCGCGCACGGAAGGAAGACTTGGGGTAGACGGATGGGAGCGGCTGGGGCCGGACCCATGCAGCCGAAGAGGCCAGGGACCTTGCCGAGGGGACACACGGCATGCCGTGCGCACGGGCACTCTTCGAGTTTGTCGGGTCCCTGTTCTGACCTGGGGGTCTGTCTCTTGGCGGAGCGGAGTCTAGACCATATCGCCACGTCGCGCTGACGAGGCACGCGCCCGGTAGCATCAGCGTTGCAATGTCCGACCGTCACGATCCGTCGGCGCCGCTCGTCCTCGTGAACCCCAAAGCGTCGCGGCTGCACGATCCAGCGCGTCGAACCGAGATCGTCGCGGCCGTCGACGCGGGCCGTCCGGGCGCGGACCGGATCGAAGCCGTTCATCGAGGAAGGCGACCTCGCGGCGACCGCCGCGACGCTCGCGCGCATGGTCGATCCGCCGCTGGTCGTGGCTGTCGGTGGCGACGGCACGATCCGTCTCGCGGCAGCGGCGCTCGCCGGAACAGGCATCTCTCTGGGCGTCGTGCCGGGTGGCACCGGCAACGTTCTCGCGGCCTCGCTCGGGCTCGGCGGCGTCGGTCGCGCGCTCGATGCGATCCGGCGCGGGCCGCCGCGGACGCTGGACCTCGGCGAGGCACGATGGGGCACACCGGGCATCCGCCGGACTCCCGGAAGGTTCCTCGATCGTGCTCGTCGCATGCGGCATGGGCCTCGACGCCCGGATCATGGCGGCCGCCGAGCACGAGTGGAAACGCCGCATGCGGTTCGGTGCCTACGTCGGTGCCGTCCTGCGTGAGCTGACCCGGCTCAACGCGGCCGCAGTTCCGGATCGTCGCCGACGGAGAGGTCATCGAGCTGCCCGGTTTCCTCGCGCTCGTCGCCAACGCCGGCGAGCTGGTGCCCGGGCGCCTCGGTCCGCGCCATCCGATCGACCCGGCCGACGGCAGGCTCGACCTGATCGTCCTCGGCGGCAGCCATCCGGCACATCTGCCCGCATGCCGCCGCGAAGCTCCTGCTCCGAACCGGCGAGCGAGCCGACGGCGTGATCCGGCGGTCGGTCACCTCTGTCCGGATCGAGGCCGAGCCCGCCCAACCGATCGAGATCGACGGCGATGCGCAGTCGACCGGCTGGCTCGAGGCGAACGTCCTGCCGGCCGCGCTGACGGTGCTCGCGCCACCGTCCTGACGAAGGCCGCTCCGCGTGCGCATCGCGCCAGGCACGGGATTTCGCGGTCATCGCCGGCATCGCAGCCTGCTAGCCTTGCGGCCATGGAGCAGTCACCGGCGATGGAGACGACACCTCCGCCGAGTGGTTCAGCACCGTCGTTGGGGATCCTCGTCATCGTCGTGGGGACGATCATCCGGATCATCCCGCTCGTGGCGGCATTCCTTCGACCGACTGGATCGGTCGCCGTCTGGCTCGCCGACCTCTCGCCGATCCCGGAGTTCGAACCCGGGATCGGCGCTCGATGTCGTCGCAAAGCTCGCGATGATCGGCATCATCGCGGTCAGCGTCCTCTCGATCGTCGGCCTGCTCCAGCGTCGCACGTGGGGCTGGACGCTCGCGATCGTGACGGCCGGGCTCATCCTCGCCTTGAATATCGGGTGGTGGGCAAGCGGCGAGGCGCGGTACCTCTCGATGGCGGTGAACACGATCGTGGTCTTCTACCTGAGCCAGCGGGACCTCCGGGCCGCGTACGGGGTGACGGGTTGACGGGCGAGGCCGTCATGGTCCGGGACGAACCGATCGGCGACCCCGCGGTCGGCACGCGACCTCGAGTTGCTGCGCCGTCACGAGCCTGCTCCTCCGCTTCACCCACGGCGAGCTGTTCTTCCCGATGGCGGCCGAGGCATACGTCAGCAGCTGCGAGCTCCTCGAGGGGACGACCCTCCGTGACGCGAAGGTCGTCATCTCGGAAGGGAACCTTGACCTCGACCGTCTGGCGGCGGCGAGCGACGCGCCGCCCGGACACTCGCAGTTCCTCCGGTTCGTGCCGAAGCCGCTCGGTTCGATCGAGCTGGCCCGCTGGCGCAACCGCCCGGGACGTCAGATCTTTTCGGCACCGGGTCGGCTCGCCCGTGTCGGGCTGGTCGCCCGCCTGGTCGACGCCGGCCTCGTCGCCTCGCTGCTCCTCCGCGGCCGCGTCCCCGGTGGCACGACGGCCGCCGCGTCCCTGCGTTTCGAGGCCATCCGCGGCCGGGATCCGCGCGTCGTGTACCACGGCCGCGTCGTCCGCGAGGGTCGATGGGTCGTCCTCCACTACATGTTCCTGTACGCGATGAACGACTGGCGCTCGACGTTCGAGGGCGCCAATGACCACGAGGCCGACTGGGAGCAGTGCTTCGTCGTTTGCGAGGCCCTCGACGACGGTGAGGTCCGCCCGGCCTGGTTCTGTGCCGCCGCCCACGACGAGAAGGGCGACGACCTTCGTCGCCGCTGGGACGATCCGCGGCTCCAGGTGATCGATGGCCACCCGCTCGTATTTCCCGGGGCCGGGTCGCACGCCACCTACCTCGAGCAGGGCGAATACATCATGCGGCTGCCCTTCCCGGGCGAGCGCAACATCCACGGCCCGCTCGACCTGCTGCGGCGGATCTGGCGCGACACGCTCGACCAGCCCGACCCCGGCGACCTCGCCGAGAATGCCAAGCGCGCACTCAGCGTCCCGTTCGTCGATTACGCGCGTGGCGACGGGGTCGCGATCGGACCCGGCGGCGACATCGCCTGGACGCCGGTCGTCATCGGCGACGAGGACGGCTGGGTCGACCGCTACAAGGGTCTCTGGGGACTCGACACCGGCGACCGCTTCGCCGGCGAGCGAGCGCCCGCCGGGCCGAAGTACACCCGCATCGGCACGGTCCGTCAGTCGTGGCACGATCCGCTGGGGTTCGCCGGGCTCGACAAGGTCGCGCCGCCGTCCCAGCAGGTCGCCGCGCTCGAGGCGCGGATCGTCGATCTGCTCGCCGAGCGAACCGATCTGCTGAACCAGGCAGCCGAGCTCGAGCGCGCGCTCCCGCTGCGCGAGGCGGAGCTGGGGGCGATCCGGGAAGCGGCCGGAGCCGACGCCTATCGCGCGGTACGGCTCGTGGAACTTCGCGAATCCGAGGCGCGTCTGGCCGGGCTCCGCAGCCAGGCCGTCCAGCTGACGACCGCGATCAATGCCGGCCGGCGACGGGCCAATGACCTGCGGGCCGGTGTGCTCGACGATCCGCGCGCCCACCTGCACCACGCTTCCGAGCCCGAAGCCCCGGTCGAGACGAACCGTCGGGCGCTCGCGGAGACGTGGGCCGCGGTCAGCGTCGGTCTGCTCGTGGTCGCACTCGCGGTCATCCTGTGGTTCCGGATCCTCCCGCCGGTCCTCGTGATCGTCGTCCTGTTCGGCTCGTACCTGGCGATCGAGTCGTTCTTCCGGCGCGACATGCGGATCCTGCTGCTGCGCATCTCGCTCGGCCTCGCGCTCGTCAGCGCCGCGATCCTGGCCTTGCAGTTCCTGCGGGAGGTGCTCCTCGTCGGACTCCTCGCCCTCGGCGTCCTGCTCATCGCCGGACAACGTGGGGGCGATGCGCCGCCGTCGCGTCTGACCGCGGAGGCGTTCCCGCTCGCCGTCTTCCAGCGGCCGTCGCTGGCCGCCGCGCGGATGTGCTGTAATGGCGGCCTAGTGACGGTGCCGGAGCGCCGTCTGACGACACGGGCCGCCGCCACGTGGCCGAGCCCGCCGCGAGGTGACCCATGGGCATCACGACCGCACCGGGCTCCATGACGAGCGACGAGATCGCGGCCCTCACGAAGGAGCACACGTTCTTCTCGTGGTCGGTGCAGGGCGCCGTCGACCCGATCGCCATCGACCACGCCGAGGGCATCTACCTCTACACGCCCGAAGGCAAGCGGATCATCGATTTCAACAGCCAGCTGATGTCGGTGAACATCGGTCACGGCGACCGACGGGTCATCTCCGCGATCACGGAGCAGGCGACGAAGCTGCAGTACGTCCAGCCGGCCTTTGCGACCGAGATCCGGGCGCGGCTCGGCGCCAAGCTCGCCGAGATCCTTCCCGGCGACATGGACAAGGTCTTCTTCACGCTCGGTGGCGCGGAGGCGGTCGAGAACGCGATCAAGCTGGCCCGTGCGGCGAGCGGCCGGCACAAGATCCTGGCTCGCTACCGCTCGTATCACGGGGCGACGCTCGGGAGCGATGACGCTGACCGGCGATCCGCGTCGGTGGGCCAACGAGCCGGGCATCGTCGGCGTCGTCCGGTATCCCGACACGCACCGCTGGGGAGAGGCGGAACCCCGTCCCGTGGCCGAGAGCCTCCAGGGCCTCGAGGACGTCATCCGCTACGAAGGCGCGAAGTCGATCGCGGCGGTCTTCCTCGAGACCATCGTCGGCACCAACGGGATCCTCATCCCGCCCGACGGGTACGTCGCCGGCGTCCGCGAGATCTGCGACCGGAACGACATCCTGATGGTCGCCGACGAGGTGATGGCCGGCTTCGGACGGACCGGACGCTGGTTCGCGGTGGACCACTGGGACGTCACCCCGGACCTGATGACGATGGCCAAGGGCCTCACGAGCTCGTACCTGCCGCTCGGCGCGGTCGCCATGCGCCACGAGGTGGCCGAGAAGTTCGAGAACCAGATGTTCTACGGCGGCCTGACGTACAGCAGCCACCCGGTGAGTCTCGCCGCGGCGCTCGCGACGATCTCCGTGTACGAGGAGGACGGGCTCATCGCCAACGCCGCCCGGCTCGACCCGGTGATGCGCGAGCACCATCGACGGCTCGCCGAGAAGCATCCGAGCGTCGGCGCCACCCGCAACCTCGGGCTGTTCGGGATCATCGACCTCGTCCGCTCGCGCGACCCGTGGACGCCGCTGACGCCGTTCAACGGCACGTCGGACGAGATGAAGGCGATCGGCAAGTTCTTCCGCGACAACGGCCTGTACACGATGGTGCCGAACAACTCGATCCACACGAACCCGCCGCTGTGCATCACGGAGGAGCAGCTGGCCGAGGGCTTCGAGATCATCGATCGAGCCCTCGACATCGCCGACCAGGCGGTGACCGGCTAACTGCATGGCGTCCACGGCTGCGACGCGCGCGTCGCGTTCGGTTCCCCGCGTTGCGGTCCGTGGGCGCCCGCGAGCGGCGATCACGCTCGTCGTGCTTCATCCTCTTGGTCCTGGTCGTCTGGGAGGGCGCCAAGCTCCTCGGCGGCACGCCGTGGCGGGCGCTTGGTGCCGCGCCCGGGTCGCCCGTGCTGTGGGCGCCGCCGTTCCGCTGGCCGTTCGCCAATGACCAGAACCTGCCGCACATATGGACGATCCTGTACGCGCTCGGTCAGCCGTTCCAGCGGAGTGCCGACCAGTCGCTTGCTGAGTACCTGTTCGGCGCGGCGCTCTACACCTGGCGCGAAGCGGCCATCGGGTTCGCTCTGGGAGCCATCATCGGCCTTGGGCTCGCGACGGCCTTCGTCCATTCCCGGCTGCTGGAACGAGCGTTCGTCCCGTACGTCGTCGCGAGCCAGACCGTCCCGATCATCGCCCTGGCACCGATGATCGTGTTCGCGCTCGGTCAGGGCGTCGCCGCCGTGGTGGTCGTCTCGATGTACCTGACGTTCTTCCCGGTGACGATCGCGATGATCCGGGGGCTCCGGTCGTTCGATCCGCGCGCGCTCGAGCTGATGCGCTCGTATGCGGCGACGGACCGCCAGATCTATCGAAAGCTGCGGTTCCCGGCGTCGCTGCCGTACCTGTTCACGGCGCTGAAGATCGGCGCGACGGCGAGCATCGTCGGGGCGATCATCGGCGAGGACGCCGGGAGCATCCAGGCTGGTCTCGGCCGGGTCATCTCGACCTTCAACTCGTACTACATCACCGGCCCCGAGAAGCTGTGGGCGGCCATCCTGGCGGCGGCGCTGCTCGGGGTCGCGTTCTACGGCTGCGTCCTTCTCGTCGAGCGGCTCGTTCTGCGTGGCCGGGCGCCGGCTCCGGTGCTGGGGACGTGACCGACCTGTCGCGGGCGGCTGAGGTTTCGGCGTCAGCCTCGGTCCCGCCGGCAACCTCGGCTTCCGCGCCGACCGCGCTACCGGCGGCGCCCGTCGTTCGACTGAAGGGCGTCGACAAGGTCTTCTTCGTCGGCGACCAGCCCGTCACGACGGCGCTCCAGGGCATCGACCTGACGATCGGCCAGGGCGAGTTCGTCTCGCTGATCGGCCCGTCGGGATGCGGAAAATCGACGCTGCTCCGCCTGATCGGCGACCTCGTGAAGCCGAGCTCGGGCGAGATCGTCGTCAACGACAAGCCGGCCGAGCGGGCCCGCCGCGATCGCGACTACGGGATGGTCTTCCAGGCGCCGGTCCTGTTCGAGTGGCGGACGGTCGCCGAGAACGTCGCCTTGCCGCTCGAGATCATGGGCTTTGCCGGTGCCCGCAAGGCGACGCGCACGAGCGAGATGCTCGATCTCGTCGAGCTGTCGGACTTCGGCGAGCACCACCCGTGGCAGCTTTCGGGCGGCATGCAGCAGCGCGTCGCGATCGCCCGCGCGCTCGCGTTCGAGCCGGCGATCCTGCTGATGGACGAGCCGTTCGGGGCGCTCGACGAGATGACCCGCGAACGGATGAACCAGGAGGTCCAGCGGATCTGGCAGCAGACCGGGATCACGGTGGTCTTCGTGACCCACTCGATCCCCGAGGCGGTCTTCCTGTCCTCCCGGGTCGTCGTGATGAGCGCCCGGCCGGGGCGGATCACGACCGTCATCGACGTCGACCTGCCGCGGCCGCGGACCGAGGAGACACGCGAGACCGAACGCTATTTCGAGCTCGTCACCGCGGTTCGCGAGGCGCTGCGCGGCCGTGGGCCGGGGAGCGGCGCGGGCGCTGGCGCCGGCTCGGCTACCGATGCCGCGTCGGAGGACGGCGTCGCCTCGGCGCGGCGAACGCTGGCTGAGGGCTCGGTCGGGTGACTGCGACGACGGGTTCCGCCCCGTCCGCACCCGCGGGGCGGCCTGACGTTGCCGGCGGCGGAAGCGGCCGTCCCGGCGGTCCCCTCCGGGGCCGCGTCCGCCAGGCGGCCGACCTCCTCCCGCCGATCCTCGTCTTCGTCGGCGTGTTGGTGTTCTGGGAGGCGAGCGTCACCGCGCTCGAGCTCAAGGCCTTCCTCTTCCCGCCGCCATCGGCGATCGGTCGGGCGCTCGTGGAGAACTGGAGCGGCGGCACCTACGCGATCCTGCCGTCGTGGCAGGCGACGGTCGTGGAGGCGGTCGGTGGCCTCATCATCGGGACGCTGGCCGGCGTCCTCGTTGCCCTTGCCACGGCGCGCTGGCTCGTGGCCCGCGATGCCCTGATGCCGATCGCCATCGCGGCCGGCGCGGTGCCCATCGTGGCCTTCGCGCCGTTGATGAACAACTGGTTCGGGACGCTCAGCCCGCTCTCCAAGACGATGATGGCCGCGGTCCTCGTGTTCTTTCCGGTGATGGTCAACGTCACTCGCGGCCTCGTCCAGGTGGAGCCGTCGGCGCTCGAGCTCATGCGCTCGTACGCTGCGAGCGAGGGCACGATCGTGCGCAAGGTCCGCATCCCGAACGCGCTGCCGTTCTTCTTCACGGCGCTCCGGGTCGCGACGACGCTCAGCCTCATCGGCGCGATCGTCGGCGAATATTTCGGTGGATCGTCGCTCGTGCTCGGCCGGATCATCGTCCAGGGCTCGAGCGCGCTGCGATTCGACGTCACGTGGGCCGCCGTGGTGACCGCGGCCGTCACGGGCATCGTCCTGTACCTTGTCGTCGTGGCGCTCGAGCGCCTGGTCATGCCGTGGCACGCGTCGATGCGGAGCTACGAGCCATAGGGGATGCGAACGGCCGCGGGCGGTCGTCGATCATCGGAGGAGGAGTCACGCGCATGGGTGGAGTCCGGAGATATATCGCGCTGGCCGCGACGGCGAGCTTCCTGCTTGCGGCTTGTGGCAGCACCACAGCGTCGACCGCACCGAGTGCCGCGGCAAGTGCGGCCGGCGGTGCTGCGAGTGCGGCGCCGAGTGCGGCGGCCAGCGCCGCGGGCAGCGCCGCAGCGAGTGGCGCCGCCAGCGCGGCAGCGAGTGGCGCGGCGAGCCCCGCTGCGTCGGCGGCCAAGGTCGGCCTGCAGTTGCAGTGGTACCCGCAGGCCCAGTTCGCGGGCTATTTCGCGGCGAAGGAGCAGGGCTACTACCAGGCCGAGAACCTCGATGTGACGATCATCGACGGCGGCGGGACCATCGCTCCGCAGACCGTCGGATCGGTCTCGACCGGCCCCGAGTTCGTCATCGCCTGGGTCCCGAAGGTGCTCCAGGCCCGCGAGGTCGCCGGCGCCGAGCAGCTGGTCGACATCGCCCAGATCTTCCAGCGCTCCGGCACGCTGTCCGTGTCGTGGAAGGACTCGAACATCACCAAGCCCGAGGACTTCAAGGGCAAGAAGGTCGGCGTCTGGGACTTCGGCAACGAGTTCGAGGTCACCGCCGGCGCGAAGAAGGCCGGCCTCGAGCAGGGGACCGACTACACGAAGTACATCCAGGACTTCAACATGAGCCTGCTGCTCGGGAAGCAGATCGACGTCTCCGAGGCGATGATCTACAACGAGTACGCCCAGATGCTCGAGAGCCTCAACCCCGACACCGGCGAGCTCGTCAAGCCGACCGACCTCAACGTCATCAACTGGAACGACGTCGGGACGGCGATGCTCCAGGACGCCCTGTTCGCCCGCGAGTCGTGGCTCAAGCAGCCGGGCAACGAGGACGTCGCCATCCGCTTCCTGCGGGCGTCGTTCAAGGGCTGGATCTACTGCCGCTCGAACCCCGACGACTGCATCCAGTACACGGTCAACGCCGGGTCGCAGCTCGGCGCCGGACACCAGCGCTGGATGATGAACGAGATCAATCCGCTGATCTGGCCGTCGCCGAACGGCATCGGGATCATGGATCCGGCGCTCTGGAAGCAGACCGTCGACATCTCGGTCGAGGCGGGCATCATCAAGGCCGCGCCGCCCGAGGGCGCCTACCGGACCGACCTCGCGACCAAGGCCCTCGAAGGCATCACCGATGACACCAAGGGCACCGATTTCAAGAAGGGCTCCGTCGAGGTGACGCCCGGCGGGTTCTGATCGCGGGTTCTACGCAGTCACGCGGTCAAGGGGCCGGCTCGCGAGGGGCCGGCCCCTTCGATTCAAGTTGGACCGCCACGCTCGGGATCGAGTCAGGCGGCGCCGCGACCGTCGGAACTGAGGAGGCCGGCCGGAACGCGGAGCGCGCTCGTGCGGGCGTCGATCAGCCCGTTGTCCTCGTCTTCGATGTCGGTCGCCTGGGTGTAGACATCGCCGGCGATCGTGTCGCTCGCGCAGAGCAGCCTTGTAGCCTCGGATCGTCGCGGCCCGTTCGTCGAACGCTTCGGGTCCGCCGTAGCCCGAGAACCCGAACCCGCCCCACTCGCTGATGACGAGGGGCATCTGTCCCGAGTAGAAGAACGGATCCCCGACGACGAGCTGCGGCGGGCTCGTCGCCTCGATGTCGCCGACGCTCAACCGGTCGACCTTGTCCTTCCACCGTTCGAGGTCGGCGCGGTACACATGCGCCGTCAGCAGGTCGCTTTCGAGGCGGCCCTCGGTCGATACGTGCTCCCAGCCGTCGTTGTCGATCACGAGCAGCTGCGGGTGGTTCGAGCGCAGGAACGCTCGGACGCGGCGAATGTAGGACCGGGTCTCCTCGCTGGTGGCGATGTCCTCGGCGCCCCAGCTCTCGTTGTAGAGGCTTAGCATGCACGACCGAAGGCTGGGACGCGACGTGGATCAGCATCCGCTGGAGCTCGGCCCAATGCGCGGCACGGCTCTCGGGAGTCGAGCGATGGGGGCTCGGGACCTCGACCCAGAGCAGCACGCCGATCTCGTCGGCGAGGGCGTAGATCCTCGGATCGATACCCGTGATGTGGACGCGGACGAGGTTGCAGCCGAGCTCGCGCATCGCGTGGAGGTGGTTGCCGCATCTCGTCGAACGTCGACGTACCCGGTTGGTAGAGGACCCCGTCGAGATAGATCGGCTCACCGTTGAGGTAGAGGCAGCGACCTCGCGCTGTCAGCTCGCGAAGTCCGATCCGGGTCTCGATCTGGGACACGTGCCCGTCGGGTCCTCGGAGCTGCGCCACGATCCGATACAGCGCCGGCGCCGCTGGTGACCACGGCCGGGCGTCCGGGATGTGGACGACGACGTACTGCCGTCGCTCGCCGGCCTCGAGCACGAGTTCGATGTCCTTGATGGCACATGGCTCCGGATCGTCGAGCGCAGCGACGACAAGGTGCAGGCGATACGTCCCGGCGTCGCGCACGCGAGTCGTCACTCCGAACTCGACCAGCCGTTCGGCCACCTGGCTGACGACGCTGAGCCGCGTCCGCAGCCGGTTGCGCTCGACCGGTTCGAGCCAGACGCTGCGGACGGGGCCGCTGATGGCCTGGTACCAGATGCCGCCGCGCTTGAAGACGTGCGACTCCTGCTTGCCACGAGGGCGGTCGGGGTCGAGCGAATCGGTGACCCGGACCGTCAGTGTGTTCACCGGTTGGAGCAGCTCCTCGGGCAGCTCGTAGCTGAACGAGGTGTACTCGCCGAGGTGCACATCCTCGCCTTCGATCGTCTCGGAGCAGCGTCCCGTTGAGCCAGACGCGCGTCTCGTAGCCGCAGGCGCCGAAGGTCAGCTGCACCGGATGACCGCTCTCTTGCCACTCCGCGGGAACGGTGAACTCACGCTCGTACCAGACGATGACGTTATCGGTGGGTCCTGCGCCGTCCGTGTCAGCCTCCGGCCCGCCGCCTTCGACGGCCGGCTTCACCGATCCCGGCCAGTGGGCGGTGCGACCGTAGTCGTGACCCGCATACCAATGCTCGGAGAGTCCACGATCCGCGTCGTCCTGCTCGAAACGCCACTGCCCGTCGAGCAGCTCGTAGGCACCGGCTCGGACCACCGATCGTGATCGTTCGTCGAGGTACGGCTGGAGCCGGGCGACGTGAACCCGTTCGCCTGTGATCGCAGTCTCGGTCTCGCGCGTCGCTTCCACCATGTCAGTGGTACGCCGAAGTTCGAGCGCCAGATCGGACAAGCGAACCGAGCGACACGAGCGCCCAGACGCCCTCCAGCAGCACGAATCCCCACTGCGCTTCGATGAGGGCCGTTACCGTCAGCACGGCCGAACCGACGACGTTCAAGACGAGATAGCTCCGCCACTCCGGGCGCAGGCGACCGGTCTGCACGCCTACGAATGCCGCGAGGATCAGGAGCGATCCCGCGACCTGGACGAGCTGGCGCATCGCCTCATCTGGCACTCGGAGTCCTCCGCGTCGTGAGGGCCGGCTACTTTCGCTTGCCCCCGGCGGATGATGCCAGAGGCGCGAGACCGGCGACTCCCCAGCTTGACATGCAAGTGACGACTTGCCTATCATCGGTTGGCATGAGATCGGATGACGTCTTCGGGGCGATCAGCGATCCCACCCGCCGGACGATCCTCGACGAGCTGGTCGATCGCGACGACCAGACCCTGTTCGAGATCTGCTCGCGGCTCACGATGAAGCACGGCCTTTCCTCGAGCAGGCAGGCCATCTCGCAACACCTCGACGTCCTCGAGGCGGCCGGTCTCGTCCGGACGCGCCGCGAAGGTCGCTACAAATTCCATTCACTCGACCGCGAGCCACTCCGGCATCTCGTCGACCGGTGGATCGCGGCCCCCGATAAGAAGGAGCCCTGACGTGCGGATCAACCTCGCGAGTGTCCTCGTCGACGACCAGGAAAAGGCGTTTCGCTTCTACACCGAAAGACTCGGCTTCCTGCCGAAGAACGACGTCGCGATGGGCGAGGCGCGCTGGCTGACGGTCGTCTCGCCGGAAGCCCAGGACGGCGTCGAACTCCTGCTCGAGCCCGACGGGCACCCCGCGGCGCGCCCTTTCAAGGAGGCCCTCGTCGCCGACGGGATCCCCTACACCTCGTTCGCGGTCGACGACTGCCGAGCCGAGTACGAACGTCTCCAGGCGGCCGGCGTCCGGTTCACGCAGGAGCCGCTCGAGATGGGCCCGGTCACGACGGCCGTGTTCGACGACACGTGCGGCAACCTGATCCAGATCGCGAGCATGGCCGGCTGACGCTGGCGCGGCAAAGGCCGGTCCAGCGTTCCCGAGCGTCTACGACGGCGCGAGTCCGAAGCTCAGCGCAGCGACCTGAAGGCAGCGCGTAGTTCGGCCGCGAACAACTTCGGCACTTGCCAGGCCGCGAAGTGGTCGCCCTCGTCGACTTCGTTGAAGTAGATGAGGTTGGGATAGGCCGCCTCGGTCCAGCTTCGTGGGGCTTGATAGAGCTCGCGAGGAAAGACGCTCACGGCTGCCGGCACCTTGACGTCCTTGACGTCGAAGAAGCCGAGCGTGTTCTCCCAGTACAGGCGACCCGACGACATCCCCGTGTTGGTCACCCAGGTCATCGTGATGTTATCGAGGACCTCGTCGCGGCTGAGGTTACCGACCTGATCGCCCGCGAAGGCCCGGGCGATGTCCTCGTAGCTGAAGGCGTCGTGGTCGAGCATCCAGGCGGCGAGGGCAACCGGCGAATCGGCGAGCCCGTACAGCGTCTGCGGGCGTAGCCCCATCTCGAGCGCGTAGCCGATGCCCTTGGTGAAGAGGAAGCTCAGACGGTCGTAGGCTCGTTGCTCGTCGGCGGACAGGCCCGAGGGCGCAGGATCCCCGGTCCCAGGATGTTCGACGTTAGGGCCTTCGACACATCGGGCGGGACGGTTCCCGGCATGTTGGAGTGGATCGCGACCAGTTCGGGCGGTGCCTTGGCCCCCATGACGTCGGTGATCTGGGCGCCCCAGTCGCCGCCCTGGGCGACGTAGCGGGTGTAGCCAAGTCGGCGCATCAGGAGGATCCAGGCGTCGGCGATGTGGACAGGGCCCCAGCCGGTCGTGGTGGGCTTCGCGGAGTACCCGTACCCCGGCATCGACGGGATCACGACATCGAACGCGTCCTCGGCCTCGCCACCGAACGCGGTGGGATCCGTCAGCGGTCCGACCACGTTGAGCATCTCGATGACCGACCCCGGCCAACCGTGGGTGATGATCATGGGCAGAGCATTCTCGTGCCGGGACCTGACGTGGATGAAATGGATGTCGAGCCCGTCGATCTCGGTCATGAACTGGGGGACGGCGTTCAGCCTGGTCTCGAATCGGCCGAAGTCGTAGTCGTTCGCCCAATAGCGGGCGAGTTCCTTGATGGTGGCGAGCTGAACGCCCTGCGTCGCGTCTGGAACAGTCTCCTTCTCGGGCCAGCGGGTCGCCAGCACACGGCTGCGCAGCTCCTCGATCTCGGCGGGGGCGACTTGGACGTGGAACCGTCGAACTGCCGTCCCGTCGGTCCCTTCGTACTCCTCCGCCCCCGTTGGGTCCGGACTCATGACCGTCATCGCTGGCCTCCTGCCGCTCGCCGGCTGCTCGTTGCCCCTTGCTCGATGCTAGCGGAGCGATCGGCTCGCGCGCGGAGTTTCTGAGTGAACAAATGGTGGCCGTGTATCGCCGGCAGCGCCAGAATGGGCGAAATTCGGAGGACTGCCATGAAGGTTCACGGCGTGGTCTGGGTCGGGGTGCGCACGGCCGAGTTCGATCGGACGGTCGAGTTCTTTCGGGACGTTCTCGGCGTGCCGCTGACCGAGTTGAAGTACGGCTTCGCCTGGAGCAGGATGCCCGACACGAGTCAGTTGGAGATCTTTGGGCCGGAGGATCCGGATCACGATCACTTCACGACCGGACCGGTGCCGGAGTTTCTCGTCGATGATCTGCCGGCAGCCGCCGAGGAGCTCCGGGCGGCCGGTGTCGAGTTGCTGGGTGACATCAGCGGAACGCCCGAGCAGGGGTGGCTTCATTTCCGGGCACCCGACGGCAACGTCTACGGCCTCACGTCGAGCGACACCTACAAGCGCTAGGACGGTTGGTCGCCGTCGAGCAGCTCCCTGTAAGCCTCGAGACAACGCTCCGCGCATCGATCCCAGCTCAGTTCGGTCACGACTCGTTCCCGGGCGTTCGATCCGAGCTGGGCAGCCATCGCGGGGTCGTCAAGGACGTCTGAGATCCGTCGCCGGAGCGAGGCAATGTCGCCGGGTGGGACGAGGTAGCCCGTGACGCCGTCCTCGACGATCTCGGGAAGACCGCCGACTCGACTGGCGATGACCGGCGTGCCGCTGGCCATGGCCTCGAGTGCGACCAGCCCGAGCAGCTCCGATACGGCGATCCGTCGCCCGTAGCACGTCCGCTCGACCGACGGGATGACGAGGACCGAGGCCGTTCGATAGCGGCGTGCCAGCTCGTCGTCGTCGATGGCACCCAGGAACTCGACTGGGCGGCCGGCGGCGAGCGTCCGGAGCAGCTTCGGATAGTCGCTTTCGGGCGGGCTAGGATCATGACCTTCGCTGCCGATCACGGTCAGGCGGGCATCAGGAGGCAGTGCCCGGATCAGGACATCGACGCCCTTGTGCGGCGTCAGACGCCCGACGAAGAGGACGCCGGACCGGGCCACTTCTGGATCCGGACGGTGGCGGATGGTGTCCGCACCGCCGTAGACGATCCGGGTCTTCCGCCGAGGAGCCCGGAGCTGCGCACCCGAATACCGCGACACCACGAGAAAACGGTCGAACAGTCGCGGGATCAGGCCGCCCCAGATCGCTGCCTTGCAGGCCGTGATCGGTGACGACCGTTGCGATGCCCCGGGCGCGAGCGGTGAGCGCGGCGAGCACGCTCGAGGGCGCCCGCATGTGGTGAGCGTGGACGATGTCGGCGTCGCGGATGACACCCGCAAGCGCTGGAGCGATCGCCCGCGCCGGGTGCCCGCCGAGGTACGTGAGCGGCCGGATGACGCGGATCGTCAGTGGACCGTCGCGGGTGGTCCCCGGATCAGGTCCGAACGTCACGAGCTCGCAGGAGACATGCTGTGCGAGGGCGCGCGCCAGTTCGTATGGATACCGTTCGCCGCCGCCGAAGAGCCCGTTCCTTCCAAACGCAGTCGGAGCGACGTGGATGACGCGCACTCAGGTCACGCTCCTAACGGTCGGCGATCCGCAGCGCATGACCGGCGGCTATCTCTTCCATCGGCGCCTTGCCGAGCGCGCGCCACTTAACGGGGCCGACATCACGTTCGTTTCGATCCCCGACTTGCCGTTGCCGTGGGCGGTCGCGGCCGGTCCTGCCTGGTTGCGAGCGCCGGCTACGCGGACGGCCGACGTCGTCGTGCTCGACAGCCTCGCCGCGACTGCCGCGGCGCCGTGGCTGGGTCGCATCGCGGCGCCCGTCGTCGGGATGCTCCACCAGCCACTCGGCGGGATGGACGCCAACGGTTTCGTCCGCTCGTTCCGCGCGCCGTTCGACCGGCGTGCGTACCGGTCGTGCCGTGTGCTGATGGTCGCAAGCGAGTGGCTGGCCGAGCAGATCGCCGAGGCAGGCGTCCCACGCGACAAGCTTCGCGTGGTCGTCCCGGGCAAGGACCTGGACACGGAACCGGTGCGCGACGCCGAAATCCAGCCGAGCGAACGCACCACGCTCCGAGACGGACGCCTGATGGCCGCGCTCGACGGTCGCCAACTGGCTGCCACGAAAAGGGATCCTCGAACTCCTCGACGCGGTCGCCGGACTGCCCGACGAGGTCGTGACGTTGCACCTCGTCGGCGACACCGCGACGCCGGGTCGTACGCTCGCCGCGTTCGGCGACGCCTCGAACAGTCCGACCTTCGCGACCGCGTCGTCGTCCACGGCATCGTCCCGCCTTCGGTCGTCGAGCGGATGTATCGGACGGTCGACGCCTTCGTTCTGCCGAGCTTCGAGGAGCCATACGGGACGGTCTGGGGCGAGGCGATGGCGGCCGGTCTTCCCGTCATCGGCTGGCAGCGCCGGGAACCTGCCGTTCCTCGCCGATCACGGGACCGAGGGCATGCTCGTGCGCGTGGGCGACGTGCCCGGGCTCGGCGATGCCATCGATCGGCTCGCCCGCGACCCGGACCTGCGGGCCTCGATGGGACGTGCTGCGGCGGTTCGAGCAGCGGCGCGGCCGACGTGGGACGAGACGGCCGCGCGCTTCTTCGAGATCATCGAATCGGTTCGGGTCCGCCATACGGCGTGACGCGCGAGCCGGTGAGGTCGAGGTCGACTGCGCTGCGACGGCGCCCGGCAACGAAGGACGGCCGCGTCACGCCGGATCCGCGACGGGCCGATCCACCGACGCCCACGCGTCCGCCGACTCGTAGACCGTCACGCGCAGGCCCGCGAGCCCCGACGGCGCCGCGAGCAGCTCACGGACGTGGCTCCAGACGTGCTCGGCAACCCTCTCGACCGTCGTTGCCTGACCCTCGAATGCAGCGAGCGTGCCAAGGTCGGCGGCGTCGAGCTCGGCCAGGCACGCGGCCAGCGCGGCGCCGAGCGCATCGATATCCACCAGCATCGCGTTCTGGTCGAGCTGCTCGCCGCGAGCGACGACCTCGGCTCGGTAGTCGTGGCTGTGCTCGTGGCTCGCGCCTGGATCGTCCGCCTCGAGCTGGTGGAGGGCGTGGAATGTCCGAGCGACGCCGACTTCAAACATAGTCAAGGACCACCTGCAGGCACTCAGCGGGGGACCGTTCGAGCAGGTCGTACGCCGACGCGGCCTCGGCGAACTCGAATCGGTGCGTGATCAGCTCCGAGACGCGGAAGCTCCTGGAGCAGCTCGGAGACGAGGGCCGTCCGCCGACCGCGGTCCCAGCGCGGCGTGAGCGACGGGTCGAGGGTCGATACCTGGGAGCTCACGACTCGCACGCGACGGCGATGGAACGCGCCACCGAGCGCCACGGTCGTCTCCCGAGTCCCGTACCACGAGGCGACGACGACGGTCCCGCCGAAGGCGACGGTGTCGATGCAGGTCTGGAGGGCCGCCGGGCTGCCGCTCGCCTCGATGGCGACATCGACGCCGCGCCCTTCCGTCAGCTCGAGGACATCGGCGGCAAGCGTCGTCGCCCACGTCGAGGGCGTGATCGGCGCCGGCCGCGGTCGAAGCCTGCGCGGCGTCGCTCGTGCAGGTCGACGGTCACGATCGGCTTTGCGCCGATCCGCCGCAGAAGCATCGTGATCAGGAGACCGACGACGCCCTGGCCAACGACGAGCACTGCTTCGCCCAGGCGCGGGTGCGCATCGAGGACGACCGTCACCGCGGTCTCGAGGTTCGCGCTGAAGACACCGGTCTCAGGCGGCAGACCGGCCGGCAGGCGGATCGGTGCATCGCCGGCCACCACGTACTCGGTCTGGTGCGGATGGTGGACGAAGACCAAGTCGTCCACCGCGAGGTCGGCGACCGCCGATCCGACTTCGACGACCCTCCCCACGCTCGCGTAACCGAACTTGATCGGCAGACGGAAGTCGCCGCCGATCGTCGGGAGGTCGGGCTGGAGATCGGGCGGCGCGTGGCCGCCGTAGACGAGCATCTCGCTGCCGGCGCTCAGCCCCGAGACGATCGCGCAGACCCGGACATCCTCGGGCCCGACGGCCCGCACCGGCTCCTCGCGGATCTCGACTTGACGCGGGGCGCCGAACCAGACGGCCTCAGCCAACCCCTTCGCTCCGCGGCTCTGGCTCGAGCTCGCCGTCGAAGATCACGTCGGCCCCGAGCTGCGAGAACGAGGCCCGACGAAAGGCGAGGGCATCGCGCAGCCGCATGATGTCGAGGTCGCCGACGGCTTCGATCCCGGACCCGAGGACCATCGGTGCGATGGAGACGACGAGCCGATGGACGCGGTGTTCGCGGAGCATCGAAGTGATGAGGCTGCCGCCGCCCTCGACCAACGCCGTCGCGAGGCCCCTGCCGCCGAGATCGTCGAGGAGCGCGCCAAGGTCGACGCGACCATCGGCGGTCGCCGGCAGCACGAGAACCTCGGCCTTCGTCTGCGCGAACTCGCGCCGTCTCGCCATCGGTGCCCGTTCGGTCGTCGCCAGGATCGTCGGCGCGGCGCCGTCGCAGACGACGTTCGCCGATGACGAGAGGCGAAGGGTGCTGTCGACGACGACTCGGACGGGCGCCGGGCCTTCGACCAACCGCGGTGTCAGCCGCGGATCGTCGGCCGCGACCGTACCGGCGCCCACGAGGACGGCGGCGTGCGACGCCCGAAGCGCGTGAGCGAACACGAGCGACTCCTGCCCGCTGATCCACTGCGAATCACCGGTCCGGGTCGCCAGCCGGCCGTCGAGCGTCTGCGCGTAGTGGACCGTGACGGACGGCCGCGCGCCCTCGGAAGGCAGGATGTGGCCCAGGCGCTCGGCCTTCGTCTCGAGATACGGCAGGTTCACCGGATTGGGCAGAGCCGGCAGCGGCACGCGCTCGACGATATCGATGCCGTGTGATTCCAGCCCCGCCACCTTGTCGGGGTTGTTCGTCATCAATCGCACGCGTTCGAAGCCGAGGTCGGCCAGGATCGCGGCAGCTCCGCCGTACTCGCGGCCATCGACCGGCAGGCCCAGCGCGGTGTTCGCGGCGACCGTGTCGAGGCCGCTGTCCTGGAGGGCATACGCTCGCATCTTGTTTGCGAGCCCGATCCCGCGGCCCTCCTGGCGGAGGTAGATCAGCACGCCGGCGCCTTCGGCAGTGATCGCGGTCAAGGCGCGGCCTAGCTGTTCCCCGCAGTCACAGCGGAGCGAGCCGAGGACGTCCCCGGTCCAGCACTCGGAATGCACCCGCACGAGCGGCGCGTCGAGAGCCCCGACATCGCCGTGGAGGAGGGCGACCGGTTCAGTGCCGTCGCGCGTATCCGAGTACACGACGGCATCGAACTTGCCGATGCGTGTCGGAAGTCGTGCGCTGGAGAGTCGGCGGACGCGACCGTTCGTGGTGAGGTTCCTCTCGATCGCGCTGGGACGCGGTGGCGAGGCTTCGGGCCGAACGTTTCGTGCTCGCCGAAGGCTGGACCTGCACCGTACGGCACCAGCCGTAAATCGGGCGTTGCATCTTGGTCGCTGGATGCGGCTCCGACGACGCACTCGACGAAACAGATGACGCCAAAGGCGGGAAAGAGCGCCGCTGCCAGTCCGGGCAGGACGAATGACGCCCGGGTCGGCGTAAGCGCGACCCGGGCGAAGGGCGTAGGGAGTGGTTCGAGGCGACCGGCGGCGACCTTAGGCAGTCGCTCCGACTCGGATGAGCCGCGCGACCCCTGTCATCCCGCCTTGTTGCCTCCGATGTCCCACGCTGCGACGAAGTGATCGCCGAGGGCGCCTCTCGGGTCCTGGACGGCGTAGTCGATCCGGATCTTTGAGTAGTTGATGCTGATCTGCTCCATCGGCACAGAGTCCGACGAGTCGCCGGATCCGCCCTGCTGGAACGAGCTGACGAGCACGTCCGAGAGCGTCACCTTGTAGAAGTCCTCGTTCCTGTCCGACGCCGCGCGGCGCACGGTGAGGACGGCTTCCTTGAGGTGTTGTCCCGCCGCACAGGCAAGGAAGAGCTTCGGTGAGGATTTCTGCAGCCGGGACACGAAGTGGAAGTCCTGGAAACTGGCCTTGCCCGCGCCGCCGCCGCCACCCGTAGACGAGGTGCCGGTCTGGGTCACTCCCCAGCTGAAGGACAGGATCTCGATCTCATCCTTGTGGCGATCGTCCTGGCTTTCGCCCGGAATGGTGTCGATCTTGAGGAACGCATCGAACGCCATCAGTTACCCCCTTGTCCCGGTGATGTTGATCTGGAAATCGGCATCGCGACCGTGTGCTCCGGGCCGAATCTGGGCGACGTACGTGCCGACTGCTCCGGCGTAGCGGCCGGTGCCGCCGACGACGGCGTACTCCTCGCCGTCGAGGCCGCCGGAGCCCATCCCGATGATCGTTCCGTCGGCAAAGGTGAACCGCTGGACGGCGATCTGGCCATCCGAGCCCGGGAGTGTCCCGCCAGAGAACCGGCCGAGCTGCTGACCCGCAGCGTCGTGAAGCGCACCGTGTGGCGACACCGCCGCACCGGCCTCGCGAAGCGTTCCCGGCTTGGCCCCGGCCGCCGCGAAGCGGACGTCACGGACCACGAGTGACAAGCGCGTAGGGCCGGCCGGTGCGACACGCGCCTGCGTGGTGCCAAGTGTGACGCCGGTGCTCGCGACGCCGAGTCCGACGGCGCCCGCTGCTGCCCACAATCCACGGGAGATGATCGCCCGCCGCGTCGTGCCGCCTGCCGAGGCGCTGCCTAACGGCCCTGAAAGCTCAGACCCTGAGCCGCCGCCTACCGACCGTTGATCGGCAGCCTCGACGGGAGGTCTGTCGAAAAGCCTTCCCAGCATGGCACCCTCCGCTCCCCTCACCAAGGGCTGACGCGCAGCCCGTTTGGGTCCCCCCGGCGTGGTGCCAATCATGCCCGCGCCCCGAGTGACGGTCAATGCTCTTTTGGCGACACTTCAGACCGTGTCGGCGCCTCCACGAACCCGAGCTCGAGCATCTGTCGAGTGAGCGCCACGCCGCCCGATCGCACCCGTTCCTCCGGCGCATCTCGCTCGCGGGCGTACGCGTCGAGGACGTCCCCGAGCGCCCGGCTCCCGTCGAGCTGGGTGAGGAGTTGGGCAGTCGATCGGTCGAGCTCCGCGGAGAAGGGGATACCGGTGCTCAGCGTCAGCTCGACAGCTTCGGCCCACCCATCAGACTCGCGCCGGACTCGACTTTCGATGACGGCTCCATCAGCCAGGGCGAGCGTCTGCGCCGCAAGCTCGTCATCCCCGAGGCGATCCGAGAGGTCCACGCCGGTGAACAGGCGCAAAACGTGTTCGGCGGGGCGCTCACGCGGTTCGTTCGGCAATTCCTTGTCCCGGACCCAGTTCGTCGCGCCACTCCGACGTCGCACGATGATCGAGCCGTACGCGATCGCGTCGATCGACTCCGCCCGGAAATACTCGACCCACCGATCGATCGCCTCGGCGTACCGGTCCTCGTCGATCGAGAGTTCGGTGTTCCAGGCGGCGGCCGCGGTCAGCGGGTCCTCCACACCGGTGTGAAGGATCCACGCGTCGCACCCGTTGCCCTCGAGCCACTCGCGCGGCCGCGCGGTCGGATCCTCTCCGGTGACGACCCAGCTGACCATGATCGTCCCGAAGCCGCCTTCATCGATGAAGCCGGGCAGTTCGCGGACGAGGCGTTCGCTCACTCGATCGCGGCCGAGACCGCTGTCGCGGAAGACGTACGCCGTCTCGGGCGAGATCACGTACGGCGGGTTGCAGACCACGAGACCGAAGGATTCGCCGGCCACGGGCTCGAAGAAGCTGCCGAGCCGGAACTCGATGTTGCTCGCCGAGTTGAGCGCGGCGTTGAACGCCGCGAACGCGAGCGCGCGCTCGTTGACGTCCGTCGCCACGACCCGTTCCGCGTGGCGCGAAGCAAGCAACGCCTGGATCCCGCAGCCGGTACCGACGTCGAACGCCGTCGACACGGGCCGTCGAACGGTCAGGTCGGCCAGCGTGACCGATGGTCGATGAAGACCGGCGACGTGGTCCGGCCGCCTGGCATTGGGCGCATCGGTGACGTCCGAACCGATGACGATGTCGCCGTGGGGCACAAGTCTTACCCGCGCCCGGACGACGCCGTCGTGCTCATCGAGCACACGGAGGTCGACGAGCGACTCGAGACTCGTGGGCGCTATGGCACGCTCGACGACGTCCGTGTCTACGGCCACGTCCAGCAGGAACAACCTGATCAACGTTGCGAGGGCGTCGTCCGAGCCGAGCCGTCGGAGGTAGACGGGCCGCTCGGTGGGTCGGGCAAGGACGTCCCCGGCGACGCCGAGGCGTCCCTGGATGCCCTCGCGCGAGAACCCGGCCCGACGCAGCAGGCTCCGGAGGTCGGCGATCAGGCGAGGGTCGGCGCCGGGAGTGGAGTCATGGGGTTCCACGCCGAGAATGTACGCCGGCCGGGCGCGGAGTCGGCGAACCGCCCGGGCTTTCCGGCGAAAATCGGGCACCATACGCCGATGACTGATCGAAACGAACCGACACGACAGCTCGAATCGCTCGCCATCGGCGACACGACAGCCCGCGCATATCTTCAAGTTCCCGATGGCGCCCGCGCCGGCGTCGTCGTTCTCCACGCCTGGTGGGGCCTGAACGACGACGTGCTCGCGTACGCCGACCGACTCGTGGACGCTGGGTACGCCGTGATCGCGCCCGATATGTTCCACGGCCAGGTCGCGACGGAACGAGAAGACGCGCAGCGCCTCGCAAGTGGAGGCGATGCGGGCGGCGCCGACGCCATCGCCTTCGGGGCGGTCGACCACCTCGCTGAACGGCTCGGCCCGGGAGCGCCGATTGCCGTCCTCGGGCTTCTCTTTCGGTGCTGCGTACGCTCTTTGGGCACCGTCGGAGCGCGATCGACTCGTCGCCACGGTCGTCTACTACGGCACCTACATCGACGACTTCGTGTCGAAGTCGAAGGCGCCTGTCCTGGGGCACTTTGCCGAGCAGGACGAGTTCGAGCCTGACGAAGGGGTCCGGGAGCTCGAGCAGGCGCTCCGCGACGCCGGCCGAGACGTCACCATCCATCGCTATCCGGGGACCGGTCACTGGTTCGCCGAGCCTTCCCGAGACGCATACGACGCCGACGCCGCCGAGCTTGCTTTCGGGCGGACGCTCGAGTTCCTGTCGCGCCACCTCGACCAAGCCTGACAAGCGGGAGACACGATCGATGCAGACCGACGAGGTCCGGTTCCTGTTCGCCTACGACCGCTGGGCGACCGAGCGCGTGCTGGCCAAGCTGGACGGTCTCGACCCTGCGGTCTGGTCGCGGACGAACGTCGTGGACGAGCGTGGCCTCGGCGGCATCCTGGTCCATCAGCTCGGTGCCGCCCAACGCTGGCGCCACGGGTTCCAGGACACAGGCGAGGAGCCGAGCCCGGAGGACGAGCCGCTTCCAACGATCGACGAGCTACGCGAGCGATGGGAGGCCGAATGGGCCGCCATCGATGCCTGGTTGCCGACCATCACCGACGGGTTCGTCGCCTACGTCCATGGCGGCGTGCCGGTCTGGCAGATGCTCGTCCACGTCGTGAACCATGGGACCCAGCACCGCGCCGAGGCAGCCGCGCTCCTCACCGCCGAGGGCCGATCGCCCGGTGAGCTCGACCTGATCAACTACGCCGAGGAGCAGGCGGCCGCCGGCGCGAATGTCTGAACGCGGGCGGGTCCCTGCCCGGACGCCGTAACGAAGTCGTCACGGCTGTCCAGCACGATCCGCGGACCAGCCGATATACGAGCGAGGATGACCATAACGGACACCATCGCGCCGCCCCTCCGCGAGTCCCGGCGCCGAGTCGGCTGGCCTCCGCGCGGGCTCGCGCTCGCCGCGATGTCGCTGTCGGTGCCGGCTCTCGTGATCGCGACCGTAGGCGTCGTCATCCAGGTCCGACAGTTCGAGGGTCCCGCCTGGTCCGCGCCCTTCATCCTCGTCTTCGCAGCGGTCGTCGTGAATCTCTCGGTGGTTGGCGCGTTCATCGCAATTCGAGTCCCCGTCGAACCCGATCGGCTGGATGATGAGCGGAGCGGGACTCGCGGCGGCCCTGTCGTTCTACGGGCTCTCGTACGCCGAGTTCGCGCACGACAGCGGAGTGGACGTCCCGTTCGACGTCCTCGGCGCGTGGTTCGGTTCATGGCTGTTCGGGCCGACCATGGGCGGGCTCGCGCTCTTCCTGATGTTCCTATTCCCGACAGGTCGGTTTCTGTCACCTCGCTGGCGATTGGGTGGCTGGCTCGCCGCGGTCGGCATACCGCTGTCGGTCGTGGGGATGGCACTCGCGCCCGGGCCGCTCAGCGCCGCGCCGTGGATCGTGAACCCGTTCGGCGTGACGGGCGCCAAGACGCTGCTCGAACTGGCCGCGACCGTCGGCGCGGCTCTCGCGGTCCCCGTCTTCGTGCTGGCGCTTGCGTCGCTGATCCTGCGGGTCCGCCGGGCCGGACCCGTCGAGCGGGAACAGCTGAAGTGGTTCGGGCTGCCGTCGGCCGCGTGCGTGACGGCGCTGTTGCTCTCGATCGCGACGGTCGGCCCCGTCAGCGATGGTCTATGGGCCGCGGGACTCGTCGCCTTCGCATTCGTGCCGGTCGCGATCGGCGTCGCGATCGTCCGCTACCGACTATGGGACATCGATCGGATCGTCAGCCGCACCATCGCCTACGCGATCCTGACGATCGTGCTCGCCGCATCGTTCGGGCTTTCGGTCGTGGTGCTCGAGGGAGTCCTCACGTCGGTCACAGCGAGCGACACGATCGTGGTCGCCGCGTCAACCCTTGGCGTCTTCGCGCTGTTCCAACCACTGCGGCGGCGGATCCAACGGACGGTCGATCGGCGGTTCGACCGGGCGAATGTCGACCGAGAGGCGGTCGTGGCGGCCTTTGGCGATCGACTGCGGGACCACGTCGACCTCGACGAGCTTCTCGGCGAGCTCACCGCGGCCGTGCACGCGGGAACGGCGCCCACGACCGCCGAGGTATGGATCGCCAGACGACGGTGATGCTGCCTGGGCTACGGTGGCGCCTTGGGCGGTGCCTCGCCTCGATCGCGCGGCTTACACTCAACGGACCCGCCGCGGCCCGTCGCCTCGGCCGGTTGAGGAGGCCAACCGATGTGCTGCGTCATCGCCGCGTTGTTCGCTATCGGGCCGAGGGGCGCGATCCTGTTCTGGTGGCTCATCCAGCCGTTGCGCTGGAACGAGACCTTCAATTCGTTCCTCTTGCCGTTGCTTGGCTTCCTCATCGCCCCATGGACGACGTTGATGTACGTCCTCGTCTATCCGGCCGGCATCAACGGCTTCGATTACGTGTGGCTGGCGATCGGCATCGCGTTCGACGTGTTCAGCTGGTTCGGCGGCGGGTACACGAACCGGAGCCGGATGCCGCAATACCGGGCTTGAACCTGCCTCAGGCGGTGAGTGTCTCGAGGTAGCCAAGTCCGCTGGCGATGTCGACCAGCGGATCCTGCGGCTCGTCTTGTTCGACGATGTACCACTCGACGCCCGCCTCGCGTCCGGCCTCGACGATCGCGGCCATATCGAGCGTGCCGTGACCGGGCGGCGCGTCACGAACGACCGGTCCTTCCGCCCGGTCCTTCAGGTGAAGGAGCCGGACCCGATCCGCCGGTCGCCCGGATCTCTGACACCGGATCTCGGCCACCGACCGCCGCCCAATACACATCGAGCTCGATGTCGACGTCGGATGGCAGCTCGGCGAGCAGCGTCTCCCACAACGGAGCGCCGTCCACGTCTTCGAATTCGAAGGAATGGTTGTGGTAGCCGAGCCGGATGCCCCGTTCGGCGAATGTCGCGGCAAAGGCCCCGAGCTTCGCGAGCAAACCGCCGGACATCGTCGGCCGTTTCCCGGTCGGCCTCGGGGAATGACGGCACGATGACGCGTGGACATCGGAGCTCAGCGAGGCGGTCGGCGACTTCCGAGGCGTTGGCGCGGAGATGATCGAGGCTCTCGTGGGCCGCGATCGGCTGCAGTCCGTTCTCTTGCAGGAGGGCGGCGAGCCGGTTCGGCGGCGTTTCTGGCAGGCCGGCGATCTCGACCGCTCGGTAGCCGGCGACGGCGACGGCGTGCAGCGTTCCGGGCAGGTCCTGGGCCGCGAGGCGACGGACGGTGTAGAGCTGAAGTGCGATCTGGTCGCGGCGCATGGTGTGACGATAGGGGATGTCGCCGCGGAGGGCCTCGTTCAGTGGGCCCGCCGGGGCCGACTCCATCCCCCGGCCGGCCTGCGCCGGCCCTTGACGCCCCGCCGTTCCGTGGGGAACGGTTTTCCAACGAACGCCTCGTGGACCGACGCTCACAGTGCATCTGTCTGCAGTCTGGGGACGGATCCACGAGGAACTCGTTCGAGAACGGTTCTGTGGGGAACAGCAGGGTTGACCGCGCCAGGGCGCGGCCGATGTCGTAGCCTCTCGCAATGACTCCACTCGGGATCGGCATCGTCGGGACCGGCAACATCGCCGGAGGCTATGCCCGCGACATCGTGACCCATCCGGAGATCCGGCTGGTCGCGGCCACTGACCTCGACACGGACCGCGCCGTGGCCTTCGCACGCGAACACGGCATCCGCGCGCACACGACCCTCGAAGACCTGCTCGCCGACCCCGAGATCGACATCGTCGTGAACCTCACCGTCCACCAGGCGCACTTCGCGGTCACGAAGCAGGCGCTCGAGGCCGGCCGGCATGTCTACAGCGAGAAGCCGCTTGCGCTTCGAACGACCGAAGCTCGCGAGCTCATCGAGCTCGCCGCGGCTCGCGGGGTCCGGCTCGGCGGATCGCCTTCGACATTTCTCGGCGAGGCTCAGCAGACGGCTGCGAGCCTCATCCGGAACGGCCGACTCGGCACCGTCCGGGCGATCTATGCGGACGTCAACTGGGGCCGGATCGAGACCTGGCACCCCGCGCCACCGCCGTTCTACGAGGTCGGTGTGCTGGTCGATGTCGGCGTCTACCCGCTGACCCTCGTCACGACGATGCTCGGGCCCGCCCGCTCCGTGCGCGCGTGGGGCTGGGACCTGATGCCCGAGCGAACGACCCTGGCCGGGACGCCGTTTCGGATCGGCAGCCCCGATCTCATCGTCGCCGCGGTCGAGCTGGCGAGTGGACCGGTCGTCCGTCTCACGGCGAGCTTCTATGTCGGACGACCGGCCAAGGCGCGCGGCAGCCTCGAGTTCCACGGGGATGACGCGTCACTCGCGATCTCGAGCTTCCAGGAATTCGATGCGATCGTCGAAGTCGGGCCGTTCAGCGGTGAGTTCGAGGCGGTGGAGCCGGTGCGGCCGGCGTTCAAGGGCATCGCATGGGCGCGTGGCGTCGCCGAGATGGCTGCCGCGATCGAGGAGGGCCGGCCGCATCGCGCGAGCGCCGAGCAGGCCGCTCACGTCGTGGAGATCCTCGAGGCTGCGAGGACTTCGATGTCCGAAGGCGGTCGCGAGGTCGCAATCTCATCCACGATCGAGCCGCCGCCCCTGATGCCGTGGGCCGAGGCGGCGCCGGCCGGATAGCGTTGCGGTGGCCGCAGCGAGCCGTCAGCGCGGCTTGCCGCTCGTCACCCAGCGTTCCAACAGATCGACCTGGGACCGATCCCATTTGACGTCGCACGGCATCGAGCCGTTCTTCACCCGAGCGAGGATGCCATCGGCGTTTTCGCTGACGTCGTCGTACGCCCAGAGATCGAACCCGAATTCCATCGATTCGCGGTCGCGCTCCCGGAACATCGGCTTGATATCGGTCTCGAAGCTGACCGGCTCTCCGGAACTGACGTTCATGGTCCCTCCTTCGATCACCCGGAGATTAGCAGCGGCAGATAGTTGCATCTGCAACTACTTGTCGCCTATACTTCATGGAGCAGCCGCCTCGGACGAGGCGTGATCGACGGCCGAGCCGTCAAGGATGGACTCAGACATGCAATTCGGCGTTTTCACAGTCGGCGACGTCACCACCGATCCGACCACGGGCAAGACCGTCACCGAGGAAGAGCGGATCCGGGTGATGGTCGAGGTCGCCCTCAAGGCCGAGGAGATCGGCCTCGACGTGTTCGCCACGGGTGAGCACCACAACCCGCCCTTCGTTCCGTCCTCGCCGACGACGATGCTCGGCTACATCGCCGCCAAGACCAAGCGGCTCCAGCTTTCGACTGCCACGACGCTCATCACGACCAACGACCCGGTCAAGATCGCCGAGGACTACGCGATGCTGCAGCACCTCGCCGAGGGCCGCGTCGACCTCATGATGGGTCGCGGCAACATGGGTCCCGTCTACCCGTGGTTCGGTCAGGACCTACGCAACGCGATCCCGCTCGCCTACGAGAACTACGAGCTGCTCCGACGCCTGTGGCGCGAGGACGTTGTCGACTGGGAGGGCAAGTTCCGAACGCCGCTGACCGGCTTCACCTCGACCCCTCGGCCGCTCGAAAACGTCCCGCCGTTCGTCTGGCACGGCTCGATTCGCAGCCCAGAGATCGCCGAGCAGGCCGCCTACTACGGCGACGGCTTCTTCCACAACAACATCTTCTGGCCGAAGCAGCACGTCCAGCGGATGGTCGAACTGTATCGGCGCCGTTGGGAGCACTATGGCCACGGACCGGCCGATCAGGCGATCGTCGGGCTCGGCGGTCATGTCTTCATGCGCAAGAACAGCCAGGACGCCATTCGCGAGTTCCGGCCGTACTTCGACCACGCGCCGGTGTATGGCGGCGCGATGTCGCTCGAGGACTACATGGCCCAGACACCGATGACGATCGGCAGTCCCCAGCAGGTCATCGACCGCACGCTCGGCTTCCGCGAGTTCGTCGGGGATTATCAGCGCCAGCTGTTCATCGCGGACCATGCCGGCCTGCCGCTCGCAACCGTGCTCGATCAGATGGAGATCCTCGGCTCCGAGGTGATTCCTGTCCTGCGCCGGGAGTTCGAGGCGCTTCGGCCGGCGGGCGTACCGTCGGACCCGCCGCTCCACCCGCGGGTCCTGGCGGCCCGAGCCGCCGAGAGCGGCGTGCCCGCCGAACCCGGAGTGCTTGCCCAGGAGGCGGGCGTGCATGACCCCGAGACGGGCGCACCTGCCGCCGCGACTGCCGAGACCGCCGCGGAGATCGACACGCGCCGCGCCGCGCGCGAACCCGCCCGCGCGTGAGCCTGCGCGCGTGAGCACGTTCCCGTGACCTCGTCTGCGTGAGCACGTTCCCGTGACCACGTCCCCGGCGCGGTCGCTCGTCGCCGTGACCGCCGGGCTCGGTGAGCCGTCATCGAGCCGCCTGCTGGCCGACCGGCTCGCCGCAGCAGTCGATCGACACCTGCGCGAGGCCGGGATCGAGCCGAAGACCGAGGTCATCGAGCTCCGCGACCTCGCCCAGGATCTGACAAACCACCTGCTGACCGGCTTCCCGTCACCGACGCTCCAGTCGGCGCTCGACGGCGTCCTCTGGGCCGACGGCGTGATCGCCGTCACGCCGATCTTCAGTGCCTCGTACAGCGGCCTCTTCAAGCTCTTCTTCGATCTCATCGATCGCGACGGCTTCGACGGCAAGCCCGTGCTCATCGGCGCCACAGGCGGCACGCCGCGCCACTCGCTCGCCATCGAGCACGCGATCCGACCGCTGTTCGCCTATCTCAAGGCCGCCGTCGTTCCGACGGGCGTCTATGCGGCCACCGAGGACTGGGGCCAGGGCGCCGACGCCGTCGACGGCAGCCTGATCGAGCGCATCGAACGCGCCGCGACCGAGCTGTCCGCGGTCGTGGCAGCCCGGCCGTCGACGCCACGCCGTGATCCCTTCGCCTGACCCGGTGCCGTTCGAGAAGCTTCTGCGCGAGTCGTAAACGAGCCTTGGCGACGCTCTGCACGCCGCAGGCGGACTTTGAGGCCGTCATGGGCCACGAGTGCTACGCGAGGGCGTCTACGGAGCGGGCAGCGTCAGCGTGAACCGCTGGATACGGTTTGACGATGGGATGCCGGGATCGCCACCGAGTTCGGACACGAAGGCATGGCCATCGCCATCAAGCGCCACGCTCCAGGGGAAGCCCAGCTGTCCTTTGGCCGTCCCTGCTTCGCCCCAAGACCCAAGGACCGTTCCGTCACGTCCGAACACGGTGAGGCCCCGCGTAAGGCCGGCGGTAGGGATGGACGCCACGTACAGTCGACCTGAGTCGTCGGCGGCTGCTCCGTTCGGCCCTTTGGGAAGCGTGTCGTCGGAGCCGAACGTCCCCGTCTGCCTGCCCAGCGGATCGAACCGACGGACCTCGTTGGGTCCGAGCACGCCGACATACACGTTGCCTTCCCCATCAACGGCAAATGTGCCGGCGCTGCCCTGCGCGCCGATGAGCGGATCAAACGAGCGCAGCGGCGTACCGGAGGAATCGTAGGTTTCGACCACCCGACGCACGTCGTCGTAAACGAGGACGTCGCCATTTGGTGCAACGGCGATCGCGAGAGGATCCGACAACTTGCCTGGATCCGACCCGAACCCGCCCCACTGGCGAACGAACCGGCGCTTGGCGTCGAACTGTTGCACGCGGTAGTTCCCGACATCGAGAACGTAGAACGAGCCGTCCTTCGCGAACGCGATGCCGCCGAAGCCGTCGCCGGTCGATCGGTTCAGGTCGAACTGGCCGGGACCCGTGCCCGGCTCGCCCCAGTATTCCGCGAATGCACCGTCGGCCGAGAAGATCCCGAATCGGCTGTTGGCAACGTCCGCAAGCCACAGGCGCCCATCAGGCGCACGGGCGAGCGCCTCACTCACGAACGAGGCATCGGGCGCGCTCGTCGCCCAGTCGAATTTCGCGACCACGGGTTCGCGAGCGGGGACGGCGGCAGGAGTTGGTGAGGCGGCCGCCGATGGAGCCTCGCTCGTCACACTGGCCGTCGGCCTCGGTCCGGGCGAGATCGCAGCGCCGTCGCCACCGATCGCATACACCGTGCCGGCGCCGGTTCCAACGAGCACGAGGCCTCGGAGAGGGGGTCAGCAGGAAGGGAGAGGAGATGGTGGAGGACAGAGAAGGGTGACAAACACTTGACGAACGCTGCGGTCGGAGGCGGATACGAACGAAGTGTGATGTGAGTGAAGAAGTGTCGCCGGGTTAGATGACTGACGGGAAGAAGATGGGTTCAGTAGTTGATTCGACGGGAGCAGGATCGCGGCACGGTACGAGGTATGGATGTGTTGACTGGATACGAAAACATTCGTGGGATTGAAGAAGCTGCTGAGGTACGTTGTGGATGATCTGCACATGCGGCGGGGTGAGAAGTGTGCGGTTGCGGATGTTGGTAAGATGAAGGGTGGACCGGAATAGTGTGGGAGGATAAGAAGTGGGCCCAGCGACTTGTGAGCGTGTAGGCTTCACCGGTCATGGATGCACGCGAGAAGATGAACGTGGGCCTCGCGCGCACGTCGCTGGTGGTGGCGGCCAGCGACGGCCCTGGTGGATAGGTACGACCTAACCGCACTCTCGCGTCCTCGAGCGACCGACATACCGAATCGATCCAGCCCGGGCCTTCGCGCGCCCGTCGGGCGTCCTGACATGGATGTCGTGCTGGCCGGCGGCATCTTCATCGTCGCGTACGCGCTGATCGCCTCCGAGCGCTTCGACCGGACACTGGTAGCGCTGCTCGGCGGCCTCCTGGTCGTGGTCCTCGGGGTGGTCGACCAGGAAGAGGCGTTCGCCGGGATCGACTTCAACGTCATCTTCCTGCTGGCAGGGATGATGATCCTGGCCGGCGGCCTCAGTAAGACCGGCTTCTTCGAGTACGTCGCCGGGATCGCGATCCATCAGTCGCGCGGCGAGCCGTTCCGGCTGCTCGTCATCCTCTCGATCGCGACCGCGCTCCTCGCGGCCTTCCTCGACAACGTGACGACCGTCGTGCTGCTCACCCCGATCACGCTGTCGATCGCTCGGACGCTCAAGGTCTCGCCGTTCCCGTACCTGATCAGCCAGATCTTTGCCTCGAACATCGGCGGCACGGCGACCCTCATCGGCGATCCGCCGAACATCCTCATCGGCTCCGCGGCAGGGCTCGACTTCGGCGACTTCCTCGTGAACCTTGCACCCGTCATCGTCGTCATCATGGTCGTCTTCCTGGCGATCCTCTGGCTGTGGTTCAGGCGTTCGATGGCCGACGACCAGGATCGTCTCGACGTGCTCGCGACGATCGACCCATCAGCGTCGATCACGGATCGTCCGCTGATGATCAAGGCGCTGATCGTCCTCGGCCTGACGATCGCCGGCTTCCTGCTGCACTCGGTGATCGGTGTGGAAGCGGCAACGATCGCGCTCCTGGGTGCGACCGTCCTGATGATCGTCGGACCGCTCGACCCCCATGAGTCCCTGCGCGACATCGAGTGGAGCACGCTCTTCTTCTTCGTCGGCCTGTTCATGCTCATCGAGGCCGTGGTCCAGGTCGGGATCGTCGGCACGGTCGCGGACGCGCTGGCTGACGTCGCGGGCGGCCGCCAGGAGGTCGCGACGATCGGCATCCTGTGGGTGTCTGCTGCCGGCTCCGCGGTCGTCGACAACATCCCCTATACGGCGACGGCGATCCCGATCGTCGAGCGGATGATCGAGACGGGGCTCGAGCCAGATCCGCTGTGGTGGGCGCTGGCCCTCGGCGCGTGCCTCGGCGGCAATCTCACGATCGTTGGCGCCTCGGCCAACATCGTCGTGGCCAACCTTGCGGCGCGCGACGGGCACCCGATCACGTTCGGCCAGTTCTTGCGATACGGCTCGGTCGTGGTGCTGATGTCGCTCGCGATCTCGACCGTCTACCTGTGGCTGCGGTACCTGTGATCCGTCACTCGGTGGACTCGAGCGGTTACGTCCCGCGGCCCGTCCCGAACTGGCGATCGCCCGCGTCACCGAGACCCGGCTGGATGTAGCCGCGATCATTCAGCGACCGGTCAAGCGCCGCGCAGTGGATCGCGACGTCGGGGTGAGCAGTGGTGACAGCCTCGACGCCTTCCGGCGCTGCGATGAGGTTGACGAGCTTGATCCGGACGGCGCCCCACTTCTTCAGCACTTCGATCGCGGCCGTCGCGGAACCGCCGGTCGCCAGCATCGGGTCGAGGATCAGGCAGAGGTCGACAGTCGCCGAGTCGGGGAGCTTGTTGTAGTACTCGACCGGTCGCAGCGTCCGCTCATCGCGAAACAACCCGAGGTGCCACACCTGCGCCGTCGGCATCAGCTCGAGCATGGCGTCGACCATCCCGAGCCCCGCCCGCAGGATCGGGACGAAGCCGACGCGTTCCCCCAACTCGTGGGCCGTCATCGGCTCCATCGGAGTGCGGATCTCGAGCGGTCGGACACCCACGTCGGCCAGTGCCTCGTATCCCAGCAGCCACGACAGCTCCCGCACGACCTCGCGAAACTTCTTCGGCTCGGTGTGCTCGTCACGCAGGATCGCGAGCTTGTGGAGGACGGCCGGATGCTGCGAGACGTGCAGGTTGGGAGACGCCATGGAACAGGCGGGACCTCCGGGCGACGGGCGGACGTGAGGGCTCCCATCGTAGCAATGGTCGCGGTATCCTCGCCTCCCACCACCGAGCCCTTGCCACCCCGGAGAGCCACATCGTGATCGTCAAGGGCAGCCCCAGCCCGTCCAACGCTGCCGCGCCCACCCCTGCCCGCAAGCCGCGGGCGAGTGCTCGCGCGAATACGCGACCGAAGGCACAGACACCCATCCTCGTCCGCCATCTCCGTAACGGCGTCGAGGAGAGCCTCCATCGCGGCGACGTGGTCGAAGCCGACGCCGCCGGCCGGATCATCCATCAGCTCGGCGACCCCGATCGAGTCGTCACGCTTCGTTCGACGGTGAAGCCGTTCGGGCTCCTGGCGCTGCTCGAAGCCGGCGGCACCAAGGAGTTCGACCTCGAGCCGGCCGAGCTCGCGATCATGGCCAGCTCGCATTCGGGCGAGGATGTCCATGTTCGGACGCTCCAGAGCCTCTATCGACGCTCTGGTGTCAGCCAGTCGAACCTGGGGTGCGGCTCCGAGGGAGCGCCCCTCGACGCGCTGACCGCGGCCCGCCTGGCCCGCGATGGCGAGAAGGCGGGAGCGATCCGGCACATGTGCTCCGGGCAGCACACGGTCTTCCTGCTGCTCAGCCGCCTCAACAACTGGGATCCGACCGACTACTGGAGGCCGAACCACCCGGCCCATGTGGCCTATCGAAGCGCCGTCGCTCGCGCGCTTCGGGATGACGCCGGCGAAGCTCGTGACCGCCATCGATGCTTGCGGCGTCGATACGTACGCGTTCCGTCTGAGGGACGTCGCGCGCGCCTACGCGATGCTGGCGGACCCGTCCGCCGTCCCGGCCGAGGATCCCCGAAGCCAGCTGGCGGCCTCGCTGACGATCGTTCGCGACGCGATGCTCGCCCACCCGGAGATGGTCGCGGGCCGCCACGACCGGCTCGACACGTCACTCATGAAGGCCGCCCCCGGCCGGCTCGTGAGCAAGGGCGGGGCTGAGGCGCTGCGAGCCCACGGGATCCTGCCGGGAGAACGTAGCCTCACCAACGAAACGGGCGCTTCGGGGCTCGCGCTCAAGGTCGAAGATGGGGACGGCTTCGACCGCGGGACGTGGTCGGCATCGGTCGAGGCGCTCCGCCAGGTCGGCGTCCTCGACCCCGGCGCACTCCGGGAACTGGCCCGATATCACCGGCCGACGAGCCTGGACCCGCATGGCCGGGTCGGCGCCGAGTCGATCCCCGAGTTCGAGCTCGCGCCGGTCAGCGAGCTCGTCGGCTGATCTGTCGGCGTTAGGGCCGGCCCACGGGAGTGAGGCGAACTTCGAAGGCGCCAGACGCCGTGCGCTGGTAGCGTGACGGCACGATGGCCATCGAACGCGATCCATACCAGGTCCTGGGGCTCTCACGCGGCGCTTCGCTTGAGGATGTGAAGCGGGCCTATCGCGGCCTGGCGAAGGTGAACCATCCCGATGCCGCCGGCCCTGCCGCGCTCCCGCGGTTTTTGGCGATCCAGGCGGCATACGAGCAGATCGCAGGTGGGGGCGCGGCACGCGCCTCCGGTCCCCGGTCGCCATCGCGCCCGTCGGCGGCCGACACCGGTCGCGCTGGAGCGACGCATCGAGCCTACGGTGCGCGGGGCCGGCCGCAGCGTCCGGGCACCGGTCCGACGTCGGGCGGTTTCGCTGGTACTGGCTGGGCCACGGAAGGCCGGGCTGGTTCGGCGGGGCGCGCGGCCGGCGGCGTGCGGGCACCAGCGGCGCGAGACCGTCAAGCGGCGCAGGAACGCCGGGGTCGGGCGGCGGGACGCCGGGGGCTGGTCGGTCGGGTGCGAACGGGACGTCCGCGGATGCCTCGGCGGGTGGTCCGAGACCGTCGGCTGCGGGCGCTGGGCCGTCGACGGCCGACGGCGCGAGCTCGGCGACTGGCCGCGGTCAGCAAACCAGGTCCACGAACGGCGCCCGCGGTTCAGGAGCCGGTGGCACCACGGCTGGTTCGGCGGCCGACGGTCGCGGCCCGAGGCCTGCCACCGATCCCGACGCCGGATACCGAGCCGATGAGGCGTCGAACGCCGACCCGTCGGCCGGCGACGACACGGCGAGCGGACCCGGCGGCCCAACTCGGTCCGCGACGGAACCCGACGCCGCCGGAACAAAGCCACCTTCGGCTCGACCTCGTACGACGGCGTCGACGCGACGCCCTTCGAACCGGACTGGGGTGGCGCGAGCTGGTACGGCACGACCAGCGGTACGTACTGGACGCTCAACCCGAAGGAGTACGCCGACCCCCGCAAGCACGGGCCGGAGTACCAGGCGCGAGCCAGGCGCACGAGCCGAGGACGGGCCGCGGATGCGACCAGCGCGGCACAGCCCTCGAACGCGACGAACACAACCGGGTCAGATGAAAGCCCGACCCACGAACGGCAGCCCAGGCACACCGCCAGGCCCGGCAGCAAGCTCCGAGCCGATGCATACGACGACGTCCTGGTGGGAGTCGACCTCGGGGCCTGCCGAGGAGACGCCGCCGCAGAACGACCACGCCACCGCGGCGGAAGGTCCGCCCCCGAGCGCCTGGCACAACTCCCCCGGAGCCGCCGCCGTACGCCACACCGAACGCCGATCCACCCGATATCGGCCGAGCGCTGTCCGAGCTCGGCCGCGCACTGCTCGACGACCGGACCGGCGGCACCCGTGGCCGGATCATCCGGGCCCTCGTGGGCTGGCTCCCGATCGCGTTCGGCATCGGCTGGCTGGCCGGCGAGCTGACCGGTTGCGGCAGATTCGCCGCGACCTGCGACGGCGCGACCGAGCCGTTCGTCATCGGGCTCCAGATCGCGATGCTCGCGCTTCTGCTGGCCGTCCCGATCCTCGCGTCGGTGACGACGATGGCGACGATCACGCTGCTCGCAGTCGCCTCGTTCGTCGCCCTCGTCCTCTCGGCGACCGGCGCTGCCGCCGACGACGGCTCGAGACGCGTCGCCCTCGGGACCGTGCTGCTGCTCTCGTGGCTGGTCGGTCTCCTGATCGCGGTCGCTCGTCGGACGCGGCCGGGGCCGGCATCGATGCCTCCGGTCCGTCCCGTATCCTGACTCGATGCCCCGACGCCAGAACCAGCGCGACCTGTCAGCGGCCGCCCAGGAGTACCTCCTCGCGCTCCGCGTGATGGAGGGATCGACCGACGCCGGCCGGATCACGGCTGCGCAGGTCGCCCGTCACCTGGGCGTCACCACGCAGGCGTCGAGCGAGATGTTCCGCCGGCTCGTTGCCGACGGCCTCGTCGACCATGCCGAGGGCCGTGACCTGAGCCTCAGCCCTGCCGGCCGTGCCGCCGCAGACGGCATCTTCCGCCGCCACGCGCTCGTCGAGTGGCTCCTGACCTCGGTCGTCGGGCTCGGCTGGGCCGAATCGGACGACGAGGCCATGCGCCTCCAGGGCGCGATCTCGCCTCGGGTCGAGGCGCGGCTTGACGAGATGCTCGGCCATCCCGAGACGTGCCCGCACGGCAATCCGATCGACGCCGAGACCGCGCGGCGACGTCCGCCGGGAACGCGGCTCAGCGAGATGGAGGCGGGCCAGACAGCGACGGTCTACCGCATCACCGAGGAAGCCGAGGAGGACGCCGGGTTGCTCGGCTATCTCGAGGCGCGCGCCCTGACGCCTGGCGCCCGGGTCTCGATCCTCGCGAGGAGCGAGTCGCTCGATTCCCTTACGCTCGATGGGCCGCGCGGGCGCGCGACGCTCGGGCTCCGCCCGGCGAGCCTCATTCGCGTGCTTCCGGGCGAGGCCGATCCATCGCTGTTCCACACCGTCCCAGCCCACTGATGCCGTCCGCCGCGCCGCGCGTCCGCATCGCTCCGAGCCCCACGGGTCCACTCCATATCGGCACGGCCCGGACGGCCCTGTTCAACTACCTCTACGCCCGGCGGACCGGCGGCACGTTCATCCTCCGCCTCGAGGACACCGATCAGGCGCGCAGCTCGATCGCGTACGAGCGCGACATCCTCGACGGGCTCCATTGGCTGGGGCTGCATTGGGACGAGGGGCCGGAGGTCGCCGGCGAGGCTGCGCGCGGCCCGTTCGCGCCGTACCGGCAGATGCAGCGGTTGCCCTCATACGCCGCCGCCGCCGAGCGCCTGCTCGCCGCGGACCTCGCGTATCCCTGCTACTGCACGCCCGAGGAGCTCGACGCCGACCGGAAGGCCCAGGAGGCGGCCAAGCAGCCGCCGCGCTACGTCGGCCGATGCGCGACGTTGACGGCCGAGGACCGAGCAGCCCGCGAGGCCGAAGGGCGGCGAGGCGCGCTCCGCTTCCGGGTCGGCGACGGGAGTCGTCGCCTTCGATGACGTCGTCCGCGGCCGCGTCGAGATCGATGTTTCGAACCTCGGCGGCGACTTCGTGATCGTGCGTGGCGACGGCTCGCCGCTCTATCACTTCACGGTCGTCGTCGATGACGCCGCGATGCAGATCAGTCACGTCATCCGCGGCGAGGACCACCTCTCGAACACTCCCAAGCACATCCTGCTGTTCCGTGCGCTCGGCTATCCCGTGCCGGTCTTCGCCCACCTGCCGCTCATCCTCAACCCCGACCGGACCAAGATGAGCAAGCGCAAGACCCAGACCGCGGTCGACGACTACATCGACCAGGGGTTCGTCCGCGAAGCGTTCGTGAACTACCTCGCCTTCCTCGGCTGGTCGACGGGCACCGAGGAGGAGGTCCTGTCGCTCGACGAGGTCGTCGAGCGCTTCGACCTCACGACCGTCCACAAGGGTGGCGCGGTGTTCGATCGCGAGCGGCTCGAGTGGCTCAATGGCCAGTGGATCCGCCGCCTGGCGCCTGAGGACCTCATCGACCGACTGCGGCCGTTCGTCTCGCGTGAGCGCGACGCCGGCCGGATCGACCGGATGCCGACCGACGAGGAGCTCCGCGCCCTCCTGCCGATCATCACCGAGCGTCTGCCGCGACTCGGGGTCATCGGTGACCTGGTCGGCTTCCTGTGGGTGGACGACCTGGTCGTGGATCCGGTCGTGCTGGTGCCGAAGCGCTGGGATGCGGCGACGACGCGCGAGGGGCTCCTTGCGGCACGCGAGGTCGTCACCGATACGACCGCCGTGACGTTCGAGGCCGACGAGCTCGAGCCACCGCTCCGGGCGCTTGCGGAGGCCCGAGGCTGGAAGGTCGGTGACCTCTTCATGTCGATCCGCGTCGCGGTCACCGGCCGGACCGCCACGCCGCCCCTGTTCGACACCCTCGTGGCGCTCGGCCGCGAGCGAACACTCCAGCGGCTCGACGCCGCCATCGCCCTGCTTGAGGAGAGGAGCGTGCCCCGATGACCCACAACGACGTCCAGGTCTGGCTCGACCGTTACGTGGCCGCCTGGCAGAGCTACGACCGGGAGGCGATCGGCGCCCTCTTCGCGGATGATGCCGAATACCGCTACCACCCCTACGACGACGAGCCCGTCCGCGGTCGTGAAGCCATCATCGAGAACTGGCTCGAGAACCGCGATGAGCCCGGGACGTGGGAAGCCCACTACGACGTCTGGGCGCTCGATGGCGACCGCGCGTCAGCGATCGGCGAGAGCCGCTACACGAACCCCGACGGCTCGTTTCGGACGCTGTTCTACAACAACTGGCTACTCAGGTTCGACGGCCACGGCCGCTGCGTCGAATTCGTCGAGTACTACATGGAGCTGCCTGAGCGGCTGCGCGCGGGACGCTGAGGGACCCGTGACCGACCGCGGCTGCGCGGCCGCCCGGCGACGGCCCCGCGGGAACCGCGACCTCGGATCGCGGCCGCGACCCCTGGCGCCACGGCGACCTCGCGCCGCGGCTCAATTCGCCTTGTGGTACATCCGCTCCATGGCTTCGGCGGCGTCCTCGGCGGCGTCGATCGCGTTCTCGAGGTCGTTGTAGAGGTCGCGCCACTTGATGACCTCGATGGCGGGCAACTCCTCGCGGAACAGCCGCGCCACAGCCGCTCGCGAGATGCTGTCGGCTTCCTTCTCGAGTCGATGGATGGCCGCGAGATGCCCTTCCAAGTCGCGGAGGCCGTCCAGCTTCCGCAGAGCGGCCGACAGCTCCTGGGCTTGTGAATCGAGGATCGCCGCGAGCCGTTTCGCCTCGGCGGTCGGCTCGGACACGCGGTAGATCACGAACGTCTCGGCGACCGACTGGATGCCGTCGACGACGTCGTCGAGTCGTGATACCAGCTCGTGGATGTCCTCCCGGTCGAACGGTGTGACGAACGCGTCTTCGAGCCGGCGATTGACCTCGGTGTCGATCGCGTCGCCCTGCTTTTCGAGCGCCTGGATGTTGGCGACGCGTTCCTCGAGGCGGTCGTAGTTGTCGACCATCTCGTGGAGGGCGCCAGCGGCGGCAACAAGGTTGTCGCCATCGGCGACGAACAGCTCGAAGAACTTCGGGTCCTTCGGTAACAGGCGAAAGCTCATCTCGGTGCCTCCGGGCAGGTGACGACAGGTAGACGTTCGATGGCGGAAATGCCGGCGCCGGCGGCCGGCAGACGTTCGACGAGGGAAGGGCGAGCTCTGCCAGCGAGACTGGCGGCTCATGAGGCACCCAGCGCGTTGAGAACCACCCACGCAAGGGCCGCGAGGATCCCGGCGCCCGGCAGGGTGAGGACCCACGCGACGAGGATGCGCCTCGCGACGCCCCAACGGACGGCGCGCGCGCCCTGGCTCGCCCCGACGCCCATGATCGAGCCCGAGATCACCTGGGTCGTCGAGACGGGTGCGCCGAGCTCCGCAGTCACCAGGAGGATCGAGGCCGCGGTCGTCTCGGCCGCAAAGCCGTGGACCGGCTCGAGCTTTGCCACGCGCTGACCCATCGTCTTCATGATGCGCCAGCCACCGACCGCCGTCCCCGCCGACAGCGCTGTCGCCGAGATGATGATGACCCACGTCGGTACGGCGACCTCGGGGATGACACCCGCCGAGAACAGGGCCAGCGTGATGATCCCCATCGTCTTCTGGGCGTCGTTCGACCCGTGGGCGAAGGCCATGAAGCCGGCCGACATGACCTGCAGGCGCCGGAAGCGGCGTGCCATCGGCTTTCGACGAGATCTCCGGAACACCCAGTAGATCGAGAGCATGAGCGCGAATGCGATCACGAACCCGGCCACCGGCGAGGTCAGCATCGGGATCAGGACCTTGTTGACGACGCCATTGACGTTCACGGCGCCGGCGCCGGCCCCGATGATCGTCGCTCCGAGGAGGCCGCCGATGAGCGCGTGGCTGCTCGAGCTCGGCAGCCCCTGCTGCCACGTGATGAGGTTCCAGCCGATGGCGCCGATCAGCGCGGCGGCGATGATCGCCTGGGTCGTCGTCTGCTCGTCCACGAGGCCGCTGCCGATGGTCTTGGCGACGGCCGTGCCGGCGAACGCGCCGATGAAGTTGAACGACGTCGCCATGAGGATCGCCCAGCCGGGGGAGAGGGCCCGGGTCGCGACGGACGTGGCGATGGAGTTCGCCGTGTCGTGGAAGCCGTTCGTGTAGTCGAACGCGACGGCGAGCACGATGACGAATACGAGCATGGCGGTCACGCCATCCACCGGGGCAGGGTCCTTTCGGCTGTCTCGAACGCCACCGCGCCGCGAGACATCGCTGCGGGAGCCTCGCGGATGGTACGACGCGGCCGGTGTCCAACGTTACTTCTCGCTGGCGCCGGTCCCGCGCAGGCGGCCGTCGCGGCTATCCTTACGGCCCATGCGACTCTCCCACCTCTTCTTCACCACGCTTCGCGATGACCCGTCCGACGCCGAGATGGCGTCGCATCGGCTGCTGCTGCGGGCGGGCTACGTCCGGCAGCTCGGCTCGGGCCTCTACTCGCTCCTGCCGCTCGGGTTCCGGGTGAGCAAGCGCGTCGAGCAGATCATCCGCGAGGAGATGGACCGGATCGGCTCGCAGGAGATGGAGATGCCGGTCGTCCATCCGGCCGACATCTGGCGCGCGAGCGGCCGCTACGACGCGATCGGACCGGAGCTCGGACGGTTCAAGGACCGGAACGGCCGCGACATGGTGCTCGCGATGACCCACGAGGAGGTCGTCGCGCTGTTGCTGGCCGACATCGTCAAGTCATATCGCCAGCTGCCGATGATGGTCTACCACTTCCAGACCAAATGGCGCGACGAGCCTCGCGCGCGCGGCGGCCTGCTCCGCGTCCGCGAATTCGTGATGAAGGACGCCTACAGCTGCGATCCGCGACGAGGCCGGACTCGACGTCAGCTACCAGGCCCAGTACGGGGCGTACGTCCGGATCTTCGAACGCCTGGGCCTCGAGACGATCGCGGTCGCGTCCGATGTCGGGATGATGGGCGGCACCGGTGCCCACGAGTTCATGGTGCTCAACCCGGCCGGCGAGGACGTCCTCGTCCTGTGCGAGGCGTGTGGCTACGCGGCCAACCGCCAGGTCGCCGTCACTCCCAAGGCGGACCCCGCGCCCGAAGAACCGCTGCCGCTCGAGACCGTCGAGACGCCCGGCACGACGACGATCGCGAGCCTCGCGGCCTTTCTCGGGATCGACGCTTCGCGGACGGCGAAGGCGGCCTTCTTCGTCGCCGGCGACGGTCGACTCATCACGGCCATCGTGCGCGGCGACTATGAGGTCAACGAGACGAAGCTCGTCAACGCCGCGAGCGTGACCGGCGGGTTGCGGCCCGCACAGGTCGAGGAGATCAAGGCGGCCGGGATGGAAGCCGGATACGGCTCGCCGATCGGCGCCCACGACACGATGGTGGTCGTCGACGACCTCGTGGCTCGGTCGGCCAACCTCGTCGCGGGTGCCAACCGTGAGGGCTTCCACTACCGGAACGTCAACGTCGGCCGCGACTTCACCCCGGATGTCGTTGCCGACATCACGAACGCCCAGGAAGGCGATCGCTGCCCGACCTGCGGCGAGCCGGTCATCCTTCGGAACGGCATCGAGGTCGGCAACATCTTCAAGCTCGGCACGACGTACACGAAGGCGTTCGGATCGACGTATCTCGGCGAGGATGGCCAGGCCCACCCCATCGTGATGGGCTCGTACGGGATCGGCGTCGGGCGCAACGTCGCCTGCATCGTCGAGGCCCACCACGACGACAAGGGCATCGTCTGGCCGGCCGAGGTCGCCCCGTACGCGGCCCACCTCGTCTCGATCGGCGCCGCAAAGGACCCGCGCGTCCTCGAGGTCGCCGAGCGGTTGCACCAGCTCGCGTTCGATGCCGGTCGCGAGATCATCTGGGACGACCGCGACGAATCGCCCGGCGTCAAGTTCACCGATGCGGAACTTCTCGGGATGCCGTGGATCCTCACCGTGAGCCCGCGATCGCTCGCGGCAGGCGGAGTCGAGGTCACGGAACGCGCGACGGGCGAGCGCTCGACCCGCCCGATCGAGGACGTCGAGGCGATGCTCAGTCGAGCTTGAGCTCGTTCGTCCGGCGAGGACATTGCGTACTCGGAGCCGGCGGGGTGACCCGGGGCCAGTAGGATTCGGCCGTGTCGCCACGCCCATCGACCCCGGCCGACGATCTGTACGCGCGCCTCGAGGTCGCCACGAACGCGACCCCTGAGGTCATCGAGGTCGCGTGGCGCTCGCTGCTGCGGCTCCACCACCCCGATGTCGCAGGCCCGGCAGGGCTCGAGCGCGCGAAGCGAATCAACGTCGCCCATGACTGGCTGAGCGACCCGGCGCTTCGCGAGCGGTACGACCTCGAGCGCGGGATCCGCGGTAGTCGCGGCGGCGTGGGGGTTCGGTCGGGGGCGCGTCCACGGGAGCCGCGTGAGCCGACGGACGCGCGTGAGGCGCGTGAGGCCGGGGAGGGTCGGACTCAGCGACGGGCGTATGCAGCCCGTCCACGGCCGTTGGACCCGGCAGAGGAGCTCGAGATCTTCCTCGCTCGCGTCGCCACACTCGATGCGGACGATATCGATCGCCTGGCATGTGCAGAGGTGACCCCGATCGCTTTTGGGGCGACGATCGCCCGCTTCTTGCCGCCCGACCGGCTGATGGCGCTCGAGGCGATGGAGGCGGCGGTCGATTCAAGGCTCGATCGCGAGGCCGCAGTACGCCCGGGCGTACGCGACGCCGTCGAGGGGTACGGCACCGAGCTCGTGCTCGGGACGTTCCTTGACGATCTGCTGAGCGAGCCGTTTCGCGAGCGAACGCGCGAGCGCCTCACCCGGGGCTGGGAGGCCGCCGTCGGTCAGCCTCGTTACGGGCCGAATGGCGACGCGGTCCGGGTGCTGCTCGCGCGCCTCGCCGCGCTCGACCGCACGGGACGTGGCGGCCCTTGCAGCGGCTGCGCCAGGATCGCGCGGCGTGCCGGTCGACGATCCGTGGCCGCGGTCGGCCTCGCCAGATGAGGACGAGGCCCTGCGCGTGTCCTCGGTCCTCGCGGCTCGAGATGCCGCCGCAGCGGTCCCTTCTGTCGGAGACGCCGCCCTCGTCAGGCTGGCACGCCGATCCGCGGCACGCCTGGCCCATCTGCTCGTGCTCCGCCACGTGTTCGCGCAGGCGGCGTTCGCCACGCTCGTCGCACCCTGGCGGCCGCGGTTCCTGCCCGATGACCAGCGTGGCCCGCGCGTCCGACGACCCTAGGAGCTTCGCACCGCGCTGCGATCCCTTTTCGCTCGCCCGCGGCGAAGCCGGAATGGTACGAACGGCGGGTCGAGATCATCGCGGACCCTCCGCTATACTCCGCGTCGGCTTTGCAGGAGTATTGCGATCGGCAGGAGTTTTTGGACTCGACACTCGCACGGCCCCTTCGCTTGGCGCATCGTGGCGATTGGCGTCAAGGCTCCGAGAACAGCGTTCCGGCCTTCATGGCCGCTCTCGCCATGTCCACGTGCGACGGTCTCGAATTCGATGTTCGCGCCGCCGCCGACGGCGTGCCCGTCGTCATCCATGACGAGACGCTGACCCGGGTGCAGCGGGTGGAACGGCGTGTCGATGGCATGACCGCAGCAGCGCTCGCCGAAGTCGGTGTCCCGACGCTGGCTGAAGTCCTTGCGGCCGTCGGATCGAAGCCCTACCTGGACGTCGAACTGAAGGTCGACGTCGCGCGCCCCGCCGTCGAGGTGCTCGCAGCGGCCAGGGGACCTGCGGTCGAGCGGACCGTCGTCTCGTCGTTCTCGGCGACCGTCCTGCAGGCCGTCGCACGACTCGCGCCAGGGTGGCCGCTCTGGCTCAACAGCCGGACGCTCGATGGCGCCACCATCGCGAATGCCCTTGCCGTCGGATGCGTCGGGGTGTCGATCGAATGGCGAGCGCTCGAGGCCAGATCGGTGGGTCTTGCGCACGACGCCGGCCTCCAGGTCGCGTCATGGACGGTGCGCCGCCACTCCATCTTCGAACGGCTGGCCCGGCTCGGTGTCGTGGCGATCTGCGTCGAGGACGACGCGCTCGACGGATAGCCCGAGCGGACTCGCGCAACCGCGGGACCGCGGCATTTGTCCATCTCCCAAACAAATAGGGAGTGATACCCTGACCGGAACGCCGCGGGATCCGCCGACGAATGGTCCGAGCGGCCATGGAGGCTCGGGCGATGGTCGAAGACTTCTTCTCGGACGTGACCGAACCTATCCGGTTCGGCGGGCTCGACGCTCAGGATCCGCTGTCGTTCAAGGTCTACGACCCTGACCGGATCGTCCTCGGCCAGCGGATGGAAGAGCACCTTCGACCCGGCGTCTGCTTCTGGCATTCGTTCTCGTGGGCCGGCGTCGACATGTTCGGCGCGGGGACGCTCGATCGACCCTGGCTGACCGACGGCGCCGATCCGATGGACGCGGCGCGCAGGCGGATGGCCGTTGCCTTCGAGTTCTTCGAGAAGATCGGCATCCCGTTCTACTGCTTCCACGACAGGGACGTCGCGCCCGATGGCGCGAGCTTCAGGGAGTTCCGCTCGAACCTCGATTCGCTTGCCGACGACGCCGAGGGCTATCAGGAACGGACCGGCGTCAGGCTCCTCTGGGGCACGGCGAACCTGTTCACCCACCCGCGCTACCAGGCTGGCGCCTCGACGAACCCCGACCCAGAGGTGTTCGCCTACGCCGCCGCGCAGGTCAAGCACATGCTGGAGGTGACCAAGCGGCTTGGCGGCGAGAACTACGTCCTGTGGGGCGGCCGCGAAGGCTACGACACGCTGCTGAACACGGACCTCGCGCGCGAGGGCGCCCAATTCGCCCGCTTCCTGCACCTCGTCGCCGAGCACAAGCACCGCATCGGTTTCACTGGCCAGCTCCTGATCGAGCCGAAGCCGATGGAGCCGACCAAGCATCAGTACGACTACGACACCGCGACCGTCTTCGGCTTCCTCGTCCGCAACGGCCTCGAGGACGAGTACCGGGTCAACATCGAAGCCAACCACGCGACCCTGGCCGGCCACAGCTTCCACCACGAGGTTGCGTTCGCTGCGGCGAACGGGATCCTCGGCAGCATCGACGCCAACCGTGGCGACCCGCAGAACGGCTGGGACACCGACCAGTTCCCGAACTCGGTCGAGGACCTCGCGCTGCCGATGTACGAGATCCTGCGTCATGGCGGCATCGCGCCCGGCGGGTTCAACTTCGATGCCAAGCTGCGCCGCCAGAGCACCGATCGGAACGACCTGTTCCACGCCCACATCGGCGGGCTCGACACGCTGGCCCAGGCGTTGCTCGTGGCCGCGGACCTGATCGAGCGCGGCCGCCTCGACGAGCTTCGCGAGGCGCGATACGCGGGCTGGGACGAGTCGCTCGGTCGGGCGATCCTCGACGGGTCGGAGTCGCTCGAGTCGCTCGAGGCGAAGGTCGCGTCCGGCGAGATCGACCCGCGACCGAAGTCGGGCCAGCAGGAGTTGCTGGAGAACGTCGTCAACCAGTCCGTCTGGTCTGCGGACCGCGGCCGGGTGACCGCCGACGCGGGTCGCTGACCGGCACGTGGGTTTCGTCCTCGGGATCGACACTTCGACGACGGCGACAAAGGCCGTCCTCGTCGACGAGGGCGGTGGCGTCCGCGGTGTCGCGACCTCGGAATACGGCTTCGACGCACCGAAGCCGCTGTGGAGCGAGCAGGATCCACGACTCTGGTGGGACGGGACCGTGGCCGCGATCGGCTCGGTGCTGGCCGGCGACCGGCGTCTCGGGCACGGACGTCGTTGCGGTCGGGCTGGCGGGCCAGATGCACGGCCTCGTCCTCCTCGACGATGCCGACGAGGTGCTCCGGCCGGCCATCCTCTGGAACGACCAGCGCACCGCGGCCGAGTGCGACGCTATCCGGGCAGCCGTCGGGTTCGAGCGTCTCGTCGCCATCACCGGCAACGACGCGCTGACCGGGTTCACCGCCCCGAAGCTGGTCTGGGTTCGCGACCACGAACCCGACGTCTGGGCGCAGGCCGCTCACGTCCTGCTGCCCAAGGACTACGTCCGGCTGCGACTCACCGGAGAGCATGCTCTCGACAAGGCGGACGGTGCCGGGACGATCCTGTTCGACCTCGCGGCGCGCGACTGGTCCGCCGAGGTCCTCGATGCCTTGGAGATCCCGCGCGACGTGGATGCCGCCGACGTTCGAGGGTCCCGAGATCACGGGGACCGTCACGGCGGCGGCCGCAGCCGCGACCGGGTTGCGTGCCGGTACGCCGGTCGTGGCCGGGGGAGGGGACCAGGCCGCGAACGGGGTCGGGGTCGGGGTCGTGTCGCCGGGATCGATGGCCCTGTCGCTCGGAACGTCAGGCGTCGTGTTCGCGGCCACGGATCGTCCGTTGTACGAGCCGAACGGTCGGGTTCACGCTTTCTGCCACGCTGTTCCTGGCCGATGGCATTTCATGTCCGTGATGCTCTCCGCCGCCGGCAGCCTTCGCTGGTTCCGCGACGCCCTCGCACCGGGCGCGGACTTCGGCGACCTCGTGGCTTCGGCCGCGGGCGTGCCCGCCGGGAGTGACGGCCTGATATTCCTGCCCTACCTGTCGGGCGAGCGCAGTCCGCACCCGGACCCTCTCGCGCGCGGCGCGTTCGTGGGCCTGACGCTCGGCCACGACCGCCGGCACCTCACGCGGGCCGTGCTCGAAGGCGTGGCATTCGGGCTGCGCGACGGCCTCGACCTCATGACCGAGGCCGGGATGCCGGCGCCGGCCCAGATCCGGGCATCCGGTGGCGGGACGGTCAGCCCGCTGTGGCGCCAGATCCTTGCGGATGTCCTCGGTGCAGAGATCGCGACGGTCGAGACGAGCGAGGGCGCTGCCTACGGAGCGGCGTTGCTCGCGACGGTCGGCGCCGGCTGGTTCGATACGGTCGACGAGGCTACCGCGGCCGTCGTACGCGCCACGCCGGTCGCGTCACCCGGCCCGGACGCGCCCCGGTACGCGGAGATGCATGGGCTGTACCGCGACCTCTACCCGGCGCTGTCGCCGTCGTTCCACCGGATGTAGCGGGGGGCGGCGCGGGCCCCGCCTCAGCGGAGCTCGATCTCGGCCAGCTCCTTCTCGCTCACTTCGCCGGGCTTCTTGCCGAGGATGATCATCCCGAGCACCTCGTCGGGATTCACATCGGCCTTGTTCATCGTGTCGACGATGCGGCCGTGATACATGACGCTGATCCGGTCAGACAGGTCGAACACGTCGTGGATGTCGTGGCTGATCAGGAAGATCCCGATGCCCTCGTTCTTCAGCTGGCGAATGAGGTCGCGGACCTGCGCTGTCTCGGCCGGCCCGAGCGCGGCGGTCGGTTCGTCCATGATCAGGATCCGTGCGTTGAAATGGACGGCCCGGGCGATCGCGACCGCCTGCCGCTGACCGCCCGAGAGCGATTTCACCGGCATCGTGAATCGCGTGAAGTTCGGGTTCAGGCGACCCATCACCTTGCGCGTCTCGGATTCCATGGTGGAGTCGTCGAGCGTGCCCCACCGCGTCGTGACCTCGCGGCCGAGGAACAGATTCGCGGATGCATTGACGTTATCGGCGAGCGCGAGCGTCTGATAGATCGTCTCGATCCCATACGTCTTGGCATCGCGCGGGTTGGTGATCGACGCCGGCTTGCCGTCGACGAGGATCTCGCCGGAGTCGGCTCGGTGAGCGCCGGACAGGACCCGCATCAGCGTCGACTTTCCGGCGCCGTTCCCGCCGACCATCCCGATGACCTCGCCCGGATAGAGGTCGACGGAGACGTCCCGGACCGCGTGGACGCCACCGAACGCGACGTTGATATTGCGCATCTCGACGAGCTTGGTTCGCTCCGCGACAGTCATTGTTTGCATCCTCCTGCCGCTACCTGGCTCGTCGCCGGTTGTATGTGTCGAGGCCGACCGCGACTACGAGGACGATGCCGGCGAAGATGTTCTGCTGTGGGGACGACAGCCCGACGAAGGCGAGGCCGTATCGAAGCGCCTGCATCAGGAGCGCGCCGAGGACGGCACCCGGGATCGTCCCGATGCCGCCGGCGAATGACGTCCCCCCGACCACCGCTGCCGCGATCACGTCGAGCTCGTAGCCGGAGCCGACGTCAAGCGTGGACCCGTTCAGCCGGGCCGCCGAGATCGCACCGGCGATCGCGCACAGGACGCCCATCAGCGTGAATGTCTTCAGGATCGTCAAGCGGGTGTTGATGCCCGCGAGCTCGGCTGCGTCGGGATTCCCGCCGTACGCGTAGACGTAGCGGCCGAACCGGCGCCGCGTGGCGATGAACGTCATCACGACGGTCACGACCAACAGGAGCACGATCGGGAAGGGGATGCCCGATGCGATGCCACCCGGTGGCACCGGGACGCCGTTGTCCTGCGACCACCTGTTCGCCAATCCTTCGGGCCACAGATACGCGTTGGCGTAGGCGACGAGGCCGACGACCACGGCACAGCCGACCACGCCGACGAGGACCTCGGCCCACATCGGCCGTAGCTTGAATCCGAACCTGCGCCGCTGACGTCGGTTGTAGACGAGAAAGCCGATGATCGCCAGGCAGACCGCCGCGGCGACCAGCCAGCTCAGCATCCCGCCCAGCGAACCCTCCGGGCCGCCGCCAAGGAGCTGGAAGGCTGGATCCAGTCCTGAGACTGACGCACCCTGCGAGAGCTGCCAGACGATCCCTCGAAAGGCCAGAAGACCTCCGAGGGTGACGATGAACGACGGCACCCCGACGTAGGCGATGATGAAACCCTGAAGCGCCCCGAATCCCGCGCCGACGAGCAGGCCGAGGCCCAAGCGCGATCAGCCACGAGAAGGGATTGTCGAAGCCGAGGACCTTCGGCAGCAGGTCCGTCATCAACAGCGCGTAGACCATCGAAACGACGCCGACGATGGAGCCGACCGAAAGGTCGATGTTGCGCGAGACGATGATCAGCACCATGCCGGTCGCGATGATGGCGACCGAGGCCGTCTGGACCGACAGGGCGACGATGTTGACCGGCTCGAGCATCTGGCCACCGGTCAGGGCGCCGAAGATCAGGATGATCAGGACCAGGGCGCCGACGATCCCCAGGAGCCGGAAGTCGATCTCGGCGGCGCCGACGAGATCGCGGAGTGAGGGACGCTTGCCGCCTTCGATCGACGCAGGCGCGGTGCCGGCCAATTCGGTCATCGTCAGCCCTCGAGTGCTACTCGGATGATAGAGAACGACCCGCGCACGGGGTCCGCACGCGGGTCGTCGATCTCACAGCGTGATCGTTACTTGCAGGCGGCCGGCGCCTTCGCCGCGTCGACACCTGCGCAGAGCTTGTCCTTGGTGATCCAGCCCTGGTCGAGCGGGACGTTCAGGTTCTCGGCGGTGATGGCGACCGGGGTCAGGACGATCGACTTGACGGTCGGCCCGTTCGGCGCGGCGCCGGTCTTATCGGTGCCCGGGGTCTTGAAGTCGACGGTGCCCTGCTGGGCCGGCTTGACGTAGTCGGGGAGCTGCGGTGCGGTCACGTCGGCGATCTTCTTGCCGTTGCACAGCTGGATCGCGGCCTGACCGGCGGTCTTGCCGAGGGCGAAGGCGTCCTTCCAGACGTCGACCGTCTGGAGGCCCTTGGCCACGTTGTTGAGGTTGGCTTCGTCGCCGTCCTGGCCGCTGACCGGGACCGTCCCGGCGAGGCCGACCTTCTGGAGCGCCGCGACGACACCGATGGCCATGCTGTCGTTCTCGGAGACGACGGCGTCGATCTTGTTGTTCGCCTGGTTGAGCGCCGTCTCCATGTTCTTCTGGGCGTTCTCGGTCTTCCAGTCGGTCGTGTAGTCCTCGTAGACGACCGTGATGTCGCCGCCGGTCGCACCCTTCTCAGGCAGTCCGGCCTCGGTCATGCCCGAGCGCAGGAAGTTCGAGTTCGGGTCGCCGGCGTTGCCCTTGATCACGGCGTAGCTGCCCTTGGGGGCGGCCTTCATGATGGCCTCGGCCTCGAGCTTGCCGACCTGCTTGTTGTCGAACGTCAGGTATAGGGCCGCAGGGTCCTCGATCAGTCGGTCATAGGCGATGACCGGGATGTTGGCCGCCTTGGCCTTTTCGATCGCCGGCAGGATCAGCTTCGTGTCCTGGGCCAGGATGATCAGCACCTTGGCGCCCTTGCCGATCATCGTGTCGATGTCGGTGAGCTGCTGCTCCATCTTGAGGTTGGCGTCGGCACGGATGTACTGCCCGCCGGCGTCCTCGATGGCCTTCTTCATGGCCGGCTCGTCGGCCTTCGCCCAGCGCGGCTGCTGGTAGTTGTTCCAGGACACGCCGACGATGCAGCCTCCCCCCGGATCCGGCTGCGGATGCTGCCGCGCCCGCGCTCGACGAAGCGCCCGCGGAGGCGCCGCCACCCGTGCTCGAGCACGCAGCGGCGACGATCACGATGCCCGCAAGGAGCGGCATCACTCGACGATGGATCATGCTTTTCGTTCCTCCTCATTCATGCGGTGCGATTTCCCTTCTCGAAATGCACGCAATGCCCGGCTAGGCTACCACCCTCCTATGGCCGGATCGCAAGGTTCCGGCGGCGAGCCGTGCGGTCGTTCACGGTTGGTGCGGCGATCGGTCCTCCCTCATGCACTGACGCGTTCGATGGCTGGGCGACGTGGCACGAGCCACCTCGCCGGGTCGCTGAGTAGTGGCTCGAACGCGAGCTCGGCCGCTCCGAGCACGGGTGCGTCCACACCGAGCTTGGCGGGCACGACCTGGACAAGCGCCCGAGGCGCCGCGAGCGCACGCCGGTCGAGCTCGCGCTCCACCGTCGACGCGATGAACGGATGGATCCGCCCGAACAGGCCACCGAGGACGACCAGCTCAGGGTCGAGGATGTTGACCAGGCCGGCCAGCCCGACCCCGAGCCAGCGGCCGACGCTGTCGAGCGCACTCAGCGCCGCGGGAGCCCCTGCCTCCGCGTCGCGAAGCAGAGCATCGAGCTCGCCGCGACCGCCGCTTGGCCGCCGACCGGCGAGCCGAAGCAGCGCGGCCTCGCCGACCTCGGTCTCCCAGCAGCCGACCGACCCACAGCGGCAGACCGCGCCGTTCGGGTTGACCGGCATGTGGCCGACCTCGCCGCCGTAGCCCGCGGCACCGGTCATCGGTCGGCCGTCGACGATGAGGCCGCCGCCGACGCCGTACTCGCCCGAGATGAACACGACATGGTCGCGACCGACGGCCGCTCCCCGGCGCTGCTCGACGAGGGCGCCGAGGTCTGCGTCGTTGGCGACGGCGATAGGGACGTCGAGCGGCAGCGCCTGCGCGAGTGCCCCGCCGAGGGGAACGTCCCGCCACCCGAGGTTCGGCGCCATCGAGACGAGCCCGTCGCTGCGCCGGACGACACCGACCACCGCGACCCCGACGCCGACCAACGGTTCGTCTGCGGGTCGCCGGCCGCGGATCGCCGCGGCGAGATCGGCGAGGTCGGCGGCCATCGCGTCGACAGACGTGTGACCAGCGGGCCGATCGATGCGAATGAGTTCGAAGACTTCGCCGCCGAGACCGACCACGGCCGCCGCGAGCGTGTCGACTGCGATCTCGAGGGCCAGCACGACGGCGCCCTCCGGGTGGAGGCGGACGAGCGGGGAGGGCCGGCCCGGCGTGCCGGTCGGTGCGGGCCGTTCCTCCGACACGAGGTCGGCCACGGCGAGCTCGCCGATCAGCTCCCGGATCGCGCTGCGGGTGAGCCCGGTCCGCGCGACGAGGTCCGAACGCGAGGCCGGTCCGCCGACGTGCAACTCGCGAACGATCACGCTGAGGTTGGCGCGCCGGACCGTCTCGCTCCGCTGCCCGAGGGCCGTGAGCCGCATCGTCACCGGGTTTGTGTTCCTCTCTTCTAAATGTTGTGACACACTGGTCCAGGGGGCCTGCCCGTGTCAAGCGGCGCGACGCGGTGCGACGCCGTGGGATGCCGATCGATGGAGGAGCAGGACGTGGACGTGATCCGCTGGGGCATCCTGTCGACCGCTGACATCGGACGGAAGAAGGTCATCCCGGGCCTGAAGAAGGCGCGACCGCTGCGAGGTCGTGGCGATCGCCTCGCGCGACGAGGCGCTTGGCGCGGACGGTGGCTCGACGACCTCGACATCCCGACCGCTCACGGCTCGTACGAGGCCCTGCTTGCCGATCCCCAGGTCGACGCCGTCTACATCCCGTTGCCGAACCATCTCCACGCCGAGTGGACGATCGCCGCGGCACGCGCCGGCAAGCACGTGCTGTGCGAGAAGCCGCTGGCGATGACCGCCGCAGATGCCGAGCGGATGCTCGAGGTCTGCTCGGCGGAGGGCGTCCGCCTGATGGAGGCGTTCATGTACCGGCACCACCCGTCCTGGGTCGCCGCCCGGGACGTGGTCGCGTCGGGTCGGATCGGCCGGTTGCGCTCGGTCCAGAGCTGGTTCTCGTACTACAACGACGATCCGGCGAACATCCGGAACCAGTTCGAGGCTGGGGGTGGGGCGCTCTTCGATATCGGCTGCTACGCGGTGAACCTGTCGCGGATGCTGTTCGACGCCGAGCCCACTGGGGTCCGGGCGGCGATCGTCCGCGAGGCGCCATCGGGCGTGGACGTGCTGACGAGCGCGATCCTCGAGTTCGGCAGGCGACGGATGGCGACGGCATCGCGAGCTTCACGTGCTCGACTCGGGTGGAGACGGACCAGCGCGTCCACATCTACGGTTCGGAGGGACGCGTCTCGATCGCGATCCCGTTCAACATCCCGCCCGACCGCCCGACGTCGGTATTCGTGATCGCCGGCGGCGAACCGCCCGGTTGCGCCCGCGATCGAGGAGCTGACCTTCGAGACGGCCGATCCCTACACCGTCGAGGCCGAGCGCTTCGCCGCAGCGATCCTCGACGACTTGCCGACACCCACGCCGCCCGAGGACGCGGTCGCCAACCTCCGCGTCATCGAACGGATCTTCGCCGCCGCAGAGACCGGCGGCACGACGTGACCGTGCTTCGCTATCCTCCGCGCCGGGAGCATCATCACCGGCTCGGTCGCCGGCTGAGCCCGCGAGAGGAGCATCGGCGTGGAGCCCCAGACCCCTGCGCCTTCGAACGCGCCGCCTGACGCTCCGACGCCCGGTCGCGGCGCCGGATGCCGGCCCTTCCGAGACGGTCAGCGACGGGTCGACGATCGGCGTCGACGCCGCGAGCGCGCCGGTCGCGCCGCCGGACGCTGATCGCGGCGATCATGGCGGTCGCCCTTGTCGCCGTCGCGGTGATCGGTCTCGCGGTCGCTCGCCCGTGGGTCCAGCAGCCGGCGTGCGCGCCGGTCGCGGAGCACCCCGAGTGGTCGGTCGCGCGTCGCTGGGACGAGGCTTTGCTCGACGCCATCCGGCGCGCACTGCCGAACCCGCCGGTCCATGCCCGTAACCTGTTCCACACCTCCGTCGCGATGTGGGACGCGTGGGCGGCCTACGACCCGACCGCCAGCGGCTATCTCGTCAAGGAGAAGCACACGGCCGCGAACGTCGCCGAGGCGCGCGACGAAGCCGTGAGCTACGCGGCGTACCGGGTGCTGACGTCACGGTTCATCAAGGCGGTCGGCGGCTCCGAATTCGCTGTCGGAGTTCGCCGACGTGATGGACGGCCTGTGCTATCCCCTCGACGTGACGACGACCGACGGCGATTCGCCGGCCGCCGTCGGCAACCGTATCGCGGCCGCCGTGCTGGCCTACGGGCTGACGGATGGCTCGAACCAGGCCGACGGGTACGCCTCGCCGGACTACGCGCCGGTGAACCCGCCGATGACCGTCGCGAAGCCGAACACCGTCATGACGCGACCCGAACAGGTGGCAGCCCCTCCAGCTCGAGCACATGATCTCGCAGAACGGGATCCCGGTCGTGAACGGCGTCCAGCAGAACGTCGGTCCGCACTGGGGCCACGTGAAGGGGTTCGCGCTGCCGCCGGCGGGCGACAGGGGCGTGCCGATGGATCCCGGGCCGCCGCCGCGACTCGGCGATCCGGCGACCGACCAGGCGTACAAGGACCAGGCAGTCGAGGTGATCCGCGACAGCAGCGAGCTCGATGCCGGCAGCGACATCACGATCGATGTCTCACCAGCTGCCCGCGGCGACAACGCGCTCGGTACCAATGACGGCAAGGGCCGAGCCGTCAATCCGGCCACCGGGCAGCCGTACGCGGCCGAGCTCGTGAAGCAGGGCGACTTTGCTCGTGCCCTGACCGAATTCTGGGCCGACGGGCCCAAGTCCGAGACGCCGCCCGGTCACTGGAACGTCATCGCCAACACCGTGTCCGACAAGCTCGCACCGGACCTGCGGATCGCGGGGACGGGTCCCCGGCTCGATCGGCTGGAGTGGGACGTGAAGCTCTATCTCGCCCTCAACGGTGCTGTCCACGATGCTGCGGCCGCGGCTTGGGGGTTGAAGGGGGACTACGACTCCGCTCGACCGATCTCGATGATCCGGTACCTCGGCGGTCTCGGGCAGTCGAGCGATCCGGCCCTGGGTTCGTACAACAAGGAAGGGCTGCCACTGGTGCCAGGCCTGGTCGAGCTCGTGACGAAGGAGACCACCGCCCCCGGCGAGCGTCACGCGGCCCTGGCCGGACACGAGGGCCAGATCGCGATCCGCGCGTGGGCGGGGAACCCCTCCGACCCGAAGACCGACTCGAGCGGCGTCTCCTGGATCCTCGCCGTCGACTGGGTGCCGTACCAGCTGCCGACGTTCGTGACGCCGTCGTTCTCGGGCTATGTGTCGGGGCACAGCACGTTCAGCCGCGCGGCGGCGGAGGTGATGGCCGGCTTCACCGGCAGCGAGTTCTTCCCGGGCGGGCTCGGCGAGTGGACGGTCAAGGCAGGCTCGCTCAAGGTCGAGAAAGGACCAACGACCGACGTCACGCTCCAGGCCGCCACGTACTACGACGCCGCCGACATGGCCGGCCAGTCGCGCCTGTACGGCGGCATCCACATCCAGGCCGACGACCTGAACGGCCGGATCACAGGCTCGGCGTGCGGCAAGGAGGCGTGGACCCTCGCGCAGCAGTACTACGCCGGTCGCGTCGGGTCATGAGTTCGGGCCGGCGGCGGGACCCCGGGCTGAGGAGGCACCGGAGGTCGCCGAGCCCCCGACGCCGACAGACGCTCCCGGGCCGGAGCGCCGCATCGGGATGAGGCACCGGCGCGGCCTCGTCGGGGGAGCCGTGATCCTCGTCGTCCTGTTCGTCGCTGCCGGGGCGGTCGCCGTAACCGGGCTTCGGGGCACCACCCCAACGACGGCGCTCGGGGCTCCGCATTTCGTCGAAGAGGCGGGCGCGGCAGGCGTGGACCACACCTTCGATGGCGACTTCCGGTTCGCGGTCGGTGGCGGCATCGCGACGTTCGACTGCGACGAGGACGGCCGGCCCGATCTCTACATCGCCGGCGGCGCACATCCCGCCGCGCTGTACCGCAACCGGAGTCCTGTCGGCGGCGCGCTTCAGTTCGGGCTCGCGGTGGACACGGAAGCCGCGCTGACCGACGTCGAGGGCGCATATCCACTCGACATCGATGGCGACGACCATCTCGACCTGGCGGTCCTGCGGGCCGGCGAGAGCGTCCTCCTTCGCGGGCTCGGTGACTGCCGGTTCGAGAAGGCAAACGAGGCGTGGTCGTTCGATGGCGGCAAGGACCCGGCGACGGCGTTCAGCGCGACCTGGGAAGCATCTGCCCGTCTTCCGACACTCGCGCTCGGTCGGTATCTGCACGTCGACGAGGCGGGCGTCTCAACCAGTCAGTGCGCCGAAAACACGCTGCTGAGGCCGGCGGCGGGAGGCACCGGCTACCAGCCGCCGATCATGCTCGCGCCCGGGTTCTGCGCCCTCTCGATGCTCTTCAGTGACTGGGACCGGTCTGGGCGACGCGACCTCCGCGTCAGCAACGATCGGGAGTTCTATCCGGCCGAGAGCGGCCAGGAGCAGCTCTGGAGGATCGCGGCCGGTGAGCCGCCGCGCCTGTACTCGGATGCGGACGGCTGGGCACAGCTCCAGATCGAGGGCATGGGCATCGCCACGTACGACCTGACCGGCGACGGCTATCCCGAGGTGTTCCTCACGAGCCAGGGACCGAACCGCCTCCAGAGCCTGCTCGCCGGGCCGGCACAACCGACGTATCGCGACATCGGGTTGAAGCGTGGCGTCTATACCGACGTGCCGTTCACCGGTGGCGATGCCCTGCCATCGACGGCCTGGCATCCCGAGTTCGTCGACGTGAACAACGACGCCTTCGCCGACCTGTTCATCTCGAAGGGCAACGTCGACGAGCAACCCGGCCACGCCATGAAGGACCCGAGCAACCTGCTCCTCGGCCAGCCGGACGGGACGTTCCGCGAGGGCGCCGAGGCGGCAGGCGTCGTGAGCTTCGCTCGCGGCCGGGGAGCGTCGCTGGCCGACTTGAACCTCGATGGGCTGCCCGACCTCGTCGAGGTCAACTATCGTGACCGGGTGATGGTCTGGCGCAACGTCGGGTCGGGTACGGCCGAAGCGCCTGCGCCGATGGGCCACTGGCTTGCTGTCAGCCTGAACGAGCCGGGACCCAACCGCGATGCGATCGGCGCGTGGATCGAGATGAAGGTCGGCGACATGACGACCCGGCGCGAACTGACGGTGGGTGGCGGCCATCTGAGTGGGGCATCGGGGCCGGTCCACTTCGGCCTGGGGGCCGCGGACAAGGCACAGGTCCGCGTCCAGTGGCCCGATGGCGAGGTCGGTTCGTGGCTGTCCGTGCGGGCGGACCGTCGGGTCGTCATCGAACGCGGCGCGACCGACGCGCGCGAGCTGCCGACGCCGGCGCCAGCGTCTCAGCCGGCCCCGTGAGCCTTCGCGTCGCCCACGCGCGCCTGGCCCACGTCGACCTGCCCGACTTCGGGATGCCCGACGAGGAGCCACTGATCCCGCCCTCGATCCATGCCGGCCGGCTCGAACGAGTCCGCGAAGCGATGGAGCGCCGCGGCTACGACCGACTCGTGTTCTACGCCGACCGCGAGCACAGCGCGAACCTCTCCTGGCTGACCGGCTTCGACCCCCGGTTCGAGGAGGCGATCCTCATGGTCGGCCCGGTCGCCGAGCCCGCGATCCTCGTAGGAAACGAGTGCTGGGGGACCGCTGACGCCGCGCCACTGCCGATGCGACGGGTGCTCTTCCAGGATCTCAGTCTCCCCGGTCAACCTCGGAACCGCTCGCGCCCGCTCGGCGAGATCCTGGCCGACGAAGGGATCGTGCCGGGGGCCCGCGTCGGCGTGCTCGGCTGGAAGTCGTATGCGGACCGATCCAGCATCGAGATCCCGGCGTTCATCGTCGATGAGCTGCGGCGCTTGACGGGTGCGACCGGGCTGATCGAGAACGCCAACGACCTGCTCATCGACGCCGCCGACGGGCTGCGCGTGATAAACGAGGTGGAGCAGCTCGCGGCGCTCGAATATGCGGCCTGCCAGACGTCGAACGGAGTCCGCCGGCTCCTGTTCGGGCTGCAACCGGGCATGACGGAACGCGACGCCGTGCGCCTGCTCGACTGGAATGGCATGCCGCTGTCGTGCCACGTGATGCTCACGGCCGGGCCGAGGGCGAGATATGGCCTGTTGAGCCCGGGCGATCGGCGGATCGAGCGCGGCGACCCGTTCACGACCGCGTTCGGGATCTGGGGTGCGTTGAATTGCCGGGCTGGGTTCGTGGTCGAGGAGGCCGCCGAGCTGCCGCCGGCGATCGGCGATTACGTCGACCGGCTCGTCGCCCCGTATTTCGAGGCCGTGGCCGAGTGGTACGGGGCGCTCCGAATCGGACAGACAGGCGGGACGCTCCACGAGATCATCGCCCGGCGACTCGGCGACCCGTTCTTCGGGATCTTCCTGAATCCGGGTCATCTCATCGGGCTCGACGAGTGGGTCAACTCACCGATCTCCGCCGGCTCCACGACGGAGCTGCGGTCCGGGATGGCGCTCCAGGTCGACATCATCCCGGCGACGGGGACGGACTACTTCACGACGAACATCGAAGACGGTATCGCCCTCGCGGACGAAACCCTGCGGGCCGAATTCGAGGCTGCCTACCCCGCAGCGTGGGGTCGGATCGAGGCGCGCCGGCGGTTCATGGCGGACAGGCTCGGCATCGAGCTCCATCCCGACGTGCTGCCGCTGTCGAACATCCCGGCGTATCTGCCGCCGTTCCTCCTGCGACCCGACACGGTCATGACCCTCACGGGCTGACAGGATCGCCGGACGTCAGCGCGCGGGCTTCAACAGGTCGGGCGGGACGAGCCAGGTGAGGCGGCCGGCACCATCCGTCAAGGGACGATCGATGTCGATCCGGGCCATGGCGCCCTTCTTCATCTCGACCGACGATCCGGTCAGCGACTGGAGGAGCTCGGTGAAGTCGGGGTCGTGACCCACCAGCACGGGCCGCTCCGGGTCGCCGGCATCGCGGAGGATCGCATCGACTCGGGCGGCATCAAGGCCGCCCGCCAGGCGGTCCTCGACCCGCGCCGATGACGCGAGTTGCCCCGCCACTATCTCCGCCGTCTTCAGGGCGCGAACCTTTGGCGACGTCAGGACGGCGTCCGGCCGGAATGCCGTCCCCGCGAGGAACCGACCGAGTCGCTCCGACTGCTTCTCGCCCTTGCTCGACAATGGTCGATCGGCGTCGTTGCCTGTCCATTTCTCTGGGTCGCCGGCGTCGGCGTGCCGAAGGAGGTATAGCTCTGTCATGGCGGGGAGGGTACGCCTTTGGCTTCGAAGGCGACAGGATCCCCACCGCTCACGAGCGACACGAACTCCGAGATCCGCTCCTCGATCTCACCGCGGACCCTTCGGAATGTGGCCAAGCGCTCGTCTTCAGTGCCGTCGGCGGCCGCCGGGTCATCGAGATCCCAATGGAGCGAGCGACGCGCGCCCGGAAAGACCGGGCAGCTCTCGCGAGCCTGGTCGCACACCGTGACGACGTATTCGAACGCCTGGCCGATGTAGTCGGTCACGGACTCGGAGCGCGCCCGCGAGGCGTCGATGCCGATCTCGGCCAGTACACGCAGCGTCAGTGGGTTGATGCCCTTCGGTTCGGTGCCTGCGCTACTGACGTCGAACCGCTCGCCGCCGGCACGCCGGAGCAGCGCTTCGGCCATCACGCTCCGGGCGGAGTTGCCGGTGCACACGAACAGGACGCGGACCGCCTGTTCAGATCCAGGCGGGGTTTCGCCGAGCGTCATGGACCGGTTTCCTTGACATCGCTAGTGACTGGTCCGGTCCCGCGGTAGGCGATGACCTCGATCTTTTCGAGCGTGATGAGTCCGTCACCGACCATCTCGTCCAGCTCGGGCAGGATCGCCCTGATTCGCTCCTCGCCATCGACGACCTCGATCAGCACCGGCAGGTCCTCGGACAGGCGCAGGATCCGTGTCGTGTGCAGTCGCGCGTTGGCCCCAAAGCCTTCGATGCCGCGTAGGATGGTTGCGCCGGCCATGCCGCGGTCGCGAAGGAACGCGACGATCGCCTGGTAGAGCGGCTTCCCGTCGCGGTGGTCCGCTTCACCGACGTAGATCCTGACGAGGAGCGCCGGCTCGTCGATCCGCATCAGACCGCCCTGCCGATCGCAAGCCCGGCCGCGACGGCGACAAGACCGACGACCACCGAGCCGGCGAGGTTGGCGACAGCAGCGCCGTACGAGCCGTTCTCGATGAGACCCCATGACTCCAGCATCCACGTCGAGAAGGTCGTATATGCGCCGAGGAAGCCGATCATCAGCGGACCGCGGATGTCGGCGGGGAGGATGGCCCGTTCGGCTGTCATGGCGAACAGGAAACCGAGCAGGAAGGAACCGGACGCGTTGATCACGAGCGTGCCCCACGGGAAGTCACCTCCGGTGCGATCGGCGACCGCGCCGTCGACGGCATAGCGGGCGATCGCGCCCGCGAATCCGCCGAGACCGATGAGGAGGAGCGGCATCGCGACCGAGGATACCGTGCGGTCCGTCGATCGACTGTCCCGTCGCAGTCGCCAAGCGATCCATCACCGACGCGTCTCGGTCGAAGCTCGGGAAACACGCCGTTGGATCCGGGCTGTCGGCGCCACTTCGATGATGGAGGTGGTCCCTGGACGTGGCATGCTTGCCGCTTCGTATCGCGGCGCGCGGGCCGAACGCCTGCGACCTTAGCCACTCGCCTGAGCCCGATCACGAAGGAGCGATCGATGGCCGAACGCCCAAGCGTCGGGGATGCGCCGGCCAAGCGACGCGCCCGGCTGCGGGCGGCTGCGTGACCACTCCCGCCGAGATCCCCGCGGATGCAGCGCTGACCAGCGCCGCGATCAGCTCGCAACCGGCCACGGAGGCACGGACGGTCGTCGCGGCCGCCGATCTCGGCTCGAACTCGGTTCACCTCCTCGTCGCGGCCGTGGCGGGCGACGAGCTCGAGCCGCTCGTCGACGAATCGGTGTTCCTTGGCCTCGGTACCGCGATCGCGGCCCGCGGCTACCTGGGAACGTCACGTCGCGCTGAGCTCGTCGCCGCGCTCGCAACCTACATGCAAACGGCTCGCAGCCTCGACGCTCGCGAAGTGGCGTTCATCGGTACCGAGCCGATCCGTCGCGCTCTGGATGCGGCCGCGATCGTGGCCGAAGTGGCTGCCGCGACTGGCGCGCCGGTCTACGTCGTCACTCACGAGGAGGAGGGACTCCTCAACCTCATCGGCGTGACCGAGGGCCGGAAGGTGTCGCGCGAACTCCTGGTGGTCGACATCGGCGGCGGCAGCTCGGAATTCTCCATCGTCGGGAGGGACGGCGGCTCGCACGCCTCGGGCCTGCAGCTCGGGTCATCGCGTCTGACAGACGCACTTATCAGCGAGGATCCACCGACGGAGACCGAGATCGAGACCGTGCGTGACGTCGCCCGTGCTGCCATCGAGGAGGCGCCGACGGCAAGCCCGTCCCAGATCGTCGCCGTCGGCGGCACGGCATCGAACCTCATCAAGGTCCTCCATCGCGCGGCCGCCGAGGGGTCGTTGGCGGCCGATCGGCCGCTGGAGGTTGACTCGACGCTGACCCGCGAGCGGATCGCGGAGGCCATCCGCATCGTCACGAGCGAGCCCGCTGCCGCGGCGGCCGCGCGGCATGTGATGAATCCCGTCCGAGCGCGGCTACTACCTGCCGGAGGCGCGATCCTCGAGGCAATCCTCGATCGCTACGGCGTCGAGGCGATCACCGTCTCCCACGCCGGGGTCCGCGAAGGCGCCGTTCGAGTGGTCGAGCACGCGGGTCCCGCCTGGCGTGACCGCCTTCGCCAGCTCGCGCGCGGGTGGCGGACCTAAAGGCCGGCGACGACCCGCCCCAGGCCGCGCCGGAAGGTGACGCCGGCCACACCGCGCCAGGTCGGGCCAACGGTCCGTCGAAGCCGCGCGACCTCGCGCTCGCGGCTGACCAGGTAGCGCCCGATCGCGGCGCTCTCGATGCCGGACAGTTCGCCGGCGTGCTCGACCAGGAACGTGCGAGCGAGTGACCCGGAGACGTCGGCGTCGTTCATCAGCCCGAGGTGGTCCTGCAGGGCGGTGACCCTGGCGATGAGGGGGCCGGCGTCGTCGCCGAGGGCGTCGCGCACGAACTCGAGGGTGTAGCGCAGCCACTTGCCCGAGATCCGCAACTCGTGGAGGGTCTCGACATCGGCCCACCGGAGCACCGGCTCGTACGCGCGGACCTGCTCGTACGCTGCCCAGATCCGCGAAGCCGCAGTGTCGCGGACGCGATGCGGCTGGGTCGGGAGCACCGGCAAGACTGCAGCGCCTTCGGTTTGGACGAAGTCGCGATAGTCATCCACCCAGCGCTTGTACCGGTCCGAATCGAGCTCGCGCACGAGCAGGACCCGGGCGTTGTCTCGCCGCGTCCGCCAGTCATCGAGGAGCGGCTGGAGAGCGCGTTGTTCCGTGACCGGCATGTCCGCCCGATAGAGGTCGGCTGCCTCGATCAGCACGTCGAGGTCCCGCACGACGCCCAGTCGGGCCGCGATCTCGCGGAGGCCGGTCCGATAGCGGCGCGTTCGGCGGTCGCGGAATGTCGACCCGAACACGCGCCACGCCGCGCGCTGCCGCCGGGTCGCAACGCGCATCGCGTGGAGATCCTCGAGGTCGCGGCCGTCGCGCGTTCCGGCCTCGCGGGCAAGCATCCGGGCGAGGTGGAAGCGCATGACCTTGCGGCCAGCCTCGGCGAGATGGTCGTCGGCCGCCACCCCCGGCGTTTTCCCGACGACCAGTCGATTGTCGGGCGGGACGGCGTCCTCGGCAGCCGGACTGAGCGCGTCCGACGTCGTCGGGACGACTTCGATCGTGTCGCCAGCCGCCGGATGATCGGCGCCGTCCGCGGCGTCCACCGCAGCGCCATCCACTTCGCCCCCGCCGGGGAACTGGCCCTGACCCGACGGCTCGGCACGCTCCTCGCTGAGCGAAACGGCGACAACCCCCGACGCATCACCCAGATCCCGGTCCTCGCTCACAGCGATCCCTCCCGCACCCAAGCCGGCGCCATTGCCGCCAGCGTGATCGTCGACGCTCATTCCAGCCCCTCGGCGGACCGCAGCCATCGCCGTCTGGAGCTTGCTCGCCTTCTCGGAGGCGAGCCCCGGGTCGCCATCGAGCACGACGGCGAGTGCCGCAAGCAGCCCATCATCACCCTTGACCAACTCGGCCTCGAACTCGACGAACCGCTCGACCACGCCGGACCCCACGACCACGTCGACCTCATCGAGGCTGAATTCGACACGTGTTTCGCCGGCCCGGGCGATCCGCCGTCGCCGCAGCTGACGGATCGTGACGACTTCGATCAGCGGCGCATCGCCAGCCAGTTCGAGGATCAGCGCCCGGGCGTCGGATGCCGGCCACTCCTGCGGCGTCGCAGATCGGTCCGCTGGTCCCTCCAGCTCGACCCGTCGCGCGGCGCCACCAGGCCCACTCCCGCGGGCGAGGGCCTTGACGGAGATGATCGTCCCGCGGCCCGTCTTTCGAAGACGCGCCGCGAAGCCCGCCTTCGCTGAGCGCACCGGACGCCGTGTCGACATACCGGTCTTCCATCTGCGTCGAGCGGACGACCGCGCCGCCAGCGAAGGGTCCGATCTCGTCGGCGGTGAGATAACGCTCGGCCGCAGCGATGTCCAGAACCCGGTACTTCAGCTCGACTTCGACTGGAGTTCGGTCTTCCGCCGTCATGCCCGTGGATCCATCGAGCCGGGGCCTGATCCCGGTCGTCGCGGCGAGACCGGTGCGGGGGCCACGTGGGCCAGGGCGTTCTGCTTCATCTCCTCGAACGTGTCGATCGTGCCTGGTCGCCCGTTCAGGACCTCGGTGCGGACCCACGTCGAGTCGGGCATCAGCTGCCACGATCGCCGGTCGTCGGCCATCATCACCTCGAGGATCCCGGCGAGCCGCACCTGTGCGTCGTGGTCCTCGACAGGAGCCACGGCCTCGACCCGTCGATCGAGATTCCGGTCCATCAGGTCGGCCGAGCCGATGTAGTACTCGCGCTCACCACCGTTGTCGAAGCACCAGATCCGGGAATGCTCGAGGAACTCGCCGACGATGGATCGGACCCGAATGCGCTCGGAGACGCCGGGAACGTCAGGCTGGATCGAGCAGGCGCCGCGAACGATCAGATCGATGTCGACCCCGGCGTTCGAGGCCCGATAGAGCGCCTCGATGACGGCGACGTCCACGATCGCGTTGAGTTTCAAGACGATCCGTGCCTGGTGCCCGGCTGCAGCATGACCGATCTCGCGGTCCACGAGGTCCACGAAGCGTGATCGAAGGCTGTGCGGCGCAACGAGCAAACGCCGGAAACTGCGCTGCCGTGACAACCCGGTCAGGACGTTGAACAGGTCGGTGACGTCGGCGCCGATCTCCGGCCTGCATGTCAACAGGCCAAGGTCGACGTACAGCCGCGCCGTCTTCGGGTTGTAGTTGCCGGTGCCGATGTGAACGTATCGCCGCAGCCCAGAACCCTCGCGACGCACCACGAGCGCCGTCTTCGAGTGCGTCTTCAGGCCGACCAGCCCGTAGACGACGTGGGCACCGGCCCGTTCGAGCTTTCGCGCCCAGACGATGTTCGCCTCCTCGTCGAAGCGGGCCTTGATCTCGACGAGCACGACGACCTGCTTGCCCCGCTCGGCGGCGCGGATCAGCGACTGGACGATCGGCGAATCGCCGGAGGTTCGATAGAGCGTCTGCTTGATCGAGAGGACGTCGGGATCCTCCGCCGCCTGGGTGATGAACCGCTCGACCGAAGCCGTGAACGACTCGTAGGGATGGTGGACGAGGATGTCGCCCTGGCGCATCGCAGCGAACACGTCGGCCGGCTCGTCCTCGTCGAGCGGGACGAGCCTCGGCGGCGTCACGGGCACCCACGGAGCCGGCTTCAGATCGGGCCGGTCGAGCTCGGCGATCTCCCACAGTCCGGTCAGGTCAAGCATCCCGGCGACGTCGTAGCAGTCCGCCTCGCCGAGCCCGAGGCCGCGCAGCAGCAGGTTGCGCGTATCGGCCGGCATCGACCGCTCGACCTCGAGGCGCACCGCCTCGCCGAACCGGCGGCGTCGCAACTCCTCCTCGATGGCGAGCAGGAGGTCGTCGGCTTCGTCCTCCTCGATCGCGAGGTCGGCGTTGCGGGTCACCCGGAAGAGGTGGTGCTCCTCGATCTCCATCCCGGTGAAGAGGGCGTCGAGATTGGCCTCGATGACCTGGTCGATCAGGACGAAGCGATGAGGCTCGACCTCGACGAGCCGTGGAAGGATCTGGGGGACCTTCACCCGGGCAAAGCCACGCTCGCCGGTCTCGGGGTCTCGCAGCCCGACCGCGATCGACAGGGTCAGCGTCGAGATGTACGGGAACGGGTGTCCGGGATCCACCGCGAGGGGCGTCAGGACCGGAAAGATCTCGTCGAAGAAGCGCTGGCGAAGCGCGGGGTGGTGCTCGGGGATGGCGGCATAGTCGACCAGCTCGATCCCTTCGGCCGCGAGCGTGCGCCGGACGTCCACGAAGACGGCCGAGTGGTCCGCGACCAGGCCGAGGACGCGCTGGCGGGCGGCGGCCAGCTGCTCGTCCGGAGTACGGCCGTCGGGTGAGCGGGCAACCTTGCCCGCTTCGACCTGCTGCCGCAACCCGGCGATCCGGACCTGGAAGAACTCGTCGAGGTTGCCGGCGAAGATCGCCAGGAACTTGACCCGCTCCAGGAGCGGATTCCGTGCGTCGCGGGCCTCATGGAGCACACGGTCGTTGAAGTCGAGCCAGGCGAGCTCGCGGTTGAGGTAGGGGAACGCCACCTTCGGTCGCGGCTGGCGGCGCGGACGGATGGGCGCCGAGGAACCGACCCCGCGGGCGAGAGCGTCAGGTTGAACGGCGGCCATACGGTCTCAAGGCTCCTCGAGCGGGGTCACCCCGTTCGAGCGCCCCGGCGGGCGAGGATAGCACGCTGGGACCCGAGTACCGGGTCCCGTCAGCTGCCACCTTGCGCCGTCTCGGCGCGGTAACGGCGTTCACCCGAATCGGCGTCCAGCCATACCCGCATCTGGATCCCCGACGTCGGATCGATGAAGACCTCCTTGGTTCGGCGGAACCGTGGCTCGAGCGGCTCGTCGAGAGGCTCTCCGCCACCAGGCCCGATCGGTGGTGCCGAGCGATCGACCGCGTCTGCCCTGTACCGGACGCGCTCGATGAGCGCTGCCACGATGAACACGACGCCGGTGACCAGGGTGTAGATACCGATGACTGTGCCGGGGCCACCGGGCAGGATGACGAGGTACAGGCCGAACAACGCGACGACGATCCCTGTGATGACCACGACCAGGCGCGCACCGGTCAAGGCCATGGTCAGTCGGACATCCCGGGGCCGGGCCCGCCGATCGGTGTGGCGTTCGCGTCCTCGGCAACGAGGACGGCCGTCCCGTACGCGACGATCTCGCTCATGGTGCCGGACAGCTCGGAGCTGTCGAAGCGCATCGAGAGGACCGCATTCGCGCCGAGCACCGTGGCGTTCGCGACGAGCCGGTCGAGGGCCTGCCGCCGGGTGTCCTCCAGCAGGCTGGTGTACTCGTGGATCTCGCCGCCGCCGAGCGAGCGAAGTCCGGCCATGAGGTTGCCGCCGAGCCCGCGGCTACGAACAACGAGGCCGAACACCATCCCCTTCGATTCGACGATGCGGTGGCCCGTCAGGTACGGCGTCGTGACGACGATCATGCGTGCTCCTCGTGACGTTCGTGGACCGGAACGGCCGAGCCGGTCGCGCCGCGTCGTGCTGTGCAAGCGTCGCACGAACATCGGTCGCGCAGCAACGCGAACGTGTAGTAGCCGGTGTGGTGGCCGTCGCCCCAGGTCGGTGCGATCGCGTAGCCGCCGACGAGCGCGACATCGACGAGCCGTGTCTGATCGGCGGTGAGCGTCGGCGCACTGTCGAGCCAGCCCGGCATCCCGGCCTCGCCGCGGCAGTAGGCGCAGGGGCAGAGCCAGCGAAGCGACACGGTGTCGTATGTCGTCTGGTGGCCATCGGCCCATGTCAGGTCGAGGCGCCCTGCCCCTCGGTCGGCGTGGATGGAGACCGGTGCTGCCGCGCTCATGCATCGATCGTACGCCGTTCCGCGATGATGGGACGTGATGGCCGACATGGGCGCCGCCGGCGCCGTCAGCGCACGCCGTTCGGACGCCCTGGACCCTGTCCCCGACGCCTACGCTCGTTCCGCGGACGACGTCGCCCGGATGCTGGGCGTCGATCGCGCGGTCGGGCTGACTGCGCAGATCGCCGCGCGACGGGCTCTCGAGACCGGCTCGAACGAGCTCGACCCCCCACCGCGCACCGCACTTCCCCGGCTCCTCCTCGAGGCGGCGACCGAGCCGTTCGTCCTCCTCCTCATCGCGGCCGGCGTCCTCGCGGTCCTCCTCGGCGAGGTTCGCGACGGCGTCCTGATCCTGCTCGCGCTGATCCCGATCGTCGCCGCGGACGTCATCACCGAGTACCGCGGCGAGCGCGCCCTCGAGGCGCTCCGCGAGGCCAGCGCTCCGACAGCCCGGATCCGGCGCGACGGGTCCGTGGCCGAACTTCCCGCCGCCGAACTCGTCCCGGGCGACGTCGTGCTGATACGCGGCGGCGACATCGTGCCGGCCGACCTGCGGCTGCTCCGCGCGGAACGGATGGTCATCGACCGGAGCGTGCTGACCGGCGAGTCCGTCCCCGAGCCCGCGACCCCCGAACCCGACCCGCCCGACACGCCGCTCGCGTCGCGCCGGGCGGTCGCCTATGCGGGAACGAGCGTTGTCGCGGGGCGAGGCGAGGGCGTCGTCGTCGCGGTCGGCGCCGGGTCCGAGGTCGGGCGCATCGCCGGTGGCCTCGGATCCCGTGAGCGCCGTCGCTCGCCGCTCCAGGCCGAGCTCGACCGGCTCGTCCGGATCCTCCTCGTCGTGGCCATCGGTCTCATCGCGATCGTCACCGGTCTCGGCTTCGCCCGCGGTCAGGAGGCCGGGGCGAACCTGCTGGCCGGTGTGTCGGCGGCGATCGCGGCGATCCCGGAGGAGCCACCGGTCCTCCTCGCCGTGGTCCTCGGGCTTGGCGCGTACCGGCTCCTGCGCCGCGGTGTCCTCGTCCGCAGGTTGAACGCCGAAGAGACGCTCGGAGCGATCGATCTCATCGTGACCGACAAGACCGGGACACTGACACGGAACCGTCTGGACGTTACGTCCGTCTCCACCCTCGCCGGGCCGGTGGAGGAGCCGGCCCGGCTCGCCTACCTCATGGACGCGTTGCGCGCGGAGGACGACGCCTGGGTCCGCGGCGAGGGGACGGCGCCGGGCTCGTTCACGGCGTCGCTCGAGCGGGCGGTCGGGGCTGCCGGTGGTGATCCCACCCTCGATCCGGCCGAGCTGATCGGGAGCGAGCCCGTCAGCGATGCTCGGCCGATCTCCCGGACCGTCCGGCGGACGGAAGGGGGTCGCGAGGAGCTCGCCATCGGTGCGCCCGAGGCCATCTTCGCCCTGGCAGGGGCCGACGAGCGGGAAGTTGCCGCGTGGCACGCTCTTACCGAAGGACGCGCTGCCGAAGGGGAACGGCTCGTCGCGGTCGCCCGGCGTGTGGACGGTGTCCGATGCCACGTGGTCGATCCGGGCGGTGATCGGCTTCGCCGACCCGCTCCGCGAGGGGATCGGCGAGGCGCTCGAAGCCGCCCGCAACGCGGGCATCGAGGTCGTCGTCGTCACCGGAGACCATCCACTCACCGCGGCCGCCATCGCCGCCCAGGCCGGCCTCGACCGCGAGCGGATCGTCGTCGGCGAGGAGATCGCCCGCTGGTCAGACGAACGCCTGTCCGCCGAGCTGCCGCGGCTCCAGATCGTCGCCCGCTCGACGCCGGACCAGAAGGAGCGACTCGTCAGGCTCGCCCGGGCGGCAGGACGGACCGTCGCGGTGACCGGTGACGGCGTGAACGACGCGCCGGCACTCCACCACGCCGACGTCGCGGTCGCGATGGGGTCGGGCACAGGGGTGGCCAAGCAGGCGGCCGATCTGGTCCTGGGCGATGACTCCTTCGCGACGCTGATGTACGGCCTGGGTGAGGGCCGCCGGATCGTGGACAACGTCCAGAAGGGGTTGATCTTCCTGATCTCGACCCATGTCGCGTTCCTCGGGTTCATCCTTATCGCGACGCTCTATGGGTTCGGGCAGCCGCTGCTGCCGCTCCAGATCCTGTGGATGGAGCTGTTCATCGATATCTCGACATCGGTAGCCTTCGAGCTCGAGAAGGCGGAGCCCGACCTCATGCGGCGCCCGCCTCGACCGCGCGGCATCCCGCTCCTCACCAACGACATCCTGCGCCGCATCGTCTTCGCGGGCTCCTACAGCGCTATCGCGGCGCTCATCGTGATGGTCACCCACCCGGGCACGGCCGAGCACGCTCGTTGGCTGGCCTACACCAGCCTCGTCTGCGCGCAGGCGGTCCGAGCGAATGCGAACCGCAGCATCCGGGAGCCGATCCATCGCCTGCCGGTCAACTGGTTCCTCGTGCTCGCGGGCGTCGCGGTCATCGCGATCCAGGCGGCGATCCCGTACGTACCTATCCTCGCAACCGCCTTCCACGCGACACCACTCGACACGGGGGATTGGGTCATCGTCGGGATCATCGCGCTCATCCCCGCATTGGTCGCCGAAACGGTGCGTACCGTCACGGGCCGGACGTGGATCGCGTGAGATCCCGGCTATCCTCTCGCGGATGAGCCTGTCCATCGATCAGGTCACGAAGCGATTCGGGGCGACGCTGGCCCTCGACCGGCTGACGTTCGAGGTCGGACAGGGCGAGGTGTTCGGGTTCCTCGGCGCGAACGGCGCGGGGAAGACCACCACGATGCGGATCTGTCTCGGCATCGTCCGGGCCGACGCGGGCGAGATCCGGTGGGACGGCACGCCGTGTGGCGAATTGCCGCGCCGGACCTGGGGATACCTGCCCGAGGAGCGCGGGCTCTACGCGCGGATGACGGTGCTCGACCAGCTCGTCTACTTCGCTTCGCTCTACGGTGAGAAACCCGATCGGGCTCGCCGGGCGGCGCTGGCGTGGCTGCGCCGTTTCCGGATCCCGGAATATGCCGACCGGCGCGCCGAAGAGTTGTCCAAGGGCAACCAGCAGAAGGTCCAGTTCATCGCCGCGGTCCTCCACGACCCCGAGGTCCTGTTGATGGACGAGCCGTTCACCGGCCTCGATCCGGTCAATCTGATCCTCCTCCGAGAGGCGTTCACGGAGCTTCGCGACCGGGGCCGGACGCTGATCTTCTCGACGCACCAGATGGAAGCGGCCGAGGCGCTCTGCGAAATCGGTGGCGATCGTCGACCACGGCCGGCTGGTCGCCGGTGGCCGCGTCCGCGACCTCAAGCGCTCGAGTGGGCGTCGAACCGTCCGTCTCGCCGTGGAAGGCGAGCTCCGCTCGGATTGGCTGATGACGCTGCCGGGTGTCGAATCGGTCCGTCAGGATGCCGACGGCGCCGAGCTCGAATTGTCGCCGGGCACCGACGGCGATGCGATCCTGGCTGCGGTCATCTCACGGGGCTCGTCGATACGCCGCTTCGAGCTCGCCGAGCCCAGTCTCGAGGCGCTCTTCATCGAGCACGTCGGACGGCCCTCCGACGACGAGGGCGGCCTTGCGCCGGAGCGGATGGGCAAGCCCGTCCCCGCCGCGGGAGCCGCTCGCTGATGGCCCACCGCGACCCGCTGCTGCCGAATGCCGGCATCGTGGCCCGTCGCGAGTTCCGTGACCGAGTCCGGAGTCCGCTCTACCAGGGCTCGACCCTCGTTCTCATGGGACTCGCCCTGATCGTCGCGATGGCACCGATCGCGATCCGCTACATGGATCGGCAGACCGTCACTACGATCGCGGTCGTCGCCTCGGAGCCGGCACTGGCGGACAGCGCGGTGAGCGCCGTGGACACCCTCCTGAACCAGCCTCCGTCGAGCGGCCAGACGGCTGGCTGGACGAAGCCGTTCGCCATCGAGGCGACGACCGAGGAGGCCGCCGCCCGCGGCCTTCGACGCGGAGCGCTGGGTGGGATCCTGATCCTCGACCGCGAGGCGAATGGCCGGATCGACGTCACGTACCGCACCAACGGCGTACCCGATTCCGTTCGAGCCCAGCTGGTCGGGTTCGCCGCGATCGCGGTGTCGATCTACGACTGGACCGCCAGCCAGCCGGATGACCCCGCCCGGGCGGCGTTCCAGCCGCCGGCGTTCCGCATCGATTCGATCAACGTGGCCACCGATGGCGGCGTCGCCCTCGATTCGCAGCAGGCGGCGAGCCGGGCGTTCCTCGGCATCGTCTTCGTGGTGCTCCTCTTCATCACGGTCGTGATCTATGGCATGTGGGTGGCGACCGGCGTCGCGTCGGAGAAGAGCAGCCGGGTCATGGAGCTGATGATCAGCGCCGCGTCGCCCCGCCAGATGTTGACCGGCAAGGTCGTGGGGATCGGGGCGGCTGGGCTGACCCAGTACGTGGCGATCGCCATCCCGGCCCTCGTGCTGCTTGCGTTCCAGGACCGGATCGCGGCCGCCGTCCTGGGTCCCGACTGGGCCGATGGGGCGCCGCTGGTCGGGCTTTCACCGGGGCTGCTGGCCGGCTACGCGGTCTTCTTCCTGCTCGGGTTCACGCTCTTCGCGCTGATCTACGCGTCGATGGGCTCGTTCGTGAGCCGGCCCGACGACCTTCAGACGCTGTCGCTCCCGCTCAGCCTCGTGGCGATGATCGGCTACCTCTCGGCGATCGTCGCGCTCGGCGGCAGCGGCGGCGCGTGGGTGACGATCGCCTCGTTCGTGCCTCCGTTCAGCCCGTTCGTGATGCTCGCCCGACTGATGGTCCGGGCGGTGTCCCCGTGGGAGGTGGTCCTGTCCGTGGCGCTGCTCCTGGGCGCGATCGCGGTCGTGGGCGTGGCGGCGACGCGGATGTACGCCGCGGGCGTGCTGCTGTACGGGACGCGGCCGGGAGTGCGGGCGTTCGTGGCCGCTGCGCGACGGGCCGAGTAGCGATGCGACGCGCCGAGTTGGCGGCGCGGACTGCAGGTCGTCTCGCGGACGCGCCCACGTTCAGTCGTCGCCGAACGGTAACCGGCTGATCAGCGCCAGCACCGGCGCCGCAGCCGGGCCTTCGACCTCCGGACCGGAGGCGCCAGGGTCGGCGGAATCGTCAGCCGGTCCGCGGCCCGGCGCTTTTGTCGCCACGAAACGCCACATGCGGCTGCGAGTTCCCGGCAGATACGGGCTCTGGCGGTGACGGGCGAGGACGCCGGCGATCCCCTGGGCGACGGCGGCTTCGAACATCGCGACGCCCTCGGTGGCGATGGCCGGGACTGCGACGACCTCGTCGCCCGGTCGGAGCACCCGCCGAAGCGTTTCGCGACGGCGGCACGAGCGGCTGCGACAGGAGCGATCGACCGTCGAGATGGAGCAGGTCGAACGCGAGGAACGCCGCCGGACGCGCCGGTGCCGCCGCCGAGACGTCGGGCGAGCGCGGCCGAGTCTGCACGTCCCGCCTGGTCGACGACGACGAGCTCGCCATCGAGGATGGCCGAGCGCGCGGCGACCCGGACCGCGAGCCCCGCGAGCTCGGGGAGTGCCGCGGTGCGGTCCACGCCGCCGGCGTCGACGATCCGGACGGTGCCCGTCCCCGGCAGCTCGGCCGGTCCGATCGAGACGATCGCTCGCTCGCCGCCCCACCAAGGCTCGAAGAGGTGGTCGGCCGGAGTCGAAGGGCTTCGGGAAGGGGCCTCGGCAGCATCGGCCGCAGGTCCGGAAGGTCGGGCAGCTGGTCGGCCTCGAGTCGGAGCGAGAGCTGGTCGGCCATCGTCGCTCGATGGTAGACCCGTGGACCAGTGGCCACGTCCGGACGATCGCGCCGGTGCACGATCGCGACCGCCGCCGAGCAATTCGCCGACAATGGGCGACGCCATGCGTGAGTACGTGACGTTTTCCTCGACGGCGTTCAGCAAGGCACCAAGGCCGCACTACATCAACCGGGTGTGCCAGTGCGAGGATCTGGCGCTGTGGCTCCAGACGAGCCTCAACGACGCGATCCCGGGAGCTCGGCTGACGACGTACCAGGAGGATTTCGGCTGGGTGGTCGAGGTCCAGCCGCCGGGGCGGCCGCGGCCGATCATGGTCGTCGCCGCGGACCTCGACGACGATGAAAACCCCGAAGCCTTCGCGGTGTACGTCGAAGGCCCGCCCGCCGAGCGGTCGCTGTTCAGGCGATCGAAGCCGCCGGACCCCGCGGTCCTCGCCGAGCGGGACGAAGTGATCACGGCGCTCGACCGCGCGGTTCACGAGAACGCGACGATAACTGCGGTCCAGTGGTGGGCCGAGGGGCCGATGGCCGGCGATCCGTCAGAGCACCCCGAGGAGCGTGACGGTCGTCCGGACTGACCATCACGGAGCCCGGCCTGATGAGCCCGGCGATGGAGATCGTCGGCCGTCGCGGCGCCCGGCTACCATCCTTCCATCCCCCAGATGGAGGCCGCCCGTGCCGCGCCCGCCCCGCCCCGAGGATCTGTTCGTCTCCGCGTCGCCACTGAGCCACGGCTCTCGCCGGACGGCCGCCACGTCGCCGTCACGCTCCAGGGCGTCGCTCCCGGGTACGACGGCTATCGCTCTTCCATCTGGCTCGTGCCGTGCGAGGGTGGCGAGGAACCGCGGCCGTTGACGCTCGGTGTGCGTCGCGACCGGCATCCCCGGTTCTCGCCCGATGGCCGGACGCTCGCGTTCCTCTCCGATCGCCGGTCCATCGTCGAGGAGGAGCCCGGAGCACCCGATGCGAAGGACCGGGAGGACGCGGTCCAGGTCCATCTGCTGCCGCTCGATGGCGGCGAGGCCCGGCGGCTGACCGACCTGCCGCGCGGCGTCGAAGGCTTCGAATGGTCGCCGGACGGCAGCCGCCTCGTCGTCGTGACGTCGTCGTACGGCGCGACGCGCGGCCGAGGACGACCGGCGCCGGGGCATCGACCGGAAGCGCTCGCCCGGCACGCCGCCACCGTCGGACTACCGGTTCATCGACCGCCTTGACTACATGCTGAACGGCGACGGGGTTCACCTACGACCGGGTTCCGCACCTTTGGCTGGTCGACGCGGCGACAGGCGAGGCGAGCCGCCTCACCGACGGGCCGGTCGCCGACCGCGAGCCCGCCTGGTCGCCCGATGGCCGGCGCATCGCCTTCAGCTCGAACCGTCGACGCGATGCGGACCTCGTGGCTGCGTTCCGACATCCACGTGGTCGACGTCGAGACTCGCGCTGTCACCGCGATCACGAGGGGGCCGATGTCGTCATTCGTCGTCCCGGTCTGGATGCCCGACGGTGAGTCGATCGCGGCGCTCGGACATCGGTTCACCGGCGGCGCCGGCAGCCGGAACGACGTCTGGCTGTTCGCCGCCGACGGCTCCGACGCGACCCCGGATGGTGGTCGCAATATCTCGGCGAGTCACGACCTGATGCCCGGGCTCCGGGATGAGCAGCGACGTCACCCCGGGCGAGCCGACCTCGCCTCGTGCCCTCGGCGACGGGCGTCGCTGTTCCTGACCGCGCCACGCGACGGCGCGTACGAGCTGTGGCGACTGGCGTCGATGACGGCCGGCTGGAGCGCCTGACCGAAGGACACCACTACATCTCGGGCTGGCACGCGCGTCCCGCTCGCAGGCGCACGTGGCGACATGCGCATCGCCTACCTGCGCTCGAGCCCGACCGAGACCGCCGATGTCTGGCTCCTCGACACCTCGCTCAAGGGGAAGGCCGCCGGGCCGACCCGCTTGACATCGTTCAACGCCGAGGTCCTCGCCGACGTCGAACTCCGGGAGCCCGCAGGAGCGCCACGTCGAGGTCGATGGTCGCGACATCCAGGGCTGGCACATCCCGGGTGGCGATGGTGCGCGGCCGCTGGTCCTCGAGATCCACGGCGGCCCGCACACGCTGTACGGCTGGTCGCTCAGCTGGGAGTTCCAGATACTGGCGGCGGCAGGGATCGGCGTCTTCTACGCAAATCCGCGAGGGTCGGAGGGTTACGGCGAGGCGTTCAACGACGCGAACCATCGCGACTGGGGCGATGGACCGATGCGCGACGTGCTGGCCGGCGTCGATGCCCTGGTGGCCGACGGACTGGCGGACCCCGAGCGGCTCGGCGTGACCGGCGGTTCGTACGGCGGCTATCTGACCAACTGGATCGTCGCCCACGACCATCGATTCCGCGACCGCGATGACGTGTCGCTCGGTCAGCGACATGAACATGCTGTTCACGACCGGTGACATCGCAGGCGGCGACTGGGCTGCCCTGGAGTTCGACGTGACGCCGTGGGAAGACCCGGCCTATTTCCGCGAGATCTCGCCGATCTCGTATGCCGACCAGATCCGGACGCCGCTGCTCATCCAGCACTCCGAGCGCGACCTCCGGACGACGATCGCCCAGGGCGAGGCGCTGTTCACGGTCCTCCGTTCGCACCGCCGGCCCGTCCGCCTGCTGCGCGTCCCCGACGAGACGCACGAGCTGACGAGGTCAGGCACGCCGTTCCGGCAGGGTCGAGAACCTGCGCGTCGTCGAGGGCTGGTTCGGACACTTCCTGGTCAAGGCCAAGCGCGGCATGCCGCCACTCCCCAAGGTCCGCGGCGGCCGCTGACTGCTTGACATCTGATGCGTGGACGTGATGTTTGCGCCGTGCGAACCACGATCAGGCTCCCGGACGACATCGTCATCGAAGCGACGTCGATCGCGGCGCGGACCGGCCGGACCTGACGAGTCGTCGAGGATGCCGTCCGCGATCGTTCGCGCGCCGTCGCAGCGCGTCGGACGGGGCCATCGCTCCCTCGCCATTCGGGATGGCGCTTCGTCCCGGTGTGGATCTCGATGACACGCGGCGCTGCTCGACATCATGGACGGGACGTCGCTGATCCTGCCCGACGGCAATGCTCGTCCGCGAGCGATGACGACAATCGATTTCGCCCGGGGTGGCGGCTTCGCGGCGACACCGCTGGCGGCCGCCTGACGCACGAGGCCCGGGCCCGGTTCGCCCGGGAAGGATCCCGCGGGACCGAGGTGTATCCTCTCCGTCCCATGACGGCTACGCGACACCCCGACAGCCCCACCCGCGAGCGCGCGAACGAGCTCATCCGTGCGTGGGACGGACGCCCCGGACCGCTCGGGCAGCCTGCTCGGGCGGGTGACCGCGGTGGACCAGGTCGGCGTCGAGCAGCGGGTCGATGCCCTGAAGAAGCGTTCGATCAAGAAGGCTTCGAAGATGTGGGCGCTCGAGCTGGCCATCTCGATGATGGACCTGACGACCCTCGAGGGGAAGGACACGCCCGGCAAGGTGCGGGCGATGTGCGTCAAGGCGATGCGGCCGCTTCCCGGGGACGCAACCATCCCCTCGGTGGCCGCGGTCTGCGTCTATCCGGCTCTCGTTGCCGAGGCCAAGGACGCGCTGCGCGGGTCGACCGTCAAGGTCGCCTCGGTGGCGACGGGCTTCCCGTCCGGCCAGACGTTCCGCGATATCAAAACAGCCGAGGTACGGGCCGCGGTCGAAGCCGGAGCCGATGAGGTCGACATGGTGATCGACCGCGGAGCGTTCCTGTCGGGCGACTACCTGACCGTGTTCGAGGAGATCGTCGAGGTCAAGGAGGCCGCCGGCGAGGCGCATCTCAAGGTGATCCTCGAGACCGGCGAGCTCGAGACGTACGACAACGTCCGTCGGGCGTCGGTCCTCGCGATGGCGGCCGGCGCCGATTTCATCAAGACCTCGACCGGCAAGGTCACGCCCGCCGCGACGATGCCGGTCACGCTGGTGATGCTCGAGGCCATCCGCGACTTCGAGCGCTCGACCGGTCGCCAGGTCGGGATGAAGCCGGCCGGCGGCATCCGCACTGCCGAAGGAAGCGATCCAGTACCTCGTGATCCTGTACGAGACCCTCGGCCCGCGCTGGATGACGCCCGACTGGTTCCGCTTCGGCGCCTCGAGCCTGCTCAACGACGTGCTGATGCAGATCGAGTTCCAGCGCTCGGGCCGCTACCAGGACCCCGACGACTTCACGCTCGACTGACCGACCGGCGGCCGCGGCGAGCCGGTCAGATATGCCGATGCAGGTCGCTGGCTGATGACTGTTCCGGGGCATCGTCGTCGCGCGGCGCCTGCTCCCAGCCCATCGCCGCAACGTCGTGCTGGGGCACGGAGAGGTGGACCGCCTCGTGTTCGACGTTGGCGATCGCCGAGGCGGGAACGTAGATGTCGCCGCCAAGCCCGGATGTCGAGGTGAGGACGTAGTTCTGGCCAACGTCGCGCACGGTGCCCACGCGCCGACCGTCGTTCCCGATCACGGCCCAACCAGGCTTGAGATCCGCCATTCGCATTCGATCCGTGGCCTCCACATCCGGAGTTGACACCATAGTGGGCCTCGAAGTCGCGCGCATGTTTCGGCCGCTCCTTGTGGAGGCCGACGATCGCAGCGGCGTCGCAGCGCCGCGGCGTTGATGCGGCTACCCGATCGCTCGATCGGCGTGTCGCCTCATGCCCGAGACCCCGCGCCGACCGTTCTAGTCGTGTCAACGGGCCGAATGGCACGTTGACCAGCCGCCCCCGGACCTCATGCTGGAAGGCGTATCGTTGCGCGACGCTCACACGTGTCGTGCCGATGCCGGCTGCGTCTGCGAGACCCCAAGCTCGATGAACGGACTGCGGCCGATGCGTCGACTGCCACGACGCCGCCACCGAGGTCGTATCGACAATGCGCCTACCGCTGCTCGCGGTCGTTCTACGTGTCACTCGGCAACTCCTGGTCGCCGCGCTCCTGGTGGCACTGGCAGGAGTCGCCACGGTGCCCGGGCCGACTGCGGCATCGACCGCGCCCAAGGTGGTCATCGTCGTCGGTCCGTCGGGACCGTCGTACACCCGCCTGTACAGATCCGAAGCGAACGCGATCTACCAGGAGGCGCGCCGGTACACGTCCAACGTGCTTCGTGTCTATACGCCGTACGCGACCTGGGCGAAGGTCCGCGCCGCGGCCGCAGGCGCGTCGATCCTGGTCTACTTCGGTCACGGGAACGGCTACCCGTCGATCTACGGAACGTTCCACGGCGATACCAAGAACGGGATGGGGCTCGACCCGACCCGCGGTGCGAACGGGACACGACACCGCAACTACGGTGAGGACTACGTCCGGACGTTGTCGCTCGCGCCGAACGCCGCGGTCCTGCTCTACCGGCTCTGCTACGCCGACGGGCACACGGAGCCCGGCATGTCGGAAGGAACGACCCGCCAGTCGAGGATGCGCGTGGACGGCTACGGCGCCGGATTCCTGCGCGCGGGCGCGAGGATCGTGCTAGCGACCGGCCACCCGCGAAGTCCAGGCAACTACGTCCGCCAGCTGTTCACCACCGACCGGACGATGGACCAGATGTTCCGCGCGTCGCCCGATTTCCGGAACCACGTTCTCGGCTCGTACCCGTCGTCCCGGACGCCGGGGATGCGCTACCTGCTCGATCCGGACCGGGGAGGCTCGGATCCGGCCGGCTTCTACCATTCCGCCGTCGGCGTGATGACCGTGCGCACGACGGACGTGACCAAGCGCATCGTCCCAACCGCGTCGCCGACACCGACCGCGTCCCCGATACCGGAGCCGAGCGATGCAACGCCCGCGCCCACAGACGCGACCCCGACGCCCACAGACGCAACGCCGGCGCCGACAGACGCGACCCCCGAGCCGACCGACGCGACAGCCGAGCCCACAGACGTGATCCCCGAGCCCACATCCGCCACACCCGAGCCGACCGACGCGACGCCGGAGCCGACCGACGCGAAGCCCGAGCCGACCGACGCGACGCCGCAGCCGACCGTCTGATCCTCGCTCGCGTCCGCGCCAGCGATTTCGCCGTCGCCTTGACACGACCGGGCTTCTGATCTTCCGCCCGGAGCATCTCGCGTCGCGTACCCTTGGCGCGATGGCTACCGGGGAGCACAGCCACGTCCACGGCCACGTACGTTCCCGAGCGAGCGCTTCCGTGTCGGCCGCCGCTCCTGACCCGACCGCCCGCCAGCGGCGGCCGCCGCGCCAAGGTCGCTAGCGAGTGTCGGCGTCAAGCGAACCCATGAGGCCGAGCGTCGACGTCCAGGTCGGCGGCTCATTCACCGGCCAGCTAGCGGCGGGCAGCGACAACACCCAGGTCGCGCTGAACATCAATGTCGGCGATGCCGCCGGCGACACGCTGGCGTTCCTCGATCGAGCCCTCGGCATCGAGCGGATCGCGCCACCGGTCGACGCCCGCCCTTCGGAGTTCCCGGAGCTGTTCGGGCGGGACCCTGCCGTAGCCGCGGCCGAGCGGCCCGTCGCGCCACCGTGGATCGGTGTCGTCGGTCCGCCTGGGATCGGCAAGAGCGTCCTGCTGCGCCACCTCGCCGGCCGATGGGGCCTCGCGCGGCAGCCCGATGGCCTCGTGTATCTCCCGGCGGCCGGGATGGTCGACCTCGACGTCGCCTATGCCCTCTTCGACCTGTTCTATCGGACGCGACCGCGCGGCCGGCCGAGCAGGGGAGAGCTCGTCGCCTCGCTCGCCGCGGTCAAGGCCGTCGTCCTGCTCGATGACGTCGACGACGTCCATCTCGCCGACACCCTCGCGCTCATGCGAGGGACGACGTTCGTCGTCGCCGGCCAGCGAGCGGTCCTCACCGAGGGAACCCGGGTAGTCCTCAGCGGACTCGATCCGGCCGCGTCCGTCCATCTGGTCGAGCGCGGACTCGGCCGACGGCTCGAACCAGGTGAGCAGGCGGACGCCGCGCGCCTCGTGAACGCGCTCCACGGGATACCAGCCGATATCATCCGCGAGGCCTCCGATGCCGCCGTGGAGGGACGGACGCTCGCAGAGGTCGTCGCGCGGATCGAGGGACCCGCTGCGGCGGCGCCCGTCGAGGTTCTGACCGAGGGCGAACATGCCGTGGTGCTGGCGGCGGCGGCGCTCGGTGGTGTGCCCGTTGGTCGCGAGCATCTCGGCGCCATCACCGGGGCACCGGACGCCGTCGCAGCGCTCGAGCGGCGAGCCATCGTTCGCGCAGCGTCGCCCACACTCGTCCTCGACAGCTCCTGGCTCGCCCGCCTCGCCGGGCAGAGGGAGCTGGCCGAGTGGCATTCGCGGTGGCTCGACTATTTCGCGAGCTGGGCATCGAATTCCGCACCCGCGGCCGCCGATGTCTCGGCAGAGGCGCCCGCGCTCGCCCACCTCCTGGGGCCGACCAGATTCGGGATCGATCCAAAGCGGTCGAAGGTTCTGGTGCGGGCGATCCTGCCAGCGCTGACCCTGACCTCGCGCTTTGGGTTGCGCCGCCGGCTGCTCGAGCTCGTGGTCGCCAGCGTCGACACCGCCCAGGAGCCCGAGGGTGGTGCCTGGGCGCTTCACCAGCTCGGGACCCAGGACGCGCTCGAGGGTCGACTGACCGAGGCTCGCGACAATCTGACCCGCGCCCATGACATCCGCCAGCGGCTCGGCGATCTCCCGGGACTCAAGGCCACCGAGCAGAACCTGGCTGTCCTCGACGCTCTCGGGCCGCCGCTCGTGCGCACCCGGACGGAGGAGAAAGCAACCCAGGTCGTCCGGGACGGCGCCGGTTCCAGCAGAGCGCTCCTGTGGGCGGCGGCCGCGGGACTTCTGATCGTCGCTGCCGCCGTGATCGGGTTCCTTCTCGTCAACGCGGCCAGTGCAACGGCGGCATCGGTCTCACCCGGAAATCTGAACTTCGCTACGGCCGCCGTCGGTGACCGGACCGAGGAGGAGACGGTTCGAATCACCGCTGGTAGCCGTCCGCTCCACATCACGAACGTCCGGATCGATCAATCGACCGGGTTCGAAGTCACCAGCGCCCGATGTACCGGCGCGCAACTTGCCCCCGGCACGACGTGTGACGAGCAGATCGTGTTTGCGCCCGTCCGCGAGGGCAGCGCGAGGGCGGCTCTGCTCATCTCGGTCGAAGGCAGCGACGCGCCGCTCCAGGTCACTTTGGTCGCCGAGGGGCGGCCGGCGTCGGCCAGTCCGAGCCAGGCAGTCGCTCCGCCCTCGGTCGCGCCATCGTCGGCGCCGCCGAGCCCGTCCACGGCGCCTTCGACGGGTCCTGCCAACCTCGTCATACGCGTCCTGGAACTCGGCGAACCGCGCCACGAGGCCGATGGCTGGCATGTCCCCGTCACGGTCGAGATCGTCAACGGTGGCGACAGCGACGCGCCACCCTTCGAGGTCGCGTTGCTCCGCGACGTCAAGGGGAGTGACGTCATCCCGTTCACCGTCGAGGGCCAGGCGACGCCGGTGCCGGCAACGACCGCTCCGCTCGCTCCCGGCGCACCGGCGACCCTGACCGGATTCGCCCTGCTGCCAAGCGAGTTGACGGGCGACATCAGGATCGATGTCGAGGCAGACAGTTGCGCGATCGCGAACCCTCAGGATCGAACGCCCTGCCGGATCGTCGAGACGCGCGAGGACGACAACTCGTTCGGCGCGGTCGTTTCGCTGGGGCGCGGACCAGATCTCGTGATCCGGGAGATCGAACGAGCCGACGGCTCGGAGCCCGACCCCGATGGCGGCGTCCGGCATGGTTCGTACGTGGCGGTCGTCGCGAACACGGGGAATGTCGATGCCGGGGAGTCGCTAGTGCAGGTGGCGGTGCAGGGCGGCGACGCGAAGATGGAGCGAGCTCCGCTGCCCAAGGTCGGTCCGCTGACGCCGGGACAGGAGGAGACGATCAAGGGCTCGTTCGACTTCTTCTATGCGCCGGGGTCCGCTGGGACTCCGGAGCTGACCCTCACGGTCGACCCGTGCGACGTCCGGGGCGGCTGCCAGGTCAACGAGCTCAACGAGCAGAACAACACGACGACCCGGGCCATCGACTTCGGCACGAGCCCTCAGAGCTCGAGCCCGCAGAGGTGACGATGGACGATGATCAGAGGATCTCGGTCCGCATCGGTGGCGACGTCAAAGGGCAGCTTGTCGCCGGGAACAACAACACGGTCGTCGGGACGGGTCTTCGCGGCGAGGCGGCCGAGTCGGCGACGCCCGAGCGACCGATCCGGATCCTGTTCCTTGCCGCCAACCCGGTCGGCACCGAGCCGCTCCGGCCTCGACGAGGAGATGCGAGCGATCGATGGGGCGCTGCGCGAGGCCGAGTTTCGCGACCGCTTCGAGATCCGCCAGCAATGGGCCGTCCGGATCGGCGACCTCCAGGAGGCGCTGCTCCGCCATCGACCCGACATCGTCCACTTCAGCGGCCACGGCACCGACGCCAGCGAGATCGTCCTCGCCGTCGGCGACGGGTGCCGCCCAGCCCGTCCCACGCGAGGCCCTCGGGACGGCTGTTCGCCGTACTCGCCGACGACATCCGCTGCGTCGTCCTCAACGCGTGTTACTCGGAGGGGCAGGCGCAGGCGATCGCCGAGCACATCGACTGCGTCGTCGGCATGACCCAGGCCGTCGGCGACGATGCCGCGATCGAGTTCGCGACCGGCTTCTACCGCGCGCTGGCGTACGGCCGGAGCGTCCAGACCGCGTTCGACCTCGGCGCGAACCTGATCGCGCTCCAGGGCCTGCCCGACGAGGCGACGCCACATCTCGTCGCGACCAAGGCAAACGCCGGCAGAGGTTCTGTTCGTAACAGCGGGTGGACGCTGAGGGACCTGTCGCACGGCCGTTAGCCCGATGTAACGGCGGCCACGGTTCCCTGACCGGGGTTCTCACCTTTACGTCAACGTGAACCTTGTGGTACCGTTTGCGGGCCCGATGACACCGCCTGCCCGCCCTCCCGAAACGACCCAACCGAACCTGCTGCAAATCAACGAGGTCGCAGCCGAGACGGGGCTGACCACGCGCGCCATCCGCTATTACGAGGAGATCGGCCTGCTGGAGCCGGCCGCCCGATCGGAAGGCGATTACCGCCTGTACGACGCCTCCGACCTCGAGCGCCTCCGGTTCATCCGCAGCCTCCGCGACGACGCCGGTTTCTCGCTCGCCCAGATCAACCAGCTCCTCGAGGACGACGCCGCCCGCGAGCGCAACCGAGCCCGCCTGCGCGAGACCGGCGATCCGACCGAGCGCCGCGCGCTCCTGATCGACGCCCGCGACCGCGTGGACCGCCAGATCGAGATCCTCGAGGCCAAGGCGGCACGGCTGGCGTCGATGATCGAGGAGGCCCGAGAGCGCCGCGCCCACCTTGACGGCCACCTCGCCGATGTCGACCGCGACGCGAGGGCGTCGACCACCAGCTCAAGCCCGAAGCCCAAGGGTGACGACCGATGATCGGGCCAGCCTTCCGGGACCGTCGCCCGGGCTCGGGCTCCAGCGGGCTCCGTGTCTTCCGGCACCGCAACTACCGCCTGTTCTTCGCCGGCCAGGCGGTCTCGCTGGTCGGCACGTGGATGCAGCAGGTCGCCCAAGCCTGGCTCGTCCTCGAATTGACCCACGATCCCTTCTGGCTCGGCATCGTCGCCGCCGCGCAGTTCATCCCGGTGATGATCTTCGGGCTCTTCGCAGGCGTGTACGCGGATGCGCTCCCGAAGCGCCGGGTCCTCATCTGGACCCAGACCGTGATGATGGTGCTCGCTGCGATCCTCGCCGCACTCGTCTTCGCCGACGTCGTCCAGGTCTGGATGATCCTGCTGCTGGCGGTCCTGCTCGGCGTCGCGAATGCGGTCGATATGCCGGTCCGCCAGGCCTTCTCGGTCGAGATGGTCGGCCGCGAGGATGTTGGCCCGGCGGTCGCGCTCAACTCCGCCCTGTTCAACGGCGCCCGTGTGATCGGACCGGCCGTCGCCGGGCTCTCGATCGGCGCGTTCGGCGTCGCGATGGCGTTCGGGCTCAACGCGCTCAGCTTCCTCGCCTCGATCCTCGGCCTCGTCCTGATGGACGAGCGAACGCTGCGGATCGGCAAACAGATCGAGCGGCCGGCGTCAGTCGGTGCGGTCGTCGAGAACCTGCGCGAAGGGCTCCGCTACGTTCGGCAGACGAAGGTCGTGCTGCTGGCTGTCGTCATCGTCGGGCCTCGTGGCGACCTTCGGCATGAACTTCGGCGTCCTCATCCCGGCCTACGCCCAGGACGTGGTCAAGACGGACGCCGCCGGCTACGGATTCCTGATGGCCGCATCGGGGATCGGCTCGCTGCTCGCTGCGCTGTCGCTGGTGTTCGCCGGGCGGCCGCGGCCATCGCGCATCGCCACGGGGGCGATCATCCTCGGCGTTGCCTTGACGTTGCTGGCCGGGACGCAGGTCATGCCGATCGCGCTCGTGTTGATGCTCCTCACCGGCTTCGGCTCGATCTTCATGGCGGCGACCGGCAACACGACGATCCAGACCGCTGTTCCGGACCAGCTCCGAGGGCGGGTGATGAGCGTCTACACGACGGTCTTCTCGGCCTCGGTACCGATCGGCGGCATCACCATGGGCGCCGTTGCTTCCGCCTTCGGGATCTCCCTGGCGATCGCTGTCGGCGGCATCCTCACGGTGCTCGTGGGGATCGGGGCCTGGGTGTGGGGACGGCGCGGCGCGTTCGCCATGCCCGCCACCGCACCGGCGCCCGCCCCGTCGGGCGGTGTCGTGATCGCGGGGGCGCGCCCGCGCTGATCGGCGCTCGCCGTCGGACGCCGACCGCCACGCCACGACGACCCGAGAAGCCAGGCTCAGCCGTCGACACTCCCGAACACGAGCGCGGCGTTGAGCCCACCGAACCCGAACGAGGTCGACAGCACGCGGTCGTAGCGAGCCGTCCGTCCCTCGCGCAGCAGCCCCGGCAGGAGAGCCTCCGCGACAGGGTCGGGCTGCGTGAGATTCACCGACGCCGGTGCCCATCCGTCACGAATCGTCAAGGCACATATGGCGGCTTCGATGGCGCCCGACGCGCCGAGCGGATGTCCGTACAGCGCCTTCGTGCCGCTGACGGGGACCGTCGCGGCGCGCTCACCGAGGGCGAGGCTGATGGCTCGGGCCTCGGCCACGTCGCCGATCGGTGTCGACGAGGCGTGAGCATTGACGTAGTCGATCTCGGAAGGGTCGACGCCCCCGTCGTCGAGGGCGATCGTCGCTGCCCGCGCGGCCTCGCTGCCGTCGGCGCGAGGCTGGACCATGTGATGCGCGTCGGATGTGGCGCCGTACCCCATCACTTCGGCATACGGGATCGCGCCGCGGCGGGCGGCGACATCGGCCGCCTCGAGGACGAGCAGCGCTGCGCCCTCGCCCATGACGAAGCCGTCGCGGCCCGTGTCGAACGGCCGCGCCGCACGGTCCGGCTCATCGTTGTGGCCGTCCGACAGCGCACGGATGATGTCGAACGCCCCGAACGCGAGGGGGCTGAGCGGGATCTCGCAACCGCCGGCGATCGCAGCATCGATGCGGCCGTCACGTAGATCGCCGAGCGCTTCGCCAAGCGCGACCGCTCCGGAGGCACACGAGTTCGCCGTCGACAGGATCGGCCCCCGCACGCCGAGCGCGATCCCAAGGTTTGCCGGGGCTGCACCACCGAACACGGCCAGCGCCAGGTTTGGCGAGACCTGGCGGATCCCGCGTTCGAGATAACGCTCGTGCTGTTCCTCGGCGTAGGCGATGCCACCAAGGGCGGAACCGAGGTAGATGCCGGTGCGCTCCGGCGAGGCCGCCCCGTTGGCACCCGGCACGAAACGGGCGTCCTCGAGGGCCAGCCGGCCGACCACGAGCCCGAACTGGCTGAACCGGTCGAGCGATCTGGCCGTCTTTGGCGGCATCCAGGCCAGCGGATCGAAGTCGTCCACCTGCGCGGCGACCTGCGATCGGAACGGGCTCGGGTCGAAGCGATCGATCCGCCGGACCGGCGAGCGCGCGGCACGAAGTCCGGCCCGGAACGCGTCCAGACCGACGCCGGTCGCGGTGATGACGCCGATCCCCGTGATCCAGACGCGTCGTCGGTCGCTCATGTCGATGGGTACGCCGTGCTCGCGAGTGCGGACGCATCCGCGTCGGTGGAGGCGTTCAGCGACCTAAGTGTCGGGTCGGCCGCGATCGCTTCGGCGAGCGCCTTGAACGTCGCGAGCGTCCGCCCGGCGATCGGCCGCGTAAAGACGACGTCCACGAAACGGGCGAAGCCCGGCATCCGCGGCGCGAACTCGTGCTCGATCGTCACGACGGTTGGACCCGAGTTCGCGCCATCGGACGTACCACCGGCGGCCTCGATCCGCCACGTGACGTCCATCCCGCGGGTAGCGCCCGCGACGTGGACGAACCGAAGACGCAACGACGCCGGCTCGCTCCAGGTTCGGGAGCGCCATGTGACCGGGATGCCGAGACCAAGCACAGGCACGAAGACTCGTCGCGCGATGAAGTCGACGACCGCGACGCCCTCGCCGGAGCGTGCGACCACCCGCGACCGGGCGTAATGCGGCAGCAGGCGCTCCCAGCGTCCGACCCCCCGGGCGAGCGCGAAGACGAGGCTCGGCGGTGCATCGATCAGGATCGCGATCTCGCTGTGCATCACACGCCGTCCGCGGCGGCCTCGGTCGCCGCCCGGAAGCGTCCGGCTTGCTCGTCCTCGAGCATCCGCCGCGCCAGCATCCCGAGATGAAGATCGAACGCCTCCTCGATCGTGAACCAGGCGCACATGTCGGTGGACCCGTCGGGCTCGTCCCGCAGCTCACCGCCCGTGACGCGGACGCGGTACACGATCTGGATCGCGTGCATCCGGACGCCGCGAGCCTGATCGACGACCCGATCTGCTACATCGAGGAGCGCAACGACCTCACCGGTGAGGCCGGTCTCCTCGGTCAGCTCGCGGAGCGCGCCGCTGGCGGGCGACTCACCGAAATCCAGACCACCGCCCGGCAGCGTCCAGACTCCGCCGGGCGCGATCCGCTCGACGATCCGGCACAGCAGCACGCGTTCCTCGGCGTCGCGGCACAGGCCGTAAGCGGCGACGCGGGTACGGCGGCGCGCGGTCACGGGGCGAGCAATCGAGCGAGGTAGCGCGGATCGAGGGCGCGGGCCGCCGGGACGAGGTCACCCATGACAAGTCCCATCGTCGCACGGACGTCGTCACGGGACGCGACGCGGCGCGCCGCGTACTCGAAGGCGACCGGATGACCGAGGAATGCCTGGACGAGCCAGGACACGGTGTCCTTGGCCAGAAAGCGCCGCTGCATGGCTCGATCGAAGGCGCCGAATGCCGCGAGCCCCGAGGCGCGCCGCCGGAGGTGCGCTTCGATCGCGGCCGCGGCGAGCTCGACCGACACGAGCGCCCGATGCAGACCCTCGCCCGTGAACGGATCGAGGAACCCGGCAGCATCGCCGACGAGCAGCCAGCCGGACCCGGCCCGACGGGTGACGCGATGGCCGAGCGGGTACGCGCCGGCGACGTGATCCGTGGGTACGGCCGCGCGCCAGCGGCCGGGGTCGTCGGCTGTGGCGGGTATCGCGGCCACGATGCGTGCGGCTACGGCCGGAGCGCCATCGGCGGCGAGGGCCGGTCGCCACGATCGACCGAGCACGATGCCGATGTTCACCCGTCCGCCGGGTACCGGGGCGATCCCGATGTAGCCGTCGGGCAGTACGCGCATCCGGGCATCACGGGAAGCGTCTGGATCGGGGTCCGCGAGGTGATAGCTCAACCCGAGCCGAGGCGCGAGGCGGACCGGTCGATCGACGCCGGCCGAGCGCGCCACGACCGAATGCGGCCCGTCGGCACCGACGATGACCGAGGCATGAAGCCGAATGAGGTGCGCCGTCGGGTCCGCGAGCCTCCACGAGCCCGGCCGCCAGGTCCGCGGTCGTGACGCTCCAGCCTCGGCGCACGTCGACGCCGGACACGGAGGCGCAGTCGAGGAGCGCCGGGTCGAGCCGGCCCCGATCGAACCCGACGGCCGGCTCACCGCCCGATTCCGTTCCGTACGTCAGGCGGAACGTGGTGCCGGCCCTTGTTTCCACGCACATGGCGGGTATCGGGCGAACGACGCTCTCGAGCATCGATCCGTCGAACCCGGCACGACGGAGGGCGGCCACTGCGGCCGGCGACGCGAACACGCCGCCCGCGCGCCAGACCCACGACCGCGAGCGTTCGAGGACGACGACGTCGTGGCCGGCACGAGCCAGACGGGTCGCGAGCACCGCGCCAGCAACGCCCCCGCCGACGATCGCTACCTCGACCGTTTCGTCGCGGATCACCCGTGTGCGGCCAGTGGGTCGAGCGCCGCTGGCTCGGCCGCCGTCGTTTCCGCCGCCTCGGGCGCATCCGCGACCTCGGACGCGTCGGCGACGGGAGCGTGCACCGCCGCGATCGCGTAGCGACCGAACGGACCCCGCCGACGCAGCACGGACGTGAGGCCCGCGGCGCGAAGCAGGTCATCCACCTCGGCCGGCCGGTACGCCCGACGGACCGACAGCGGCGCGTCGTGCCGCGTGTACCGATTCGCCGTGAGGAAGTGGCCCATCAGCCATGCCCCGACCCACGCGACGCGAGCACGATCGATGTCATTGACCACCACGCCCAGCCGCGACACCCGTGCCATCTCGCCGAGGAGAGCCGTCGCGTCGGCCGGGTCGAGATGGTGGATCACGAGCGACGTATGGGCGACGTCGAACGAGCGGTCGGGGTAGGGGAGTGACCGGCCGTCGCCGACGTGCAGCTCGAGGCCGTCGGTCACGGGCAGCCGCGGCCACGCGATCGCGGCGGCGGCGAGGACCTCGGGCCGGCTGTCCAAGCCGACCACCGCCAGGCGCCGCCCGCGCTGGCGCGCCCGGTCCAGCAATGCGACCGGGATGTCGGCACCGCCCGTACCGACGTCGAGGAGGCTCACCTCATGGCGGTGCGCCGCGAGCGCCTCGATCGCCTCCGCGCTCAGCCGGACTCCGCCGAGCAGCCGGTTGATCCTGCGCAGGTCACGGAGGTTGCCGGCAAGCGCCATGGGGTCGTCGAGCGGCCCGTCGAGGAGCTCGAGGGCGTCGGTCTGTCGATGCACCGTCGCAGGGTACCGCCGTGCCCTACGATGGGGCTGTGATCGTCGTCGCCGGTGAGGCCCTGATGGACCTCATCGTCCACCCCGATGGCCACCTCAGTGCTGTCCCTGGTGGCGGCCCGTTCAACACGTCCCGAACGATCGCCCGGCTCGGCGGTGCCGTCGCGTTTCTCGGACGTTTGTCGGACGACCGGTTCGGTGTCCAGCTGCGCGAGACGCTGGACCGGGACGGCGTCGACCTGTCGCTGACGGAGTCGACCGACGCCCCGACGACCCTCGCGATCGCCGAGCTCGATGACGCCGGCGCGGCGACCTACCAATTCCACACCGCCGAGACTTCCGTGCCCGGCCTGAGCGATGCCGCAGTCGGACGCGCGATGGCCATGGATCCTGTCGCCCTCCACGTCGGCACCCTCGGTCTCGTCCTCGAACCGATCGCCACGCGGTTGGCCGCCGCTGTCGGCCGGGACGCACAACAAGACATTGGTCATGCTCGATCCGAACTGCCGGCCGCGGGCGATCACCGACCGCGAGGCGTACCTCGCCCGCCTGGCAGCCGTCCTGCGACGCACCGATGTCGTCAAGGTGAGTGCTGACGATCTCGCCTGGCTCTCGCCGCGGGTCGGGGTCCAGGCAGCGGCCCGCGCTCTCCACAAGGCCGGCCCGGCGCTCGTGCTCGCGACCGATGGCGAGCGCTGCGTCAGCGTGTTCGGGGACGGCTTCACCTTCGAAGTGATGGTCCCCCGTGTGGCCGTGGTCGATACCGTGGGTGCGGGCGACGCGTTCGGTGGCGCTTTTCTGGCCCGCTGGGTCGAGCGCGGACTCGGTCGCGCCAACCTCGTCGACGAAACCGCTGTCCGCGATGCCGTCGACCGGGCGATCGAGGTGGCCGCGTTGACCTGCCAACGGCCAGGCGCGGAACCACCGACCCGCACGGAGGCCGGCTGGTGAGTGCCCTGGCAAGTCGTCGGGCAAGCCGCCTGTTCACGCTCGTCCTCGGCGCGCTCCTGTTCCTCGCGATCGCCCCCAGCGCCAGTGCCTACGCCGCCCGCTTCCCGACGCAGAGCCTCGGCAATCGCGGCTCTGATGTGAAGGCGGTGCAGGGCTTCCTGGGCGCACGGGGCTACTGGACGCCGTCGGATGGGATCTTCGGCGCTACGACGCGAACCGCCGTGGTCGCCTTCCAGGCCAGGAAGGGGCTGCCGGCCAACGGCATCGTCGCCGAGGCGACGTGGGCCAATCTCGTCATAACCGTCCGACCGGGCGATGCGGTGCCGGCGGTGCGCGTCCTGCAGACCCAGCTCAACGAGAAACGGCGATCGGGCCTCACGATCAATGGGGTCTACGGGACCGCGACCCGTACCGCGGTCCTCACGTTCCAGCGGCACATGGGGATCTCGGCGAATGGCGTCGTCGGCGGGCAGACGTGGCGCGCGCTGTTGTGGCACTACGAACTGCCGTCGTTCAACACGACGAGCCTGTGCGACTACGGCGTGGGCAACGGGGCGGCCAACTGGGCGACCGGCGATTCGATAGGCCAGCTCGAAGCGGCTGCGAGGGCGTTCGCGGCGACCGGCCATGGTCGGGTTTCGGTCGGCGACGCGGGCTTCGAGCACGGTGGCAACATCCCGCTCCACAACACGCACGAGGTCGGGCTCGACATCGATATCCGGCCCATCCGCAAGGCCGAGAACCAGTGCACGTGGGGTACGAACTGGCGGTTGTCGTCGTACGACCGGACCGCGACCCGCGCGCTCATCCGTGCCGTCCGCGCGACGGCTTCCGGCCACGTGAAGTTGATCTACTTCAACGATCCGGTTCTCATCCGCGAGGGTCTCACGACCTGGTACAGCGGCCACGACGACCACCTGCACATCCGGTACTGCGAAACGGGGAACGCGGTCGCCCGGTATCGCTGCTGAGGCCGGCGGCGACCGGGTCGCCGTCTACGGCAGCCGCAGCGCCTCGGTGACGTCGCTCGTGGCGAGACCGGGCTGACGCCCACCGAGCACGACGAACGCCGTGCGGTCCACAACGGCCGCACCGATGCCATGACGCGCAACGCCAAGATCGGGGAGTCGGGTGAGCGTGCCGTTGGTGGCCATGCATTCGACCTGCGGGTTCGTGCCACCTGGTGATTCGCCGCCGGCCAGGCAGGCCCCGAGCGACGGCCACCAGAATGCCGCCACGCCTCCGCGCTTGGTCGGAAGCTCACCGATCGTCCGGACCGCCCCGTCGCCCGACCCCGTCACGAGGTCGACGATCGCGAGGTTGCGGTCGAGACCGCCGACCCGTCCACCGAGCACGAACGTCTGCCCGTCACCGTCCGTGGTGACGGCGAGGTGCTCGCGCGCCGTCGGGAGGCGGCCGATCGTCTTCCACGCCGCGCTCGCCGGTCGTCAGCGCGAAGACCTCGCTGGCGATGCCGCCCGGCTTGACGCCACCCGCGTACACGATCCGCGTCCCGTCGAACGCGGCGCCGCCGGCACCCCGCGGGTCCGGCAGCGGAACCTCGTCGGTCCAGGCCGCCGCGCCATCGTCGAGGCGGTGGACGGCGTTCGTCACGACCGTCATCGCGTCGTCGACGTAGCCGCCGACCAGGACGAGCCCCGTCGGCGTGGACACCAACGTCGAGTGATGGACCGCCTCGGGGAGCTTCGGGCCAGTCGACCACGACCCTGCCGCCGGGTCGAACACGAAGACGTCATCGCTCGCGGTCCCGTCGGCGTGCAAGCCACCTGCCACCCAGATCCGGCCGTCGTGGGCCGCGACGGCCACTTCGAGGAGCTCCACCGGAGCCGCAGCAACGGTCGTCCAAGGTCCGGCCGCGATGGGAGAGGCCGGCAGCGATCCGCACCCCATCAGCAGCGCGAGCCAGACCTGCCGCGACCGCGACGATTCGCATGCCCTGAGGATGGCACGACCCGAGGGGCTCGGGCCATCCCGGTGCCATAATGGCGACCATGGCGACTGATACCCCGTCGAGCATCGTCCCGGCAACTGGTCAGGCGCCGTCGAGCTGGGGACTCGGCGATGGCCAGGCGATCCCGTGGGAGTACGCGCCGGCGCCCGAATCGCGCGACATCGTCACGCTCAAGGAGCGCTACGGCCTCGTCATCGGCGGTCGCGAGGTGCCGGCGGAGGGCGGCGCGACGTTCGCGTCGGTGAACCCGGCGACCGAGGAAACGCTGGCCCTCGTCGCCAAGGCCACCCCGGCCGATGCCGACAAGGCGGTCCGTGCCGCGCGGCGCGCGCAGACCCGCGCATGGGGGAGCCTGCCCGGTCGCGAACGGGCCAAGTACCTGTTCCGGATCGCCCGCATCCTCCAGGAGCGGAGCCGCGAGTTCGCGGTCCTCGAATCGATGGACACCGGCAAGCCGATCAAGGAGAGCCGCGACGTCGACGTCCCGCTCGTCGCCGCTCATTTCTGGTACTACGCCGGCTGGGCCGACAAGCTCGAATACGCATTCCCCGGGCGCGTCGCTCGCCCGCTCGGCGTCGCGGCCCAGATCATCCCGTGGAACTTCCCGCTGCTGATGCTCGCCTGGAAGATCGCCCCGGCGCTCGCCGCGGGCAACACGGTGGTGCTCAAGCCCGCGTCCACGACCCCGCTTTCGGCGCTCCTCTTCGCGGACGTCTGCCGCCAGGCCGACCTCCCGCCGGGCGTCGTCAACATCCTGACCGGCCCCGGCGAGACCGGGATGGCGCTCGTCACCCACCCGGACGTCGACAAGGTCGCGTTCACCGGCTCGACCGAGATCGGCAAGCGGATCGCCAAGGGCGTGGCCGGCACCGACAAGGCGCTCACCCTCGAGCTCGGCGGCAAGGCCGCCAACATCGTGTTCGACGACGCACCGCTCGACCAGGCGGTCGAAGGCATCGTCAACGGCATCTACTTCAACCAGGGCGAGGTGTGCTGCGCCGGGTCGCGCCTGCTCGCCCAGGAATCGATCGTCGAGCCGCTCATCGACAAGCTCAAGGACCGGCTGTCGACGATCCGCGTCGGCGACCCGCTCGACAAGAACACCGATGTCGGTGCCATCAATTCGAAGGCGCAGCTCGAGAAGATCACCGAGCTCGTGGCGGCCGGGGTCGCCGAAGGCGCCGACCTGTACCAGCCGGCCTGCGACCTGCCCGATCGCGGCTACTTCTTCCGCCCGACGCTGTTCACGAACGTCGCCCAGAGCCACCGGATCGCGCGGGAGGAGATCTTCGGGCCGGTGCTGTCGGTGCTGACGTTCCGGACGCCCGACGAGGCGGTCGAGAAGGCCAACAACACCGTCTATGGCCTGTCGGCCGGGATCTGGACCGACAAGGGTTCGCGGATCCTCGAGATGGCCGGCGCGGATGCGGGCCGGCGTCGTGTGGGCGAACACGTTCAACAAGTTCGACCCGACGTCGCCGTTCGGCGGCTACAAGGAGTCCGGTTTCGGGCGCGAGGGCGGCATGCACGGCCTCCACGCCTACGTCCGGCTGGAAGACCGCTGATGGCGTCGCGTGGCCGCCCACCCGGTCCCCGGGGCGCAACGGGACATCGCGGGCGGTAGCGGCGCGGGCTGCCGCGGCTGCCGCCGCCGCCGCGGCGCAGACCCCCGCGCGGGTCGAGGTCCGCAAGACCTACAAGCTGTACATCGGTGGCGCGTTCCCGCGGACCGAGAGCGGCCGCTCGTACCTCGTCTCCGCGGCCGACGGCACGCCCCTCGCCAACGCCTGCCGGGCATCACGCAAGGACGTCCGCGACGCGGTCCGGGCGGCCCGCAAGGCGTTCGATGGCTGGGCGGGCCGGACCGCGATGAACCGGGGCCAGGTCCTGTACCGCGTCGCCGAGCTGATGGAGGGCCGCCGCGAGCAGTTCGTGTCGGAGGTCGAGGCCGCCGAGGGGTTGCGGCCGGGGCCTGCGCGCGCCGTCGTCGACCGCGCCATCGACCGCTGGGTCTGGTACGCCGGCTGGGCCGACAAGATCGGCCAGGTTCTCGGCTCTTCGAACCCGGTCGCCGCGCCGTACTTCAACTTCACGATCCCGGAGCCGACCGGCGTCGTCGGCGTCGTCGCGCCAGAGACGTCGTCCCTGCTCGGTCTCGTCAGCCGGCTGGCGCCGCCGCTCGTCACCGGCAACGTCGTCGTGCTGATCGCGAGCGAGCTTCGACCGCTTCCGGCCGTGACGCTCACCGAGGTCCTCGCCACGTCCGATGTGCCGGGCGGCGTCGTCAACGTCCTGACCGGCCACCGAGCGGAGCTCGTCCCGGTCCTCGCGGCCCATGCCGACGTCGACGCGCTCGACACCTGGGGCGTGCCCGACGAGCTGCGGACCGATATCGAGCTGCTCGCCGCCGACGACATCAAGCGTCTCTCGCGCCGCCCGACACGGATCGCCGAAGCCAGGTTCGACTGGCTCGACGACGCCGCAGCCGAACGCCCCGAATGGATCGCCGCCTTCCTCGAGATGAAGACGGTCTGGCACCCGATCGGCGGCTGACGTGGCAGTGAACGCCGGTGGTGGCGCGACCCAGGGACGGCCCGGCGGGCAGGCGTCCGCCTCGACGACTCCCGGGGCGGTCGAACGACGCGTCTTCGTCATGGCGCCGCCGCGGACCGTGTGGGCGACACTCCACGACCAGAACGCGACGACCGCGCTCTTCCCCGAACTGCGCTTGGGCCCGGCCCTCCCGGCCTGGCCCGCGGCTGCCACGACGCGCTCAGCCCGGACCCGTCTCGGGTTGCTTCGGGACGACGCGTGGGTCGAGAGCCTCGAGGCGCGCCCTGAGTCACGCTTCCGCATCCGTGTGACGGGCGCGAGCTTCGAGAGCGAGTGGTCGTGGCGTCTGGAACCCGTCGCCGGCGGCACGCGGGTGATCCACGCGGCGACGTTCGAGCCGTTCGACCGCTGGACGGGGATCCTGGTCCGCCTCGGGCGGGCGTCGCTGGCCAGCCGGGTCGAGGCGCACCTGCGCGAGCTCAAGGCCCGGTCCGAGGCAGTGCAGCGGGGATCGAACCCCCGGAGCTAGGGCTCGGCCGGTCGTCCGCCGCCGGCTCACGCGTCGCGATATCGCCCGCTAACGTCCGGGCGTGAGCCCCCTCATCATCGCGCTGGTCGGCTTCTCGGCCGTCCTACATGTGGCATGGAACGTCCGCCTCAAGACGGCCGGCGACCCGCTTCGGGCCGCCACCGTGGGACTCCTCGCGGCGCTGGTCGTCATCGGGCCTCTCGGCGTCGTCGTCTGGTGGGCTGGCGGCGCACATCCGCTCGCGCCCGAAGGTGTCGCGCTGGGGCTGGTATCGGGAGTCGTGGAGGCTGCCTACTTCATCTTCCTGGCGGCCGCGTACCGGCGCGGAGACCTGTCGGTGGTCTATCCCGTCGCACGCGGGACAGCGCCGTTGTTGGCGGTGGTGATCGGCGTCGGCATCCTCGGCGAGCAGCTGGGCGTCGCGGGCTCGATCGGGGTCGTGTGCCTGCTGGCCGGGTTTCTGATCCTCCAGCGGCCGTGGCGTGCGATCGCCCTGGCCCGGCGCGGGAACGGGGCGGCCCGTCGGAGCGCCCGCGACAGCGCGATCCTGTTCGCCCTCGCGTGCGGCGTCGCGATCGCGACCTACACGGCCATCGACCGCGTCGGCACGCGGCTCATCGATCCCGTCCCATATGCCGCGATCCTGTGGCTGTCGATGTCGGTGCTGCTGGTCCTGTGGGTCTCGGTCGCGGCGGGCGGCGGCCTGCTGCGCGAGGGGCCGGAAGCCTCGCGCCGGGCAGCGGTCGGCGGCCTCCTGACCCTCGCCGCCTACCTGTGCATCCTCGTCGCCCTGAGCGTCGCACCGCTGTCAGGCGTCGCCCCCTTGCGCGAGTCGGCGACGGTCCTCGCAGCCGCCTGGGGCTCGATCCGGATGGGCGAAGCCACGGACCGCTCCGAAGCAGTTCGCCGGGTCGGCGCGTCCGTCCTGATCGTTGGCGGCGCGCTACTCCTGGCGATCGGCGGTTGACGCCGGCCCCGCTAATGACCCATACGTTGCTAATCGAGCCGGAAGTGGGTGTAGTCCCTCGGTCCGGGTAACACTGCTCAGCGATCGTGTCGTGGACCAGCCGACCGCTCGCTCCCTCAGCTCCGGCGGGTACTCCGCTGCATCTGCCCCGGCGCGGGATCGACGTTCTGCCATGGCTCCATCTCCCTGCATGATGCGAAGCCTCCATCAAAGTCAGTACGGTTCCATCAGAGGTTCGTCGCGCAGGTTACGGATGCGACGCCGCTAGTGCGTCGTTGAGCATCGAGACGAATAGGACTTCGGTCGCCCGATGGTCGCCACGCATCGACATCGCGGCGGCCCCTGCGAACAACGCGTCGTCTGGACGGGGCTTGATACGAACGAAGGGCGGGAGGCCGTAGCGCACCGCGATCCAGTTCGCCCAGATGCGTGCGGTCCGGCCGTTGCCGTTCGCAAATGGATGGATGCGGATCCATTCACCGTGTGCGTACGCACAAAGGCGCACCAGGGCGATCACGACCCGGTCCGCGGCCGGGATCGTGCCGATCGGCACCGCCGCGTCAATGGTTGCGATCACCTGCCGGACAGAACCGATGTATGCGTCGAGCGCATCTGGCACCTCGCGCGCTGGCACGCCGGGCGTGGATCCGACGGCGACCTCGTAGTCGATCAGGCAAGGGTGTGCCGGATCGCTATCGCGGATCGCGCCGACATAGTCCGGATGCGGCACCGCGACCCTGGCGTAGATCGCGCGATGCCACTCGAGGGCGAGTTCGATGGACGGCTCAGTCCGACGTGCTGCGTCTCGCTCGACCGATGGCCACAGCCCGCCGATATTGGCGACGATCCGTGGCAGGTCAGCGGGTTGATCTTCGTTCCAATCGGGACACGCGCTCGTCAAGCACGGACCTTGAACGCCTGTGCGACCCCGAATGGGTCGTCATCGGCGCCTAGTCGACGGGTGGGGACTGGCTCCGGCAGGGCCTCGGATTCGGCAAACGCCGTCCATCCGGCGCGGCCCTGATCGCCGCGGTACGTTCGTAGCAGCTCGATCGTTCGCGACATCGTCGTCTCAAGTCCGAGCGCAAGCACGTCAAGCTCGCGGGTGATCAGCTCCTCGGCGAGCTGGTTCATCGAGACCTGCTGGCGTTCAGCGACCAGACGAAGCAAGTCGCGAGTCCGCTCGTCGTGGAAACGGAGCGGAAAGGATGTGCGGCCAGGACGGTCGGTGGTCATGACCCCACCGTAGTGAACGTGACGTCAGAAGTCAAGAAGTGACATCACGTCCGTGACGATCCGCCAGCGTATCGCATCGGTCACGGCTCGAACGTGCCGAGCCAGAGGGACGGGGTGCTAGTGAATTCGTCGAGCGGGGTCCACGCGAGGACGAGGACGGTCCGGTCACCCACGGCGACGGTCGGTCCGCTCCTTCGGCTGTTCGCGTCGCCCATCTGGGTGGGGATCGGGCTGACCTTGTAGTCGATGCCGTCGCGGCTGACGAGCGCCTTCTTGTCGTCCAACGAGACGCTCACGAGGCCGAGCGGTCCCGTGGCGACCGTCCCGGCCACTTGCGCGGGTATCGGAAGCTTCGCGGAGCCGCTCGAGGTCCAGAAGTCGATACCCCCGTCGTCGTGGATAGCGAGCACGCCGTCCCTCCAGGGCAACAGTTCTCCCGCAAGAGGCTGCATGCGTCTCGAATACACAGCTCTCTCCCGCTTGAGCGGATCTCAGGCGCTGTTCCCAGGAGGCGCCAGGTCAGACCGTCCGATGAGAACCACATCCCCGTGCACGAGCCATTCGGGTCAGCGCACGCGCCGTCGGGGAATGCCCCGGTCGCGATGAAGCCGTCCGACACGCCCGCGACGCTCCCAAATCCGCCGGTCGGCAAATTCGACGTCGCATCCTTGTTCGGCGCCATCAGTGTCCAGTGCTCGCCATCGGGGCTGTACCACCCGAAGCCCCCGTCCTGGTAGTCGCCCGGCTCGAGGCCCTGGTCCGCCCACACGACCTTCAGGCCGGCGCGGTTCTTCAGCTTGATCTGGAGGACGCCATTCTTGTAGGTGACATCTTTCACGCAACAGGTCCAATCGTTGTTCGTCCTGAGACCAAGCTTCTTGGTGATCCATCCGTCCCAGTCGAGGTCGGAGTGGACCTGGGCGACGATGCCCTTTGGTCCGATGCCGATCGACTCGATCCGGCCCTTGAACGGCGTCGTCGAGGTGGGCGCCGCGGGCGGATGAACGACCTGCAGGACGTCCCGAGCCGTGATCGGCGGTGCGCCTGCGATGTCACCACCTTCATGATCCTGCGGGTTCCACCACCCGATGGCGTCGTCCTGCCAGCTCGAGAAGGACCCTCTGAGCAGGTCGAGCGTAGCCCGGGTCGGGGTCGCCGGGTTGCAGCGTCTGCCAGGTCGCGCCGTCGATCGAGGTGCGAACGGCGCCCGACTTCGTGTCGACGAGGACGAACCGATCACCGAGCCACGCGACGCGCGGCGACTTCTCATCGAGAGGAACCTTCGTCCATGCCAGGTTGAGGCTGACAGGGGTCGGCGACGGCGTCTCGGATGGCCGTCGGCGTCGGGGTTGGCGATGAGATGGCACGACGCCGACGCTATCGTAGCTGGCGATTCAGTCGCGGCCGGCGATGCGGTGGCGACCACTGCGAACGACGGGCCCGGCACGGGAGGCACGACCGACGGCATTCGCAGGACGCCGGAGCCGACGGCCAACGCCCCACCGACGATCAGCAGCGCGGCCGCCGCAAGGAGCGTGATGCCGCGGCCCCGGCCGAACCGCCGGGCGGGACGAGAGGAGGCCCGGCGCAGACGGGTCGGCCCCCCGTTGCCGTCGATCGCGGCGCGCGCGATCGCCTCCGCCTCGAACGGACCAACATTCTCGTCCGCGTCGGAACGAAGGGCGGCTCCGAGGCGCCGCTCGAACGGGTCGAAGTCATGCATCGCGAAGTTCTCCCCGGAGCCGAAGCAGCAGGCGTGAGAGCCGGCCGCGGGCACCAGACGGCGTCATCCCGACCGCGCGTCCGATCTCGTCGGAGCTCAACTCGGCCACGTAGCGCAGGGCGATCAGGGCCCGATCGGTCGGATCGAGCGTCGCGAGGACGCGCCGCAGGTCCGCCCTGGCGATGCCGTCGGCCAGGGGGTCAGATCGCAGGTCAGGCACCCCTTCGAGCTCGATGTCGCCGACCGAGATCTCGTGGATGCTCGTCCGTCGCGACCGCATCGTCCGGCGTGCCTCGTTCGCCGCGACCGCGACGAGCCAGCCGCGGATCTGGGTCGGGTCCTTGACGTCGCCCATTCGACGCCACGCGATCGCCCACGCCGCCTGGGCCGAGTCTTCCGCCAGGGCGGGGTCGCGGCAGATGACGTAGGCGACCCGGAGCATGTCGCGGTGATGGCGTGATACGAGCTCCGTGAAGGCCGCCTCATCGCCCGTCGCGGCAGCTTGCACGAGTTCCGCGACCTGGACCGCCATCGTGCCAACCATGCCATAGAGATACGCGCCGAAGGCCGATTGATTCAGGGACCTCGGACATCGGATGCACCGGCGTGCGGGCACGAGCGCCGGGGTCAGGCGCCTGCCCATCGAAACGCGGGCGATCTCGCTGTCGGTTGGTCGCCGCGGCGGCCCTGCCGGCCGTCAGCCCGGGCTTGCCTCCGCCGGCACGGCCTCGGTCGGGGCGACTCGTCCGAACAGCCGCCGCCGGCCGTACCGGCTGTTGACGAGCGCCACGCCACCGACCACGAGCAGCGTCCCGACGATCAGCCGGCCATCGACCGGCTCGCCGAGGACCAGGTAGCCGAGGACGATGCCGACGACCGGGATCACGTACGCGACCAGCGTCGTCCGGGTCGCGCCCCATGACGCAAGCAGCCGGAAGCTGACGAGGTAGGCGACGCCCGAGCCGAGGATGCCGAGCCAGACGATCGCGAAGATGCTGTCGATATCGGGGCGGACGTCCCACGGGTGCTCGGTCACGAGGGCGATCGCGCCCGCGATGAGCATGGCGAACGTGACCTGGAAGACGGCCGGGATCATCGGTCGCACGCCGCGCATGTTTCGACGCGAGTAGACGGCACCGACGGCATACGCGAACGCGGCGCCGAGGAGGGCGATCTCCCCGGTGACGTCCGAGCCAGCACCCGAGCCGAGGCCGCGGCTGGTCAGCACGACCACGCCGACGAAGCCGATCAGCAGGCCGAAGACGCCGTTGACCCGGATCGGCTCATCGGGCAGGAAGAGCGGCGCGATGACGATCGCGAACAGCGGCACCGCCGACGTGAGGATCGCCGCGAGCGACGAATCGACGGAGCGCTCCGCCCACGTGATCAGTGCGAACGGGATGACGATGTTGACGACCGCCATCACCACGAGGTGGCCGTAGATGCGCCGCTCGCGGGGGAGCTCCTGGTGCGCGGCGCGGATGACGACCCAGAGCAACGCGGCTCCGATCGCCAGTCGCAGCGCGACAAGGGTGAACGTCCCGAAGTCGTGGACGGCGATCTTGATGAAGAGGTAGCTCGAGCCCCACATGACGCCGAGGGCGAGGAAGAGGAGCCATTCGAAGCGCGTGGGGCGCGTGGTCATCGGGCGATGATATCCGTTGTTGGCCTACGCGGGTAGTCCAAGAAATCGAAGTTGACAGTAGTTTCGCTGGCTGGCATATCCACCTGAACCGGGTTGCCCGCCGAACCGTTGCATCGCCGGCGTCTCGAAGGCAGCTTACGGTCCAAACATGCCAGGACGTGGCAGGAATGCCGCCACGTCAGCGCCAGCGCGTGAGGATCGCCTCTCGATCGAACAGGGTCACGCCGACCCGAAGCCCCGCCAGGCTGACGGCAAACACGACGATGGCCATGATCAGATAGCCGGTCGGACCGACAAGGACGGTCGCTGTCGTCTGGAGCAGCGTGACGGCGACGATCGGCACGATGATCACGCCACCGACCTGCTGAGCGACCCGGGGATCGTTGACCCGCGAGCTGACGATGACGCCGGCAACGACCGACGACAGTCCGACCGCCGGTCCGAGGAGGAACACGCCGACCAGCCAGGAGGCATCCGTGACGACCCCGAACAACGCCGGACCATACACGAGCGACGCGAGCGCCACGAACGTGACGTAGGTCACCCAGCCTGCGAGGACGCCCGGCACGAGGGCCGCGACGGCCTTGCCGGCGAGCAACTCCGCAGTGCGGATCGGAGCGGCGAGGACGGGCTCGAGGGTCCGCGCCTGCTTCTCGCCGATGATCGAGAACGTCGCGATCGACAGCGGGATGTATGCCGGCATCAGCAGGAAGAACACGAGGAACTGCTGGACCGTGAACGCGCCGGCGAGCTCGGACGGCGTGAACTCGGCCCATTCGGGGCGCTGGCTCAGGACCTGCGGAACCAGGGCCGGCGGCAGGGCACGGTCGCCGATCACGCCCGCGAGCGCCAGAGGGGCGATCGTCAGGATCATCGGCGGGATGAGGATGGTCGACATCAGGAGCCGATTCTTGACGGTCTCAGCCCACTCGCGTCGGAGGATCGTCCAGACGACGTGCCCGCGAAGGCCGCCCATCAGGCCGCCTCGCCCTGGTCGGGCCGCACGCCCATGACCTCGAAGTAGACCTGCTCGAGCGAGGTCGCGCGTTCCGCGACCGTGACGACGTCCGCGCCCGCGAGGACGAGCGCGCGCACGATCGCGGGTGCGGCGGCGGCCGGCTCGGGGGCGTGCGCGACGAGCCGCTGCTCGACGACTTCCACTCCGATGACACCCGGGACGGCCCGGACCGCGGCGACGATGGCGGGATCAGGTGCTCGCGCGAGCGTCACCTCTACGCCCCGGTCGCCGACGGACCCGCGCAAGCCGGCCGGTGAATCGACCCGAAGCAGCCCGCCGCGGACGAACGCGACCCGGTCGCACAGCCGGTCGGCCTCGACGAGGTTGTGGGTGGCGAGGACGATCGTCCGACCCGACCGCCGGAGCGACTCGATCGCGTCGCGCACGATCCATGCCGATTCGGGGTCGAGGGCCGCCGTCGGTTCATCGAGAAAGATCACCGCCGGCTCGTGGAGCAGCGCTCGCACGATGGCGAGCTTCTGCTTCATCCCCTTGCTGAACGTCCCGACCGGCTCGTCGCGGCGGTCCCAGAGACCGAACGTCCTCAGGAACCGCTCGATCCGCTCGGCACGAGTCGTCGCGTCCATCCCGTAGAGCCGGCCGAAGAAGTCCAGGTTCGCTGTCGCGGAAAGCTTCTCGTACAGCCCGGGGGTCTCGGTGAGGATGCCGACCCGCGACCGGACGGCCTCGGGCTCCTCGGTCACATCGAGCCCGTCGACGGTCGCGCGGCCCTCGGTCGGGGCGATCAGCGCGGTGAGCAGCCGAACGGTCGTCGTCTTGCCTGCGCCGTTCGGGCCGAGGAGTCCGAGGACCTCGCCGCGCGCGATCTCGAGGTCCATGCCGCGGATCGCCCACAGGTCACCGAATCGCCGACCGAGCCCGACCGCGCGAAGCATCACGGGGTCGGGGACGGTCACGACTCCAGTCTGCCCGACATCGGCCAAGCGCGCGATGCGCCGCGCGCCCGCCCTCGCGCGCGACCCACGGTGCGCGCGGTACCCGCGCGACGGCCGCGCCGGAGACGGCTCGCGAACCGGACGGCGCCAGCCCAGCGCTGGCGCGCGACGCGGTGCTGGACAGGGCTCGCACGCGACCGGCGCCGACCCACAGCCCGCGCACGACACGTGGCCCACGCGTGCCGCTGACGACTTGCGGATCATGCACTTCGAGCGTCTGGCGTTGCGCGGGATGCACGTTGTGCCGGCGCAGATCGACCAGCGTTGCGCCCCTCACACATTCGGAGCCGGCCAGGGGCGAACTGCCGGTCGCGTCTTCATTCGACGTGCGGCACACGCAATCCGCGTGCACTCCGGCGGAGTGAAACGGCCCGCGGCGACCGGACGTGCACTGGACGCAAGCACCCGTCGGCGGCGCTCAACCCCCGGGTCGCGAGGACCCGCTCCGTGCCACAATCGCGTCGTGATCCCTGCCTGGACGTCGCCCGAACTGACGGGCGCGAACCGCCTGCCGATGCACAGCGTGGAGCACCTCGACCGGCTGCCGTTGGACGGCACGTGGCGGTTCCAGCTGCTCGGCAGCCCGTCGGAGGAGCCCGGCCCGGACTGGTGGGACGCGAATGTTCCCGGTCTCTGGACGATGGCCGGGACGTGGGACAAGCCGCACTACACCAACGTCCAGATGCCGTTCGCGGGGCGGCCGCCGGAGATCCCAGAGGTCAACGCGACCGGCGTCTACGAGCGCGACTTCGAAGTGCCAGCGACGTGGGCCGGCAAGCGCGTCGTGCTCCACGTGGGCGCCGCGGAGAGCGTCCTCATCGTGACGGTCAACGGGGCGGACGTCGGGGTCGGGAAGGACTCGCACCTCGCGTCCGAGTTCGACATCACGAGCCACCTTCGACCCGGCTCGAACACCGTCCGCCTTCGAGTCGTCAAGTGGTCCGACGCGACCTATGTCGAGGACCAGGACCAGTGGTGGCACGGCGGCATCTCGCGCTCGGTCTTTCTGTACGCCACCGGCGAGGTGTACCTCGCGGATATCAAAGCCATCTGCGGGTTGGCTGACGACCTGACGACCGGGACGCTCGACCTGTCCGTGGACCTGGGGTTCGCCCTGCCGGGGCCGCAGCCCGGATGGACCGTGGAGGCAACGCTTCGCGCGCACGCGGTGACCGTCCGCGCCGAGCCAACCGGACAGGCGGGTCCGGCCCACCCGACCGATCCGGCCAACCGCTCGCTGATGCGTCGCGTCGCCGCAGGCGGTCGGGCGGCGCTCGGCGCGTCGGATGGGCTCGCGTGGGAAGCGCTCCTCCTCCGGCTCGCGCCCGAGAAGGAGGGCTCGGTCCACTGGTCGCTCTCGGTCCCGGACGTCGCCCGATGGACGGCGGAGACACCGGCCCGCCACGACCTCGTCGTGACGCTTCGGGGTCCTGACGGCACGGTGGCCGAAACGGCGCGGCTACGGGTCGGTTTTCGCAGGGTCGAGATCCGCGGGCTCGACCTTCTCGTCAACGGGCAGCGGGTCCTCTTCCGCGGAGTCAACCGCCACGACTTCGATCAGCACACCGGCCGAGTCGTGTCGATCGACTCCATGCGCGACGACCTGATCACGATGAAGCGGTTCGGTTTCAACGCCGTGCGGACATCGCACTACCCCAACGACCCGGCGTTCCTCGACCTGACCGACGAGCTCGGGATGTACGTCATCGATGAGGCCGACATCGAATCGCACGCCTTCCAGAGCACGTTGTGTGACGACGCCCGCTACCTTTCGGCCTGGGTCGAACGGGTCGCCCGGATGGTCATGCGCGACAAGAACCATCCATCGGTCATCGCGTGGTCGCTGGGCAACGAGTCGGGGCACGGGCGGAACCACGAGGCCGCGGCCGCCTGGGTCCGCGACTACGATCCGTCACGTCCGCTCCATTACGAGGGCGCGATCCGCTGGGATTGGACCAGCGACCAGTCGGTCAGTGACTTGACCTGCCCGATGTACCCCGAGATCGGCGCGATCGTCGACCACGCCCGGTCCGGGCTCCAGCGCCATCCGCTGATCATGTGCGAGTTCTCGCACGCGATGGGAAACAGCAACGGGACGCTCGCCGAGTACTGGGACGCCATCGAATCGACGCCGGGGCTCCAGGGCGGCTTCATCTGGGAGTTCTGGGACCACGGCCTCGTCCAGGACCTGCCTGATGGCCGCCGACGGTGGGCGTACGGCGGCGACTTCGGTGAGGAGCCGCATGACGGGAACTTCGTCGCCGACGGCATGGTCTGGCCGGATCGCCGCCCGAAGCCGGCGATGTGGGAGCACCGGGCGCTCGCCGCGCCGGTCCGGATCGGGGGTGGGGCAGGGGACCTCGCGGCCGGGCGGGTCGACGTCACGAACAATCAACACTTCGTCGACACGGGATGGCTGCGCGCCGGGTACGAGCTCACGGTGGACGGCGTGCGGGTCTGTGGCGGACCGTTCGATCTTCCGCCGCTCGAACCGGGCGCCACCGCAGGGGTCGATCTGCCGGGTTGGGTGCCGCCTGGAGACAGGCCCGGGGAGGCGTTCCTGACGGTCCGCGTGACGACGGCGACGTCGACGTCATGGGCGCCCGCCGGTTTCGAGGTCTGCGCGCTCCAGCTGCCGCTCGAGCGGCGCGACGACGTCGTCGTGGCGAGCACGACGGCCCCGCCGGGAGTGCAGCCTTCGCAGGCCATCGAGGCGGCCGAAACGACCGAAGGGGCAGTCGCCCGGGGAGGCCACGAGGCCGCCGTCACCCCGCTGGTCGATCCGCCCGCGGACGCCGCGCAGGCCGGTCGCCACGACACCTTCGAGATTGACGCCGACGGGCTTCTTGTCCACCCCCTTTTGGCCAAGTCACCATCACTGACCCTCTGGCGGGCTCCCACCGACAACGACCGAATCGGTGGGATGGCCGCCCGCTGGGCCGCGACCGGGGTCAACCGGCTCACGCGCCGTCTCGTCGGGATCGAGCGCGACGGCTTCCTGACGACCGTCCGGACCGAGGTCACGACCGCGACCGGCATCACCGTTCCCCACGAGATCCGGTACACGGCAGATGCTGACGGCGGCATCACCGTGGTCGAGACCGTGACACTCCCCGACATCCTCGACGACCTCGCTCGCGTAGGGACCGTGGTCGAGCTCACCCCGGACCTCGAGGACCTCGAGTGGTTCGGGACAGGCCCGCACGAGACGTATCCGGACCGACGACGATCGGGACTCGTCGGTCGCTGGACCTCGACCGTCACGGATCAGCTCGTCCCGTACATCCGACCCCAGGAGAACGGCGGCCATGCCGACGTTCGCTGGTTCACGGTTCGCGACGGTGCGGGCGCCGGCCTGAGGTTCGACCTCGACAAGCCTCGACAGGTCTCGGTCACCCATGCGCGCGCGGCGGACCTCGACGCGGCGACCCACGACATCGATCTCGTGCCATCGCCGGAGGCGATCGTCGTGATCGATGCCGCCCATCGCGGCCTCGGGACTGCCAGTTGCGGGCCCGACACGCTCCCGGAGTACCTCCTTCGCCCCGGTGTTTACACCTGGGCCTGGACGGTCCGTTCGGTGGTCTGACGCGATGCCCATCAGTTGGTCCCCCGAGACCCGGGAGTTCCACCTGCGCAACGAGCGGATCAGCTATCTGCTGCGGGTCAACGAGAACGGGTCGCTCGGGCAGCTTGCGTTCGGCCCTGCGCTCGCGGACGGGCGTTCGTACGGCCACCTGGTCCCGGGCGAGTTCCAGGGATTCGCGAACCGGGTCGGCGCGCCCATACCGCTCGAATACCCCACGACGGGCAGCGGCGACTACCGGATCCCGGGCCTGGAGGTCCGCCACGCGCGACGGCTCGACTGTTCTCGACCTCGCGTACACCGGCCACCGCATCCTCCCGGGCAAGCCACCGATCGAGGATGCGGGCGTTCTCCCTGCCACCTACGCCGAAGCGGACGCCGAGGCCGATACGCTCGAGGTCACCCTGGTCGATGCCGCGAGCGGCCTGACTGTCGAGTTGCGCTACACGATCTTCGCGGACATCCCCGTCGTCGCGCGGAGCGCGCGGATTCGCAACCAGGGCACCGAGACGTTCCGCCTCGAGGCCGCCATGAGCGCCGTCCTCGACCTGCCGGACTCTCGCTGGGATCTCATCCAGCTGTCTGGCGCATGGGCACGCGAGAACCACGTCGTCGCGCGGCGCCTGCGGCCCGGCCGGCAGGGTGTCGGCAGCGACCGCGGCGCTTCGAGCCATCAGCACAACCCGTTCATCGCCCTGCGGCGCGCCGACGACCACTGAATCGGAGGGGGAGGCCTACGGCTTCAGCCTCGTCTACTCGGGCAACTTCATCGCCGAGGCAGAGGTCGACCCGTACGACACGACCCGAATCCGCATCGGGATCAGCCCGAACACGTTCAGCTGGCAGCTCGCGCCCGGCGAGGCGTTCGTGACTCCCGAGGCCGTCATCACGTACTCCGATTCGGGCCTCGGCGGGATGAGTGACGCGCTCCACCGGCTCTACCGGGACCGACTCGCCCGCGGTACCTGGCGTGACCGTGTCCGGCCGGTCCTGCTCAACAACTGGGAGGCGACCTACTTCGACTTCGACGCCGACAAGCTGCTCGCGATCGCGACCGCTGCCCGCGACCTGGGTGTCGAGCTGTTCGTCCTCGATGACGGCTGGTTCGGCGAGCGGGACAAGGACGACTCTTCGCTCGGCGACTGGTTCGTCAACACGCGGAAGCTGCCGGACGGGCTCGGCGGTCTCGCCACGAAGGTCGAGGCGCTTGGGCTGCGGTTCGGCCTTTGGATCGAGCCCGAGATGGTCTCCGAACGCAGCCGGCTGTTCGAGGCCCACCCGGACTGGGCGATCGGCATCCCAGGCCGGCCGCGGACCGAGAGTCGGCAGCAGTTCGTCCTCGACATGTCACGCCCCGAGGTTGTGGACCACCTGTTCGGCGCGCTGTCGGACGTGCTCGCGAGCGCGCCGATCTCGTACATCAAGTGGGACATGAACCGGAACATCACGGAGCCGTACAGCACCGGCCTCCCGCCGGAGCGGCAGGGCGAGTTCTTCCACCGCTACATCCTCGGCGTCTACGACCTGTACGCGAGGCTGACGGCCGCCTTCCCGGAGATCCTGTTCGAGTCCTGCGCGGGCGGCGGTGGCCGGTTCGATCCCGGCATGCTCGCGTACGCGCCGCAGGCGTGGACGAGCGACGACACCGATGCCATCGAACGACTGCGCATCCAGTGGGGCACCTCGATGGCGTATCCACAGAGTTCGATGGGCGCCCACGTCGCCGCCGCACCGAACCACCAGACGGGCCGGATCACACCCATCGAGACGCGTGCCGCCGTCGCGTTCTTCGGCGCGTTCGGGTACGAGCTTGACCCCACCGTGCTCAGCGACGCCGAACGTCAGACGGTCGCCGCCCAGATCACGTTCTACAAGGAGCACCGGGAGCTGTTCCAGCGTGGCCGGTTCGTCCGATTGCGGAGCCCCTTCGAGGAGAGCGGCAACCAGACGGCCTGGATGGTCGTCTGCGCCCGACCGCTCGCGGGCGATCGTCATGTTCGTCCAGGCCCTGAACCGCCCCGTACCGGCAGCCGACCGGCTCCGCCTCCGCGGACTCGATCCCGCCCGGGTCTATCGGGTCAGTGGCTGGCCGTGGACCGAGGACGTACTGGTGCGGGACAACAGTGGCCTTCGTGGTGGAGACGAGCTGATGACCGTCGGGCTCTCGCTCGCCGCAGACCGCTTCGACGCTGACAAGTGGGGCGATTTCCGAGCGTGGCTCTTCGTCCTCGACGGGGAGTAGCGCGGGACAGGACGTAGTGCCCCGCCGGGAGGCCCGTCAGCCCTTGGTCGACCCCAGCGTCAAGCCGCGGACGAACTGCCCCTGCAGCAGGAAGTACACGATCAGCGTCGGGGCCGCGATGATGACCGCGCCTGCCGCCAAAAGGTTGTTGTCCGCGAAGAACTGGCCAGTCAGATCGTTCAGTGACGAAGTCACCGGTCGCTTGTCGCCGGTGAACATCAGCACGAGCGCCCAGAAGAAGTCGTTGTAGATGAACGTCACCTCGAGCGTGGCGAGCGCCGCGAGAGGTGGCTTGCAGAGCGGCAGAATGACCTGCCAGAACGTCCGCCACACCGACGCCCCATCGACCAACGCCGCCTCGGTCAGCTCCTTGGGCAGCGTCTTCATGTAGTTGCTGAGCACGAATGTGCAGAACCCGAGCTGGAACGCGATGTGGATCATCATGATCCCGAAGTACTGGTCGTACCAGACGCCGTTCGTGCTCAGCGGTGCCGGCAGCGGAAGGGCGAGATACATCCGGTAGAGCGGCGTGATGATGACCTGGGCAGGCAGCAGGTTGCCGGCCGTGAAGAGCATCAGCAGGAACAGGTTGAACCGGAAGCTGAAGCGCGACACGGCAAACGCGATCGCCGACGCCAGCAGCAGCACGATGATGACCGCCGGGATCAGCACGATCAGCGTGTTCAGGAAACGCATCGGGATGCGGCCGCCGTCCCAGGCGTTGAAGTAGTTGTCGAGGGTGAGGCTCGTCGCGATCGAGACGTAGCCGTGTTCGGCTGTCTCGCCGTATGGCCGGAGCGACGTGTAGATCGCCCACAGCAGAGGGAACAGCCAGAGCAACGAGATGCTGATGAGGAAGATGTGGAGCAGCACACGACGCGGCTGCAGCCCGCGCTTGTGGACGGTGGCGATCGTGTGCGGGACGGCGAGCTCTTCGGCGTCCGCGACGGCGGTCATGACGGCTCCTCGAACGTCCGAGTCAGGAACAGGATGATCGGGCCGACCGAGATGACGAGGAGCACGACGGCGATGGCGGACCCGAATCCGACCCGCGACGATTCGCCGACGATGTTCTGCGTGATGAGCACCGACAGCAGCTCGAGGCCGTTGAGGCCCTTGTTGATCACGTACACGATGTCGAAGGCACGCAGCGACTCGATGATGGTGATCACGAGGATGACGATGTTGACCGGCCGAAGGACCGGCAGCACCACCCGGAAGAACGTCTGTCGCTCGGAGGCGCCATCGATGGCGGCGGCTTCGCGGAGTGACGGATCGACGCTCTTCAGGCCAGCCAGGTAGAGGACCATGATGTAGCCGATGTGGCGCCAGCTGGCGGCGACCAGGACCGCGGCGAGGTTGATGTTCTTGTCACCGAGCCAGCTGATGAACGCGCCTTCGTGGTTCGTCCCGAGGATGTTGTTGATGAACCCTTGCTCGGGGGCGTACTGGAGCTGCCAGATGAAGCCGACGATCGCCAGTGACAGGACGACGGGCAGGTAGATCGCGCTCTGGTAGATCCGCGTACCGCGGATGTTCTTGTCGAGCAGGACCGCGAAGAAGATCCCGATCGGCGTCGCGATGAACAGGAACACGCCGAGCCAGACGAGGTTGTGCTGGAGGGCCGGCCAGAACGGCGGATAGACCGTGAACAAGTTCACGTAGTTCTGGAAGCCGACGAATTTGATCTTGTCGAGCCCGCCGATCCCGTTCCAGCTCGTGAACGACAGGATGATCGAGCTGATCGTCGGAACCCACACCAGCGAGATGTGGATGAAGGCCGGGATCCCGACCGCAAGACCCAGGACGACCTTGTCCTGGCGGGTCAGAAGGCTATAGCGCCGCCGACGCCTGGGAACGCCGGCGGCGCTGGTCGTAGCAGCCATGCGGTCGGACCTCCTGCGAGGCCGTCAGTGTAGGGCTGGTCGCTCAGCTGATGCCGAGCGAGTCCCAGAAGCTCTGGATCTGTCCGAGATACGCGTTGAGGTCCTGGTTCGGGTCGGTCAGCCAGGTCTGCAGGAAGGACTGCATCTGCTTGGCGAACGCCGGGTCCGTGTCCCGGTCGAGGAACTGGGCGATGGCGCCCGAGGCCCCGATGATCTCCGCCGACTTCTTCTGGAACGCGGAATACCCGCTCGTGTCGGCGTCGTTGCCGGCGGCCACGCTGTTCGGGTTGGCCACGAGGAACGTGATCTGGGCGGGGCCGGTCGAGAGGTACTCGAGGAACGCCATCGCGGCGTCCTTGTCGGCGGCGAGTGTCGGCGACTTGGCGGTCATCATGAAGCCGTCGATCGGCGCATCGATGCCGAGCTCGGCGTCGAACTCGGTACCGAGCGTCGGGAACGGGAAGAAATCGAGGTCGTCGTGGTCGGCCTGGGCCGTCGCCTGCTGCCCGGCGAAGGTCCCGAGGAAGTACATCCCGGCCTTCTTCTGGACGAGAAGGTTGGCCGTGTCCTGCCACGTTCGGCCAAGGTTGGCCGCCATGTCACCGTTGAACGGCAGGAGATCCTTCCAGGCGGTGAAGACGGCCGCGGTCTTCGGGTCGGTCCACTTCTGGGCGCCCTTCATGAGCTCGATGTGGTACTTGTAGCCGTTCACGCGCATGTCCAGGATGTCGAACGTGCCCATCGCGGGCCAGCCGTCCTTGTCGCCGAACGCGAGCGGGGTGAGGCCGTCGGTCTGCATCTTCGCGGCGAGGGTCTTGAACTCGTCCCACGTCTTGGGGACGGTGTAGCCCTTCTCCTGGAAGACGCTCTTGCGATAGATCACGACCCACGGGTAGTTGTAGAACGGGACGAAGTACTGCTTGCCGTCGTCGCCGGTCGACGACGCCTTGAACGCCTCGCTGAAGTTCGAGCCGATCTTGCCCCAGAGCTCGGAGAGGTCCGACGCCAGGCTCTGTGCCGCGAAGAACCGCATCCTGTAGCCGGCGAACCAGGTGAACGTGTCGTCCGGCGTGCCCTGGAGGTAGGCGCTGATCTGGTCCTGGAAGGTGTTGTGGTCAACGGTGTTGACCTTGACCGGGATGCCCGTCTTGGCCGTGAACGCGTCCACGACGGCCTGCATGGCCTTGGTATCGGTGTCCTTGTTCGAGTAGTTCGACCCGAAGGTCACGCTGCCCGCGGCTGCGCTCGCAGCGGCGCTTGCTCCTGCGCTCTCGGCCGCGCTCGGAGCGGCCGAAGCCGCGGCCGACGCGCCGGTCGAGGCTGCCGCACTGGCCGCGGTGCTGGCGGCTGCACTCGGTGCGGTCGACGAAGTCGCTGACGAGCATGCAGCGATGATCGCCGGGATGGACACCAGCCCGGCGGCTCCAGCGATGCCCTTGAGAACGGTCCGCCGCGAGACCGAGTCGACCCGGGTGGGTTCAACCATGGCGTTTGACTCCTCCTCCGATGCTGTCCGGACAAAATCCGACAAGATCAACCGGATTGTCGGCACCCTACGGCTGGATGTCAATACGCGCACCGCTCCGGCGTCGCATTCATGTGCGAATACGTTGACTTTCTCGCGTTCTCGCGCCAAAGTCTTCGATCAGGAGGACGCGGGCGGGTGACATCTTATGCTGCTGCGGGGAACTGGAGGCTGTTCGCCTGATGCTTGCGCGGCAGCGTCAGACGTTCATCCTCGACAAGGTCCGCGAGGAGGGAGCGGTCAAGGTCGCCGACCTCGTGCGCGAGCTCGGTGTGTCGGACATGACCGTCCGGCGGGACCTTGAGATCCTCGACGAACGGGGATTGCTCGAGAAGGTCCACGGTGGTGCCACGGCGCTGGTCGGGAGCGCCCTTTTCGAGCCGGGTTTCGCCGCGAAGTCGGCGCTCCAACAGCGCGAGAAGGACGCGATCGCCGATGCAGCCGTTGAGTTGGTCGAGCCCGGCATGGCGATCGCGGTCTCGGCCGGCACGACGACGTACGCCCTCGCACAGCGCCTCGCGAACGTCCCGGGACTCACGGTCCTGACGAACTCCGTACGTGTCGCGGACGTGCTCCATCAGGTCGGCCGGGGTGACCAGACCATCATCCTGACCGGCGGCGTCCGGACGCCGTCCGATGCGCTCGTGGGGCCGTTCGCCGTCGCGGCGCTCCGAACCGTCCACGTCGATCTGGTCTTCGTCGGCGTCCACGGCATGGACCCGCACTCCGGGTTCACGTGTCCGAACCTCCTCGAAGCCGACACCGACCGCGCGCTCATCGACTCGGGACGGAGGTTGGTCGTGGTCGCCGATCACTCGAAGTGGGGCGTCATCGGCATCAGCTCGATCGCCCGCCTCGACCAGGCCGACGTTCTCGTCACCGATAGCGGTCTCGAGGCGGACGCAAGGTCTCTCCTCTCGAAGGCGGTGCGCGAGCTCATCGTCGTCGAGATGGAGGCGCCGGTCACGGCGGCAAAGGTGGAGGCCCGTGCCCACTGATCTGGAGTCCAGCCGGATGCTTTCGCGCTTGGCCGGGGAGCCGCATCGACGCTACAACCCGCTCATCGACGCGTGGGTGCTCGTGTCTGCCGGTCGGACCCGCCGGCCTTGGCAGGGTGCTGAGGAACCGGCGCCGCCGTCGGTCGCGCTCGCCTACGACCCGGACTGCTATCTCTGTCCGCGGAACACGCGGGCCAACGGCGACGTCAACCCGGATTACGCACAGACGTTCGTCTTCACCAATGACTTTGCCGCGCTGCGGCCCAACACGTCGACGGCGGAGTTCGAGGACGGGTTGTTGCGGGCTGCGGGCGAACGCGGGACGTGCCGCGTCGTCTGTTTCTCCCCGCGGCACGACCTGACGCTCGGTCGGATGCCGCTTGAGGAGGTCGCGCGGGTCATCGACGTCTGGGCGGAGCAGACAGCCGAGCTTGGCGCCGCGTATCGCTGGGTCCAGGTATTCGAGAACCGCGGCGAGGCGATGGGAGCCTCGAACCCGCATCCGCACGGCCAGATCTGGGCCGGCTCGGCACTCCCCGGCGAGGGCGCCAAGGAGGAGACATCGCAGGCCGCGCATCTGGCGGCGACCGGCCGGCTGCTGCTGCTGGACTACGTCGAACAGGAGTCGGGTGGGTCGCGGGTCGTCCTGGAGACGGATGACTGGCTCGTGGTCGTGCCCTTTTGGGCGGCGTGGCCATTCGAGACGCTGGTCGTCGCGAAGCGGTCGGCGTCGCGCCTCGCCGACCTGGACGACTCCGCCCGGCTTGGGCTCGCAGGCGTCCTGCACGACCTGCTGGAACGGTATGACGGCCTCTTCGCGCGGCCGTTCCCGTATTCGATGGGCTGGCACCAGGCGCCCTTCGATGAGGGCGCCACCGAGGCGTGGCAACTGCATGCCCACTTCTACCCGCCGCTGTTGCGTGGCAACGTCCGGAAGTTCATGGTCGGCTACGAGCTGCTCTCCGAGACCCAGCGCGACCTGACCGCCGAGGATGCGGCCGATCAGCTTCGGGCGGTGTCGGTGGCGGTGGCGGTCGGGTCGGGGAGTGCCGCCGCGCCGAGCGAGGTCGACGAACCGTCCTGACGCCACGCGGGTCGAGTCGCCGGGCGTGGGCCGCGCCGGCCGCATCTTTCGACCGACCCCGCGGGTAGCATGGGCACTTCACTGCGACGGGAGGGCCGCATGCGAACGTGGGGCGGGCGCTTTGCCGAGGACCCCGACAAGAACGTCGCTGATTTCACGCGCTCGGTCGAAGTCGACGCCGCGCTGGCGGCCGACGACATCGCGGGCTCGATCGCCCACGTGCGCGGGCTCGGCCGGGCCGGTGTGCTGCCTGCGGACGAGGTCGAGGCGCTGGTCGAGGGTCTCACCGCACTGGCCGAGGACGTCGCAGCAGGGCGGTTGACGTGGGACGCCGACCTCGAGGACGTCCATATGAACCTCGAGGCGGCGCTGGCCGGGAAGGTCGGACCGCTGGCCGGGCGCCTGCATACGGGACGGTCGCGGAACGACCAGGTCGCGACCGACCTCCGGCTCTGGACGCGTCGTGCGATCGACGATCTCGACGCCGGGCTCGTTGCCTTCGAGCGCGCCCTCGTCGGCCTCGCCGAACGCGAGGGCGATTCGGTGCTTCCCGGGACGACGCACATCCAGCCGGCGCAGCCCGTGCTGCTCGCCCACCATCTGCTTGCCTACGTGGAGATGGGGGAGCGGGACCGCGGCCGGCTGTCGGATGCCCGCCGGCGCCTCAACGTGTCGCCGCTCGGCGCCGGGGCGCTTGCCGGAGCGGGGTACCCGCTCGATAGGGCGGCGACCGCTGCCGAGCTCGGGTTCGACGGTGTGACCGCGAACTCGCTCGATGCCGTGTCGGACCGCGACTTCGTGGTCGAGACGCTGGCCGCGATCGCCCTCGGGATGGTCCACCTCAGCAGGCTGGCCGAAGAGATCGCCTGGTGGTCGAACCCGCGGTTCGGGTTCGTTCGGGTCGCCGACGCGTACTCCACGGGCAGCTCGATGATGCCGAACAAGAAGAACCCTGACCCTGCCGAGCTGGTTCGCGGCCGTGCGGCGCGCGTCATCGGGGAGCTCGCCGGCTGTCTCGCCATGCTCAAGGGCCTGCCGTTGGCCTACCAGCGCGATCTCCAGGAGAGCGTCGCGCCCCTGTTCGACGCCGTCAGCGTGTACTCGACTTCGCTGCGCGTGATGACCGGGCTGGTCGGCACGCTGGTCATCGATGTCGAGCGGATGGCCGAGGCGGCCTCGGAGGGGTACACGACCGCGACCGCCGTGGCGGACACGCTGGTCCGGCGTGGCGTCGCGTTCCGGACCGCGCATCACATCGTCGGGGCGCTCGTGGCCCAGGCGGAGGGCGCGGGACTGGGGCTCCACGAGGTGCCCGACGGGATGATCGGGCTCGCACTCGGTGCGGCGGGTGATGGCTCGACGGAGGCGCTCGCTGCCGAGCCGGGTCTCGGCGAGGCGCTGCGTGCCGCTGCCTCGCTCGAGGGCGCGCTGGCGTCGTGCGATGTCATCGGAGGGACGGCGCCTGTTCGTGTGGCGGCCGCGCTTCGGGCAGCCAGGGAGCGGCTGGACGCGGAACCCGACCCCCGAGACTGAGGTCCCGTGACGCGGCCGGCCGCCGTGGCGCGCCGCTCTTCCCACAGGAACAGGAATCTCACGAGTCAAGCGTGGATCTCCGCCCAGAATGCGAACGCGTGTCGTCTGAGCAGCGGTCCACGAGGCGTTCATCCGAATCCGGTTCCGTGGAGAACAACGGGGCCTCGGGCGGCCCCGCCGCGCCCGGCGTCATGCCGCGGCGCTACCATCCACCCACGCCGCGCGAAGGAGCTCAGTGCCGGATCTCGCGACCATCGTCCGGGCGCCCAAGGCGCTCCTCCACGACCATCTCGATGGTGGGCTGCGGCCGGCGACCGTCATCGACCTCGCGCGCGAGTACGGCTATGACGCGCTACCGACGACCGACGTCGACGACCTCGCGGCATGGTTCCGACGCGGCGCCGACCGCAAGAGCCTCGAGCTGTACCTCGAGACCTTCGCGCACACGTTCGGGGTGATGCAGGAGCGCGACGCCATCGTCCGAGTCGCCGCCGAATGTGCCGAGGATCTCGCGTCCGACGGCATCGTCTACGCCGAGGTCCGGATGGCTCCCGAGCTGTGCACCGAGCGTGGCCTGACGCTCGACGAGGCGACCGAGGCGATCCTCGACGGGTTTCGTATCGGCTCAGCCAACGCCGAGCAAGCCGGCACGCCCGTCCAGATGCGGTTGCTCGTGACGGCCATGCGGCAGGCGGCCCGCTCGGTCGAAGTCGCCGAGTGCGCGATCCGCTGGCGGGATGCCGGCGTCGTCGGGTTCGATATCGCCGGTCCCGAGGAGGGCTACCGACCGACCCGCCACCTCGACGCCTTCGACCGCGTTCGGCGCGAGAACTTCCACATCACGATCCACGCCGGCGAGTCGTTCGGGCCGCCGTCGATCTGGGAAGCGCTCCAGTTCTGCGGCGCCGAGCGGCTCGGTCATGGCGTCCGGATCGTGGACGACATCCATGTTCGCGACGACGGTTCGGTAGAGCTTGGCCGGCTGGCCGCGTTCGTCCGTGACAGGCGGGTGCCGCTCGAGATGTGTCCGAGCTCGAACGTGCACACCGGCGCTGCCCGATCGATCGAGGAGCACCCGTTCGATCTTCTGCGTCGGCTGCGATATCGGGTCACGGTCAACACCGACAATCGCCTCATGAGCGGCGTGTCGCTCTCGTCCGAGATGGCCGCCCTCGATGCGGCGTTCGGGATCGGACTCGGTGAGGTCGAGTGGCTGACGATCAACGCGCTCAAGAGTGCGTTCGCGCCGTTCGACGAGCGGCTGCGGCTCATCAACGAGGTCGTGAAGCCGGGCTACGCGCGTCTCCGCGCCGAGGAGGCCCGGGTCTACGTCGCGTGACGCCCGATCAGCGGTGGCCGCCGAGGTCAGCCGTGGCCGCCCGGCGCGAAGCTCACGCCGAAGATCATCCTCGAGGGGACCCGGCTGACCCACAAGACCGACGTTGCCTTCGCGCTCAACGAGCACCCCCGGATCGTCGGGCCGCGGAGGTATCGCTACCACTCGCCGCTCATCAGCGCGGAGTGGTCCGCGTTCACGCCATCTCCGTGGGGACGGGGGCTGATCGACTTCGACCCCTCCGAACGCGACCTCGCGATGGAGACATACGCGACATGGGTCCGGCTGTTCGAGCTGTCCCGTCATTACTCGTGGATCGTGGACCGGTTCCACCTCTCGACCATCGCCTGGCAGCGGATGCATCGCGGCCTGGAGATCGACTTCGACTGGCTGGAGCGACGGATCGCGCCGCTTGGCTTCCACGTCGTCTTGCTGACGCGGCGCGAAGAGACGTTCGACGCGGCGCGTGCAGACCGGCTCAAGATCTCGGAGAAGCCCGACCAGTACGACGACCTTGGCGTATTCGTCCGCGAGCAGGAGATGCTGCGGCAGCTCGCGAGGGCATCGCGTCTGTCATCGCGCGAGATCGACGCGACCGACGGCGACGTGGCACGGGTCTGCGACGAGATCGCGGATTGGATGACGGAGACCGGGGGGTTGTGGGCGCCCGGCGTCGACGGCTGACCGCGGCTCAGCGAATCCCGAGCGCACCGGAGAGATCGGGGATCAGGCCCGCGACTCCCATCACAGCCACGACGACAAGCGCGCCCCGGGCGACAGCGATCAAGGCTGTCGGGGGCTTCGTCTCGCCGCGGAACCGCAGGATCCACCAGCAGATCGTCGCGAGAGCCGTCACGAGAAGCAGGTCGCCGAGGATGATCGGCGATGGGCGAGCCGCGGTGAGGAACCCGTTGATCGCCCCGGGCACGACGAGGACCGTCCCGAGTGCCGTGACCGCGGCATAGGCGAGTAGGAGGCCGCGGCGTCCGGGGGTGGTGACGGGCATCCGGCGATCGAGCCAGTCGTCGACGAGCGGGAAGAGTAGTCCGATGACCGCGATCAAGCCCAGGAGGACGGCCACGACCGCCGGATGATGGTCGAGGATGAGGAAATCACGGTTGTCGCCGGCGATCAGGATGATGCCGCCGACCGCGACCGCCAGTGGCACCGTGGCGATGCCGCGCCGGAGGCCCCGACCGGGAATCCATGGGGAGACCACGACCCAGATCGCCCCCGCGAACACACCGACGGCTAGTCCGAACACCATCAGCCCTAGCGTTCCCACGACCGTGATGTCGCCGATCCGGTTCCCGTTCTCAGTGAACGCACCACTCGAGCTTGGGACGAGCAGGGCCGCGATCCGCATCGCGATCCGCCCTCCGATGCCTCCGCCGACGACTCCGACGATGAGCCCGGTCAGGCCGCCTCGCGCGATGTCGCGAAGGACCGGACCCACTCCCGCGGTCGCGTGCGCCTCGCTGGCGATGGGCGCGATCCCCGCCTCGGCCGCGGTGGACGTCATCTCATAGCCCTCGGGCTCGACGGTTCGGCGATTGCTATATCGGTTCGCGATATAGTGGCACCGCAGGCCGGCGTGTCAAGGGGTTGCCCGCTCGGGCTCAGCCAGCCGGCAGCGCCACCACGAAACGCGAGCCGCCGAAGCCGTTGGGCTCGAGGAAGACCCGGCCGCCCATGGCCGCCATGAGCCGCCGCGCGGCGAACAGCCCGATGCCGGAGCCTCGCGAGCGGCCGCGTCCCGCCGTTCGCACGAATGGCTCGAACACGCTCTCCCAGTCCTCGATCGGGACGCCGGGGCCGTCGTCGGTCACGTACACCTGGACCTCGTCGGCAACTCGCCAGATCCCGATGCTGACGCCGTCGGCGCTCGGTGCGTACTTCGACTCGTTCTCGAGCAGCTGTTCGAGGACCTGGCGGAACCTCGTTGCGTCGCCGGTCGCGATCATCGGCTCGTACGGACGCTCCCAGCGGATGTGGTGTGGCCGAAGCAGGAGCCTGAGCGTCTCGACCGTGTCGTCCACGGCCTCGACGGCATCGAACGGCGCTCGCGACAGCCCGGTCAAACCCTCCCCACGCACGGACGCGAGGATCGAATCCACGAGGCGGTCCAGCCGTCCGAGCTGGTCAGAGGCAGCGACCCGCCACTCTTCGGCGTTCGCAGCGACGCCCGGCGCTGCGGCGGCCTCCGCGAGCAGGTCGACGTAGACGCGCACCACCGATAGCGGCGTCCGCAACTCGTGGGTCACGACGCTCAGCAGCTCGGACCTGGCGGCGTCGAGGGCGGTGAGCTGGGCGAGCCGGGCCTCCACCTCGGCCGTGAGCCGACCCTTCTCGATGATCCCGGCCAGCAATGCGGCGATCGTCTGCAGGAACGCGATCTCGTCATCGCGGAACACGCGCGGCCCGCGTGTCTGGACGTTCAGGACCCCGACGACCTGGCCGTGCCACTCGAGCGGCACCGACAGCATCCCGGCGAGCTCCTCGATATCGAAGCCGCGGACCCAGGAGAAGCGCGGATCGACGGTCACGTCCTCGACGGCGATGGGTGAACGCGATGCAGCAACGCCTCCCGTGATCCCTTGACCCCAGGCGAGGCTGACCCTGCCGACCTGGGAGCGGTCGAGGCCGTTCGTCGCCGCCAGCGTCAGTCGGGTTCGCTCGGTGTCGGCTAGGTAGAACGAGCAGACCTCGACGCCCATCGCGGCGGTCGTCCCGTTCACGATCGAGTGCATCAGCTCATCCCAGTCGCGAGCCAGCGTCGCGAGCTGCGCGATGTCGTGGAGGAACGCGAGCTCATCGAGCCGGCGATGGTCGGGCTCGCCCTGCAGCGTGGAGCGTCGTTCCGTGGTCACGTCGCGTCGGGATGGGGGACCGGAACGACTACCAGGCCATCGATTCCGGCGAAGTCATCCGGGTTGCAGCTATAGATCGGGAGATCGTTGGCGATCGCCACCGCCGCGATCATCGCGTCGTAGGCCCGCGCCGCCGTCTTGCGCCCCGACCGCCTGAGGGCCGCAGCGACCTGGCCGAAGGCTCGCGCGGCATCTGCATCGAAGGGAAGCGCGTCGAAGTCGGCTTCGGCCTGCTGGAGGTGCGCCAGCCGCGCGGCCCGCTCGACTTCGTCCGAGGTCACGAGCGGTCCCACCGACAGCTCGGCCAGCGTGATGGTCGAGATGCGGGGCTCGTCCGGCAGCACGGCCGCGTCTCGCAGCCTGGCAAGGAGGATGACCGTGCTCGTATCAAGCAGGCCCGCGCCGACGGCCATCAGAGATCCGGGTCGACGACCACAGCGAGGTCCGCCCGCAATGTGTCCACGTCGAGCGGCGGAAGACGCCGCCATCTCTCCAGGAGCGTCACCGCCGCAAGGGGTGGCGGCGGAAGTGGCCGCAACTCGGCGACTGGCCGGCCGGCGCGAGTGACCGTCAGGCGAGCGCCGGCCTCGACGCGATCGACGACATCGCCGCCGTGGTTGCGGAGTTCCCGAATTGTTACCTCATTCATCGCCGGCACTGTATCACGCGTGATACAAGCTTGAACGGAGGCGGTCGCGGTGGCTCGCTTGGAGCGGCGCGACGCCTTCTGCCTCAGACGGCCGCGCCCTCCGGGTCGGTGACCTCGGTGGGCAGGTGCTCGAGGACCGGATCGGTCCACGTCCACGCGGCTCCGTGGTGCTTGCCCGACGGCGCCATGACGCGCGGCCTCGACCCGCAGCGGCAGCCCGAAGATCTCGATGAACCCGACCGCCGACGCGTGGTCGAACGCGTCACCTTCGTCGTACGTGGCCAGGCTCTTGTCGTACAGGGACATCGGCGAGCGACGGCCGGCGACGATCGCGTGGCCGTGATCGAGCCGGACGCGAACCTCGCCCGACACGACCCGCTGTGACGAGGCCGTGTACGCCCGCAGGTCGCGCGACAGCGCGCTGAACCAGAGGCCGTCGTAGATGAGCCGGGCGAGCTCGTCGGCCACGAGGCGGTTGAACCGCAGCGTGTCGCGGCTCAACGTCAGGCCCTCGAGCGCCCGGTGGGCGGCATGCAGGATCGTCGCCGCGGGCGCCTCGTAGATCTCGCGACTCTTGATGCCCACCAGGCGGTCCTCGACGTGGTCGATCCGACCCACGCCGTGCGCGCCGCCCAGGACGTGGAGCCGCTCCACCAGGTCGACCGCCGGCAGCCGTTCGCCGTCGAGCGCGACCGGGATACCGCCTTCGAAGGCGATGAGGACCTCGACCGGCTCGGGCGCGTCCGCCGGCGCGACCGTCCATTCGTAGGCGTCGGCGGGTGGCGTGACCCACGGGTCCTCGAGGATGCCGGTCTCGCACGAGCGGCCCCAGAGGTTGACATCGATGGAGTAGGGCGACGCCTTCGTCACCGGGATCTCGATGCCGCGCTCGGCGGCGTAGTCGATCTCCTGGTCGCGGGTCAGGCCCATCCCGACGCGCATCGGCGCGACGACCTCGAGGCCCGGATCGAGGGCGTGGGTCGCCACGTCGAACCGAACCTGGTCGTTGCCCTTGCCCGTGCAGCCGTGGGCGACCGCATCGGCGCCCTCGCGGTGGGCGACCTCGACGAGCAGCTGGGCGATCAGCGGCCGGGCGAGCGCCGTGGCGAGCGGATACGCGCCCTGGTAGAGCGCGTTGGCCTGGAGGTGCGGCCACACGAAATCGGTCACGAAGCGCTCGCGGGCGTCCACGACGTACGCGCGCGACGCGCCGGCGGCCATCGCTCGTCGCTCGACGCCTTCGCGCAGCGAGCCGCCACCGACGTCGACGGTCAGGGTCACGACCTCGACACCGAACTGCTCCTTGAGCCAGGCGACGGCGACCGACGTATCGAGTCCGCCCGAGTAGGCGAGGACGACCTTGTTCACGATGTGGTTGAACCTCCGGAGCGGGCCTGGATGATCTGGAAGCGTTCGCGCCAGCGCTCGAGGCGCCGTTCGTCCGCGAAGAGCACGAGCAACGTGTTGTCCCCGGCCAGCGTGCCTTCCTGCTCGCGGAGCGTCGACTCATCGATCGCCTGGGCGATGACGCTCGCCGTCCCCGGCGTTCCGACGAGGACGAGGATCAGGCCGCTGCGTCCGATGGTGACCGGGATGTCGGCCAGGATCCGCTGAAGTCGGTCGTCGCTTCGTCCGTCACTTGCTGGCGGTGTGCGCGTGGGAACGACATAGACGGGCCCGTCGAGGCCGGGCGTCTTCACGAGACCGAGCTCCGCGATGTCCCGCGAGACGGTCGCCTGGGTCACCTCGAAACCCTGGGCGATGAGTGCGTCGACGACCTCGCGCTGGCTGCCGACCGCGCGCGACGTGACGAGCTCGCGGATGGCCCGCTGGCGGTCCTGCTTGTGGTCGTGCCCGTTTGTGGCGCGCGGACGCTCGACCGGGTCGCGCGTGATCACGCCGCGCCCACGCTCGCCGGGCGCGTCGCCGTGATCCGTGTCCCGAACGCCGGATCCGAAAGGGCGCGCTCCAGCGCGTTCGGGCGCCGACGAGTCCGCGATGATCGCTTCCGAGCCTTCCCAGCGCGAGGGCCGACAGGGCGGCCCGGATCTTGGGGACCATCCCGCCCGCGATGACGCCCGACGCGATGAGCGCCTCCGCCTCACCGACTGTCAGCGTCCGAAGTCGGTTGCCGTCGGCGTCGCGGACGCCGTCGACGTCGGTCAGCAGGACGAGCTGGCGGGCACCGAGGCCCGCGGCGATCCCGGCGGCTGCGTCGTCGGCGTTGACGTTGCAGACGATCCCGTCGCTGTCGCGGGCAAGTGGCGCGACGACCGGGACCTGGCCGCCGACGAGGACCGCATCGAGCAGGTCGCGACGAAGCCCGACGACCGACGCCACGAGACCGAGGTTCGGGACGCGCTCGGCGATCAGGAGGCCGCCGTCGACGCCCGACAGTCCGACCGCATCGACGCCGAGGTCGCGGAGTCCGGCGACGAGCTCGCTGTTCACGACGCCGCGCAGGACGGCGGCGGCGACCTCGAGGGACTGGGCGTCGGTCACCCGCAGGCCGCCCTCGAACCGGCTTGGCACGCCGAGGCGCTCGAGCCATTCGGTGATCCGCTTGCCGCCGCCATGGACGAGGACCACGGGACGTCGTCGCGCGACCGCGGCCACTTCCTCGAGCACCTGGCGACTGGTCGGCGATCGTCGTCCCACCCAGCTTGACGACGAGGATCTCAGACATCGGTGGCCACGGTCAGGTCGTGTATTCCGAATTCTCGATGACGTAGGCCTCGGTCAGGTCGCACCCGAAGGCCTCGCCGCGTGCCGTCGCCGAGACCGAGGTCGAGGCCGATGATGACTTCCGGGGCAGCCATCGCCTCGCGCGCCGCCGCCCGATCGAAGGCCACGGGGCCGCCGGCAGGACCGTCGAACACGAGGTGGCCGGCGATCTCGATCCGGAGCTTGTCCGGGTCGAGCACGGCCGGCGAACCGGCACGGACCTGGGCTTCGGCGGCCGGCATGCCGCCCGCCTCGAGGACGGCCGCGTCGGCGAGCCGGGCGTTTCCTGCGGCGCCCGCGACGCGTCCCCAGTTCGGATCGCGACCGTGGACCGCTGCTTTGAGCAGGCTTGACGACACGACCGAGCGGGCCACGGCCCGGGCGCTGGCATCGTCGGCCGCGCCGGTCACGCTCGCCGTGATGAGGGTGCTCGCGCCCTCGCCGTCGGCGGCCTGCTGGCGGGCAAGGTCGCGCGCGACGGCCTCGATCGCCCGGCCGAGGATCGCCGGCCTCTGGGCTTCCGGCCGCGACTTCGGCTGCTCCCGACGCTCGCGATGCCAGGACGAAGACCGTGTCGTTGGTGCTGGTGTCGCCGTCGATCGAGAGCTGGTCCCACGTTCGCACGGCGGCCGGCCGGAGGAGGCTCCACAGCGTTTCGGGCGCGATCGAGGCGTCGGTCAGGATCACGGACAGCATCGTGGCCATCCGCGGGTGGATCATCCCGACCCCCTTGGCGATGCCGCTGACCGTCACGCTTACGGGCACCCCTTCGGCACCTGGCAGCGAGACGGTGGTCGTCGCCATCTTCGTCACCGAGTCGGTCGTCCGGAGGGCGACGGCGGCTGCCTCGAGCCCGGCGTCTTCGTGCGTAAGCTCCGGCACCAGCGTCCGCACGCCGGCGGCGACCTTGTCGAGCGGCAACCGGGTTCCGATGATCCCGGTCGACAGATGAAGCGTCCCGATCACGCTCGTCCCGAGCTCCTCGCTCAGGAGCGCGGCGATGGCGGCCTGGTCCTGGTCGCCCGCCGCGCCCGTCGCGGCGTTCGCCGAACCGCTCGTCGAGATGACCACCTCTGCCCAGCCGAAGCCTCCTCGCGGATCGCCCGAGCTTGTTGCGAGGTGCGCTCGCGAGAGCCGGACCGGCGCCGCTGCGAAGGCGTTCGGCGTGAAGACCGCGGCCGCCGCCGCATGGCCCGAGCTCGTTGCGATGAGGGCGAGGTCCGGCCGGCCCGATGCCTTGATCCCGGCCGCCAGACCGCCGGCGCGGAAACCCCCGGGCAGTACGGCCCGTCGCTCGACGGCGGGAAGGTCCGCGATGGTCGCGCTCGACCGGACCCCGGGAGCGGTCGTCACGGGACCAGCGGCAGCTGGGTCAGCCCCGCGGTCTCGGGCAGCCCGTGGACCAGGTTGAATGCCTGGATCGCCTGGCCGGCAGCCCCCTTCACGAGGTTGTCCTCGACGCCGATGGCCAGGATCCGCCCAGTCCGCTCGTCGAGCGATACGTGGATCCGGACCTCGTTGGAGCCGGTGACATGCTTCGTGGCGGGCGGTGCAGCGACGACCGACACGAACGGCTCGTCCGAGTACGCCTCGGCGAACAGCTCGTCAAGCTCCACCTGGGTCACCGACCGGGTCGGCCGCACGTGGCAAGCCGACAGGATGCCGCGCGTCATCGGGATGAGGTGGGGCAGGAAATCGACGGTGGCCGCGCCGGGGTTCGCGCTCGCATCCAGTCCCGCCCGCGTGGCGATCCCCGCAAGCTCCTGCTCGATCTCGGCCACGTGCCGGTGGCCGCCGATCCCGTACGCCTTCACGCTCTCGTTGACCTCGCCGAACATCAGATCGGCCTTGGCTTCGCGACCGGCCCCCGAGACGCCGCTCTTCGCGTCGACGACCAGGTCGCCGATGAGCCCCGCCCGGGCGAGCGGTGCGAGCGCGAGCAGCGTCGCGGTCGGGTAGCAGCCGGGCGCGCCGACGATCGCGACCGGAGCGTCGACAAGCGCCGAGAGCTCGGCTCGATGGAATTCGGGCAGGCCGTAGACGGCCTGGTCGAGGAGATCGGGCCGAGGATGTTCGAAGCCGTACCAGCGCGGATAGTCGGCTGGATTCCGAAGCCGGAAGTCGGGACCCTGGTCGATGACCGCCGTGCCGGCGGCGATCAGGTCCGGCACGAGGCCGGCGGCGACCCCGTGGGGCAGGGCCATGAAGACCGCGTCCGCGGCCGGGACCTCGGCGTCGATCAGCAAGCCCGTCGTCGCGAGGTGCGGATGCACTCCACCGATCGGGTCGCGCTCGCGGCCCCGACCGACGAGCCCGACGAGCTCGACATTGGGATGGGCTGCGAGCAGCCGCACGAGCTCGGCGCCGACGTACCCGGTCGCGCCGATGATCGCGACGCGGATGCGCTGCTCGGGACCAGGCCGGCGGTCCGTCGCGATCGCAGGACGAGGCTGGAGGCTCGCGCTCACGGGCGCGCGAAGCCCTTCGCGGAGGGCTGCCGTCGGCCGAGACCTGGGATCGAAAGGACCGCCGTCATGGTCGCATGACTATACAGCGGAAGTGCATAACGATGCAAGCACCACGGTCGCAGCAGAGCCGCTACTCGTAGGAGATCGGCTCCACGACGAGGCGGTCCGCCCGGCTCGCGCCGCGAGTCCACAGCCGCGTGACCTGCTCGGGGACCCACCAGCGCAGGAAGTAGAGGCGGCAGCCGAGGCAGTACCCGGTCGTGGCCAGCAGCGTCTGCAGACCCGCGACGGCGAGGGCGAAGAACCATCCGAGCACGGGAGCCCCAAGCACGAACGCGAGAAGCGACAAGATGAGCGCCACCGACCCGAGGACCTGCGCGAACCGCGGCGGGTACTCGTGCTCGGGCTCGGTCGGGCCTAGCCGTGCGACCGCGACGATCCGTCGCCAGATCACCCCGTAGATCGAGTAACGCAAGCCGAACGCGGCGCTGACGCCGATCGAGACGAACACGAGCGCGACGAGCCAGGGCGAAGAGTTCAGAAAAGCCACGATGAGGAGGCTCGCCGACACACCCGCGCCGAATCGATGCCCCCGCGGGTCGATCATCCGCGCCTGAGGAAGGCGTGCGGCGGCGTCGGTCGGGACGGCTGACGGCATGTAGGGGGTCTCCAGTCGAAACGGACCGGGCGCCGATCCGTGAGGCGGGAATATAACAAGAAACCCGAGCGCTTTACTTGGGATTAACCGGGAAGCACGTCGGGCCGGGCATTGGGTCCGGTCACGACCACCTCGCCCTCGGCGTCGTACGGCTCTGTCCCCGTCGAGCGGATTCGGTACTGGTGTCGTACGGCGGTGGCACCGGCCGAGAGCATCGCGTTGACCGGGCAGTACTTCAGCGCCGACAGCTCGATGCACTTGCGAATGGCGGCCTCCGACAGGTCGCGGCCGGCGACCTCGTGGACGACGACGATCTCGGTGAAGACCTGCGGGTACTCGTCGCGCTGGTTGCCGGTGACGCGGATCCGATACGACTCGAGGTCCTGTCGCTTCTTCAGCGCGATCGAGACGACGTCCATCGCCGAGCACGCCCCGAGCGCAGCCAGGAGCGTCTCGACCGGGCTGCCGCCCTGATTCGAGCTCCGGTCGTCGAAGTCGAGCTGGTGGCCCGAGCTCGGCAGCGCGTGGAATCGCATCCCGCCGCGGTGTTCGAGGTCGACCGATTTGTGGGTCGGCATCTCAGGCACTCACCGGTTCGAGCTCGACCGGGCGCTCGGCAAGGAACTGCTCGCGATACAGGCGGTTGTAGAGGCCGCCGTGGGCCAGCAGCTCGGCATGCGTGCCGCCTTCGACGATCCGTCCGCGGTCATACACGAGGATCCGGTCGGCGCGGAGGATCGTGGAGAGGCGATGGGCGATAGCGATCGTCGTCCGGCCTTCCATCAGACGCTCGAATGCGGCCTGGATCAGCCGCTCGGAGACCGTGTCGAGCGCGGACGTCGCCTCGTCGAGGATCAGGATCCGAGGATCCTTGAGCAGCACGCGGGCGATCGCGATCCGCTGCTTCTCACCGCCCGAGAGCTTGTACCCGCGCTCGCCGACCATCGTGTCGAACCCGTCGGGCAATTCCGAGATGCGCTCGAACATGGCTGCGGCCCGGGTCGCTGCCTCCAGCTCCTCGTCCGTGGCGTCGGGTCGCGCATACCGCAGGTTGTCGCGGATCGACGCATGGAACAGGTACGTCTCCTGCGTCACGACCCCGATGATCTCGCCCAGGGAGGCGAGCTTGATCTTCCGGACATCGATGTCGTCGATCTCGACGGCGCCCGCATCCACGTCGTACAGCCGGGGGATGAGGTACGTCGTGGTCGTCTTGCCAGAGCCCGACGGCCCGACCAGCGCGACGAGCTGACCGGGTTCGGCAGTGAAATCGATGTCCTCGAGCGCGAAGGCGGGCGGTGCCTCGCGGACGTCGGCGTCGACGTAGCCGTCGGAGCCGTCGGTCGCGTCCGCCGCTTCGGCGATATCGGTGATCTCGTCGGCGCCGGCGCGGCCACCATCGATCGCGATGGCCTCGAGCGCCACCGCCCGCTCCTCGACATCGGTCGCGGTTGCCTCGTGCGCGCGGCTCGACGGCACTGCCGACTTGGGATATCGGAAGGAGACCCCACGGAATTGAACGCGGCCACGGACCGAGGTGTGGCCAAGGGCCACGGCGTCGGGCGCGTCAACGATCTCGGGGTCCATCTCCAGGTACTCGAAGATCCGGTCGAACAGCGCCAGCGACCCCTGGATCTCCACCTGGACGTTGAGGAGCTGCCCGAGCGGGAAGAAGAGCCGGCTCTGGAGGGTCGTGAACGCCACGATCGTGCCTGCGGTGGGCGCATCCGGTGCCCCGTTCGCCGCCAGCGTCCCGGCCAGCCAATACACGAACGCCGGCATGATCGAGAAGATCGAGCCGATGATCATGAAGAACCAGCGACCGACCATCGCCTGCCGGATCTGGAGGGTCGCCAGCCGCTTGTTGATGAGCCGGAACTTGGCGATCGAATTGGCCTGCTGGCCGAACGTCTTCGAGAGCAGGATGCCCGACACACTGAGCGTCTCCTCGGTCGTCGCCGTCAGCTCGGCCAGCGACTTCTGGGTCTCGGTGGAGACCTCGCGCCGGACCTTGCCGACCCGGAACGTCAGGTAGAGGAAGAACGGCATCAGCCCGAGCGAGAGCAGGGCAAGCTGCCAGTTGAGCAGGAACATCGCGACCATCGTGCTGATGGCGATCGCGAGGTTGCTCGTGATCGAGCTCGCGGTGTCGGTCACGACCGACTGCACGCCGCCGACATCGTTGGCGAGCCGGCTCTGGATCTCGCCGGTCCTCGTCTCAGTGAAGAAGCGCAACGGCATGCTCTGCAGGTGCGAGTAGAGGGCGCCCCGCAGGTCCTGCATCACGTTCTGGCCGATGACGTTGTTGAGGTACGACTGGCCGACCCCGATCAGGCCGGTGACGATGGGAAGCACGATCATCAGGCCGACATAGAAGTTCAGCTTGTCGTACTGCCCGCCGATGATGACCTGGTCAAGGAGGAGCCCCAGGAGAAGGGGGTTGACGAGGCCGATGAGGCTCGTCGCCAGGATCGCCACGAGGACGACAACGACCTGCAGCTTGTACGGTCCGAAGAAGGCAAGGATCCGCCGGAGCGTCCGGGCGCGCCGCTCCTTCGGCACCGGCGTGAAATCAGCCGACGCGCCGCCGAACGGGCCGCCCCCGCCGCGACCCATGCCACCCCGACCCCGGTCGCCGCTCCGCCCGTCGCCGTCCGAGTCTGTCCCCGAGGAAAGCCCATCAGGACAGCACCTGATCAATCATCGTCACGAGCCCGACGCTATCACGGAATGCTCGCCGTCGCGCCAACGCTCCCGGCGGTCGGCAGGGCGCCCTTCGCCGGCCGGTCGCCGGCGGCGCCGGCGCGGCCGCCGGCGCCCCGCGGCCGGCCGCCGACGCCTGCCGGCGCTTCCGCGATCGACGTCGTTGATGCTTGATCCGCCGGCCGACCTTACCCCTCCGCGTGATGCCAACCGTTGGCATCATCGCGATCACTCCGAAGAGAACCTCGGTTGACGGTCTCCCGCGCTCGTGCCTCGTCCCAACCGCATTTGATGCTTGATCCGCCCGGCGACCTCACCCCTCCCCGTGATGCCAACCGTTGGCATCATCGCGGTCCTGATCATCAGGATCATCGCGGTCATCGAACTCCGAGTCCGGATCGAGCATGGAGGCGCCACTTTCAGCCGGCACGCCACTTCCGGCGCGGACCGGACCTGGGCCATGGTTCTCGCCCGGCTCGAGGAGACCCGTCATCGAAGGGCTCGAGCTCCGCCGAGCCAGAGGTCGATCGGCGCGTGAGCGCGCGCTCTTGGCGGGTCCGGCCAGTCGCGTGGATACGGCTCGTCGCCCAGGCCACCCATCGCACCGACCAGCGTCGCGAAGCGTGCCCACTGGACACCAAACTGCTTGCCATTCTCGATCCGCGAAATGACCGCCTGATCGATGCCAGCGCGACCCTCGAGGTAGCGCTGCGACCAGCCCAGCCGCTGGCGCCGCCTCGAGACCAGCCCGCCGATCACCTTGTACCCGAGCTGCTCCTGTGGACTGCGCATCCGTGGCTGAGGATCGCATCGCATGCACGAAACATAGGCGGAGGCACGTACCCCGCGGTCATCCGCGGATGCACCGGCAGTTATGCGTCGCGCCAATTCGACCCGGTTATGCCAACGGTTGGCATCGCCGAAGAAGGTGAACCCTGCTCGGCGAGTTTGGCATCAAAAGTGAGCTTCGATGGCCTTCGCCGTCGCGTGCAGGACAGCCAGTGCACGCGGGGTTGGTGCGGCCGCCGCACTGCCGGGGTCGCCCTGCCGCGGTCGCCCTGCCGCGGTCGCCCTGCCGGCGGCGGCCCTCCGGCGGCGGCCCTCCGGCGGGCCTTTACCAGGCGGTGGCTGTGGCGGCTTCGGTGATGCCTTGGGATTCGAGCCAGCGCTCGGCGTCGATCGCTGCTTTGCAGCCGTCGCCTGCTGCGGTCACTGCCTGGCGGTAGCGGTGGTCGTGGACGTCGCCGGCGATGAACACGCCCTCGACCTTCGAGCCGGTCTCGTCGTGGACGACGAGATAGCCCTTCTCGTCGACGTCGAGCCAATCGCGGAAAGCGTCGGTGTTCGGGCGGTAGCCGATCGCGATGAACAGCCCTTCGACCGGCAGCGTTCGCTGATCGCCCGACGTCGTGTCCGACAGCCGTACGGCATCGACCTTGTGCTCGCCGAGGACCTCGTCGACGGCCGTGTTCGGGTGGATCTCGATCTTCGGGATGGTCGTACGCGCGGTCGACCATGATCTTCGACGCCCGAAAGGTGTCACGCCGGTGGAGCAGATGGACCTTCGTTGCGAAGCGGGTCAGGTAGAGCGCCTCTTCGAATGCCGTGTCACCGCCGCCGACAACGGCGATCTCGCGATCCCGGAAGAAGAAGCCGTCGCAGGTCGCGCAGGCCGACACGCCACGCCCGCGAAGACGAGTCTCGCTTTCGAGGTCCAGCCACAGCGCCGAAGCCCCCGTCGCGACGATGACCGCTTCCGCGCGGTATTCGACGCCGCGGGCCCAGATGCGGAACGGCCGACCCGAGAAGTCGACGTGATCGATGTCGACGTCGATGATCTTCGAGCCGAACCGCTCGGCTTGGTTGCGCATGGCTGCCATGAGGTCCGGGCCCTGGATTCCCTCGGGAAAACCGGGATAGTTTTCGACGTCACTGGTCAGCATCAACTGGCCACCGGCCGCGGAACCGGCAAGGACGATCGGCTCGAGGTTGGCGCGGGCGGCATAGATCGCCGCCGTGAGCCCGGCCGGGCCAGAACCAACGATCACCAGCTTCGACTCGACGGGACCGCTTGACGAACGGACCGAGACGGGCCCGCCTGTTCCGGTCGTGGGGTCCGACGCCGGGGAGTCATCGATCATCGTGATCTTGAACCCAGCGAATGGGTCGGAGGCCCGCGGGGTCGCGCCGTTTGTCGTGTCGTCGCTCATCGAGGACTCATCGTAACATCCTTGGCATACCCCCGGGGGGTATGACGTTGCAGGCAGTCCGAACGATGAGCCCGCCTCACAGAGCGCGCAACTGCGGGATGACGTCGCGACCGAGGAGCTCCAGCGGCGCCGGGTCGGCTAGGCCTCGCACACTGACGATCACGTGCTGCGCACCGGCATCGGACAGGTCTCCGAAGCGATCGACGATCTCGGCCGGCGATTCCGTGCCGGGCGCCCGGTCCGGGCCGATGCGGACGTTCTGGAGCGTGGAGCGTTCGATCTCGTCGGGGTCTCGTCCGACCGCGGCACAGTGGTCGGCCAGGATCGAGTACTTGCGGGCGATCGCCTCGGGCGCGCCGAAGACGTTGCACGCATCCGCGTGCTGAGCGACGAGGCGGAGGGTCTTCTTCTCGCCGCCGCCACCGATCATGATCGGGACCCTGGGGCGCGACACCGACTGCGGGGAGTTGAGAAGACGCTCTGCCCGATAGTGCCGGCCGTTGAACGCGCCCTCGCTGCCTCTCTCGCCCTCGAACATCGCGTGGGCGATCCGGAGCGTCTCATCGAGCATCTCGAACCGCTCGCCGAGCGGCGGAAACGGGAAGCCGAGACCGCGCGATTCCTCCTCGTTCCAGGCGGCGCCGATGCCGAGCCACGCGCGGCCGCCACTCAGGACGTCGAGCGTCGTCGTGGCCTTCACCCACAGGCCCGGGTTTCGGTAGTGGACGCCGCCGACCATCAGCCCGAGACGCGCCCGCTGCGAATGGGCGGCCATGAAGCCGAGCGTCGTCATGCCTTCGAGCATCGGTTCCTCGGACCGTCCGACGCTCCGGATCTGGAAGAAGTGGTCCATGACCCAGATCGAGTCGAAGCCGGCGTCGTCGGCCGCCCGGACGAGGCCGGCGAGCGTCGGGCGCGATGGCCTCGGCGCCGCCCGGCCAGGTGAACGACGAGATCTGAAGACCGATCTTCACGGGAACAGGTCGTTGACGGCGGGCATGACGACGTCACTGATGCGGCCCTCGCCGCGCGTGAACGACGCTCCCCGGACGACGGCGACCGGTCGAGCGGCGGTCTTGCCGAGCGCCAGTTCGGCGGCCGACGCGAGCTCGTCGGCCACGGCCCGGACGGTCGAGCGCATGACCCGCCCGTCCGCATCGGGCGCGCCGCGCAGGTCGTCGAGCGGCAGCAGACCGGCGACGCCGATCGCGACATCGGTGATGCCCCAGCGCCACGGCCGGCCGAACGAATCCGAGACGATGACCGGGACGTCGACATCGAATCGTGCCCGCACCGCGGCCCGGATCCGGCCGGCGGAGGCATCGGGGTCGCGAGGCAGGAGCGTCACGAGCGAGCCCGGATCCCGGGCCGACGTTCGAGGCGTCGACGCCGCCGTTCGCACACACGAACCCGTGGGCCGTCTCGGTGATCAGCACGCCGTTCGTCATGCGGACGACGCGGCGGGCCTCACGCAGGACGACCTCGACCTGGCGAGGGTCACGGTCGAACTCGGTGGCGAACTCGACGGCCTCCGGGCGCGGGTTCACTCCGGTGAGGTCGACGACCGCGCCTTCGGACTTGGAGACGACCTTCTGGGTCACGACGAGGACGTCGTCCTCGCCGAGCGGGATGGCGCCCGGTGTTCGTTCGAGCGCGTCGCCGATCAGGCTCCCGAGATCGTCGCCAAGGCGGATCTCGGGGATCCCGTCGAGGGCGAGGACGACGATCGCGGCGACGTCGGCCGGGGCTGCGGTGTCAGCCGACACCGAGGCGCTCCGGGGCGGCCGATTCGATGAACAGCAGGTCGTCCGGCGTGTCGAGATCCATCGCGAGCGGGCCGTCGAGCTCGACGTACGTGGCGCCGGCGCGAGCAGCCGCGGTCCTGTGCGCATCTCGTGATCCAGGCCCGAAGGCGAAATCGATGACGGACGGTGGACGCAGCCGCAAGGGCATTCGTGCCGGTCCCGTGGCGGTCGGTGACGAGGACGACGGTGTTCGGGGAGGAGTCGCGATCCGGGGAGGAGTCGAGCGCGCCGCAGACGGTCCGGATCGCGTCCGCGGAGATGAACGGCAGGTCGATGGGGAGGACGAGGAGAGCGTTCGCGCCGCCCGCCGCGACATCGTCACGTGCCTCGACCAGCCCGGGGTTCAGACCGTGCGAGCGCTGCCGCAAGGTCCGCGCGCCGGCACGCGACGCACGCGCGAGGACCTCCCGATCGGGACTCACCACGAGGACATCCGTCAAGCCGGCCCGCCGCCTGGAGCTCGAGCGCTGCCGAGATGGTCCGATCGAGGAACGTTTCGACGAGATCCTGGCGCTCTTCAGCGTCGAGCCAGCCGCCGAGCCTGCTCTTCGCACCGCCGAGGGCACCGACTGGCACGATCGCCGCGATCCGCGGCGACGCGGGCGGTGCGTCCCGCGCGTCGCGCGCGTCCGGCCCGGTCACGAGCCGGAGGGAACCGCGGCGGGCCGCCGCAGGGATTCGGCGAAGGCGACGGTCTCGCGGGCGACGCGGGCGCGGGCGGCATCGTCGGACATGATCGTGTCGGTCGTGAAGGTCGCGAGTCCGAGCGCCGCGATCTCGGGCTCGAGGGCGGCGTCGACCGTGTCGAGGACGAATCCATCGAGGTGTGCGGCGAGGAGGCGCGCCACGCCGGCCGCGCTCGATGCGTGGCCCAGGGACGTGAGCATCCGGTCCGCCGGGCCCTTCAGCGCGCGGCCGCCGACGATGCCGCTGACCGCGACGACCGGCGTGCCGGCGTTCCGGGCCTCGGTCAGGAGGTCGGTCATGCCGGGGACGGCGAGGATCGGTCCGATCGACACGATCGGGTTCGATGGGCCGATGACGACCAGCTCGGCCGCCTCGACCGCAGCGACCACCTCGGCCGTTGGCGCACTGTGCTCGACGCCGCGGAATCGGACTTCGCGAACCTCGGGCGCCTGGTGGCGATGCACGAAGTACTCCTGGAACTCGAGCCAGCCGTCGTCGGTCAGGATCTCGGTGCGCACCTCGACGTCCGTCATCGGCAGGATCGTGGCGGTCACCCCGATCCGTGCCTGGAGCTCGCGCGCGACGCTGGTCGGCGCGCCAACCCTCGCGTAGCCGGTCGGTTCGCCACAGGTGCGTGGCAAGGTCGCGATCGCCGAGACGGAACCACGGCTCATCGCCGAGGGCCGCCAGAGCGTCCATGACGGTCCATGTCTCGCCTGCCAGACCCCAGCCGCGTTCAGCGTCGTCCAGTCCGGCCAGCGTATAGGCGACCGTGTCGTGATCGGGCCAGATCATGAGTCCGTGGCGGACGAAGTCGTCGCCCGTGTTGACGACGACCGTGAGGTCAGCGCCGACGACGGCCTGTAGCCCGTCCGCGAGCTTGGCCCCGCCGACCCCGCCGGCGAGCTCGACGACGCGTGGCATCGCTCAGTCGAAGTGCACGGCGACGCGCGCCGGCCGCAGCCGAAAGCTGATCCGCGGCTGCCGCTGGAACCGGTCGCGAATCAGCCGCTCGGCCTTCTCGGGCTCGTCCGCGTGATAGCGCCGGCACATCGCTGCGATGTCGGCCTGGGCCGTGGGCTGGTGGTCCATGACCGTCACGCTGCCCGAGAGTCCCACCCAGCGATAGCCATCTGCGCTGTCGACGACCGAGAACGCGATCCTGGGGTCGCGCACCAGATTCGACGGCCAGCGCCGGCCGACGGCGCTGTTGATGACGATCTCGTCGCCGTCGACCGTGTACCAGACGACCGCCGGCCGCGGCGCGCCGTCCGGGTCGATCGTGGAGATCGTCGCGAACCTCAGGTCGTCGAGGAACGCCCGGACCTCGTCGGAGAAGGGAGCAGATGCGCGCTGGCTACTGCCAGCGTCCTCGTTGGGCTCGGCCATTGCCGGATGGTACGCGAGCGTGCCGGTCGGCCGCTTTCAGTCGAGGCGTTCACCGGCACAGATGCGTACGTCGAGTCGATTCTCGGGTGGTGCGAGCGGGCAGGCCCATCGCGGATCGAATGCGCACGACGGCTGATGGGCGTAGTTGAAGTCGACGGTGATCGTGCCTGCCGCCGGATCGCCGCCGAGGTCGGCGCCTTTCGCGCCGTCCACGAGGTAGCGGCCGGCTGCGTATGTCTCGGAGCCATTGGTCGCGTCGCGGAAGGGGATGAACAGGCCGCCGGCGTATCCGGCCATCCAGAACACGGACAGCGAGCGTAGGCCCTCGGGCAAGGGCAGCTCGATCCGGCCGAGGCGGGTGAAGGAGAGTGTGTCCTGACCGCTGTTCGGCAGCTCGAGGGCGGGTGCCACGCCGAGGCCGGGCGGCGGCGGCGGCGGGCTCGATCTCGACAGTGAACCGAAGTGCCGGGTCGTGGTCGAAGTGGCGGGCCCGGAACGCATCCCGGACGGCGGCCGGGACGGGCGACTGAGGGTGCTCTCGAAAGAGCCGCTGTCGGGTGGCGCGCCAGTGCTCGAGTGCCGCCGCGAGATCCACCTCGGCGAGCGTCCGGACCTCTGCGTACAGCGCGGCGATCTGACGCCGCCAATCGGCAACCCAGAGCCGGTCGGTGGGGGACCCGTCGCCCGGCTGCCAATCGTCGGTCGCGGCGCCGGTCGGGACGCGGGTCCCGTCGTCGTCATCAGTCACCCGCGGTGGTCCTCGGCAGTTCTAGCGCCGACTGCCCATCGCCCCGAACACGATCCACGCGCCGAGCCCGATGAGCAGGACCGGCCACAGCTGTCCCCAGTCGAGACGAGGAAGCTCCAGTCCCAGCGTCGTCGTCGCGAAGAACCAGAGCCCGATGACGACGAGGATGACGCCGAAGATCAGACCGCCGTTGCGGCCGTAGTCCGACGGCGGTGGCCGCCACCCAGGCTCCGGCGCGGCCGGCGGAGACACGTGCGCGCTCGATGGCGCGTAGCTTCCAGGCGACTGCGGTGCGCCAGCCGCCGAGGGAGCCGTCGGAGGCGGTGCGTCTCTCGGCGTATAGGACGGGACGATCGGCGTGCTCTGGGTCGGGTCCGGATCCTGGCTCGTCATGGTCCTCCCTGTTCGGGGCTCGGCGTCGGGACGCGGCGTCGGTTCATCGTATCCGCGTATGCGGCCATCCGGGTACGTCGCCGCCGCCTAGAATCCCCGGCACGAGCGTTGGACGTCGGGAGGCGATACATGGCCAGGGACGGTGGTGCTGCCGAGATCGGCGTATTCGGGGGGTCCGGGTTCTACTCGCTCTTCGACGATGTCCGAGAGGTGAAGGTCGACACGCCGTATGGACCGCCGTCGGATTCATTCTTCCTTGCCACGGTGAGCGGACGCTCGGTCGCGTTCCTGCCCCGACACGGCCGACGCCACACGATCCCGCCGCATCTCATCAACTACCGCGCCAACGTCTGGGCGATGCGGGCGCTTGGGGTGAAGGCGGTCATCTCGCCGTGCGCTGCGGGCTCGCTGCAACTCGCCGTCAAGCCGGGCGACTTCGTGGTGTGCGACCAGTTCGTCGACCGGACTCGCGGCCGGGCGGACACGTTCTACGACGGTCCGATCGTCACCCACCTCTCGTCGGCCGAGACCTACGACCCCGTGCTGCGCGAGCTCGCCATCGCGACCATCCGCGACCATGGCATCCCGGTCCATGAGCGGGGCACGGTCGTGGTCATCTCGGGGCCGCGGTTCTCGACCAAGGCCGAGTCGCGATGGTTCGTCGACGCGGGCTGGGAGGTCATCAACATGAGCCAGTATCCCGAGGCGTGGCTGTGCCGCGAACTCGGGATGGCCGTCGTGAACATCAGCCTCATCACCGACTACGACGCCGGCGTCCACGAGGGAACCGAGGCGGTCGATGCCACGAGCGTCCTCGAGGTGTTCCAGGCGAACGCAACGCGGATCCAGGCGGTCGTCCTGGACTTGATCGGGCGGTTGCCGGCCGATCTCGACGCGCTCGGTGCACGCGACGCGCTCGGACCGACGCGTGGCGATGGTCACGTCGTGACAGAGGCCGATATCCGGCTCTTCGAGACGGGTCTGTAGCGCGTGGCAACTGCCCGCCTCCCGATCGGGGTGACGCTACGGACGATCCGGGCGGAGCCCGGCTGGTGGCTCGAAAGCGCCCGACGGCTCGATGAAGCCGGCTACGACGGCGTCTGGGCCTGGGATCACTTCATGGGCCGCGGCGATCCGACAGTGCCGGTCGTCGAGTGTTGGACGGCGCTCTCGATGGCCGCCGGCGCGACGTCGCGGATCCATGTCGGGTCGTTCGTTCTGAACGTGATGAACCGCCACCCGGCGGTCGTGGCGAGGATGGCCTCGACGTTGCAGATCGCCAGCGGGGGACGCCTCCGGCTCGGGATCGGCATCGGTGGTCATCCGGCTGAGCATCAGGCTTACGGGATCGACTTCCCGCCGGCGCCCGAGCGCGTCGCCCGGGTCGAGGAGGCGGTGGCCGTCATCCGCGCGCTGTGGACGGGCGGACCCATCACCCGGGAGTCGCCGTTCTACCCGCTCTCGGACGCGTGGGCGTTCCCTGTGCCCGTCCCGCCGCCACCGATCATCGTCGGCGGAGAGACGGCCGCGGGTGCCAGACTCGCAGGCCGGATCGGCGACGGGTGGACGGCGTTCAACGACAACTTCGAGGCGAACCTGCCGCAGTATCTGGAGGCGCTCGCGGCATCGGGCCGTCGGCGCGAGGACCAGCGGGTGTACGTCGGCTTCCAGGGCGACTGGCTTGGTGACGAGGCTCTCGCCGGTAGTCCGTGGCTCACCGAGCCGCACGAGACGTGGGCGCGCTGGAAGGACGCGGGAGCGGACGGAGCGATCGTCCTCGCCCGCACGACTGCGGACGTAGACCAGTTGGTGACCGCGGCCGAGCGCTGGTAGAAGCGTTCCGTGGCACCATCCCTGTTGTGAGCGCCCCGACCACGACGCCGCAGCTCGCGGCAACCCCGGCCAGCCCGACGCACGCGTGCGTCCGGTGTGGCGCGCCTGTCGCGATCGATGTGGGCCTGTGCGAGCGGTGCAATCCGCTTGGGCTGCGCGACTCGTCGGCGTCGCAGGTGCATGGGATCGCCATCGGCGGCGTGACGCTCGCGATCGTGCTGCTGGCGATCTTCGCCCGTGCTGGCCGTCACGGGTGTCGGGCCGTTCGCGGCGTCCGCATCGGCTGTCGCTGAGCCCAACGGCCTCGCGGTGACACTCACCGTCACGAACGAGGGCACGAGCACCGGCCAGACCTCGTGTCGTGTGACGGACCCCACCGACCGCACCGGCGCTTCGGGCGCCATCGTCCTGAGCCCGCGGATCGAGCCCGGCGAGACCCGCACCTTCACGGCGCACGTCACGGAGCTGGGAACGACGGCCGTGCCGCTCAAAGTCGACTGCAAGGGGCCGTGACGACGCACCTGGAAGGACCCGGGGCCGACGCCGACGCGGCCGCCGAGGCCGGCGGACTCTACGCCGAGGAGCTCTCATTCGCCGTCGAGCTCGCCGATCGGGCCGGAGCGGTGCTCATGGACCGATACGAGCGACTCGAGCGGATCCACCACAAGAGCGCGAAGGACGTCGTCACCGAGGCGGATCACTTGTCCGAGGAGCTCATCCTCGACGCGATCCGGGATCGCTACCCGGGCGACGCGCTGCTCGCGGAGGAGTCGGGCGAGCACCACGCGATCGCCGGTGAGGCGCCGACCTCCGGGCGGGGCCGGGTGTGGATCGTCGACCCGCTCGATGGCACCGTGAACTACGCGAACGGGATCCCGGTGTTCTGCGTCTCGATCGGGCTCGTCGTGGACGGCCGGCCTGCCGTCGGCGTCGTCCGCGACCCGACCCGTTCCGAGACGTACGCCGCCCGTGTCGGCGGCCCGGCGACGCTGAACGGTCGGCCCGTGGCCGCTTCACCGAAGGAAGCCCTGACCGATTTCGTCGATCTCGATGGCACTCAACGGCCGGACGGCGCCAAGCCGGGCGCGGAACGTCCGCAAGGCTGTGCGCATCACCCGCTCGATGGGGTCGGCGGCCCTCGCCCTCGCCTACGTCGCGAACGGTCGCTTCGATGCCTTCGTGCAGCAGGGCGGACTGTCAGCCTGGGACGTTGCGGCCGCCGGACTGATCGCCGAGCGTGGCGGCGCGACGGTCACTTCGATGGACGCCGGGCCATGGTTCGATCTCGCGCACCGACAGAAGTCGATCGGGATCGTCGCCGCCCCGCCGGCACACCACGGACCGCTTCTGTCGCTGGTCCGCTGAACCACAGCCCACGGGGCGCAGTCTGGCGGGGTCCGATCTCGGCTGGACCGGTCAGGCGTTGATGTGAGCCCTCGGGCGTTCCATGTTCGGGACGCTCTCGTAGTGCTCGACCTCCCACTCGATCATCTGCTCCATGTTCCGAGTGGAGATCGGGTGATGGGTGTTACCGCCGGTCGCCCGTTCGACTGCCGACCACGACCGCCAGATGGACAGCGTCACGAAACGGTCGTCGATCGGCGAGCCACCAAGGTAGAGCGCAGAAGGGCCATGGCCGGCTCGGACGTCGGCGCAGGCGCCCTCGAGGACCATGTCCCGATACAGCTCCAGGGCACCGGGCTCGACTCGACCGCGGGCGACGCGAACGATCGAGTTGGGAGTCAGGGCATCGAGCTCGTCGAACCGGAGCGAGACCATGAGGTCAACGATCTCGAGCTTCCGGTCGATCGCCTCGTCGAGGTACTCCACGTGGAACGTCGCCGGATCGAAGTCCTCGCCAACGGCCGCGACCATCGCCTCACGCGACGTCCAGACCGATGCGACCAGCCGTGCGCCGGTCTCGTGGGGACCCTGGCGGCCGACGTGCAGGTCGACGAGCTGCGGGAACGCGAGCAGACCGGGAACGAGGGTCTCCCGCAGCAAACCATCGAACCCGACGCGCGCCGGCCGGAATGTGAAGAGGCGCAGCGTGCCCGACTGAGCCATCGGTGACAAACCCCCTGCTGTCTGACACCCCGGACATTGTTGTAGCAACTGCCGTCCCGGCGGTCAAGCCCCGAAGCCGGTCAGCCCTCGGCTAGCCAGCGATGGGGCCTCGTTCGGAGCCGCTCGAGGCCCCATTCTTCGCAGAAGGCGTCCCACTCCGCCCGCGGGGCGCCATCCCAGCGGAGCTCATCGGGGTCCCGCTGGCGGATCTGGACACCGTCCTCTTCCGACCGCAAGCGCGCGAGGTCCCGGTATAGGACGGCCTCTGGCCAGTGGTCGCGCAGGCTCGCCGCGAGCGTCAGCGCCCGCGAGCCACCGACGCCCGGCACTTCCCAGGTCGAGGCCTTGGGCGGGATGTCGTCGAGGTGGCCGTACGTGCTCAGCACCGCGGCGGCCGACTTTGCACCCCAGCCGGGGATGCCGGGATAACCATCCGACGAGTCGCCTACGACGGCCAGCCAGTCGGGGATCGAGGTCGGCTGGACGCCCCACTTCTCGCGAACACCGGCGTCGTCGTATTCGATCCGACGGCGACGGTCCCAGAGGACGACCCGCTTGTCGACGACGAGCTGGGCCATGTCCTTGTCGGGCGTGCAGACGAGGATCCGGTCCACCCGCGGGTCCTCGGCGAAGCGCCACGCGGCAGTCGCGATGGCGTCGTCGGCCTCGAACTCGACCATCGGCCACAGCACGATCCCCAGCGCCTCGACGGCAGCCTCGGCGATCGGGAACTGGGCCAGGAGCTCTGGCGGCATGCCGGCCGACGACTTGTAGCCGGGAAACAGGTCGTTACGGAAGGATTCGATGACCCGGTCGGTGGCGCAGCCGACGTGCGTCGCCCCCTCCTCCCGAAGCAGGTAGAGCAGCTGGTCGCACAGACCCGAAACGCCCGACAGCGGGATCCCGTCCCGGCCGAGAACGGGCGGACGCGGCGCGAAGTGGGCGCGGAACAGCTCGTAGGTCGCGTCGACGAGATGCAGCTCCACGATGCGCGTCTGTCAGACGGTGGTGCTTGCGGGCAGGTCTTCGAGCGTCGTCTCAGCGGCCGCGGCCGTGCCGGCGTTCGGGCGGGCTGCCCCTCCGGTCTCGCTCGCCTCGCCGGTGACCCCCTCACCCTCGACGATGTCGCGCAGCCGGAACAGATCGGCCTGGAAGATCCGTGCGAGGACGGGCGCCATGGCCGCTGCGGCCACGTGCCGGAGCGCCGGCGCGATCAGGGTCTCGTCCCAACGGACGATCGTGGTCGTGCCATCGGCGCCGGGTTCAAGCGTGATGACGCCGGAGCCGGTGAACGAACCCTCGTGGGCGATCGCAAAGCGGTTCGGCGGCTGGAATTCGGTGACGGCCACCGGGTCGGTCGTTGCGATGCCGAAGATGCGGACCGTCGCTTCGCCGCGCGTCCCGACACCTACAGGTCCCGGCGTCAGCACTCGAACGGACTTCATCTCGTGCATCCAGCGCGTCTGGCTCTCGATGTCCGCGATGACGGCCCAGACACGATCGATCGGCGCATCGATGACGACCAGGCTGCGGATCGGCTCCGGAGGCGCGTCGCCGGCGCGCAGGCCGAGCAGGCGATCGATCACCCAGGCGATGCCCAGTCCGACGATCCCGAGGCGGATCGCGGTGAGAACCAGCCTGCGGATCACCGCATCACCGTCCGCCACATCGTCACGCCCTCGTCGCGCATCTCTTCGAGTGCGCGCGTCCCGTCCTCCGGCTGGAGGTTCACGGCGGCGATCGCATCGGTGAGGAGAGCGGTGTCGAAGCCAAGCCGCGCGGCATCGATCGCGGTCGCCTTGACGCAGTAGTCGGTCGCCAGTCCGCAGACGACGACGTGTTCGATGCCGGCCTTGCGCAGGAGGGCCTCCAGTTCGGTCGACTCGGTTTCGCCGGTGACCGGGTCTCGCATCGTGAACCCCGAGTAGCCATCCTCGCCGTTCGTGCCCTTCCGGATCCGGGCGGCGTGCGAGGGCGGTGTGAGCTCCGGGTGCAGCTCTGCGCCCCACGAGTCTGCGACGCAGTGGACGGGCCAGATCCCGCCGTCTTTCTGGAAGTGGGGCGTCGATGGCGGATGCCAGTCCTGGGTCAGCACAACGAGCGCGCCCTGGCCGGTCGCCATCTCGATCTCGCTGTCGATGAGCGGCACGATCGCGTCACCGCGGGCGACCGCGAGGCTGCCTGCGGGATCGGCAAAGTCGTTCTGCACGTCGACGACGATAAGCGCCGTCCTGTCGTCGTACTGGAGCACGCTGCCAGCCTATCGCAGCCGACGGTCAGGGTGCGTTCGGCGCCACGCTGTCGGTCGCCACGGAATCGGGGGGCTCGTGGGCGGGCTCGTCTTTCGATCGGTCGTCGGTCGCGCCCGCCTCGCTCGCGAGGCCGATGAGCTCGTACGCCTCGACCAGGGACGTCTTGCCCTTGAGTTCGAGCGCTCCAACGGGCCTGAGGGTCGCGATGCCGGCGAGCCGCTCGGCGGTGACGGCGCTGATGACGACGTGACCGACATCGGCCCACGACTCGAGTCGAGCCGCCAGGTTCACCGTGTCGCCGATGGCCGAATAGCTTCGGACCTCGTCGCTGCCGACATTCCCGACCAGCGCCGGGCCGGTCGCGATGCCGACGCGAAAGCGCGGCCAGTCCGGCTGGCCCTGTGCGAGTCCGTCGACCACCTGCTGGAAGGCAAGCGCCGCGCGTCCCGCCCTGACGGCGTGGTCCTCCTGCAGGGTCGGAGCGTTGAACACGGCCATGATCGCGTCGCCGATGAACTGGATCACCGTGCCGCCTTCCCCGAGGATGACCGGGACGACGCCGCCGAAATAGGTGTTGAGCAGCGTCACGACGGCCGCGGGATCGGTCCGCTCGCTGAACGTCGTGAAGCCACGCAGGTCGGCGAAGAGGACCGTGATCTCACGGGTCGTGCCGCCGAGATTCGTCCCGTCCGGGTCTGCGAGGAGCGCCGTGGCGACCTCCGGCGAGAGGTAGCGCCGGAACAAGCCGAGCTTGCGGACCTCCCGCCGCTCGACAGCCAGCGCCTCGGCCGCCTCGGTCAGGACCTCGGCCTGGCCCTCGGTGAGACCGAAGCGGGCGCTGAGGTTCGCGGCCACGACCTGGGTCCGCGCGGCCTCGCCGGTCTCCGCGGCGGCCTCGATCGAGTCGACGAGCTGATCGAGCGCGGCCGCGTACTCCTCTCGGAGCGCTCGCACGGTCTCCTCCATGGAGATCGAGGTGAAGAGCGACGTCCGCGTGCCTTCGCGCTGGTACTGGAGGTTGACGCTGTAGGCGACGAACCCGAACGCGATCGTCAGCAGCAGGTGCCATTCCCACCACGAGGCGTGCCAGTTCCGGCCCTCGGCGAGGGCCACCATCGATTCGGCGAGGAGCACGAACGCCGTGATGATCCCGAGCGACACGACCGAAGGCCGGCGGCGATAGATCCGGTAGTAGCCGAAAGCGGCGATGCCGTAGATGACGACCCCGACCGCCGCCAGTGCCTCGAGTGGCCCGTGGACCTCCTCGACCGGAACTGGGCTGGTGAGGATCGCCGCGCCGCCGAGCGACGCGATCAGCCAGAACCCGAGAAGCACGAAGATCCCGCCGGTCAGGATGGGTCTCAGCCTGAGGATCGTCTTCGCCTGCGCGGCTGACCAGTCGATCGCCGAGGCCACGGCGAACAGGCCAGCGATGAAGACGCCGATCGGAGTGGCGATCACGAACCCGGCGTTGGCGCCCTTGAGGATCACGGAAGGGGTCGCCAGCGCGTGGAGGGCGAGGAACCCCGCTGCGCAGAGGAAGGTGAGCGACACGAGGTAGAGGCGCGCATCGGCTCGTCGATAGGCCGCTTCGCCGACGATGACCGCCAGGCCCACGTTGACGGCAGCAGTCAGGAGCACGAGCCAGAAGTGGGCCGCGTGGTCCTCCCAGACGAGGTCGAACTCGGGCCGGACGATGAGAAGCCACAGGCCGAGGAGCGGCAGCGCCACGTGGAGCAGCCAGATCAGGCTCCGTGGCGAAACGAGCGCAGGTTGCCGGCTCGCGATGGCGGACATCGGCCCCATTGTCGAAGGACGCGCAATAGGGACGAGCCCGCGCCGGTGCGTCGGCATTGCTTCGCTTCCGATCGCGCTGCCCGCCGTGACCATTCGCGCCAGCCGTGCGATCCGAAACCGGTCCGCAACGGTCGCCCCGAGGCAAGATGGGCTACGCTGACCGCATGCGATTTTCCCCCGAGGATCTCGCCCTCCTCGACGAGACCGAGGAGATCGAGATCGAGACCGCCATGCCGGGCGGCGAGGCCCACCGGACCATCATCTGGATCGTCGTCGATGGCGACGACGTGTTCGTCCGGTCGGTTCGCGGCAGCCGCGCTCGCTGGTACCAGGAGGCGGTGGCGAACCCGGCGGTGACGATCCATGCCGGTGACCGTGCGCTACCCGCCGTGGCCGTCGCCGCGGCGGACCCGGACTCGATCGCGCGAACGAATGCGGGACTCGAGCGCAAATACAAGGGCATCTCCGGCTTCGAACCGATGCTGGTCCCCGACATCTTCGACACGACCCTCAAGATCACGCCCGCCTGAGCCGGGCCGGCGCCGCGCACGGCGCTCGGCGCCGGATGGAGCCCACCGAATGTATTTCGACGAATTCAAGCATCAGCTTCCCGACATCGATCCGGCCGAGACCGAAGACTGGCTCGCGTCGCTCGACCAGGTCGTCGCCCAGGAAGGCGAGTTCCGGGCGCGGTTCCTCATCTACAAGCTGCTGAAGCGAGCGCGCCAGCTCCAGATCGGCCTGCCGCCGCTGACCCAGACGCGGTACATCAACACGATCAGTCCGGAGCAGGAGCCGTACTTCCCGGGCGACGAGATCCTCGAGCGCCGCATCCGCCGCCTGATCCGCTGGAACGCCGTCGCGATGGTCCTCCGCGCGAACAACCGCTTCGCGGGGATCGGCGGCCATCTGGCGACGTACGCCTCGGCGGCCACGCTCTACGAGGTGGGCTTCAACCACTTCTTCCAGGGCAAGGACGGCGACCGGAGCGGCGACCAGATCTTCTATCAGGGCCACGCCGCGCCCGGGATCTATGCCAGGGCGTTCCTGGAAGGCCGCCTCAGCGTGGAGCAGCTGGACAACTTCCGACGCGAGACCGGTCCGACCCCCGGCCTGTCGTCGTACCCGCACCCGCGCCTCATGCCCGACTTCTGGGAGTTCCCGACGGTCTCGATGGGGCTCGGGCCGATCAGCGCGATCTATCAGGCCCGCTACAACCGGTACCTGCAGAACCGTGGCCTCGCCGACACGTCAGGATCCCGTGTGTGGGCATTCCTGGGCGACGGCGAGACCGACGAGCCCGAATCGCTGGGCGCGCTCCACGTCGCTGCGCGCGAGGGCCTCGACAACCTCACCTTCGTCGTCAACTGCAACCTCCAGCGCCTCGACGGCCCGGTCCGGGGCAACGGCAAGATCATCCAGGAGCTGGAATCCGCGTTCCGAGGCGCGGGCTGGAACGTCATCAAGGTCATCTGGGGCCGCGAATGGGATGAGCTGCTGGCCCGTGACGTCGAGGGCGTCCTCGTCCAGCAGATGAACGAGACCCTGGACGGGGAGTTCCAGAAGTTCTCCGTCGCGGGCGGCGCGTACATCCGGGAGCACTTCTTCGGCCCGGATCCGCGCCTGCGCAAGCTCGTCGAGCACCTGTCCGACGACGATCTCTCGAAGCTTCGCCGGGGTGGCCACGACTACCGCAAGGTCTTCGCGGCCTACAAGGCGGCGACCGAGCACAAGGGCGCCCCGACCGTGATCCTGGCCAAGACCGTCAAGGGCTGGACCCTCGGTCCGGGCGTCGAAGCCCGCAACATCACCCACCAGGCCAAGAAGCTCAACGAGGCCGAGCTCCGGATCTTCCGCGACCGGCTCGAGCTGCCGATCCCGGACAAGGAGCTGAAGGACGCTCCCTACTACCACCCGGGACCGGATTCGGAGGAGGTCCAATACCTGATCGAGCGGCGCCGCGCTCTCGGCGGGCCGCTGCCGAAGCGCGTCGTCAGGGCGAAGCCACTTCCAGCGCCCGCACCCGAAGTAGACAAGGAGTTCGCCGGCGGTTCCGCGACGCCCGTGTCGACCACGATGGTCTTCGCCCGGATCCTGCGGAACCTCATCCGCGACAAGAACCTCGGCCCTCGGATCGTCCCGATCATCCCCGACGAGGCACGCACCTTCGGCATGGACCCGCTGTTCAAGGAGGTCGGGATCTACGCCGCGCTCGGACAGCGCTACGACCCGGTCGACTCGGAGCTCGTGCTGTCGTACCGGGAGGCGGTGGACGGCCAGGTCCTCGAGGAGGGGATCACGGAGGCCGGTTCGGTCGCCAGCCTGCAGGCGGCCGGCACGTCGTATGCCAGTCACGGCCAGCCGGCCATCCCGTTCTACATCTTCTACTCGATGTTCGGCTTCCAGCGGACCGGCGACCAGATCTGGGCGTTCGGTGATGCCCGCGGACGCGGTTTCCTCATGGGCGCCACGGCCGGCCGGACCACGCTGACCGGCGAGGGTCTCCAGCACGACGACGGCCACAGCCATCTGCTCGCCTCGACCGTGCCGAACGTCCGCGCCTACGACCCGGCGTTCGCGTACGAGCTCGCGGCCGTGGTCCGCGACGGCATCGTCCGGATGTACGGCCCGGATGCCGAGGACGTCTTCTACTACATCACGCTGTACAACGAGAACTACCCGCAACCGCCTCGCTCGGACGTCACCGACGAGGAGATCCTGCGGGGCATCTACCGCTTCGCGGCCGCACCAGACCTGGGACGCGAGGCCAATCCGGCGCGGCTCGTCGGGTCGGGGGCGATCCTCCAGCAGGTGCTCGCCGCGCGCGACCTGCTGGCCGAGAAGTTCGGGGTCGCCGCCGAGGTCTACAGCGCGCCATCGTTCCAGCTGCTCCGCCGGGATGCCCTCGAGGCCGAACGATGGAACCGGCTGCATCCCGACGCCACCAGCCCGCGGATCCCGATCGTCAGTCAGGTCCTGCCGCACGAGGGCGGGCCGATCGTCGTCGCGTCCGACTGGATGAAGGCCGTACCCGACCAGGTCGCCCGCTGGCTGCCGCCGCACTACCTCTCCCTGGGCACCGACGGCTTCGGCCGCAGCGACACCCGAGAAGCGCTCCGGACGCTGTTCGAGATCGACCCGCCGCACATCGCGGCGGCGACGATGGTCTCCCTCGTCCGATGCGGCGCGCTGCCCGTGAAGGATGCGACCAAGGCGATCAAGGAGCTGGGGATCGACCCCGAGAAGGCCGACCCGCTGACTCTCTGACACGTCCTCGAGGGGCCGGCCCTTAGCGACCGGCCCGCCGGAGCCGGGCTGTGGCAAGCACGTCGTTGCAGCAAAGTGACAGGCGGAGCGAGCCAGCCAGCCGTTGCGAGCGTGAGTCGCGATTGGGGGCTGCGGCCCCCTGTCACGAGCCTGTCACATCCGCGTCCCAGCCCTGTGACATCGGCGCGCGTCGTGCGCCCCTACGGTGCGTTGAGCCACGCCGTCGGCGTCGGAAGGGCCTCGGCCCAGACCGAGGGACGCAAAGGAGTTTCCATGGACCGTGACCAGGACACGATGACCGACCGCGAGCGCCTGCAGGATCGTGACAGCACCCAAGGCTCGACTCTGGGGTCCGGTTCCGACACCACCGTGGTCGAAGCGACCCCCAGCTTGGACTATCAGACCACCGACGCGAATTACCAGACGAGCGACTCGACCACCGGATCCGACTATCAGAGTACCGACGCGAACTACCGGACGACGGACTCGAGCTACCAGCAGGAGTCCAGCTACCAGACCGACTCGACCGTCACCGGAGACGATGACGACGGCGAGCAGGGCAAGGAAGCCCTGGGAGCCGGAGCCGGTGCCCTCGGCGGTGCAGCCATCGGGACGGCTGTCGCCGGCCCCGTTGGCACGGTCGTCGGTGGTGCGATCGGCGCTGTCGGTGGTGCGGTCGCCGGTGAGGCGGTCGACAGCGACAGCGGCGACGGCGAAGAGGCCGGCAGCGGTGGCGGGGCCCTCGCGGGCGGTGCCGCCGGTGCGCTGGCCGGTGGTGCCATCGCTGGGCCTCCGGGTGCGATCGTCGGTGGCGCCGTGGGCGCGGCCGGTGGTGCGGGCGCCGGAGACAAGACGCAGGAGAACCTCGAAGGCGAGGACGACGACCTCACGGAGCGCCGACCGATCTGACCAGCCAGCCAAGCAGAACGAACGCGCGGGTCCCGCCTTCGAGCGGGACCCGCGCTTCGACGTAGAGCGGACCACGAATGACCATCGCTACCGAGCCCCGCGCCGAGATCACTCCTCGCGACGCCGGCCTGCGTCACTCGTCCGATGCGCGGCCGGGGATCACTCGCCGCCGATCCGGCAAGGGCTTCTCCTATCGGGGCCCTGACGGAGGGGTCATCCGCGACCCGCAGGTCCTGGCTCGGATCCGTCGCCTCGCGATCCCGCCGGCCTGGACAGACGTCTGGATCTGTCCGTCACCTGTCGGCCACATCCAGGCGACCGGACGGGATGCGCGAGGTCGGAAGCAGTACCGCTATCACCCTCGATGGCGTGCGCGCCGTGACGCCGGGAAGTTCGAGAGGATGCTGGAGTTCGCTGACGCACTGCCGGCCATCCGTGCTCGCTGTGACGCGGATCTTGCCCTCCCCGGACTGCCCCGCGACAAGGTCCTGGCCGCAGTGGTCAGGCTGTTGGAGCTCACGCTGATCCGTGTCGGCAATGACGAGTACGCCCGCCTGAACAAGTCGTTCGGGCTGACGACGCTCCAGGACCGTCATGCGGTGATCGAAGGGTCTCGGGTCCACTTCCGGTTCCGTGGCAAGACCGGACGGATCCAGGAGGTCGACCTTCAGGACCGGAAGCTCGCCCGGCTCGTCCGCCGGTGCCAGGAGCTGCCGGGACAGGAGCTGTTCCAGTATGTCGACGAGGACGGCGCGATCCGCGATGTCACCTCGGACGATGTCAACGCCTACCTGAAGGAGGCGTCAGGCGGCGGCTTCACCGCGAAGGACTTCAGGACCTGGGCAGGAACGCTCCTCGCGTACCGCGCGCTCAGCTCACTTGGGCCAGCGGAGGGGGATCGGGCGTCGAGGAAGAACGTCCTCCAGGCGATCAAGCAGGTGGCCGACGGACTCGGCAACACGCCGACCGTCGCCAAGGGGAGCTATGTCCACCCCGCAGTCGTCGACGCGTACCTCGAAGGATCGCTGCGCGGCGCCCTGCTCGAGGCGTCCGAGGAGGAACCGACGCCGCCAGCCCGGCCGACACCGGCCGAGGAGCAGGCGATGGTCGAGATGCTCCGACAGCGCGCCCAGGAGCTCGATCGTGAGGAACGCAAGCGACGTGCCACGGCGCGGCAGGGACGGCCACGCCAGACGCGCGAGAAAGGCACGGCACGCGCGGGATCCCGCTGACGGAGAGGCGCCAGAGACCGCGTGCCGGCCGTCGGTCGCTTGCGGCCGACCTGGTCCGGCCCGCGGATAGCTCAGACCGCGTGCGCGCTGGGTAGGATCGCTCCGACCGGTCGCGCCTGCCGCGAGCGGTCAGAGTTGGCCGGCGGACCGCCCGTTCGCTCGGTCCATCCGGTCGACGACTGCCTTTGCGACCATGAGCGCCGGGACGAGCGAAAGCGCGACCAGGAACCGGTTCGCGCCGCCGACGAGGAGCCCGATCGCCGACCCGATCGAGAGCGCACCGATCATGCCGAGGCCCTGATCCGAGCTCGACCCGATCATCCGGTCGGCCTCGCGAACGGCACCGGCCGTCGTGCCGAAGGCCTCGTTGATCTTCGGGGCCAGGTTCGCGGCAGTGTCCGAGACTGTGCTTGCGACGTTACGGGCAGTACCGGTGACCCGGTTGCCGGTCGCCTCGGCTTCTGTGAACTCCCCATCGGTGCCGGAGCTTGCGTCCAACGTATCGACCATCGTGTCGTCATATCGAGTCGTGGCCATCGTGTCCTCCTCAGGTGTGGCCTTACGCTACGGTCGGGCACGTGCCGGTCAGTCGCGCCGTACGACCGTCCCTCTTGCAGGTGCGTGTCAGGCGCAGCCGAGGTTCGGGGCGGTGATCGCTATGACGGAGCAAATGCCGGTCAGCGGCCGGCGGCTGGATCGGTCGCGGCGGGCTGCCAGGCGTTCCACGTATCCCACATGACGACCACATCGAGGGCGGCGAGCAAGCGACCCACGATCACTCGGTCGGAGGCCGGGATGCGGCCACACGCGACCGCCACAGCCCCTTCGGCTCCCGTCGCCTCCGACGAGGCGAGAAAGACGGTCGCCCCAGGGACGATCGAACGAAGTTGGATCACCGTCAGCGCCGCTTGGCGCGGGCTCCGGAACCAGACCAGCAGCGACCTGATCGCCTGACCTCCTGATCGTCCTTCCGGTGCCATCTTTCGAACCTCGGGCTTGGTGACCCCCGGACCCCCAGTGGCACGGGGGCCACAGCTCGCGAGTGTTCGCGAGTGGACGCTACGGTCGTTCACGGCGCGCACGCCACCAGCCGTTGCACTCATCTCGCGTCTTCAGAACGGCCCGACCGCCGGCCCGCAGGCTCGCCGACCACGTGTTGTCATGCGCTCGTGATGCCGGACGCCTGTCTGCGGGGGCGGGCGGGACTAGCTGGGCGCGACCATCCACATAGGGGACACCACACAACACCAAGACCCAGGGGAGTCAACATCGATGGCGCAGGAACGTCTCAGTGCACCGATACCTGCTCAGATCCTTCCGAGCTCGCCACGCGTGAGCGATCGCAGCATGCTGATCCTCGAGTACGCGACCGCGGTCATCGCGATGGTTGCCGCGATCCTGCTCGCAGTCATCCGCTGAGCGAGGGCGTCCGCGCCCGACTATTCGATGCGGACGGGCATGACCAGCGCATAGCTCTCGACGGGGACGTCCTGCCGGATGTCGCCGAGCGGCAGCTGCTGTGGATCGATATCGACCTCGACGCCGGCGGGTCGCTTGACGCGGTCGCGTCGAGTCTGAAGCTGCGCGAATCCGAACGCCGACGCATCGAAGCCGACGCCGGCCATGCCCGACTCACTCGGGGTGGCGAGCGGCTCCATCTCACGCTCGAAGCCGTCGAGGCGGAGGATCCCGACGATTCGGATACCCCGCTTGTCCGCCGCGAGATCGACCTGGTCGCGATCCACAACGTCGTCGTCTCTGTCCATCATGGCCGCGTCGAGGCCCTTGATCGATTCCTTGACGGCCTGGCGGGTGACACCTTCCTCGGCGAACTCGATGCGGCCGACTTCCTGTCGAGCCTCGTCGATGAGGTGATCTCCGGCTATCTCGGAGTCGCCGAGCGGATCGAGAAGGAGATCGACCGACTCGACACCGATCGCCCTTCGGGGCTCGGATCAGCAGCTCCTCGAGCGCCTCGTCCAGATCCGCCGGCGCATCGGCTTCGTGCGGCGGACGCTTGCGCCGCACCGTGGCGCTCTCGCAGCGCTCGGACGGCCGGAGATGCGAACGGACACGCCGGTCGGCGAACCGTGGCCCGGGCTTCCAGAACGCCTGGAGAGTGCGATGAGCGCCATCGAAGTCGCTCCGCGAATTCGCTGCTCGGGCACGTACGACATCTACATGGGCAGGGAGGCCCAGCGAACGAACGACGTCATGAAGGCGCTGACGATCGTGTCCGCCGTGTTCCTGCCGGCGGTCGTGATGGCGGGCGTGATGGGGATGAACTTCCAGCTCGCCGTTCTTCGATGAGCCGTCGAACTTCTTCGTCGTGCTCGGCGCCATGGCGATCACGGCGCCTGACGCTGCTCGCTGACGGCTCGCTGGCGTCACTGGATCTAGGGAGCAGCACACGCCCGAAAATGGAAACGAGACGCCCGAAGGCGTCTCGTTTGGGCTGTCGGAAGGATCGGCTTAGCTTGGGCTCGCCGACGCGCTCTCCGCCGGCATCTCCGACGACTCGGTCGCGGGCGACGTCACGGGTGCGCGCCGGAGCTGCCGCCCGTGCCCGCGCTGCTGCCTGCGCCGCCGCTGCTGGCGCCGCCTGAGTTGCTCGACGAGCAGCCGGCGACGAGCATCGTCGCGACTAACGCCAGAGTGGCCACGATGACCTTCATGCGCATGTCCTCCTAAGGTGCTTGGTGCCTGGGGTCGTGAACCACCTTATGGGAGGCTTCGAGGCAGTCGCCTAATAGTCGGCCGGGTACGGCCTTGCAGGCGACTGGCAAGGACGTGCCTGAAAGCGCGGGCGACCGACCAGCTGGACATGGCAACGCCCCTGGCGGAGCCAGGGGCGTCATTCGTCTTGGGATCGGATCAGCGGGCCGTGTCAGACGCTCCGGCGGACATCATCGCCCGCATCGCCGAGCGAGTTGCGGATGTCGTCGCCGGCGTTCCCGAGCTTGTCGGTGATGCTCTCATCGCCGTCGGCCTTGCGCATCGTCTCCTTGGTCGTCTCTTCACCTTCGCGGTAGCTGCTCTGCGCACCACGCTCAGCGTCGTCGCTGATGTCGTCGGCGCCGCTCCGCATGTTGTCACCGGCATCGCCGAGGTCCTTGCGGATGTCGTCGCCGGCGTTCCCCAACTTGTCGGTGATGCTCTCATCGCCGTCGGCCTTGCGCATCGTCTCCTTGGTCGTCTCTTCGCCCTCGCGGTAGGTGCTCTTGAGGTTGTCCATTCGATGGGCTCCTCCATGGTGGCCCGCTTGTAGCGGGCCTTGGACCAACGATAGGTGGCGGTGCGTCGCACCCCGACTCGCCATGCATCGGGCCTGCTTGCAACGGCCTTGCAGGGAACGGCGATCGATGTACCTCCGGACACAACGAAACGCCCACCGCATACGCGGTGGGCGTTTCGACTAGCGGCCGTCGATCGACGGCGCCAGGGTCAAACGGCGCCACTCCCGGTCCGAGCGCGCCCGGTGACCATATTGACGACGACGACCGTGATGACCGCGCCGATAGTGGCGACGACGATCGAGCTGATGTCCAATGGACCGTCGATCGGCTTGGTGTTGAACAGGACGCTGGCAAGGAAGCCGCCCACGAGGGCGCCGACGATCCCGAGAATGACGTGGCCGATGACTCCGAGCCCTTCGTCACCCTTGACAAGGAAGCCCGCGAGGTAGCCGGCGATCGCGCCGAGGATCAACCAGGCGATGATGCTCATAAAGTTCCTCCATCCCGTCGCGGGACTTGCACCCGCTTGCCGGTTGTGTGCGTCCCGGAAGCCCGGGGACGTGGCCACTGTCGGTCAGCAGGCCCACCCTGACGACTACGCGCGTGGAACAGCCCGTATCAACCGGCTTGCAGGGACGACCCGTCACTCGTGCATCGCGCGCTCGTCGAGACTCCTCCGCGGAGGGTGAGCCAGGCGGCCGGCAGCTATCCGCGGCCCTTCTTCTTGTGACGTGGTGGATGCTTGTCGTGCTTGGGAGGCTTGATCGGTTTCGCCTTCGGACGGTGGATCGTCAGATGCTGGACGCCGGCGGCGACGCGGTCCTTCGCCACCGGCGGCTGCGCGACAGGACACGCGCCATAGATCGGCCCGCCCCACGACGAGCGGCCCCAGAAGTAGGCGGTCTTCGTCCCATACGGACCGACCTGACCGAGTCCCTGGCGGGCTCGATCCATCCAGCCGGCCACGTCGGTGTCCCAGCTCGGCGAACCGAGCTCGGCCTGGACGAGGTTGATGCCCCATCCACTGCAGCCGGCGGTGTACAGCAGGCCGTTCGGATCGATCGCCTGGCGGGCGTTCGGTTCGGTGCCCGCGATGAACCAGGCCTGAGTCGTCGCACGCGTCCACGGCCCCGGCGCGCCACCCGACCACGCATCGATGGTCGCCCTGACGACGCCTGCCGGCGGCTTGAACTTCGCCACGGGCCACCGATTCGTGTAGTCGCGCACGAACGCGCGCCACAAGGGCGCCGCAGCGGTGAGCGATGTCGCGGGCTTTGCCGACCGCGGGTTGGAGTGGTCGCTGTTGCCCATCCACACGCCCACGGCGATGCCGTGCTTATCAGGGTCATCGGGCGGCGCCAGGAAGCCGTATGTCGAGAGGTCGGTCGCCTCGTTCGAGGTTCCCGTCTTGACCGCCGCCGGGCGATACGCTCCCCGAGCACCGTTCCGGAGCTCGAGCTTCTCCGCCCAGATCGGGTTCTGGGTCAGGTCGGTGTTGCCGGCCAGGATGTCCGTGGTGAGGAAGGCCGCCTGCGCCGAAATGGCCTGCTTCCCGCTCGGTTCGGGCGCCTGCCAGACCGTCTTTCCATCCGGTCCGATGACCTTCAGGATGACCCGGGGCGGGACATGGACGCCACCGTTCGCGATCGTGCCATAGGCCGAGACCAGGTCGAGCGGCCGGACCTCGACGGTCCCCAGGGCGCCGGCGAGACCCGCCTGGAGGAATGCGTCCCGACCGCCCATGAACCGGAGGCCGAGTGCGTTCGCGGTGTCAGCGACGGCCTCGTTACCCACCCGCCCGAGGGCGCGGATGGCGGGCACATTGAGCGAGTACTGGAGCGCCTGGCGGACGAGGACCGGGCCGCGGTCCAGTTGGTCGCCATCCCGCGGCGTCCAGTCCTTGCCGACATCGAACTTGGTCGTGACGTCGAGGAGCAGGCTCCCGGGCGTCAGGCGACCGTGCTCGAATGCGCTCGCATAGAGGACCGGCTTGAACGCGGAGCCGGGCTGCCGGAGCCCGTCCCCGGCGACGTCGTACTTTGGGGCGAACTCGCGGCTGGCGAGGTCTTCGCGCGCGTAGCCCGCGCTGCCGACGTACGCGAGGACGTCGCCGGTCCGGTAGTCGAGGGCGACGAGTGCCCCGTTGTGGAGGTCCTTGCCGCGTAGCGCGTCGATCCAGCTGCGGTCTCCCTTGGGGATCTTCAGCGAGGCGAGCAGGCTGTTGGCCCGCTTCGCCGGCAGATTCGGCGCTATCGCCGCAGCCGTCATCCAGCGTTCCGCCAGTTGCTGGGCCTGCCAGTCGAGGGTCGTGATGACCCGTGTACCCACCGGTCTCGGCTGCATCCGGGTCTGCCCAGGATCCCATCGAGCTCACGGCGTACCTGCCAGCTGAAATGGCCGGTCCGGTTCGGCAGCGGCTTGTCCCCGGCGAGGATGATCGGCTCGGCGAGCGCGGCCTTCAACTGGGTCTGCGTCAGGCGGGTCCAGCGGCCGCCTTCGGAGGCGAGTCCGTTGAGGATCCAGTCGCGTCGTTGTGCCGGCGGCGAATCGAGCGGGACCACCAGCCGGCCCTTCGCATCGCGCTTGGCGTACCGGTAGGGATCGAGCGTCGTCGGCGACTTCGGCAGGCCGGCGAGGAGTGCGGCCTGGGCAGGCGTCAGCTTTTCGAGGTCCGACACGCCGAAGTACGCCTGCGCCGCCGCGGCGACGCCGTACGCGCCGTGGCCGTAGAAGATCTCGTTGAGATACGCCGTGATGATCTGCTCCTTGCCCGACTGCCCCGGAAAGGCCTCCGTGAGACGCATGGCCTGGAGGAGCTCCTTGGCCTTGCGCAGGTAGCGGTCCGCGTCCGGTCCGGTCACCGAGTCCGGCAGGAGCCGCGCCCTGACCAGCTGCTGGGTGATCGTCGACGCGCCGCGCTCGCGTTCGCCGCTGGCGCCCTCGGCGATCGCCGACAGGATCGCCGTCGCATCGAAACCGCCGTTCGTCCAGAACGTCCGGTCCTCAGCCGTCGTGGCGGCGTCGAGGACGAGCCGCGGGACCTGTTCGAAGGTCACGACCCGGCGCTCGACTCGCTGGAACCTCGTCAGCTCGACGGTGCCGGTGCGGTCGAGGACGACGCTCGGCTGGTCGAAGGTCAGGGTGTCGAGCCGTTTGGGGTCGGGCAGGTCGACCGACAGGACACCTACCGCAGTGGCGCCGATCAAGGCCGCCATGCCGACGGCGAACATGGTCGTGATACCGAACGCGGCGAAGATCGCGGCGAACGCGCGCAACGCGAGCCGGCGGCGCGGGCGTTGGTGATCGGTCGACAGGGCGCGACGGCGCGCGATGATCCGTCCTGCCCGACTCACATTCGCGCGTGAGCGCGCAGGGCGCGTGGGAGCGCTGTGCATGTTCCTCAGATGGTGCGTGATGGTGCGTCACGACTCGCACGGCGCGACCCGTGGGCCGCTTGCAGCGGCATGACACCGCCTGCAAGGCCTCTGCTACGGATGAAACCGGGCCGGCGCAACGGCGGATCGGGACGGTGAGCGACAATGCCACTCCACCCATGGAGGATGCGTCATGACCCGCGCAGGCACGCGGATGATCCCGGCGCCCGCCCCGACGATCGTCCCGGCCACGGACCTCGGCCGGGTCGAGATCGCCAAGCATGGGAACCTGTACCTGTTGACCGATGGTCAGGGCGACATCCTCCAGGACGGTCGCGGCCTCGGGCTGTACGACCTCGACACCCGCATCCTCTCGACGTCGATCCTTCGCCTCAACGGCCAGCGTCTCACGCTGCTGCGCGGACCGCACGGCAGCGATGGTTCGGACACGATCCAGCTGACCAACCCCGAACCGCGACATAACCCGCACGACAAGCAGGCGGGGGCCGCCCATCTTGCGCGACGCGACCTGAGCGTCACCCGGACGCGGCGGATCGACGGCGGTCTGCACGAGCGCCTGACGATCGTGAATTACTCGGGATCGACGCAGTCGATCGCGGTCGAGGTCGGCGTCGCCGTCGACATGGCCGACATCTTCGAGGTTCGTGGCTACAAGCGACCGGCGCGCGGCACGCTGCGGCCGATCGAGCTCGACCGCGATACCGCGCGGTTCGCCTACGACGGGCTCGATGGCTTGCGCCGATCGACCTCGGCCTGTGCCGAGAATGGCGGCCGCGTCGATCCCGCGACCGATACCGATGCCTGGCCAGCCGCGTCGGTGCTGCTTTCGTGGCACGAGACGCTTGCCGCCCCGCGCCCGCATGACGGTGGGGTGGCGGGTGGAGGCGCTGGCGACCGAAGTGCTGCGCTCCTCGAGCGGGCGAGGGCAGCCGGCCTCCGCGACCGCGGCTGCCGTGATGGACGCGAGTTCGTCGTCGGTCGCCCCGTTGGTCGTGGGCGACCGCCGACCCGACGCCCGAGGACGGATCGTTCGTCGCCGGACGCCGCGGACGCGGACCCCCGACCCGACTCCCTCGGGGCCTCTGACCCATCTCGGCGGAATGCCGGCCGACGACGACGCCGCGACGGCGGACCGCCGGCCCATGCCCAAGATCTCGACCGACAACGAGATGCTGGATCAGACGCTCAGGCGGTCCCTCGCCGACCTCGCCCTGCTCCGCAACGACGGGCCGTCGCCCGGTGAGCACTATCTCGCGGCCGGGATCCCGTGGTTCGCGACGCTGTTCGGGCGCGACAGCATCATCGCTTCGCTGGAGACGCTGCCGTTCATGCCGGCCAACGCCATCGCGACCCTCGACGTCCTGGCCCGACGCCAGGCGACGACCGTCGACGACTGGACCGACGCGGAGCCCGGCAAGATCCTCCACGAGCTCCGCAGCGGCGAGATGGCCCGGGCCGGCGAGACGCCGCACGCGGCCTACTTCGGAAGCATCAATTCCACGCCCCTGTGGCTCATCCTGCTCGGCGAGACGCACGCCTGGACCGGCGACGACGCCCTCGTCGAGCGACTCTGGCCGAACGCACTTGCCGCACTCGACTGGATCGACCATTACGGCGACCTCGATGGCGACGGCTTCGTGGAGTACTCACGTCGGTCGTCGCGCGGACTCGCCAACCAGGGTTGGAAGGATTCGGGCGACGCCATCCGGCACATCGATGGCAGCCTCGCCGAGGGTTCGATCGCGCTGGCGGAGGTCCAGGGTTACGTGTATTCCGCGCGCCGCTGGATGGCAGAGCTCGCCAGGCGACGTGGCGACATCGCGCTCGCCGAGCGGTGCGAGAAAGGCGCGGCCGCGATCCGCGACGCCTTCGACGCCGCATTCTGGGTCCCCGAAGCCGGCTTCTACGCCATGGCGCTCGACGGCCAAAAGCGTCCCGTGGCCAGCATCGGGTCGAACGCCGGGCAGGCGTTGTGGACCGGGATCGTCCCGGCGGCACGGGCGATGGCCGTCGCCGACCGGCTGATCGAACCGGACCTCTTCTCCGGCTGGGGCGTGCGGACCTACGCCGCGGGCCAGCCCGGCTACAACCCGGTCGGCTACCACACCGGTTCGATCTGGCCCCACGACAACGCGATCGTGGCGGCCGGCCTGAAGTCGGTCGGGGCGGAGGATGCCGCGAACCTCCTCGCTGGCCGGCTGATCGAGGCGGCCCAGTCGTTCCCGGACCTGCGCCTGCCGGAGCTGTTCTGCGGCTTCGGTCGAGACGACGTGGGCGCGCCGGTGGCCTATCCGGTCGCTTGCTCGCCGCAGGCGTGGGCGGCGGCCGCGCCGTTGTTCCTGATCCGGACGATGCTCGGGTTCAAGGCAGACGCCTCGGCCGGACGGCTCGAATTGATCCGGCCGACGCTGCCCGAGTGGCTCACCCGGCTCAACATCACCGGGCTCACGGTCGGCGAAGGCTCGGTCGACCTGCTCGTCCATCGCTGGCGGGGACGAACGAGCGCCGAGCTGCTCGACCGGCGGGGCGCCCTCGACATCGTCATCCACGCTTGAGCGTCGGACACCGGAGGTCTCCATGACTGATCAACCGAGCCTGACCGGCACGATCGTGGTCGGCGGCACCGGCCGGGTGACGCGTCCAGCCCGATGTGGCGGAGCTCAGGCTGGGGATCGCGATCTCACGACCGACCGTGCGGGAGGCGCGGAGCGCGGCGGCGGAGGCCATGACCGCGGTCCTCGGCGCCATCGAGCGAGCCGGCGTCGCCCGAGCCGACGTTCGGACGACCCTGCTTTCGGTCGCGCCCCGCTACGACTACCGCGACGGCGAAGGGCCGCGGTTGATCGGCTACGACATGAACAACGTCGTCGAGGTGACCGTCCGCGACCTCGACGCGCTTGCACCCGTCATCGATGGGTCCCTCGAGGCAGGCGCGACGAGTCTCGATGGTCTCACCTTCCGGCTCGACGATCCGCTCGAGGCTGAGCGGACCGCGCGGACGTCGGCGGTAGCGGTCGCCCGGGCTCGGGCGGAGGTCCTGGCCGCAGCCGCAGGCGTGACGATCGGCGGCGTTGCGGACATCGTCGAGAATGGCGCCCCACCCATCGGGCCGATGCCGAAGGCTGCGCGGATGACGCTGGCCGCCGATGCCGGCACGCCGGTCGAGCAGGGGACCACGGAGATCGCCGTCAGCGTAACGGTGACGTTCCGGATCGCCTGAGCGGCCGTCGCAGCCCTAACCCTTCGCCGAGACCTTCAGGAGACGGCCCGCACCGAGGTCGGTGAGGTAGACCGTCCCATCCTCGTCGTCGTCGATCGCACTGATGGAGCCGCCGGTCTCCCCGACGACGGTCGCCGCGCTCTTTCCGTCGGCATCGGTCACGGGGTCCAGCATCCACAAGGTGCCGGAGCACGAGTCGCTGAAGATGTAGCCGCCATCCATCTTCGGTTGCTCAGGGTCGTGGACGACGACGCCACCGATGACGGCGCAGCCCGCGTCGTGCCCGTACTGCGCGACGGGCATGGTCAGCCCGGTCTGGTCGCAGTTGAGCATCGGGTTGAAGCAGTCGGCGCCCTCCATCACGTTCCAGCCGTAGTTCAGGCCGCCCTGCCCGGCCCGCGCGACATCGATCTCTTCCCAGGTGCCCTGGCCGACGTCGCCGATCCACAGGTCGCCGGTCGGCCGGTCGAACCGCATCCGCCACGGATTGCGCAGCCCGCTCAGCCAGATCTCCGGTTTCATTCCCTCGCGTCCGACCAACGGGTTGTCAGGAGGAACGGTGTACGGAGTTGCGCCACCGGTCGAGCTGACGTCGATGCGCAGGATCTTGCCCAGCAGCGTGGTGAGGTTCTGCCCGTTGCCCATCGGGTCGTTGGCGGACCCGCCGTCACCGAATGAGATGTAGAGCATGCCGTCGTTCCCGAACACGACGCCACCACCGTTGTGGTTCGCGAAGGGCTGGTCGACCTTGAGGAGGATGCGCTCCGACGACGGGTCTGCCTGGTCCGGGTGTCCGGCCGCCACGCGGAACTCGCTGATGATCGTGTCGCCATCGAGGTTGGTGTAATCGACGAAGAACCGCTGCTCGCTTGGAGTAGTCGGGGTGGAATGCGAGGCCGAGGAGCCCGCGCTCACCGCCGCTCGCGATCCGGTCCCTGATGTCGAGGAATGCCGTCTCGGCGAGCTTGCCGTCCTTGACGATGCGGATGCGGCCCGGCTGCTCGACGACGAACAACCTTCCCGTACCGTCCCGCGCCGAGGTGACATCGACCGGTGCATCGAGACCGTCTACGACCACGTCGGTGACGAGCTCGAGGCCGCTCGGGTCGAACCGGGCGGTCCCGGCGCTCGCCGATGCCGACGGCCGGGGACTGGCCGGACTGGCGGGACTGGCGGGACTGGCCGCAGGCGAGCCGGTGTCGGTGGTCCGCGGTGACGCGCTCGCGGTGACTTGAGCACCGGCCGATGGCGAGGAGACGGCGGATCCGACGGCCGATGGGCTGCCGCTGACCGCGCCGCCCGGGGAGCACGCCGCAGTCGCGGTCAGCACCGCGGCGAACGCGGCAAGCCGGCTGAGACGACCGATCGAGCGGGATGCGGCTGACATTCGGGAATCCTACCGGCTCTTGGCTGAAGGGCCGTTTCCATGGCCGCAGCGCGCCCGGCTTCGCTTGATCTCCGGCGGCCCGACGGTACCTCTGCGCCGCCGCGTCCAGCCCCGGGGGCCAGCGATGGATCCGATCAAGGGCGTCGCGGGCCGCGTCGGCTCGCTGCTAGGCTGCGCGCTCCATGGACGGCCAGCTCATCGATCGCCTCATCTCGGGCGCCGGCGCCGTCGCTGCGGGCGCTGACGATTGGGGTCGCGGGTTCGGCGAGTCGGAACCGCGGCTGCTGCGACGGCATCCGGCGTCGATCCCTGTAGCGATCCTCCTGTTCGCGCTTGCCGGCCTTCTCCTCCTGGTCGGCATCGAGACGACGGCTCCTCCGACCGCCGGCGGCCTTCGCGCAGGCGACCTTGCCGGAAACGACGGGCTCGGCCAGAAGACCTACGCGACGGTCTCGGGGTCGCTTGCCTCGACCTACGTCGCCAACGTGTACGACGGCGACGACACGAACGACAGCCTGGTTCTATCTGCTCGTGGATCCGTCCGCGCGCCGCGGGATCACGATTCGCTCCGATCGGCCGCCGACCGAGATCTTCACCTCGCAGATACGGGGCGTCGTCGTCGAGGATCCAAAGTACGTCGAGGATGACATCGACTACTTCAAGACGGACACCGCTGAGCTTGGTCTGACGGTGGATCCGAAGGTCTACATCGATGCCACGGCGGCTACCGGGGACTCGGCCGAACGGATCGACCTCAGCGCCGGGTCGCCCGCTGCAGGCGCGAACGTCGAGGTGTCCGGCTCACGCCTCGTCGACTACTGGGCGACGTGTCTCGGGGACCCGAACGGCGACGGCAAATGCGACGACGCCGAGGCGAACGGCTTCGATGTCATCGTCTACGACCCGGTCGCCAAGCGCGCTATCACCGTCTTCACGCGGACGTCGCCGGCGTTCACCGAAGCGACGGTCACCGGCATGCTGACGCGCAACGAACGTGCGGTCGCCGAAGCCAAGGGATCGGATGGCTTCGGGTTCGCCGACTACGAGATCGACGTCTCGCCTCACTACGTGCTCGACGACGGGATGACACCGCCCGATTCGGTCATCGCGTTCCTCGGGGCCGCCGGCCTCGGACTCCTCGGCGGGGTGATCCTGGTCGGCTCGGCGGGTGGCTACGTGGTGTTCCGCCGAGCGCAGGACGGCGCTGCCCGAACCCGCAACGACACTGGCTCCGGGCGACCGGCTGCCGCTACGGGTGACCGGCTTCATCCACACGCCGTACGGTCGCGTCCACGTCCGCGAGGTTCCAGCGGATCTGGTCCGTTTCATCCTTCGGCCGGCCCTCGCCGCGACCGAGCCGGGCGAGCCGGAGACGCCCGCGACCACGACGCTCGTGGTCGAGCGGCCGGATCACCCGCAGGGTGTCTCCATCGGGCTCGGTGAACTCGTTCGGCTGTCGGTCGGCGACGTGGTGACCTTCCGGGGACAGCGGCCGGCCATCCGGGCGGTCGCCGGGACGGGTCCGCTGATGCTCAGCTTCGATTCGGCCGCCGACCGTGACCGCGCCGCGGCCGAGCTGCTCGACGAGAGCGGGTTCCGATCCGACGGGCAGCCGGCGATGGCCGGGCAGATTCCCGTGCCGGCCTGAGGAGGACCGCAGATGGATGCATGGGAGCTGGCGGCCGTGCAGGCCGCGCAGGCGGCGACCGGGAGGCGCTACCACGAATTCATGCGGGTCCCGGACCTGTCGGCCGGCCTCTATGTCCTCGAGGCCGGCGACGCCGACCCGCAGTCGCCACATACCGAAGACGAGCTGTACTACGTCGTCTCGGGACGGGCGCGAATCATGGTCGGCGCCGACGACCGAGCCGTCGAGCCAGGTTCACTCGTGTTCGTTGGGGCCGCCGTCCCGCATCGGTTCCACGACATCACCGAGCGGCTGGTTCTGCTCGTCGTGTTCGGGCCGGCCGAGGGCGACCGCGCCTGAGCGGCGGGTGGCCGCGCGGGCTCGCGGGCAGCCGACCTACGAGTTCGTCGCCTCGACGGCGGCCGTGAGCTCCGCGGCGAGCTCCGGCCCACGTCCGACCTCGTCGTGGCGAAAGAACACGAACACGTCGTCGCCCGCTTCGAGGAAGGGGTCGAGCCGGGCCGCCCATGCCGCGATCTCGTCGGCCGTGTAGTCGTGGCGTCGCAGCCGCAGGTAAAGGAACGGCCCGGTCCGCCGGACGAAGGGCGGCTCCTCGTCCTCGGGTAGCTCGGTCGCGCACAGGGCCGCTCCGGCGCGAGCCAGGGCTTCGAAGGTCTCGTCGACGTGCCACGACGGGTCCTGGAACTCCATGGTGAGCGGCAGGTCGGCCGGCCACGAAGCCAGCAGCGCCGCGAGGCGGGAGTCGTCGCGTCGAACACGGTCGGGGACCCGGAAGAGGACCGTCCCGAGCCGCTCCCCGAACGCTCGCAACGGACCGGTCAGCCACGGCACGCTGACGACCGGGTCGACCTGGAGGGAGCGGAACGATCCGCCTCGCTGGGCCTTGACCGAGAAGCGGAACTCGGGCGGCGTCGCTTCGATCCATGCGGCGACCTTGGTGGCCGAGGGCGACGCGTAGTAGGTGTTGTTCAGCTCGACCGCGGTCATACGTTCGGCGTAGTGGCGCAGGTATCGCGACGCCGGTGTTCCCGCCGGGTAGAACCTCGGCGACCAGCCCGGGTACGCGAAACCGCTGGTACCCGCGTACAGACGTCCCCGCAACGAGCCGTCAGCGGGCGCCGCTGGAGCTCCGTGCGCCGGCGAGGCCGGCATCGTCGAGATCGGCGTCGGCCGGAGCCCACCGTGTGTCAGCCGCGACCGCAGGACCGGCCCCACGCGCCACCGCGGTCATCGACCGCTCCAGGCTCCCGAGATCGGCTGGATCGACGACATCGAGGAAGTGCTCGCTGATCCCGCGCAGGTGCGTCCGCGAGGCCGCCCGCATGCGAGCGAGACCGGCCTCCGTCAGGACCGCTTCCGCGCCGCGCGCGTCGGAAAGGCAGACCCCACGCTCGACGAGGCCGTCGGTCACGAGGCGGTCGATAAGGCGGGTCACCCCGCTCTTGCTGAGGATGACCTCGTCGGCAAGGAGGCCCATTCGGATGCGCCGCCCGGGCGAGCGGGCGATCGTCAGGAGCGCGTCGTACTCGGCCAGCGACAGGTCGTGCTCGGATCGGAGCTCCTCGTCGAGGCGTCGGGAGATCCTGGCGTGGGCGACGAGGAACGCCCGCCACGGCGCAAGGCGTGCGTCATCGGCGGTCAGCGGTCGTGAAGCCGCGTTGGGAACGGACATGGCGGCGATGCTACCACCCTCCATAGGGCATCTGCGGAAGTAGTTGACAAAGCAACGATATCGCAGTATGGTTGATTAGTCAACAACGTACGCGCCCATCGCGGCGCACCCGGAGATATCTACACATGACGACCTTCGCGATCGACCCAGCCCACACCGACGTCCTCTTCTCAGCCAAGCACATGATGGTCACGACCGTCCGCGGCACGTTCCGCGAGGTATCGGGCACCGTCGATCTCGACGAGACCGACCCCACGGCCTCCAGGGCCGACATCGTCGTTCGCACCGAGTCCGTCGACACGGGCTTCGGGGCGCGTGACACACACCTGCGCAGCGCCGACTTCTTCGATGCCGGTCAGTACCCGGATCTGCGCGTCGTGTCCACGGCCGTTCGGCCGGCCGGTGGCAACCGCTACGTCGTCACCGCCGACGTCACGATCCGCGAGATCACGCGCCCGGTCGACTTCGATGTCGAGTTCCTGGGCTTCTACCAGGGCATGGACGGAAGCCGTCGAGCAGGCTTCTCGGCGAAGGCGACGGTCAACCGGAAGGACTGGGGCCTCGACTGGAACGTCGCGCTCGAGGCCGGCGGCTGGCTCGTCGGCGACAAGGTGAACCTCGAAGTCGACGTGGCTGTCCAGCAGGCGATGGCCATCGCGGCCTGACCCGGCACGTGGCCACCTGAACCGGCCTCGCGCACGCGGCGGTCGTCGCCGGCCAGGACGCGGCACCGCGGTCGTTCCGGACCGGCGCATGCACCTCGTCGGGGGAATCGTCGCCGTTCGTCAGGCTCGTCGGGCCTGGCCGCGACGATCCAGCGGGCCGGTATCCTGCTCGGGTGACCATCACCGCTCGACGATATGGCGCCCAGAGCATGTCGGCCCCATTGCTGGACGTGCTAGTGAAGCGGCCGGGGCCGTCCTTCGGAGCGGCGTTCGGCCAGCCGGCGCACGGCTTCCTCCACGAGGTCGACCTCGACTTGGCCCAGCGCGAGCACGACGCGTTCGTTGACGTGCTCGCGAGCGCTCGGTCCTCGGGTCCATGTCCTCGAGACGGAACTCGAGAGCCCGGACCTCGTCTACACGTTCGACCCGCTCCTCGTCACCGATCGTGGCGCCATCCCGCTCCGGCCGGGGAAGCCGAATCGTGCCGCTGAGCCCGCGGCGATCGAGGCCTGGACCAGCGGCCAGGGCATCCCGACCGTCGGACGGATCGAGGCGCCAGGCACTGTCGAGGGCGGCGACACGCTGTGGTTGCGTCCCGACCTGTTCTGCATCGGGCGGACCCTGCGAACGAACGACGCCGGCGCCCGGCAGCTCGCCGCGCTCGTCGGCGGCGACGTTCGAGTCTTCGACGTTCCGTACTGGCGCGGGCCGGCCGAGCTGATCCACCTGATGTCGGTGATCTCGCCGGTCGCCGACGACCTCGCCGTCGTGTATCTCCCACTCCTGCCCGTCGGGCTTGTGGCAGCTCCTCGGCGACCTCGGGATCCGGCTCGTCACCGTGCCGGACGACGAATTCGCGACGCTCGGCTGCAACGTGCTGGCCGTCCGGCCGGGAGTGGTCGTCATCGCCGAGGGCAATCCCCGGACGAGCTCCGGCGCTCGCGGCGGCCGGCTGCGAGGTGCACACGTACCCGCCACCGAGATCGGGCTCAACGGCTCGGGCGGACCTACCTGCATGACCCGGCCGATCCTTCGTGGCTGACGTGGCTGACGTGGCGGGCGGCGAAGCAGCGGCCGCGAAGCAGGATCCGAGCGACGCAACCATCGATCGCGACCGGATGATCGAGGACCTCCGAGCGCTCGTCAGGATCCCGAGCGTCACCGGATCGGAGGAAGAAGTCGCCGCGTGGGCGGGCACGGCCCTCGGCGAACTCGGTCTCGAGGTCGAGACGATCTGGCCGGAGCTCGCGGAGATCCGCCGGGACCCTGACTGGCCGGGCGAAGAGATGAGCCGGACCTCGTTGCCGGTTGTCATCGGGCGGGTAGGGGAGCGCGCACGGACCGACGGCTCAACCCCGGCCAGCGGCCCTCGGATCATCCTGTCTGGCCACCTGGACGTGGTGCCGCCGGGCGATCCGGCAACCTGGACGGTCGATCCGTGGAGCGCCGACATCCGGGACGGCGTCGTTGTACGGCCGCGGCGCCTGCGACATGAAGGGCGGTGTCGCCGCCATCCTCGCGGCTGTCCGGGCGCTCGGCGCGGCCGGGGACCTCGATCGCCTCGTCGGCGAGCTCACGGTCGTCCTCGTTCCCTCGGAGGAAGACGGCGGGCAGGGGACGCTGGCTGCGATCCGTGCCGGCGTCCGCGGCGACCTCGCCGTGATCACCGAGCCGTCGCGGCTCGACGTGGTCGTCGCCCACGCGGGCGCGATCACCTTCCGCCTCACCGTGCCCGGCCGCGCGGCGCACGCCTCGCAGCGCCGCGAAGGCGTCTCCGCGCTCGACAATCTGTTCGTGCTTTCGAAGGCGCTCGAAGCCGACGAGGTTCGGCGCAACGCTGCCGAGACGGATCCGTTGATGACGGTGCTCGGGTTGCCCTATCCGACGATCATCGGCAAGGTTTCGGGCGGCGACTGGGCGTCGACCGTGCTCGACAAGGTGACGGCCGAGGGCCGGTACGGCGTTCGACTCGGCCAGACGGAGGCGGAAGCGGAGGCTGAGCTTCGGGCCTGCATCGAAGCCACGTGCGGCGCCGACGACTTCCTCCGCGACCATCCAGCGACCCTCGAGATCACGGGAGGCCGGTTCGGGTCGGCCCGCGTCCCGTCGGACCATCGACTCCCCGTTGGCCTGGCTGACGCCGTCGAGAGCGTGACTGGCCGGCGTCCGGCGCTCATCGGTGAACCCTACGGCGCGGACATGCGCCTTTTCGTCAACGTTGCCGACACGCCGTGCGTGATCTTCGGTCCGGGCGACGTGAAGGTCGCCCACAGCGCCGATGAGCACGTTCCCCTTGACGAGGTCGAGGCCTGCGCGCGCGTCCTCGTGACCTGGTTGCGGCGGCGAACTCCTTCCCGCCTGAGCGTCAGCCGCCCGCGGCGGTGACCGTCCGCCGCCGGGTGAGCAGCAGCCAGGCCGGAACGACGATCATCGCGGCCCCGAGCAGCCCGAGCGCCGTGTAGCTCGCGGCGGCGAGGACGACGCCCGATCCGAGGCTCGCTGCCGCCGCTGAGCTCCAGATCAGCGAGTCCGTCAGTCCTTCGACCCTGGTCCGCTCTGCGAGACCGAGTCCGCGCGTCAGCAGGGCCGAACCCGCCACGAATCCGAGGTTCCACCCGTACCCGAGGAGGAACAGCGCAAGGAACAGGATGACGCCGCCGTCCATCGGGGCGGCGGCCGCGAGGATCGCCGCGAACTCGGTCACGACGAGACCGGCCAGGACGACCTTCACGGCGCCGAATCGGTCGGTCAGGCGGCCGGAGATCGGCGACAGCGCGAACATCCCGAACGTGTGGGCGCTGATGACCAGCCCCACGGCCGACAGCGTGTGCCCGGTCTCGGTCATGTGCAGCGGGGTCATCGTCATGATCAGCGTCATGACCACCTGAACGGTCACCAGCGAGACCATCGCGATGGGGACGTTCGGCTGGGCGAGGATCTTGCCGAGCGAGCTTGCGGTGCCGGCGTTGCCGCTGAGGTCGCCTTCCGATCTGTCCGCGAGTTGGTACGGGTCTGGTCGGAGCATCACGAGCGACAGGATCGCGGCGCTGCCGACGAACACCATCGGCAGCAGGTAGGCGCCCGCGAGCGGCGGCAGACCGATCGCGACACCAAGGTCGCCGGCCGGACCGACGAGGTTTGGCCCGAGGACCGCCCCGAACGTCGCGCCCCACACGACGATGCCGATGGCCGACGCCCGTCGCGAAGTCGGATAGAGATCGGCTGCGGTGTATCGCGACAGCTGGTTCGACGAGTTCCCGAAGCCGATCAGCACCGTCCCGAACAGCAGCAGCGGAAAGGAGTGAAGGACGATCGCCGTCGTCGCGATGACGGCGCCGAGGACCCCCGTGCCGTATCCCGACGCGAGCCCGATCCGACGGCCTCGGGACACCATGAGCCGCGACAGGAGTGTCGCGCCGAGGGCCGCTCCCAGAACGACGGCCGCGCCCGGGGCGCCACTGAGGAGCGCCGAGCCCGACAGGTCGCTCGCCACGATCGTGGCGACGGTGACCGCCGCGATATGCCCGGTGCTGCCGAGCGCGACGCCCGCCACGAGTGAGCCGGTCGTTCGGCGTCGCAGCTCGTCAAGCCGGCTGGCCGGGAGTTCGAGTCGCGCGACGTGCATCGCCGGAGCATAGGTCGACCGCGGTCAGGTCGTCGGTCGGGCGAGCTCCTCGAATCGACAGAACGCGTTGGCCAGCCGCATCTGCGCCGGAGTCCGGGCGCGGACCCGCAGCAGGTCCGGGGAAGCCACGACGATGGTCACGCATCGGGCCCGGGACGTCGCCACGTTGAGACGGTGCCGGCTGTACAGGAAATCCATGCCGCGCGGCGCGAGCTCGGGCGTGGAGGTCGTCATCGAGTAGATGCTGACCGGGGCCTCCTGGCCCTGGAACTTGTCCACGGTGCCCACCCGGGCTTCGGGAGGCAACCGACGGCGGATGGCGCCGACCTGGGCGTTGTAAGGCGCGACGATGAGAACGTCCTCCCAGGTCACGGGCCGAATGACACCGTGTCGATCGGTCCACGTCGAATTGCCGTCGACGATGTCCCGAGCCAGGCTGGCGACGGCATCCGCCTCCGCCGGGGATTCGTTGTCGGCGCCCTCCGTCCGCTGGCTGTGCAGACGCGGCCCGGCACCCGAGGCGCCTGGCGCATCGAGTCGTTGCGTCACGAGGTCCGGCTGCGGCTCCAGCCTGTCGTCGTAGAAGACCTCCGACGTGAATGCGCACAACTCCGGGTGCAGCCGCCAGGTGCTCTCGAGGAACAGGCCCTGCGTCGGCGGCATCGTCGCAGCGTCGCCGAGGACGTGGGCAAGCGCCGACCGATCGGCGCCCGGCGGATGCGATCCCTGGAGCGGCTGGTCGAGCTGCTGCGGATCGCCGAGCAGCACCAGGCTGTTCGTCGCACCTGCGATCGCGACCACGTTCGCCAGCGAGATCTGTCCCGCCTCGTCGACGAACAGGACGTCGACGGACTCCGCCATCTTCGGCGACGCCCACAGCCAGGTCGTGCCGGCGGCGATGTTCGCGCGACCATCGTCGAGACGCGCTCGAACCTGGGTCGCGTCGGTCGCGCGGGTGACGCGTGCGTCGTCCAGGACCTCGTCCTTGTCGCCCTTCTGGACCGGCAGGACGGTGACCCCTTCGAGTTCCGCAGCTTCGAGGACGGCCTTCAGGAAGTTGCCGATGACCTTGTGACTCGTCGCCGTGATGCCGACCCGCTTGCCGGCAGCCAGCAGTGTGCACACCATTCGAGCGCCGGTGTAGGTCTTGCCCGAACCCGGCGGTCCCTGGATGGCGAGGGTCGTGTGGTCGAGTGACGGTCGCCAGGCGCCGTGCGGTCTCGAGGCCCGACTCGCCGTCACGATGCAGCAGGCTCGTCGAGCCACAGCCCCACACGCGGCGGGAGCCGGAACAGGAGGTCGCGTCCCGCGCGCGTCGGCCCGGTCGCCTGGATCCCGTGGTCGGCGACCCAGCTCCCGAGATCGAACAACGCCTCCTGGTGCGCCGTCGTGGCGATCCACCGGAGCGGGACGATCGCGCGCGGATGTGACTCTGCGACGACACGCCGCAGGTCGAGCGTCCGTTCGGCTGGGTTGACGGCGACCACGTCGCCGACCGCCCATTTGAACGGGTTGCCGTCCGGCTGAGCCTGCTTCTTCGCCGGGTCGTAGACGGCGCCCCGCCCGAGGTCGTAGTCCTGGGCTGGATACCGGTAGCGCCAGGTCTGTTTGCCCTTTAGCTCGTCGTCGACCGGACAGATGGGTTCCAGGAGGCCGATCGGGTCGTCCTCGTCCACGAGGTCCTCGGGCGTGAGGTCCATCAGGCGATGGAATTCCCACCACGCCGACTTGCCCTCGCGACGATGCCAGCCCAACAGTTGAGCGAGGAGCCAGGTCGCCTGCTGCGTGGGACTCCGGTCCGCCGGATCCGTCGGCATGACGTTCGGGCCGGCCAGGCGCTGAGCGAGCGCCTCCACACGTGCCTCGGCTTCGGTCAGGTCGGCTGGCACCGGTGCGAGGCGGGGCGCCGGCCGCGGGACCTCCCGTCCCGCAGTATCCGTGAACTCGCGTTCTCAGGCCTTCGAGCCAGTCACGGAGCTTCAGATTGCTGACGACGTCGTCCTTGTTGTAGCGCTCGATGCGTTCGAGGTGCATCGCGCCGGGGCGTTCGCCGTCGGCAAGCTCGAGCCACTGTTCGAACGCGACGATGCTCGATCCGGCATCGCGGAGGTCGATCTCCCGAACGAACCCGTAGAACGCCTCCATCTTCTTGATCGAATAGCTCTCGACCGACGCGCGCAGTGACTGACGGACGACGCGCAGGAGATCGACCATCACGCCTTCGCGCAGGAGGCGGTCCACGTCGTTCTCGCGCGTCCCGTAGCGGCCCATCAGCCGCTTCATGGCGGTCGGCTCGTAGGGCGCGTAGTGGTAAACGTGCATCTGGGGATCCTGTTCGAGGCGGGCCATGATGAAGTCCATCAGGCGCTCGAAGCCGCGCCGCTCGCCCGCGAGCGAGAACTCGCCCGCGTCGTCGCGCGACCAGATGGCGTGGAACGTGCCGTCGGTCTCGAGCACGCCGAACAGGTAGTCGAGCCCGTCATCGAGGGCATACGGATCTCCCTCGATGTCGAAGAACAGGTCGCCGGGTGACGGCGGCGGCAGCGAGGCGAGGCCGCGCTCGAGCTCGACCTCCGCGTCAGCCGGGGGCAGCAGCAGTTCGTACTTCAGCCGTGATTCCCGTCGGCCCTCGAGTTGGATCCGTGCCTGCTCGTGGACGCGGCTGAGCGCCCCGGCGCCGACGTCGGCGAGCGGCGGGTCCATCGGCACGCTCAGGTCGCCAAGGGACTCGAGTGTCGCGACACCTCGCTGCGTCAATGCGCGTCTCTGGCGGGCCGAGATCCCCGATACGAGGCTGAGATGGTCGTCCGCGCGTCGACGGACGGCGCATTCGGCGGCCCACCGGCAGACGTCGCAATGCTCGACCGGCTCCGGGTAGGTCGCGAGCGGCGGGAACGTCGCCGGCGTTTCATCCGCCAGCGTGGCCAGGAACCGGTCCCGTGCGCTCCGGTAATAGGCCATGAAGTCGTCCACCCGCAGACGCTCGACCGCTCGTGCGCTTCCGCCGAGGGCAACATGCATCCACTCCGGCTGGACGCCCTGGAGCCGCTCGAGCTGGTCGACGTAGGAGCAGATCTGGAGGACGGCGCTGGCCTTCACGTGGCGGGCGAGCTTCGTGTCGGCCACCTCGTAATGCCACGGACCCCACCGGGATGGCCGGTCCGGCGACTCGACCCGGAGCAGGAAGTCCGCGTGGCCGCGGAACGTGCCATCGAAGAACGTCGCTTGGTAGATGACCTCGGCGCCCGCGGCCATCGCGTCGATCGTCTGGGCGGCCGCGTCACGCAGGTCTGCTCCGCGGTCGGCAGACGAGCCATCGACACGGATCGTGACCGCCGTCCTGCCCTCGGCTTCGAGGCTCGAGAGGTACCGGGCCTCGTGTTCGAAACCTCGTCGCCGGATCACGTCGAGCTCCGGATCCTCGCGCATCGGGCGCTTGGTCAACCCGGCGAGCGCGGCGCGCTCGAGCTGCGTCAGGTGCTCGCACGCGAGGAACGCGACGAGATCGGTGGCCGAGTAGACGGGCTGACCGTCGATGCGGTCCATCTAGAAGAGATCGCGGCCAGCTCGGCCGCCTCGTGACGTCACACTCGGACCATATGGCGTCGGCGTGCCAGCTCGGCTGTCACGGGTCGTCGCGGAGCCTCGCGTAGACGACGAGGTCGTGGTACCCGCCCGCCCGGAACTGGGCGCCGCGGGCGATGCCTTCGCGGCGGAGTCCGGCCTTCTCGAGCGAGCGCTGTTCCGCCAGGTTCTCGACGTCGGTGCCGGCCTCTACCCGGTTGACGGAGGTCAGCTCGAACAGGTAGTCGACGAGCAGCACCTGCGCTTCGGTGCCGTAGCCCCGCCCGCGCGCCTCGGGGATGAGCTCGATGCCGAAATTGAGCACCGTAGATTCCGGGTTCGGGCCGTAGCGCTCCTGGTGCCACCCGACGGTGCCGATCGGCCAGTGCTCGGCCACGACCTCGATCATCAGGAGGCCGTTGCGCTCATTTCGGAGTGGCCCTCGGGCGAGCGCCTCGCGATCGATCGGCTCGGGCTCGTCGCCGAAGTCGTTGAAGCCGTCGCGGGCCCGATTCCACGCATCGAGCATGTCGGCGTCGTCGAGCGTCACGTCGCGGAGGCGGACGCGTGAGGTCTCAGCGGGTTGCGCCATGCGGCTTCGAGTATCGCCGATGCGGGTCGCGAACGTCGCTGGTTCCCGCCCCTGTGCCACGTTCGGGCAGGTCGCGATAGCATCGAAAGATGAGTCCGCAGCGACGTGACGCCGAAGGCCGCCGACAGATCGGCCCGACCTGGGAAAGCCTGGTCGAGCGCCAGATCCGCGAAGCGATGGACGCAGGTGCCTTCGAGGAGCTGCCCTTCGTCGGCGAACGGCTACCGATCGAGGACGACACGGCCGCCGGGGAATGGGCGATGGCCCATCGAATGCTGAAGAACGCCGGAGCGGCGCCGCCATGGATCGAGTCCGACAAGGAGGCGCGCCGCCACCTCGCCGAGATCGACCGGTTCCTGGACCAGGCGAGGCGCACCTCGCCGATATCGAGAGGCAAACTCCGGAAGGACTTCCGCGACGCCGTCGCTGCAGCTAACCGCGCGATCGAGCGGGTGAACGCTGAGGCACCAACGGATCGACAGCATCGGCGCCTGCTCGATCCGGAGAGCGAGGCTGCCCGACTCGAGCGCGCCTTCGACGCCGACTAACTAGCGGTCGGGCTCAGTGGACCCGGCGGACGTACCCGCAGATCCGGCAGTGGGCAGTGCCCGTCTGCTCGTCGATCTCGAGGAAGCTGGTGCAGCCGTTCGTGGCGCAGTAGAGACGGGTCGAGCCGTTCGCTCGACGGCGCATCCGCCGCATGGCGGACGCTCGCCCGGTGACGGACGAGGTGGTTGATCGGGACATCATGTTCGTTGTTTGTGCTTTCTGGCGCGCCGTCATCGCGGTATAGGCGATCGGCTGCGCGGCCTCTGTGTCATCAGGGTGCTCGTGCACGTCTGACGCTGGTTGTTCTGACCGTCTGCGCGCCGGGCCGGGAGCGTTGAAATCTGACGCTCGAACCGGGTCGTCGCGTGGGACGGGTTACCAACCGAGTATCGGGCACAACAGCCGAACCGTCAAACGGCCGGTGGTCATGGCCCGAAATCGCGCCGGCTGCCTGCATCGCAGAAGGCATGTTCAGGTCTCTTCATCAAAGGTTGGTTGATTCTTCTGTCGAATGCGCGTCACACTCGCCTCCATCCGGGCATGCGGCACGCACGCCCGCGCGCGGCGATCCCCAGGTGTGCCGCCATCGTCTTTGACATCGCGGAGGTGACTCGGTGTCCACGCCCCGGACGGTTCCATCGCGTCTGACGAGGCTTGGCCTCGTCCTGGCCACCCTCGGACTCGCGTCGCTCGCCGTCGCCGGCCCGGTAGGTGCGGTCGACGCGATCACTCTCACGACGCCGTATCCGGCGATCGCTGTCGCGCCCGGGGCGACACCGAGCTTCGATATCACCGTCAAGACGTTGACACCCGGTCGGGTCGGCCTGGCGGTCGGTGCGGTACCAGACGGCTGGACGGCGGTCCTCCATGGCGGGGGCTTCACGATCGACGGCGTGGAATCGCCGGGCGGCGACACCGAGACGAAGGTCACCCTGAACGTGACGGTGCCGGCAACGGCGACCGGAGGCACCCAGCGGATCGATGTCAAGGGGACGGGCGCCGGAGGTGCGTCGACGACCCTCTCGGTCGACATCCGTGTGTCGCCCGAAGCCGCGGGAGACGTGACGCTCACCACGGACATCCAGCACCTCCAGGGCGCATCGAACGCATCGTTCTCGTTCAGCCTCACCCTCAACAACGGGACGCCCGACGACCTGCCATTCAGCGTCAATGCGACCGGGCCGACCGGCTGGACGGTCACCGCCCAGATGGGATCGCAGGCCCAGGCCGCGAGCGTCGTCGTAAAGGCCGGTCAGAACGAGACCGTCGCGGTGACCGTCAAAGCGGCGACCGATGCCGCTGCGGGTGACTACCCGATCAGCGTCGACGCGACAAGCGGCAGCCATACGGCCCACCAGGACCTGGCGGTCACGATCACCGGCAGCTACAGCCTCTCGCTTTCGACCGGCGACCAGCGCCTGAACATGAACGCGACAGCCGGCTCGACCACCGACCAGATGCTGATCGTGACGAACAACGGCACGGCCGATGTCAGCGCGGCGGCCATGAGCGCCACCGCCCCGAGTGGTTGGACCGTGAAGTTCGATCCTGCAACCGTGGCCGTGCCCGCCGGACAGCAGGTCCAGGTGGTCGCCCACGTCACGCCGTCAGCAGATGCCATAGCGGGCGATTACGTCTCGACATTCAAGGCGACGGCGCCGGAGGCAAACGCATCGGCCGACATCCGGGTGACCATCGAAACGTCGGCGTTCTGGGGTGCCATCGGCATCGGGCTGATCGCCATCGTGCTGATCGCCCTGTGGCTGACGTTCCGTCGCTTCGGACGGCGATGAGCGGCACCGACGCTGTGCATACGGCCGCTCCGCTGACACCGGCGCGCCAGCTCGACCCGCGGGAGCCCGTCATCTGGACGTCGGGCCTCACCAAGCGATATGGACGGATCACCGCCGTCGACGATCTCGACCTCGAGATCTATCCCGGCGAGATCTTCGGTCTCCTCGGCCAGAACGGGGCGGGCAAGACGACTACCATCCTGATGCTGCTCGGCCTGTCCGAGCCGACCGACGGCGTCGCCGAGGTGATGGGCCTCGATCCCGCTCGGGAGCCGCGCGAGGTCAAGCGCCGGGTGGGCTATCTGCCCGACGCCGTCGGGTTCTACGGCGGGATGACCGGCCGCGAGAACCTTCGCTACACGGCTCGGCTGAACGGGCTCCGACGCTCTGAGAGCGATTCCGCCATCGAGGAGGTCCTCGAGCAGGTAGGCCTCACCTCGCGAGCCGACGACGAGGTGGAAACGTACTCACGCGGGATGCGCCAGCGCCTCGGCATCGCCGACGCTCTGGTGAAGTCGCCCGATCTGCTGATCCTCGACGAGCCGACGACGTCGATCGACCCGATCGGTGTCCTCGAGATCCTCGATCTCCTCCGCCGCCTCGTCAATGAGCGCGGTCTGGCGATCCTCCTGTCGAGTCACCTCCTGTCACAGGTCCAGAGCGTCTGCGATCGGATCGGCATCTTTGCGGCGGGCCGGCTCGTGGGCGTCGGCACCGTCGAACAGCTGGCGACGGACTTCGGCGACGGGACTGCGGCCGTGGACGTCAGCCTCGAACTGACGAGTCCCGACGACGTCGCGCGAGCCGGGACGATCCTGCGTCGTATCGTCTCGGTGGAGTCGGTCGACGCACCGGCTGCCGGCGGTGACACCTGGCGGCTGCACGTACGCCCGGCGAGTGAGGAAGGCGAGGTTCGTCAGGCCGTACTCATCGCCGCCGTCGAGCACGGGCTGCGCCTGACCGCGATCCGGCCGATCGTGCCGTCGCTCGACGACATCTACCGGACCGCCGTCGAACGACGTCCGACGACCGACGCCGCTGCTGCGCGGCAACCGGCGGCCGTGACCGCGCGAGCGGCGGACGCGACGAGCGCTCGGCCGGTGCCGATCCGTCGTACTGGCGTCGGCCGTCGAGGCGGCGTCAGGCGTCGGAGTGCCAGTGCAGCCGCGCCGGGGGCCACGACGGCCGACCCGGCCCATCCCGCGGACACCGCGGCCTCGGTCGATGCGACCGAACCTCAGCGCGCAGAGCCGGACCTCGTCACTGACCGGGCCGAATCCACGACACGCGCCGCCGGCACTCCGACGGACCCCGCCCGGCCGACCGATCCGCGCGGGGGACGCGCGTCATGAGTGTCGCAACGACCACGACCGAGCCTCGTGAGGCCGATCCGGGTCCGAGGTCCGCGAGGAGCGCCGCCTTCGCGTCCCGAGTGCGGGCTGGCGGGTCATCGCCGCAAAGGAATTCGGCGATCACCTGCTCAGCCTCCGGTTCATCGTCCTGCTGGTCATCCTGGGTCTCGCGGCGGCCATCCCGCTCTACTTCGCGGCCGACCAGATCAAGGCCCTGGCACCCCAGGCGACCGGACAGAAGGCCGTCTTCCTGGCGCTCTTCACGATCGGCTCATCGGACTACAGCTTCCTGATCGTCAGCTCGTTCGTCGCCATCGTGGCGCCGCTGCTCGGGCTCGCCTTCGCGTTCGATGCCATAAACGGCGAGCGGTCGGAGGGGACGCTGCCGCGGCTCGTCTCGCAGCCGATCTACCGCGACGACGTCATCAACGGCAAGTTCGTTGCCGGACTGGCGGTCATCCTGCTCGTGCTGGTCGCTGTCGTCGGGCTGATCTCGGGCTTCGGGATCCTGCGGCTGGGAATCGTCCCGAGCGCCGACGAGATCCTCCGACTGATCACGTGGGTCCTCGTGACCGCCATCTACGTCGGAGTGTGGCTCGCCTTCGGGCTCCTGCTGTCGGTCGTCATCCGGCGGGCGGCGACGTCGGCGCTCGTCGGCTTTGGTGTCTGGTTCGTGCTGATCCTGTTCGGCTCGTTCATCGTCGATGTTGTCGCGACGGACGATCTCGCCGGTCACGGGCTCAACGGTCGACGCCGCGCTTCCCCAGGCGCAACTCCAGAAGTTCATCACCCAGCTACTTCCGACCAACCTCTACCGCGACATCACCGAGGTGATCCTCAACCCGCGAGTCAACCCAGCGGCTCGACTCCCGGGCTCGATCGGCCAGTACGAGCAGGCGGCCCAGCAGATCCCGAACACGGTCCTGTCGGTCGAGCAGAGCCTGCTCCTCGTGTGGCCGCAGATCGTCGCTCTCGTGGCGCTTGCCGTGGTGTGTTTCGTGGGCGCGTACATCGCGTTCATGCGCCAGGAGGTTCGGGCGTAGCGAACCGCAGACCGCGCGGACGGGGGACGCAAACGCCAGCCGAGACGCTCGGACGTGTTTTCAGCAGAATGCTGGTAGCGTATCGAGACGGGAACCTGGCACGTGCACCGCGTGCAGGCCGGCGCATCGATGGCTCGGTGGGCAGTCGATCGTCCCGAAATCCACAGCTTGGTACCCACGAGGGAAGCCCGACGATGTCACGTGCCTTGATGGCTCGATCCTCAGCGCCCGTTGGCGAAGCGGCCCCGTGGGCGTGAAGATCGAGCCCGGCGTGGAGGAAGCCGATCGCACTGTGCCGACGGCGGCCGGCTCAGGCGCGTTGGCCACCGTCCCCGATCAGGCGCTCCTCGTCATCCTCCGGCGCGAAGCGATGCGCCACGGGCTCCCCGCGCCGATGCGCATCCGCGAACACCTGCCCTGGGAATATCACGGCACGGCCACCGCCGAGCTGCTCGAGTGCGTCCTGGCCAGCGGCGCCGAGTGGCGCGTCCTGTGGAAGCGTGGTCTGGCCGGGCCGCGGGATCCGCACGATCCCCGCGGTGGCGTCACGTACGAGACGCAGCTCTACGAGCACATCCTCGGACCCGGCGGGTACGGACCCCCGAAGTTCCTTGGCGCGACGCACGACCCGACGACGGGCGAGGACTGGCTGTTCGAGGAGTTCCTGCCCGGGGCGATCCGCCTCACCGAGTTCCCCGTTGACATCGCTCGCTCGGCTGCGGGCTGGCTCGGGCAGTTCCACCGCGCGTTCGAACGATCGCCCGTTGCGCCGGCTTCTGCGTTCGTCCGACGGTATGACACCGACTGGTATATCGGCTGGGTGGAAGCCGCGATGGCCGTGATCGGGCAGGCAGGGCGCCAGACGCCCGAGATCGAGGCGGTCGCGAACGGTCTCCGATATCACCTGCCGCGAATGCTCGAAGGTCCGCGGACGCTGATCCACGGCGAGTTCTATCCGAGGAACATCCTGGTCGACCGGGTCGCGATCCGACCTGTCGACTGGGAATCGGCGGCGATGGCGGCCGGCGAGGTCGACCTCGCAACGTTGACGGAGGGTTGGGCCGCCGACGTGGAGACCGTCCTTGTCGATCGATATCGGGCTGCGCGCTGGCTCAGCAAGCCGCCGCCCGGGTTCGAGGAGCGATACCAGGCCGCCCGCGCCTACTCGGCCTGCCGGCGCCTCGGCGACCGGACGGAGTGGAGCCCCGAGGCGGACCGGTACCTCGAACAGCTGCTCGACGCCGCCACCCGTCTGGGACTCGCTGACGCGGCGCCCGGCTCTTTCTGACCTCGCTCGCCTGCGCCGGGTCGGCCGGCGCGTACCTGCCGGACTTGCGCACAGGCGGTGCGGACCGTCAACGGGAACGATTTACCCAGTACTTCTGGGGTTCGGGCCGTTCGCGCCTTTGTTGGTAGGGTAGGGGAAGGGGAGCGGGGACCCCATTTGCCACGGCGCCGGTTGCGGCCGGGTTGGCGAACACCGTGCGGATCGAACCGCTCCCAGACCGGGCGACACCACAAAAGGAAGCAACATGTCACGAATCACCGTGATCGGCGCCGGCTATGTCGGGCTCGTCACAGGCGCGGGTCTGGCGGCCCTCGGTCACGACGTTTCCATCCTCGAGAACGATCTGAGCCGGCTCGATCGTCTGATCGAGGGCCATCTCCCGATCTACGAGCCGGGTCTCGGCGAGACGATCGCGGAGGCGCGGGCGAACGACCGCCTGAGCTTCGGCTCCGAATACGCGGCGGTGATCCCCGGGAGCGATGTCGTCTTCATCGCGGTCAACACACCGCCGGCCGAGGATGGCCAGGCCGACCTCAGCTTCGTCGTGGCCGCCATGCGGTCGATCCTCGAGCACGGCCGACCCGGGCTGACGGTGGTGACCAAGAGCACGGTCCCGGCGGGGACCGGCGATCGCCTTGAACGCCTCGTCTCCGAGGCCGGTCTCACCGGGATCGAGGTCGTATCGAACCCTGAATTCCTGCGCGAGGGCAGCGCGATGGAGGACTTCTTCCATCCCGACCGGATCGTCGTCGGAGCAGAAGCGATCGAAGCGGGCGAGATCGTGGCGAGCCTGTACGAGGCCATCGATGCGCCGGTCTACCTGACCTCCCGCCGCTCGGCCGAGCTCGCGAAGTACGCCGCGAACGCTCTCCTCGCGACACGGATCTCGTTCATCAACGAGATCGCCTCGATCAGCGAGGCAGTCGGCGCCGACATCGAGGAAGTGGCTCGTATCGTCGGTGCTGACACGCGCATCGGGCCGCGGTTCCTCCACGCCGGCCTCGGCTGGGGCGGTTCGTGCTTTCCCAAGGACCTGTCGGCACTCGCAGCCGCCGCCAAGCGTGAGGGGCGCGAGGCCTCGATCCTCGATGCGGTCATCGAGGTCAACGCTCGCCAGCGAATGCGAGCCGTGGACATCCTCCTGAGCGCGGGTCCGACCCGGACGAGGACCGTTGGCGTCCTTGGTCTCGCCTTCAAGCCCCACACCGACGATCTCCGCGGCTCGCCGGCGCTCGACGTCATCGGCCGGCTCCTCGAGGAGGGCGTCCATGTGCGGGCGCACGACCCGCAGGCGATCGACGCCGCTCGCGCCCATCTGCCGAACGTCGAGTACGTCGAGGATGCCTATTCGGCCGCGGCCGGTACGGATGCGATCCTGCTCGCGACCGAGTGGCCCGAATACCTCCAACTCGATTGGGCGAGGATGCGCGAGGTCATGCGCGGACGACTCGTGCTCGATGGCAGGAATGTCCTTCATGGCGACCGCCTGGTCGAGCTCGGGTTCGAGTACCGGAGCTTCGGCCGGCCCCATCCGGAGCGGGTCGGTCCGGTCCGCGAGCGCCAGGTCCTGTCGGCCGCGCCATCGGCGCAGGCGTCCCGCACAGCCTCGCACGGCGACGTCGACGAGACAGGCGGATCCGGCGGCAGCTCGCTCGGCATGACGCTCACGGTCCAACGACCGCGCGAACTGGATCTCACGGTCGGCCCCAAGCCCGCGGCCGGAGCGCCGCGCCCGCGCGCCGCGGGCAAGTTCCTGGCTGTCGGTTCGGAGAAGCTCTACCTGCGCGGCGTCACGTACGGGACGTTCGGGCCTGCCCCTGAGCGGTCGGACTACCCGGAGCCCGAGCAGGTCGACCGCGACTTCCAAGCGATGGCCGCGGCCGGCTTCAACGCGGTCCGGACGTACACGGCGCCGCCGCGGTGGCTCCTCGACGTCGCCTTGCGTCGACGGGCTGTGGGTATTCGTCGGGCTGGCGTGGGAACAGCACATCGCGTTCCTCGAACGGCCGGGCCGTCCCGGCCGCGATCGAACGCGGGGTTCGGGCGGCCGCGCGCGAGCTCGCCGGTCATCCAGCCCTCCTCTGCTTCTCGGTCGGGAACGAGATCCCGGCCGGGATCGTTCGGTGGCTCGGCCGCCGGCAGGTCGAGCGCTTCATCGAGCGGCTCGTATCGGCTGTCCGCGCCGCGGACCCGGGTGCCCTCGTCACCTACGTGAACTACCCGACGACCGAGTACCTCCAGCTGCCGTTCGTCGACATCCTCTGCTTCAACGTGTATCTCGAGGATCGCGAGCGGTACGAGGCGTACGTCGCTCGACTCCACAGCCTCGCCGGCGACCGGCCGCTGGTCATGACCGAGATCGGCCTCGACAGTCGCGGGAACGGCGAGAGTGCCCAGGCGACATCGCTCGACTGGCAGGTTCGGAGCGCCTTCGCCGGTGGCTGCGGCGGGACCTTCGTCTTCGCCTGGACCGACGAGTGGTACCGGGGCGGTGAGCCGATCGAGGACTGGGACTTCGGCCTGACCGATCGGGCAAGGCATCCGAAGCCCGCCCTGGAGGCCGTTCGAGAGGCGTACGGCGATGTCCCGTTCCCGCCGTCGCTCCGACGCTGGCCGCGGATCTCGGTCGTCGTCTGCTCCTACAACGGATCGCGCACGATCCGCGATTGCCTCGACGGTCTGGCGCGGCTCGACTACCCGGACTACGAGGTGATCGTCGTCAACGACGGGTCGACCGATGCGACGCCCGCGATCGCGGCTGAGTACGACGTGCGCCTGATCTCGACCGAGAACCGGGGCCTGAGCGCTGCCCGCAACACCGGCCTCGAAGCGGCGACCGGAGAGATCGTCGCCTACACCGATGACGACGCGAGGCCCGACCCCCACTGGCTTCGATACCTCGCCGCGACATTCGAGCGCGGGCACGCCGCGGTCGGCGGCCCGAACATCGCCCCGCCTGGCGACGGCCCGATCGCCGATTGCGTCGCGCAACGCTCCGGGCGGACCGGTCCACGTCCTGCTGACCGACACCGTCGCCGAGCACGTGCCCGGCTGCAACATGGCGTTCCGGCGCGACCGCCTCGCTGCGATCGGCGGCTTCGACCCGGTCTATCGGACGGCCGGCGACGACGTGGACGCGTGCTGGCGTATCCAGCAGGCCGGCGGCACGATCGGCTTCAGCCCGGCCGCGATGGTGTGGCACCACCGGCGCAACTCGGTTCGGACGTATTGGAAGCAGCAGCAGGGCTACGGGCGTGCCGAGGCGCTGCTCGAGCGGAAGTGGCCCGAGAAGTACAACTCGCTCGGCCATGTCAGCTGGGCCGGGCGGCTGTACGGCAAGGGCCTGACCGCAGCGCTTGCTGCACGCGGCGGCCGGCTCTACGGCGGGACCTGGGGAACCGCCGCATACCAGTCGCTCTACGGTCCGGGTGGCGGAGGTCTACTCACGCTTCCGCTGATGCCGGAGTGGTACCTGCTCGTCGCCGCGCTCGGCGTCCTCTCGCTGCTGGGCCTTTCGTGGCCGCCACTCCTGCTGGCGGTACCGCTCCTCGTCCTCGCGGTTGCCGCTCCGCTCGTTCAGGCGGGGATCAGCGCGGGCCGCGCCTCCTTCACCAGCGAGCCGCCAGATGCGCGGGCTCGGCTGCGCCTGCGGTCGATAACGTTCCTCCTCCATCTGCTCCAGCCGCTTGCCCGCCTTCGCGGCCGCATCCGGCACGGACTCGCCATCTGGCGGCTGCGCGATGGCGCCGGCCGCTTCGCAGTCCCGGTCGCGCATCGATGGACGGTCTGGCACGAGACGTGGCGATCCCCGGAGGCGACGCTCGAAGCCACAGAACGGCGTCTCCGCGACGCCGGCGGGGCGGTCCTCCGCGGCGGCGACTTCGATCCATGGGACCTCGAGCTGCGAGCCGGTGTGCTGGCTTCAGCCCGGCTGGTGTCAGGGAGCGAGGAGCACGGCTCGGGCCGCCAGCTGGCCCGTTTCCGCGTCTGGCCGAACGTGTCCGTGCCCGGAGCGGCCGTCATCGTGGGACTGCTGGTGCTCGCGGTCGGCGCGTTCGGGCACCCGGCGCCGCTCGCAGGCCTGGCGCTCGCCGCCGCGGCCTTAGCGCTGCTCGCTCGGATGGTCCAGGAGGCGGGGCTCGCTGTCGGTGGCCTCCGCGCGAGCGTGGCCGCGGCCGCGGCGAGCCCGGAACGGCGCCGAATGAGCAACGCGACCGGCACGCGAGCCGCGCCGCGCCGGAGCGACGTGCGACTCTACGGCCGCCTCCTCTGGGACGCCCGTCGGTACTGGCCGCATCTCGCGGTCGAATTCCTCGTCGAACTGGCCGCGATGCCGCTGGCGCTCCTGACGCCGCTCGCGCTGGCGATCGTCCTCGATACGGTCATCGGTGGGGCGCCTCCGCCGGCCTTCCTACCGGCTGAGTTCGCGACCCCCGAGCTCGTCCTCGGCTTCGCGGCGGTCCTCTTCATCGTGGTCGCCGCCCTCACCCAGCTCCAGGTGCTCGGCTCGAAGCTGCTCCAGACATTCATCGGTGAGCGGCTCACGCTCGAGTTCCGCACCCGCCTGTTCGCGCAGATGCAGCGGCTGTCCTTCACGTATCACGACACCGCTGGCACATCCGATGCCCTCTATCGGATCCAGTACGACGCCCCCGCGATCGACTGGGTGGCCGTCCATGGCTTCACGCCGTTCATCACCGCCGGCGCGACGCTGATCGCGATGATCTACGTCACCGCCCGGATCGACCCCCAGCTCGCCGTCATCGCTGTAGCGATCACGCCTGCCCTCGTCATCCTCGCGGTCCTTTCTCGGCGGACGGTCCGACGCCGATGGGACCGCTTCAAGAGCCTGGAGTCGAGCTCGTTCTCGGTGATCCACGAGGTCCTCGGGAACCTGCGAGTCGTCAAGGGGTTCGGGCAGGAGGAGCGCGAAGAGGACCGCTTCTCGGACGCCTCGCGGACGACGTTGTCGGCTCGGCTCAAGGTCTCGACCGCCGAGGGGATGCTCGAATTCCTTGCTACGGTCACGACCGCGGTCGGAACAGCGCTCGTGCTGTTCGTGGGTGCCATGAACGTGCGCTCGGGCTCGATGAGCGTGGGCGACCTGGTCCTGATCATGGGCTACATGACCCAGCTCTATGCCCCGCTGCGGACGATGGCCCAGAGCGTGACGACCCTGCAGGCCTCGCTCGCGAGCGCCGAACGCGCATACGCCGTGCTCGATCGCGCGCGGGACGTCCACGACGCGCCAGGTGCGCAGCCGCTCGGGCGCGCGCGGGGGGATGTCGCATTCGAGGGCGTGTCCTTCGCTTATCAGCCGGGCCAGCCCGTGCTGCGGGACGCGTCGCTCCGGGTCGCCGCCGGCTCGAGGGTCGGCATCCAGGGCGTGACCGGATCCGGCAAGACGACGGTCGTGAACCTGTTGATGCGCTTCTACGACCCGTCCGCGGGCCGAATCACCCTCGACGGTCTCGACACGAGGGCCTACCGGCTCGACGACCTCCGCAACCAGTTCGCGCTCGTCCTCCAGGAGCCGCTGCTGTTCTCGCGGACGATCGCCGAGAACATCGCGTATGCCCGTCCGGACGCCACTGAGGAGGAGATCGAGGTGGCCGCGGCCCTTGCGAATGCCGACGGGTTCATTCGGGACCTTTCGGACGGCTATGCGACGGTCGTTGGCGAGCGGGGGATGACGCTCTCAGGCGGTGAGCGCCAGCGGATCTCGCTTGCCAGGGCGTTCCTCAAGGATGCCCCCATCCTCATCCTCGATGAGCCGACGAGCTCTCTCGACGTGCAGACCGAAACCCAGATCATCGAGGCGATGGAGCGCCTCATGGCTGGTCGCACCACGTTCATGATCGCCCATCGCCTGAGCACGCTGGCGTCGTGCGACGTTCGTGTCGAGATCGACGACGGTCGGATGGTGCTAGCCGAACCGTCGACGACTCCTCCCTCGTGGCCGACGTGGCAGACGTGGCCGGAGGCCGCGACACCGCAAACGGACGCGTCGTTCCGGGCCGGCGCCAGGCGGCCGAGCACGTTCGGGAAGGCACACGGATGATGCCCGCCGACACCGCTGCGTCGTCGAGCCCGCCGGTTTCCGACGACGCCCTGCTCGTGATCCTCGAGGGCGAGGCGCTCCGTCACCGGCTGCCAGTCCCCGCGCACATCCGACGGCGCCTCGCGTCGACGTATCAGAGCACGGCGAGTGCCGAGATCCTCGAGTGCGTCCTCGCCGACGGCGCCGAGTGGCCCGTCCTCTGGAAGCACGCCGTCAGGCGGCAAGGCGATCCGTTGGACACAAGATCGGGCCTCGCCTACGAAGCGCAGGTCTATGCGCGCATCCTCGCAGCGGACGGGCATGGCCAACCTCGTTTTCTCGGCGCCGTCCACGACGCCGCCACCGGCGAGGACTGGCTGTTCGAGGAGTTCATCCCCGCCGGCGTCCGGCTTTCCGAATTCCCGCTCGACGTCGCCGGTTCTGCGGCCGGTTGGCTGGGGCAGTTCCACCGCGACTTCGAACGATCGCCGATCGTCGCGACGGGGTCCTTCCTCCGACGGTATGACGAGACCTGGTACCGAGGCTGGGTCGACCGAACGAGGCAACTGATCGAACGGGCAGGCCGGCGAACGCCGGAGCTCGACACACTCATCGAGGACTGCCGCGAGCGGCTTCCCCGGCTGCTGGAGGCTCCTTTGACCTTGATCCACGGCGAGTTCTACCCCGACAACGTCATCATCGATGGGACGGCCGTCCGACCCGTCGACTGGGAGTCCGCGGCTGTCGCGGTAGGGGAGATCGACCTCGCGACCCTGACTGAAGGCTGGCCGGCCGCGGATGAGGCGGTGCTCGTCGACCGCTACCGGGCGACCCGTTGGGCGGGCACGCCGCCAGACGCCTTCGAGGAGCGGTACCAGGCCGCGCGGGCGTACTCGGCATGTCGGCGGCTGGCCGACGAAGAAGGTTGGACGCCCGAAGCTGACCGCTACCTCGAGCAGCTGATCGACGCTGCGGGCCGCCTTGGCGTTGCGACGCCGAACGGGAGCCCGGCCTGATGCGCATCCTGCTGGCAGGCGCCGCCGGATTCGTGGGCAGCCACCTCGTCGATCGCCTGCTGTGCGACGGCCACGAGGTCGTCGGCGTCGACAACCTCAGCACCGGCCGTCCGACGAACCTCGCCCATCTGTTCGATGACTCGCGGTTCTCCTTCGTCGAGGCCGACATCGTCGAACCGCTCGACATCGCGGGCCCCTTCGACTGGGTCATGAACCTGGCCTGCCCGGCCTCACCTCCGAAGTACCTCGCTGCCCCCATCGAGACGCTTCGCGTCTGTGCCGAGGGAACGCATCACCTGATCGAGCTCGCCCGGCGGTCGGGGGCTGGCTTCTTCCTCGCCAGCACCAGCGAGGTGTACGGCGACCCGCTTGTCCACCCGCAGCCCGAGAGCTATCGGGGCAACGTGAATCCGATCGGGCCGCGTAGCGTCTACGACGAGGGCAAGCGGTTCGCTGAGGCGCTGACGATGGCCAACCGCCGTCACCACGGCACGCCGACCCGCATCGTCCGGATCTTCAACACGTACGGGACGCGGATGGACCCGCATGACGGACGAGTCGTCACGAACCTCATCCGGCAGGCGCTCTCGCAGCAACCGCTCACGGCGTACGGCGACGGGTCGCAGACACGGAGCTTTCAGTACGTGGACGACCTCGTCGAGGGAATCGTCCGGTTCCTTGCGGTCGATCACGACGGTCCGGTCAACCTTGGCAACCCGGTGGAGTTCACGATCCTCGAGCTTGCCAGTCTCGTTCGGGCCCTGACCGGCACGCCGTGTCCGATCATCTTCGAGGCGCTGCCCGAAGACGATCCGCGGCAGCGCAAGCCGGACATCACGCTCGCCCGGGAGCTGCTCGACTGGGAGCCGCGTGTTCCGCTCCGGGCCGGGCTCAAGTGGACCATCGACGGGATGCGCGAGACCGGCTGGTGAAGGTACTCGTCACTGGCGGCGCCGGGTACATCGGGAGCCACACGGCGAAGGCCCTCGCAGAGGCCGGCCACGAGCCGGTCGTCATCGACGACCTGAGGACGGGTCACCGCGAGAATGTCCGGTGGGGACCCTTCTTCGAGGCGAGCATCGCCGACCGCGAGCAGGTCCGGCGCGTGATCCGCGGCGAGCGCGTGGAGGCCGTCATCCACTTCGCCGCCAGCGCGTACGTCGGCCAGTCGATGTCGGCGCCGCGCGACTACTACGACAACAACGTCGGCGGGACGCTCGCGCTGCTCGACGCGATGCTGGCCGAGGACGTTGGCCGGATCGTCTTCAGCTCGAGCTGCGCGACGTATGGGATGCCCGACGCGAACCCGATCGATGAAGCGCAGCCGCAGCGACCGGTGAACCCGTACGGCGAGACCAAGCTCGCGGTCGAACGCGCGCTGCACTGGTACGGGGGTGCGTACGGCCTTCGCTGGTTCGCCCTGCGCTACTTCAACGCAGCCGGGGCCGATCCTGGTGGTGATCTCGGGGAAGACCACGATCCCGAAACGCACCTGCTCCCGCTCGCGATCCAGGCCGCCCTCGGTTCCGGGCCGCCGCTCCAGATCTTCGGAACGGACTACCCCACGCCCGATGGCACGGCGGTCCGCGACTACATCCATGTGAGCGACCTCGCGACCGCACACATCGCGGCGCTTGTCGCGCTCGACGATCCCGGCGCCGGTGGCGGGCTCAATCTCGGAACGGGACGCGGGCACTCGGTGGATGAGGTCATTGCGGCGGTCGAGCGGATCGGCGGCAGGTCGGTGCCTGCGTCGAGGGGTCCTCGCCGGGCGGGCGATCCTCCCGCACTCGTCGCGGATGCCGGCGCGGCGCAGGCCGCACTCGGCTGGCGGCCGGCCTACCCGTCACTCGACGACATCGTCGAGACGGCCTGGCGCTGGCACGAGCGAGGTCAGGGCGAAGGACGGGATCCTCGGCGAGCGACTCAGCCCTCGCGGACCACGACGCCGATGACCTCCTCGCCGTAGCGATCGAGCTTCGTCGGACCGACGCCCGGGACGCGGCGGAGCTCGGCGATCGAGCGTGGCCGCGCGGCGGCGATCGCCTCGATCGTGGTGTCGTGAAAGATGATGAAGGGCGCCATCGAGTCGGCGCGGGCACGGGCCGTCCGCCAGGCACGGAGCGCGTTCGAGAGCGGCGTTCTGTCAGCCGGGTCGACCTTCGCCGGGCGCGGCTCGGCCCCGCCGCGATCCGAAGATCGACGGCCGTCTCCGGGACCGCCGACCGGGCCCGTCGTTGCCGGGCGGATCGTGGCCGCCGTCCGGGGAACGAGGCCGTCGAGGAATCGTGATCGGGCCCGCCGGCCTTCCCGACCCGTCGGTCCGGCCCGTGACGTCGCCCACGACAGCCAGAGGTAGCGACGGGCCCGGGTGATGCCGACGTAGAGAAGCCGTCGCTCCTCGGCAAGCTCCGCGGGCTCGGTCGCCTGGCGGATCGGCAGACTGCCTTCCTCGAGTGCCGGCAGGAAGACGGCGTCCCATTCGAGGCCCTTGGCCCGGTGGTAGGTCAGCAACTCGACGCCGGCCGCTGCTCCCCCGGCTTCGATCGCCGCTCGACGCTCGATCTCCGCCACGAAGGCCGCGACATCGGCTTTCGGATCGGTCGTGGCGAGATCCCCGGCAAGCTCCAGCAAGGTGATCACGGCCGCATGGCGCTCGGCCGCGGCTTCCCCATCCGGGATCGCGTCGCGCCGGACGCCGAGCGCGCGCTCGAACTCGGCAGCAAGTCGATCGACGAGTGGCACACCGAGATTCGGCCCATCGCCTCGGCCAACATCCTCGCCGACGCCCGAGAAGTCCAGCCGGTCGCGGGTAGCAGCCTCGCGCGCCGCAAGCGCACCCGCGACGCGCATGGCCCGTCGGACCTCTGGCCGCCCGAAGAACCGCTCGCCGCGGACATGGAACGGGATGCCGGCCCGCCGGAAGGCGTCCTCGAACGCCGGCAGCTGGGCGTTCGTCCGGACGAGGACCGCCATCGCGCCGTGGGCGACGCCTGACCGCGCGAGCGCGCGGACCGCACCCGCGATGCCGGCAACCTCCGCTTCGGCGTGCGGGAATCCGCCGATCTCGGCCGCGGGCCCGCCCGGGAGCGTCGGGACAAGCCGCTTCGGCGGTCGCGACGAAGTGCCCGGCTCGCGCTCGTCGGGCGCGGATCGCCCGGCGGCCAGCACCCGGTTCGCCAAGCCGAGCACCTCCGGCGTTGAGCGGTAGTTGCGTTCGAGATGGACAAGACGCGCTGCCGGAAACCGCTCGGCGAACCGGATGAGGTAGTCGCTGGTAGCACCGGTGAATGTGTAGATCGTCTGGTCCTCGTCACCGACGACGGCGAGATCGTCCCGCCCGCCCAGCCATGCGTCGAGGAGCGCTTGCTGGAGCGGATTGGTGTCCTGGTATTCATCCACCGAGAACCAGCGGTAGCGGTCTCGGACCTCGTCGGCGACGCTCGCATCGCCCTCGATCAGCCCGATCGTCAACTCCAGCATGTCCTCGAAGTCGATGCGTCCCGCCCGCCGCTTCGACGCCTCGTAACGACGGTAGAGACCGGCCATCAGGTCGGCCGGTAGCGGCGCGTCGCGGCCGACCTCGACGGCTCTGGCCTCGTAGACGCCCGCGCCGATGCGCCGCGCCTTGGCCCACTCGATCTCAGCGGCGAGATCCCGGACAGCGAGGTACCGATAGCCACCCGGCAGGTCGCGCGGCCAGCGGCGCGAGGATCGGCGCCTTCGACGCCAGGATGTCGGGCACATCGGTCCCGTGGACGCGTGGCCAGAAATGGCGAAGCTGGCGGAGTGCAGCCGCGTGGAACGTCGCCGCCGTGACGCCGCGATGCCCGAGATCGGCCAGCCGGCCCGCCATCTCTCCGGCGGCCTTCTCGGTGAACGTGACGACGAGGACGTCGCGTGGCCGGATCACCCCGGTGGCGAGGGCCCACGCGACCCGCCGCGAGATGACCCGGGTCTTGCCTGAACCGGCGCCGGCCAGGATGCACAACGGTCCGGACGTGATCGTGACTGCCGCCCGCTGGTCCGGATCGAGGTCCGCGAGCAGCGCGTCGGGGTCGGCCAGCACGGTGTCCATCTCGGCCTGGATCATCAGCCCCATCCTAGCCGCACAGGCTGCACCCGCGATCACCCGGCTATCCTCGGGTCGTGGAACTGCGGGGCCGCCTCGTGACGCTTCGCCCAGCCGTTCTCGAGGATGCGCCGGGCCTCACGGGGATCCTCGCCGAGCCGGACGTCGCTGCTTGGTGGGGACGGTTCGATTCCGACAGGGTCAAGGCCGACCTGCTCCAGCCAGGCCCCGACGAGGAAGCGTTCGTCATCGAACGCGACGCAACGCTGGTGGGCTACATCCAGGTCTACGAGGAGGCCGACCCCGAGTTCCGTCACGCCGCTTTGGACCTGTTCATCGCGACGGCGTACCAGGGACAGGGCCTCGGCACCGATGCCATCCGGGCCGTCGCCGCGTACCTGATCGACGACCGTGGCCACCACCGCCTCACCATCGACCCGGCCGCCGCCAACAGCCGGGCCATCGCCACGTACGCCAAGGTCGGGTTTCGACCGGTCGGGGTCATGCGACGCTACCAGCGGATGATCGACGGGACGTGGGTGGACGGTCTGCTGATGGACCTCCTCGCGGAGGAGTTCGCGCGCTGACGTCGCCGAATCAGCGAGAATCGGGCTTGCCAGCCGTGCGCGGCTCGTTAGGATGGGCGCGACCTGTGGCCGCCCATTCGGTCGGCAGGGTCTGAGGGAGGGCTACCGCCCAGATGAGTGCCACACAAGCGCGGCCGACCGGAATCACGATCCTCGCGGTCCTGGCCGGACTCAACGCGCTCGGCGGACTGTTCGGGGGGTTCGTCCTGTTCGGGGTTGGCAGCGCGCTCTTCGGGCTCTCGGGAGCGATCTTCGGGCTTGCCTACCTTGCCCTCGCCGGCCTCAGCCTGGCGCTCGCGTGGGGCTTCTGGACGATGGCGCCGTGGGCCTGGCCGCTGGGCGTCGTACTCGCCGCGGCGAGCATCATCTACGCGCTGGTCATGGCGATCTTCGGTGGCGGCGGGCTCATCGGCGCGATAGTTCCCGTGGCGGTCAGCGCGGCGATCCTGTATTACCTCAACCAGCCGGAGATCAAGTCGCTGTTCGGTCGGTCGTAGCGCTGCAACTCGCGCGGCCGCCGGTCCCTTCGCGGGCTCACCCCGGCGGCCGCACGGAGCCTGGGAGGAACGAACGATGATGGATCCACTGAGCCCCGGACCGTCGGCGAGCCCCGGACCGCCCCTGGGTACGCCTCTGGGTCCTGCTCCATCTCTCGTCTACGCGGACGTCCTCAACCGCGTGGTCGCGTACGTCATCGACGGCCTCGTCCTCGTGATCCTCAACATCGGCGCAGGGATCGTCCTCGGCATCATCGGCATCGCCGTCATCACCGGGACTGGCGGCAACATCTCGACCAATTGGGTCGGCTCGCTCATCTACGCGTTCGTCGGACTTGCGATCAGCGGTGCCTATTTCGTCTACCTGTGGACGAACCAGCGGTCAACGGTCGGCATGAAGGTGCTCAACCTCCAGATCGGCAACGCTCCCGAAGGTGCCACGATCACGACCGAGCAGGCGATCCGACGGTGGCTGGCCCTCGGTGCGATCTTCAGCATCGCCCAGGTCCTCAATCCGCTGCCGTTGATCGGCTTCGTGATCGGGCTGGCGGCACTCGCCTGGATCATCTTCCTGCTGTACACGACCGCCACGAGCCCAACGAAGCAGGGCTGGCACGACAAGTTCGCGAACACGATGATCGTGAAGGCGGTCGGCGGTTCGAGCGGTGGCGGTCAGCCCCGTCGCTAGCCGTTCATCGGTCCCGCCCGGAAGGCGACCGATCTAGAACGGCGGCCACGGGATGGCCGGCCAATCCGGAGACGGGTAGGGGAACCGCCGCGAGGCAAGGAGCTCGTCGGTTCGGCGGACCGTAGCCCGCACTTCGGTCCGTGACAGCAGCTCCCGCAATCGTGCCCCGAGGTCGTCGTCGAGCGCATCGCGGATACGCTCGAGCCCCGCGATCTCGTCGGCGTCGAGCCGCTTCCCGCGCCAGCCCCACAACACGGTCCGGAGCTTGGGCATCGGCGAGAAGCACACGCCATGATCGACGCCGTGGACGTGCCTGCCGCCATCGACCGGCAGGATGTGACCGCCCTTCCGGTCGGTGTTGTTCATCACCGCGTCGAGCACCGCCATCCGGCGGAGCCGCGGATCGTCCTCGACCACCATCGCGACGACGTCGACGTCCGGATCGGCATCGATGAACGCCTGGACCATCCCTTCACCGAAGGGACCATCGCGCAGGATCGTGGGTGGCACGATCCCCCAGCCAGACGCCTCCGACACGTGCCAGGCCGCCACTTCGCGACGCGACAGGGTGCCGTCGGGAAAGTCATCCAGGGGCCGCTCGCCGATCGTCGGCTTGTAGATCGCGTCGAGCACGACGGCCGGCTCGGGATCGGGACACACGCGGGTAACGGTCACCAGCATCGCGTTGTTCGACGAGCCGACGATCCGCCCGACGATGTCGAGCTCGCCATCGCCAAGGGCGAGCAGCGTTGACGCGCGGTCCAGCACGGTCAGGCCGCGAAGCTAGTTGACGTAGTGACCGTTGCGCCGAGGGCAGATGTGGCCCTGCGGGTCGAGCGGCGCGCCGCACAGCGGGCACGGCGGGCGGCCGGCGGCGACCACGCGCGCGGCCCGCGCGACGAACGAGCGGGCCGTATCGGGCGTCATCATGACCCGCAGGAGGTCGGGACCGTCCTCGTCGTCGTCATCATCCTCGTCGGGATCGATCGGTTCGCCGTCCTCGGACTCGGCGCGCGCCTCGAGCAGGACCCGCTCGGCGTCGCCGTCCCAGCCGAGGGTCAGCGAGCCCGCGCGAAACGCCTCGTTGATCGGCTCGTCGAGGCCTTCAGTGTCCTCGGCGACCTCGACCAGACCGGGTCCGCCTGGTCCCGCCGGGACGCCGCGGCGCTCCAGCTCGGCCAGCAGCTCCGCGAGCCGGTCGGCTAGCACCGAAACCTGTGTCTTCTCGAGGACCACGCTCACGACCCGAGGGCCGTCGCGGGCCTGAAGGAAGAACGTCCGGTCGCCCGGCCGGCCGATCGTGCCGGCCACGAACCGCTCGGGTGGGTCGAAGGTGTAGCGTCGTCGTGGCATATCCCGACTCTATACCGATTCCGTCAGATGGCTGGCGTCAAGGCCTAGCCCACGTTCACGTAAACCGTGTGCCATCCTCGAGCGCCGTCGGGCGCGGGCGGTGTCGAGATCTCCTCCTGCACCGCGCCCGTGCCGTCTGTCGCGCGGACCTTGATGACGTGACCGCCCGAGGTCGCGTCCCAGTCGAGGACCCACTGGACCCAGGTCGCGTCAGAGATCGGCCGGGACAGGCGCGCCTCGCTCCAGACCTCATCGATGCCGACCTCGACCTTCGAGATCCCTCGATCGGGCGCCCATGCGATGCCGGCGATCGCGACCTTTCCCGGTTTGACGCCGCCCCGTGGCGTGTCGATACGGGACTGGGTGAGGATCGGAGCCTCCTTGGCCCAGCCACGCGGCACCCAATAGCCATCGAAGGCGTCGAGCGTCGTCAGCTCGAGGTCGCTCAGCCACTTCGTCGCCGAGACGTAGCCGTACAGCCCGGGCACGATCAGCCTCGCCGGGTAGCCGTGCGCCGGCGGCAGCGGCGCGTCGTTCATCTTCACCGCGATCATCGGCTCACGGTCCTTGTCCATCACCCAGGCCATCGGCATGCCCGCGGTCCAGCCATCGACCGAGCGGCCCACGAGCTGGGTCGCCGACGGCTGGACGCCGGCGATGTCGAGGACCTCGCGGAGACGGACACCGGTCCACTTGGCATTGCCGACGAGATGGCCGCCGACCTCGTTGCTGACGCACGAGATCGTCACGTACTGCTCGAACATCGGCAGGTTGATGAGCTCGTCCCAGGTCAGCGTGGTCTCGCGATCGACCAGGCCGTGGATCCTCAGCTTCCAGCCGGCCGTGTCGACCGATGGGACCAAGAGGGCGGTGTCGATCCGGTAGAAGCTCTCGTTGGGGATGACGATCGGGGTCAGGCCGGCGACCGACTGCGCCAGGTCCTGGGTCGCATCGAGCGGCTGCACGACGACTGACGCCGGCGGAACAGCCGATCCGGCGCCGGCCGGAGCCACCCGCTGGCGCTCGAGGAGTTGACGGCCGGCGAAGCCCGCCACGACGGCGGCCGTCGTCACGCTCCCGGCTCGGATGATGAACGAGCGGCGAGACCAATCGGGCATCGACGCGCCGGCCGACGGTGCAGCCGTGCCGCCAGACAGGGCGGCGGCAGCGGCGCCGCGGGCAGGCCCGAGCAGCCAGCCGAGGACCCACAGACCGACCCCGACCGATATCGCCGCTGACGCTGCCTCGATGCCGGGGTTCGCGAGCGGGTCGTTGAGCGACGCGGCGAATCCGAGGACGCCGAAGGCAGCGAAAACGATGGCGGCGACTGCGTACTGCCGGCGCGCCAGGACCCCGAGACCGGCGCCGATGACCAGCGCGATCGCGACGATGATCAGCTCGAACGCGAGCTTGTCGTTGGTGCCGAACAGGGCGACCACGAGGTCCTTGGCGCCCGGCGGCTGGTTGTCGATGATGACCTGGCCGATCGAGGCGACCAGCGACGTCGCCCCGGGGAGCAGTCCGGCGAGCAACTCGGACACGCCGAGGGCTGCGGCCGTCGCGGCGATACCGGCCACGGCGTCGCGCCAGGCGAAAGACGAGGTCCGCGGCGACGAAGCGGGGATCGTTGCGACGTTGTTCACTCGCGCATCATGGCGCGAACGTGTGACGTTGGCATGTCGGGCAGGTGAACCGGCTGAGTCCCGGTCAGGCGAGCCGGGCCCATGTCCTGCCGTCGCGCCGCTCGACGACGATAGGCAGCCCGTAGGCGCGCCCCAGAGCGCCGCCGCCCAGGACCGCGTCGAGCGGACCTGCGGCGACCGCCGCGCCGTCGGCGAGCACCAGCGCATGGTCGAAGCCCGGCGGGATCTCCTCGACGTGATGGGTGACCAGCACGATCGCCGCGGGCCGCGGGGTGGCGGCCAGGCTGGCGAGATCACGGATGAGCGTCTCGCGCGCGCCAAGGTCGAGATTTGCGGCCGGTTCGTCGAGGAGCAGCAAGTCCGGGTCGGGCATCAGCGCCCTGGCGATCGAGACCCGCCGGCGCTCGCCGGCAGACAGCGTCCCGTACGCGTGGTCCTTGACAGCGCCGAGCCCCAGGCCGTCGAGCAGGCCGGACGCGCGATCGCGGTCAAGGTCGGTGTAGACGTGCCACCACGGCTCCGTGGCCGCATGTCTGGCCGTCATGACGAGCACGACCGGGGTCAGGTCGTCACGCAGGATCGATTCGACCGCGGTGCCGGCGGCCCCGATCCGCCGCCGCACTTCGCGTGAATCGATCCGGCCGTAGCGCGCACCGAGGACGTCGACCGTTCCCGTCGTCGGCCAGAGCGTCAGGCCGGCGATGGACAGGAGCGTGGTCTTGCCCGACCCGTTCGGGCCGATGACGACCCACCGTTCGCCCCGGCCGACGGCCCAATCGAGCGGGCCCAAGATCGCTCGACCGCCGCGGCGGACCGTGACGCCGTGGAGATCGATGACGGCGGCGGAGTCATCGCCCGCCCCCAACGCAGGACCATCGCCATCCGGCGAGGTCACGGCGCGCGCGTTGGTCCGGATGGGCTCGGCCGCGCCGCCGCAGCAGCCGCCGACGGGCTCGGAGTCGGCGGCGGTGTTGGAGTGGGTGTCGGAGTCGGAGTCGGGGTTGGGGTAGGCGTAGGTGGGTGTCGGCGTCGGGGTGGGTGTTGGCGTTGCGGTCGGAGGCGGCTCGCTGGGTGGTGCCTCCGAGGGCGTCTCGCTCGGGGTCGGCGACGGTTCCACGGAGGGCGACGGACTTTCGGAGGGCGAGGCAGACGGCTCCGGCGACGCCGTGGGGCAGGGGACCGGAGCAGGTCCGGAACCCGACGGAACGGGAACCTCGAACGATGGCACGACGCCGCTCGGATCAGGGGTCGGTACGAAGTAGCATGTCGCCGCCGGGACCGGCGTCGCCTGGCCGCAGCGGACCGCGACGACGGCACCCCACGTGTTTCCAAACGGCTGGAAGGCACCGTTGTAGAAGTAGGCCGTCTTTGTCTTGTCCGGTCCGCCGACCACCCCTGGACCGCGCTGCGCCCGGCGGATCCAGTCACGGTTCGCCGTCATCCAGTCGTCGTGGTCCTTCTCATATCCAAGCCGGACGACCACGTCCACGCCGCACGTGTCCCCCGAGAGGCTTTCGTGGGGCTCCGTGCCGGCGATGAACCACTCATCGACCGACTTCGAACCCGGGCCGGCGAGGAGGCCGGTGAACGGGTCGATGGCCGCCTTCACGAGGCCGTCGGGCCGGGCGAAGTTCGTCTCCGGCCAGTTTCGCGACGCCTCGGTCAGGAAGCCCTGCCAGACGTACGTCGAGACGTCGATCGAGAACACCGGCTTCGCCGGCGTCGAGACGAGGCTGTTGTCGGAGTTGCCGTTCCAGACGCCGACCGCCAGGGCGTACGCACCGTCATCGCGGCCGGCCGCGGTCGGGGGCGCGATGTAGCCGTAAGCGTTGAGGTCCTTGGCATCGTTGTTCGTGCCGGTCTTGAGGGTGGCCGCGCGCCGACCGTCGGGACCGTTGATCGCGAACTTGCCCCAGAACGGGTTGACGTTCTTGTTGGTGTTGCCGGCGAGGATGTCGGTGACGATCCACGCCGATTGCGGGGTGATGACCTGCTTGCCGGCCGGCGGCTGATACGGATCGACGACGTCCCGGCCGGAAGCGTCCTTGATCGTCAGGATCGTCGTGTGGCCGATGGCCTTGCCGCCGTTGGCGAGGGTGCCGTACGCAGTCACGAGGTCCACCGGGCGGACCTCCTGGACGCCGAGGGCGAGGGCAAGGTCGGCGGTCCGGTCTCCCTGGAAGTCCATGCCGAACTCCTCGGCCTTGGCAAAGACATTGTCGGGGCCGTTGATGCCCATCGCCTTGACCGCCGGGATGTTCAGCGAGAACTGGAGGGCGTTCCGCACCCGGACCGGGCCGCGCTCGAGGTTGTCGGCGTCGGTCGGCGAGTAGTCGCCGGCGAAGGTCGTGCCAACGTCCATCAGCATCGAGCCCGCCGTGAGCTTCCTGTCGTTGATCGCGACGGCGTAGTTGAAGGGCTTGAACGCCGATCCCGGCTGGCGAAACCCCTTGCCGACGACGTCGTATTGCGGCTGGAACTCGGCCCGGTTCGAGCTCGCGTAGTAGTTCGCGCTCCCGACGTACGCGACGAGCTCACCGGTCTGGTAATCCAGGGCGACCAGGGCGCTGTTGCGAAGGTTCTTGGAGCGCAGGTTCGTCATCCATGGCTGGACGTCCTTGAAGCCGAGCGCCTTGGCGGCCGCGCCGGGGTTCTTGGCGTGCGGCACGATGGCCGCGGCCTGGACCCACTTCTCGGCGGTCTTCTGGAGACGGGTGTCGAGCGTCGTGGTGACCCGGAGACCGCCGTTCTCCATGGCGGTGCAGGTCTCGGCTTCGGGGCCGCACAGCTTGGCGGTCAGCTCGTCACGAACCGCCCACACGAAGTGCGGTGCGACCCAGCGAGGCGAGGCCTGGCTCGACAGCACGACGTCGTCGGATTTGGCGGCTTCGAGCTCGGCGGGGGAGTACTGGTTGCCGGATTCTGGCGTCCGCCCCTGCGCGAGCAGGTCGAGGATGAGATCGCGGCGCTGCACGACCGCGGTGTCGTCGGGGACGACGAGGAGCTGCTTGCCGCGCGGGCATTCTTCGCCCTCGGCGACCGTCACGGAACATTCGTCGATGGCGTTGCGGACGAGGTCGTAGTTCGACGGCGACTTCGGCAGGCCGGCGATGATCGCCGCCTGGGACGGGGTGATCTTCGAAAGGTCGATCCCGAAGTACGAGTCGACGGCCGCCTTCACCCCGTAGCTCTGGTTGCCGTAGTAGTTCTGGTTGAGGTAGGCAGTGATGATCGTCTGCTTGCCCTCCTCGCCCTGGTAGGCGTTCGTCAAGCGGATCGACTGGATGATCTCCTTGAGCTTCCGCTCCGCCGTCCGATGCGGGTCCTTGACGAGACTGGGGTCGAGCAGGCGGGCCCGGACGAGCTGCTGGGTGATCGTGGATGCGCCCCGGCTGTCACCGCGGATGGAGCTCAGCGCAGCAGAGCCGATGGCGACAGGATCGAAGCCGGCGTTCTCCCAGAACGTCTTGTCCTCGACCGCCGTCGTCGCGTCGAGCAGGACCTTCGGGATCTGGTCGAACGTCACGAGCTCGCGGTGCGAAGAACCGAACCGGGCCAGCTCGACCTTGCCGGTCCGGTCGTAGACGATCGATTCCTCGGCGATCGGGATGTTCTCGAGCGTCCGCGGGTCGGGCAGGTCCGCGGCGAGCGACGTGTACAGGCCGATGGCGGTGAGAGCGCCGATCGCGCCGACGCCGGCGAGGAACATGAACACGATGAGCGCGATCCAGCCGAGCGTCGAGGGCTGGGTCCGGCGCCCGCGAGGACGCGCAGGTGTTCGGTTGGCGGACATGGGTGCGGAACGGACTCCTTCGAAGGGTGATCACGCGTAGCGGCGTACAGGATGCCGCAAGCGCCCGATTGACGGCGTGGGGCCGTCACGATCCGAGGTTGGGGCTCTCGGTCGTCTGGTTTTGGACGGGCGGCCACGGCCCGATGTGTCGCTCAGCCCTCAGAAAACCCGTCCAGCGCCGTCCGTCGCCCTCACGGGCAGTACCTTTGGGAGAAGCCCGGTCATGGCCGGATACCGCTCTTCGACCGCGGCGCGAAGCTCGTCGACCGCGTCGGGGCGGACAAGATTGACGGTGCAGCCACCGAAACCGGCACCGGTCATGCGGGCCGCAACGACGCCAGGGACGGACGTCGCGATCTCGACCATCGTGTCGAGCTCCGGGGAGCTCACCTCGAACCGGTCGCGGAGCGACGCGTGACTGGCGGCGAACAGCGTTGCCGACCGCGTCGAGATCGCCGGCCTCGAGCGCGGCGACTGTCTCGCCGACGCGTACGTTCTCGGTCACGACGTGCTCGGCGCGTGCGTATTCGACGTCCGAGAGGTCCGGTCTTGCGGCGTTGAGAAGCTCGGGCGAGACGTCGCGCAGCGAGTGGATCGTCGGGTCCAGTCGCTGGATCGCGGCGACGGCGGCTTCGCATTGGCTCCGGCGCAGGTTGTACTCCGATCCACCCAGATGCCTTGGCGAGCCCGTATGACAGACGACGATGGCGATGTCCTCGGGGAGGGGAATGGGCCGCCAATCGCCAGAGCGGCAATCCAGGAACATGGCCGCCCCGGCCTGTCCGCACGACTCGGCGAATTGGTCCATGAGGCCACTCTGGACGCCGACATACGCGTTCTCTGCGCGCTGGCAGATCTTGGCGAGGTGGAATCGGTCCACGTGCGACGCCGCCTCGTCGAGCATCGCCCAGGCCGAGGAGAGCTCGATGGCGGCCGACGACGACAGTCCCGAGTCGGCCGGGAGCGTCGATGCGATCACGCCGCGGAGGCCCATCAGCTCGAAGCCCGCCTCCTCGAGCGCCCACGCCGTCCCGACGACGTAGTCGAGCCACGTCGACGCCTTCGGGCGCGGGGCATCAAGGTCGAAGCCGTCCCGGTCACCGTCATCGAGGCGGCGGAGCTCGACGCGACCGTTGTCCGTCGGCACGTACGCGATCCAGATCTCAAGGTCGATCGCGGCGGGCATGACGTAGCCGTCGTTGTAGTCGGTGTGCTCGCCGATGAGGTTGACCCTTCCCGGCGCACGGACGATCCGTATGTCCGAGGGTCGAGCCGCCACGTCCGGGTACGCCGAGGCGAATTCGCGGGTCAGGCTTTCGCGCTCGAGATCGACCGTCACCGGATCGTGTCTGGCGCCGTCGGTCCTGCGAACAGGAGTGCGGCGAGCTCATCGCGGGTGGGCAGGCCGGTCTGGTCGCCGAGCGTCGCGGCGGCCGCCGCGCCGCACGCGTTGGCCATGGTGAGGGCCGTTGCCAGGCCAACGCCGTCGAGGCGGGCCGCGATGAAGCCGGCACAGAACGCGTCCCCGGCACCGACCGGGTCGACGACCGTGGCGAGCGCGAATGCAGGTGCGGCGATGGCGTGGTCCGGGTCGTCTGCTGCGACCGCGACGCACCCGGCGGCGCCAAGCTTGACGACGACGATCTGGGCGCCGAGTGCGAGTGCGGCGCGGGCGAGGTACGCGGGGTCGCCGGGCTCGGCGACGTCCGCGGCGTGCGGCGTCGGACCGGCGGCTCGTTCGTGACTTCGGGCGTGTCCCGTGCGTTCGTGACTTCGGCGGCGTCCGCTCGGTCGACGTCGGCCTTCGATGAGTCGGACTGCGTCGCCGGCGCCTGATCGCCGGGTTCGGTGCCGTGGCCGTCTGCCCTCACCACCGGGCCTGGGAGCGGATGGATGTCGAGCACGGCCAGCTCATCGGGACTCCCGAGCACGACGTCGGCGAGGCGGGCAAGGTCACGAAGCACCGGTGCCGCGTCCGAATCCGACCACAGTCGCCGGCGCAGGTTGAGATCAAGGCTGACGGTCGCGCCGTGGGCGCGGCCGAAACGCATCGCGGCCTCGGTCGCCTGGCGTGCATCCGCGGACAGTGCCGGGGTGATGCCTGTGACGTGAAGCCAGCGAGCGGTATCGAAGAGTCCTGCCTCCGCTGCCCGCTGGACGTCGGCGGCCTCGAGACGGGATCCCGCGGAGCCGCTCCGCGCGTACATCACCTGGGCCGGGCCGAGGATCCGCCGCTCGCGGAACATCACAGCCGTGGGTGCCGTCGGATCGACCCGGAGATGGGTCGTGTCGACACGCTCGCCGCGCAACCGACGGTTGATCGTCTCGCCGAACCCGTCGGCTCCGATCCGGCCGATGTACGCGACGTCGTAGCCGAGACGGGCCAGGCCGACCGCAACATTCGCCTCGGCGCCCGCGACGAACCGGTGGAACGACGCCGCCTCCGACAACGGCCCGGGCTCGTCGGCGACGAAGGCGATCAGGCACTCGCCAACGGTGATGACTGTCGTCACCGACCCGGCCCCGCTGCTGCCGCAAGAGCCGCTCGTGCCTCGGCGACTGTCCTCGTGACCTCGCCCGCGCGCGCTTGGATCCCCGCCGCGTCGCCGTCGCCGAGGAGCCAGCCGCCCATCCCGACGGCAACCGCCCCTGCGGCGATGAACGCGGGCGCCGTTTCGAGCGTCACGCCGCCTGTGGGCATGAGCGGGATGTCCGGAAACGGGCCGCGGATCTCGCGGACGAAGGCCGGTCCAAGCGACGAGGCCGGGAAGACCTTCACCGCGGCCGCGCCGGCGCGCCACGCGGCAAAAACCTCGGTTGGAGTTGCGGCGCCTGGAAACGTCGGGATCCCCTGCGCTGCCGACCAGGCGACCAGGTTCATGTCGAGGTGCGGCATCACGAGGAAGGTCGCTCCGGCATCGATCGCGCGCCGCGCCGCCTCCATCGAGAGGACGGTCCCGGCCCCCACGTCGACACCCGATGCGGCCGCCACGCGCGCGACGGCTTCGATCGATCGAAGCGCGTCTTCGACAGGGTCGTTGAGCGTCAGTTCGAAGGCCCGGACGCCGCCGGCCGCAAGCGCTTCGACGATCTGCCGGCGCCCGATCAGCGCGGACGCGACGACCGATGGCGACGACGCCGGCGGTCGTGATGCCGTCGGGGATCGCGGGACGCGTGGCGCCCGATGCCATGCTGTCGCCTCCAGGTTTCCGGCTGCGGTTAGAGGGGACAGCGTAGCGCCGCGACCTACGTGGTCAGCGACCCCTCGCGCCGCGAATAGCGCTAGGCCGCAACACCGTCTCTCTCGTCGCGCACCGCCATGAACTCCGCCATGGCGGTCGGATAGCCCACCTGCCGACTGCGACGGAAGATCCACGCGGCATCGTCGTACGGGATCCCGAGATGCATCGCGAGCGAATCGTACGTTCCGCCGCTCCTCCCGGCGTCGCAGGGAAAGGGCCGAGCGAACCCGGGCGATCACCGAAGCCAACGAGTGCGTCCCCGAGATGCGCCGATCCCCTCGGATCACCGTGCGCACCGAGGACACTGCCGCCTGAGGTCTCAGCATGCTACGTCCCTCGATATGCCTCTGCCCGCCTACGACTTGCAAAGAACCCGATACCCCACGTCCCGAGGTCGACCAGAAGGCCGAGCGCGATGAAGACCAGGTTCAGCACGGTCAGCCCGTTCGGCGCGACGAAACCGTAGATCAGGGTCGTCCAGGGGAAGAACAGGAACCCGAACAGGAACCAGACCGGCGACCCCAGCACGGCTTCCCAGCCAGCTGGATCGTTCGTCCACCCGACGAACAACACGAACCGCGGCAGCAGCGCACCGAAGAGCGCCATCATCGGTCGAAACCCTCCCTCTCGAGGCCCCAGGCGCCAGCGTACGCCAAAGAGGGGGCTCGGATGCGGCGTTCGCAGCGGTTTCGATGTTGGCGCCGCCGCGGTGCCAGGGACGTCCGGCACGGCCCGAAGGAAAGCGCAGCCGCTACTGGAGCTGTCCCGGCTCTCGTCCTGAGGCGCGATCCACCGCCTGGCGGTACCGCTCGTGCGCCTCTGCCTCGTTGATATCTGCTGTCGCTTCGTCGGTCTCGGCGTCCGCAACGTCGGATCGGGTCGACTGCACGACGAATCGGGCCGCATTCGCAGTCTTGGTCGCCGAGGCTTCGGCAAGGGCCGCCGAAGCGACCGCTGCCCGTGCCGCCTCGGCCGTCGCCGCGGCGGCAACGGCGGTCGCGGCCGCAGCTTCAGCGGCTTCCTGGGCTGCGACTGCCGCGGCCTCAGCGGCGACCCGTCCGCGACGGGCGACGGCAGCGCTGCGCTCGGCAGTGCGCCATTCCTCGAGGGCCGATGCGGTGGACTTGATGTCGTCTTGCTGTTGGGTCGTCATCGCTCCCCTCCCGCTCGTCTCGGTCTCCGCCAAGGGTAACGGCTCGAACAATGCCGTTGCACGACTTCGGGATCGAACGTGGTGCGCGCGGGTACGCTAGCGCGGATGGGGACCCTGTCGAAGGCTGATCTTGCCGACCGCGTGGGCGTCGGCGAAGCCGTCATCGATCGGCTCGTGTCCATCGGGTTCATCGGGCCGGACGAAGACGGCGAATTCGTCTCGGCGGACGCTCGAAGGGCTCAGCTGGCGCTGAGCCTCGAAGATGAATCGGGCATCGCCGTCGATGACCTTGCGAATGCGGTCAAGCAGGGATTGATCTCGTTCGAGTTCATGGACGGCGCGCCGTACGAACGATGGGCCTCGATCAGCTCGGAGACGTTCGAAGGGGTTGCGTCGCGGACCGGTCTCCCGGTCCAACTCGTGATGGCCACCCGTGACGCGATCGGCGGAGCGATGCCTTCACCGGGCGACCGGATGCGGGAAGACGAGCTATCGCTGGTGCCGTTGCTGGAGAGTTCGAGGCTGGTCGGCTATAGCCCGGCATCGATGGAGCGGATCCTCCGGGTCGTCGGCGACAGTCTCAGACGGGTTGCCGACACCGCGAGCGAGCTGTGGCGGGTCGATGTCATCGGGGCTCAGGCGGCGTCGGGCATGTCGGTCGTCGAGATCGGTGAGTGGACACGATCGGAGGTGCCCGCCCGGTTCAGCGCTCAGATCGACGAGGCGCTGCTGATGATCTATCACGCCCACGAGGCACATACATGGGGCGCGAACATCGTCGGCGTCGTCGAGTCGGCCATCGCCGACGCCGGCATCCAGCGCCGGCTGTACCGGCCACCGGCGATGTGCTTTCTCGACATCACCGGGTACACGCGGCTGACACAGGAGCGCGGCGACCAGGCAGCCGCGGAGCTCGCCGGAAATCTGGCGAGACTCGTGCAACGGACCGCCGTCGCGTACGGTGGCCGGCCGGTCAAGTGGCTGGGCGACGGAGTGATGCTCCATTTTCGTGACCCGGGACCGGGTGTCCGCGCCGCGCTCGCGATGGTCGAGGGCATCAAGGCCGAAGGGCTGCCGCCGGCGCATGTCGGCCTGCACGCCGGGCCAGTCGTCTTCCAGGACGGCGACTACTTCGGTCGGACGGTGAACATCGCCTCACGCATCGCCGAGTACGCCCGCCCGCACGAGGTCGTCGTCAGTCACGAGGTCGTCGACGGCTTCAGAAGGTGCCGGAGTCAGCTTCCGCGAGATCGGCCAGGCCGAATTGAAGGGGGTTTCGGAAACGCTGCGGCTCTATTCGGCCGAACTGGCCGTGTAGGGCCTCCGTCTACGCGCGGACCGCGAGCGCTTCGTCGACGATGGCCACGGCTCGGCTCCACTTCTGTTCGGCTCGAACGTGATCGACTGGGTGCCGGAAGCGCCCATCGGCAAAGTAGTTCCCCTCGGCGAAGGCCGAATGGGCCTCGTCGTACTGAGCCTCCAGGGCCTCGATGCCGAGCTCCCATGCGGCCAGGTCGGCCTCGTCGGGTCGTTCGCCGGCGTGCAGCGCGTTTTCGTCCGCAGGACCTGCGTTCGCTCGCAGCGACTCCAGCATTTCGCCGACCGCGCCCTTGTCCAGCGCCCTCCGCTGGCTCCGAATCGTCGCTTCGAGCGTCTCGCACGCGAGATTCGCATCACTCCGGGTCACCATGCGCGCAGGCTACTCCAGTCCCGTTCTCGGGACCACTAGCCGTTTGGTTTGGTCGTGACACCGCCTAATGTCAGGCAGGCCCGCGCGCCAGACTCAAGCGGCGACGCGGAGAGCCTCATTGACGATGGCGACGGCCTGGGACCACTTCTGTTGCGCTCGGACCAGGTCTACCGGGTGCTTGAACCGGCCGTCGGCGAAATAGTTCGCTTCGGCCAGGGCGGAATGAGCCTCGTCGTACATGGCCTCGAGATCCTCGATGGCCGTCTCCCATTCGGCGAGGACGTCTTCCCGGCGCTGGCGCCCTGCGCCAAGCGGGTCTTCGACGCGAGACGCGGGCACGTTCACGTGGAGCGACGGAAGGATCTGCGCAAAGGACGCCTTGTTCATGGCCGCCCGTTGGCTCCGAATGGTCGCCTCGAGTGACTGGATCGCCAGATTTGCCTCTTCGCGGGTCGTCATCGGTTCTGTCGTCCTACGTTGCAGATGTCAGAGAGTCGATCGACTCGTTCTACACCGTCATGTGTTCGGGGAGTCTGCCCGGATGCATCGGGCCGTAACGACGACATGACACCGCCGTTGTCGATCAGGATCCGAGTTCGAACTATGACAGTGTCCGCGGCCGGACACTGTGGACCAACGGCGCGAGACGTTGCCGTGCACCCGGATAACCAGCCGCCGCAAGAGCAAGACCTCGCGGCTGTCGACCTCATCGTGGCAGTGAGTTCTGCCCGGTCGCCGTCACCAGGCGCTGCGGCACCCGATCGTCGACATGCTGGAAGCCATCGAACCGACCACCCTCCATCTAGATCGCAGACCGAAGCGAGCGTCGATGGAATTTGACGTGAGTCAAATCCTCGAACAGGACCAGTACGGCTCGTTGACGGCACGGACGTACCCCTCCGCTCCAGAGATACGGTTGTGTCTACTCCACGTACTGAAGCGGCGTCACCTTGAAGTCCGCCGGCAGCTTGACGCCGGTCGAGTGGATCGGGCAGTAGCCACGCGGGTTCTTGTCGAGATATTGCTGGTGGTAGTCCTCGGCGTAGTAGAAGGGACCGGCGGGCTTGATCTCGGTGGCGATCGTGCCGTAGCCGGCCTTCGTCAGGTTCGCCTGGAACGCGTCGCGCGAAGCTTCCGCCATACGCTGCTGGTCGTCGTCGGTGGTGAGGATGATCGAGCGGTACTCGGTCCCGACGTCGTTGCCCTGACGCATCACCTGGGTGGGATCGTGATCCTCCCAGAACGTCTTGAGGAGCTCTTCGTACGAGATCCGGGTCGGGTCGTAGGCGACGAGGACCGCCTCGGCGTGGCCAGTCCGGCCGGTGCACGACTCCTCGTACGTCGGGATTGGGGGTGGTGCCGCCGGCGTAGCCGACTGCGGTGGTCACGACGCCGGGCAGCTGCCAGAACGCCTTCTCGGCGCCCCAGAAGCAGCCGAGACCGAAGATCGCCGTCTTCGTGCCCTCGGGCCACGGACCGGCAAGCGGAGTGCCAAGGACGGTGTGCCGGCCGGGCTTCACGATCGGGTCGGGTCGGCCGGGGAGGGCTTCAGCGGGGGAGGGGACGACATCGGGTTTGGAGTTGAAGAACCTCATGTCGAAACTATAGGCCCGACCGATGACGAACCGGTGACGAGAGTCAGCTCGGAACGGTGATCCGGACGTCGTCGACTTCGACCTCGACGAGGTTGTTCGAGCCGCCATCGACGGCCTCGAACCGGATCCGAACACGCGTGCCGGCGAAGCGGTCCATCGAGATCGAGGCGGTCCGCCACACGCCGTCGACGTCGGCGGCCCGGCCCGAGACGCGGAAGACTTCGACCTTCGTTCCGTCTGATCGCTCGACGATCGCGCGCAGGCGGTCGGAGGTGGTCGAGCGGGCGTCGTGGGCGAACACGTACGCGAACGTCAGGCGCTGGCCCGCGGCCGGCGGGGACGTCGATGGTCGGGTGAGCGGGCCGTGGTCCGGCCGTCGAGGTCGTTTGCGTTCGCCGAAATCCCGGCCGCGCTGCCCGTGACGAGCGCGATCGAACCCGACGGCGTCGTGCCGCGCTGCTTGGTGCCGAAGCGGGCCGTCCCCGCCGGATTGCCGCGGGCCAGGCGGACGGCGGCCGGCGCCGTATCGGTCCCGTCCGGGTTCGACGTCCATCCGCGGCCGACCTCGAGGTCATCGTCGTAGGCGCCGCACCGTGCGAGACGCACGTTCCTGCCGAGCACGGCGAGCGGACATGACGCCAGCTCCAGCAACGACAGGACGGCTTCCCGGTTGCGTCCGGTCTCCGGGCGCGATCAACGAATCGTCCTGGTACGGGATGTTGTCGGGCGACATCTCGAACGTGAACCCGAAGATGCGGTAGATGCCGTACTCGTAGTCGCGAGTCGTTCCCGAGCTGACGTAGAGGTCGCTGGCCTGCTCGGGCGTGTATCCGTTGGTCGCAGCCATCCGCCGACCCAGCGTGACGAACGCAGCCTGGTCCTGGACCGTCATGTCCGCGGGAACGTTGGTGAGCGTGTACCCGTACGGCCACATCACCAGCCGGCCGTTCTCGTGGAACGAGATGGCTGCCCGGATCTGCTGACGGCCGCCAACGACGCGGTTGGCGAGGAAGGTCCGCATCGCCCGGGTCTCGGGAGCCGAGAACGCGGACGGTCCGTGGTAGGTGAGGTCGTACGGGTCGGCGCTGGTGCGCCCGCCGCCACCCCAGCGGTAGCCGAAGTTCCGGTTGAGGTCGGTCCCGATGGCCGAGGTACCCGGCGTCGGCTGGCGGTTCTTGCGCCACGAGTGGAATCGGCCACCGGAGATGTCGTATTCGGCGCCGTCGGGGTTGACCACGAAGACGATCCACACCTCGCGGCTGTTGACGATGTTCGTGATCCGCGAGTCGAGCCCGTAGCCGTCGGCGAGCCAGTGGAAGATGCGCAACGTCATCTCGACGCTCATCGGCTCGTCCGAGTGTGTCCCACCGTCGAACAGGACCTCGGGCTCGCGTTCATCGACGCTGACGTTGTCCGAGACCTTGGCGGCCCAGATGTCGCGGCCCTGGAAGCTCTTTCCGATCGAGAACACCGACACGATGTCCGGGTGCGCCGCGGCGACGGCTGCGATATCGGCCGCGACCTCGGTGTAGCTGTGATAGCCCTCCTTGCCGGGTGGGAATTCGCTTGCCGAGGTCACCGAAGTGGCGACAAGGGCGAGGAGGGTGGCGAGGACGGCGGCCATGGTGGCGGCGCGCGGCGGGGCGCGATGACGCATCGGACTGATGTTGCACCCTCTGTCGAGGGGTCGTGAGGCGCCGGTCGGCCCAGCGACGATGCGGCAGAGGTCCCGGTAGGCTTTGGCGGTGGCCGAGCTGGACGAGGTCCTTCGCGTCATCGACGGCTGGGGAGCCGGGAATGCCGCCGCTGCCGTCGTGGGGCCCGGCGGGGTTCTGGCGGTGCATGGCGATGCGGCGCGGACGTTCAGCTGGGCGTCCGTGACGAAGCCGTTGACCGCGGTCGTCGTGCTGACCGCCGCCGAGCGCGGGATGATCGATCTCGACGAACCGGTCGGTCCGCCGGGTGCGACCGTTCGTCATCTGCTGGCGCACACGTCGGGGCTTCAGTTCGAGGCTGGCCCGACGCTCGCCGCACCGGGCCGCCGGCGGATCTACTCGAACGTTGGGTATGACCTGCTCGGCGACCTCGTTTCGGAGCGCGTTGGCCGGCCGTTCGAGGACGTTCTCCGCGAGTGGCTTCTCGATCCCCTGGGTATGACGGGCGACGACACTCGCAGGCCGGCCGTCCGCGGGGTTGCATGGGTCGCTCGCGGACCTGGCCGCGTTCGCCGGGGAGTGCCTCCGACCGAACGTGATGTCGCCTGCCACGCTCGCAGCGGCTTCGACGGTCGCGTTCCCCGGCTTGCCGGGGGTCGTGCCCGGGGTCGGGCGGTTCGATCCGTGCGACTGGGGCCTCGGATTCGAGATCCACGGCTCGAAGTCGCCGCACTGGATGGCGGAGCGGAACAGTCGCTCCGCGTTCGGACATTTCGGCGGTGCCGGCACGTTCGTGTGGGTCGATCCGGTGGCCGACCTGGCACTCGTGGCCCTGACCGATCGGGCGTTCGGGCCATGGGCGCTCGACGCGTGGCCTTCGCTTTCGGAGGCCGTGCTGGCCACACGTTGAGTCGAGGTCATGGCTTCTCGCCGCGTCCGGCCAACCCACCGTTCGGACGGCGGCGAAGGTCGGCGCATTTTGCACGTGACAATGGCGCGCCTCATGCGCATACTGCGCACTCGGTCGAACTGCTGCGGCCCGGGGAGCGCAGCCTCGAGCAGAGGGCTAGAGGGATTCCGCGTGGGTCGCGCGTTGCGCCGCACTGCGCCGCCTCGTCTCTTCGTGTTCGGTGTCTCGGCGTGGTTCGCCCTGGCCCCGATGTCGACGGTCGCCGCCAGCACGCGGGCAACACCGCCCATCGAGGCTCGCGAGCCGGCGTCCACGGGTACCGAGCAGTCGGCGACGCCGATCGTGGCCCAGGCGCCTGCGTCGCGCGTCTCCGCTCCGGCGCCGCTACCTATCACGGCTCTACCGGTCTATACGCCGCCGCCAGCCACCCCGGCCCCTGTGGCGACCGAGCAACGCACGGCCGCCCCGACACCGACCCTGTCTCCCACGCCGAAACCGGCAGCCAGGGCAAAGAGCCCGAGGGCGAGTAGTCGCGCGCTGGTCCGGGTCACCGGCGGGTCGACGAGGATCGCGGTCAGGTCTACCCGGTCGGTGACGGCACCGTCCATCGTGGCGGCGACGCCGCGGCCCACGCGAACGCCGACTCCCACGCCACATCCGATTCACACTCCGGCGGCGATGGCCACGCCCGGCGCTTCGACATCCGCGGGGACGCAGACGTCGGATGCGTCCCCGGATTCGTCCACGCCGACGCCGTCACCGACGCCCCAGCCGACGCCCGAGCCGACTCCCGACCCGACTCCGCCGCCCCAGCCGACACCCGAGCCGACGCCCGAGCCGACTCCAGCCGCGACGCCCGAGCCCACGCCGAATCCGACGCCGGCGCCGACGCCCAGTCCCTCGGCTCAAACCTCCAGTCCGGCGACCAGCGACCCACCGAGCTCCGAGAACGCCTCGGCGACACCTGAGCCGACCGCGGCCGAGACGCCAACATCGACTGACGACCCCGGATCAAGCGCGCCCGGCGGCAGGCCGTCGCCCGAGGCATCCGCGGATCCGAGCGGGAGCCCCGAGGCGTCCGCGGATCCGAGCAGCACTCCGGACCCGACATCCGCGCCGGACGCGACGTCCGGGCCCGAGCAGACTTCTGCACCGGATCCTCCACGGCACCCGACCCGACGCCGACCGCAACCGCGCCGCTGCCGACCGCGAATCCGAATCCGACCACGCCACCCGCCGCAACCTCGTCGGTCCTCGACGTCGCTGGCGGCGCGTTCGACGCCGGGGCCGCCTATCTCGGCGCGTCAACGACCAGCCATGTCTCCGTGACCAACCCCGGCCCAAGCCCCGTGACAGTGCTCGGCGTCACGGTGGTTGACGACGCAGCCGGGGTGTTCGCGCTCGCCGTGACCACTCCCTTCACGGTCGGCCCGGGCGAAACCACGATCATCGAGTTCGTCATCACCGCCCCGGACGTCGGCACGTTCACCGCGCGCCTCGTCTTCGACGTCGGCGATCCGGCGATCGCGATCGGTGCGACCCTGACCGTCCGCGGCTCGTGGTGGCGTGTCGTGGACGGCGTCGCGACCGCGGCCTCGCCCGCGGGGACGAGTTGGGACGGCACCGTCCGCTCGACTGCCACAGGCATCCAACTCGTGCGCGTCGTGCAGGGCAAGGAAGTCGTTGATGCCGCCCCGACTGCCGGGGTGCGTGCAGTCCATGTCGGTGGGACCGACGGCGACGACCGCCTCGTCCTGGACCTGCTGACGCCGTTGGTCATCCCTCTGTCGGTGGACGGAGGCGCCGGCGCCGACACGCTCGTCGGGCCGAACAGCGACACGACATGGGCCGTGACGGTCCGCGACAAGGGGTCGGTGAGCGGCGTGACGTTCGCGAGCATCGAGAACCTCGCAGGGGCGGCGAACAATCACGACAACTTCGAGTTCGCGGCCGGCCGGCGTCCTCAGTGGAACGGTCGAAGGCGGCGACGGCGGGTTCGACACCGTCCACCTGACGGGCGGCCGCTACACGCGCGTCGTGTACGACGCGCGAGGACCGGATTCGGGCGACGATCACCCGCGACGCGACTGCTCATCACGTACGCCGGGATGGAACCGATCGTCGACGACCTCAACGTCGCCGACCGCGTCTTCACCGGCACGATCATCGCCGACCGCGCGCGTCTGAAACGGGACGCGACGACCGGCAAGCTCGTGATCGAGAGCGACAACGACCTCCACACCTTCGAGAGCGTCACCTTCGACGACCCCACCGGGTCGCTGACGATCCTCCTCGGAATTCAACCCCGCCGGTTCGGACGAGCACCTCAACATCGAAGGCCTCGGGACCTTCCTCGCAAACCTGATCGTCGACGGCTACGACGGCCCGCCGCCGGATCCTGACAACCCCCCGATCGAGGTGGACGGCCCAGACACCATCACGTTCGAGGGCAGCATCGAGTTCGGCGGCCATGCCCTGACGGCCGGCGCGAACAAGATCGTGGTCAACGCCGGGGTCGTCCTCGACACTCGGAACCGGGACGCAAGCGGGGCCAACGTCGGCGATTCGGGTAAGGTCATCTTCCGGGGCGAGACGGTCGAGCTCGAGTCGGGCGCGAAGATCCTGACCGGGGTTGTTGGTGGCGTCTACGCGCCCGGCGACATAACCATCGACGCATCCATTCGGCCGCTCGGCGTTGCTACCACGCTCGTGCCGATCGACGTGGCGGTCAATACCGCCACAGTGACCGTGACCGGATCTACGCTCGACGGTGGCGCGGTCACCATCAGCGCAAGCGCCGAGGACATCGGCCTTCCCGACGACCTGGGGACCTACGGTTCCGGATGGCTGACCGGCCTCCGGAGCCTCGCCGACCAGCTGCCGGATCTGGCGCTGAGTACATTTGCTGGGATCTCGGGTCAGGTCTCGGTCCGGATCGCCAACGCGGTCGTGTCCATCATCAACGCGACGATCCGCGCGGCCGGCGCGGTAAGCCTCGCCACCTCGGCCAGCACGAACGCCTCGATCCATGCGGTGTCCTACAACGGGCTCGCGAAGGACGGGGCGTTCGCGGTCGCCATCGCGTACGGGCAGGCGTGGTCGAGCGCCAAGACGACGGTCGAGGGCACCACGATCGAGGCGGCCGAAGGCGTGGACCTCAGTTCGAGTGCGACAACCAACGCGTTCGTGAAGGCGCGGACCGCGGCGAATGCCGGACTTGCATCGAACCCGAAGGTCACGGCGGTCGCCGTCGCCATCGCCAACACGAACGAGACCTCCCACGTCACGGTCAACCAGACCTCGTCGATCACGACCCCGGGCAGCGTCTCGATCACAGCGAGCGGGGAGGTCACGAACTTCGCCTGGGCCCAGCCGACGATCTCAGACGACGGCACGGTCAGCGTCGCCGTAGCGGTCGACGTCGACATCGCCGACATCCGGACCACCGTCGACGGTCATATCGACGCGGGCGGTCTCAGTCTCGCCAAGGGCGAGTACCGCTTCGATGCCAACACCGGCAAGGACGTCGACTACGACTCGAACACCATCCACCTGCCGGACCATGGCCTGACCGACGGTCAGGGCGTCCTCTACGAGCCGGGCCGCGACCTCGTGACGACAACGACCAAGGTTGGCGTCCCGGCCATCCGCTACGGCTGCAGCGACCCGGACACCGAGGTGTGCCCAACGAACCCGGCCAAGCTCAAGGACGACGGCGAGACCACCTACTACGTCCAAGTCGTGGACAAGGACACGATCCGGCTCGCGCTGGCCCCCACGATCCCGCTGTCGTATGAGCCGCCGCCGACGCAGACGCCACCGGGCAACCCGCCCGAACACCAGCTCGGCCGCCCGGTGGTGCAGGACTGGCAATCGTCCGCCGTAAGCGGCAGCACGATCGGCATCACCGCTCACCCCTTCACGACCGGGACCGTCGTCCGCTACCTCGGCTCGCCGCTCCCGCCCGCGGGCATCGTGGATCCGACCTGGTCGTTCACGGTCACAGCGGTCTCCGGGCCGACCTTCACCGTCGCGAACCACGGGCTCACTGGCGACGTCGGGGTGACGCTCACTGGGGTCAGCACGAGCGTCAACGGGCTGACCGTCGGACTGCACTACGTCGTCCACGTCATCAATACGAACCAGTTCGTCCTCCGGGAGGTCGTCGCCGGCGTCCTGACCGACGTCACGCCGGGCTCCTCGGTAATCAACGCACGGCTCGACCTCTCGGCATTCCGTGGGGTGATCGGGATCGATCAAGGCCAGGCCTACGAGGTCGTCTCGGTCGACACGGACCACATCGCGCTCAAGCGGCTCGACGGGACGCCGGTCACTGTCTTCTGGCGAGGTATCGGCAGTCATTCGTTCCTGTACGAGACGGATATCGCGACGTTCGACCCCGCGAGCGACGTGTCATCGACGACGAACACGATCACGTTCGCCACTGCCCACGGCTTCAACACCGGCGATGCGGTGATCTACCGGAGCGACTCGGCGACCACGACCGCGACGGCCCCGCCGGTCCAGTTCACCTTCGACCTCGTGGCGACGGACGCCCGGACTCTGACGATCCCGGGCGACGTGACGGCGCTGCTCGTCGCGGCGGCGCACGTCAACGGGGTCACCGCGGGCACGTCGTTCTCGACCACGGTCGTGTCGGCCGCCTTCGATGCTGGCACCGGGCTCACCACGCTGGTTTTGGCGGACGACGAGCTCGGGGTCGGGACCGATATCGATAGCCTCCTCGTCGAGGTGCTCGACCCGGTGACGCTCCAGCCGCTCGGCCTGACGGTGTACGACCGGCCCGTTGGCGGCCTCGAGGATGCCAGGCTCTACTACGTCGTGAAGGTCGACGACACGACTGTCCGCCTGGTCGTGAGCGCCGCTGCCGCGAAGATGGCCGAACCGCTCGACCTCATCAAGGGCGCCGATACCGGTGACCTCGGCAACAAGCATCTCCTTACGACGACCGGCTGCTTGACCGGCATCTGCATCTCGTCGACGCTGACGGCTTACAACGGCATCGCCGCCGTCGCCACCATCTCCGACCCGACCTCCAAGAAGGTATCGGTCGCGTCCGGGCTGACCGGCGGCATGGGCAGCCTCGAGGAGCTCATCGGCATCGGCAAGCTCATCTTCGAGGCCATCAAGCCGCCAAAGAACGCCGGCGTCCCGGACCCGGGTGGGGACATCGGGGTCGCCGGCGCCGTTGCCGTCAACTTCGCCAGCCATGTCGTCGAGAGCCTCGTCGGGGACACCGAGCGGATCGGCGTTCCCGGCGCGGGCGAGCCGCGGACGGTCCTCGCCTCGGACGCGGGCATCAAGGTCTCGGCCGAGATCGAGGAGAAGTCCCAGGTCGCGTCGACCTCGTCAGCTACCAAGCCGGAACCCAAGCCGGGCCAGGAGGGGGCCGACACGGCGGTCGCGGTGGCCATCGGGATCGGACTGTTCACCAACACCGCGCGCGCCGTCGTCGGGCGGTTTGCAGACCTCGACGCACGCGACCAGACCGACGTGAGCGCCTCGCTGAGCTACCCGTTCCTCCTGGCGAACTTTGCGTCGTCGATCAATCCGGCCGAGTTCGCTGGGAGCACCGATGCCTGGACCTACGTGAACGACGGAACGATGGGCTACTCGTCGAACCTGTTCAACACCTTCGTCCTCACGTCCGCAGCCCAGGCGAAGACAAGCATCGGCGGGTCCATCGCGATCAACGTTTATGACAACACCGCCGAGGCTCGCGTCAAACGTGGCGCTTTGGTGAACCAGAGCAGCCTGTCCCGCTTCCGCGACGGCGCCCAAGGCGTCGCGGTCGCGGCCAGCATCGATATGCACTTCATCGCGGTCGTCGGCGTCGGCGGATTGAGCCTGAACATCACCGGCGGGATCAAGAACGTCGAGTCGCTGATGAAGAACATCAAGGACGACATGTCGAAGCCCGGCCGGGCGAAGGAGTTCCTCAAGGGCCTGGTCAACCCGTTCGGCGCCGAGGGCGACAAGGGCGGCATCGGCGCGTCGTTCCTGTTCGAGGTCATGACGAACGTCGCGAAGGCCGTCATCGAGGGCGGCACGTGGAGTCACCGTCGGTCGCGACCCGACCGCAGTCGACGCCAACACCGGCGAACGGACCGACGGGTTGCGGGTGAGCGCCTCGACGACCATCTTCGATCTCGCCTTCGTCCAGGCCGGCGCGAGTGGCAGCTCATTCGCCATCGCCGGCGCCTTCCCGGTGGCGGTCATTCACAACACGACCCGGGCACAGATCGAATCGGGCGTCGTCCTCAGCGGCGGCGGGGCCGACCCCCACGGCCCGGTCAGGGTCACGGCGTCGGACCAGCTCGACCGGATCGGCATAGCGGGCGGCATCGTCGCAGGCGACAGTCTCGGCGTCGGGGTCGCGCTCGCGATCAACATCGTCACGCGCGACACGGAGGCCATACTCGGCGCTCTGTTCGGGACCTCGGGCTCGGGCGGGACGTGATCGACGCCGGGAGCGACGACATCACCCTCCTGGCTACCTCGTCCGGGCTCATCCTCGCGTTCGCCCTGGCCGGGGCGTACGTCAACGGGATGAAGGACCCGCCTGCTCTCGACGACCCGGTCCCGGGCAACATCTACGGCGCGGTGACGCTCAAGCAACTGTTCAAGGAGCCCTCCCGGCCAACGGGCGTCGCGGGCAGCGTGGAACTCAACTTCGTCCTGCTCGAGAGCACGCAGGCGTACATCAACGCTCCGGGGATGTTCCAGGCGCACGATTTCACGATCGGGGCCACGAGCACGACGACGGTCGTGTCCGCCTCGGGCGCGGCCGCCGTGGCCATTCCCGAGCATCAGGAAGGCTCCCGCGCCGATCGGCAGGCGCGATCAGCTTCAACAATCTCCAGTACACGACGCGCGCCTTCGTCGCGGACGGGACGCTCAACGCGTACGCCTACGCGCCCAACGACCCACGCGGACCCCCGCGCGGGGGCAGCGTGACCGTGAACGCGAATTGGTCAGGGCTGCTCGTGGCAGTGAGCGCCGGCTTCGGTCTGGCGACCGGTCAGGGCGCGGCGACCGCCTTCGCGGGCTCGGTATCGGTCAACCGGATCATCGGGTTGACCGAGGCGACACTCGATTCGGTCACGATCTCCGCGGCTGGTGCGGTCCGGGTCACGGCGACCGAGGCCTCGGAGATGTGGGTCGTCGGCGGCGGGGTGGCGGTCTCGCTCGGGGCGGGTGAGGCGATCGGGGTAGGGGTCATCGGTCGCGGTGACGAGATCTCCACGACTACCCTGGCGGCCATCCGCGACACGGGTGCCGGGTCCTCCACGGTCACGATCGACAGCACGCCCGGCTCCGGGACGAGCAACGGCGAGGATGCGCTCGAGGTGGCCGCCAACAAGGACGACGTGATCCACGCCGATGACGATCACTCGGCCGGTGTCGTGGCGGGCGGTTCGGGCGGCGCGGC